>NZ_CP040752.1:0-1767500 GCF_013394065.1 Streptomyces rectiverticillatus
GAAAACCGTCGGCTGCCAGCCCAGTGCGGCGGGAACGCCGCCCGTGTGCATGCCGAGCCCGTCGAGCAGGCGCGCGCCGGCCTTTCCCACCCGAGCCGCCCTCGCTGGCCACGCCGCGCGGATCCCGGCGGATCCCGGCGGCGGGAAAACACATCAACGGTCCTCTGCAAACCGGTCCCGGCACCACACCACCCAACCACCCGCCGACAAGTCCCTACACCACCTGGAACCCAGCAAACAAAAGCAAGGCCACTGAAATGCCTTCGAAACGCAGACGCCAGGGCGCGGCGACGCCTACGAAACCACCAGAACCAGCCCCCCGGCCGGGCGCAGCGCAGCCGGCAGGACGAGGAGCGTGTGCGGCAGGCCCGCGGGCAGCGGGACCGTCCCCGGGCGGCCCGGGGACGGGCGGACGCCGCGGCTGCGGCCGCGCGGCTGAAGGCGCTGCAGGCCGACCAGGCGGTGCGTGAGGCATACGCGCGTGCTGCGGAGTTCGTCAGGGATGCTGTCGAGCCACAGCGGGAGGCGGTACGGGGGCTCGAGGCGGCAGCACGTGAGCCGGCGGCGCGGCTCGAGGAGCTCGCGGAGCACCTCAGGGAAGTCGACGTCCTGCGTAACCTGGAGCGTGACCGCGATCGTCTGGAGGTGGCGAAGAACACCGCGCAGGAGGAGTTCAAGAGGGCGGAGGAGGACGTGAGTGACCACGTCAAGGCCCTGGTGACGCGGTGGTCGCTCTTCTTCAAGAAGCGCATGAAGGCCACCGACGCGCAGGTGCGCAGTGCCTCCGTCGACGCCGAGGACTTCTCTCCCCTGGTCAACGGCCGCTCCTTCGAAGACCAGGCCGTGGCCGGCGCGGTTCTCGTCAGAGTCAGCATCAACGCCATGCTCGCGCTGCGGGACCTGATGTGCGAGGTCCCGGCCGTCCGGCTGCCGGGCTTCCTCATGATCGATTCCCCACTGAGCGGCCTCGGCACCCACGGGCATGACCTGGAAGCCTGCGAGACGCTGCTGCACGTTCTCGTCGACTGCGCGATCCGGCCCGATAACCAAGGGCACGTGCAGCAGGTGATCTGCGCGGTCAACGACCCACCCGACCAGCCTGTCCCGGCAGTCCGCCAGGTTCTGGTGGACAAGACCGACCGCTACATCCCCGGCCTCCCCGCCGACCTGGCATAACCCGCCGGAGGCTCCCCGCAGCCGGACCGGCTGCAGGGAGAGTCTTGGGGAGTATCCGGTCCGTCCCGTTACGCCCTGTCGTAGTCCGGGTGGTGCCGCAGGGCTTCTGCTCTTCCGGTTCAGCTGCCGGTGCCAAAGCTATCGGGGCTTCTTCAGTGCCGGTTCGCTGTAGAGGAGCTCGACGAAGTCCTTACTCGGCGGGTAGCCGCCGGAGCGCTCCTTGGCGAAGGCCCGCAACGCGGCGCGACGGGCTGCCGCAGTCGTCGCCTGGGCAAGGACACCTTGGTCAGCAGCTTCCTGGGCCAGGTCCGGCAGGTTGGCGGTGAATCCGTCGTACATATGCTTTGCTGCCTCGGCGACCCGGGCCGTGGCCTCTTCGCCGGCGTCGTACCCCAGCCGGCTCAGCCCGTTGTACCGCCGTGAGCGCAGTTCCGGGAACTCGCGCAGCAGGATCCGTTCACGCTCGGCCCTCTTCGTCGCCTCGCGGAAGGCCGGGAGCTCTTCGAGGTGGCGGGCGATCCGGTCGATCTCCTCGGGGGTGGAGGGCGGGTCTTCCTCCCGGGCTTCCTGTTCTTCCTCGTGGGGGTTCTCCTCGACCTCGTCCAGTTCGCCGGCCAGTTCCTGCCACCACAGCGCGTCGGCGTGCCAGCTGTGCACGACCGCGCCGGCCGCGAACTGCAGGACGAGTGTCCGGCACCGACCGTGCTGTTCGCGGGCCCGGCCCTGGAGTGCCGTTACCTTCTTCCGGTCGCGGACGTCCATGAGAGCGAGCGTCTCCTCCTCGGGGCCGAACTGGGCGGCGTCGAAGAGGTCATCGTTGTAGTAGACGAAGGGCGCGTTCACGTGTGCGGCCAAGGCGAGGAAGTCCTCAGCTGACATGGCCACGGGGCTGATCTCACACACGGCGTAGTGGCCTGTGAGGACCGCCCGCAGCAGGCGCAGGCCGTGAGAAGCCGCCCATCCGGCCAGGCCGGCGCGGATGGAGTCGAGTTCCGGCAGCACGTCCCCCTCAGGCGCCGCAGAAGACACGGGCAGGGCGGAGGGCGGGTGAACCGGGGCGACGGATTCGGGCTCGGTGTGCATGCGGCCTCTTTCGTCTTCAGGCAAGGATGTCAAGGTGCCAGCAGCGGACGGCGGTGTGCCAGTCCTCTACAGAGTCGCCCTTCGCGGGCGGAGCGTCGGTTCACCGACGCCCTCGGACGCGGCAGCCTGGTGTTCTAGCGCCATGACGCTGTTCATCGCGCTCCGGGCCGTGCTGGCACCAGCCCTCACCTGATCGAGACAGCCCGGACACACCAGCGCAGAGCAAGCCCCGCACTGTCATCAGCAGCGCCCGAAGACCCAGGCTGCCCACAGGACGGGCCCGGACTTCCGCGCCGTCGGAGGACCGGGCCCGTGCCGTATGCCCCGCCCCGGTCGGCTGGTCTTCGCCGGGGTCAGGTCGATCAGTTAGATCGTGCTGCTTCCCACCTCCATGAGCTTTGGCGAGGGAGACCGTCGAGTTCTCCGCGGCCGGTGCACCACAGGAGTACCTGAGTGGGGTCTCCGGACGGGGCGGCGAGGAAGAGCCGGTCGAGTACTGCTGCGCACAGCGGTGCTGGAGGCAGCCAGTCCACAGACAGTCCCTGCGTGATGTCGTAGGTGTGGAGCAGGGTTTCGGCGACGCCCATCGCCGCGAACCCTTCAGGGTCGCACGGGCCCCAGTGCCAGGCCCTCAGGGCCGGGCTGGCTGTGGCCAGGGCGCTGCTGAGCAGTCTGCCGCAGGCGGTGACGGCCTGGAGTACTTCGGCCGGTGACGCAGTGGGGCGAACGTTCAGGTCGATGGGAAGGTAGGCGTCGGCGGGCTGTGCTGCCAGCTGTCCTGCGTAGGCCAGCAGGTCGTGGCCGATGTGGGCTGCTGTCTGCCAGCAGGTCCATTCGAGCAGCCCCGCCGGCACCGTCCAGTCCCCGGCGGTATGGGGGCCAAGCACCCGCAGCATCTCTGCCAGGGCGGCGTCGACGTCCTGATAGTCCATGAAGAGCTCCTCGCGGCCGGTGTTGCGGGAGTGGTCTCTACCGTTGGCGGCTCCGCGTGCAGCGACGCGGGCGCCCACTCGATTCTCACTCCGCCGGGCATCTGGCACGACCACCCCAGCGGATGTCTATCTCGCTGCGGATACGGTCACATTCCCGGCGTTGTGCGGCGAGTACGCCGGGGGTGGCGGGCGTTGGCGTTTCGCCAGCGCAGCCAACGCCACCGACCACCTCCTGCCGCGGGCCGGTCTTCTACGCGGCGAAGCCAACGTTCGCGACGTACTTGTACTGGCCCCACTGCGAGCCCAGGTCGACGATCGTGTCATCCCAGACCGCGTCGAGGCCCTGGTCGTCGCCGGCCGCCCAGGAACCGAAGATCCTGTCCCAGCGGCGGACGTTCATCGCCCGGTACTCCACGACGGGCTGAAGCGGGCGGGGAACCTGGGACTGGTTGAGGGGGTGGATCTTGGATCTTGGATCTTCACCCGCGTGCCACGACCGTCCCGGTTCAGGCGTTTGAGGAGGTGACGGGCGACGTTCTGCCGGCGCACCACCCGGTACGCCGTGTCGATCCGGGCCAGGTGCGCCTTCGACGGCACTCTCTTGCCCTCCAGCCACGCCTTCAGCGTCCGGTCAGTGACCGCCAGCCCCGCCTCCCGCGCGGCCTGACGGCTCCTGCCCGACCTCGTCAGGTAATGCAGACGCGCTATCCAGCCGCGCCTGGCAGTCACCGGCGGCGCGATGCCGCCCGCGAGCTCATCAAGCTTGCGGGCAACCGCGTCACTGCCCCTGATGCCCCGGGCCCCGAACTTCCCGAAGTCGAGGTTCTTCCCCGGCGCTACTCCTCCTCCCCCTCCGTTGCGGCGTGCTCGGTGGTGACGCGGCGCATGCCTGGTCGGCAGGCGTCACCAAGAACGATCACTTGGCACACATCAGGGTCATCCGCCGAGCGTGACCGGGCCGAGGCCGGACGGCAACTGGCGCACGGCCAGCGCCACGGCCTCGTTCGCCGTGGCGAACCGGCCGAGATCCTGACCGGCCAAGCCCCTGCCCACCCCGTAGGTGCCATCGCTGTTCGCGGTCAGGCACGGTCCGACGACGTTAAGGCGCGGGCGGGTGGTAGTCGACAAACGCAGCACCCAGTGGCTCGTAAACGGATAAAGGGCGCGCAGCGCCGGCTCGGCATGCGCCGCCTCGATCAAGGCTTGGTAGGACCCCTGCCAGACGTACTCCAACTCGCCCGCCTCCTGGCGCAACATGCGCCATTCGGATTCCGTCAGAGTCGCGGGATCATGGTCGGGCACCTCGAAGCGGCCGGTCAGGTGCACGAAAGGTGCCTCCCGGTGGATGTCGTTCAAAGACGCTCCGTCGTGCCAGGCCCGGGCGGACCTGGCGACATCCGCCAGGTCGTGCGTCGTGCCGTCGATGAGGGACGAGCCCTGGAACGGCTCCGTGCCGCGGACCGACCACCGCCGCTCATGCGACCATGCGGTGATCTGCAGCGGCTCGCGGTGCGGCAGGGTGCTCGCAACGGTCGCGTGGAAGAGGGGAGCGGAGTCCAGTGGCGAGACTGCCACAGGCCACGACATCGGGGTACAGGGCGTCGGGATCAACAGAACTGGGCACGGACCCCGATTGTGCACGACCCGCCGATACCCACAGCGCCCGGCCCCTCGTCATCGCAGCGCCCCCGGCCTGCCCGACGACAAGCCTGCCCGTGCCTGCGCCTGCGTCTGTGCCGTCAACTGTGCTTCTGTCAAAGCGTCCTGGACATGCCGTCCCGGCGGCTGGAACCCCACCCCAGACACAGGAACGGGCATCCCCACGTCAGCCGTCCATCAGGTGTGCTACGCGTAACACGCAAACCATGACAGCCATTTCCTCACCCCATGACAGCCACGAAGCCGTGCTATCGGCACCCGGCAAGAGCAGGCCAACACCCCTTTAACCGAAACCCAAGCCCGCCGACACCCAACCCACTGACACCACACCGCCCAATCACAGCATGGCCGAAGTCCTGGAGATGCGCCGGCACCCGGACCTCACCCTGCCGGTCAACTACATCCTGGAGACGACAGGCCCGCCTGCTACTCGTCGACGACATCAACCGCGCCTCCCCGCAGGACCTGGCAGGCATGCTGCCCTACTTCGACTACCTGCGCGACAAGATGGGCATCTCACTCGTCTTCTGTGGCACCGGCGCCAGCCACCTCCTGCACCAGGCCCGCATCCTGGCCCGCGACCTGACCCGCATCAGCAAGGAGAACCAGGCACGGCTCGAACAGGCCGGCCGCCCCGCGGCACCTGCATCTCCCTCACCCACCTCATCTCCACCACCGCCGTCACCGCGATCCGCACCGGCACCGAAAACATCAGCATGAAGGAGATCGACGCCGCAACCACCCAGCTCAGCACCTGAAACAAACCGTAGCCCGCAGTTGGCCGCGCTGGTCCGGCGCTCCCACCCAGAACTGCCGGATGGCCAGAGCCCGACCGCTGCGCGCTGTCCGCCCCGGCAGGGTCCACTTCCTCGCCTCGGCCGGTGACCGGCAATCATCGGCCCCGCTCGTAGCTCCCGGACAGGAGTCCGGCTTGATCCCCACACCGGGGCGCACCTGTCACGGGTAGGGCAGGGCGGAGCGATCCTGGACGGTGATGTGGAGGGCGTGGAGTGGCTGGGTGCGGGTCGGGCGGATGACCTCGAACCAGTCGGTGCCCTCTTTCAGGTGGTGGGCGATGCTGCAGTAGTGACGCCAGCCGAATCCGACCCCGGTCTGCCACACCGTGTCGCTGTAGCGGCTGCCGATGACCGGATCGCCGTGGAGGTAGACGGAGTCGAGAGGCCGGGCGTTGGCTTCTAGATGGGCAAGGACAGCTGCCGCGGCGCGGCGCAGCGGGCTGGTGTCGCTCCAGCGGGCGAGTGCCTCAAGGGCTGCGGGGTGGCTCGGGTGGGCATCGGCCAGCTGGAGTTGCTGGACGGTAGCGGCCTTGCGGTCGACCAGGGCGGTGAGATCGATGCGGACCGGGCGCGGGGCCCAGCGGTCGATGCCGTCGAAGGCCTCGATCATGTGGTCGCGTGGTGCGCGGCCTGCTGCGGGATCCGGGGTGATGGCAGCGAGTCTGGCGCGGGCTGCGGCCACGGGTTCGCCTCGGGTCCACAGCATGGTCAGTTCGAAGCCTTCCGCTTCGAGGGTCTTGCGTTCGCCGAAGTGGATCTGCAGGCCACGGTTGTTGCCCTTGAGGGCGCGTTTCATCGACGCGGAGGGGTCACGGCCGTAGGACAGGGCGTGGAGGAATTCGGAGGTGAGACGGTCGTCCGTGCGGTGCTCTACGACCATGTCGACGTCTGAGGGGTTCAGTGCGCCGCGTGCGTAGGATCCGAAGACGAGGATCTCGTCGACGAGGTCCAGCGGCCAGCCTCCCTCCTCCAGGCGGTCGAACATCTTGTTCAGGAGCGTGGTGGCGCGCTCGCGTTTCACGGAAGACCTCCGCTGGTCGCTTCGATTGCCGGTGCCTTGGCCTTGGGGTTTCAGCCAGTCTGCCGTGAGGCGGCGGGGGCTCGGGAGATGATCGTGCTGAGGTTCCCGGTGTAGGTGGTGCCCAGTTCGGTCACGGTTCCGGGGAAGGGGCCCGGGCCATGGCGCAGGGCGCTGACGTAGTTCTCGGGCAGGAGCACACGGTCACCGACTTCGAGTCTGCCGGGGCCCCTCCAGCGGTATCCGTAGCCGTCGACGGTGACGGCCTGGTCACTGTCGACCTCGAAGCGGCGGTTCCTGGCGTCGAGTTCTTCCCGCAGGGCCCGTATCTGACGCTCAAGGTGTTCGACCTGTGCGGCCTCTGTGCGTTGTCTCCACTCTCTTTCCTGCGCCCGGCCGGTCTCAAGGCCCTGCCGGTACGCCTCCACGAGGGTTCTTTCGTGGTCGGTGGTGTGCAGTTTGCACGCGAATCCTGGACCGGAGAACTGTGCACGGCAGGGAGCGCCGGACTTGGTGGGGCGCCCGCAGGGCCGGTGATGTACCTCTTCGAACACGAGAATTCCTCACGGGGGTGGTGGACTGGCAGCAGGGGGTGTGGGCGCGGTGGCGTACTACAGGGTGACCGGCAGCGAGATCACCGGCTGGGATATGGCCTGCGGGATGCAGGCGGGGACGGTGTGGCCCGCCTGGGCACAGATCAGGGCGAGGAGTTGGAGGTAGCCGAGGGAGACGGGCCGCCCGGGGAGCTTGCCAGTTGCCTGTTCGAATCGCTGGAGGGTAGCGGGCTTGATGCCGAGGTGGCCGGCGGCATCGTGGAGATCGAGCCCTGCGGCTTCGCGGGCTTCCCGGAAGGTTTCAGCGTTGTCGTGCCAGACCTGCGGCGCGGCCTCGGCGGTGTCCCGGGCAACGGCTGCGCGGGCAGTGGCGAGGACGGCCTGGATTCGGTCGGTACGGGGGCCGAGCAGGAACCGGGCCAGCCGGGCAGCGTTGGCCTCGCGGTCGACGCCCTCGCTCCAGGGCTGGGAGGCCTCTTCGTACACGCGGTCCCGGGCCTTGGCGCAGTCCTCGCGCTCACCGGGGCCAGCGCCGTAGGTGCGGTGCCGGTCACTGGTGCAGGCCAGCGTGCTGTCCTTCGCAAGGTCCATGTCGCGGTACTCGTCGTCGGTCTCGATCTCGTCGATGACGTCCCGGACCTGCTGGCGTTCCTGTGGAGACAAGACACTCGCGAGTGCCTCCGCGGCCGCCTGGGCCTCGGGCCGGCCGGCGGGTTCGAAGCCACCACCCCAGGCATGGGACGCGTGTGCCCCCTCTGCCTTTTGGAAAGCCACGCCGATGGCCTCGAACGTGTGGGGGCTCCAGGCATGCACCATCAGGAGAATCTCCCGCACTGCCTCCTCGCGAGCGGCTGGTGGCGTCTCGGCTGCGGCCCGTCGGCCGCGCCGTGATCCGGTGTGGGCCAGCCAGTCAGTGAACGTGTGCGGGTGCCGGGGGTCGGGAAGATCCGCGTTCTCGAACCACCGCGCTGCCCGCACCACACAGGCGTGCGCGTGCTGGATGACGGCGTACCAGCCGAACAAAGCCTCCCGGTAGTCGTCGATGTGCCGGTCTACGGAGAAGGCGCCGGTCTGTGTACGGCAGTGCTGCGGGCATTCTGCCGCGTGCACCCGGTAGAGGGCGGCCCGGGTCTCGGGGAACGTCAGCAGAGCGGTGTTCAGGTGCTCATTTTTGGGGCCGCGGTCGCGGCGCTTCTCGAGCCCGTGGTCGAGGAAGACCTGGAAGCGGGGTTCCTCACGCCAGTGGGCCGCGGCGCTGCGGACGCGGACGTCGCTCTGCCACGCTCCGGTCGCGATGACCTCCCGCAGCGACGAAGCCACGTCACGGCGCAGGGCCGCACCCAGTGTGATCAAGACCGGCAGGCACTGAGGATCGTCCCCCAGCGCGGATATCACCAGAGTGACGTCATCGTGACGGTGAAGATGACGCTGGAACACGAACGACCCCCTGAATGCAGCAGACCCCAACTGCCTCGCACCGTGGTATGGAGGCAAGCCCCCATCCTGCACGATGCCTAAGACATCCGGCCCGCACTCCCGCGGATACGGCCGACGAGGTGGCGTGTGTGCTGGGCCGCTGCCCACCGCAGTCCGTCCGCCGTTGCGAAGGCCATCTCCCTAAGACGCTGCCGTGCCCAGTCCAGCGCGTCCTGGATGTCCTCGCCCACCGGCTGTTTCCCCCATGGTTCTCCGCTCCCCCTCGGCACTTCGGTGTTCCTGTTCAGCCGCTCACCGCAGCGACTGCGAGTCAGCTCGAGCCCGGACTCGTCGGTGCCCCGGCGCTGTCTCCTGCGGCGACAAGGTGGTCCGCCGGGGCGCTCTCCGGCGAAGCGGGGCGCCGGAACGCTGCGCTGAGCGCGTGCAGCTCGGCACGGCGGGCCCGGAGGAGCTCCTCGGGTCGGCGCAGGGCCGTGTCCAGAAGCCACACACCACCGCGGAACGGCTGGAAGCCGATGCTCTCCCACAGCGCGGCAATCTTCTTCTTCGCCCGGCGGCGATAGGCCTCGGTGACCTGCTCACCGTCTTCGGGGTACTCACCCATGGCGGAGTACACCGCTACCGCACAGCAGCCTGCGGATAGGCGGCGGATCGCTTCGGCTGCCAGGACCGGGCCCAGCCCGAAGCCTCGCCATGCCTTGTCGAGGCTGACGCGGTCGAGGAGCAGCAGATCCCCGACAGGATGAGTGACCACCTTCTCGAACGCGGCGCTGTAGCCGTGGTGTCCGGTTCGGCCAAGGACGGCGGAAGCGATTACCTCGAGATCGCCGGACTCGGCGTCCGCCGCCTGCCACCGATTGCCGCCAGTGTGGTCACGCAGTCTCCACAAGGTGAGGTGCCCGACCTCGGAGCCCGCGGCCGGAGTGTGTCCGCCTCCGCCTCCCCCTTCTTCCTCTTCCCACTCCTCCTCACCCGCCAGACCGTAGGTGACCGCGACATGCCAGGGTTCCAGAGTGTCCTCGTAGTCGTACGGCACCGCGGGATGACCATGTGCGTAGTGGAGGTGAAGACGAGCGGGATCGCCCGGGAGCTCGGTGGCCGGCCGTGTGAACCGTGCTGATGTCATGGCAGAGAGACCAGAAGCGGGCACCGACGTCCTGCAGGGAAACGGTCCGAGCGCGATCCCGGACACCGGCCGGCCCCTCTGGCCTCCAGACCGGGAGCGAGCCGTGTCATCGGTATATCGAAGAACAGTTCCCTCCTCGCGGGCCGACACCGCTCGGTCAGCTCTGCCAGCGGCCCGGAAGGCCACGCGCCTGGCCCTGCCGCCGCCACTCAGCCACGACCTGTCAGACGACCAATCCACCCCGGACCACGCAACAACAAAGGAATCCCACACTGATCACTACATTCCGAGACGATCACTGAACGTGCACCCCGGAGCCTCCCCGACTGCGGACGTCCACGGAAAACCCAGCTCAGATACACACCACACCACAGCAGAGAATCCTGAAACGATCGCTGGATCCCCAGGCCAGCACACCATTCCCACAGTGATCACTAACGGATCTGTCAGTGCGGGGTTCGCCGGCTGTGTGAGACATCCCTCTCCCGTCGTCGTGGCGCTGGTGGCCCGGGAAGGTTGACCATGTAGTCATGACCTCCTCGCCCCGCCCGCCGCACGTCGGTGGCCCACCGGATCCGATAGGCGGGACTACCGCGCTCGGCGGAGAGTCCGCTCCCGCCCGCGGGTACCTGCTGGACAACGCGCGCGCCGAGGCGGGCGAGCGATTCGTTTGGCTGGCCGAGCTGTTCGACGGTGTGACGCGCGGGCACTTCGATCGACTGGGCGTCAGGGCCGGCTCGCGCTGCTGGGAAGTGGGGGCCGGCGGCCCCGGTATCCCGGAGGCGCTCGCGGCGGCCGTCGGTCCGACCGGGCACGTGCTGGCCACGGACATCGACCCGTCGTGGCTGAAAGCAGGTGACGGGTACGAGGTGCGCCAGCACGACGTCGCCGCTGATCCGCCCCCGGAGCCAGGGACGTTCGACCTGGTGCACGCCCGGCTCGTGCTGGTCCATGTACCCGACCGGGCCCGCGCGTTGGCCACGATGGCGGCAGCGCTACGGCCCGGCGGCTGGCTGCTGGTCGAGGACGCCGATACCGCTCTGCAGCCACTGGCATGCCTGGACGACAGCGGCCCTGCGCAGCGGCGGGCCAACCGGCTGCGCGACGCGGTCCGGGAACTGCTGACGCGCCGCGGCGCGGACCTGCGCTACGGCCGGACACTGCCGCGGGCATTGCGTCAGGCCGGCTTGGTAGATGTCGCCGCGGCGGGCTCTTTCCCGGTCGGCGGCCTGGCTTGCGACCGGCTGGAGGCGGCGACCATCCGGCACGTGCGCGGCGAGCTACTCGCGGCCGGCCTGGCCGACGACGCCGAGATCGACGCACACCTGGCCGCCATCCACGCGGGCAAACTCGACCTGACACTCGCACCGCTGATCTCAGCCTGGGGACGCCGTCCAGCCGAGCACCCTCCGGCACTCGGTGAAGTGCGGATCCAGGCGTTGTCCGAAGATCATGGAGTTCTCGGCGCCCCGTGATCCGGGTGGAAGAGCGTGCCTGCCGACGCATCATGCCCGGTCCTGGCTGCTCTTGACCGACTCCGCGAGCAGCCCGGACCCCGCCCTGAGGAGATCCCGCCCCCGGTTCCGGGCGATGCGGAGCTTCCTGCGGGATGACATCAGCTTCTGGGGCGCCGCCGAGGTGCTCATCTGTCTGTTCATTTGTGTGTGTCTCGCTTGCAGGGGCTCAGCTGAGCAGGAGCTCGTGGGTACGAGCGAGCAGGTCGTACTGTCCGCGCAGGTTGCTGCCTGACAGGTTGATGACGAATGTGTGTGCACCCGCTTGGAGGTATTGATCAAGTCGTTCGGCCAGCTTCTCGGGTGGTCCGCTGACCACAAGGCGGGTCGCCTGCTGCTCGGACAGGCCCTGTTCACCGGTCAGCGAGCGCAGGTAGCGGATCAGGCGCTGGTGTTCCTGGCGGTTCTGCTCGGTGTCGGTGCTCAGTGCGGCGAACACCGTGGTGCCGATCTCGGGTGTCTGAGCGCCTGCTTCGGCTGCCATCGTCGTCAGTTTGGCAGCTCTCTCGCCCAGTTGTGCGGGTTCGAGCAGCGATGCAAGCCATCCGACGCCGTGGTCGAGGGCGCGCCGTAAGGCGCGGTCGGACATGCCGCCCACCCACAGCGGCGGCGCGGCAACGGCGGGTTCGAGCGTCATCACCGGCTCACCGGGTACGGTCAGCAACTTCGTCGGCCGGCCCGCGAACAGGTCGGGCAGCGCCCGTAGCATCTCCTCGGTCCGGTGGCCCCGCCCGGCGAATGGGACCCCGCCCACCGGCCAGTCCTGCGGGTGTACGCCCGCGCCGACTCCCAGGACCACGCGGCCACCGGACAGATACTGCAACGACGACAGCTGTTTGACCGCCCAGGCCTGCTGCCGCAGCGCCAGCAGCAAGACCCCGAAGCCGATCCGCACGCGCTCGGTGACCGCGGCGGCCGCGCTCAGCGCGACCACGCTCTCCAGGAAGGGGGTGTGCGCGCACAGGTGGTCGCCTGCCCACACCATGTCCAGCCCGACCTGCTCGATATGCCGGGCCAACGAGGGGATCTCACCGATGTTCTTATCGCCGCGCTCGACGAAAGTCGGAAGGCAGACACCAAGGTTCACTGGCATGCCGGTCCTTTCCCGTGTGGGCGGCCGCGCTACTCAGCCCTTCGAGGGGTGGCGGCCTTCGACGTTCGGTGAGGCTGACCTTGCCTGCTCAACCAGGGTTGAGCTCAACTGGTTCGATGAACGATCTGGCATCGATCCGGCAAGTCGCCGACCACTTCGATCTGCCCATCTCGACGTTGCACTACTGGGAGCGCCGCGGACTCATCACGCCCTACCGGCACTTCGGTCATCGCCACTACAACGCCGATCAGATTTACCGGATCGCGCTGATCCGTCTGTGGCGGGCTACCGGGCAGATGTCCCTCGACGAAATCGCCGCGGTCCTTTCCGAGCGTCCGGATACCTCCGGCTGGCGCGAGACCGTCACCGCCCGGATAGCCGCCATCGAAGCGCAGCTGACCCAACTGGATACCGCACGCAGCTACCTGCGCGGTCTGCTCGAATGCCGGCACGACGATGCGCTCGAGCATTGCGAAGGCTTCCGCGCCCAGGTCACTCTCCCGGCAAAGAATCATCAGTGACGCGTACCGTTCGGGCACATCCCGGGGCGCGTAGTGCTGTTCGGCGCGGCCGTCCGGGCGCTGTGTGGGCCTCAGCCATTGACGTAGGTGAGGCTGGTGGCGCCGTAGCGGGTGCCCGCGATGTGCTGGGTAGGGCGGCGGCTTCGATGGCGCGGCAGTACGGGCAGCCGCCCTCACCAAGGACAACGACATCCCGCACCTGACGCAGAACCTGATCACCCAGTACGTGGCGGACCTTCGGACACGGCACCTGCTGTGACCGATCCCAAGGGAGACCGGGGGCGGTCACTGACGAACTACGGTCGACGGCCAGGCTGTGACATGAACCCCTGAGAAGGCGTCAGTTTGGCAGTGAATTCTGACGTGTGCTCTTCGCGCTCATCTCTTCCAACCGCCGAACAGGGGCAACCGCCACTGACCGGTCCGAGCTCGGGGTACGCGGGAAGGAACCGGGCTTGAACATGGTGAAACCAGCTCGGCGGATTGTGTCGGCTGCCCTCAGGCGTGGGCTGCGGTGGCGGGCCGCTCGGACGTGGACAGACGTTGCGAGCGACGGGCAAGGATGATCATGACGGCGGGGAAGAGCACGTCGCAGACCAGGACCCCGCCGCCGTTGCCCGGAGCGTGGTTGCCGTTGGCGAACCACTGGTACACGTGGCCGATCACTGCGCCCCAGAGGAACATGCCGGCGCCGAGGCCGACGGTGATGCGCTCACGGGCCGTGGCCGAGGGCGAGGCGGCGCGAAAGCCCATGACGGCGAGAGCGAGGTTGGCGAAGGCGATCTCGAACTCGAACGGGCTTCGGTTGAAGCCGATCGTGGCGGCCATCCCGTCCGGGATGGTGACGAACGCGATCGTCAGCCACAGGCTTCCGCAGCCGAGTGCGGCGACGGCCCACCACCGCTGCCAGGTTTCCAGTGCCGCTCGGCGGGAGGGGCTGTGCCGGGTGCGGATCAGCGCACCGACAGCCGCTACGAGCACCCAGACCAGAGGTAACGCGGACTGCACCGCGTAGGAGAACTCACTCATACCAAGAGTCTTGCATGGTTAATATTAACTCCGCAAGACTCTGGTACGCTCGGCCCATGGACGACGGGCTCGCTGACTTGCTGCATCGCGTGGTGTTCCTGCTCGGGGAGGCCGCGCGACAGCGCGACGACGGCTCCGCCGGGCTGAGTTACAGTCAGATGCGCCTGCTGGGGACCCTGGAAGACCTGCAACCGGTGACTCAGCACCGTCTGGCCCAGGCGCTGTCGGTCTCCGACCCGGCGATCAGCCGCGCACTGCGCCCGCTGGAGGCAGCCGGGCTCGTCCAGGTCCGCCCCGATCCCGACCACGGACGGCGACGGCTGGTCAGCATCACCGACGCCGGCCGCAAAGCCTTCCACGAAAGCGGGAAACCGCTCTACGACGAACTGCGCAACGCCCTGCTCGAGGCCGGCTTCCCCTACGAGCGGTACCTGTCCGACACCGTCCGGCTGGTACAGATCCTGGAGAAGTGAAGTGGCGGGCGGATACGGTGCAGGTCTTCCCGGTCCGCCGCGATGCGCCAGCCCCGATCGAAGCGTGCCCGCCCCAGCGCCGCCGCCAGGCCGCGGCTACCGAGGCCGCCGCCCTGCGCCGGGCCCGGGCGTCGTCGACACCAGTCCCGCGCCCGTGACTGCCACTACCGCCGACGCGAGGCCACAACATGAAGATCCACAACTGCGGATGGAGTATTAATTGACTGACCTCAGAAGCAACCGAGCGAAGTCAGTGCGGCCCGAGGGGCCCCTCATGCCGCCGTCAGCGCCGCCAGGGCGCGGTTCATCGCGGCGTTGAATTCTTCCGGCGTCAGCGGCAGCCGGGACTTGACGTCCCGACTCCACTGGTCGGCGAGGACCTCGGCGGAGCCCGCCTCGACACCGTCGAGCGCCGCGTCGGCCAGGTCCGACGGCGCGATCTTGGCCACGGGCCAGCCCGCGGCCATGTCGGTGTCGGCCAGGCCGAGGTGCACCGCTGTCACGAGCGTGCCCTGCTCGGCGAGTTCCAGGCGAACGCCGTTGGTCATGGCCCAGGCGGCGGCCTTGGTCAGGTGGTAGGCATTGGCGCCCTTGCCCCCGAACCATGACATGGCGGAGAGGACGTTGACGATCGCGCCCCCGCCGTTCCTGGCGAGCGCCGGCGCGAACTCCCGGATCATTCCCAAGTGGCCGAACATGTTGGTCTCCAGCTCGTGCCGTACCGCGTCCAGCGAACCGTTCACCAGGTCGGTCCCCGTCTGGATCCCCGCGTTGTTGATGAGCAGCGAGACGTCCGGGGCGGCCTCGGCTGCGGCCCTCACGGATGCGGGATCGGCGATGTCGAGGGGCAGCACGTCGGCCCCGGGCAGGTCCACGGTCTCGGGCCGGCGAGCCGTCGCGTAGACCTTGCGGGCGCCCCGTTCGAGCAGGCGCTGGGCGAAGGCGCGGCCCAGGCCGCGGTTGGCTCCGGTGACAAGGGCAACTGAGTCGTTGATGTCCATGCCCGGTACGCTAAAACCTGACGTTAACGTCAGGGGCAAGTGCTGGTCACCAGGGCCGGGATGAGAGGAAACACCATGACCGTCACAGCCGCGGCCGAGCGGCTGATCCGCATCGGCGAGGTGGCGCGGGGTGCCGGCGTCTCGGTACGCGCCGTGCGCTACTACGAGCAGCAGGGGCTGCTCATCGCGGAGCGCAGCCCATCCGGCCAGCGCCTCTACCGGCAGGATGCCGTCCCCCTGGTCCGTTTCTTCCAGCAGATGTTCGCCGCTGGCCTGACCAGCCGAAGGATCACGGAACTCCTTCCGTGCTGGGACTCCGGGCACACCGACGCCGAGCAACGAGCCATGCTGCGCGCCGAGCGGGACCGCATCCAGGCCAAGGTCGACGACTTGCAGGCTGCCCTGGACCGCCTCGACGAGGTCATCGCGATCACAGACACGCACCCGTAGGCGCGGTCGGTCGGACGTCGCACCAGCGATCTACGGCTGGAGTATTAGCGCACGATCTGACAGCGAGGCGGGCCGCCGCCGGCGGGTCCGCTCCGGGAGCGGATCGGCGGGATGCCCCGCACCAGGGGTTCCAGTCCCTGGCTGTCGTGGGTGTTCGCGGCGGAGATCCCGACGGAGAGGGCCAGACCGGTCCGCTCGGTGATCAAGTGGATCTTTGATCCCTTCTTGCCGCGATCTACGGGATTCGGACCCGTCAGATCCCCCCTTTCGTCGCCCGCATGTTCACCGAGTCGATCGCGCATCACGACCAGTCCAGCTGGCCTCGGGCGCCGAGTTCGTCCAGGACTAGGTGATGGAGTTTGCCCCACACGCGGGCCTGGCTCCACTCGGTGAATCGCCGGTGCACGGTCGGCCCGGACGGGCCGAAGCCCGGTGGCAGTTGGCGCCACGTACACGTGGCCACGAACACGATGGCCGCCAGCACCTGTCGGTCCCGATACCTACGTCGCCCCCACCCTGAGGCCGTACCGGAGGGGCCGGTACCACCTGCTGAAACAACTCCCACAACCGGTCTGGTACCACTGGTACCCAGACGCTCCACCATCGCCATCACGGCAGTCAGCCTAGTAATCAAGCCAGTTGAGACGATCTCTAAGTCAGAGGCTGTCAGCAGCCGTTGCCGCAGCTTCTCTGGGCGGCGAGCGGGTGCCACCCGCGCCGACGGGGTGTTCCGTCGGCTCAGCGTGGGGGTCGGCTGGCTTGGCATCAGTGTCGGGCGAGCGGCCGGGGATCTGCGAGGACCCAGGCAGAGAGAGCCAGGGCGATGGTGGCAGCCCCAACCAGACTCTTCAGGCGGGCTATTCCGTGTTGGGCCACAGTTCCTTCTGCTCCTTCGGAATTCACTGTCCGTGTCGGTACAGGATCTCAGGCTGGGGACACCTCGAGTTGCCCTGCGTGCTGTCTCTCAGCAGGTCACATCGAAGGGGTGCTGCTCTGCTGCCGCCAATCGTTGAGCTGGTCGGCGCCTTCGCGGACGACGATCGGGCCACGGCCCTTCTCGAGCTTTGCATACTGCGTGCGGCCGGAACCTTCCTGCTTGTAGCCGGCCCACCGCGCGAGGTCGGGCTTCTTCAGCTCCACGCCGGCCTTCTGGTGGGCAAGGTAGATCCGTTCGGCCTTCTGACTCTTCGTCTCGCCGGGCTGCGCGCTGCCCACATCGATGCCGGGCACCTCGGCGGGCTCTTGCGCGTCCTCCTCGTCGGAAGGGTGCTCGTCGTCCTCCGTATCCTGGTCCACCTCGGCGCCGTGCTCCCTTGTCCCCGCCGGGCGCTGCGGGTTCGGCAGGGCCCGGCTCTGCTGCGCCGAGGAGTTCACGGACTCGGTGGGCGGCGGCTCGGGCTCGGAAGGATGGACGGCCTCCTTACTGGGCGCCGGCCCGGCGCAGGTCGCGCCAGATCGACCAGGCCGCTACCGGCGACAGCAGCCAGCAGGAAAGGGGTACGGAGTCTGTCGTTGCCCATGTCCAGCGCCCCGAGGATCCGCGACGAGGGGTCGGTGCCAATCGGTGGACATCGACCTGCAGGCCGGACTGGCGCCGCATGGCAGCTCCGGAGGGATACGACCGTAGACACTGAGCCCGCCTGGGTCCCTTCGCACGTCGGCCGGGCGGGCCGCCTCGTGGCCTAGCCTCTGAGTACAGGAAGACCGGGCCGGGCGCTGGCCGTCCGAGCTGGCGGAGCGTCCGGGACAGTCACCAAGCCGAGCAGTTTGCGGTGCAGTGGGGCAGGGGCATGCCTTCAGCGCGGCCGCGACTGTAGCGATGTGCGCCACCGGCAACGGCGGCCATGTGCCTAAACCGGGCAGGACACCGACCAGCCAGGCCGCACAGCCCCCCCTCATGCAGACGGGAACCGTAGCGCCGGGTTTCCGGGTTCGAGTGCTAAGGTCCCCTGAGATGGGGTCGCCCGCACGGTAAAGGACGGGACCCGGGGTGCGGACAGGGTCGTCTGCCTCATCACCTTCAGCTAGGTTGGACCGAAGTCGTTAGCGCCTGGTCTCGCCATGACGGGAGCGGGCCCCGCAGGCATTCCGGCTACTGGGCAACACTCGTGAGGAAGGCGTGGATCTCGGTAGCGAGGTTCCGCATCTCCTCGCCGGCTGCGTGCATGGTGGTGGCTTCGAAGTGCCAGGCCTCGGACGGAGACCGGTCGTGGATACCCCACGTCAGATGGACGTAGCCGCCTTGGCGGTGTTCCGCGGAGAGACTGACGGCGGCGGAGGCTCCGCTGTCGCGTACGGCCGCCATCACTGGGTCGCCGATCGCCGCGCAGTCGAGCAGCCCGTCTACGCCACCGGGCACCACCTTGCGGAGGGCGGCGGCCGGGTCCTCGGAGCGTGGGACGAACGTGGCGCCGAGCCGGGTGAGGAACTCCCCGTCCTGGGCGGAGGCAAGGCCTACGGCCTCGAGGCCCCGACCGCGCGCGAGCTCCACGGCGAAGCCGCCCACGCCCCCGCCGGCCCCAGTGACCGCGAGCGTATCCCCCTCGGCCAGGCCGAGGATGTCCAAGGCCTGTAGGGCGGTCAGAGCGTTGAGCGGTAGCGTGGCAGCTGTCGCCGCCGGCACTTTGGTGGGTGCCGAAGCCAGCTGGGCCGCGGGCAGGGAGATGAACTCGACCTGGGTACCTGCCTTGGTCTCCGGCCAGTTGGACATGCCGACCACAGCCTGGCCGATGGTGAATCCGGACACCCCCGGGACCGACTGCGTCGATGGTGCCGGCGAAGTCGCAGTGAGGACGATATTGGCGCGCGCTGCCCACACCGGGGCTTGCAGGTGGCCTTCGCTGGGAGTGCGGCCTCAACGACGGGCCAGCGCCAGTACGCTCAGGCCGAACATCAAGACGCCCAGGGGAATATGGACCGAGGGGACATGCGCGATGCCCAGCACGACCTGAACCGAGGCGAGTACGAGGAATCCTGACGCGTGCCGGATGGGCCGGGGCGAGCTGCCGCCCGGTTTCCACGCCAGCACCGCGGCGAGCACGTAAAGCATCGACGCCCCGTACATCACGCGGGCTCCGACGCCGTGCAGCGTCTCTCCGTAAGACGAGGTGAGGAGCACTCCGGCGGAAGCCGCCTGAAGGAAGATGGTCAGGGTCTGCAGGGCGATCGCTGTCTTCAGGAACGAGGAGCTGCGTTGTGTCCTCGCCGGCACCTGAGTAGCCATGTCTCCCCTTTTCCGCCGCGTGGCAGGAGCTCGGTAAGGTCTCACCAGTCCGACGACGCGGGCTTGCGAAAGGTAAGGCGAGGGGGCGGCCGGAAGCATGGGGACTGTAGGGGCCGGGGCAGATGAGGTGGCCGGTGAGCGGCGCCAACTGATCAATATCGCTTACCGGTTGCTCGGTTCGGTGGCCGAGGCCGAGGACGCGGTGCAGGCTGCCTACACACGCTGGTACGGGCTGCCGCCAAGCCGGCGGGAGGAGATCCTCTCACCCGGCGCCTGGCTGACGACGGTGACCAGCCGCATCTGCCTGGACCAGCTCAGATCTGCTCGGGTCCGCCGTGAACGCTACGTCGGCGCGTGGCTGCCCGAGCCGCTGCCCGACCGCACCACGTGGGACCAGTCGGGCGGCGCCCGCCCCAGCCGCCCCGCAGAGCGGGTGGCATTCGTCCTGCACGAGGTCTTCCAGTACCCGCACGCCGAGATCGCCGGCGTCCTCGGCCGGACCCCTGCAGCCTGCAAGCAGCTGGCAGCCTCCGCCCGGCGGCGGGTGAGCATCGCGCACACTCCGGTGACGGCGGCCGGCCAGGCCGACGTGGTCCGGCGCGTCAAAGAGGCATGGGAGACCAAGGACATCGCAGCCCTTATCGGTCTCCTCAACCCGGCTGCCGTGATGACCGCCGACGGCGGCGGCATGGTCGGCACCGTCCTGCGCCCGGTCAAGGGCGGCGCACGCATCGCCCAGTACATGACCGCCATTGCCGACAAGGCGCCGGGGCTCGAACTCCTGGAACGGTCGGTCAACGGTGTGCCGGGCCTGGTGGCCCGGCGTGCCAGCCTCGTCGTAACCGTAGCCTCGTTCGACGTCTTCGACGGGCACGTCACCCGGATCTGGGCCGTCCGCAACCCGGAGAAGCTGCGGCCGTGGCGCGGGAGAACCGGCTAAAGCGCGTTGCAGAACCCTGTGACCAGGGCATTTCCTAGGTATGACCGAAGTGGTGAGGCTCATCGGGTGTGGGGAACGCGAGTGCGGCGGTGACGGGCCAGGGATCAGCCGACCGTGGTGCCTGCCCGCCTGCGGGCCGGGTGCTGCTGATGTCCTTGTACTACCGGACCGACCTCACCCTGCGCAGCCGGTGCCGTTATTCAGCGTCTCGTCGGCGGCGGGCCGGCGGGTATCCCCGTGGCCGTGCTCTCTGCTCGGCCTTGAGCCGACCGGCCGACCATCGACGCCGCGGACCGGTTATGGATCGTCGATGACACTTCGTTCTCCTGACACCGGGCCTACCACTACACCCCTGGCCGCGCGGGAGGCGTCGATCTGCGGCGAACAGCCCTCCCGGCGAGGAAACAAGCAGCCCGAACGCGCCATCTTCCTCACCGCCTCCGCCGCCCTGGCCGGCCCGGCATCGAGGGCCTACGACGACAAGGAGATCATCCAGGGCGCTCGGCCTCCACCGGGCCGCCTGACCCGCCCGGAGCGACCGCCGCGCCCGCCGCCGGAACGCACCGGGAAGCACACGGGTCAACCGGCGGGCTGGCTCCTTGCCGCCCGGCGTGTAGTCGACCGTAGGGTGTGCGCGGTGTCGATGGCCGCGGTACGCGTCCGGTGAGCGGCTTCCCGCAGCGGGCTGAGTGAGCGTTTGCCGGGGCCGCGCTTGAGCAGGTCCTGGTAGAGGGCGAGATGTTGCTCGGCGATGTGGTCCGGGGCGAAGCGGACCGAGTTTCGCCCGGCCGCCTCTCCCATGCGCCGGCGCAGGGAGGCATCACGAATGAGGTCGCGCAGCGCGGCGGCGAGCCCTTCGGCGTCGCCGGGAGGGACCAGGCGTCCGTCGACGCCGTCGGTGATGATCTCGCGCGGCCCGTTGGGGCAGTCGGTCGCGACGACGGGGAGGCCGCAGCGCATGGCCTCGACGATGGTCATGCCGAAAGACTCCCGGTCGGAGGCGGAGACGGCGATGGACGCCTTCCCCAGCTCGGTCGCCAGTGCGCCGACATGGTCGTTGAGGAAGACGTGGCCGTTCAGCCCGAGGTGGTCGATGAGGGTGCTCAGGGCGCGTCTTTCGTTGCCGGTGGTGTCGCCTCTGCCGAAGATCCGCAGCTGCCAGTCCGGGTGGGAGGCGACGACGCCGGCGAAGGCCTTGATGAGGAGGTCGTAGCGTTTCACCGGGACGAGCCGTCCCGCGGCTACGACGATCTTGCCGGTGTGCTCGGCCGGCCTTGTGGTCATGGCGGGGACGCTGTTGGCAATCGCCTGCACCCGCACGCCGGGCAGACCGAGTTGCCGGTAGGCGCGCGCGTCGGCTTCGGTCACGGTGGTCAGCGCGTCGAGCAAGGGGTAACGGTGGCGTATCTCGTGGCGCATGCGCAGCCCGTGACCGGAGAGGGTGAGGTGCTCTTGTCCCACTCTGATGGCGGCGGGGTGGGCCTGCCGGGCGATGTGCACGTTCAGTCCCGGTCTGGTGCCGACGATCACGTCCGCCTCCAGGGAGGAGAGATGGCGGCCGATGCGTTCATCCGTGAGGCGGCTGTACTGACGGTGACGGCCGTCCGCGCGGGGAAAGACCCGGGCGGGCTGGGCGTGGCGGGGATCGTCGCCGTCGTAGTGCGCGGAACCGCGGCGCAGGTCCACCAGATGTGTCAGCCGCACCCGCGGTGGTGCCCCCATGGCCGGCGTCTTGCGGTAGCGGAGGACCGAGACGATCTCCACGTCGTGGTGGTCGGCCAGTGCGGAGGCAAGGTTGAACGTCGATCTGATCGTGCCGCCAATGGTGTAGGCGTTGTGGAGCAGGAAGGAAATACGCATGCGTTTGCACACCTCCGGCTGGCTGGTGGAGAGGGTCACGGGCGGTGGAGAGGGTCACGGACGGTGGACGGTGCCGGGACGCGGAGCGGCCGGGGACAGGAGTCGGGGGACGGTGGGCAAGTCGCGCCCCCGGGCACCCGGCCCGTCGGCGGTCCTGGGGACGGTGGGGGACGGTGCCGGCGTAGGGGTTAGGGAACGGGGTGGACGATGCGGGGGATGCCTGGCTGAGGACGCGGTCGCCGATGCCTGGCACGCGCCCGGGCCGACGCGAGGCGTCGTGGGCCGGGGCCGGTAGTCGCGGCCCGCACCCGCTCGGGAGGGCCGCCCCGGTGACCGCGCAACGTGCCGTGGTCACTCCTTGTCAGCCACCGCCGGGCAACGCCGCGGTGGCTTGGACGAACGGCGGAGCTCGGCATGAGGACAGCTTTCCGGGCGATCAAGGTGCGGCAGGGGCCGGCCCGGAACGGACCCGCCGGGCCCTGGTTGACTGTGCGCAGAAGGGCGCCTCCGTCCGGTGTGGCGGAGACACAGCATGCATGAACCAACCCAAAGATGATCTAAAAAACCTAAAGGTCATCTTTAGGGAAAAGGCGTACAGCATGACAGGCTGCACCCTGTGAAAGGCATCCTGGTCGTCGAGGACGATCCGCAGCTCGGGCCCGCCCTGCACCGCGGCCTGACAGCGGAGGGCTACCGCGTCGAACTCGTCCGCGACGGCACCACCGGACTGGAACGAGCCCTGACCGGCGGCCACTCGGTCATCGTGCTGGACATCATGCTCCCCGGCCTGAACGGCTACCGCATCTGCTCCGCTCTGCGCGCCGCGGGCGTCCACACGCCCGTGCTGATGCTCACCGCGAAAGACGGCGAGTACGACGAGGCGGAGGGCCTGGACACCGGCGCCGATGACTATCTGGTCAAGCCGTTCTCCTCGGTGGTCCTGCTCGCACGGCTGCGAGCTCTGCTGCGCAGGGGCACCGCCGCCGCGACCGGCCGGTCCGTGCTGCGCGTCGGCGACCTGTGGGCGGACGTGACCTCCCGCCGCGCGGGCCGGGGCGCCGTCGAGTTCGCCCTGACACCGAAGGAATTCGCGATCCTCACCTGTCTGCTGCACGCACCGGACCGCCCGGTATCGAAGGAGGAAATCCTCGACGAGGTCTGGGACCCGGCCTACACCGGGGGCACCGCCATCGTGGAGGTCTACATCTCCGCGCTGCGCAAGAAAGTGGACGCCCCCTTCGCCACCCACAGCATCGAAACCGTCCGCGGACGCGGATACCGCCTCACGCCCCGTGAACAACCCTGATGACCGCCCGGCAGCATCCCTCGCGTCGCACACCGGCCCTGCTCCACCGCCTGCCCGGACAGGCGCGCATCGCACTCGTGGCGGGAATCGCCGCCCTCGTGCTGTTCGGCACCGGGGCGTGGTGGCTGTTCCAGCACGTCCGCGCGGACGCCTACCGCACGACGGACAACCGGGCCTTCGAGCTGTCCGTTCAACTTGCCACCCAAGCTGCCGAAGGCAAGGAAATCCTCAGCGACCCCCTGCGCGGCTGGCCCCTCATCGAGATCGACCGGGTCGGCCGCACCATCGCCGCGGCCGGCGGCACCCAGCACCTCACCGACCTGCCGGCTCTGCTCCCCCCGCCCCCCGTCCCGCCTCCCCGCCGGGCCACCGGCAGCCCGCAACGGGGTACGGTCCACATCGGCGCGGTCGACGAACGCGACCACAGCCGCTTCCACCGTCCCGACGGCACGCTGAAGCCGCCACCGAGCAGCGACACCTCTGCCGAGCAGAAGGCTCTCATCGCCCACCGGCAAGCCCACGTTCTCGCCCACCGCACCACCACCGTCTTCGCCACCGCCGTGCACACCCCCGCGCACGCATGCCGCCTGCCCACCGAAGCCGACCGGTCGTGCCGCTCCACCCTCTACGTCCTCGTGCCCTCGGACGACGCCGAACGGGCCGCCGCTCCCTTGCGCACCCCGCTCATGGCAGGAGTCCCGCTGGCCGCGCTGCTGGTCGCCGCCCTCGCCTGGACCGCCGCACGCCGCTCCCTGCGCCCGGTCGAGGCCATCCGGCAGGAAGTCGCCGAGATCACCGACACCAGCCTCGACCGCCGAGTCCCCGTCCCCGACGCCCGCGACCCCGTCCGCCTCCTGGCACTGACCACCAACACCACACTGGACCGGCTGGAAACCGCCGTAGAAACCCAACGCCGCTTCGTCGCCGACGCCTCACACGAACTGCGCTCACCCATCGCCGCGCTGCGCTACGAACTCGAAACCGCTCTCGCCCACCCCGACACCATCGACGCGCACCAGACGCTCCACAACGCCCTCTCCGCCACGCGACGCATCCACACCCTCACCGAAGACCTGCTCCTACTCGCCCGCCCCGACCACCCCGCCACCCACTCCCTGATCGACCTCGCCGGCCTCGCCGCGGAACTCGTCCACGAGTACCAGCACCGCGGTCACCCCGTCTCACTGCGCGCCCGCCCAGGCCAGGCCCCCGTCCGCGGCGACGGAGCACAGCTCCACCGCCTGCTGCGCAACCTCCTCGACAACGCCGTACGCCACGCACACACCACGGTCACCCTGGACATCACCACCGACGGCCGAGCACACACCATCACCATCCACAACGACGGCACGCCCCTGGCCCCGGACGACTACGAGCACATCTTCGAGCGGTTCACCCGCCTCGACGAGGCTCGCACCCGCGACACAGGCGGCAGCGGCCTCGGCCTCGCCATCGCCCGCGACATCGCCGAACGCCACCACGGCACCCTCACCGCCCACTCCGACCACCCCCACCCCGGCACCACCTTCACCCTGCTCCTCCCTGGCTCACCGGATACCACTCCATGAACCGGTTGCCCGGCCGATCACGGACCCCTACCGGGGAAACCACCCGGGCGAGTCGCGGGGGAGCCGGCCAGGGCGGGACGGCTCTGCTGGTCGGTGCCACCAGCCGGCCAACCACACCCCGTGGCCCCCTCCCCCTACCGCCAGATACACGGCTGTCAGCCGAATCGATTCATCTGCAGCTCGGCGCGTGCCAGCTCCAGCAGCCGTCCCGCCCAGTTGCGTCCGCTGCCGCCGGCGTTGCCCCAGAACCGGGAGCTGCCGTCGGCGTAGATCAGGGTGGCATCGCCCGTGTCGACCAGGATCTCCGCCAGCTCCGGATATCGGGCGTACTTGGCCCGCAGTAGACCGGCCATCACGGCGACATGGACCTGTTCCCACCCCTCGCGGCGCGCTGTGCCTGCGGCCAGGCCGCGTGCCGCATACGTCGAGCTCGCCGCCGCGATCGCGGCCCGGACCTCCGGGTCGGTGACCGACAGCGCCCAGTAGGCGTGGGCGACGGACGGATAGGTGACGCCGTCGGCATCGATCGGCGCGGGGTAGTCGTTGCGGAGCCCCTTCCGGCCCGGGGCGTCTTCCGGCTTTCGCACGAACCACTCGTCCAGCTGGATCGCCGGCGCGTGCGACTCGGGGGCCCGGGCCGGGTTGTCCCCCGGTTTCTCCCCCGGCCCCCACTCGTCGAAGTATGCGAGCGCCTCCTCGTACTCCTCCGGCGTGATCTCCCCGGAGCCGGGCCCTTCCACCAGCGCGTGCAGCGGCATGTCGTGCTGGTCCATGTCGCCGAGTGCGTACATCCGCTGGGACTCGGGGATGGCCAGGTAGGCGGCACGGGCGGCGGACCGGTTCTCTTCCGTCCGGTCGGCGAGGAAGACGTCGACGGCGGCCAGGCACCGGTCCGTGGAGTCAGGGCGGCCGTTCAGGCGGTCGATGGTGTCGCGGACCTCGCCGATCAGGTCATCGGCGCTGATCCACGCCCGCGGCTCGGCGAACCGCCACGATGCCATCCCGTAGGCGGAGGCGCGGGCTCCGGCCGGCGGTTCGACGGCCACCCACCCGCTCCGTACCTTCTCCTCGAACTCCTCGAAGGTGACCAGCCCCCAGCAGTCGACGAGTCCGTCCGCGTACACGACGAGGTCGGTGAGGTGGTAGTCACCGTTGCGGATGAAGGCGTGCCGCCACGTGCCCGGGACGCGGACGCCGTCCGCCATGCGATGAGTGAGCCGGTCTTCGGAGGACATCCGGTCATTCTGCCGCCTTCGCCACGGCCTCGAGCCACCGGCCCTTCGCCACGGCCGAGTGGTCGAGGCGCCGGGACAGGTATGGACCGCCTCCTCGCCCTGTAGTGGGATCCGTCGGGGCGTGGCCGTCGGTTCGGGTCACGCCGCGCCGGACACGCGGGCATGCAGCTCGGTGAGCGCGTACGGCAGCAGGCAGGCGAGTCGACCGACGTGCGCGGGGGCCATGTGGTCGAAGGTCAGCGTCACTGCGACGGCATCGCGGTACGCCATGAATCCGACGACGCCGAGGGCGGGGCGCAGGACGACTGGGCCACTCAGGGTCAGCGGCAGGCTGTCGACGGTGGGGCGGTTGCCGGGGCCGCGCATCATGGTGACGCCGATGTTCCAAGGAAGGAGAGGCGTCACCGACCGGACGGCTCGGCTGAGCAGCCACGCAGGGACAGGAGCCAGGTTGTTGACGTAGCGGCACATTCGCCGGTAGTCGTCCTTCTTCCGCTGGTTGACGCGTGCCATGACCTGTTCCAGGCGGAGCAGCGGGTCGGCTTCGGGGCAGGGGAGGGTCACCGGCAACACGCCCACGTGGTTGCCCAGCGGACTCGGGTTGAGGGGGTGGCGAACGTTGAGCGTCATTCCTGTGCGCAGGCCGTGTCGCTGCCGACGGGCCAGGGGGGTGCCCCAGTGCTGGGGTGCCCAGGCGCGCAGGGCGCCGGCGAGGGCGGCAGTGCTGACCTGTGCGGTGGTCGCACCGGTGCGGTCTTTGATGTCCCGGTAGAGCGTCACATCCAGGGTGAGGGTGTGATGGGTCAGGCCGTGCCTGCGCGAAGGCTTGGCCGGTAGCCACCGGGCGGGTGGCCGGGCGACTTGGTGCAGGGGCGGCAGTGTGCGCCGGATGACAGAGAGCGGAGGGAAGTCGGGAGGAGGCTGTGGGGAGGGGGCCGGTAGGTTCCGCGCCGCGAAGAAGGCGGCCAGGACTTGGAGAGCCCCCATGCCGTCGAACATGGTGTGCTCCATGCGCAGGCACACGATGTGCTCGTTCGGGGCATAGCCATGGACCACCTGCAGGCTCCACAGCGGGCTGCCTTTCGGCAGCGGCCGGCCCCGCGCTTCCTGCAGGCATTGCTCCGCGGCCCGGCCCGGCAGGGCGTGGACGAATTCGAGATGCCGGAGCGGGTTGAACCGGGGATCCGGTCCGAATCGCGACCTCCATCCCGTTCCCGTCACTCGGTAGCGGAGAACCGGTGCCCGGGCTGTTGCCTCGCGCACCAGCCGCTCGTACTCCGTCCGGTTCGGAGCGGGGCGCGGAATGCGGGCCACCGCTGCGATCTGCGCGTGGGCGGCGTGTTTCACCTTTCGCGCGTGGAGGGCCAGAATGCGATCGCCCACCGTCAGCGGCAGGTGGCAGTGCTCTGTTGTGTCACTCATGGGGCACTCATGGGGACTCATGACCTGGTGAAGGCCTCTCGCTCGGCACGGTGCCGGTGTGGTGTCCGGCCGTGATTGTGTGCGGGCGTGCGCGTACGCCGTCAGCGCGAAGGGGGGAGGTCGTCACAGGGTTCTGCGCTGGGCCAGTGCTCCCAGGACGACAGTGACGAGTGCGCTGCCGACCAGGATGGCCACGTTGCGGACGTAGGTGTCGTCGGGCCTGAGCGCGCGCGCCGATGTGGTGAGGCTGTCGACGGCGTACGACAGCGGCATGAAATCCGAGACGGCCTGCAGGGGGCGGGACATGGAGCGGCGGGGGGCGAACAGGCCGCACAGCAGGGCCTGCGGGAATATCAGGACGGGAACGTACTGCATGGCCTGCATCTCGCTGCCGGCGAAGGCTCCGGCGAGCAGGCCGAGGCCGAGGCCGAACAACGCGGAGGCCAGGGCTGCCAGGCCCAGGGGCCACAGGGGTCCCCTGACGCGCAGGCCGAGCCAGTCGACGGAGATCCAGATGGTCAGCGCGGTCGACGGCAGGGCGATGACCGCGTAGGCAAGGGAGTAGCCGAAGTACAGGTCCACTTTGCGCGGGGCGATGAGCATGAGACGTTCGAGCACGCCGGCCGAGCGTTCCCGCAGTGTGCTGATGGCCGCCAGGGTGAAGACGAGGACGAGGGGAAAGAGACCGAGCAGCGCGGGCGCGGAGCGCTGGAAGGCGTCCTGCGTCGGCAGGATGAAGCGCACGAGGACGACCAGGAGGGCGGGGACCGCCAGCGTCATGATCAACGACATCGGGTCGTGGAGGAGCTGGCGCAGGACGCGGTGGGTGGTGCACAGGGTGACTGTCGCGGAGGCCTGCAAGGCCCGCACCGCTGTCATCGCGGTCCGTCCATTGTCATCGCGGTCCGTTCATTGTCATCGCGGTCCGTTCATGCTCGCCGTGATGAAGTCCTTGAAGGCGTTCTCCAGGCCGGTTCGCCCCGTGCCGGCGCACAGTTCGGCGGGACTTGCGCAGGCGAGCACGTTGCCGTGGTGCATCAGCACGATGTGCGGGCAGCGGACCGCCTCGTCCATCACGTGGGTGGAGACGAGCAGGGTGATGCCGCACTCGGTCAGGGCTCCGAACATGTGCCAGAGCTCGTCCCGGAGCAAGGGGTCCAGGCCGACGGTCGGCTCGTCGAGGATGAGCAGCTCCGGTGTGCCGAGCAGGGCCGCGGCGAGGCTGGCCCGGCTACGCTGGCCGCCGGAGAGCTTGCCGATGAGCTGACCGGCGTGGTCCTCAAGGTGCAGTTCGGCGATGACGCGCTGGACGTCGCCGCGCGGGGCGCCCAGCACCGCGGCGAAGTACCGGAGCTCCTCGGTGACGGTCAGGTCGGCGTGCAAGGCGGCCGCCTGTGGGTCGTAGCCGATCCGCCCCCGCAAGGAGGCGTCGCCGGCCGGCCGCCCCAGGACCCGGATCGATCCGCGGGCGATCCGCTGGGTGCCGGCGACGGCGCGCATGAGCGTCGTCTTTCCGCACCCGCTCGGGCCCACCAGCCCGGTGATGGAGCCGCGGGCGACGGCGAGGTCGACGCCGCGCAGGATGGTGTGCCGGCCTCGGCAGATCCACAGATCAGTGATGTCGACGGCTACCGTGTCGCCGCCGGGGCGTGACGCGGGAACGGTGGGGTGTGGCTGTGCCGGGCCGCGGGTGGTGACCATCGGTTGGTCCCCTTGCGCGCAGCGATTGGTGACAGAACCCTCCGGTGGTCCGGCATGCGCAGCGTGACTCGTCATGCGTGCCCCTCCCCGGCGGACAACCGCGGCATCCGCCCCTGTCCTCATGCGAAGCCGCTGGTAGGAACGTGCCCAGTCGCATAGACGCGTCAACGCACCACGGCCAGGAATCACCCCATCCGGCAAGCGTGCGGCGCTGTCCACCCGCGCAGAGAGCACTCTCCGCGTAATGGCGGGCGCGCGGACGCCTGCATCAGCAGCCACCACCCGACCGGATAGCCGGACAGGCCGACAGGCCGACAGGCCGACAGGCTGACAGGCCGACAGGCCGACAGGCCGACAGCGTCCCAGGTCATTGGCCACGGCGGCGCGCTTGGCGCCGCAGGCTGAACCGAGCGTGACCCGTCAGCGGCGTCGGCGGGCGTTGAGGCGGGCGGCCTGGCGGGGCAGGTGGTTGCTTTCGGCGAGGTTGGGGGCTGCGCGGGCGGCTTCGGCGTAGAGGCGAGCGGCACCAGGCTGCCCTCAGGCGCGGTCCGGGCGGCGCGCCGGGCGTGGTGGAGGAGCATGAGGGCGAGCAGCCCCGCCACCTCGGAGTGGTCGACCTGGGCCGCGAGCTGCCGGGTGAGGCGGATGGCCTCGGCGGCGAGGTCGACGTCGCCGGAGTAGCCCTCGTTGAAGACCAGGTACAGGACACGCAGCACGGTGGCGACATCGCCGGGCCGGTCGAACCGTGCTCGGCCACGATGCGTTTGGCCCGGCTGATGCTCCCCCATAGCCTGAACGGCATGGGGGGACCCCCATCGCCATGGTCGCCTCGGGCATCACCGTCAGATCTTTTTTCGGACCCTTGTCGACGAGGGGCGGCGAGCCGTCTCGTGGCATCCGCGACGAGAGCCGGCGGAGGGGCGAGGTCGCACTGTGGTCGGCGTCGTTACCGGCCCAGACGAGGGGGGCGAGGACATGGCTCCATGGAAGGAGCCGAAGCCGGCCTTCCTGATGCTGCGACTGGCCGAGGACATCATCTCGGCCCGGGACTCCCCCACCACGGCGGCGCCGGGCATCGCCCGCAGCATCATCCGCTTCGTCGTGAACGTCATCCCGGACAGTGACGGCACGACCGACACCCTGGAGACGATCCGCGACGAACATCTGGAGCGGGCCCGCACGGTCCACTCCGGAACCGGTGCGTACCCGTAAGCGCGCCTCCGTGCACCGGGTGCGGTGCGGTGGATGCCCATCCGGTGCACATCACGGAGCCCCCGTCAACTTGAAGTCGCAGGTCAAAGGGCTGGTGTGACCGGTGCTCAGGGTGCTCACGCGCTGGGTCATGGGCGGCTGTCTGCGCAGTAGATCGTCCGTCAGCGGTTGGTTGCCGGTTTTTCGGTGCTCGCATCGGTGGCGGACGTGCGCTTCCCGAGCAGTGACAGGCGTGACTCCGACGCCGTGGTGTTCGGCCACAGAGCCTCCGCAAAAAACCCGTTGGCGGGCGCGGCAGCCACTGCTACGTTTCCGGAGGCCGTGCAAGAGAGTGAGGAGGTGGTACCCGTGAACGTATCGACATGGGTGCTCCCCTCCGGGGTCACGGCCGGGCGATAGGTCGTCCGGGAGGGCCGTTCAATGGCACTCCCGAAAGGCACGGCCATGCGATTCACTTCTGAACAGCGTCTCGACGACGCTGTCCTCGAGCGCGAATTCACCCTCGGCGAGATCCCTGGCATCCTGTGGACGCCCGGATCCGCATCCACATCCGCACCGGCGCCGCTGATTCTGCTCAGCCCCCCTCCTCTCGGGCTGCGCAAGACGTACCCCCGACTGGTGGCCCGAGCCCGGCACTCCGTGGCTGACGGCTTCGCCACGGCCACCATCGAGCTCCCCGGAAGCGGCGACCGGCCCCGCCTGCCCACCGCCGAGCAGGCCCTCGCCGACCTGCGCCGGGCTATGGAGGCCGGCGAGCCGGTCAGCGACGAGATCATCGACGCCCTCATCCTCCCCCTGGTCGACAAGGCGGTCCTGGAATGGCAGGCCGCCCTGGACGCCCTGCTGTCGCTGCCCGAGATCGGCGGCCCGGTCGGGTACTCGGGGGGAGTGATCTCCATTGGGACCCGGCTGGCGGTGGTGGAGCCGCGCATCTCGGCCGCTGTTCTGTTCGCCGGGAGTTTCGTCCCTCGCGCCACGGTCGAGGAGGCCCGCCAGGTCACCATTCCTCTGCACGTCCTGCTGCAGTGGGACGACGAAGGGAACGACCGGCAGGCGGCCCTGAACCTGTTCGACGCCTTCGGCTCCAAGGAGAAGACGCTGCATGCCAATATGGGCGGGCATACCGGCGTCCCGCAGTTCGCGGGGGACGCCGCGGCCCAGTTCTTCACCCGACACCTGAAGTGACGCCGGGCCGTCAGGCCACCAGCAGACGGTAGCCGTGTTGGCCAGGATGCTGCTCATCCAGGGACAGGTCCCGGCCCTCCTCGGCTCTCTACGCTACGGGCCCTTGCCAGACCCTTGGCAGGGGCCCGTGGTGCCCGAAGCCATGAATTGCTCGACGTCTGCAGAGCTTCGAGTGCTGCCCAATCCGACCTCGTGTACAGGTGCTGTCGGCTCGTTAACAAAGCCACTCGATCACACCCTTTTCCGGAAAAGCCCATTAACCGGCTTCTACGATCTGTGCATGCTGGGTCCCGAGCTGCTGGAACGGATCACCGCGCGGCGCGCGGCACTGGACGAAATTGAAGAACAGCTGGCCAAGGAGTTGGCGGAGGTGCGGGCTGAGCGGAATGAGCTAGCTGTCACCGAACGGGTCCTTGAACGGGTGTCCGGACAGCTCGCCGAGGAACGCGCCTCGGACCTGCCGGCGCCCGGGCAGGTGGCCGGACGAGCCGGGGCGGGGAGGTAGTTCTGATCGACGGCACCCTCATCCGCACCCAGCGCCGCACCGGACCGGCCGACCGGCGCAACTACTCCGGAAAACACCGCAGCCACGGCCTGCACTTCCTCGCCCTGACCGACGAGAGAGGCCGCCTGATCTGGATATCCGCCGCCCGGCCCGGCCGCACCCACGACAACACCGCCGCCCGCCACGACCACATCCTCGCCCACTTACGCGCCGCCGCCCTCGGCGCTCTGGCCGACCTTGGCTTCTGCGGCCTGGACAACGACATCCGCGCTCCCGTGATCACCACCGGCTACACCGCCAGCCGCACCCACAAACTCACCGCCGGTCAGAAGGAAGCTAACCGCGTCCTCGCCGTCGGACGCGCACCGGTCGAGCACGGCTTCGCCCACCTCAAGAACTGGCGGATCCTCACCAAACTCCGTACCGATCCCGCCCACGCCACCCAACTCCTGCGTGCTCTGCTCGTCCTGACGAACCTCGAAGTCGACCGCTGACGGCCGATCTTGTCCGCAGACTTCCGCCCGCGACCAGCACGAGAAGCACGGGAACCGATCACACCAGCCCTTTGACCTGCGACTTAAAGTTGACGGGGACTCACTCCGCCTCGCATGTGCGCACCGCATCACGGGTCGGTGCGGTGCACCAGGTGCGGGTCGGCCTGTGCAGCGCGCCCATTCAGTGCGGTCAACGCACGACAGCCGGAAGGAACCCCCGGCGGGCAGCCCGTACGCCGCCGCCCTGCCCGCCCCGACGGAGTCCCGTCCTAGGGAACGAGGACGATCTTTCCCTTCACCCGCCCGCTCTCGATCAGACGGTGAGCCTCGGCCACCTCTGTCAGCGGCATGACGCCTTCGACATGCACCCGCAGCCGCCCCTGTGCGATGAGCGCGTTGAGCTTCTCCAGCGAGGCGTAGTCGGGCTCGACGCCGAGGCTCGCGAAGCGAGCCCCCCGCTCGGCAAGGCCCGGCACGGCCGCCGCACGTGTTGCGCTCACCAGGATCCCGCCGGGCCGCAGCGCCTCCACCGCCCGCGCCGCGTCGTCACCTGCGACCAGGTCGAAGAGCATGTCGACGTCCCGTACGGCCGTACCGACATCGGTCGCGGTGTAGTCGACGACCTCGTCCGCGCCGAAGCCGCGCACGAACGCGTGCTTCTCGGCCCGCGCGGTACCGATGACGTACGCGCCGAAGGCCTTGGCGATCTGTACGGCCAGGTGACCCGTCCCGCCGGCCGCCCCGAGCACCAGCACCCGCTGCCCGCTCGCCACCCGCGCCGTGTCCACCAAGCCTTGCCAGGCGGTGAGCGCCGCCATCGGCAGTGCCGCGGCCTCTGTATGGGTGAGGGCGGCGGGCTTGTGGGCCAGATGGCGTGGCGGTGCGGTCACGTACTCGGCGTAGCCGCCGCCGCGCCACGGGAAATGCACCAGTCCGTACACCTCGTCGCCCGGCGCGAAGCGGGTGACGCCGGGGGTGACCGCCTCGACCACCCCCGACACGTCCCAGCCGGGGATGAACGGCAGCGTCCCCCAAGGGACCGCGCCTGCCCGGAACTTCGCGTCCACCGGGTTCACGCCGGCTGCTTCGACCCGCACCAGCACCTCGGTGGCCACCGGCTCCGGACGCTCCACCTCCGCCACGCGCAACTCCTCCGGACCGCCGAAGGCAAGCTGACTGACAGCGCGCATACGCACACCCATCACGTACCCCTCTTACTGATCGTCTCGCTGATCTCTCACGGTCGCCGCGCGGCGCACACCAGCCTGCGCCAGACACCGGCACTTGAGAAGAAGGCACCCTCCTGATACCCAGGTTCCCTATGGATACTTGCAATGACCTGCGGCAATACGGTGGCGCTAACGCCTACTTCCAGACCTGTCCCTCCCGCCCGGTGCTGTCGCTACTCACCAGCAAATGGGCACTACTCACGGTCGGAGCCCTCCAGCAGGGGCCGCTGCGCTTCAACGCACTGCGCCGCAGCCTGGACGGCGTCACGCAGAAGATGCTCACGCAAGCACTGCGCACCCTGGAGCGCGACGGCCTGGTCACCCGCACCGTCTACCCCACGATCCCGCCGAAGGTCGTCTACGAACTCACCGAGCTCGGCCGCAGCCTCACCGGCCTGCTGACGGCAATTCAGGACTGGTCCGAGAAACACCAAGGCGAGGTACTCGCCGCCCGCCGGACCTACGACCGGCGGGCGGCAGCGGAGGTGGAGGCCGTGCGGACGGCCGACGACCCGGGGCGTTCGTTCGGATCACCCTCGTGACGCGTCACGTCCTCCCTTTTTCGGCGTCGAGCACCGAGACGCCTCCCTCCCCCGCCCCCACCGCCGGTTCACGATGCTCTGCGGAAACCTCTCCACGCCGTCGGACCGTTCGTCCGCCCGTCATGGCCGTGGGGCGGGAGGGTGAAGCCGACCTCCGCGCCGCCGCCGGTCGCCGTGGTGGCGAAGACGCTTCCGGCGTCGGCCGCGGCGATGTCGTGCACGATGGCCAACCGAGGCCGGAGCCGGACGTCGCCCTGGTCCGGGGGCCTCGGTGGAAGCGGTCGAAGAACGGCGTGCTGGTCGCCGGGCGCGATGCCCGGGGCCCTGGTCCTCACAGCCAGCATGCCCCCACCTACATGCACGAGACGTGTAGCCCACCACACGGAACCAGATGGCACCTCGGTGCGCATCATGGTGCGCACCGGGGCCATGCGGCGTATGACGGGCTTCAGGGATGCTCGTGCCGGCCGTGGGCGGCAGTCTGCGGAGTAGATCGTCTGACGGAGTCGTCGGCCGGCCGGTTCCTGCTCGCTGTGGCCGGACGGCCTTCTACGATTCCTTGCCCGTCGGCATGGGCGGCCCCGAGCCGCCCCACCGCTCAGTCCGATCATGGAAGATGAAACGATGACAGCGGAAGCGAACGAGATCGTTCTGAGCAAGCAGGACCTTCGTGAGGTCGCCACGTTCGCCGCAACGTGTGCAGAGGTGGTGCTCGAGATATTCGAGACCGATCAGCCGGGCGACTCGCGGCCTCGAGATGCTGTCAGTGCCGCGTGGGAGTTCGCCCAGGGCGGCACACGCGGAAAATCTCTGCGCGACACAGCGTCGGCGGCCCTCAAGGCAGCCAAGAGCGCGGACACTGCGGCTGCGCGCGAGGCAGCGTGGGCAGCGACGTCCGCGGCAGGCGCCGCCTACCTGCACCCATTGGCCAAGGCCACCCAGGTCAAGCACATTCTCGGAGCCGGCGCCTATGCGGCCAGAGCAGCCGAACTCGTCGCCGACGACGATCGGAGCATTGGCGTCGGGCACCTTGAGCAGACGGTGCATCGTGCGACCCCCATCGTCGTTGACGTGCTCAAACGGTTCCCCGCGGCGCCGAGCGGCGGCGGACGAGTCGGTGAGTTGATCCGCATGCTGGACGCTGACCTTCGTTCACTCACCTTCGCTGAGTGACTTTCAGATGGCGCGGCCGCACATCCTTCAGCGGTTGACTTCGGGGTTCGTCAGTACGACCGGGCGCGCGCAGGAGGTGGGTGGCGCGGGCGAGGTCGGTGCGGAGCTTGGTGAGGGTTCGCCAGTTCTTGAGGTGGGCGAAGCCGTACTCGGCCAGTGCTCGTCCGGTGGCGAGGACTCGGTCGGCGTCTCTGGCCGGGTGTGAGCTTGTGGGTGTGGCTGGCGTGGAAGCCGGTGACGATCACGGGGTCGCGTACGTCGTTGTCCAGGCCGCGGAAGCCGAGGTCGGCGAGGGGCGCCGAGAACCAGCGGCGCGCAGGTGGGCCAGAATGTGTGTCGGCGGCCATTGAGAATTCCCCACGTACGGCCACCTCCACCGTCACTCTCCGCCGACACTCTTGGGTCCGATTTGCGCGGCGCGTGTCTGGCCATAGGCGCGTCGGTGGCTTCCCCGGCAACGCCGTCGGGTAGGCCTGCGAGGAGGATCGGACCGGATTTTGGCGGTAGCGGGCTGAGGGCTGCGCTCGGAGCCGGCGTTCGTGCGTTCGTCTAACGGTGGCGAGCTGTTAGTGCTGGTGCTCTCGCGCTTGGCAATCAGGATGGCTGGACTTGGTCGAAGAGGGCGAGGGCTTCGGCGGGGTCCGGGCTCACCAGGCGTTCCAGGCCGGCTGTCGTTATCTGTGCCCACCGGCCGGCCCGTGCCCACATCTGTTCCTCGAAGGCGCGGACGGTCTCGTCCAGATCTCCAGGGCCGGTGGCGATGGCCTCGGCGAGTTCGGCGCCTTCGAGCATCGCGAGGTTCGCGCCCGCCCCCAAGGGGGGCATCAGGTGGGCGGCGTCGCCCAGGAGCGTCACCCCGGGGACATGAGTCCAGGTGTGGGACACGGGCAGGGCGTAGAGGGGGCGGTGGGTGAAATCGGTGCCCCGGCGCAGGAGTTCGAGTACGGGAGCGGCCCAGCCGTCGAAGAGCGTCAGCAGGCTCGATCGCACGGCCTCGGCGTCGGCGAGGTCCAGGTTCGCGGTTGCGTGCCAGTCCAGCGGCGCGCGGAACTGGGCGTACACCTTGACGTGGCCGCCGCTGTTGCGCTGGGCGACGAGAGCGCGGTTCACGCCGTACACAGCCACGGAACCGTCGCCGATCAACCGGGCGAGGTCAGGGTGGTGGGCGTCGACGTCGTCCAGGGAGGTCTCGACCAAGGTGACGCCGGTGTAGTGCGGCGTCACCGACGAGACTGCCGGGCGGATCTTGGACCAGGCGCCGTCCGCACCGACCACGAGGTCGAACGTCTCCCGTTGCCCGTCCGCGAAATGGACCAGTACGCCCTCGGCGGGCCCCGGCACCACCCGCGTCACGCCCCGTCCCCAGCGGACGTCGAGCGGGCCGAGCAACAGGTCACGCAGTTGCCCGCGATCGATCTCGGGATTGGCCCGGTCGTCCGGTCGGGGCAGCCAGTCGCGCAGGACGGTCCCGTCCGTGTCCAGGATGCGCATGGCCTGTCCCTCGGGACGGGACAGTGCCTGGAACTCCGTCAGTAGCCCCGCCTTCTCCAGCGCGCGCTGGCCCAGCCCTTCGTGCAGGTCCAGAGTGCCGCCCGGGGGTCGGGCAGTGGGCGAGGGGTCGCGTTCGAGGACGGTGACGGGGTGACCGTGGCGGTGCAGGACGCGGGCGAAGGTCAGGCCGGCGGGTCCGCTCCCGACCACGGCGATGCGGTGTCTCATATCGATACACTGTATTGCTCCATTGCGGTGCATCGCAACAAGTAGGGTGTGTCCATGACTGTCTGGGACCGGCCGGAGCCGCCGACTCGCCCGGTGCCGCTCGACCGGGAGCGGATCGTCGCCGCCGCCGTCGCGCTGGCCGACGAGGGCGGCCTTGAGGCGGTGTCGTTGCGTAAGGTCGCCGCCCGGCTGAACGCCGGTCCGATGCGGCTGTACGGATACATCTCCACCAAGGAGGAGCTGTTCGACCTCATGATCGACGAGGTCTACGGCGAGATCCTCCCCGAGGAGCAGCCGGGAGACTGGCGGGAGGCGCTGCGTATTCTCGCCCACCGCACCAGGCAGACCGCTCTCCGGCACGAATGGCTGGCCGACCTGCTCGGCGGCCGCCCGACCCTGGGACCGAACGGCCTCGCCGTCGGCGAGGTCACGCTGGCCGCCCTCGACGGCCTCGCCGACATCGACACCGCCATGCGCGCCGTGGAGACGGTCAGTGCCTATTTCACGGGCGCGATCAGGCGCGAGATCGCGAACCTGAGGGCCGAGCGCGCCACCGGCCTGTCCAAGCACGACTGGCAGCGCGCCCGCGGCCCGTACATGACGAAAATGCTGGCCACGGGCCGTTTCCCGGCCCTTGCCAGGGCCGTGTACGACGGCACGGACGTGGACGCCGAGACATCCTTCGCGACCGGCCTGGACTGGGTCCTCGACGCCGTGGCCGCCAAACTCCCCCGGCCGCCGGCGTGACGCTCAGCTCCTGCCGAAGGTGAGCGAGGCCGAGGTCGGTGTCCACGGGCGTGCGGGCCTGCGCCGCCACCCCTTCACAACGTTGGTGCTGCCATCAGGGCGCGGCAGGTGCGTCTGCTTCTTGAGCCGGGTCGCGGAAGGGCCGCAAGCCGGCGCCCTAGTTGTTGCGGGAAGGCGTAGCGGCCCAGGAAGAAGGTGCGGCGGCGTGCTCGGCGAGCTGGCCCAGCTTGCCGAGCACGGGCAGCTGGAAGTGCCGATCGCCCGCACCTACCCGCTGGAACAGGTGCAAGACGCCTTCCGCGAGCCGGAACAGGAGCGCACCTACGGCAAGATCGTGCTCCGGCCCTAGCCGCGGCTGCCCGAGGCGAGCAGCGAGTACGCATCCCCGAACATCAACGCAGCGTCACCACCGGCGGCCAGATGACTCCCCATCAGGTGGCCGCCAGCCGGGAATGCCAACTGGCCACTGACAAATGTGACCTGCGACTTGAAGTTGGCGGGTCTCAGTGCGCCGCATCGTCGGTGCCCACCGCACCGTCCAGCCGCACCTTGGATTACCGTCCGCTAGGGCGTGCGGGATGAGACCGAGGTGGTGAGGGAGCCGACCTCCGAGACCCAGCCGGGAGCGGAGCAGCACGCCGAGGCGGTGGTGCTCGCCGCATGTGCACTGGCTGATGCGGCGGTGACGGAGCTGCGTCGGGCGCTGGCCACCGCGTTGCCGGGCGGGTCTACCAGCTCGGGGCCGTGCTCGTCACGATCACCCTGGATGCCGCCGACGCCCAGGCGTGGGGCGCCGAGGGCGGCGGCCACCGTAGCCGCCGCCCTCGGCGAAGCGCTCGCCGCGTACGGGCCGAGCACGTACGCCCGCACCCTGGACTCCGGACAGGTCACCACCGGCATGAGCCCCGAGGCCGCGCCGCCACAGGTCGCCGCCCGCTGGCGGCCAAGGAGGCGGCCGGCCGGCCGGAAGCCACGACGACGAGGACTCGGCCACGGCTGGACGGGACTTGACGCGGCCACCCTTCAGTTCGACGAGATCCGACCCCGGCGGCGACCCTGGGCCCGCGGCGGGCGGGCGGGTCTGCTGCGGCTGGTTCCAGTCCCGGAAATCGACCCGCTCCCACTGGTCATCGGTGGACTTCTGCCCTCAGTCCCTGCACACCGGCCGCCTCGCCTCGCGCCCTGCGGCTTCCTGTTCCGCGCGGCGCCGGGCGAGGGCGGCGTCCCGGCGGTGTTGCCGATCGCGTCCAGCAGCGACTGGCTGCGGCCGAATCTCCGGAAGGCAAGGCCTGATGCGGAAGGGGGCCGCTACGGCCGCGGGGACGGCTTCGGTGCCTCCCAGGCGGGCCCGACGGAGAGGTAGGTGGTGCGGTGGATGAGGTCCCCGGCCCGGAGTTTCTGCGTCCCCCACTTCAGGCCGTCGTTCCGCGCCGTGTCCACGGACTCCAGCACGTGGAGCGCCCCGGTGTCGATAATCAGTCGCCGGAGCCAGGTACCGGCGTCCAGGTCGACGGCCGTGCCGGTTCGCCCGGTGCTGTCCTTCACCCCCTCCGTCACCCGCGCTCCGGGAATCCCGGCGAGGACCTTGAACAGCGCGGCCCGCAGCTGCGGTTCGGCGGGGGACCGGGCGAGGAGATCCTCAATGCCGTCGAAGAGCGCTTCCGGTACCGACTCCCCGGTGGCCTTCCCGACGAGCCGGGCCTGCAGCGCCGCCGGGTCAGTGGGCAGCTTCTCGAGCTCGTCCCACATGATCGGATGGCGGCCGACCCAGTAGGCCGTCCCTGCCACCTCCCCTTGGGAGTACTCCCGGACCGGTCCGTCACCGAATTGCCCACGTGTGCCGCTCCGGCTCAGCCAGACGGTCTCGTACGACTCGTCCCGCTCGTCCTTCTCGGCGCTCCGGTTCCACTGGAAGGTCCGCACCTTCCAGTACGGCGCCGGCGTCGGCGCCGTCCCGGTCGCCGTCCCCGTCCGCTCCGCCGCCGGGGAGACCTGCACGTCCCCGGAGTCCGACCAGGGCTGGAACGCGACACCCAGCGCGATCGCCAGGACCGCCGCCACCGAGACGAGCACGGGAAGCCGCCGCCTCCACGTCCGCACCGGGACGACCACCGCCTCCGGCTCCCACTCGAGTTCCACGGCCGGCCCGTCCGCCTCCGCCCCGCCGGCCGCCGACCGCACCGCCGCCAGCGCCGCGGCGACCGCGTCCGCTGACGGCGGCGCGACCTTACCCGCGGACCTCAACCGCCCGGCACCGGGGAAGTCGAGGAAGTCAGCGTCGTCCGTGTTCCTGTCCTGCCCGGTCATGCGAGGTCTCCTGTCAGGGAAAGCGGGACAGAGGGGCCGAGCGCCGCGCGCAGCCGGGTGCGCGCCCGGTGCAACCGGGACCTGGCCGTCCCCGCGGGGATGCCGACGACGGCCGCGGCCTCGGTGGGGCTGAGCTGCTCCCACGCGATCAGGAGTAGCAGCTCCCGCTCCACTGCCGGCAACTCGGCCAAAGTCCGGCGCATCAGCGGCGCGACCGCCGCCGCGTCCAGCCTCCGGTCGACGGCTTGCCACGGGTTGCTGCTCGCCTCGCCGACGAACGCGGCAGCGGCAGCGGCAGCGGGCCGTTCCTGCCCGCGCCAGTGCGCCGCCAGCACGTTGCGGGCCACGCCGAAGAGCCACGCCCTAACCGGCCCGCGGGCCGCGTCGTAGGTGCCGCGTCCCGCGTAGGCCCGCAGCCACGCCTCGGCCAGCAGGTCGTCGGCCGCGCCGGGCGCACGCCGCGCGAAGTAGCCGTGCAGCGCTCTCGAATGGCGCTCCACGAGCGGTTCGAAGGCCGACGCGTCGGTTCCCGAGCGCGCCAGCAGTTCCTCGTCCGTCGCCACGGACCTCCCCTTCCACGGGCCACGCCTTCCGCGGCCCCCTCCCCCTTCTTGTGTCCGCCCCGCAAAAGCGTTCGCGGCCCGGGAGCCAGGCAATGGCGGCCGCTTACGGTACGACGGCGCCCGTCAGGTCAGCCCGTCGCATCGCCTTTGCCGCCCCCGGGCGACGGCCGCTCCCCCGCAAAGTGGCACGCCGACACCTGCGCCGACGACCCGCCCACCTCGCCTTCCCTGTGGCGATCTGCCATGAGTGGAACACCATCCCGCACCTGCAGGACTACGAGGGCAGCCAGAGGCCCGACCCACGCGGGAGGAACTCCAGCGTTTCCTCGACTACGCCGATGGCCAGGTCGACCGCGCGGTGCGCGCGTAGCGCGAGGGCGCTCTCGCCGCCTACCGCGACGCGACCCTTTTCAAGGTCATCTACGGATGGGGCCTTCGGCGGCGTGAGGCGTGAGTCGTCCAAGCTCGATCCGGTCGGCTTCGGACGGAACCCGAAGGCTCCGCAGTTCAGCTGGTACACGCACGCTCAACGTCCGCCAAGGCAAGGCAAAGAAGGGCCGGCCGCCGCGACGGCAGAACGTGCTGCCAGTGATGGACGACATACCGGGCCGCGCTCGGGCTGCCCATCCAACAGCAAGTCGGCCACGAGTGCGACGGTTCCACGGCGATCTACACCCACGTCAAGGCCGCTGTCATGACCAGACCCCAGGCCCGCCACCGAGCCACTCGATCTGTTTCGGATCATCCAGCTGAACCTCGTCCGGATCCGCACCTGCACGCCTCAAGAACACAAGCACGTCGACGACGCCGTACGCCACGCCCAGAACCTCAGCGCCGACCGTCACCCGCCGGCCACCGGACGGCGACGGCGGGTGCACGACTATCCGCGCAAATCCGGACACATATCCAGACTGCACCTGAACCGCCCTGGACGCATCCGGGACACCGCCCGCGGCTACTCCTCAGTCTCTCCGCCCGACCCGCTCTACGCGGCCGGCGAGTGCGCCCCTCAGTGGAGGTACGGGATCACCTTCCAGCGCACCCGACGGCAGTAGTCGCGGTAGGCGTCGCCGTACTTCTGCAGGCAGCGTCGCTCGTCGCGGCCGGCGCGGTCGGCCAGCAGGGCGGCCAGGTACACCGGGTAGAAGTAGGGCAGGATCCGGGCGCCGCCGGCCGGAGTCACCCAGCACACGGCCAGCACCAGCTCCGGCAGGTAGTGGAAGTGCCGGGACAGACCCCACCAACCCGAGCAGAGCAGCACCGTCGAGTGCTCCCTCCCGTCGCTCGTCACGTAGCGTGCGGGCAGCGTCTTCGCCGGGCGCCCCCAGATCCGGGTGTCGCCGCCGGTGCGCCGTACGCGCTGGCGCTGTTCGTCGGCCGAGTAGTTGACGGCGAGCGCGACGAGTCCGGTGGTCAGCAGCAGCACGGTCTCCCACAGCGGCAGGCGGCGCGGATGGGTGACGAGGTAGAGGGTGCTGAGGGTGTATACGCCGGGCAGCCATACCGTCACGCCCCAGCACAGGTAGTACCCGAAGCGGTCGTGCGTGATGTCGAGGGTCGCGAAGTAGCCGGTCTCCCAGTGGAAGAATTTCACGATGTAGGCGAGCTGCAGCCCGGCCGCCACCGCCATCGACGACAAGATGCCGTGGAACCGTTCGTGCTGTGCGGCGGCGAACGACACCAGCAGCAGCCCCCACGACATCATCCCGACCCGGCAGTTGAAGAGCTGCTTCAGATCGATGCGGCCGAGGGACGGATGCAGCTCCGTGCCCCGGAAGACGTCGAGGAGCACGTGACCCGTCGTCCCGTGATCGGGCCCGGAGGGCCGTCGCAGGCCCTTGACGTACAGGGCGGCCGACAGCGCCCAGGCCAGGACGCATGCCGTGGCCAGCAGCTCGCCGGAGCGGTCGTAGAGCACGCCGGGCGGGAACCAGCCGAGCCCCAGGGACGCGGCGAGATACGCGGCGTGGGTCGCGGCCAGCGCGGCCGGGCCGTTGGCACGGTAGGCGGGACGGACGCCGGCCGGTGTGACCGGCCCCTGCCACTGAGGGCCCGGCAGCAGACGCAGCAGCGCCGCTTCGAACACGGTGAAGCCCGTGATGGTGAGGGCCGCCCACGGGCTCGGGTACGGGAGCGCGGACACCAGGGCGGGCCATCGCGCCGGCTCGGCGAGCGGCCGGCAGGCGCCGTCGAACGCGACGACGAGCGCCCACAGGAGCAGCACGATCGGCGGTGTGATCAGCAGCAGGGTCAGCGGGCCCACCGTGCGGCGCACGGTCCGGGCCAGGCGACCCCGCGGGCTACCGGTCCAGCCGGGCGTTCCGGCGGCGGACGCCGGGCTCGTCGGTGCACGGTTCGCCATGGGGCCTCTTCTGATGCGGGGCCGGTCACGTCCGCCGGCGGACGGTGCGGAAGCGCACGCCCAGACACATGCGGCCGTAGAAGTCGAACCACCGGGCGGCCTCGGTGTCCGCCGGGAACGGGTAGTCCGCGCCCAGCTGGCGGGCCACGGCCAGACCCGATACGAAGGCGTGCTCCTGGCTGTTGAAGGTGGTGTGGGCCCCGCAGTACCAGGTCCTGCGGCGACCCTGCAGCAGGGGCATCAGCGCGTGCAGCAGGACGGTGTGCCGCACGTCGTGGACGACGTGCTGGAACCGGTGGCGGCTGATGACCTTGTCCGGGTCCGGTTGCCGTCGGGCGTTGTAGGTCACCAGGCGGGGCGACGCGGCGCCGTCGCCCCAGGGCTGCTGGTTGTGCATGACATACGTGATCTCGTAGTTGTCGGGCCGGTCACCGTAGTGCCGCACGAACGTGCTGCGGGTGGCGGAGACGTCCAGCTCGTCGTCCGGCAGGAGTGAGGCGTCGGTGTGCACGACCGCGTCCCGGTGCGGCCCGGACTCGTAGCGCACGGCCCCGAGCACGCGGCGCTCCAGGGCGCCGGGCGGCCGGAGCACGGCCAGGGCGTGGTCGGCGTTGCAGGCCAGGATCACCTGGTCGAATCGTTCGGTCACTCCGTTCGCGTCGCGTACCCGCACCCCGTCCGGTCGGCGGAACAGTTCCGTCACGGGGCGCCCGGTACGGATGCGATCGGTGAACCCTTCGGTGAGGCGGGCGTAGACGGCGCGGGTGCCGCCCTGCCAGGTGACCATCGGCGTGCTGTGCTCGACGTCGAAGAAGTCCATGTACCGGACGAACACGGAAGCCGGCATGGCGAAGACGCCCGAGGCGAGGACGAAGTTCACGAACAGCGGCTTGAGGATCTTGTAGCGGAACTCCTGCGAGATGCCCCACAGGTCGAGGGTCCGGCGCATGGTGACGTAGTTGAACGGGTTGAACACCGCCGTGGTGAACGACGGCCGCTTGCTGAGGGTGTTGAACCTTCCGACGGTGCGCAGCAGGCGCCGGAAGGCGGCGATGTCGCCGGCCAGTCTCCGCCGCAACGGTGTGTCGAGGTCGTGGGCGTAGACGTCGTCGCCGTAGTGCACGGCGTAGCTGAAGCGGCTGGTGACGGCTTCGATGCCGAGCCGGCGCAGCAGTTCGGCGTAGTGGTGGTAGACGGAGGGGATGAAGGCGGTGACGGCGATGTCCGCGGGTACGGTACCGCCGTCCCGCTGCGGGAAGTCCTCGGTCCGGGCGTTGCCGCCGAGCGTGGGGGCGGCCTCGTACACCTCGACGTCGAAGCGGTCGGGGTGGCGGCTGAGCGCCCACGCGGCCCCCAGACCGGCCGCACCGGCCCCCACGATCGCGATCCGTTCCCGCACTGCGCACCCCCTTGCCTCACACGGCGGGCGTTCCCGGCCCGGCCTCCGGCTTGCGCGCCTCCCAGAAGTCGATGAGGAAGGCGCCTTCCCGTGCCGCCCGCGTCAGGGCGCGGGCGCCGTGGATCATGAACTTCCTGACGGGGCAGTCGTCGAGCTGCTCGCCGAGATCGGCCAGCTGGTCCAGGTAGTCCCAGGTGGAGGCGAGGTCTCCTGTCGCTTCGGCGTCGCCCACGACGACGTCGGTGAGGCCTGCGCGCCGCAGCTGGTCGGCGAGTTGTCCGGGCGTGGCGAGGTGCGGCAGGGCGTAGTAGCGGCAGACGGGCTCGATGAGGTGGTGGACTTCTGCGGGGGACAGTCCGTCGGCGGCCAGCCACTCGTATCCGATCGAGAGTCCGCCGGGCTTGAGGACCCGGGCGATCTCGGCGTGGCTGCGGTCCTTGTCGGCCGTGTGGCAGATGGCCTCGACGGCGTAGACGACGTCGAACGAGGCGTCCTCGAAGGGCATGTGCATGGCGTCGCCCTCGACGAACGCCGTCCGCTCCTGCAGTCCGAGGTCGCACGCCCGCCGGCGGGCGTGCTCGACCCGCACCGGGGTGATGTCCAGGCCGGTCACGTGGGCGCCGGAGGCGCCGGCGATGTTGAGCGCCGGGCCGCCCACCCCGCTGCCCACGTCGAGGACCTTCATACCGGGGTGCAGGCCCGCACGGCCGGCGAGGAACTTCTGGCGCGCGGCCAGCGCGTCGGCGTGGGAGTCGCCGGGCTTCACGGGGGCGAAGTGGTGGGAGGCCCCCCAGCCCTCCAGGTACAGGTCCGTGACCAGGTCGTAGTAGGACGTCACAAGGTCGCGGTAGTGGCCGGTGCGGGCGGCGCCGCCCGCGGCGGCCAGTTGCCGGTAGCGCTCGAGCGCCGCCTCGGTGGTTTCGGTCATCGGGAGGTCTCCCATTCCTTCACGGACCGGACGAGGGTCCGAAACGAGGCGACGGCCATCCAGAGGCTGCCCACGAGCCAGGGGAGGTTCGGGGCGTAGAAGAGGAAGTAGTTCCAGAACCGGTGCTCCGGCATGTCGGGGTATCCCGCGGCGTGGGCGTGCCAGAAGTAGATGACGACCGAGCCGGAGAGATAGGAGCCGACGGCGAGCTGGAGGGGGTGGCGCCAGGCACGCGGGCGCACGATGGCGTAGGCCAGTGCGCAGTTGAGTGTCTGGACGAGGAATACGTTGATGGTCTCCAGGGCGAAGGGGAGATAGGTGTCGCCCTGCCCGGAGTACGTCCGGTCCCCCGCTCCGTAGATCTGGAATGCGCGCGCCGGCAGGTCGTGCCGTTCGTCGATGTCCTGGAAGTGGAGGACGAAGTACAGCTCCATGGACAGCGCCACGAGGAGGCAGAAGGCGAGGAAGCCCAGCACCGGACGGTCGCGCGGGGCCGGACGTCGCACCGGCGGGGGCGCCGGATGCGGGGATAGTGGCACGGTCGTCGCCCTCCTGAGGGGTCAGTTGGAGCTCACCTTGTCGTAGATGTCGAGGAAGGCGCCCTCCGCTCCGTACTTCTTGCGCGCGGCGAGGTAGGGCCGGTGGGCGAACATGGACCAGAACTCCTCGCGCGTCATGTGCGAGGCCACGTAGGGGACCTGGAACCCGCCGTTGCACAGCAGCCATGCCTCGAATTCCCTGGTGGCTTGCCGGACGTCCCAGCGGCGCCCGAGCCGGACCGGTTCCGGCGTCTCGAAGACGACGGCGATGTCGACGTAGAGGCCGTCCGCGGTGCCGGGGCTCACCAGGCCCTCCGGCTCGGAGCGGCGCAGCGTCACCGGGCACAGCCACATGCGGTCCACGTGGAACGCCTCGCGGCACTTCTCGATCGCCTCCGGCAGCGCGCGCACGGGCACGAGGGCCTCTTGTGTCACCGTGTTCTGCAGGTACAACCGGCGGATGCCCGGCGTCTCGGTGCGCTTGAGGAACGCGGCCTTGGGCGGCATGAGCCAGCCCAGGGCGTACCGGAACAGCGGGTGGTTGCCGCTCGGGACGAGCATCTCGGCCGCCCAGTAGATGCTGCGGCTGTGCCGGAAGTAGTAGTCCCGCAGCGGCACGTACTCGGCGTTGCGCCGCAGCCGGCACTGCGCCCGGACGTGCTCGTGGAACCAGGGTTTGTGCCACCGCCCCATCCGGTTGACCGTGCCGTCTCCGCGCGGGCGGTCGGCGAGCGTCCCGGTGACCACGACGCTCTCCGTCGGCGAGAAGCGGAAGCCCTCCACGAAGTCGGGCGGGGCCGGGCCGGAGGAGTACGACTCGAGGCAGTCGGTGAGCGCGGCCGCGCTGCCGAGCCGGTGGTAGGCGAGGCGGACCCACGGGGAGGCCGGGATCATCCGCAGCTGGACCGAGGTCAGCAGTCCCAGCGTGCCGCGGCTCCACGGCAGGGCGTGGAAGAGGTCCGCGCGGCGGGTGCGGTCCGCCACTACGACCTCACCGCCGGCCAGGAGGACTTCGCAGGATTCGATGTTGTCCGCGAACAGGCCGTGGCGGTGGGAGGACGTCTCGATGCCGTAGCCCATGACGAGGCCGCCGACGGTGAGGTCTTCCATCTCCGGCACGACCGGCAGGGTCCAGCCGTCCGGCAGCCCGGCCATCAGGCGTCCCATGGTGACGGCGGGACCGACCGTCACGGTCCTGCGCTGCGCATCCACCTGAAGGATGTCGTCCAGCTGTGCCGGGACCAGGAACGCCCCGTCCTTGTAGAACCTGTTGCGGGAATGCGACATCGACCGCCACTGCGGGCGGGCCGTGCACATCAGCCCTCCCCCGCTCCGGCCTTCCCCGCCCTGCGCTGCGTGCTCGCGCACGCGGGCCTGCATGAGGGCCACCCGGCGCCGGTGGCGCCGCACGGCGCCCGCACGGCGGCTGCGCAGCCGGGCGGACAGCGCCTCGGCCAGTGCGTACGCCTTGGACAGCGGCAGCAGGACCGGGACGACGTACAGCCAGCGGTGGTCGGCCAGCCACCGGGCGGAACGGGGTACGGGCGTCCGGCTCATGGGCGTCCTTTCCTGTGGCGGGGGCCGGGGACGACGCGCCCGTCGGCGAGGGCGATGCCCGACGGGCGGGGGCGGGCCCGGTCGCGGTCGAGGAACTCCTGCCACTTGCGGATGGTGAGGTCCTGGAAGAGGCCCACCGCGGGGTTGAGCTCGACGATCGGGGCGGCGTGGTGCATCTCGTAGCCGAGCTGCTCCGACTCGACGGCCACGCCGTCCTCGCACAGCAGCGGCTTGACGACGAGCGCGCCGGCCAGGCACATGAACAGCGGCAGCAGCCGGCGGGGCAGCGCCCGCCGGGTGCCGGGGACCTTCACCGCGTCGAAGTAGAAGACGAAGAACACCCGGCTGGTGCGCCGGTCCATCGGCAGCACGAAGCACCAGTGCTTGATCGACCCTCCTGTGTCGGAGCGCTGGTAGGGGTAGTCGAAGGCGAGGTCGATGGAGGTGGTGTCCACATGGCGCCGGTCCACGAAGCGGGAGGTGAGGCCCCCGCCGCCCACGCAGGTCTCGTACGACAGCTCCACCCGGTCCCCGGTCAGCTCGTGGTGCGTGAGCTTGGCGTCCCAGAAAGGGCGGTAGCGGCGGTGCAGATAGCTGTGGGAGAAGTCGCTGACGTTGTCGATGATCATTGAGTGGTGGGCCTGCCAGGTGTACGAGGCGTCCAGCCGGGCCCACGGCCTGCTCCCCGACAGCTCGGGGATGGCCGGGACGGTCCGCACGGAGGCCAGGGCGGGGTCACCGGGGAAGATCCAGACCAGGCCGTGCCGGGTGGTCACCGGATAGCCGCTCACCTTGACCTCGGGCCGGGCGCGGCCGAACAGGTCGTGGGCGTAGTGCACGACGTTGCCGTCGCCGTCATAGGTCCAGCCGTGGTACGTGCAGGTCAGGTGGCAGCCGTTGACCTCGCCTGCGGAAAGTTTCAGCTGCCTGTGCGCGCAGCGGTCCTCCAGGGCGTGCAGACTGCCCTCCGTACCGCGGTAGACCACGATCGGATGGCCCCAGAAGCGGGTGGCCAGGGTCGTGCCGCGGGGCAGTTCGCTCTCGTACGCGACGGCGTACCAGTAGTCGGGGTCCATGCCGGCTGCTCGCACCTTGGCGCGCTTGCTCCGGGCCTCGGCGAACGCCGGCGGTCCGGAGGGGGCCGCGGGCGCCGGGCGGACGCGCCGGGTGGCGCCGCTCACGACGGCTCCGCGGAACGCTTGCGGTACCGGACGGTGCAGGGGGCCTTCGGGGCGGGGACGAAGGTCGAGTAGTCGGGCGCGTAGCCGGATTCGGCGGGCCACAGGTCCACCTCGCGCAGCAGGACGCTCCACGCCGCCTTGACCTGGAGGTAGGCGAAGGCGAGCCCGATGCAGCGGTGCTTGCCCCCGCCGAAGCCGATGAGGCCGTAGGGGCGGCGGTGCTCGCAGCGCCCGGCCCCGTAGCGGGAGGGGTCGAAGCGGTCGGGGTCCCGGAACACCTCGGGCATGCGGTGCGCCACCGCGGGCGAGATCATGACCAGCGACCCGGCCGGCACGCGGTGGCCGCGGATCGCGGTGTCGCGCAGCGCCTTGCGCATCAGCAGGATCAGCGGCGGGTGCAGCCGCTCGGCCTCGCGGACACAGCTGTCGAGGAGTTCCATGCGGTGCAGGGCACCGGTGCCGAGCCGGCTGCCGGGCGGCCACACTTCCTCCTGCTCGGCGCGCAGCCGCGGGACGTACTGCGGGTGGCGCATGAGCAGCACGCCGGTCCATGCGGCGAGCACCGCGCTCGTGTGCTGGCCCGCGAAGATCATTCCGATGAGGATGCCGGTGACGACGGGATCGGGCAGGGGCCGGCCGTCCTCGGTGCGGGCCGCGAGCAGCACGGCGAGCATGTCCTGTTCGCGGACGGCTCCGGAAACGCAGCCGGGGAGGCCGGCGGAAGCGGAGCCGGGAAGGCCGGCGGGCTCGTCCCCGGGACGCCTGCAGCGGCGCTCTGCGATGACCTCGCCGATGGCCTCGGCGATGGCCGCGCGGGCCCGGTCGCGGCGCCGGAAGGCGGGAATCGGCAGTCTCGGGCTGAGCATGCCCGCGAGCCGGACGCCGCTTTCCAGCTCGTGGTAGAGACGGGGCAGCTCCGGGCCCATGCGGCGGTGGAACTCCTCCCCGATGAGACAGCGCGTGGCGATGGCCACGCTCATCCGGTTCAGCTCGGCGAGCAGGTCGATCTCGCCCGCCGCCGGCCAGCACGCCACCTGGGCCCGCGCCTCCGCCTCCATGACGCGGGCGTACGCGTCGAGGTTCCGGGAGCCGAGTGCGGGCCGGATGGGGGCGATTTGCGCGTCCATCTCCTCCGGGGTGGCGGCGTCGTATCCGATCCCGGGCCCGAAGACCGGCTTCATGAAACGGTACGCCTCGCGCGGGCTGAGGACCGCCTCGTCCGCTTCGAACACCTCGGCATGCGCCTCGGGTCCGCAGACGAAGACGACGTCCTGGCCCAGCAAGGGGAAGGAGAATGCGTTGCCGACCCGTTCCCGCGCGGCGCGCAGCAGGGCGACCGGGTCGCGGTGGAACGCCGGGAGCGGGCCCAGCCACGGCAGGTGACGGCCCGGCAGGCGAGGTGCGGGAGCGCACTCCCGGCTGCCCGGCTCGTGGGTTCCGGCCGTCATCGCGGCCCCGCCCCCACGACGGGCCCGCGCCGCCCGGCGGGGCCGCGCGCGGGCCTCGCCGCCCCGCGCGGTTCCACCAGTCCGCGGTTCGCGAAGCAGCGGTAGGCCTGCTCGACGGCGGTGGCGATGTCCGTGGGACGGTAGCCCAGGACCTCCCGGCCGAGGGAGCAGTCCGCCCGCCGCTCGGAGCGCAGGAAGCGCACGGCGGCGGGGGTGAAGCGCGCCTCGCGGTGCGGTGTCAGCACCGACCGCGGTCCCTCGGCGAGCCGGGCCAGCACCCCCATGGCCGGTGCGGGCATCCGCAGGCGCGGCTTGCGGCGTCCGGTGACCTGCGCGTAAAGGTCCATCATCTGGTCGACCGTGCGGAACTCGGTGGACAGCAGGTACTTGTGTCCCGGCAGGCCGCGTTCCATGGCCAGCAGATGGCCCTGCACGAGGTCCTGGACGGAGACGAACTCGAAGCCACCGGGGACGTAGGCGAACAGCCTTCCGTGGGCGAAGTCCAGCAGCACGCGCCCCATCCGGGACGGGACGTAGTCGTGCGGGCCGATGATCGCCGTCGATACGGCGACCACCACGTCGAGCCCCTGGGCCGCGGCCTTGCAGCACTCGTGCTCCACCAGCACCTTGCTGCGCGTGTACGGGGTGTGGGGCCCGGACGGATAGTGCAGATCGCGCTCCGTGCTCGCCCGGCCCGGGGTCGAGCCCGTGGCGCTGAACGACCCGGTCACCACGACGCGGCGCACGCCGTGCCGCCGCGCCGCATCCAGCACGTTGCGCGTGCCCAGCACATTGACCGCGTGGATGTCACGACTCCCTCGCGCCGAGGTCGAGACGCGCGCGGCGCAGTGGTACACGCTCTCGCAGCCTTCGACGGCGGCCTCGACCGCCGCGGGGTCGCGCACGTCGCCGACCGTCCGGCGGACGGGGAGTCCGGCCAGGGCCGGGGCGGCCGTTCCGGGGGCCCGGACGAGTACCCGGACTTCATGACCGTCGGCGAGCAGACGCCGCACAAGGTTCGCACCGAGGTGGCCGCTTGCGCCTGTCACAAGGATCACGGATCTCCCCCTCCACCGCTTTCGGGAGCCACACCTCCGTCTAAAGGATTCCACTCGGCGGCAGAACGCCCGGCACTGCTTCGGCGCATCCCGCAGTGGTCCTGCGAATCCTGTGGGTAATGCACGGGAAGGCTTCCCGGCCCCTCGGGTGAAAATCCCGCACCCGGGGTCGCACGGGAACTCGAAGGCGGCGCGCGGATTCAGCCGCGCTCCTCTCCCGACCGCCTCACGGACGAGCATCACAGGAGCTCCGTACCATGACGCAGCCAATCATAAGGCCATCAGATTTCCATGTTATAGGGAGTTTCTTTTCTCCTCCCTCGGCGGCTTATCGATCAGAAGCGGAAGGCAGATTCTCCATAGTCGCTCGCGTACCCCGGCAGATCCGAAAGAGGATGACGGCACATGGCGATGCCCGATACCGCCACCGGCGGCCCCGAGGCCTTCGCGCCCGTGCCCGGCGCGCACCGCACGTACGACGCCGCCTGCGGGCGCCTGCTCGGCCTCCAGGACGAAAGGGGTGCGTGGGAGGGCGAGATGGAGTGGAGCACCATGATCCTCTCCCAGTACGTCATCGTCCTGCACGTCCTGCAACGCCCTCCGGACGAGCGGGCACGGAAGGCGATCCTCCAGGGCTTCCGGGCGACCCGTACGGCTGAGGGAGGCTGGGGCATGCACCCGCAGGGCCCGCCGTCGCCGTACGCCACGACGCTGGCCTACGTGGCCCTGCGCCTGCTCGGCACAGAACCCCATGAACCACTCGCCGCCGGTGCCCGGCAGTGGCTCCACGCTCAGCCGGGCGGCTGCCGCTCCGTTCCGCAATGGGGGCTCTTCTGGCTCGCCTTGCTGGGCCTGGTGCCCTACCGTCAGGTGGCGCCGGTTCCCCCTGAGGCGATGCTTCTGCCCGCGTGGGCGCCCTTGCACCCCGAACGGCTCCTGGGCTGGACCCGGATGCTCTACCAAGGCATGGCCTACCTGTACGGCGCGAAGTTCCGCGCGGACCCGTGTCCCGTCGTCCGCGACCTCCGCCGCGAGCTGTTCGCCGGCCAGGGCGCAGGAGCCCGTGTGCCACCCGGCCGAAGCACCGACGTGTACGTTGCCGGAGGCCCCGCACTGCGCGTGCTGCAGGGGTGCCTGCGCGGGTGGGAGCGGGTGCACAGCCGCCGCCTGCGCCGCGCTGCCCTGGAGCGCTGTCACCGCGCGGTCGTCGAGGAGCAGCACGCCTCACCGCACCACGGCTTGTCTTCGGTGAACGCCTTGGTGGAGTGCCTGGTGCTGTTCGCCCGCGACCGGCACCACCCCTTGCTGGACGACGCCGTCGCCCGCCTGCACTACTGGTGTTGGCAGGACGGCAAGCGCGGCCTGCGCATCTGCGGGGACCGGTCCGTGGTGTGGGACACCTCCTTCGCCGTGGAAGCGCTCCTGTCGGGAGGCGCTGCAGGGGCGGACCACGGACCGGACCGCCGGCTGGGCTCCGCGATCGACCGAGCACACGCTTTCCTGCGCAAGGCGCAGATCACCACCTACAGCGGACGTGTGCCGCCCTTGCGCACCGTCCGCCACGGCTGGGCGTTCTCCGACGGCGACAGCCGCTGGCCCGTCAGCGACTGCACGGCCGAAGCCGTGGGCGCCCTGTTGCAGGCACAGGAGGTGACGGGCCCCGGCGGCCACCGGGTTCCGGTTTCGGCCCGCCTCGGCCGACCGGCCCTGCACGGCGCGTTGAACGTCGTGCTGGACCGGCAGAACCCCGACGGCGGGTTCGGCACCCTCGACCGCCGGCGTGCCGGCACCTGGCTGGAGGCCCTCAACCCGACGGAGATGTTCGCCGGGTGCATGACCGACACGTCGTCGGTCGAATGCACCGGCTCCGTCCTCACCGCTCTGTCGCGCATGCGGCCCCTGCTGGAACCGGTCGCGCGCCGCCGTGCCGGACAGGCGATGGCCCGAGGCATCGACTACATCCGCGCGTGCCAGCACCCCGACGGGTCGTTCAGCGGAACATGGGGCATCAACTACACCTACGCCGCCTTCCACGCAGCCCGCGGGCTGCGTGCCGCGGGGGTTCCGGCCGACGACCCGGCGCCGGTCGCGCTGGCCCGCTGGCTGGAGGGGTCCCAGCTGAAGGACGGTTCCTGGGGCGAGGACTGGCGAAGCTGCCTCGAACGCCGGTACCTCGCGCTGGACACAGGACTGCCCGAGATGACGGCCTGGGCGGTCCTGGCGGGGCTCGACACCCTCGGCCCCCGGCACCCCGTCGTCGAGAACGGCATCCGCTGGCTGTGCGCCCACCAGCAAGCGGACGGTTCCTGGACCGGTGGCCACGTCAACGGTGTCTTCTTCGGCACGATGATGCTCGTCTACCACCTCTACCCGGTGTACTTCCCGGCCCTGGCCGTCGGCCGCTACCTGCGGGCCGTCGCCCTGTCCGCTCCCTCGACCACCGCCGAGCCGGTCGCGTCCGAAGGACCCGCAGGACCCGATGGACCCGCAGGTGCACCATGACCACCGACGCGCAGGCTGCCGCACAGCCCGGAGGACGGAACCTCCCCAAGGCCGACGGGGGGCTGCCGGTGATCGGTCACGCCATCCCCTTCTTCCAGGACCCCGTGGGCTTCCTGTTGCGCGCGCACGGCAGGCAGGGCGAAGCCGTGACGTTCTCACTGCCGGGCCGGCGCGTGGCCTCGTTCTGCGGGCCGCAGGCCAATGCCGTGGTCCTGAGCCTGGATGACACCGAAGCGGACCGCCGTCCCGTCTACGAGCCGCTCCTGGCCCCCTTGCTGGGCCGGGGAGTGGGCTTCAACGCCCCCGCCGATGTCATGACGTGGCATCACTCCCTGCTGCTGCCCCATCTCCGGCGGGACGCCCTGACCCGGCACGCCGCGATCATGTTCGATCAGATGGAGCGGTACGTCGCCCCGTGGAACGGGGACGGCACGTTCGACCTCATGGCAGTGATGCGCGACATCACCGCGCGCATCTCAGCCCACTGCCTGATCGGACCACGGTTCGGCCGGACGCTGGCCCCGGTGCTCCCGGCGCTGCTGAGCCGGCTGGAAGCCTCCTTCTTCATGTCCTTCGCGATCGGCCCCCGCCCCTTCCTGCCCCACCACCGCCGGGCCGACCGCGCCCGTGAGACCCTCACCCGTGCCATCAAGGAGATCGCTCCCCGCGACCGCCCCGAGGGCAAGAAGCGCAGCCATTTCGAGGAGCTCATGCGTGCCGAGGGCCCGGACGGCCGTTCCCTGGACGAAGAGACCGCGGCCGCCCTCATGCTCTCCTGGCTGTTCGCCGCGGTTCCCATCACGATCCATGCCGCCTGGACCGGAGTGCTTCTGCTCCAGCACCCCCAGTGGCTTCCCGTCCTGCGCGCGGAGCAGGAGAGCGCCTTCACGGACTATCCGCCGACCACGCTGTCCCCGCTCCACAAGCTCGAGCGCCTGGGCCACTGCCTCCTGGAGGCCGAGCGCCTCCACCCGGCCATCTGGCTGCTCCCCCGCCTGGCCGTACGAGACCTGTGCATCCGTGGCTACCGGGTCCCGCGCGGCTACCTGGTGTGCGCCTCGCCGGGAGCGTCGCATCGCCTGCCGGACGTGTTCCGCGACCCCGGGGCCTTCGATCCCGACCGCTACCTTCCGGACCAGTACCTTCCGGATCGTACGGAACACGGCACTGCTCACCACGCCCTGATCGGCTTCGGCGGAGGCCGTCACCCCTGCCTGGGCCCGGCCTTCGCCCAGCAAGCGATCAAGGTGATCTGGAGCGTCCTCCTGCGCGCCTTCGACCTGGAGCTCGCCGGTCCCGACGTCCGCGAGGTCCGCGCCTCGGTGTTCCACCCTCCCCGGCAGCCGTGCACGGTGCGCTACCGCCGCAGGAAACGCTGACCACCGATGAGCCCGCCATGCGACGTCGCGGTCATCGGCGCGGGCCCGGTCGGGTGCGCCGCCGCACTCGCCCACGCCCGCGCCGGCCACCGCGTCCTGCTCCTGGAGGCCTCGCGCCGGCCGCCCACGCGGCTGGCCGGGGAGTGGATCCACCCCGGCGGAGTCGCCGTGCTGCGCAGGCTCGGCGTCGGCACGCCCGCGCCCTCCTTCCTCCCGGCCCTGGGCTTCATCCTGCACCCGGAGGACAGCAGCCCGCCGATCACGCTGCCCTGCCCGCGCGGCGACCGGGCCGCCACCGCACGCCACTGCGAGCTCGTCGCCACCCTCCGGGCCGTCGCGGCGGACGACCCCGCCATCACCCTCGCTCTCGGCACGCGTATCACCTCGATCCGGCGGACCACGGTCACCTACACCCGCGAGGGCGGACCCGAGCGGCACGCGCGCGTGTGGCGCGTCGTCGGTGCCGACGGGCAGTCCTCCGTGGTGCGGCGTACGATCCACTGCGCCGCGCCGGCAACGACCGTCTCGCGCACGGCCGGTGTGCTGCTGCGCGGCCTCGCTCTCCCCGCAGAGGGGTACGGGCACGTCTTCGCGGGCGGCCCCGGCCCCGTACTGGCCTACCGGCTGGACGACGACACCGTCCGGGTGACCGTGGACGTCCCCCTGTCACGTCGGCGCGCCGCGGAACTGCCGTCCTACGTACGGCGCGTCTACTCCCCGTTCCTCCCCGCCGACCTGGCCGGGCTCCTCTGCACGGCCCTGGAACGGAAGGAGGCGGTGCAGTGGGCCGCCAACCGGGTCCGGCTGCGCACCTTCCACGGCCGGGAGCCCCACGTCCTGGTCGGTGACGCGGTCGGCACCTGTCACCCGCTGACCGCCTCGGGACTGACCATCGGCCTGCGCGACGCCGAATGCCTCGCCGGCACCGAGGACGTCACCGCTCACGGCCGACGCCGACGGGCCGCAGTGCGGCCGCACGAACACCTCGCTGCCGCCCTGCACCGCATCTTCTGCGACCCGGGCCGGACCACGAGGGATCTGCGCCGCAGCATGTACGCCGTCCTGCGCGCCAGCGGCACGGAACGCGAACGCATGATGCGGCTGCTGTGCGCGGAAGAGCTGGGCCCCCTCCCCCTGACGGGCGCCGTCCTGCACGTGGCCGGTCACGCCCTGCACGAACAACTCGTGACGGGCCGGTGCCGCACGAACCCATGGCGCACGTCCGTACAGGCCTGCGGGGACTACCTCGGCTGGCTGCGGTGGATGAGCCGTCCCCCGGGGCACGGCTGGGGCAAGTGATATGGGGCAAGTGATATGGAAGCGGGGACGGATGCCGCCGCCCCTCCGACCGGCGGCGGGTGCCGACCCGGCCGGTTCAGTAGACGAACGGGAACATCCGGAACCTGGCGCGGCGGCAGTACTCCTCCCAAAGCCGGCCGTACTTGACGCGGCAGCGGCGGTCGTCACGGTGCGCCCGGTGCACGAACATCAGCAGCAGGAAGGCCGGGAGCAGGTACGGAACGACGGAGCCGGTGCCGCACAGCAGCGTCCAGCTGAGGTACACCAGCAGTTCGCCGGTGTAGTTCAGCTTTCTGCCGATGCCCCAGAACCCGGACACCAGGAGCCTGCCGCCCAGTGTCTCGGCCGGACGGCCCCAAATGGTGACGGCGCCACCGGTCTTGAAGCGGTGCTTCTGGTCGTTCGCTCCGCGGAAGAGCCAGAATCCGAAGACGAACAACGCACAGCACACCGCTCCCAGCCACAGGGGAAGGGGCTCCCGGACGTGGATCAGCGTGCGTCCGGAGATGCCGTAGAAGAACGGCACGAGAACGTAGTCCCCCCACACCAGCATCCATCCGAACCTCTCGGCGATGAGGTCCCACGTGTGGACCATGCCGCCTTCGAACTGGAAATAGTTGGCCAGGTAGACGAAGAAGAAGATCTGATAGAGCAGCATCCGGCCGCTCAACGAACCCTGACCCGTGTATTGGACAGCCGCGGCCGACACGTTGAACACGAAGAGCCCGATGAGTGAGGGCCGGTAGGAGAAGAACTTCAGGTCGACCCCTGCCCATACGGGGTTCCTCTCCACTCCGTAGAAGTAGTCACTCAGGCCGCGCCGCCGTCCGGACGGGCCGGACGCGGCCGGCGTCCGGCGCCGGCCGGTGCGGAACAGCAGCCAGGCCAGTGCGAACGCGAACGCATTGGCCACCAGCAGGAGTTCTCCCCAGTGCCGGTCCGGCCAGACGAGCACCCGCGGTGACCAGATCCAGAATCCCGCCGCGGCGCCCGCGGTCAGCGCGAAGAGCCAGGCACCGTTGAGGCGGTAGGCCCGCGGAGGCTCCGTCTCCGTATCCGTATCCCCCGCCGCCGCCAGGTCTTCTGTCGCCGCCGCCGGCACCGACCGTCCGGGAATCCAGCGGGAACCCGCGAACAGCACCAGGACGAAAGCCACCAGCACGAAATCCATCAGGGCGAGAGCAGCCATGAATGCGAATCTTTCTGTGGATGTGCCACGGCTACCCGGCAAGCGGATGGGGAAAACGCCGCCCGCGCGCCGTTCCACCGAAAGCGCGACATGGCGGCTCAACCCCGGATTCCCGGGTAGCCCTTGAGGGCGATAACCCGGTAACTCCGAATGAACCAGTGGATTCCCTGGACCGGTTGACTTCCCTCACACGAGGATGCGCCCGTGCACCGTCGGCACAGCGTTCGCGGCAAGGCCGCAGCCCGGGGTGTGCTGCGTCTCCTCGGAGCGGTCGCCCGGTGGCGTCCCCGGCACAGGGCTTCCCTCACCGTGGTCGCGTGCGTTGTCGCTACGGTGGCGATGGGCTTGTTCGGCGCGGGCGGCCTGGACCGGCTCAGCAACACCTGGCCGGTCCCGATCGGATCCCGCGCCGCCCGGGACAGCGCCGCGCTCGGGGAGCGCTACGGCTTCTCCGGCCCTGATCTGGTGCTGCTGCTGAGCACCACGTCGGACGTACGCTCGCCGGAGGTCGCGGCGGCGGGCCGTGCGGTGGAGGAGGAGGTCCGCCGGTCGCCGGGTGTCGGGGCCGTCTCCTCGTACTGGAGCGCGAACGACCCCGCGCTGATCTCCCGGGACGCGCGTTCCGCACTGGTTTCCGCCGACCTGACCGGTGAGGAGGCCCTCAGGGCCGGGGCCGCACGGCGGCTCGTCGCCGCCCTCGGCGAACACCGCGGGCCGCTGACGATCACGCCCACCGGGGCGGCGTGGACCCTTGAAGAGATCCTGGAGGACAACCGTGCCGATCTGCTCAGGGCCGAACTGATCTCCGCGCCGGCCTGTGCCCTCATCCTCCTGTTCGTCTTCCGTTCCCTCGTCGCGGCGCTGCTGCCCGTCGTCAGCGCGCTGATCGCCACGGCGGGCACCCTGGCCTTTCTCCGGCTGCTGACCTCCTTCACGGAGGTCTCGGTGTACGCCTCGAACATCGCCACCGCCCTGGGGCTCGGCCTGGCGGTGGACTACGGCATCCTGGTGGTCTCACGCTTCCGCGAGGAATCCACGGCCGGCGTGTCCCTGCGGGAGGCCGTCGAGCGCAGCGTCCGCACGGCGGGCCGTGCGGTCGTCGTCTCGGCCGGCATCGTACTGGCATGCGTCTCCTCCTTGCTGGTCTTTCCCTTCGTGTTCCTGCGCTCGGCAGCCTGGGCCGCCGTCGCGGTGGTGGTGTTCTCGGCAGCGGCTTCCGTGATCGTCGTCCCCGCCCTGCTGGCACTCCTCGGCCGGAACACCGACCGGTTCGACCTGTTCGCCCGCCTCCGTAGGCGCAACTCTCGCGGGCCCGAGGGCAGCCCGGGCTGGCGCCGGGCGACGCTGGCCGTCACCCGGCGGCCTGTCGTGGCGGCGCTCGCCGCCGCCTGCGCGCTCACCGCAATGTCCCTGCCCGCATGGCACGTCTCCCTCGGACCGAGCGGCGTCGACGATCTCCCGCACCGCAGCAGGGCCCGTACGGCGGCAGTGATCATCCGTCAGGACTTCGCCTCGGCGCCGGAGCGAGAGCTGATCGTCGGGCTGCCGAAAGGGACACCGCGCGAGGAGGTCGAGGGCCGTGCCCGCACGGTGTCGGCACTGCCGCAGACGGCCTTCGTCCGCACCTTCACCGGCCGGTACCGCGGGGGCACGAAGGTCGAGGCACCAGGCCCTTGGGACACACGGCAGGATGCACCGGCCGGCCCGGTGATGGTCGTCGCTTCACGCTTTCCTCCTGGTACGGAGCGATCGGCGGTCCTGGTGCGGCAGCTGCGTACTCTCCCTGCCCACGGCCACGTTCTCGTCGCCGGGCGGGCGGCAGAGGCGGTGGACTCCCTGTCCGCCGTCCGGCGGGCCCTGCCGTGGTGCTGCGGCGTCGTCGCGGCTGCGACGTTCGTGCTCATGGCGCTGTTCACCCGCAGCTTGCTGGTGCCGTTCAAGGCCGTGGTGGTGGCGGCGATGAGCCTGGGGGCCACGCTGGGCTGCCTGGTGTACGTGTTCCAGGACGGCCACCTGCGAAGTGTCGTCGGCGACTTCCACGCCCCCGGGTACCTCAGCGACACGACGACCGTCTTCCTGCTGGCGACCGCGTACGCGCTCGCGGTGGACTACGAGGTCTTCATCGTCGCCCGCATCAGGGAGGAGTTCCTGGCCTCGGGTGACAACACCGCGGCCGTCGTCGCGGGAATGCAGCGAACGGGCCGCCTGGTCACGGCGGCCTCACTCGTCTTCGCAGCCGCCATGGCGGGCCCCGCGACCTCCGGCGTCACCTCGCTCAAACTCACCGGGACGGGCCTGGCCCTGGCTGTCGTGGTGGACGCCGTGGTGGTGCGGGGGGCTCTGGTTCCCGGCCTGATGACTCTGGCGGGCAGGGCGAACTGGTGGTTGCCGAGGGGCTGGAGGCGGCGTTCTCGGCGGACAGCCGGGCGCGCGAACGGTAGTGACATGCGTAAGCCATGAAGCACGGTGCGGCCAGGCGGAGCGGACGGGCGGTGACGCGATCATCCAGGACGCGGGGAGAGCGGTAGTGCCGACGGTCATGACGGCATCCTCGCACGCGCTCTTCGCCCGCGCTCCTGATGAGTGGGCGGCCGCCAACTGGGTGGCGTCTCATCCGTTCTGACGTGCTGGAACATTCTTACTTGACTTGTGGGTAACTTTTCGGTGATCTTACTCGCATCCACGCGGACGCTTTGAGCGCGCGACCGATCAGGTCGTTGTGCCGATGCCGTCTGCCCGTCCCATGGATGAGGTTCTTCATGTCTGGATTCCGCAACGTTTCCCGCCTTGTTTGTTCCGTTTTATCAGCTGTTGCCTTGACAATTGCCGTCGGCTCCACTGCCTCCGCCGCCTCGGCCGCCTCGACTACTGACCGCCCCTCCGCGGTCAGCAGCGGCTGGAACGACTACGACTGCAAGCCCTCCGCCGCCCACCCACGCCCCGTCGTCCTGGTGCACGGCACGCTCGGCAACTCCGTCGACAACTGGCTCGTGATGGCGCCCTACCTGGTCAAGCGCGGCTACTGCGTCTTCTCCCTCGACTACGGCAAGCTGCCCGGTGTGCCGGTCTTCTACGGCCTCGGCCCGATCGCCAAGTCGGCCGAAGAGCTCTCCGTCTTCGTCGACAAGGTGCGCGCGGCCACCGGCGTCGACAAGGTCGACATGGTCGGCCACTCGCAGGGCGGCATGATGCCGCGCTACTACATCAACTTCCTGGGTGGCGCCGACAAGGTGAACCACCTCATCGGCCTCGCCCCGTCCAGCCACGGCACGACCATGATGGGCCTGACCAAGCTGATGGATGCCGTCCCGGGGGCCCGTAAGGCACTCGGCGGCATGGCCCCCGGCCTCACCGACCAGGCGCTCGGCTCCGACTTCCTCAAGCGCCTGAACGCCAGCCCCGACACCATGCCCGGGGTCGAGTACTCGGTCATCGCCACCAAGTACGACCAGGTCGTCACGCCGCACGGCACGAACTTCCTGTCGGGCCCGAACGTCCGCAACATCATGCTCCAGGACCTCTGCGCCCTCGACCTCTCCGAGCACATCTCGATCGGCAGCATCGACCGCATCGTCGTCCACAAGGTCGCCAACCTCCTCGACCCGGCCAACGCCGAACCCACCACCTGCGCGTCGGTCGTGAGCTGACACCAGCGTTCTCACCGGGCCGGGGCGGTGACGCCCCGGCCCGGTCGCACCGAAGCCCTGCAGGTCGAGCCGTCGGACGAGGGCCGACGCCGGCCTCAGCCTTAGCCTTGTTGGTGTCCGCAGCCTCATCGGCGAGCCATCACAAGGGGACCACACTCCACCGGTCGTGCTTGCGCATGACCACGGCCTTGCCGTCCGCGGTGGTCTCGCACCCTATGCAGCCCTGCTCTCGCCAGGTCCCGGATGAGGTCATCGTCCCTCACCGTTCCGTCGCGATGTCGGCCAGGCAGTCCCCGCCGGTTGCGACCGCGAGCGCTCAAGTCTCGGACACCCACCCCGTGAATGCGCGAGGCCGTGCTAGGAGTGCCATCGGATAGTTGCCGCCGAAGTGGCGAGGAAGCGGCGAGGCGAGGTTGCCGGACCGCCGGCAGCATTAATACGGTCACCGCGTGGACCAGGATGAACGGCTGCTTCACGCCTCGTCGTTCGGAGCAGTGGCAGTCGCATACGCCGAGCACCGTCCGGACTACGCGCAGGCCGCGGTGCGCTGGGCGCTCGAGCCCGTGCCCGGACCGCGCGTGCTCGACCTCGGCGCCGGAACCGGCAAGTTGACCACCACGCTGGTCGCGCTGGGTGCCGAAGTCATTGCAGTCGAGCCCGACCCGGACATGCTGACCGAGCTGCGCCGCTCGCTGCCGGCCGTCCGTGCCCTGCCGGGTCGTGCCGAGGCGATACCGCTGCCGGACGCTTCCGTCGATGCCGTGCTGGCGGGCAACGCCATGCACTGGTTCGACATGGCCGTCGCGGGACCCGAGATCGCCAGAGTCCTCGCACCCGGCGGCGTCCTGGTCGGCCTATGGAACCTCATGGACGACCAGGTCGAGTGGGTTGCCCGGCTCGCGCGGGTCAGCGGGAACGCAGCCATCGGCCCACGCGACACGCCCGCCGGCTGGCGCGCCGCGACGGCGGACATGCACCTTCCAAAGACTGTTGCGGCCGCCCGGTTCGGCTCACCGGAGCAGACCGAGTTCCCCCACGGGCAGCCCCGCACCGCCGACTCACTCGTCGCGACCATCGCGACGCGCGCGGGGGTGCTCGTCATGCCAGGACAGGAACAAGAGGCCACACTGGGACGGATCCGGGCATTCCTCGCCAGCGAACCTGAGGCCGCCCGCGGCGAGTTCACTCTCCCCATGCTGACCGGCGTGCTGCGCATCCGGCGGCTGTGAAACATCACGTCGACAACCGAGCCCAAGGGCTTGGTCACCTGAGAAGTGCCTCAGGCCGGTGCGGGAACGAGTGCCTCGACAACCCTCATACTCACTGGTTCAGCTGAGCGGGCCGCCTGCCGGACAGCCGTTTCGTGAAGGCGCGGGGCTAAGCCCTCAACGGGCCGGAACCTTCTGTGGGTTCGTACCGTAGGCGTTCTCCTGCGGCTTGGCGGCCGCGGCCCAGAACACGATCAGGACGATGAGGCCCACGATCGGAATCAGGCCAATCAGTAGCCACCAGCCCGACCGGTCCGTGTCGTGCAGGCGCCGGACGCTGACAGCGAGGCTGGGCAGGAGCACGGCGACGTCGTAGACGGTTTCGATGATGATGCCCGTGCCGAGCAGAACGTCGATGACGGCCAGCACGATGCTGACGACAAGGCTGATCAGAGTGAACATCCAGAACTCGGGGCGGCTCGCCCGTCCGCTGAACGTCGCGTATTTCTTGAGTACATCCACATACCAGTGCACCTGCGCCCCCAAGAGCCGCGGCTGGCCCGTCCACACGGACCGGGCCTCATCCCGAACGTAGGTGGCTCAAAGAGGTCGGTCAACGGTCGTGAGGATGCGGGCAACAGCGCCAGCAGAGCGCTCCGGGGCTCCTGCGTGCGCGCATGGGCATACACGAGCCCCCGTGCAGGCAGCGTGGCCCTCGGGCCGCGCCGGGAGTCACCGTAGGCCGCAACGCGTGCAGCTGCTGGTCGTCCTTACTGGACATCGGTGATCCGGCCTTCCCCGCCGGGCGCGTCCGTGGTCATAAAGCAAACGTTCGTCACGCCGAGCCCGGGCGAAGGCCGACCTCCGGGATCCATCCGGGTCGCCGACCGCACGTCCGGCCAGTCGCGCTTCACCGTGCTCGGGTTGTCACCTCCTCCGGGCCTGGCGCGGAGCCGGCGACCCGCAATGGCGGGGACCCTGCGTTACCCCGCAGGACTTCACCTTCGCAGCGCGAACGGCTCGCATAGGCGTGTAGGAGGCAGCGGGCCGGGTGCGGTATCGGGCCGCTTCAGGGCGACTTCCGAACAGATCGTGGATACCTGATCCGCCCGGCGGGTCGACTCCTCTAGCCGCTCCGGCCTTGTGGCCGACATTCTCACCTGTTCGAAGATGCCGGACCCTGACGGCGGCCGAAGATCGGGGGCTGAGGAACCGACCGGCCGCGACGGCCGCGGTCCCTTTGTGGCGCAGCCTCGCCGGTTTCGAAAAGTGCGTGGGGCTCGCGAACAACGGAAGCACCGCGAACGGCACCGAGCTCGTCGTGTGGGATGCCACAGCAACTACGACCGGCGCTGGCGCTTCGGTGTCAGCGGTTCGTCCACGGTCTGCAGGGCCGTCTGCGCTACGCCCTCGCGCTCTCCGACAGCGCTTCGGCCGGGTGGCCGCAGCGCTCGGCATCACAAAGCCCTCGTTGTCCAAGCAGGTCGCCGAACTCGAGCGCGAGGTCGACGGCCGCCGCTGCAGCGGCCCTGTACGGCGCCACGGTGAGCGCCGTTCCCACCCGTACGCATGTCCGGTCTCCGCTCGGTGCGTCGGACGCGATCCCGGCCCGGGTAGCGGCCTGCCCCCGGTAATCGTCGCCTGGCCACTCGTCCGGCTCAGCAGCGTTGGCTCCGCGACGGCGCCCATGGCTAAGTTCGAGAGATCCCATCTGCCCGAGGAGAGAGCGTCCATGGCCGGTCTCGTACGCAAGAGCTTCGCTTCAGCGGAGGAAGTACGCCCCTTCGAGGAAGGTAAGGGACGTCTGGAGCTGGTGGACGTAGGTGCCGGGCCGGTGGGCCGAGCGACGTTCGAGCCCGGCTGGCGATGGTCCCGGCACGTCAAGCCGATCGCCGGGACCGACAGCTGCCAGGCCCCCCATCTGGCGTACGTCGTCTCGGGCCGGATCAAGGTCGTTATGGACGACGGGCAGGAGGACGAGTTCGGCCCGGGCGACTGCATGCTCTGCCCGCCCGGGCATGACGCGTGGGTGGTCGGCGGCGAGCCGTGCGTCCTGATCGACTGGCAGGGGTTCGCCGATTACGCCAAGCGGCGGGCGACATCGACGACGGAGTGAGCGAGGTCCGGGTCCGACTCGTAGAGGCGGCGCAGTTCGGTTCCCGGGGCGGCCATCTGCCACAGTGCTCCGGCCATCACCGTAGCCGTGGCGACGACGTTGCCGGCCTGCGCCGGGCGCACAGCGGCCACCTGGCGCACAGCCTCGCCCACGGCCGCGACCTCGGCAAGGGCTGTCAGCTTGAAGGACCGGACGCTCTCCAGGACGGCGTGTGGGCGAGCAGATCGCAGAACAGGGGTTGCGCCACCAGCGACTCGGCCAGCAGCCGGGCGACCGCGCGCAGGTGAGGCTTTTGGTCCAGTCCACGCCGTTCACGGCATCCGCGGAGTCCCCGTCGCCCGTGCCGGGCGCTGCGTCGGCGAGCCGCTCGCGCACCGCCCGCGACCACTCCACCCAGCCGGTGGCAGCCAGGCGGAGGAAGATCTCTTCCCGGGTCTCGCAGTAGTGGAGCATCGCCGACTTGTGCATGCCGACCTCCGCGGCGATGTCGGTCATGGTGACCGACCGGATGCCGTTCGTTGTGGCCAGACGGGCCGCCGCGTCGAGGATCGCGGGGGCCGCCGCTCGATCGTTTCCCGCTGCCGCTTCCACAGGACCGGCTGTCAGTGGGCAGGCACGCCTACGGTTCTGCCGTGCCGAACTCCGACACCACCCTGTGGACCAACAATCTGTGCCGTGAACTTGAGCGGGGCGGCTATGCCGGCCGGCGCCTCACGACATGTTCGGCGGCCCGCACCAGTCGCTGCCGAGCTTCAAGCGGGCGGGCCCTTCCCTGCCGGCCACCCCTCAATGGGTCCTGGGAGGCCCCGGAAGCGCAGCGCGCGACTCACCTACCGGCCCCGAACCACGGCGACGCTCCGTCGCCGAACGAGCCCGGCTACCGCTTGCACAGCTTCATCGGCCATACTGCCCGCCGTGGAGCACCGCATGGACCAGAACAACAACCCGCCCGTGAACGCCGCCGGCATCGATCCGGCGTTCGTCCCAGGCCTGACCCCGCCGCGCCCTGCCCAGGCAACAGAGCGTGCCACGGGACCGGCGGACGCCGCACCGGACACCGCACCGGACGCCGACCCTGCTGCAGAACCGAAGGCGGAAGCAGAAGCGGAAACGGAAGCGGCTGTCGCCGACAACGAACCGCAGCCGCGCAGCGACGGCCCCGTCTTCGAGGTATCCGACCGATGCGGCTCGATCACCGTCGACAGCACAGGCATCACCTTCCGGCTGGACGACGAGACAGCCGAGTTCAACTGGCCGGAGATCGGCGCAGTGGAAACGAACACCCCGCGGTTCGCCCGCCGACTCACCATCAGGGTGTACACCACCAGCCGCCACAGCTACGACCTCCACATCGAGGCACCGAGCCGGAACCTGCTCAAGCAATGGGCGACAGAACTGGACACAGCGCTCGACTCCTACTTCGAAGACACCACGACCACCACCAGCTAACCCCGCAGTCACCAGTTTTCATGGTCTGCGGCGGCCCGGGGACGACTGGCAGAGGAAACTGCCAGCCGGAGCGTGTCATGGAACACAGAGCCGGTCCCACCACCTGGGGCGTGTCCGATGACCCGAGGCTGCTGACCTATCGGACCCGCTCAGTCGCTCAGCCGGCCCTGACCCGGGAGGCGCGGAAGAGTTCCGCGTGCTCGGCCACCCACTGTGCGAACGTGCGCGCAGGGCGGCCGGTCACCCGCTCGACGGTGTCGACGACGGTCGTGGCGTCCTCGCCGGGGGCGGCGTACCAGCCCACGACGTATTCGGCGTCCGCCCGGGACACACCGGTGGCCATCAGCCGGTCGACGGCCTGTTCATGCGTGATAGGGACAAGGAGGATGTCCCGGTCAGCTGCCTTGGACAGGATGGCGATCCGCTCACGCGGGGTCAGTGATTCGGGGCCGGTGAGGTTGTAGGCACGCCCCGCATGGCCATGGTCGAGCAGTGCGACCGCTGCCGCCGCCCCGATGTCCGCCTCGTGGACAAGCGCGCTGGGAAAGTCGTACGGCTCGCGCACGATCCCCTCGGTCCGAACCGATTCGGCCCAGGCCAACGTATTGGACATGAACTCTTGCGGTTCCAGGCGTGTCCACTCCACACCCGAGTCCGCCACGGCCTGCTCGACCGGCCCCACCCACCCGCCCCACACCACAGTGATGCGCCGCACGCCCGCGTCGACCGCCCGCCGCACCAATGCGGGCCCGGCCTCGGCGAGCCCCGCCGTCACCGTGATGTGCAACCGGCTGACGCCGTCGAGGGCAGCGACCAGCCCCTCCGGTGCCGTGTGCGTGCCGGCAACCAGCTCCGCCTCAGCCGGCAGCCTTCCCGCAGCGGCGGCCGGATTCCGTGTCAGCGCCCGAACGTGCTCTCCTCGGCGGACCAGCTCTGCCACAACGTGCCGACCGGTGTTCCCGGTAGCACCCGTAACCAATGTCGTCACAGTTGAGTTCCTTTCGTCGCCGGCGACGCTAAGAGCTCAACTGCACCTGAGGTCAAGAAGTCTCAACGACTAGGTCCTGTCCGATGGGTCGGTGTGACTGACCTGTCAGCTGATCGTTCCCGTCAGCATGGGGCGGGGTGATGTATCCGACGAGGAATGGGCGCCTTTCACCCTTCAAGAACCAGGATGAAAGAGGTTCGGTTCCGTGACCCTGACGATCTCCCAGCCGCTGACCGAGGCGGTGATGTTCTCGCCGAACGTGACCTGGGCGGGGCCGACGCTGAGGTCGCCCACGGCTGCGTGGGCCGGGGTGGCGAGGGCGGTGCCGCCGAGGGCGAGGAGTGCGCTGGTGGCGAGGGTGGTGAGGATGCGCTTCATGGGACTCTCTCCTGCGGATCACTTGCAGTGGTGGATGGGTCACTTGCAGTGGCGGACGAGTCCTTTCCGCCGGATTGGCTGATAAACGACAGCCTGGGGCGGGGCTGGAGCGTTGCCGTGTCCGGGCGCCCCCCGGGGGGGTGCACCGTGGGATTTTTGCCCCTGGCCCGCCCTTTCACCGTTTCCTGGGGCTCCGCCCCAGACCCCGGTCCTCAAGCGCCGGACGGGCTGGAAAATCCGGAAACGGTGAAAGGGCGGGCCAGGGGCAAAATTCGCTACCGCATGCGATAGCCAGGCCCAGCCGGGACACTTGCTCTGATGACCTGAGCCGGTAGTAGAGAGGAACCATCATGCCTTTCACCACCGCAGCGGTCTTCTTCGCAGCCCTCTTCGCCACCTGCGCAACCCCTGGTGCCGTGCACGTGGACGCGCAGTTCGCGCCGCCCAGTGCGTTCGTGCCGCCCAAGGCCATCACGTATGACATGCAGAAGGTCCCGGCCGACGCCCGAGCCGTGGTCGACAAGTTCGAGGGGCCGGGTGGCACGCACGTCACGTTCCGGGTGAGCGGGCTGCTGCCGAACCGGGAGTACGGCGCGCATGTGCACACCAAGCCGTGCGGCACCAAGCCCGACGACTCGGGGCCGCACTACCAACACCGTAAGGACCCCCACCAGCCGTCCACCGACCCGGCCTACGCCAACCCGCGCAACGAGGTGTGGCTGGACTTCACGACCGACAAGCACGGCAACGCCCGTGCGCACTCCGACGTCCGGTGGAAGTTCCGGGACGGAGAGGCCCGTTCGCTCGTGGTGCACAACGAGCACACGCACACGGGACCGGGCGAGGCCGGCACGGCCGGGGCGCGCCTGGGGTGTGTGCAGGTCCCCTTCGGCTAGGCACTGTCTGGCGGGTCAGGGGCGGCGGAGCCACAGCCAGATCGCGGCGACGGTCACAGTGCCATGGAAGATGTAGGCCCTCTTGTCGTAACGCGTCGCCACGGCCCGGAAGTTCTTGAGTCGATTGATGGTTTGTTCAACTTCGTTGCGACGCTTGTAGATCGTCTTGTCGAAGCCGGCGGGCCGACCGCCCCTGCTGCCTCTGCGTTGACGGTTGGCACGCTGGTCCTTTGGCTCCGGGAGGTGTGCTTGATCTGCCGCCGCCGGAGGTAGCGGCGGTTGCGGCGGGACGAATACGCCTTGTCGCCGCCGAGGTGGTCAGGCCGGGTGCGGGGGTGTCCGCCTCCCCGGCGAGGAACGCGGATGCGGTCCAGCACCGGGATCAGCTGCGGGGCATCACCCCACTGACCCGGCGTGATCAGCAACGCAAGCGGACGGCGTCCGCCCTCACAGGCCAGGTGGATCTTGCAGGTCAGGCCGTCCCGGGAGCGTCCCAGAGCTTCGTCTGGGCGGTGGTGGACGGGCCGACCGCGTCTGCCTCGGATGCGGGGGTTGTGCTTTCGGGCACCTGCGGAGTGCTGATGGGCACGGCAGGACGTCGAGTCCACGCTGACCATGCTCCAATCGATCCGGCCTTCCACATCGGCGTCGGCCTGGACGGCCCGCAGGATCTTTTCCCACGTGCCGTCCGCTGACCATCTGCGGTGCCGATCATGGCAGGTCTTCCACTTCCCGAACCGTGCCGGCAGGTCCCGCCATGGAAGGCCGGTCCGCTGCCGGAAGAGGATGCCGTTGATCACTCTGCGGTGGCTCTTCCAACGGCCACCTCGCCCCACGTTCTTGGGCAGGTGTGGTGCCAACCGAGCCCATTCCTCGTCGGATACATCACCCCGCCCCATGCTGACGGGAACGATCAGCTGACAGGTCAGTCACACCGACCCATCGGACAGGACCTAGTGGTGCGCCGCCGGGATGAGTGCGGCGTTGCGGTGAGGGTGCGGGTAGTGTGCCGACTCCACGACCTGCGGCCGCAGGAGTGAAAGGTCATCGCTCTCCAGGCCTGACCGAACTGCAGTGCCGAGCGACCCCAAACGTGCGGAGCGGAACCCGGGTTGTTCGGGGTCGGATCGGGCTGTTCCTACCCGACGAGGTGGCGCCGCCGGTGTAGCCGACACGTCCCGTCATGCCCCCGTTTCATGCGGCGGCCTGGGCGAATCGACTGCTGCGCGGCGGACCACATCTGTCCAGGCGGCCGGACGCCGTGCCGGGGCCAACTGACGGGCTTCCTTCCGGCAGGTAGAGGCGGGCCTGCGGCCAGGGAGCGGACAGTCGGCTGCTGAAGGTCCGCGTCGGCGCACCGGAAGCAGGGAGAAGTGTCACCAACCGGCGTGCTCGCCCATGCTGGTAAAACTCATGACCTGCGGGAAGAAATCGATCTTCGTTGCTTCCGCCTGCGCGTCCTCAACCAGCAGAGCCATCCCCTGGACGCCCATGGGGAGCCCTTTGTAGCCGCCGGCCCGGCCGTTCGGCTGCGGGGGCAGCTGTTCCGTCACGAATTGCAGGCTCCACGTACCGGAGATGCTGATCAGCCTCGTTCCGTCTCCGCGGCATTCATAGGCCCTGCCACCAGGAGCCATACTGACGATGGTCTCCGCCGACTCGATCACGTTCGGGAACCTTCCGGGCCCCGCTCCGTCGCGGACGACTTCGATAAGCGTCTGTCTGAAGTCCTCACGGCCAGTAATCTTTTCCGCGTTGACATGCCGCCTCGGGTAACCGATTTCGGCCATGGCGTGGACGACCTCTGACTTCAGGATCAGCATCCCGCTGTCGGTCAGCTGGGATCTCAGTGCCTCGTCGAGGCGGGACGGGTCACCCGGTTGAGTGAAGTCCTTGTCCTTGGACACGAAGATGACGGGGAGCGGCCGGCCCTTCCTGTCGGTGTCGGGAGTCCTGCAGGCGCGTGCGGCAGTGAGCCAGATAGCGGCATCTCGTGCTCCCGACCCGTTGCGGCAGGGCGGCCGGTGCTCGGCCTCCCACCGCAGGGCTTCCAGCGCGTCCTGCGGGGCCGTCTCCAGGATGCGGAAGGTGTCACGAAGCTCCGACTCGAACCGCGCTGCCTCCTGAGAGATGAAGACGGGCCGGTTTCGCAGCGTCGGATGCGCAAACCTGACATAGTTCCCCGGGCTGGTGGTGAGCCCGTTGATCTCGCGTTCCGCCCGCATCAGCGCACTGTGTGCCGAAGAGAGTTCGTCACGACGCTGACGGACTACTTCTCGAACGGCGGTGTCTGTGGTGGCGATGGTGTGGCCTGCTCGTTCGGCGACTGCGGAGAAGAGCCTGAGGGCGGGACTTCCAGGGGCGAAGAGACGCAGCTGATTACTGTCGAGGACAATCACCCAACGGAGGGTAGGAGCCCACGCTCCCGAAGTGGACCACTTTCCGAAATGTCAGTCCCTCGCGTCCCCTCAGCCTCTTTGGGCAGCCCTGGCCCGGGCGCCCGGCCGAGGGCCGGCTGTCGGGCCAGGCGACTACCTGCCGCCGTGATGGCTTTAGGTCACTGCGGTCGGCGAGCAACCCGGCCAGGCCAGGCCAGTCGACTCCATGCCTCGACGTCGCCCTACGCTCGGTCGACACCCCGCACGCTGGCACGCTGGCACGCCCGCGGCACCCCAGCTCATCGGACCCGAGCACGCGCCGCGCCTCGCCCCTCCCTAACGAAACAAGAGCAAGATCAACAATCTGCCTTCGAAACGCAGACGCCGGGTCGCAGTATCGCCTTCGATCCAACCGATACCAGGCCGCCCCGCCCCCTCGGCTCCCGCCCTGTACGGTCGGCCAGCAAGCAAGAGCTTCCCTTCGCAACAGCCGGGCGGGGCGGCGCGGCCTGATGAGACGGTCGGCCGAGTAGAGCCCGCTGTGACGTTGCCGGGCGTTCAGCCCCGCACCTGCCGTCCACCCGCAGGCCGGCCCAGGAGCTCGGGTTCTCGCGAGGTGCCGTCACCGCCGTTTACGACCAACTGGCTGCAGAGGGCTGCCTGGTCACGCGCCCCGGCTAGGGCACCGCAGTCGGTACCACCGTGCGCCCCGGCCTCCCCGACGGCAGCCCTTTCCCCTTCCAAGGCCTGGCTCGCCGCCACCCGGCGGGTGCTCGAGAAGGCCCGGTCCGAAGTCTTCGGGGCCGGAGACCCGCAGGGCCTCGCACTGCGCGGGTTCTCAGAGCTCCATCACGACGCCACCGGCCGCCCCCCTCTCTCCCCCCAGAGGCTGCTGATCGGGTTCGCCGCCCCGCCCGAACACGCCTATCCGGCCACCCTCGACGGCCCGCTCATCGTCCTGTCCGGCCACGCCGGAAGCGGGCGCGGGTGCGTGTACCGGTGTGCATGGCGACACACGGCGCCGTACCGGGCATGTCACGAGCCGAGCGTGCGGTCCATCCGCAACCCCGTCACATCCATGACCATGTTCATCGTGGCGTCGAGGCTGCTGCCGGGGCCGATGACGGTCTCCTCGATGCCGTTGCCGAGGAGGTCTCCAGGGCGGTACCAGTCGCGCATCTCCTCCGCACCGAAGGAGTCGGCTTCGGGACGGGCCGCGTGCCGTCGCAAGGTCTCTTCGAAGGGGATGTCGAAGTAGAAGAACGCGGTGGTGCCCTGATGGCCGGCTGCGAGCTCGCACAGGACCCTGCCCCACCTGTTGCTGGAGAAGATGCCCTCGAGGACGACGTGATAGCCCTCGTCGAGGCAGTGGCGGGTGACGATGTCCACCAAGCCGAGGGTGGCGTCTGCGGGGCCGCGTTCACCCAGGACTCCACGCCGGAGGTAGTCCTGGCCGACGATGGCCAGACCCCGGCCGTGGTGTGTGCGCAGTGCTTGGGCGGTGGTGGTCTTGCCGGAGCCGCTGTTGCCCCGCAGGACGATCAGCCGGGTTTCGGAGGTGCCGGTGGGCGTTGTGGTCACCGCTCTCCCCTTGCCCATTTCTGTGCTTCGGCAAGGTTCGGGGCGATCCCGGCCGGTTGGTAGGCGAAGCCGTCCCATTCCTCGAGGAGCCGTTCCTCTCCGGAACGTACGTGGGTGGCGCCGCCTCCGGCTGGGCGGTGGCGGCGCCACGGTCCGTCGAGGGGTGGTTTCCGACGCCTCTGGAACGGGGCGAGCGGGTCGTCGGAATCGACGTGCGGGAAGACGCGGGAGGACTGGTCGAAGGGGCCGGGTCGGCGATGCTTTCCCATGGCCCCGGAAGCATAGCGACGTCGCATCGGGGCTGCGGAGCATTCGGTCGGGGTCAGCGCGACGGCCACCACCATGCACCCCGTATCCCCCAAGGGTGTCTCGCCGGATCAAGGACGGTGGTGGAAACCGGGCGGTCCCGTTGAACCGCCTAGGACCAACGACCGAGGTCTGTACCAGCTGTGGACAGATGTGTCGGGACGGGGCCGCCGCGTACCGTCGTGATCATGATCGATCGACTCGTGGACGATCGACTGACGCCAGCGAAGGAAGCACGACGCACATGAGCCCCATATACGACTGGAGCGGCGATCTCCTGGACCTCGACGCCTACCTGGACCGCATCGGGTACCGCGGGGAGCGGGCCGCGACGCTGGGGGTGTTGCGCGGGCTGCACCGGGCGCACGTCACCTCGATACCGTTCGAGAACTTCGACGCCGTTCTCGGGGTTCCGATCCTGCTGGATCTCGAGTCCGTCCAGGGCAAGCTCGTGCACGGCGGTCGCGGCGGCTACTGCTTCGAGCACGTCACGTTGTTCGCAGCGGCCCTGGAGCGGCTGGGGTTCCGGTTCACCGCGCTGAGCGGGCGCATCACACTCGGTTCGCCCAAGGTCCTGCCCGCCACCCACGCGCTGCTGGCCGTGTCGACGGCCGACGACGAGCGGCTGTGGCTGTGCGACGTCGGCTTCGGCAGCGGGCCCCTGGAGCCGATCGAGCTCGCGGACGGCGTCGAGGCCGACTTCGACGGATGGGGCTTCCGGCTGGAGCGGCGTCCCGGGGCGCTGGGCTTCGACGACTGGTGGCTGCACCAGCGGCGCGAGGGCAACTGGCTGGACCGGCACACCTTCACTCTCAACCCCCAGTACCCGATCGACTACGTCGTCGGCAGCCACTACGTCTCCACCCACCCGCGCTCGCCCTTCGTCAAGCGCCCCTTCGCCCAGGCGTTCAGCGCCGCTCACCACCACCGGCTCGACGCGACGACGTGGACCACCTTCCGGCCCGACGGCTCGTACACCGAGCGGAAGATCGCGCCGGCCGACCTCGGGCGCGTACTGGCCGAGGACTTCGGCGTCATCGTGGGCCCCGAGGACCTGGCCCGGCTCCGCGACGGACTCGACCAGGCCTGAGAACTCGGCGAGGCACGAATCGTCCGGGGCATTCGCCGACACCGCGCCCCCGAGTCGCCGACACTCCGGCTGCCAGTGCCGTTCCGCCCGTAACCCTGATGATCGTACGCCGGGGCACCGGCTGTCCGTCCGTCCATGAGCCCTCCCGATCCCGTGGCGGTGCGTGAGGCGCCCGAGTTCACAACAGAGCGGGACTGGCCCGCAGCGGATTGGCACGATCCGGGCCCTGCGGGTGCGGGGCGTCCGGGTCGGCCCCGCCCGGCGCTACCGCCCCGGCCCGAGCCGGCCTTGGGAGAGCCAGTGAGTGGGAGCGCAGCAGGGCGGACTCGGTCAGTTCGGTGCGGTGCGGTGCGTTCGGCGTGGGCGAGATCGCGCAGGGCTTCGGGGCGTTCGGGCGCTCCAGGCGGGAGGCCGGATAAGCGGGGCAATTCGGCGCCGGGCGAAATTCCGCCCACCAGCCCCTCAATGGCACATATGATCCATCTCGCTTTCCATTCGCCAGATCTTCAGTGGGGGACTCTGCCCAGTGGGCACATCTCTGCGTGCCTTACAGGGCTCTCACCCTGGCGCTACGGCCGGCCACGGCTGACGTCCCCGGAGCGGCTCCGCTGCGCGAAGTGCTGCGTTTATCCTGCTGACTGTCCCTTGCCGCTGACTGCCCCTTACTGCTGAAACCCGATCGGATCCCTTCCTTCATGCTGCTGTCCATCATCGTCATTGCCGTCTCCGTCTTCCTCTGGTTCAGAAGGAAGCGGCGCGCGGCGCCGTCCGCCGCCCAGCTGGCCGCCGAGGGCTGGCTGCCGCCGGAGCAGCAGAACACGGACCGGTCCTTCGCGGACCACGAGGCGATCGCCCTGGTGGCGGCCCTCAAGCGGGGCGACTGGCAGCCCGCCGCCCGGGCGCTCGAGGCGACGGGTGCCGACTGGGACCGGCGCTCGGCGCTGGCCGGCATCATCGCCGACGAGGCGGCCAAGGAGGACGTCTGGCTGCGTGCCTGGGAGGCCGCGCGCCCCGGCGATGCCGGCGCGGCCCTCGTCAAGGCCAAGGCGAAGGTGACCGTGGCCGGGCAGGTCCGCGGCACGGCCTGGGCCAAGGACACCACGGCCGAGCAGTTCGCGGGCTTCCACCGGATACTGGAGGAAGCGCGGGAGGACTTCACCCGCGCCGTCGCCCTGGCCGCGCCCGAGGACCCCACCCCGTACATTGCCAAGATCCCGCTGTACACGGGCACGGGTGCTTCGCACGAGCAGATGCGGGAGCTGTGGGCCGAGATCACCTCCCGTACCCCCTACCACTTCGGAGCCCACTCGAGCGCACTGTGGTACTGGTTCCCGAGGTGGCACGGCTCCGAGGAACTGGCCCTGACCTTCGCGTGGACCGCGGCGCGCACGGCCCCGCCCGGCAACCTGATGACCATGCTGCCGCTGCACTACTGGTACCACCACATGGACGACGACGCCCCGGAAGTCGCCTACCGCTCGGTCGACCTCACCACCATGATCAACGCCGCACTGATGGACGTCGCGGCGTGCCGCCCCGACCACCCCTCGCTGCCGGGCGCCCGCCACCTGCTGGCATACCTGCTGACGAAGCAGGAACGGTACGCGGAGGCGGTGGAGCAATTCCGCCTGCTGGACGGCTGGATAGCAGCCACGCCCTGGACCCACTACACCAAGCCGGCACTCGCCTACTGCACCTACCGCAACGAGGCCATCACGGGCGCGCGCCGGGCGAGCCGCTGACGGAGGGCCGGGGCATTGTCACCGCCCCATCCCGTCCCGGCGCGGCGGGTGTCCTTCCTCTACAACATGTACGACATGCGCTGGTGCTGGAGCGGGGGGACATCCGGGCAGCGGAAGAGCAGCGGAACAGGATCCGTTCGGCAGCGAGCCGGAATCATAATCAAAATCCCTCAAGGTCAGACGGGCAGCATCAGATCGCTCTCGCTGATGGTGTACGTCAGCAGGGGGTAGCTGAAGTCCGTTTCCTTGTTCTCACGGCGCCGTAGTTGGTAGAACTCGCGCCTCTGCTCATCGTCGGCCGACACCAGGCGCGCACCCTGCGGGAGGTATGCATGTCCGTCGCGAAACCGAACGAAGGTCTTTGACGTTCGAAACGTTACGCCCAACCATTGGTTGTCCGCCGCCCGGACGGACATATCCAATACGATTTTGTGCCTGAGTCGCCGGTTCAAGTCGACAGAAAATGCGACGATACCGTTGTGGGCGAGGGGGATCTCGTACTTCTCGCCACCGGACCCCTTTGATTCGAGGATCAGCTTCCTCGGCGGGATCGCTTCGGGGTGTTGGTAACAGGAGAAGACGGCGATAAACGACTCGTCGGCCAGATCGAGGGCTTGGTCGGAATGGCTGCCCATGGTTTTGTAAGCGTCGGTGTAGCTCTCGATGAGAGCGTTGTTGAAGTCGACCGGGAGCGCCGCACGTTCTTGAATCCGTTGCGCCAGCCGTTCGTGCACCGCCCGGAAACGCTGCGCCGGGCTGCTGTATCGAGTGGTAGTACGCACGAGAGGCACACCACCCGCCTCGTCGGCCTTCGTAAGCGTGGCGGCTCGCCGGCCTTTTCCTACGTCTTCCCAACGAACCGACGCGGACAGCTCCGCGAAGAGATTCTCATCGGCTGGCAAATCGCACGAGAGGATCTCGTCCAAGATCCTAGGCTCGGGGTGCAAGGTAGTCTCCCGTGTTCATGCTGAACAGAAATTTGTCGCCGTAATCAATGAAGGACGAGGTTCTGTTCTCCTCGGCGTACAGCCTCCGCAGCTCGTTCATGCCGGCCGGTGTGGGTGGCCCCAGCTTCGCCAAATCTCCGGCCACTTTGAGGAATGTGCGGCCGTTCTTGTGAACGGCTTCGGTACTCGAACAGCGCACCACGTATCCCAGGCGGGTCGGGAGCAACTCGGCGTCCAACGGTGAGGGCCGGATTTCGTGCGTATACAGGCGGTTGGTGGACAGCGGCATGAAGAATACGGAGCCGGGGTAGAGCGTCAGGGTGAACTGCGAGGGGAGCGCGACCCCGTCGCGTTTTCCGGTCGGCTCCTTGAGGCGAAAGTGGAGTTTGGTCAGCCCACTGGCACCCTTCACGCCATAGTCGAAGGCGTCTTCGGCCAGGGGCTGCAGCTTGTCGAGCCGGTCATAGAAGGTGCAGAAGGCCATGATGCCATTGACGGGCATGTCCTTGGTCTTGTCGGCATGGGCCGAGATCTTGGCCTTGGACTGCTTGCGCTCGGCCGTGGCAAGGGAGTTGTGGTAGATCTGAGCGAGGACGTGATTGAGCGGTGCCTGGTTTCGGAAGACGGCGGCGGCCTCGCGGTTCAGAGCCTCGACGATGCGCGTGTCGGTCGGGCGAAAGCTCTCGGTCGGTCCCGAGAGATTCGTGGAGCACCGGAGCAGGCGGAAATGTAGTTCGTCACCGTTTCGTGTGACGGGCGTCAGATAGATTCCGCTGCGATGGGCTGTTCCAGGCTTGGTGGACTCCGTCAGGGATTGGAACGCGTGCTCCGCACGGATCCGTCCGAAGTGATCGGCGCCGAGCCCGAACAAGCGGCGGTAGTACACGCCGACGCCGTGTACGCGGATAGGAACTCGGCCGAGGTCGACGAGGGTCCAAGGTTTGTCGACGTCCTCATGGTAGCCGTGTGACAGTTCCCGGATGACGAATACCCGGGCAGCCACATCCAGTTGGCGGCTGCTGATCCCGGAGATATCGCCACACAGGTAGACGGTCTTCCGCGCGAGGTCGAGCGAACCAGAAGCAAGGTCCTCCGGCGTGATCACGGACCCGAAGAAGTCCCTGATCAAGTCATTGTCTTGCAGCATCGAAGGCGCAACCAAGGTGTTGCTCAAATCCTCGATACAGGCTTCTGTCAGCTCTGTTGTGCACATCAAACGGTACCTGCCATTCGCAGATCTTGGTGGATTATTCAAAGCCGTGGACACGACAACGGTCCTCCTCCTTTCGTTTGCGCTGCGCAGCGCAAACGAAAGGAGGAGGACCGTTGAACCTTGATGCTCTCACGGGGCTCGACAGCGGGCAACGGGGTTCTGCTGTACGGGCTGTAGGGGCTGTAGGGGCTGTACGGGCTGTGTGCGCAGCCGCTCGGCGAGGTAGCGGCAGGTAGTGAGGCCGGGCGGACAGCCCGCGTCGAGTACGCCCTCCTCACCTCCCCCACCTCACCGTTTATCGTTCGTTGAATCTTCTTTCACCGATGGAGGACACGCTCGTGGGAGACGTCGCAGCTACATCCCTTCGTCTCCGTCCCGCAGAAAGGATCGTCATGACCGTCATGACTCCCCCGAGCACGAAGCGTCCTTCGGCAGCCCGCCGCCTCACCGCCTTCGCGGCGTCCGCAGTGGTCGCCACAGCCGGCCTGCTGTTCGCCGGCGGCACGGCGCACGCAGCCATCAACCCCGAGCACACGACCATCTGGGACGACGAGCCGCTCTTCGCGGACTGGCACCTCGACAACGGGCCCGCCAGGCTCATCATGCAGAAAGACGGCAACCTCGTCTCCTACGTCAACGGCAGCCCGAGCTGGAGCAGCAACACGGTCGGCTGCGGCTACAAGGCCGTGATGCAGGCCGATGGGAACCTCGTGGTCTACGCGCAGGACGGGCGCTCATGCTGGGCCAGCGGGACTCAGCGGGGCTCACGCTCCTACCCGGTGAAGCTCTTCCTCGATTCCAGCGGCTCCCTGGCCATCTACGGTGACAACGGCAGATGGTGCCACAGCACGGCCCCGTACAAGGCGGACCTCTCCTGCGACGTGCTCTGGAAGTCTTGACACCCCTCGCTCACGAACCGGTCATCCGGTCATTCCCCGGTCATCCGGTCATCCGGTCGACCATGCTCGCCAGCGACCAGTGCGGCCGGGCGGCGAGCCGTGCCGCCGTCGTGCGCAGCAGCGCCGGGTGGCGTCGGCACGCCTCGGCCAGGGCCCGTGCGGCGTGCGGTTCGGCCTCGACACGTGAGGCTCCGAGCGTACGGGCAAGCAGGCCGAGTGCGTCTTCCGGGGAGAAGGCGCCCAGGGCGAGCCACCGGGCGTCGGGCAGGAGCCCGGTGAGCGCCCGGCCGGTGACCACGGCTGCGCATCCCGGATGCCGGGGAACCAGCGGGCGGATGCCGTCGAGGTCGCGCACGTCGTCGAGCACGACCATGACCCGGCGCCCTTCGAGCGCCGCCTGGTAGGCCGCGGCCATGGCCGCCTCGTCCTCGGGCACGTCGCCGCCGAGCGCCCGGATGAATGCGGCGAGGAGCCGGCCGGAAAGGACCGGCAACGTGTGCGGACCGGCCAGGCCGGCGTAGAGCTGACCGTCGGGGTAGAGGTCGCGCAACCGGTGTGCGACGTGGACGGCGAGGGTGGTTTTCCCGGTCCCGGCGGCTCCTTCGACGACCACCGGCCGCCGGGTGGCGGCGCCGTCGGGTGCCAGGGCTTCCAGAAGCAGGCCGGCTTCGGCGGTCCGCCCGGTGAAGTCACCGATGTCGGGCGGCAGATGGCACGGGCGGACGGGGCCGCGGGGGCCGGAGCGGGCCGGCACGGCGGGGCTGCCGAGGATCTCCCGGTGCGCCCGCTCCAGTTCGGGCGCGGGGTCGAGGCCGAGCTCCCCGGCACGGGCGCGGGCCTGGTCGAAGACGGCGCACGCCTCGTCACGCCGACCGCTGCGGAAGAGAGCGAGGACGAGCAGTGACAGCACCTGCCCGGAAGCGTCCGGGGCCTCCGCCAGAGCGGCGATCTCCGGCAGCACCTCTGCGTGCCGGCCGCGGGCCACGTCGATGGACAGCCGTGCTTCCAGGGCTGCCGTGCGACTGGCCGCCAGTCGCTGCCGGATCCGCCCGGCGAGCGGGCCGGGCACCCCTTCCAGGGCGGTCCCGTACCACAGGTCCAGCCCCTGGGTCAGGAGTGCGTGGGCACCGTCCGGGTCGCCCTTCCTGCGGGCCGCCGCAGCCGCCCGTACAGCGTCGTCGAAACGGTGCATGTCGACGGCCCCGGCCTCGACCGACAGCCGGTACCCCTCACCGGCCTGGAGCAGGGCCGCTCCGGCACCGGCACCGGCACCGGCCGGTGAGAAGCCCGGGAGCCGGCGGATGCGGTAGACGTGTGTGGCCAGGACCCGCTTCGGGCGGGCCGGCCAGTGCTCGTCGTTCTCTCCCCATACGGCGTGCAGGAGCTGGGTGGTCGTCAGAGGGCGGCCCCTGGCCGCCAGCAGCGCCGCGAGGACTGCCTGCTGCTGGGGCCGGCCCGCGGGAACCTCGGTGCCGTCCCGTCGTAGGCGCAGCGGTCCCAGCGTCTGAAATCGAACCGTCACTTCTCGCCCCAAGCCAGCCGTGTCACCGCGACGTTCCGGACAACCGATATCCCATCACAATACGCACTTCCTATGAAAGTTCGCCTGCGGAGAGGAAGCAAGCCATGGAGACGCACGGGAATTCTGCGGGGCGTCGGCCGTCCCAGGCAGTGGCACCGGCGTTCCGCTTCTCTCTGCTGGGTCCGGTCCGGGCTTGGCGTGACGGCGCGGAACTCCGCCTGGGCAGACCCCAGCAGCGCGAGGTGCTCGCCATCCTGCTCGGCGCCGCGCGGCGGACGGTGTCGCTGCCCCTGATCGCGGAGGGCGTCTGGGACGAGGCGGACCGGCCGTCCAAGCCGGATCATTCCGTCCGCACCCATATGTACCGGCTGCGCGGGGCGCTGGGGCACTCCGCCGAGACGCCGCTGCTCGTGACCGTCGGCGACGGCTACGCATTGCGCGTGCCCGCCGGCGCCGTGGACACCTGGGCGTTCGAGCAGGCGGAGGCGGAGGCCGGACGCCTCCGGGCCGCCGGAGGCACGGCCGAGCAGGCCCGGGACGTCCTGACGAGCGCGCTCGAACTGTGGTCGGCCGAGCCGCTGGCCGGCCTGCACGGCCCGCACGCCCGGGCGGAGCGGGACCGTCTCGGCGCCGTCCGGCAGTCGCTGCTGGAGGCCCGCCTGGAGCTCGATGCCGAGATCGGGGACCGGCCGGACCTGCATGCCGAGGCGGGCGACCTGGTCATCGAGTACCCGGCCAGCCAGCGGCTGCGCGGCGTCCAAATGCTCGCGCTCTACCAGGCGGGCCGGCAGGCTGAGGCACTGAGCGTCTACGAGGACACCCGGCGGTTCCTGGAAGACCTGCTGGCCCACCTCCCGCCGTCCGAGCGCAGACCCTGCGCGGCCCTGCGGGAGCTGCACCAGCGCATCCTGCGCGCGGAACCCATGACCGGGTCCGGCGGGCCGGCCCACCCGGCCCTCACCGCGGACGGCGTCCCGGGAGCCCACCGGCTGCCCCCCGGAATCGACGACTTCACCGGGCGGGGCGAAGTGGTCGGCACCCTCACCGGCATGCTCACACACCCCGGCACACGGGCCATCGTGGTCTCCGCCGTCAACGGTGTTCCGGGCGTGGGCAAGACCGCCCTCGCCGTCCACGCGGCGCGACAGGTCGCCGAGCGCTTCCCTGACGGGCACCTGTACGCGGATCTGCGCGGTGCCGACCGCGAGCCCCTGGCTGCGCAGACGATCCTGGTGTCGTTCCTGCGCATCCTGGGCGTGGCCGACGGCGGGATCCCCGCCGACGCCGACGAACGCCTCGCCCTCTACCGCTCGCTGATGGCGGAACGCCGGTTCCTGGTGCTGCTCGACAACGCCGCCTCCGACGACCAGGTGCAACCGCTGGTGCCCGGATCGGGGCGCAGTGCCGTCCTGGTGACCAGCCGCGCCCGGCTGACCGAGCTGGCCGGGGCGCAGCACCTGCGGCTCGACGTGATGCGGCCCGGGGAAGCCCTGGAGCTCCTGGGCCGGATCGTGGGCGAGCGGCGCTGCGCGGCCGAGCCCGAGGCGGCCGCGGACATCGTGACCGCGTGCAGCCGTCTTCCGCTGGCCATCCGCGTCATCGCCTCGCGCCTGGCCGCGGAGCCGGGCACGGCCCTCTCCGGCATGGTTCGCCGGCTCGGCGACGAGCACCGGAGGCTGAGCGAGCTGTCCACCGGCGAACTCGCCGTGGAAGCCACCTTCGAGCTCTCGTACTCCAAGCTGTCTCCCGAACAGGGCCGTGCCTTCCGGCTGTTGTCGGCCGTGGAGGCGCCGGACCTCGGCCTGCACTGCGCCGCCGCACTCCTCGGCCGGGACCCGCAGACCACCGAGGACCTCCTCGAATCCCTGGTCGACCTCAATCTCGTGGAGTCCCGGCGGATGGGCCGGTACCACTTCCACGACCTGGTGCGGGTCTTCGCACGGGCCAGGAACACCCGTGACGGCTCCCCCGCCGCGACCTCCAGGGCCTTTGCTCGGCTGCTGGACTTCTGCCTGGCCACCGCACGTGCCGCGGATGCGGCCTCGCACTCCGTGGACCCCACGGAGCGCCGGCTCATCGACGTGCCGGTCACCGCGGCCGGCCTCCGCTTCGGCAGCGCACAGGAGGCGACCGACTGGATGCACGAGGAGATACCCGTCCAGCGGGCGCTGATCGACCGCGCCTGTACGGATGAGTCCCTGCCGCTGGCCCAGGCAGCCGACCTCGTGGACAAGCTGAACAACGTGCTGCCCGGCACTGCCCACCAGACCAGCGTGATCGCCCAGGCTGGGCACGTCGCCGAGGTGGCGGCGGCGCGCGGCGACCGGACGTCCGAAGCCCTCGCCCGCTACGTGTGCGGCAACGCCCTGTGGCACACGAACGCCTATGCCGAAGCCGAGTCCGAACTACGGCGCTCGATCGCGCTGTGCGACGACGCGGATGACGCGGATGACGCGGGCGACGCGCGGCTGCGCGGCTGGGCCCACCTCACCCTGTGCGCCGGCGCGCGCGTCCGCGGCCGGACCGACGAGGCGGTCGAGCATGGCGAGGCGGCCGTACGGCTGTTCCGCTCTTCGCGTGCCGGGACCGCCGAGGGCACCGCACTGGGCGAACTCGCCTTCAACTACGCCCGGCAGGAACGACTCACCGAGGCCCGCACCGCAGCCGAGCGGGGCGCGCAGCTAGTGGGGCGAGAGCCCTCTGTTTCCAAGGCGATCGGCCTGTACTACCTGGCCCGTGTGCTGCGGCTGTGCGACGACGTGGGCGAGGCACTGCACCGCGCCCAGGAGGCGCTGGAGCTGTTCCGGTCCCTGAACGTGCCGGCCTTCGAAGCGGCCACCGGCGTCCTGATCGCCGACCTCCATGTCCAGGCGGGCCGGCACCGCCTGGCAGCGGATGTCGCCGAGACCTTCCTGCCCGTGGCCCGAAAGACGAGCCCCATACTCGAGGCGAGCCTGCTGCGGGCTCTCGCCCGCAGCCTGGTCCACCTCGGCCAGCGGGCAAGGGCCCGTACCTGCCTGGAAACCGCGCTCGGGGTGTTCGAGCAGCGGCAGGCACAGGCGGACGCCGACCAGACGCGCACCCTCCTCGCCGACCTCCGGTGAGCGGGGACCGCAGGTGCCGGCCGGCGACAAGGCGAAGTCCCGCGTCAGCGACGCCGCCGTTCAAGAGGAGGCACGCAATGCCGCGGTCGGCGCGTTGAGGATCCCCGTACCGGTCGCCGGCCGGACCGGCCTCATCAGCCGAGAGGGTGCCCCGTCGTCACGTCGACGTGGCCGGGGATCTCGTCGTGGCGGTCGCCGACCGTCGGCGTCCCGGTGGGTTCGAAGAGGAGGATCGCGGCGCCGGTTGCGGAGAACGGCTTGTGTTCCGTGCCCTTCGGCACGGTGAAGACGGTGCCCTGCGACAGCCGGACCGTGCGCTCCCCGGCCGCCTCCCGCAGAGAGATGCTCAGCTCTCCCTCCAGGACGAGGAAGAACTCGTCGGTGTCGTCGTGGGCGTGCCAGAGGTGTTCGCCGCGGACCTTCGCGACGCGGACGTCGTAGTCGTTGACGTGGGTGACGATGCGGGGACTCCAGAGGGCGTCGAAGGACGCGAGGGCCTTGCCGAGGGCCAGGGGTTCATTGCTCATGCAGGCATCGTCCCCGGTTGAGCCCGTCCTGGGTGAGTGCTAGGAATCGCAAATGCCGCAAGATTCCTCGCACGCACGCCGTGCTCCGGCGGCGGGCCCCCACCGCGTCGTCGTGATCGTGGACGAGAACTCCAACCCCTTCGAGCTCGGCTGCACGACCGAGGTCTTCGGCCTGCACAGGCCCGAGATCGGCCGTACGCTGTACGACTTCGGGCTCTGCTCCCCCGAGCCGAGCACCGTGATGCGCGACGGGTTCTTCACGCTCACGGGCGTCGCCGGCCTGGAGGCGGCCGACGCGGCGGACACCGTGATCGTCCCCAACCGGCCCGACATCGACGTGCCCCGCCGCCCGGCCGTACTCGACGCCGTCCGGCGGGCCCACGCGCGCGGCGCGCGGCTGGTCGGCCTGTGCAGCGGCGCCTTCACTCTCGCCGAGGCCGGGATCCTCGACGGGCGCCGGGCCACCGCGCACTGGCAGTGGGCCGACTCCTTCCGGGCCCGCTTCCCCCGCGTCCGCCTGGAGGAGAACGTGCTCTTCGTCGACGACGGGGACATCCTCACCGCCGCGGGCAGCGCGGCCGCGCTCGACCTCGGACTGCACATCGTCCGCCGCGATCACGGTGCCGGCGTCGCCAACGCGGTCAGCCGGCGCCTGGTCTTCGCCGCGCACCGGGACGGCGGGCAGCAGCAGTTCATCGAACGCCCCGTCCCCGAGCTCCCCGACGAGTCCCTCGGGCCCGTCCTGGCCTGGGCCCAGGAGCACCTGGAGACGGTACTGACCGTGGCCGACCTTGCGGCGCGCGCCGCGGTCAGCCCGGCCACGCTGCACCGCCGTTTCCGGTCCCAGCTCGGCACCACCCCGCTGGCCTGGCTGACCCGGGAGCGCCTCGCTCTGGCGTGCCGCCTCATCGAACGGGGCGCCATGTCCATGGAGGCCGTTGCGCGGCACAGCGGGCTGGGCACCGCCGCCAACCTGCGGGCGCTGATGCGCCGCGAAAGGGGACTCACGCCCTCGGCGTACCGGCAGAGGTTCGGCCCCGGGGCGGTATGAAGCGGCATTCGCGCGACGCCGACCTCGAGGGCTTGATCGTCTGGCCGTCAGAGCGCAGCACCTCGCTCTATCAGCGCTCCGGTTTCCAGCGTCCCGAGGAACTGCTGGAACTTCCACTCGACGCCTGATGGGTTCCACTGGTGAGGATGGTGGCGAACCCATTTGTGATCCAGAATGATTCGATGGTCACGCTTGAGACTCCCCGTTTGATCCTGCGTCGCTGGCGCGAGGAAGACGTTGCGCCCATGGCTGCCGTCAATGCCGACCCCGAGGTCATGCGGTGGATCCGTGACGGCAGCGTCCTTGACGCAAAGCAGACTCGCGGCAGGGTCCAGGCATGGGAGAGCGAGTGGGAGTCACAGGGCTTCGGCCTGTTCGCCGTGGAGATCCGGTCCACTGGCGAGCTGGCCGGGTTCACCGGCCTTTCGGTGCCCAACTTCTTGCCGGAGGTATTGCCGGCGGTTGAGGTCGGCTGGCGGCTGGGACGTTCCCACTGGGGGCGGGGCTTGGCCACCGAGGCCGCTGCGGCCGCTGTACGGTTCGGGTTCGAAGAGCGAGGGCTGGAGCGGATCGTCAGCATCACTCAAGTGGGCAACGACGCCTCCGAACGGATCATGACCAAACTGGGGATGCATCCGGTCCGTGAGACGGTCAATCCCACCGGGGGTCGGCGAGTACGGGTGTTCGAGTTGTCGTCGGACCAGTACGTCACAACCACTCGTTGATGGCGACAACGAGGACAGTGGCCTCGTAGGGGACCGCGAGTTTGTCACACCTGGTGGCCACGGCCCGGTGCCTCTTGAGGCGATTGATACCGCACTCGACCGCGTGCCGAGCCTTGTAGTCCTGCGGGTCGAACTTCGGCGGCCGGCCGCCGCGTGAACTGCGTTTCTTGCGGTTGCGGGCCCGCCGCGGGAGCGTCCCAGTCCGTGGTCGTCCGGCTCGCAGGCGACACCGCCAGGCGGTTCCTGTTGGAACTCCCCTTTTTACGCACACCGGCGGCGTGCTGATGATCGCGCACGATCGTAGAGTCCAGGTGCCGTCCCGCTGCCATCGACGGAGCAGGTCGTACACCCGACCCCGGGGTCCGTACTCGGCGGGCATGCCACAGCCCGCATCGAGCTCCCTGGCCCGGTGCCGGACCCACTGCCGGACGCGCCCCTGCGACCTGCGCAGCCCGTTTCCTTGGAAGTCATCTCATTTGGCGAGTCTGCGGTAGCAGATGAGGGTGCAGGCGATGCTGGTGAAGGCGAGGAAGTGGGTGGCAGCCCTCCGCGCCGCCTGAGCACCGGTTCGGGCCGTGAGGGTCTTATTGAGCCTGCTCGCCTCCGGTGATGATGTTGATCAGGCGCTGGGCCGCGTTGTCGCCGGAGTCGGTCCCGTTCCCGTCGACCTCGAAACCTTCGAACGTGGCGGCCTCGGCGCTGCGGGGGAACATGGCCTGCTCGTACTCGGTGAGTGCGGCCTCGATGTCTTCGGGGTGCGCGGCGAGGGCGTTGCCGAGTTCGGCGCCGTCGAGCATGGCCAGGTTGGCGCCTTCGCCGTTCGGAGGCGCGAGATGGGCGGCATCGCCGAGGAGGGTCACCCCCGGCAACCGGTCCCACCGGTGCCCGGTCGGCAGAGTGTAGTGAGGGCGCAGGACCGGCGCGGTGTCGCCGTCGGTGATCAGCGCGGTGAGTTCCGGCGCCCAGCCGTCGAACTCCCGCGCGATCCGCGCGGTGGCCGCGGCGGCATCGGTGAAATCGATGGCGGCGAACCAGTCCAGCGGCTTGGACAGTCCCACGTAGGTGTGCAGGGTGTCGCCGCTCTCCCGGTGAGCGAAGATGTCCTTGCCCGGCGAGGGCGCGATCAGCATCCCGCCGCCGACCGTCTTCGCGGCAGCCGGGTGCCGGGTGTCGGCGTCGAACAGGAATATCTCGACCGCCGACGTGCCGGCGTACTCGGGGGCTGCGGTGGAGAGCAGCGGCCGGACCCGTGACCACGCACCGTCCGCGCCGACGAGCAGGCTGGTGACGACGGTGCTGCCGTCGGCGAACGTCACCTCGTGGCGACCCTCGCCGAGGGCGCGGGTGCCGGCGGCCTTGTGCCCCCAGCGGACGGTGCCGGGCGGGAGCGAGTCGAGCAGGATCTGTCGCAGCTCACCGCGCTGCACCTCGGGGCGTCCGCCGGTGCCGTCGTCGGCCTTGTCGACCAGGACGGTCCCGTCCCGGTCGAGGACCCGCATCGCCTGGCGGCCCTCCAGGACGATGGCGTGGAACTCGTCCATCAGGCCGGCCGCCTTGAGAGCGAGCTGCCCGTTGTAGTCGTGGATGTCGAGCAGCCCGCCCTGTGTGCGCGCCGTCGGGGAGGACTCCGCCTCGTAGACCGTGACCGGGATTCCGTGGACGTGCAGGACGCGGGCCAGAGTGAGTCCGCCGAGTCCGGCGCCGATGATCGTGACAGGGCTGTTCATGGTGCTGGCTCCTTCGGGATCGAGGCCGCCCGGTGAGCTGCGGTCGGCCGTCTCCGGAAAGGTGCCTGACCCCGTCGACGAGCCGCCGACATCGGACCGACAGCCCCGACAGATGACCGACACCTCACACCACCCGACGGCCCGACAGGTGTGCTGTGCCGGCCGTCGGCCCACGTCGCCCACCGCGTCCACGTCGTCCCCACCCGGGCGGGACGTATGACCGCATGTGCGGGCGGCCCGGCGACGATCAGGACGGTGGGCGGAGCAGCGGCCGAGGCGGATCCGGTAGCCGCGACGCATCGCGCCCAGCGCCTGTCGCTCGGTGTGGCCTATGCCCGTCACCACGCATGCCCTGGTGCGGGGTTCGCGCCCCGATACGGCCGATGCCGTCGGCGCCGAGCATGAGGAGTCAACGCGCGCGGCGAGCAGACTCCGTTGCCGGACCGTGCCACGGCGCCCGCGCTCGCGCTCGCGGATGGGCACCGCCCGCGCTCCGACGTCCGCAAGCACATTCCGGCCGTGATGACCAAGGCACTTCCCCGGCCTGCTCCCGCGGGCGGAGCCGACCGAACGGTCGCACGGATTACGGCAATACTCGCCCTTACGCAGGGCAAAGCAACTGGTTCTACGAGGCCCCGCGCCGTTCGCCCCCGGAAGGTGGCTACTACACGAGGCGCTCTCGGGACGCTCGGGACGGGGACGGGCCCGCGGCAGCAACCTGACCCGTCTTGCGGGTCCGCAGCGGTGAGACTCCCGCGCTTCGTCGATGTGCTCGGCTCCGTCAAGTCCGGGCGCGTTGACAGCTTGTTGACCGGCCCCTGGTGTCCTCTGGGCATGGCCAGGCAGGAGGCACCGGAAGAAGCCTCCTCGGGCAAGGAACCGTCACAGGGGGGTTGCTGCTATGCGCAAAAGGCTCGGGCTGACCTTGGCCGCCGCCGCCGCGGCGTTGGCGTCCACAGCAGCGTCGGTCCCGGACGCGGGGGCCCGGGGGGCCGGGGATTCCGTCAGGCTGACCGCGAGTACGGCACCGCGGACGACGGACGCGGCCGGCTACTACCGGGTGGCCGCCGACGACCTTCACCGCAAGACCGGCATCCCGGTCGCCACGATCCGGCAGCGGCTCGTCGAACAGCCCGCACTCGCGGGCAAGGCGGCGGCCTTCAAGAAGGCCCTCGGGCAGCGTGCCGCCGGCTCGTGGGTCGACAGCCTCGGCGACGGCAGGGCGCACGTCGGCGTGCTCGACCGGGATGCCGAGGAGCGTGCCAGAAAGAGCGGTCTGGTCCCGCACCGGGTCAGGCACTCCACCACGCAGCTCAACCGCGTGAAGGCCGCCCTGGATGCGGTCGGGAAGCGCCAGGCGATGCCGCCGAACAGTGCGTGGTGGGTGGACGCCCCGGGCAACAACGTGTCGCTGGAGCTGTCGGACCGCCAGCCCGGCGGGCTGAGCGTACAGCAAGCCGCACAGAAGGTCTTCGCGGCGGCAGAACTGACGGAGGAGGAGCGGGCCCGAGTAAGGATCGGCACCTCACCCGGCACCATCCGCAGACACGGTCTCGTCGGCGGGGACGACATCCAGGTCGGGCCGGAGAACCATGACTGCTCGGCCGGACTGGGCATCCTGGACGGGAACGCCACCTACATCATCACCGCCGGGCACTGCGGAGAGCCGGGACAGACCGCGTGGCGCAATGACGGCGGCACCATCGGGTGGATCACCGAGAGGGAGTACGGCGCCGACGGTGACTACGCCCTCGTCGCGGTCCGGCAGCCCACCTCCTGGCGCCCCTTCGGGAATCTTCAAAAGGGCTCGCCCGACGGCGTCTTCAACACCTACAAGGGCTGGGTCACCCAGGCCCAGCTCCCCGAGCTCGACTCGTTCTTCGCCTGTGGTTCCGGCCGGTACCTGCGATGGGAGTGCGGATCGGTCGTCGACTCCAACGCCAGCATGACCAGTAACGACAAGGTCACCACCAACCACCTCGTCCGAGTGATCAAGATGAAGTCGCGCCCCGGCGACAGCGGCGGAGCCGTGATGTGGGGAGGCTTGGGCCTCGGAACGATCGTGGGCGGCAACGGCGAGGGCGTCACCTACATCCAGCCCGTGGCCACGGTGATCAACGCCCAGCCCGGCAGAAGGCTCCTCGACTGGCAGATCTGGTGACCCTGCCTCTGCGACCGGGGCCGGCCCGGACCCTCCGGCCCCCGAATGCCTCCGTGCGGTCAGCACGGCGGAAACACCCAATGGACCCATGGGACACAAGCCCATGGCAACGAAAGGAGATCAGTAATGAACGAGGAAATCCTGGCGGCCGTTGAGCTCGACGACCTGCAGATCGAGGAGCTCAACACCTCCGCCGAGTTCCTCAGCAACCAGACCTCCAGCTGCAGCACCACCCACTGAACACTCGTAAGCCGGTAAGCCGGTAGGTCGGTGAGCCGGTGAGCCGGCCCGCCGGAGCAGCTCCCCACGGTGCTCGCTCCGGCGGGCCGGTCCGCCTTGCAGTTGCTGCTCGGCCTTCGAAAGGATGAGAAGTGTCCGGCAAGTTACGATTCAGATGGTCCGTCACCTCCTTCGTCGCGCCCGGCGAAGGGGTGTTCCTGCTCTCCGAGCGCAAGCAGACCGTGCTCCGCGGGGCCCTTGTCGAGTGCTTGGCACCGCTGCTGGCCGAGGGCCGTACCCGTGAGTCCATCACGACGGCACTGTCGGATCGGTTCGCCCCGGAACAGGTGACCCGCGCGCTGGACCGTCTTCTCGCCTCCTGCCATGTGATCGAGACCGGATCTCCGGAGGCCCCCGGCACCGCAGCGTTCTGGGAACTGGCCGGGCTGGACGGGACGGCGGCAACGCGGACAGCGGCAGGATCCGTAGAGATCAATGCACTCGGCTCCGCATCCACGGCCCCGTTCGCACAGGCCGCCGCAGAGGCCGGAATCCGGGTACGGGACCGGGACGGCGACCTCGCCATGGTGCTGACGGACGACTACCTGGACCCGGCTCTGGAGTCCGTCAACAGGTGCTCCCTGGAGCGCGGCCGCCCCTGGCTGCTGGTGCGGCCGTCCGGGGCCCGGATCTGGATCGGGCCCCTGTTCCAGCCGGGCCGTACCGGGTGCTGGCACTGCCTGTCGGTCCGGCTGCGCGGCAACCGCATGGTCGACTCCTTCGTCCAGTCGGCCCTGTCCCTGGAGCGCATTCCCGTGACCGGCACGGCGACCGGGCCGGGAGTCGCGGAGATCGCCGGGCGCCTGGCCGCACTGCAAGCCGCGAAGTGGCTGGCCGGGGTACGGTCGGAGGACCTCTCGGAGGTCTTCACGCTCGACACCGTCACGCTGGAGGGCGAGCGGCACCGGCTGACCCGTCGCCCGCAGTGCCCGGTGTGCGGCGACCCCGGCATCCAGACCGAGGCCGCTCTGCGCCCCGTCGTCTTCCGGGCACAGCAGAAGGCCGGCACCACGGACGGCGGCCACCGCGCCCGGGACCCGGAGGGGTTCGTGGCGTCCTACGGCCACCATGTGAGCCCGGTGACCGGAATCGTCCCCGAGCTGGTCAGATTCGACTCCAGGACGGTGGACACGGACGGGGCCGGCCTGCTGCACAGCTACGTGGCCGGGTTCAACACGGCGGTGCACCAGGGCGGGTTCAAAGCGCTGCGGTCAAGCCTGAGATCCATGAGCGGCGGCAAGGGGCGCAGCGACGTCCAAGCACGGGCCTCGGCCCTCGGCGAAGCGGTCGAACGGTACTCGGCGATCTTCCAGGGGGACGAGCCCCGGCGCGTCGCCTCCTACCGGGAGCTGGGCCCGGAGCAGGCGATCCACCCCAGTGCTCTTCAGCTCTACTCGGCCCGGCAGTATGCCGAACGTGAGACCTGGAACAGCCGTACATCGGGATTCCACCATGTGTGGCGCCCTCTGGACGAGGACGCCCGGGTGGAATGGACACCGGTGTGGTCCCTGACCCGCGGCCGTCACGTGCACGTTCCCACGGCGTACCTCTACTTCGAGCACCCGGAATCGGCGGACGGTTTCGCAGGAGGGGACTCCAACGGGTGTGCGGCCGGCACCAGTCCGGAGGACGCCGCCCTCCAGGGGTTCATGGAGCTGGTGGAACGCGACGGCGTGGCGCTGTGGTGGTACAACCGCGTCCGCCGCCCCGCGGTGGACCTCTCCTCCTTCGACGACCCCTACTTCGTGCGGTGGCAGGCGGCCTACCGGCGGATGGACCGGCAGACCTGGGTCCTCGACCTGACCTCGGACCTCGGCATCCCCACGGTCGTGGCGCTGGCCCGCCGGACCACCGGTCCCGCGGAGGAGATCCTCATGGGGTTCGGAGCCCACTTCGACATGCGGATCGCGATCTCCCGGGCCATGACCGAGGTGAACCAGTTCCTGCCGCACGTCGGTGCCTCCTCCGGCCGTCCGGGGGGCTACCGCTTCGACGAACCAGATTACGTGCGCTGGTGGACGACCGCCACCCTCGCCAACCAGCCTTACCTGCAGCCGCTCGACGGCCCGCCCCGGACCAGCGACACTTGTCCGGTGCACGTGGACCGCGACCTTCTGGCAGATCTGAAGGCCGCTCAGCTGGCTGTCGAGCGGGCGGGACTGGAGATGCTCGTGCTCGACCAGACCCGGGTCGACGTCGGTCTGCCCGTCGTCAAAGTCCTGGTACCCGGGTTGCGCCACTTCTGGCCCCGGTACGCGCCGGGCCGCCTCTACGAGGTGCCGGTGGCGCTGGGCTGGCTGCGCGAGCCCACTCCGGAAGAGGACCTCAACCCGATCGGAGTGTTCCTGTGACACCCACCAGCGCACTGCTCGCCTTCCGCGAGGACGTCGTCGTGGAGGAAGACACGGCGGCGGAGGGAACGGCCGGGGCACGACGCACCCTGCTCGTCAGCCTCGGCCCGTCGCGGTTCACGCTCACAGGGGCACGGCCCGAGGTCGCCCGGCTGCTCTCGCGGATGACGCACGAGCCGGCGGACGTCGCGGCCGCCGTGCGTGACGACCCGGCGTGCGCACGCCAGATGACCGCCGTCCTGGGCAGGCTGGGAGCACTGCTGGTCCATCACGTGCGGGCCGGGGAGGAACCGGCCGTCCGCATCGAGTCGTCGGCCGGAGCCCCGCTCGCTGCCGCGCCTCTCGGCACCCGTACCTCCGTGCGCATGTCTCGCTTCGCCCTGTGCCGTACCGTTGACGGCTCTCCGGTCGTGGAGTCGCCCTTGTCAGGGTTCCGTGCCGTCCTCCCGGGGGCCGGTGCACGGCGTCTGGTGGCGGATCTGTTCGCCGGTGGCACCCCGGCCGGGATGGCCGACAGCACCGGGATCGAGGTCTGCGACGTCCTCGGGCTGGTGGCCCATCTGGCGGGCGCGGCACTGGTGGACGTCGACGACGGGGCGGGGTTCCCCGCGGACCGTGATCCGGTGCTCGCACAGTGGGAGTTCCACGACCTGCTCTTCCATGCCCGAAGCCGGGCCGGGTCCCACGAGGGCGGCTACGGCGCGGTTTTCGCCCACAGGGGGACCGTCGAACCGCGTCCGGTGGTGAGGACGCCGCCGCAGGGGCCGGCCATCGCGCTGCACCGGCCGCCGCTGCACACGGTGCTGGCCAAGGACGTGCCGCTGACCGTGGCCGTCGAAGGGAGAAGATCAGTACGCGACCGCGGCCCCTCCCCTCTCTCGCTCGCCGAGCTGGGGGAGTTCCTCTACCGCACGGCACGCGTCCGCACCGTGACCGAGGCACTGCCGGAGCAGGGCATGCCGTACCCGGCCTCGTCCCGGCCGTACCCCAGCGCAGGCGCCGCCTACGACCTGGAGCTCTACCTCACGGTGAACCGGGTGGCCGGCCTCGCACCCGGGATGTACCACTACGACCCGGCGGGTCACGCGCTGGTCCTGGTCGGCGACGGGCCGGAGCACCGGCAGTCGGTGCTGGACTGGGCACGGCGAGCGACCGGAGCCGCGCAGGCCGCTGACGTCCACATCACGGTGACCTCCCGGTTCCAGCGGTTGTCATGGAAGTACCGAGGCATGGCCTACGCAGCCGCGCTCAAGCACGTCGGTGTGCTGTACCAGACGATGTATCTGGTGGCCACCGCCATGGGGCTGGCGCCGTGCGCGCTCGGCGGCGGCGACTCGGACCTGACCGCGGCGGCACTGGGCCTGGACTACCTCCAGGAGTCCGCCGTCGGCGAGTTCCTGCTGAGCTCCCTCCCCGCACCGGGAGCTCTCCCTCCGGCCGTCCACGACGGCTGGGAACCCGTCAACGACCACGCCTGGTACCGGGAGGCGCGGATGCGCCTGGAGTCCGGCCGATGATGCGGATCTGTCCTGTCCTCTCCCTCCGGGTGTCCGGCCTGTCCCCGCAGGACCTGGAGGTGCTGTCAGCCCCCGCCCTGTCCATGGCCCTGGAGCGCGTCAGGTCCCTGCGCGAGGCGGCCGAGGCGGCCGGCCGGCAGATCGCCCGGCACCTGTACGACCTGGTGCCCGCGCTCGACGGGACCCCGGACGTCCGCCGGGCGGTGCTCGGACTGCGCAGGGACGTACACAATGCGCGATGCACGCCGAGGACCGCCGAGGCGGCGCGTACGGCCATGCCGTTCCTCTCCCCTGGCGCAGGCGCCCTGGTGACCCGATGGCTCGGCACCGTCTGCGACCTGGCGTCCGCCAGGGCCGAACTGGACAGGTGCGCCATGCAGGCGTCCCGCGCAGCCGGGTCCCGCATGCTGGCCCTGCTGCGGACGCCGGACATCGCCGCGACCCTGGCACTGGCGAGCCCCGCGTTCACCCGCGAACTCCTGCGCGCCGATCCCGACCGGCCCCCCGCGCCCGGCTCCCGCACGGCCCGTTCGGCATTGGCCTACTTCACCCGCACCGCGACGAAGACCAGCCCGTTCGGGGCACTGACCACGCTCGGCACGGCCCACCTCGGGCCGCCCCCCGACAGGCGGCCCGCTCCCGCACGGCACCGCGTCGATCTGGCTTCCCCCCGTCACCTCGCCGTGCACCTGCTGCGAGCCCTGGCCGCGTGCAACCCCACCGCCTTCCCCCTGCGGGACAACCCGAGCCTGCGGCGGACGGACCGGACGTGGCGGGTCCTGCTGCCGCAGTACCAGGCCTCGGAACGGCTGCACTACCGCTTCGACGAGCCCGCCACGGTGGACGGCTACGTGCCGTACCTGGACGGCACGTGGCGGTCCTGGGCCGACGGCACCGACGGGCAACGCGCACTGATACGGCGGTGGATCGCGGCCGGGATCCTGCTGCCCGGGACTCCCTGGCGGCTCGAAGACCGGGGCTGTTTCCGGCAGCTGGCCGGGCAGGCGGCAGCCTCCGGTCATCTGCCGGCCGGCGTCGCGCAGTCGCTGGAGGCCCTGGCGCGTGCGGAGGACCGTATGCCGGACGCCGGCGCCGAGGAGCGGCTCGTCCTGGACACCACGGTCCGGCAGGCCGCGCAGACCGCGCTGCGGGGCGCGGGCGCCCCCGTGCCCCGGTGGCTCGCGAGGACCCCGTTGTTCCACCAGAACGTTCCCTGCCCGGACAGGCGCCTCCTGAGGCTCCCCGACAGCGTGGCGGACGATCTGCGGACGCTGGCCGGCCTGCTCCGGCCGGCCGTCCGTCGCAGCGGTCTGTACGACGTGCTCGTCGAGCACTTCGTCGCCCGCTACGGCCGGGGCGGCACCTGCCGGGACGTCATGGCATTCCTGCACGCGCTGTGCCGGCGGCCCGACTACCCGGACGTCCTCCGGCGGACCGCCACCGTCCCGGTGGACCCGCTGCCGTGCGGCACCGTGGGAGCGCCTGCGGTGTCGGTGCTCCATCAGCTCGTGGCGGAGGACGAAGCGGCCGTGCACCGCGGGGATTACCGGATGGTGGTGAACCGTGTCATCCCCAGTGCGGGCGCGCTGCTGGCGCGCTGGGGAGCGGTGCCGGGCACCGGTCAGGACCTCGAAGGGCCCCTGCGGGCCTGGATCGAGGACCTGTACCCGGGCTGTGCCGTGTACGGACTGTGGCCGGGCGGGGACTACACCATGGTCCAGGCGCCGCCCGGGCACCTGCTTCCCGCCTTCCGCTGGCCCACCGAACTCCGTCCGGACGGACCCGACGACTCCATCGGCCTGGCAGATCTCGTGCTCTCCCACGATCCCGGCACGGGAACTCTGCAGCTCTACGGGCCCGGCGGACGGAACGTCGCGCTCCCCTACCTCGGCAGCGTCATCTTCGACCTCCTGGACGGGCCGGTGAAGCTGCTCGCCACACTGTCCAATCCATGGCTGGCCGAGGCGCCGTGGCATCCGTCCGGGCCTGCCACGGGCGGCGGAGCGACGCCGCGCGCGACACACGGCCGGCTGGTCCTCGAACGCGCCACCTGGCGCATGCCCGCCGCCTCGGTTCCCCGGCCGGACCGGGGCGAGGCCCCGGCGGCCTTCCTCGAGCGCTTCGACGACTGGCGGCGGGCGGAGGGCCTCCCCCGCCTGTGCTTCGTTCAGCTCCAGGGGCCGGGCGCGGGGGCGTCCAAGCCGCAATGGGCCGACCTGGGGTCGCCCCACGTGCTGAGCGCGCTGCAGAAGGAGCTCGAGCACGAGCACGAGCACGAGGGATCCGTGCGGACGGTGTCGTTCACGGAGCAGCTGCCCGGACCTGGCGGGCACTGGCTCACCGGTGCCGACGGCCGCCGCCGCGCCGCCGAACTGTGCGCACTCGTCCGGCTGGATGCCACGGAGGACTGAAAAGACGAACGAAAGACGAACGAAGAGGACCCTCATGGAAACGGACTGGCTCTACTACCGCATCTTCGCCGAACACCGCCAGGGCGTCCAGCAACTCCTCGACGGCCCCGTCCGGGAGATCGTCGCAGAAGGCCGCCGGTTGTGCCCCGGCCACCGCTGGTTCTTCATCCGCTACTTCGACAAGAGGGGGCCCCAGATACGGCTCCGGCAGCACGGGCCGCTCGACGCCCTGGCCGAGCTGGAGCGCCTCGCCGGCAGCGTGCTCGAACGGGCGGGCCGGGCGGACGGCGTCGCCGGGTACACGGGTTTCGTCCCGGGCCTCTACGAGCCGGAGACCGCCAAGTACGGGGCGGGGAACGGCATCGAACGCGCCGAAGAGGTCTTCCGGGCGTCGAGCGAGCTCGCCCTGCGGTTCTCCGGCCCCCGTCATACACCGCTGCGCCTGGGCCACGCGATCGTCGCGACGGCCTCCGCGATGGACATCCTGCCCCCGGCGCAGCGGGTGTCCTTCCTCTACAACATGCGCTGGTACTGGAGCGGGAGGGACGGCCGAGCGGCGGAGGAGCAGCGGCACAGGATCCGTTCGGCGGCGATCCGGAATCGTGAAGCGCTGGAGGCCCGGTTCCGCATGGTGCACGGTGGGCCGCAGGCGCAGGCGCAGGCCGTCCAGGAATACACGGACCTCCTCCGGGAAACGCTGCGCACCCCCTTCCCCGGCCGGCGCACGGTCCCCTACCTGCTGTTTCACTTCGCCCATCTGATGAACAACCGCCTCGGCCTGCTTCCCGCCGAGGAGGCACTGGTCGCGGAGTTTCTCCTGACCTCCTCGTGGCCGACGATGGATGACATGCTGGGCGCGAGCCCACCAGGGCTACGGCCTCGATCGCCGGACACCAGGCCGCCCGATCAGGTGTCGCGAATGATGGTCGGTGCTGGTGATCAGATCGCGCCTGGCGCAGCGCTTCAGTGCTGTGTGGTGCCTTGAGCGAGACGGTGATGGGCGAGGGCGCTGAAGCCGGCAAGAGCGCCGGCGGCGGCCACGATCTGGTCCGACCGAAAGCTGCCCCGGAGGGCCATGCCGATCAGGCATGACGTCAAGGTGAGTAGGACGACGACGGGCTCCACCGGCGATGCGCACCGGATGCGGTGCGCTCTCGGTCCGGTGCGGATAATGCCGTGCTGCCCCCCTCTCCGGTGAAGCCACCGACGGGAGCCGGTGCGCACCGCCCACACCACCCCCCGCGCACCATCACCCTGAGTATTCACATCGCGGCGCGGCGCCCAGCCGAGAGCATCCCCGCGTATCGTGGCGCGCACCGTTGCAGTGACCGCTAGTGAGTTGCCGCCACCTTGGAGTCGCAGGTCAATGGGATGGTGTGACGGGCCTTCGGGGTGCTCACGCTGGTCGTGGGCGGCAGTCTGCGCAACGACGGCAACCGCCGACGGGCCGATGTGCGAGCCGTCGCCGCAACGGGAATCTCTAGATCATTAACGGTGTTGGGCCCTGCTGTCAGCATCCGTAGTGTGAAGGGCTTTTCGTGCGCGCCATACAGATCGATCGATTCGGCACCCCTGATGTCCTCGGCATCGTCGAGGCTCCCGAGCCCGAACCGGGCGCCGGAGAGGTGCTGATCCGGACCGTGGCGACCAGTATCAACCCCGTCGATGACAAGACGCGGGAAGGCGCTATCGGAGAAGGAACGCCGCCCCTGCCGATGACCCTCGGCTGGGACCTGGCCGGCATCGTGGTCGACGGCGGTGACAGCGGACTGCGTGCCGGTGAGCGCGTGATCGCTATGTCGCACCAACTCAACTCCGGCCGAGGGACCTGGGCCGATCTGGTCGCACTTCCCGCACAAGCAGTCGCCGCTGCGCCCCGTTCGATCAGCCTGGTAACGGCGGCCGCCTTGCCGCTTCCGGGGCTGACGGCCTGGCAGACGCTGGACTGGCTGGCGGTCGAAGCCGGCGAGCGGCTGCTCATCGCCGGTGCCGCCGGTGCCGTGGGCGGACTCGCGCTGCAGATCGCACGGGCACGAGGAGCCAAGGTCGATGCTCTGGTCTCCCGGGATGCGCAGGTCGCCTTCGCCCGCGATCGTGGTGCCGATCTCGTCACCACCGACCGGCATGCTCTCGAAGAGGGCGCCTATGACGCTGTCTTCGACACCTTCGGGGCGTTCGTGACCGATGCAGTGGCCGACGGCGGCCGGTACGCGTCGATCGCCACCCAAGCAGGCCCGGTCCCCGATCTGTCCTCCCGCGGAGTCCGCACCACTGTCAACCAGGTACGCGAGGACGGCGCGGGGCTGCGCGAGCTGACCAGGCTCGTCGACAGCGGCTCGTTGCAGGTGCGGGTGCATTCCACCTTCGACCTCCAAGAGATCCAAGCCGCCCACGAGCGGTTTCTCCGCGGCGGCCTGGCAGGCAAGATCACTGTGATCTTCTGACGCGGGCTACCGATCCTCCGGCCCATGTACTTGGCCGGAGGATCCGGAGGGGCCGCCCAACGGCCTTCTACGATCGGGTCGGCGCCACGGCTCAGTCGGCCAGCGCACCATGGCTCGTGTCCGGGCTCACGGAGATCCGCGAAGTGGTGCAGCGCGCCCGGGATCGCCCCAGCCGCTATGGCGCGCACAGGCAGCAGTGAGCATGGCACGAATCGCCCATCGCGCCGGGCTTCCGGAAGGCATCTGGCAGCCCGTACTCCCCCACGAACAGGCCGACGCACAGACTGTGCTCGTACTCCTCGCCGAGCACACCGACGCCGGCGCCCCCGCAATGCTGCGGCGTGGCCGCGCAGCCCACGGCCTCAGGCGAAACGGCCCCGGCCACGAATCTCGACGCCGACGCCGACGCCGTCTTCTGGACCGAAGTCGCCCGGGTCGACGCCGAACTCATGCCCCGCCTGGGCTGGTCGGTGGCCGCGGAGCTGCGTACCGTCACGCCCGGAACGCATCGCACCCCGGACGCCGCGACGCGGCCGGAAGGGTACTTGACGGGGCCGTCATCGCACGCGTCGCACCGATGCTGGTCGGGTAGAAATGCGCCAGGGCGACCGTTTCGCCGCGCCCCGAGAGAGCACGCGCACCATGCTGCGAGGAGGGACCATGGACACCCCACCCGTCCCAGCTCAAGTCCCCGGCCGGTGGCGGGACCCCAAGCGGCTGCTGTGGCCGCTCGCTGCCCTCGCGCCCTGCCTCCCTCTGCTCACCCTCGCCCACCTCCATCCGCTCGTGGGCCACCTCGGGTGGTGGCTTCCGCTCGTCGGCACGCTGACGGTGATCCCCCTCACCGACCGGCTGGTCGGTGACGACACCTCCAATCCTCCCGAGGGTGAGGGCCGCTCCATCCGAGGAAGCGCCTACTACCGATGGTGTACGTACGTCTTCATTCCGCTGCAGTACCTCTCCCTCGTCTGGGTCTGTTCCCAGTGGGCGTCCCCGGAACTCTCCGTCCTCGACCGCGCCGGACTCGCCTTCGCCGCCGGCTGGGTCGGCGCCCTGGGGCTCAACGTGGCGCACGAGCTCGGGCACACGACCGCGGAGGCGGAGCGGTGGCTGAGCAAGGTCGCTCTCGCGCAGATCGCCTACGGTCACTTCTACGTCGCGCACAACCGCGGTCATCACCTGCACGTGGCCACCCCGGGCGACCCCTCCAGCGCACGGCTCGGCGAGAGCTTCTGGCACTTCCTCCCCCGCGTCGTCGCCGGGCGACCCGTCGACGCGCTGCGCGCGGAGGCCAGGCGACTGGCGCGCCGCGGCCACCGCCCCTGGCACCCGGGCAACGACGTCCTCAACAGCTGGGGCGTGGCCGTCGCCCTGTTCGCCGGCCTGGCTGTCGCGTTCGGGCCCGGGATCATGCCCTTCTTGGTGCTCCAGGCGGCGTTCGGCGTGTGCGTGCTGGAGGCGGGTGCCTATCTCGACCACTACGGGCTGCTGCGCGAACGCCGTCCCGACGGCCGCTACGAGCGCCCTTCCCCCCGGCACAGCTGGAACGGTGACGCGATCGTCAGCAGCGTGCTGCTGTTCCACTCACAGCGGCACTCCGACCATCACACCAATCCCTTGCGCCCCTATCCGGTGCTGCGTCACGACGAGGCGTCCCCGCAACTGCCGGCAGGCTTCGTCTCCATGATCGTGCTGGCGTGGGTCCCGCCCCTGTGGCGGCGGCTGATGGATCCCAAGGTGGTCGCCCATTACGGAGGGGACGTCACGCTGGCCAACATCCACCCGCCCGCCCGGGCCCGACTGCTGGCCCGGTACGGCGGGGTCGCCCGGTACGGCGGGGTCACGGCCCCGGTTTCCGGGCCGTGATCAGGCTGGTGGGCACCAGGGGTCCGCACCACCACATGCGGGGCCCGACACGGTGCCGCTCGACGTCGCGCATGCCCAGCTCGGCGAGGGCCTCGGTCCGGCCGCCCACCCAGATGTCCACCATGACCAGGCGTCCACCCGGCCGCAGCACCCGTACCGCCTCCGCCAGCGCCGCCCGACGGCGCGCCACGGGCCGCAGGTTGTGCACGGCCATGCTGGTGACGACGGCGTCGAAGCAGCCGTCGGTGAAGGGCAGGGTCGTCATGTCGGCGGTGCAGAGCCCCACCCGCCGGCCCTCGCCGCCCGCCGAGGCGTTCGCCCGCAGCGTGCGGGGGTCGCTGCGCCACTGGTCCTGCGTGCGCCACAGGTCGACCCCCACCGCCTGACCAGTGGTCAGCCGCCGGGCGACCTGCAGCAGGACGGCACCGCTGCCGCAGCCGAGGTCCAGGACCTTCTCGCCGCCGCGCAGCCCCAGGCCGGCGACCAGCTCCCGCCACACGAGGAACTTTCCCCGGAGCGTGGCGTGGAGATAGCACGCCACGCAGCCGGTCAACGTGGCCGCGACGAGGGCCGTGCCCAGGGGAACGAGTGGCGGGGCGCCGCGGATCAGCGCGGCCGGCGCCGCCAGGGCGGTCAGTGCCGCTCCGCCGACCAGGGCGGCGATCTGCGGCGGACCGTCGATCCCGAACGGGAGCACCCGCCGGCCCGCGCTCTCGGCCCCGCGGGCCACGGAACGACTCACGGAACGGCCCGGAGAACAGCTCGGAGAACGGCTCACAGAATGGCCACGGCGCGGTTGAAGGCATTCACAAGTAACCACCCTGGCCGGGCGGTGCGTGCCGCCGCAAAGGGGCAAGGAGGCGAGGGCGGTGGTGACCGTACAGCGGGTGCGCGGTGGTGCCGGTCACCGCACACACCCTCGGCGCACTACCCGATATCCTCCGCCGCACCGGGTCGTTGCGCCCCACGGCAGGTAAGGGCAGCGGAGGAACCGAGGGCGGCGACGCAGTGACCGATACGAGTACCGGCTCCGGGGCCTCGCACGCCCTCCCGCCACAACCGGGCCGGCGCCGGGTGCTCGCCCTGGCCGCCGCGGCGGGCGCGGGGGCGGCACTGGGATGGACGCCCGCCTTCCGCGTCGAGGCGCGGGCCGCGGACCCCGACACACCGCCCTCCTTCCCCCGAGGCATCCGTCTCGTCCGGCAGGGTTTCCGCAACTGGTCAGGCGAGGTAGCCCTTGAGGCGGTGTGGACCGCGGTCCCCGCGTCGCCCGCCGACGTGCCCGTCCTGGCGGACTGGGCGCGGGTCCACGGCCGGCGGCTGCGCGCCCGGGGGCTCGGTCACACATGGGCGCCCCTGCTCGCCGGCGCCGGTGAGGCCACCGAGCGGCTCGTCATGGTCGACACCACGGACGGCCTCACCTCGGTGGAGTGCCGCGCGGGCGACCCCGCGACCGTGACGGCGCAGGCGGGGGCAACCTGGGATGCGGTCCACGCGGCCCTGGAAGCCGCCGGCCGCGGCCTGACGTGCGTCCCTGCCACAGGCACGCTGACGGTAGGCGGCGTGCTGGCCCTCGGCGGGCACGGCACCGGCGTCCCGGCGTCCCCCGGCGCCGGCCGCGTCCGGCCCGCGTCGCCTTCCTCGACGCTCAGCGACGCGGTCGAGTCGCTCACCGCCGTGGTGTGGGACGCCCGTACCGGACGGCATGTGCTGAGGACCTTTCATCGATCGGAGCCCGACACGGCGGCGTTCCTCGTCCACCTCGGGCGCGCCTTCGTCACCGACGCGACGCTACGGGCACCCGAGAACGTCCGACTGCGGTGCCGCAGCGGCTTCGACGTGCCGGCCCACGAGCTGTTCGGCCGGCCCGGCGGCCGGCGAACCCTGGCTCACTTCCTCGCCGCTACGGGACGGGTGGAGGCCCTGTGGTTTCCGTACACGGACCGCCCCTGGCTGAGGGTGTGGTCTGAGGAGCCGATGCGGCCCTTGGGGGCGCGACAGGTCGACTCGCCGTACCCGTACGTCTTCTCCGACACGCTTCCGGAAGGGGCGTCATGCCTGGCACGGGAGATTACCGGTGGAGCCCCGGCCGTGACGCCGCTGTTCACCGGCGTCATGGAGCGCGGCATCAGGCTGGGCCTGACGGCGACCGCCACCTGGGACCTGTGGGGCTGGTCGAAGAACACACTGCTCCACCTCCGGCCCTCCAGCCCGCGCTGGAGATACTCCGGCTGGGCCGTGCCGTGTGCGAGGAGAGATGTCCAGCGAGTCGTGCACGACCTCTGGTCCCGCGTGCGGGACCAGCTCGCCGCGCACCGGGCCCGCGGCGAGTACCCGCTCAACGGCCCCCTGGACTTCCGCGTCACCGCCACGGACACCGCCGGTCCCACCGGCCCCCTGCTGTCGCCGGCCCGCCCCCGGGCCGACCGCCCCACGTGGGACACCGTGGTGTGGTTCGACACCGCGACGTTCCCCGGGACGCCGGGCGCGTACGTCTTCCACCGTGACCTGGAGCAGTGGATGGTGCGGCACTTCACCGGCTGGGCTGCGGTGCGGCCGGAGTGGCCGAAGGGCTGGGGCTACGGCGCGGAGGGCCCCTGGACCGACGACTTCGTCCTTCGGACGGCCTGGCCGGAGGCCTTCCGCGCCGGGCAACCCGCCGGCTCGCGCTGGGACGACGCGATCGCGGTCCTCGAACGGCACGATCCGGCTGGGGTGTTCCGCAGCCCGTTCATGGAGGTGCTGTTCTCCGGCACCCGGAGATCCCGGACCCGGTGACCGCCGACCCGCTCATCGACTGGTCCGTGCCCCGTCACTCCACGGGAAGGAAGTCGCGGAGGTCTGCCGACGCGAGGACCTGATGGTCTGCAGGCAGCTGGTCACGAACTTGCGTGCGTCAGGTACGGGGGTGGCACAGTCTCCCCGCGATGCTTGATGTTGACGGCCGAAGCTTTGGCGAGTGCCACGGGGTTCAAGAAACGCAGCGGACCGATCAGGCGGGATGCGAACAGATGCATGTGCCGCGCCACCGATTCATCGCGCGCTGCCGCCGAGAACATCAGCCTTTCCAGGGGGTTGAACGGTCGGGCCTTGGCGAAGTCGGCGGCCAGGTACTGGTGACCGCGCAGCCGGCGCCGGTGTCTGCGTGCGTACACCACGAGCGCCCTATCGAGGTCGCCCCGACCGGCTGCCGCCGGGGCAACCGCCTCTGCCAGCCACTGCGCGGTCTGCAGGGCCCACCCGCATCCCACTCCCCACAGGGGATCGCCGGTCAGGGCGGCGTCGCCGATGAACGCGACGCCCGGTGCGGTCGGCTTGCGGCTTTGCAGCGGGTAGTTGACAGTTCCGATGATCTTCGTGATGCGCTCGGCGGAGTCGATGGGCGGCGCCTCGGGTAAGGCACGGACGAGTGCGAAGAAGCTGCCCTCCAGGTCTTCCCGGAAGGCCGGCAGCCGCTTCTTGTCCAGGAGCATGGCAATGACCGTCACCCCGTCGTCGTTGGGAAACGCGTATGCCATGTCAGGCTCAAGGAACCATATGTGACTGATCCCGCCGTGCAGCGGAAGGTTGCGGAAGTGCGCGAGATAACCGAACCGCGCGTTCTCGTCCAGCCGAGCAGGCACCCCGGCGAACTTCGCTACGGCCGAGTCCTTGCCATCGGCGCCGACCACCAGGCGGGCCCGGATCTCACGCTCGCCCCGTGGCGTCGACGCGCGCACCCCCAAGGTTCGCCCGGCTTTCCGGACCAGCCCGGTCACATGATGACCGAGGAGCAGATCGACGCCCGGGGTATCCGCCGCATGAGACCTGATCAACGGATCAAGGGTGCTGCGCCGAATGTTGTACGCGTACGGCAGCTCGGGGCCCGCCGGCGCCGGCCTCGGCTGGATCCATCCCCAGCGGGTGTACCAGCGGACCTCGTTGCGGACGGCTCCCGCCTTCTCGAGAGCGGGGACGAGGCCGAGTTCGTCCAGTACCGGGTAGGCGCCGGCATGGATGGAGTGAGTGCAAAGCACCTTGTACGCTGCGGGATCCGAGCGGCGTTCCAGCAGCGCGACGCGGACACCGCGTCGAGCGAGCAAGGTCGCCGCGGCGCTGCCGGCAAGGCCGGCTCCGCTGATGACGACGTCGTAGTCGTATCTCGCGCTCTCAGGCTTGGTCATGCGCTGATCGCTCCCTTCGGGGTGGGGTGCCGTTCGTGGGAGTGGTGCAGTGCCACTGCTGTCAGGAACATGAGCAGTTGTCAAGAGTTGTGGATCGGGTGACGTGTGATCAGGCTGCGACGGCCTCCTCCGTGCCGCGACAGCGAACGCACCCGGCTCCAAGCCGACTGCGACCGGGCGGCGGAAAGCGCGAACATCAAAGACCTCAAGGTACGGGCCTGCACCGTCAACAGCAGCAACAAGGTAGTGAAGTGCAGCGCGAGGACGACCGGGTCCTTGCCGGGCGGGCTGTCGTCGGTCGGAACCGGCGAGTCGGCAGGATTGTGCAAGCGGGAGTGGTGAGCGGGCCGGGTCCGGTTACCGCTGGCACGGCTTCATCGGCCATACTGCCCGCCGTGGAGCACCGCATGGACCAGAACAACAACCCGCCCGTGAACGCCGCCGGCATCGATCCGGCGTTCGTCCCAGGCCTGACCCCGCCGCGCCCTGCCCAGGCAGCAGAGCGTGCCACGGGACCGGCGGACGCCGCACCGGACGCCGCACCGGACGCCGACCCTGCTGCAGAACCGAAGGCGGAAGCGGAAACGGAAGCGGCTGTCGCCGACAACGAACCGCAGCCGCGCAGCGACGGCCCGGTCTTCAAGCAATGGGCGACAGAACTGGACACAGCGCTCGACTCCTACTTCGAAGACACCACCACGACCACCAGCTGACCCGCGCAGACCGGCATCGACGGCGTCGGCAATCAGCCTGGCGAGCCACGGCCGCAGGCCGAGGCTGCGCCGCGCGCCCGGGGACGACTCTTGTGCTGACAGGCGGGCGAAGAAGGCGCGCCCCGCTGTACAGGCCGGTCATTCAGATCCGGTGTGCCCCGCTCCCGCTCCCCCTTGCTTCATGGCCTCGGCAAGGCTCCTGGGGCGCATGTCCGTCCAGTGTTCGTTCACGTAGTCCAGGCAGACCTGCCGGGCGGCATCGGCGAGCACGACGGACCATCCGGGAGGTACATCAGCGAAAACCGGCCACAAGGAGTACTGCCCCTCGTCGTTGACCAGTACATGAAAGATGCCGTCTTCATCATCGAACGGATTGTTCACCAAGACTCCCTGGCAGCTGTTGATGCTGTGGAATTGCCCGCGGGCCCCGTGCGTGCTGCGGCCTCAACGGCAAGGCGTCGTCTGCACCCGATGGGGTCATTCCCACCCCTTCCAGGTGCTGTCGAGGTCGTCAAGGTCATCGATCTCCTCTTGGGTCAGAGCAAGCAGTGGGAAGTCGGTGGGGGTGTGGCCGCCTGCGCCGGGTTGCGTGCCGTGCTCGACCAAGGTCTGAAGGGCCTGGAACCAGAACCGGGCGATCTCTTCCACCTCGGGTTCGGACCACAGCTGTGACGACCAGCTCCACGTGGCCTCCAGCCACGACTCCTGCCCCTCATCACGGACCAGCGCATCCAGCGACAGTCCGTGCATCAGCGGCATCCCCGGATCACCCCCCGCACTGACCACCTCCGCCTCGGGAGCCGGCGACCATTCCCCCTGCCCCCCGGCGCCGGGAACGGTGAAACGCCCCAGGTAATTGAAACCGATCTGAGGAACGGGCAAAGCAGCCAGAACCCGCCCCGTGCCAGGATTCAGATAACGCAGCAGACCGAACCCGATCCCGTGATCCGGCACCGCCCGCAACTGCTCCTTGACCCGCTTGACCGCCTGGCCCCACATCGCCCCCGCACGGTGATCCTCATCCCAGCCCACCGTTCCCGGGTCGAGCCGGACAGGAAACACGGATGTGAACCAGCCCACCGTGCGGGACAAATCAATGCCCTCGGCGAACTCTTCCCGGCCGTGGCCTTCGACATCAACGAGAAGCACACTGTGCTCACCGCGGCCGTGCTCGCGGCGCCAGCGCCCCACCGCGAGCGCCAGTGCCGTCAGCAGAACATCATTGACATGACCGTGAAACGCCGCCGGCACCGCACCCAGCAACGGACCCGTCAACTGTGACGGCAATATCTTCTTCACACGCCGCACCGTCCCGACGGTATCCCGGTCCGGATCCAGAGGCCGATGCGTCAACAACGGATCAGCGACACCGAGCATCTGCGCCCACAGTGCCGCCTCCGCCACCCGCCCGGGGGCCCCGCTCTCGGCCAGCAGCCGTTGCGACCAGGCACGCAGCGACGTCCCCACCGGGTTCAGCGCATGAGGCTCCTTCGAGGCGGCTGTTTCCCAGGCGGTCATCAGGTCCGGCACCAGGATCCGCCAGGACACCCCGTCCACCACCAGGTGATGCACCATCACCAACAACCGGCCAGGACGATCCGGCCCGGCATCACACCACACCAGCTGAACCATCACCCCCGACTCCGGAGCCAAACGCCCCGCCGCGGCCTCCGACTCCTCCCCTATCACTTCGCACAATTCCTCGGCGTCCATGGCACTCGCGTCAACCCGACGTACCAGGCCCGCCGCCGACACCGAGCCCGCGGGAGACACCTCCAGCACCCACGCCCCTCCGGAAGGGTCATCACCACCGCGCACCAGGCGGGCCCGCAGTGCGTCATGGTGATCCAGCACCATCCCCAGCGCGGCACTCACCCGCTCAGTCCCGAGGCCAGGGGGAACCTGCAGCAACACCGACTGATGGAACCGGTCGAACCGGCCACCCCATGTCCCCAGCCGGCGCATCACCGGCGTCGGCACAACCACCCCGACGCCTGCCCCGGGTTCTCCGGGTTCCCCAGGAACCGTCCCGGGGACTTCCCGGACTACCCCGGCCAGACCCGCGACCGTGCGATGGGCAAAAACATCCCTCACCGAGAAAACCATGCCCTCAACCCGAGCCCGGCTCACCAAACGGATCGAAACAATACTGTCCCCGCCCAAGGCGAAAAAGTCGTCTTCGACGCCGACCCCGGACAAGCTCAGCACCTCGGCGAAGAGGTCACGTAGCACCCGTTCCCGAGAATTACGCGGCAAGCGCTCCGGCAACGAGACCGCATCCGCAGGTACCGGCAACGCCGTCCGGTCCAGCTTCCCGTTCCGTGTCAGCGGTAGTTCGTCCAGCACCACGAATGCCGCCGGGACCATATAGTCCGGCACCTGCTGACGCAGGAACTCCCGTAGTGCATCCGGCCTGCAGTCCCCACCCCCCACGGCGACGACATAGGCAGCCAAGCGCCATCTCCCCGCCCGGTCTTCCTGTGCAATCACCACAGCCTGCGCCACATCCGGATGGCGGACCAGCGCCGCCTCGACCTCACCCGGCTCCACACGGAAGCCCCGGATCTTCACCTGAAGATCCACCCTGCCCACGAACTCCAGGTTCCCGTCGGCACGCCGGCGGACCAGATCCCCCGTGCGGTACAGCCGCGTGCCCGGCGGACCAAAGGGATTCGCCACAAACCGCCCGGCCGTCAGCCCTGGCCGGCACGCATAACCACGCGCGAGACCCACCCCACCCACATACAACTCACCCACCACGCCCACCGGCACCAGATGCAGAGCGTCATCCAGTACGAACAACCGCGTGTTCGCGATCGGCCGGCCGATCGGCACAGGACCGGGCGGGAGGGCATCGCCGGGCCTGATCCGGTAGTCGGCACACCCGACCGTCGCCTCGGTGGGCCCGTAGTGGTTGACGACGGTCACTCCCGGATTCCGGTGCCGCCATTCACTGAGCGTCTCGCCCAGCAGCCGCTCTCCGCCAAGGACCAACTGCTCCGCAGGCGCGTACGTATCCGGCAGGGTCGTCAGGAGCGGGACATGGCTCGGTGTCGCTTTGAGGAAAGTCACCGGCAGCCCGAGATCATCAGCGCCGGATCCCAAACCCTCGCCCTCATCCTCGTCCTCATCCAACGACACGACGCGGACGCAGCCACCGGAAATCAGCGAGGTATACAACCCCGTGATGGGAAGGTCGAATGCAAGGGAGGAGTGCAGCAAGCTGACACCCCGCACACCGCTATAGCGGTTCCGCCCCCACATCACATAATTCACCAGCGAACGATGCTCGACTACAACGGCTTTAGGCTTTCCGGTGGATCCGGAAGTGTAGAGGAGGTAGGCAGGATGGGTCGGCAGCAAAGACGTTATGCGATCCGCATCAGTAGGATCAGTGGGATCAGTGGGATCGGTATCCGGACACCCGTCCAACGTCCTCACGGTGCCGGGATCATCGATCACCACCCGGGAAACCGGGCCTGCATCCGGCAAACCTTCCGCAGTAAGTGTGTCGGTGAGCAGCAACACCGGCTGCACATCGCCCAAGATGAACGCGGAACGCCCGGCAGGCTGACTCACGTCAAGAGGGAGATAAGCAGCCCCGCTCTTCATAATCGCCAGCAACGCCACCACAAGATTCACCGACTGCGGCAGAGCGACAGCAACAACACACTCCGGCCCAGCGCCCAGGCGGATCAGATGACGTGCCACACGGTTCGCCCTGGCATTGAGCTCACCATAGGTCAGCACCACATCCCCGCACACCACCGCAGTACGACCCGGAGCACGCACCACCTGCTCCTCGAACAACTCCGGCAACGTCACCGCCGGCAACACACAATCCGTGTCGTTCCACTCCACCGCAATCTGATGACGCTCAGCCGCAGTAAGAAGCTCCACCCTGTTCAACGGCGCATCAGGGTCGACAGCCACCCATTCAAGCAACGCAATAAATTGATCCACCATCCGAGCAACGGTGCCCCGGTCGAACAAGTCAGTGGAGTATCGGAGGGTGCCGGAAATCCCTGCGGGCCCGCCGTGACTGTCGTGCTGTTCACTCAGCTCAAATGCGAGATCGAATTTAGCTGTTGTGGCGCACACAGGCCGCGGTCGGACGTCCAGCCCGGGCAGGACGAGTTCCGCTTGGGGCGTGTTCTGGAAAGCGAGCATGACCTGAAACAGAGGGTTCCGGGCCGACGAGCGTGCCGGGTTGAGGACTTCCACGAGGTACTCGAAGGGCAGGTCCTGGTGGCTGTAGGCGTCCAGATCGGTCTCCCGTACCCGAGCCAGCAGGTCGGTAAAGGTGGGGTCACCGGACGTGTCCGTTCGCAGCACCAAGGTATTGACGAAGAACCCGATGAGTTCTTCGAGGGATTCGTCCGTGCGTCCGGCAATCGGGGTACCGATCGGAATGTCAGTACCCGCGCCCAAGCGGGTCAGCAGACCGGCCAGGGCGGCGTGCACCACCATGAACATCGTGACGTGTCGGAGGCGCGCCAGCCGGTCGAGTTGCTGGTGCAGCCGGGGCGTGATGTCGATGGAGACGGCGTCGCCATCATTGGAACCGACCGCAGGGCGTGGCCGGTCAGTGGGAAGCTCCAGCTGTTCGGGCTGGCCGGTCAGGGTGGTCGTCCAGTAGCGGAGCCGGCGTGCCAGACCGCCGTCGGGATCCTCCCGATCGGCGAACAGCCCGTGCTGCCAAACAGCGTAATCGGCGTACTGCACCGTCAACGGCGACCAGTCCGGCGGCTGTCCTTGTGCGCGGGCGGCATACGCGGTGGCCAGGTCACGGCAGAGCGGGCCCATCGACCACCCGTCGGCGGCGATATGGTGGATCACCACCAGCAGCACCTGCTCCCCCGGTGCCGACACGAACAGGCTTGCCCGCACCGGCAGCTCGGAAGCCAGGTCGAACCCCTGGTGGGCCGCCTCAGCCAGCCTCTGCGGCAACTCCGCCGCATCGGTGTCGACCACCCGCAGCTCTACGGGGGCCGCCCCGGCATCGCGTACGAACTGGTACGGCACACCGTCGATCTCGGCGAAGACCGTACGCAGGCTCTCGTGGCGGGTGACGACGTCGCAGAGCGCGGTACGCAACGCCTCCCGGTCCACTTCCCCCGACACGTTCCAAGCCACCGGAATGGTGTAGGCGGATGGCGAATGCGTCCCCTGTAACTGATCGATGAACCACAACCGGCGCTGCCCGAACGACAGCGGCACCCTCTCCGGTCTCGGCGCCGGGCTCGGACCGGCACGGACCGCCACCGCGCGGCCCATCCGCTTCGCCAGCCCGGCCACGGTCGGAGCCTCGAACAACGCCCGGAGGTCGAGCTCACGTCCCAATACCGCTCGCACCCGGGCGATCAGCCGTGTGGCCAGCAGCGAATGCCCGCCCAGCTCGAAGAAGTCATCGTCGATGCTCACCCTTGCCGTGCCCAGTACCTGGGCGTACAGCTCGGAGAGTATCCGCTCGTGCTCCGTGCGAGGAGCCCGGCCGGAGCCGTCCGGCCCGAATACCGGAGCGGGCAGCGCCGCACGGTCCAGCTTCCCGTTCCGCGTCAGCGGCAGCTCGTCCAGCACCACGATCGCTGCCGGGACCATATAGTCCGGCACCTGCTGACGCACGAACTCCCGCAGCGCACCCCGCCGGAAATCCCCTTCCCTCACAAGGACCACATAGGCGACCAGGCGCCGGTCCCCCGTCGGGTCCTCCCGGGCGATCACCACCGCCTGCACCACATCCGGATGTCGGACCAGCGCCGCCTCGACCTCGCCCGGCTCGACACGGAAACCCCGGACCTTCACCTGGTGATCCGCCCGGCCGACGAACTCCAGGTTGCCGTCACCACACCAGCGGACCAGATCCCCCGTCCGATACAACCGCGCCCCCGGCGGACCGAACGGACTCGCCACAAACCGCCCCGCCGTCAGACCAGGCCGCCGCGCATACCCCCGCGCCAGACCCGCCCCACCCACATACAACTCACCCACCACACCCACCGGCACCGGCCGCAGAACGCCGTCCAGCACAAACGCCCGCGTATTCACGATCGGACGACCGATCGGCACCCTCACCACGTCACCAGCAAGGTCACGCGGCACACGGTAGGAACTGGCGAACGTGGTGGTCTCGGTCGATCCGTAGCACTGGGTGATCGAGATGGTGGGAAGAGCCTTCAACGCCTTCCGGATATGGCCTGCCGACAGCGTCTCACCACCGACGAGCAGCCGGTGCACGGACGAAAGCGCCTGCACATCCTGATCGACGACCACGTTGAAGAAGGAGCCGATCAGCGAGAGCGTGTCGATCCGGTGCCGGACCAGCACGTCGCGGAGCGCCGCCAGCGTCGGCGGTCCGGGCGGCATCAGCACGCAGCAGGCGCCGTGGAAGAGAGGTCCCCAGATCTCGAACGTGGAGGCGCCGAAGGAGATCGGAGAGAGCTGAAGGAATGTCCGGTCAGGGCCCAGCTCGACGTAGTCAGGGTCGGCCAGGAGACGCACGACCCCCCGGTGGGGTGTCACCACTCCTTTGGGCTTTCCGGTGGATCCGGAGGTATAGAGGAGATAGGCGGGATGATCAGGAAGCAAAGGCGCCGTGCGGTCGGCATCGGTGGGATCGGTCTCCGGATACCTCTCCAGAGCCCTCACCGTGGCGGGATCATCTACCACCACCCGGCTAGCCGAACCCGCATTCCGCAAGCCCTCCGCAGTGATCAGATCGGTCAGCAACAACGCCGGCTGCATGTCATCGAGGATCAACGCGGAGCGCCGGGACGGCTGGTTCACGTCAAGAGGCAGATAGGCAGCCCCGCTCTTCGCAACCGCCAGCAGCACCACCACGAGCTCGACCGACCGCGGCAGAGCAACTGCGACAACGTCCTCCGGCCCCACCCCCGCACCGATCAGACGGTGCGCCAGGCGATTCGCCCGGGCATTCAGCTCACCATAGGCAACCACCTCATCCCCGCACACCACAGCACTGCGTCCCGGGGCGCGCGCCGCCTGCCGTTCGAACAACTCCGGAAGCGTCACGCCCGGCAGCGGCCGATCCGTGTCGTTCCACTCCACGAGGATCCGGTGGCGCTCTGCCGCAGTAAGCAGATCCCGTTCCAGATCCCGTTCCAGATCCAGCTCCACCCTGCTCATGGGCAGATCAGGATGCATCACCATGGCTTCGAGCAGCGCGGCGAAGTGCTGCACGGATCGGGCAACCGTGCTCCGGTCGAACACCTCCGTCGCGTACCGGACGGCGCCGGTGAGTTCCCCGCTGGTCGTGAGTTCCCCGCTGCTCGCCTCCAGGTGCAGTTCGAGTTCGAGGTCAAGGCTGACGGGTGGGCCGCCCTGGTGGGTCCCGGTATCGAGGACGGCCCGGCGCACCCGGTCCAGGAGCTGCACGAAGGTGGGGTCGCCGGACAGATCGGTACGCAGCACCAAGGTGCCGGCGGTGGAGCCGGAAGCGGTCACCCGAGCGAGCTCGGCTCGCTCGTGTCCCGTGACGGGCGAGCGGACCGCGGCATCCGGGCCGGCGCCGCAGCAGCCCACCCCGGCCCGGAATGCTGCAAGCAGCGTCATGAGCGGCGTGACCCGCTGACGTCGGCTCAGGTCCACCAGTGCCCGGTGGACCTCCGGCCTCATCGTGATCCGGAAGGGGTGGACGGCACTGTGACGGGTCGGCTTCACAGATCGAGTCCGCCCGTCTGCTGTTGCCGTTCCGCTTCCACGGACTCGTAGAGGGCTTTGATGTTGCCGCTGCCGAACGTGCGCGCACCCCGGCGTTCGATCACCTCGAAGAACAGGGTGCGGCGCGGGTACGGCGAGCGCGTGAAGATCTGGAACAGCTGCCCGTCGTGGTCCGCATCGACCAGGATGTTCAGCTCCTCCAGGGCTTCGACCGAATGGGCCGCCGGTGAGATCCGCTGCGGCAGGGCCGCGTAATAGGACCGCGGGGTGGTCAGGAACTCGACCCCGCGCCCGGCCAGCTCCTTCACCACAGCGACGGCGTCTCCTGTGCTGAAGGCGATGTGCTGTACTCCGGCGCCCCCGTTCTGCTGCAGGAAGTGGTCGATCTGCCCGGGCGCGGCGCCGCCGGCGGGCTCGATCAAGGTCAAGGTGACGGTGCGGGAGTCATCCTGGACGACGGTCGAGGCCATGGACTCCGTGCCGACCGTCACCTTCTCCTCGAAGATCGAGGAGAAGCCCAGGACGTTCTCGTAGAACGCGACCGTGGGCTCCAGGCTGCCTGCTTCCAGGCACACCGCGAAGTGGTCGATGCTCAGCAGCCCCGTCGCGGTGGAGGCCACGAGGGGCGCAAGGGATGCGAAGGTCGCGAGGGGTGCGAAGGGTTCGAAGCCCGGGACACCGGCTTCCCCGGTGCTTCCGGCGTCGCCCTCCACGAAGGTGTGACGTACGTTGCCGAACGCCCGGATCGCAGCGGTACGCACGGGCTCGCCCACGGAGGAGGAGGGGGTGACCTGCAGCGCGATGTCGGCCACTCCGTCACCGTGCGCCGCAAGAAACGTCTGCCCGGGGTGAGAGGGCGAGCAGGGCTGGGTGAGGACGATCACGATGGCCCCCTGCTGCAGCGCGATGGAGAAGTGATCGCTGCCGGCGGTCGGCGATCCATGCCTGCCGACCGGCTGGAAGCCGTAGCGCTGAGAGAAGTACGCGGCCTGCGCTACGGCGTCGCTGACGTACATCTCCACATGGCTGAGCCGCACCGGCGGGGGCTTCATAGAGCGCTCTCCTGACTGCAGCTCCACGTGGAAGCGCCGGCCTGCGCCGGGCCTCGCCAGATGACGGGGCAGTACTCGGGGTCGGTGTAATCGGGGGTTCCCTGCGGGGTGCGGCGCACCAAGGCGTCGTGGTTGTACTCGGCGATGCTGCCGTCCGGCAGGGTGAACTGCCGGTAGGCGTTGTCCCCGTCCTGCAGGTGCAAGGACACGGCCCGGCGGGGCTGCCCGGAACGGTTGGGACCGCTCCCGTGGTAGATGCGGCAGTGGTGAAAGCTCATGTGCCCCTTGGGAATGCACATGGGGATCTTGTCGACGGTGGCGTTGTTGAAGGCGGCTGTGGCATCGAGGGCGGCGTCGGCTTCCTCGTAGATCTCCACGAAATGCCGTGAGGTGACGGCGCCGCGGTCGATCGCGCGCCAGCGGTGGCTGCCGTCGACCATGGTGATGGTGCCCATCTCCGTACCGCAGTCGTGGAAGGGGATGAACGCCGTCAGCATCCGTTCGGAGGCCGAGGTGGCCCAGTAGTCCCGGTCGAAGTGCCACGGCACCACATTGGACTTCTCCTGTGCGTTCGGCGGTTTGGAGATGAGGGTGGCCTGGAAGACCCGGATCACCTCCACCTGCGCCAGTCGCGCCGCCACCGCTCCGATCAGCGGCTTTCGCAGGATCGAGGCGATGGTGTCGTCCTCATAGTGGATGTAGTCGTTGTGCCGCTGTACGTCGCCCTGGTCCGGGGTCCAGTAGGCCAGGCGTTCGGGCTTTGCGGGGAGGGTGCGGTCGCGGTGGCCGGCGTAGAAGCGATCGCTCGCCGTGCGCAGCAGGTCGACTTCCCCGTCCGTGAGCAGCCGCGGGGACAGGTACCAGCCGTGTTCGGCGTAGAAGGCGACGTCCCCGGTCGTGGGCAACAGTGCCCTGTCTTCTTCCGTCAGCTCGGGAATGCGGTCCTGACCGGACATGGGCGCCTCGTCCTCCCCTGCGATTACGTGGCGGCGATGCGCTCGCGGATCAGTGCGTCGAGCCGGTCCAGTCCCTCGTCGATCCGGGCCGGGGTCAGCCAGCTGAACGACAGCCTCATCCGGTGGCGGGCCGCTTCTCCCGTGTGGAAGTGGCTCATGGGCATCCAGAGCACGCCGTGCCGGACGGCGGAATGCTGCAGCAGTGCGTCGTCCGCGGTGAACGGGACGGTCAGTACGACGAAGAAGCCGCCGTCGGGGATGTTCCAGCTCACTCCGGGGACTCCGCCGAGCCGTTTCTCGAGCCCTGCGACCAAGCAATTGAGGTTGCGCCGGTAGGTGCGCACCTGCCGCTTGTTGGCCTGGGTCAGGCTGCACCCGTGTTCGAGCAGCATGCCGCCGACGACCGCCTGGCTCACGGCCGACGTGTTGACCGTGACCATGCTCTTCAGCTTCGACAACTCGTCGGCGAACAGGCCTCGGCCGGCGCCTCCCCCGGTCACCGCCTGGTCCGCCACTACGTACCCGACCCTGGCCCCGGGGAAGCAGCTCTTCGACAGCGAGCCCAAGTAGACGACCTGCTGCCGCCGGTCGAGGGCCTTGAGCGTCGGGAGCCGGACGCCGGTCGCCCGGAACAGGCCGTAGGGGTTGTCCTCCAGGAGGAGCACCCCCTCCCGCGTCGCGGCGTCGAGCAGCTCTTGCCGGTTCTCCGAGGTCATGGTCACCCCGGTGGGGTTGGAGAAGGTCGGCACCAGGTACAGCGCGCGGGGACGCAGGCCTGCTGCTCGCACTTCCCCGACCCGTGCGACGAAGTCGTCGATGTCCACTCCGTCCGGGCCTTCACCGACGAAGTGCACGGGCATGTCGAGCAGTTGTGCCGCGCCGGTCAGTCCGACGTAGGTCGGGGCCACCGCGAGCACGACGTCGCGCTCGGTCGCACGCAGCGCGCGGAGCACCAGGAGCAGTGCCTCTTGGGCGCCGATCGTGACCACGACCGACTCGGGGTCGGCCGTGATGCCCTCGTCCAGTGACAGGTGACGGGTGATCAGCCGGGAGATGATGCCCTTGGTGCGGCCGTACTGGAATACGGCCCTGCGTATTCGCGTCCCGTCACAGCCCTCCACGTCGGCGAGGTAGTCGCAGAAGGCGCGCAGATACCGGTGCACGTCCTCGATGTCGTAGAAATCCTCGTTGGGGGCCCCCGCGGCGAAGGAGACGGCCTCCGGGAACCGACCGGCCACTTCGTTGAGAAAGTTCATCGACAGCAGTGCCGGGTCCGCGAGCGAGCCGTGCAGGTCCGCACGGTCCAGTGGACTGCCGGGAGGGGCGGCTGCCATGCGGCTGTCTCCTTCCGTTCGCCGGGCAGGAGAAGTCATCGGACTGAAGTCTCCCCGCGGACCCGTGGTCTGACACATGTGCGGATCGGCGCAGGATTCCGTAAACCGGAGAGGGTTTCCGCACCGCAACGTGTGCTCGGCTCGGCAAGGTGCCCCGCGACACCTGAGGCCGCAAATGCGAGCATCACACTAATTGTCCGTAAAGTAACTAATGGACTACACTCTGCACTCCGCGTTGTCGAGGCTCGCCGGCAGCCGTACGCCTGCTCGCCGGAGGACTTGGAGGAGCCCGTGCTTCTCAGCGACTCCGACCGGACCCCACCACACGCAGAGCAGGAGGAGCCCGCACAGGTACGACGCGTCCTTCGCCTCTTCCGCCCCTACCGCAGCCGCCTCGCCGTCGTCGCCCTGCTGGCCGCCGCTTCCTCGCTCGTTTCGATCGCCTCGCCGTTCATGCTGCGCGAAGTCGTGGACTCCGCGTTGCCCGAAGGGCGCACCGGGCGGCTGACCTTGCTCGTGCTCGGCATGATCGCTGCCGCGCTCCTGACGAACGTGTTCGCCCTGCTGCAGACGCTGATCTCCACCACGGTCGGTCAGCACGTCATGAACGACCTGCGCGTCGCCGTGTACCGCAAGTTGCAGCGCATGCCCCTCGCCTTCTTCACCCGCACCCGCAGCGGCGAGGTCCAGTCCCGCATCGCCGGCGACATCGGAAGCATGCAGGCCACGGTCTCCTCCACCGCGGCGTCACTCGTTTCGAACCTGACGAGCGTCCTGGGCAACGTGGCCGCGATACTTGCCCTCGACTGGCGGCTGACCGTCGTCCCACTGGCCCTGCTGCCCTTGTTCATCCGGGTCAGCCGCAGGGTCGGGCACGAACGCCTGAAGATCACCTCGCTGCGGCAGCAGCAGATGGCCTCGATGGCCTCGATCGTCACCGAGTCGCTCTCGGTCAGCGGGATCCTGCTGGGCCGCACCATGGGCCGGGCCGACTCCCTCACCCGGGGCTTCGAGCGGGAGTCCGAGCGGCTCGTCGACCTGGAAGTGCGTTCCAGCATGGTCGGCCGGTGGCAGATGTCCACCATGGGCATCGTCATGGCCGTCCTGCCCGCGATCCTCTACTGGGCGGCGGGCCTCTCCCTGCGACTGGGCGGCCCGAGCGTCTCCACCGGGACGCTCGTCGCCTTCGTCTCCCTGCAGCAGGGGCTCTTCCGGCCCACGATGAACCTGTTGGCCACGGGCGTGGACATGCAGACCTCGCTCGCCCTGTTCCGGCGCATCTTCGACTACCTCGACCTGCCGGTCGACATCACCGAGCCCGCGGCGCCCGTACGGCTCGACAAGATCCACGGCGAAATCCGCTTCGATAACGTCTCATTCGCCTACGGTGCCGGCACCGCTCCCACGCTCAGCGGGATCGACCTGACCGTGCCGGCGGGCGGCAGCCTCGCCGTCGTCGGACCGACCGGCTCCGGCAAGAGCACGCTCAGCCATCTCGTGCCCCGCCTCTACGACGTCACCGGCGGCCGCGTCCTGCTCGACGGGGTCGACGTCCGCGACCTCGACTTCGACACCCTGGCCCGGGCCGTCGGCATGGTCTCCCAGGAGAGCTACCTCTTCCACGCCTCCGTCGCGGACAACCTCCGGTTCGCCAAGCCCGACGCGACGGACGAGGAGATCAGATCGGCGGCCCGCGCCGCACAGATCCACCACCACATCGCCGCCCTCCCCGACGGGTACAACACCCTCGTCGGCGAGCGGGGCCACCGCTTCTCCGGCGGCGAGAAGCAGCGCCTGGCCATCGCCCGCACGATCCTGCGCGACCCCCCGGTGCTGATCCTCGACGAGGCCACCAGCGCCCTGGACACCCGCACCGAGCACGCCGTCCAGCAGGCCATCGACGCGCTCTCCGCCGGGCGGACGACCATCACCATCGCCCACCGCCTCTCCACCGTCCGCAACGCCGACCGGATCGTCGTCCTCGACCGCGGACGCGTCACCGAGCAGGGCACCCACGAAGAACTCCTCGCGGAGGACGGCCACTACGCCACGCTCGTCCGCGGGGACGGGCCGCGGAACCCGCGCCGTCCCGCCGTTCACGCACCCGGTGAGATGGAGCGCGCCTGACCGCGCGGGCTCACAGCGAGCCGTGGTGTGCCCAGTCGACGACATCGTCAGGGCAACCGATGGCGTCGACCCTGGCCCGGTAGCGTGCGAGGCCCTGCGCGTCGAGAAGCTCCTTCCACTGGCCACTCGTCCCCCGGCGGAAGAAGCGCGCGTCGTCGCGCCACACCCCTTCGTGCGCACTGGGCGCAGTGAAGGCCGCCCGTGCGCGCATCGACTCCAAGGTCGCCGCGCTCACCAGTTCGGGCCAGCGCGGCTCGGGGACAGTCACGGCGAGCCGGTCCGCCAGTGACCTCATCCGGCCTTCCAGATCCGCTCGCAGGTCGTCGAAGTGCAGCAGGACGACATGGATGCCCTCCGGTGCGTCCCGGAAGGTCCGGAAATGACGAAGGGTGCGGACCAGGGACGGCCGCAGAACGGTCGGTGGTGTCTCGTCGTCGGCCCACTGCCAGAAGCGCTCCAGCTTCCCACCCGCATGCGGAGAGGGTGCATCCGGCAGAGCACCGTCATCCCCGGGAACGGCCTGCCGCGCCGCTCCCAGTGCGGCGGCGTTCACGTTCTGCCTCTGGCTGTCCATGGACAGTGCGGCGTCGCGGGGGTCGCGTCCGACGCAGATGTACGTGACCGACGGGTCCAGCGGCAGCCCGTCGAGCGGGATGTGGGTCTTGATGAAGCGCCGGTGACCTTGGGCTTCCAGGTCCGCGACCACGTCGGAGCGGGCGCGCGCCCGGCGTTCGAGACACGGTGAGAGCACCGACAGCGGCTGCCGGAGCACCGGCTCCTGGAGGATCAGCAGCGCGCAGATCATCTGGACCCAGGTCGTTCCGCACTTCGGTGGCGTGCTGATCACGATGTCGCCGGGGCGGAACGCGAACCCACGCCAGCGAGCACTGTCGTACCTGGTCCCCCGGTAAAGGACACGCTCGTCATCGCCCATCCGTCACTGCCTTCACGTAGCTGCGGCCGGATTCACCGGACTGCCGTCACTCGCCGGCGAAAGGCAGGAAGCGTGTGTCCGGGTTGCGAAACGCCTTGAACTCGACGACGTTGTTGCACGGATCCTCGAAGTAGACCGTTGCCTGCTCGCCGTTGCGGCCCGCGAAACGCACGAGCGGGCCGAGGATGAACTCCACTCCCTTGCCCCGGAGCTTGTCGACCTGCGCCTCCCACTCCTCCCAGGACAGGACGACTCCGAAGTGCCGCACCGGGATGCGCTTGGGTGAGTCGGTGACGTCGACGAGGCTGGACGGGATCGTCCGCGCCGCTTCCTCCGGGTGGAGATAGGCGGACAACGAGTTGCCGAACAGGTCGAAGTCGACCCAGTTGTCCGTGCTTCTGGCCTCCGGGCACTCCAGCACGCCTCCGTAGAAGGCCCGCGCATCGTCCAGTGAAGCCACCGGGAAAGCAATGTGGAACGGCCGGAGCTCCAATGCGTCCTCCTCAGTCTTCGCAGCGTTCTCCGTGTTCAGCCTTCTCAGTGTTCAGCCTTCTCGGTGTTCAGCCTTCTCAGTCGTCGCGGTCCTTCCGGTCGGGCTCGAATCCTGCGTAATCGAGCATCCGCTCGTAGGGCGTGGCGAATCGGCCCTCGGCTCGCATCGCTTCCATGAGATGGGTGACGGTCGCGCGGACCACCGCGTGGGCCAGCGGCTTGTCGAACAGCGACACGCCCGCAGCCCGGGAGAACCACTCGATGCGCGAGGTCAGGGCACCGCCCAGGGTCAGTATCTGGCCCGGGAGCGCATCGATGCCGAGCCGCTGCAGTTCGGCCGCCAGGCCACGCCCCTCCGTGCCGGACGGCAGCGCCAAGTTGTGCGCGAGCACCAGCATCGTCCCGCGGGGTATCGCTCCCAGGTCGGAGGCGGCGAGCTCGCCCCCGTACGTGGCGGGCACGATCACCCCGCCACGGCCCAGGCACGCGTCCGTGAAGCGGCCGACCTCCGACGGAAGCACCTCGGCCGTCACCGTGCCCGACCGCCCCGGCATGGTGACCGTGCCCTCGCTGTAGACGAGATCGGCGACCTTGAGGTCACGGAACTCATCGTGGGCGAGATGGTTCGCGATGCCGGCACCCAGCGCACCGGCCGAGCCGATCACGGTCACGGGCCGGTCCTTGCACTCCGCGATCCCCATGTGTTCCAGCGCCGTCACGATGCCCGTGGTGGTGTACGAGGCCTTTCCGCCGCACCCACCGTCTTCGCGCCGGATTCCCAGCACGTGCGGCGTGAACCTGTAAAGAATGTCCGAGACACCGGAGAACCTCCCGAAGTCCGGTGTGAGCTTGATCCTTCCCTCACGCTCGTTGAGAACCCTGCCGATTCCGGCGAAGAGAACCTCGATCACCGGCTCGAAGTCGGGATGTGCCGGGTCCGAGAGGATCGCATCGACCTGCGCGTCCCGGGGCCTGAACAGGCAGCGTCCGCCTCCGACGCGGCTCGGCAGGAATCCGGGTGGCAAGCGGTCACTGAGGTGGTCCAGTGCCCCGTCCGCCAGGACGCGGTTGATGAGCCGGTTCTTGAGCCGGCTCTCGTAGTGTACGAGGCGTCCCAGTTCTCGCTCGGCCTCGTCGTCGGACGCTCCGAAGTGCACCTTCCGCGTACCGCCGTAGGAATAGTCCAGGTCTTCGCCATCAGAACTGGCGATCCACACGTCGGCCACCGGAGTAGAGAGGGTGTCGACCGTCCACCCGTCGACCATGCACCGTCCTCCTGACCGGATCGACTTGACCCGTGCACCCGGCAAGCCCAGTAGCCGATCGAGGCCGGCCGGCCAACCCGCATCGCTCGCATCGCTCCGTCGAGTGCCGAATTGCCCGGTACCTACCACCGTCAGGCCACAACATAACCATTCCCGGATCTCATGACCAGAGGCACCGGACCGGAGCCTGCCGTGGTGCGTGTACGACGGTCCCGCCCGGTCAACCGACCGGCAGGTCCCGGTGCAGCCAGGCGGCCACCTCCGGGTCGGCGAGTTCGGCGACCCGCGCGTGGTACCGGCGAAGGTCGTCTCGGCCCAGCCGCGTCCGCCACTGGCCGCTCGTCCCCTGACGGAAGAAGTCCGCGTTGTCGTGCCAGAGACCCTCGTCGCGGTTCGGCACCAGGTCGTCGGCCTTGCGGCGCATCTCCTCGAAGCGGGCGGCCGCCACCAACTCCGGCCACTTCTCCTCGGGCACGTCAACGGTGAGCCGCCGGGCCAGGGAGCGCATCTGCCCTTCGAGGTCGGCTCGGAAGTCGTCGTAGTGGAGCAGGACCAGGTTGGGGGCGCCGGTCCGGGCCGGCCAGAAGGAGCGGATGTGGTGGAAGAGGGCTGCCAGACCGAACTGTGAACGGCCGGAGGGACTCGTGTGGTCGACCCACTTCCGGAACTCCTCGATCTCGGTGCCCGGCGAGCTCCGCCGAGGCACACCGGCCGGCCGCGCCCGGAGATCCTCCAGGCCGACCGCCCTCTCCCGGGCGGCCAGGAACGCATCATGGTTGAAATTGGCCATGTGACCGGACCAGGAGAGCCCGGCGTCACGGGGATCGCGGCCCATGCACACGTAAGTGACCCTTTCGTCGAGCGGCAGGCCGTCGAGTGGGGTGTGGGTCTTGATGAACCGGCGGTGGCACTGTGCCTCGAGCGCAGCGAAGAGAGCGGTGCGCTCGGTCGTCAACATGTCCAGCCACGGCGAGATTTCGGCGAGCGGCCGATCGAGACGAGGGGTCTGGAAGATCAGCTGGGCGCAGATCATCTGCGTCCAGGTCGTCCCGCATCTGGGTGGGGTGCTGATGACGATGTCGCCTTCCCGGAACGCGAACCCCTCCCACCGGGCGCTGTCCGCCCCGGTCGACCGGTATCGAACCAGTGGCCCACGCATGACATCACCCGCCCCGGTGCCCTGAGGCCGACGGGCCATGGCCGGAGCACACGCGGCGCAGGGCCTCCGGGGTGAGGTCGGCGAGAGCCGCGTAGCCGTCGACGGCCATGATCAGGTCCATCTCGGCGAGCAAGGACCGCAGGACGTGGACGAGCCCGTCGGTTCCGCCGATGGCCAGACCGTAGGCGCAGGGGCGGCCGATGCCGACGGCCGTGGCACCGAGGGCGAGTGCTTTGACGGCATCGGCACCTGAGCGGATGCCGGAGTCGAACAGGACGGGCAGCCCGTCGGCCGCCTCGACCACGGCCGGAAGGCAGTCCAGGGCCGCCAGCCCGCCGTCGGCCTGTCGGCCACCGTGGTTGGAGCAGTAGATGCCGTCGGCGCCGGCGTCCTTGGCGCGGCGCACGTCGTCCGGGTGGCAGATGCCCTTCAGCAGCAGGGGCAGCGAGCTCAGGGAACGCAACCAGGGGAGGTCGTCCCACGTGAGGGAGTTCCCGAAGATCCGTGCCCACTGCGCGGCAGTGGCGTGGAGATCCTCCTCGGGGGCATGGGGGAGCCGGGCGCGGAAGACCGGGTCGGAGACGTAGTTGGCCAGGCAGTGCCGGCGCACTTCGGGCAAGGCACCGGTGCCCGGATCCCGGGGGCGCCAGCCGGCGACCCATCTGTCGAGGGTGACGACGATGCCCTTGTACCCGGCCGCCTCCGCCCGGTGGACCAGGCTGGCGGCCAGCTCCCGGTCGGTGGGGGTGTAGAGCTGGAAGAGGCCTGGGGTGGCCCCGAATTCGCGTGCCACGGCCTCCAACGGGTCCACTGCCAGGGTGGAGGCGACCATAGGCACCCCGGTGCGGGCCGCCGCCCGGGCCGTGGCGAGGTCTCCGTGGCCGTCCTGCGCGCACAGACCGATCACACCCACCGGGGCCATGAACAGCGGCGTCGGCCACGTCATATCGAACAGGTCGACCGACAGATCGCGTTTCGTTGCGCCTGCGAGCATCCGCGGAACCAGACCCCAGCACCCGAAGGCCTGGACGTTCATGCGCTGGGTGTGGCCGTCCCCCGCTCCGCAGTCGACGTAGGACCACACCGCCGGCGGCAACACGGCCTGCGCCTGCTCCTCCAAGTCCGCGAAGACCAGGGGAAACCGCGGTCCGGCCCCGCCCGGTGTCTCGAGATGGATCTCACCCTGATAATCACCGAACTGCTGCATGCCGCATCCGCCTTCCTCACGGGGGGCCAGTCGGCCTGGTGAGTCACCTGATGCTTCGTCAAAATGCCTGTGCAAGAAGTAGGTTACGCCGATCCGGCAACGCCCGGGCCGGGACCGTGGCCGCCTACACCGGTAGGGGCTTAGGCCTACACCGGTAGGGGCTTCGGGCTTCACCGGTAGGGGCTTCGAGCTTCGGCAAGCCCTCTGCGAGGCGCCCTGGCGCGCCGAGGAGCAAGCGGCCATCCTGGTCAGAGGAACCGCACGACGCAGCGGAGCCCATATGACGATCCATCAAAGCGCCCAAGGCGGCTCACAGCCGTCCTCCGCCGGCGAACCGGCTCAGGACACCGGCATCGAGGTGGAGCCGGTTGCGGGCCACATCGGCGCAGAGGTCACAGGAGCCGACCTCACCGTCCCGCTCGACGACACGGCAGTTACGCAGATCCGAGCCGCGTTGCTGCGCTTCAAGGTGCTGTTCTTCCGCGACCAGCACCTCGACCATGCCGCGCACGTGGCCTTTTCGCGCCACTTCGGCGAGCCGGTCGTACGCCCTCGGCGCGGCAGCTCCGCTCCCCCGGAATTCGCCGAGATCGAGACGGCGGCCAACCGGCTCGGTGGCACCCGGTTCGGGCTGGACCACGGAGAGTGGCTGGAGCGCCGACGCTATTCGCTGCTGCGGGGCTGGCACTGCGACCACGGCTCCCGTATCGATCCGCCCGCCCTCACCGTCCTGCGCGCCGGAACCGTACCGCCATACGGCGGCGACACCACCTGGGCCAACCTGGTCGCCGCCTACTCGGGCCTGTCCGAGCCGCTGCGCGGCTTCGTCGACGGCCTGCGCGCCGAACACCGCCTGGGCGTCGGCTACCTGCCGAATCCCATCGACGACGAGTACGCCCGCCACCTGCTGGAGCACCAGATCGCCACGGTTCACCCCCTGGTGCGGGTGCACCCGGAGACCGGCGAGCGCGTGCTGTTCGTCAATGGCTACTACCTTCAGCGGATCCAGGGGCTCTCCCGTGCGGAGAGCAGCAGAATCGTGGAACTGCTGCTCGAACAGGCGACCCGTCCCGAATACACGGTCCGCTTCCGCTGGGATCCGGGCGCCGTGGCCATCTGGGACAACCGTGCCGCCATCCACCTCGCTCCGGACGACGTCAACCATCTCGGGTTCCGCCGCATCATGCACCGAGTCATGATCACCGGCGACGTCCCCGTCGGCGTGGACGGCAGCCCGTCACAGCCGATCACCTGGCCGCAGCCCTGGTAGGCCGCTCATCGCAGGTACCGTGCCAGCACCGGCGCGATGACGGCGAGGGCCTCGGGGCCGGTCAGGCGACCGTGCGGGATGTCCAGCAGGTGATTCTCGATCGGCCCGTCGACATAAGGGGCCCATAGCTCGGTGCGCGAAGCACTGCCGACGGCGCGGCCCGGAAGCGCTTCGAAGAAGAGCACCTTGCCGCGGTATCGACCGGGTTCACCACTCCGGGAGAGCTTCAGGTTGTTGGCGGCCACCCGCAGCAGACGGGTCAGCGCCACTGGGCCGATGCCGGCCAGTGGACTGCCGCGCCGGCGCAGGAGATCCAGCAGCGTCTCGATGGGCGGGAGCTCAATACCGGGCCAAGTACTGTCCGGAGCGCCGCCGGCATGATCGGCGGCCCGGTAGTCAGGTCCGGCGTCCTCCGTTTCGATGCCGCCCAGTCCGATCCGGTCTAGTCCGATCCCGTCCAGTTCGATGCCGTCCAGTTCGATCCCGTCGAGGGCGAGGGAAAGGGTCCTGGCGGTGATCGGTCCGCTGACGTGCCGGAAGCTACCGGCCGGTTGCGAGTCCAGCAGCGCCAGCAGCGCCACCTCCTGCCCGGCGGCCTGAAGCCGACAGGCGATCTCGTGCGCCACCGTCCCCCCGAACGACCAGCCGAGCAGATAGTAGGGGCCTTGGGATTGCTGCCCGCGGATCAACTGCAGGTAGTCGTCGGCCATCTCGGCCAAACTGCCGGCGAGTGCGCCCTGCCCGTCGAGGCCGCGTGCCTGCAGGGCGTACAGCGGACGGGAGCGGTCAAGGTGGCGGACCAGCCCCGAGTAGCACCAGCCGAGACCGGCGGCAGGGTGCACGGCGAAGAGCGCCGGGCGTTCACCACCGGCGCGAAGCGCGAGCAGCCGACCCAATCCGCCATCCGCTCCGGCGTGCACGGGGGCGTTGATCCGCTGCGCCAGGCCGGCCACCGTGGGGGCCTCGAACAGCACCCGGACCTCCAGTTCGGCCCCCATTGCCGCGCGGATCCGGGCCATCAGCCGCGTGGCCAGCAGCGAGTGCCCGCCCAACTCGAAGAAGTCATCGTCGATGGTCACGGATTCCCGACGCAGTACCTCGGCGAACAACTCGACGAGTGATTCCTCCTGCGGCGTCCTAGGCGCCCTGCCCGCACCGTCCGGCCCCAATGCCGGAGCGGGCAACGCTGCACGGTCCAGCTTCCCGTTCCGCGTCAATGGCAACGCGTCCAGTACGACGAACGCCGCCGGGACCATGTAGTCGGACACCTGCTGGCGCAGGAACTCCCGCAGGGGGTCAGGCGGGCAGTCGCGTTCGCTCACGGGGACGACGTAGGCGACCAGACGACGCTCTCCGGGCCGGTCCTCCCGAGCGATCACCACGGCCTGGGCGACATCCGGATGACGGACCAGCGCCGCCTCGACCTCGCCCGGTTCGACACGGAAACCCCGGATCTTCACCTGGTGATCCGCCCGGCCGACGAACTCCAGGTTGCCGTCACCACGCCGGCGGACCAGGTCCCCCGTCCGATACAACCGCGCCCCCGGCGGACCGAACGGACTCGCCACAAACCGCTCCGCCGTCAGACCAGGCCGACGCACATACCCCCGCGCCAGACCCGCCCCACCCACATACAACTCACCCACCACACCCACCGGCACCGGCCGCAGAAGACCATCCAGTACGAACACCCGCATGTTGGCGATCGGCCGGCCTATCGGCACGGTCGACGGCCAGTCGGCGACGTCGGCGGGCAGTGTGTGCGCAGTGACCACGTGCGTCTCGGTCGGACCGTAGTGATTGTGCAGCAGCCGACCGGGCACACTCCGGCAGAACTCCCGGACCTGGCGGGTCAGCGTCATGGCCTCGCCGCTCTGAGCGATGTCACGCAGCCGCGAGAGGTCATACCGGCCTCGGCCTTCCGTAGCGGATTCGGCCAGTGCCCCGACCACGATATTCGGGAGGAACATCATCTCGACCTGGTGCCGGTCCAGCCACCGGGTCAGCTGCTCCGCATCGCGTCGGACCTCGTCGGCGGCCGTGACCAACGTCTTGCCGTACGTCAAAGCGGCGAGAATCTCCATGGCCGACACGTCGAAGCTGATCGCCGCGAATTGCGCGACCTTCGTCCCACGGCCGGGCATGGCGTCACGGTGCACCCACCGAACCAGGTTCACCATGCCGCGACCCGGCATCGCCACCCCCTTGGGGGTCCCGGTGGATCCGGAGGTGTAGAGGACATAGACGGGGTGGGCGGGGAGCAGAGGAGTGGTGCGATCGGGGTCGGTGGGGTTGCTGTCCGGGTACCCCGCCAGCACCGCCACGGCATCGGGGTCATCGAGGACCACCCGGTGGGTCGAACCGGCATCCGGGAGAGTGCTTCCGGTGTGTGCGTCGGTCACGAGCAGCGTCGGTTCCATGTCGCTGAGGATGAACGCGGTGCGGCGGGGTGGCTGGTTGAAGTCGAGCGGCAGGTAGGCGGCCCCGCTCTTGAGGATCGCCAGCAACACCACCACGAGCTCCGCCGATCGGGGCAAGGCGACGGCGACGACATGCTCGGGGCCTGCTCCCAGGCCGATCAGGTGCCGGGCCAGGCGGTTGGCCTCGCTGTTCAGCTCACCGTAGGTGAGGACGGTGTCCCCGAAGACCAGCGCGGCACTGCCCGGAGTGCGTGCGACTTGCCGCTCGAACAGGTCCGGCAGCGTCGCCGGCGGCAATGCCCGGTCCGTGTCGTTCCACTCGACGAGGAGCCGGCGGCGCTCGGCGGCTCCGAGAAACTCGATCTCGCTCAAGGGCCGGTCCGGGTCGGCGACCACGGCTTCGAGAAGGGCGGTGAAGTGCTCGGCCATCCCTGCGATCGTGCTGCGGTCGAAGAGATCGGTTGCGTACTGGATCGCGCCCGTGATGCCGTCCGGTTCACCGCTGCTGGTGCGGCGTTCGCGCAGGTTGAGCGCAAGGTCGAATTTTGCCGTGGCCGTGCCCACCGGGTGTGGACCGGAGTCGGCCCCCGGCAGCGACAGCTGAGCAGGAGGGGTGGTCTGGAAGACCAGCATGACCTGGAACAAGGGGTGCCGGGCGAGCGTGCGGGGCGGATTGAGGACTTCCACCAAGTATTCGAAGGGAAGGCTCTGGTGACCGTAGGCGTCCAGATCCGTGTTTCGTACACGAGCCAGCAGATCGGTGAACGTCGGGTCGCCGGAAACGTCCGTACGCAAGACGAGGGTGTTGACGAAGAACCCGACCAGCTCGTCGAGGGCATCGTCCGTGCGCCCGGCGACCGGCGTACCGATCGGGATGTCCGCACCAGCGCCCAGACGCGTCAGCAGTGCTGCCAGTGCGGCATGGATCACCATGAAGAGCGTGGCCCCTCCGCTACGGGCCAGCGCGGTCAGGCGTTGATGCAGAGCGGGGCGGACACTGAGCAAGACGGCGTCTCCGTGATAGGAGGCCACCACGGGACGGGGCCGGTCAGTGGGCAATTCCAGCTGTTCGGGAAGATCGGCCAGTGCGGACGTCCAATAGCGGAGTTGGCGGGCGAGGCCGCTGTCGGGGTCCTCGTGGTCGCCGAGCAACTCGTGCTGCCACAGGGTGTAATCGGCATACTGCACAGCCGGTGGCGCCCATCCCGGTGCGCGACCTTGAGTACGGGCGGCATACGCAGTGCCCAGGTCGCGGAAGAGGGGGCCCATCGACCACCCGTCGACGGCGATGTGGTGGAACACCAGCAACAAGACCTGCTCCCCGGGCCCCGTAGCAAACAGGCGTGCCCGTACCGGCAGCTCGGTGGCCAGATCGAACCCCTCCCGAGCGGCGTCAGCCAGCAGTTGCGGCAACGCGGCAGCCGTGACGTGGCGCGGCTCAAGGTCCACAGTGGCCGCCTCGCCGTCGAGTACCCGCTGGTACGGCACCCCGTCGACCTCGACGAAGATCGTGCGCAGGCTTTCGTGACGGGTGACGACGTCACCGAGCGCGGCCTGCAGCGCCTCCCGGTCCACCTCGCCGGACAGTCGCAGAGCGACCGGGACGGCATAGAGCGGGCCCGGCCCCTGCAGCTTGTCGATGAACCACAACCGCCGCTGCCCGAACGACAGCGGCACCCTCTCCGGCCGCGCCACGGGGCCCAACCTCGCTCCGGCCGCCACCGCGGGCCCCAGGCGCTTTGCCAGGCCGGCCACTGTGGGGGCCTGGAACACCGTGCGGATGCCCAGCTCGGCGCCCAGCACCGCCCGCACTCGGGCAATCAACCGCATCGCCAGCAGCGAATGACCACCCACGGCGAAGAAATCGTCATCAATGGTCACGGTCTCCACCCGCAGCACTTCGGCGAACAATTCAACGAGCGCTTCTTCCTGCGGCGTCCTCGGCGCACGGCCGTCTCCGGCCGGAACGTATTCCGGAGCCGGTAGGGATTTCCGGTCCAGCTTCCCGTTCCGCGTCAACGGCAACTCGTCCAGTATCACGAATGCCGCCGGGACCATATAGTCCGGCACCTGCTGACGCACGAACTCCCGCAGGGGGTCAGGCGGGCAGTCGCGTTCGCTCACGGGCACCACGTAAGCGGCCAGACGACAATCTCCGGGCCGGTCCTCCCTTGCGATCACCACGGCCTGGGCGACATCCGGATGACGGACCAGCGCCGCCTCAACCTCACCCGGCTCGACACGGAAACCCCGGACCTTCACCTGATGATCCACCCGGCCGACGAACTCCAGGTTGCCGTCACCGCGCCGGCGGACCAGGTCCCCTGTGCGATACAGCCGTGTCCCCGGCGGACCGAACGGGCTCGCAACGAACCTCTCCGCCGTCAGACCGGGCCGACGCGCATACCCCCGCGCCAGACCCGCCCCACCCACATACAACTCACCCACCACACCCACCGGCACCGGCTGCAAGACGCCGTCCAGCACAAACACCTGTGCATTGCCGATCGGTCGGCCGATGGGCACAGGACCAGGCGGAAGGGCGTCGTCCGGCCCGATCCAGTAGTCCGCACACCCGACTGTCGTTTCGGTGGGCCCGTAGTGGTTCACAACGGCGACTCCCGGATGACGACGACGCCACTCGCTCAGCGCCTCACCCACCAGCCGCTCACCACCGAGAACCAACTGCTCCGCAGGCGAATACCCATCCGGCAATGCCATCAGCAACGGAATGTGACTCGGTGTCCCCTTGAGAAACGTGACCGGCAGCCCGGCGCCGGCGCCGAATCCCGAGCCCTCACCCTCGCCCTCGCTCTCGCCCTCCTCCAGTGACGCGATACGCACACAGCCACCGGAAACCAGCGAGGTATACAAACCCGTAACAGGAAGATCGAACGCAAGGGAAGAGTGCAGCAAACTCACACCCTGCACGCCACCGTAGCGATCCCGCGCCCACACCACATAATTCGTCAGCGAACGATGCTCGACGACAACAGCCTTGGGAACTCCCGTCGATCCGGAAGTGCAGAGGAAATAGGCAGGATGAGCAGGCAGCAAGGGGGTGGTGCGGTCCGGATCGGTGGGGCTCTCAACCGGGTATCCGTTCAGCATCCTCTCTGTCTCGGGATCGTCGACCACCACCCGGCGGAACGCACCGGTGTCCGGGACACCGCTCCCGGTGTTTATGTCCGTCACCAGGAGCAATGGCTGTACGTCGCCCAGGATGAACTCCGCGCGCTCACGCGGCTGGTCGGGATCGAGCGGCAGGTAGGCAGCCCCGCTCTTCAGAACCGCCAGCAGCACCACCACGAGCTCGACCGATCGCGGCAGAGCAACAGCGACAACGTCCTCCGGCCCGGCCCCCATACCGATGACATGACGCGCCAGACGATTCGCCCGCGCATCGAGCTCACCGTAGGTCAGGGTGACGTCCCCGTATGCCAGCGCGACGCTTCCTGGAGCACGTGCGACCTGATCCTCGAAGAGCTTCGGAAGGGTCGTCGCCGGCAGGCTGCGACCCGTGGCGTTCCACTCCACCAGCATCCGGTGACGTTCAGTCCCCGTGACGAGCTCAACCTTGCTCAAAGGACGATCGGGGTGGGCCGTCACAGCCGTCAGCAAATCGATGAAGCACTGCACCATCCTCATGACCGTGTTCCGGTCGAACAAGTCGGTGGCGTAGTGGACAGCACCGGTGATTCCGCCGGACTCGCCCTGCCTCGTGCGGTGTTCCCGCAGGCTCAGCGCGAAGTCGAACTTGGCCGTGGTAACGCTCACCGTGTGAGGGCGGACCTCGAGTCCGGGCAGGGACACCTGTTCTTCCAGCGTGTTCTGGAAGGCCAGCATGACCTGGAACAGCGGGTGCCGGGCCAGTGAGCGGGCCGGGTTGAGTACTTCCACCAGGTGTTCGAAGGGCAGGTCCTGGTGGAGGTAAGCGTCCAGGTCGGTCTCCCGGACCCGGGCCAGGAGGTCGGCAAAGGCAGGGTCACCGGACGTATCGGCACGCAGTACGAGAGTGTTGACGAAGAAGCCGACCAGCCCGTCCAGGGCATCGTCGGTACGTCCGGCGATCGGGGTACCGATGGGGATGTCGGTGCCTGCACCCAGGCGGGTCAGCAGCGCGGCGAGCGCGGCATGGACCACCATGAAGACGGTGGCCCCTCCGCGGCGGGCCAGCCGGGCCAGCCGTCGATGCAGCTGGGGGCTGATCTCCACGGCAACGGTGTCTCCCTGGTAGGAGGCCACCGCGGGGCGGGGCCGGTCGGTGGGAAGAACCAGTTCCTCGGGCGCGCCGGCCAGAGTGGACGTCCAGTACCGCAGTTGCCGGGCAAGGCCGCTGTCCGGGTCCTCGTGGTCACCGAGCAACTTGTTCTGCCATAGGGCATAGTCGGCGTACTGCACAGCCAACGGCATCCAGGCGGGTGAACGTCCTTCCGCGCGGGCGGCATACGCGTCCGCCAGGTCACGCAGCAGCGGGCCTTTCGACCATCCGTCGACGGCTATGTGGTGGAGCACCACCAGCAGAACCTGCTCCCGGGGCCCGGTCACCACCAGGCAAGCCCGCATCGGCGGCTCGGTCGCCAGGTCGAACCCGCGGCCGGCCACGGCGGCCAGCGTGTCCGGCAGCTGCCCCGTGTTCGTCGCGACGACCTCAAATCCCATGACGGCCGACCGCGCGTCGAGCACCTGCTGGTACGGCACGCCGTCGGCCTCGGCGAAGACTGTCCGCAGACTCTCGTGACGGGCGACGACATCATTCAGCGCGGCCTGCAACGCCTCTCGGTCCACCTCTCCCGACAGCCGCAAGGCCAGAGGGACCGTATACATCGGGCTCGGCCCCTGCAACTTGTCGATGAACCACAACCGACGCTGCCCGAAGGACAATGGCACCTTCTCCGGTCGCGCCGCGCGGCCCAGGCGCGCCCTGGCCACCGCGGCAGCGTCCAGCCGCTTCGCCATCCCGGCCACGGTGGGCGCCTCGAAGAGCACCCGGATGCCCAGCTCGGCCCCCAGCACCGCCCGCACGCGCGAGATCAGTCGCGTCGCCGACAGCGAATGACCACCCAGCTCGAAGAAGTCATCGTCGATGCTGACGCTCGCCACGCCGAGCACATCGGCGAAGAGTCCCGCGAGCACTTCTTCCTGCGGCGTCCTCGGCGCTCGGCCGGTGCCTGCCGTGCCGAGTTCCGGCAGCGGCAGAGCCGTTCGGTCCAGTTTCCTGTTCCGCGTCAGGGGCAACTTGTCCAGTACGACGAACGCCGCCGGAACCATGTAGTCCGGCAGTTGCCGGCGCAAGAACCCACGCAGCTGATCCAGTCGGCCGTCGCCCTCGCTCGCGCCCTCGCTCGCGGGGACGACGTAGGCGATCAGGTGCCGGTGCCCTGTCTTGTCCTCGCGCGTGATCACCACCGCCTGCACCACATCCGGATGACGGACCAGCGCGGCCTCGATCTCGCCCGGTTCGACGCGGAAACCCCGGATCTTCACCTGGTGATCCGCCCTGCCCATGAACTCCAGGTTGCCGTCACCACGCCGGCGGACCAGGTCCCCCGTCCGATACAACCGCGCCCCCGGCGGACCGAACGGACTCGCAACAAACCGCCCCGCCGTCAGACCAGGCCGACGCGCATACCCCCGCGCCAGACCCGCCCCACCCACATACAACTCACCCACCACACCGGGCGGAACAGGCCGCAGAACACCATCCAGCACAAACAACTGTGTATTGGCGATGGGCCGGCCGATCGGCACGTTCAACGGCCAGTCACCGGCGTCGGGGGGCAGCGCGTAGGCGGCCACCATGTGCGTTTCAGTCGGGCCGTAGTGATTGTGCAGCAGTCGGCCGGGAACAGCCTGGTGGAATTGCCGGACCTGGTGGGTCAACGACAACGCCTCACCACCCTGTGTGATATCACGCAGCCGCGGAAGGTCCGCCCCCTCTTCGACGGCGGCCTCGGTCAAGGCCCCGATCACCAGGTTCGGAGCGTACATCTCTTCCACCTGGTGTCTATCCAGCCAAGCCACCAGCTGTTCGGCACTCCGTCGGACCTCGTCGGGTGCGATCACCAGCGCCTTACCGCAGGTGAGCGTCGCCAGGATCTCCTTCGCCGAGACATCGAAGGTTATCGCCGCGAATTGCGCAACCCTCTTCCCGCGACCACCCGTAACACCACGGTGTATCCACCGCACGAGATTCACCAGCGTGCGCCCCGGCATCACCACGGCTTTGGGGGTTCCGGTGGATCCGGAGGTGTAGAGGAGGTAGGCAGGATGAGTGGGCAGCAGGGGGGTGATGCGCTCCGTATCGGTCGGGCTGGTTGCGGGGAACGCGTCCAGTGTCCTCAGGGTCCCGGGATCGTCGATCACCACCCGGCGTATCCCACCAGTGCCCGGGACACCTCTCGCACTGTGCGTGTCCGTCACCACGAGCGACGGATCGATGTCGCCAAGGACGAATTCCAAGCGCCGACGCGGCTGATCGAGATCGAGCGGCAGATAGGCGGCCCCACTCTTCAAGACCGCCAGCAACACCACTACCAGGTCCGACGACCGCGGAAGTGCGACGGCGACGACACGCTCCGGACCGGCTCCCAGGGCGATCAGATGATGCGCCAGGCGATTCGCCCTGGCATCGGCCTCACCATAGGTGAGGGATGCATCACCGAACACCAGCGCAGTATTGCCCGGAGCACGCGCGACCTGTTCCTCGAACAGATCCGGCAACGTCACCGCCGGCAGCGCACACCCCGTGTCATTCCACTCGGCGAGAATCTGCTGACGTTCAGTCGCAGTAAGGAAATCGACCTTACTCAGAGGCTGATCGGCATGGGTGGTGACCAGGACCTCGAGGATGCGGGTCAATCGCGTAGTGAGGTTGTCGATGTCGGAGTGCTCGAAGAGGTCATTCCGGTAGTCCAGCCGCAGGCGAAGTTCCGGTCCGGGGTTGATCGCGAGAGTCAGGGGATAGTGGGTCGCCGCGCGGCCGCTGACAGGCGTGATCTGCAACCCTCCAGGACCGGGCCCGGTGTCGTGAGGGCGCGGATAGCTTTCGAATACGACGACGGTGTCGAACAGTTCGCTGATACCCGTCAGCCGGTGGATCCGGGCGAGCCCGAAGTGCTGGTGCGGAGTGAGAGCGGACTGTTCGTGCTGGAGCCGGGTGAGCATGCCGATCAGGGACTCGGCGGGGTCCAGCCGCACCCGGACCGGCACCATATTGATGAACAACCCCACCATGGTCTCGACCCGGGGAATATCAGGAGGCCGGCCGGAGACCACGGACCCGAAGACCACATCCATATCCCCGCTCATCCGACTCAGCAGGACACCCCAAGCCCCCTGCACCACCGTATTGAGCGTCAGGCCATTGCCGCGGGCCAGATCATGCAGAGCAGCCGTCAACTCCCGCGATAGAGTGAAAGAAGTCCGTTCCGGAACCACCGGATCCCGGCGGGAATCGACCGGCGCCAGGCGAGTCGGACCACTCAGACCGGCCAGCGCCTCCCCCCACGCCATCTCGGCAGCCTGCTGATCCCGGCCCGCCAGCCAGGCCAGATAGTCCCGGTACGGAGTGGCCGGAGGAAGAACGGCGGTGTCCCTGCCTCCGGCGTAGAGGGCAGTCAGTTCCTGTTCCAGAATCGGAAATGACCAGCCGTCGAGGAGGATGTGGTGACTCGTCATGATCAGACGATGGTGCCCAGGTCCCAGACGGAGCAGGGCGAAACGCAGCAACGGCGGACGCGACAGATCGAATCGAGAAGCCCGCTCCACGGCCGCCCGCCGCATCACTTCGGCCTCGACCTCGGCCTCGGCCTCGGACCCGCCTGTCCCCGACAGATCGATCTCTTTCCATGGAAGAGCGACATCTTGGGGAATGACCTGCACCGGCTGCCCGGAATCCAGCTGCGGGAATCCAGCTCGCAGGTTCGGATGGCGCTCCAGCAGAGCCTGCACGGCCGAACGCAACAGCGGGACTTCCAGCACACCACGCACATCGAAAATGAGCTGGCCGGCGTACACGTCGACACCGGTCCGGTCGTACAGGGCGTGGAAGAGCAGCCCTTCCTGCATCGATGTCAACGGCCAGACGTCACTCAGACCAGGCTGTGCGGCTTCCAGTTGCTCGAGTTCTGTCGCCGAAAGGGACACCAACGGGAAGTCGGTGGGGGTGTGGCCTCCGGCTCCGGGCCGGGTGCCGTGCTCGACCAGGGCCTCCAGCGCCTCGAACCAGTATCCGGCGATCTCCTCCACATCCGCCTGGGACCACAGCGATGACGACCAGCTCCAGGTGGCCTCCAGTCGGGATTCCCCACCCTCATCACGCACCAGCGCCGTCACTGCCAGGCCATGCATCAACGGCATCCGCGGATCGCCACCCGCACTCACCACATCAGCCTCGGGGGCCGGCAGCCACTCCCCACCCGCCCCGCTGTCCGGAGCAGTGAAACGCCCCAGGTAATTGAAACCGATCTGCGGCCTCGGCAGACCTGCCAGGACCGCACCCGTCCCAGGGTTGAGATACCGCAGCAGACCGAACCCGATCCCGTGATCCGGCACGGCCCGCAACTGCTCCTTCACCCGCTTGACCGCTCGCCCCCACCCCTCACCAGCACCACGGCCACCACCCCAGGTCACCGCACCCGGATCGAGGCGGACAGGAAACACCGACGTGAACCAACCCACAGTCCGGGACAGGTCCACGCCCTCAGCGAACTCCTCCCGCCCATGACCCTCAACGTCAACCAGAACCGAACCGCCCCCACCACGACCGTGCTCACCGCGCCAGCGCCCCACGGCCAACGCCAGCCCCGCCAGCAGAACGTCATTGACACGACCGTGGAACACCGCCGGTACAGCACCCAGCAATGGACCCGTCACCCCCGGAGACAGGACCCTCCTCAGACGCCGCACCGTCCCGAGTGAATCCCGTCCCGGATCCAGACACCGATCCGTCAACAGCGGTTCAGCAGCAGCGCTCAGCATCCGCTGCCACCAGGCTGCCTCCGCCACCCGCCGAGGAGTCCGAGCTTCGGCCAGCAGGATCTTCGACCAGGCACGTAGCGACGTCCCCACCGGGTCCAGTGGGTGGGGGTTGCCGACGCCGGCCGTCTCCCAAGCAGCAGCCAGATCCGGCACCAGAATCCGCCAGGACACCCCGTCCACCACCAGGTGATGCACCATCACGAGCAGTCGGCCAGGACACCCCGGACCGGCATCGAACCACACCAGCTGGACCATCACCCCCGCTGCCGGATCCAGCCGTCCCGCCGCCGCCTCCACCTCACACTCGACCGCTCCGCGCAGCCTCCCGGCAGCCACGGCGCTCACATCCACCCGCCGCACCAGACCTGCCGGTGACGCCGAGCCCGCCGGAAGTACCTCAAGCGACCACTCCCCGTCGGAGAGGTCGTCACGCGGAGGCACCAGGCGGGACCGCAATGCGTCATGGTGATCCAGTACGGCCCCGAGCGCGGCACTCAGCCGGCCGGCACCCAGCGCCTGAGGAACCTGCAGCAGTACAGACTGGTAGAAGCGGCCGAAGCCGGCACTACGAGCGCCCAGCCGACGCATCACCGGCATCGGCTCGACCATCCCGATCCCTGCCTCGGGCGCCTCGGGGACCGCCTCGGCGACATCGCCGGCCATGCCGGCCAGTCCCGCGACCGTGCGGTGGGCAAAGACATCCCGGACCGAGAAGACCATGCCCGCGGCCCGGGCCCGGCTCACCAGCCGGATCGAGACGATGCTGTCCCCACCCAGTACGAAGAAATCGTCGTCAATGCCTACCTCGGATACGCCCAATACGTCAGCGAACAGCTCACAGAGAACCCGCTCGCGGGAAGTGCGCGGCAACCGCCCCGAAGTAGCTGCTCCGTGCCCCGGAAGAGGCAGGGATTCCCGGTCCAGCTTCCCGTGGCGTGTCAAAGGCAGCTCGTCCAGCATCACAAATATCGCCGGGACCATATAGTCCGGCATCTGCTGGCGCAGGAACTCCCGCAGGGGGGCAGGCGGGCAGTCGCGTTCGCTCACGGGGACGACGTAGGCGACCAGACGACGCTCTCCGGGCCGGTCCTCCCGGGCGATCACCACGGCCTGGGCGACATCCGGATGTCGGACCAGCGCTGCCTCGACCTCGCCCGGCTCGACGCGGAAACCCCGGACCTTCACCTGATGATCCACCCGGCCGACGAACTCCAGGTTGCCGTCACCACGCCGGCGGACCAGATCCCCCGTCCGATACAACCGCGCCCCCGGCGGACCGAACGGACTCGCCACGAACCGCCCCGCCGTCAGACCAGGCCGCCGCGCATACCCCCGCGCCAGACCCGCCCCACCCACATACAACTCACCCACCACACCCACCGGCACCGGCCGCAAGACACCATCCAGCACAAACGCCCGCGTATTCACGATCGGACGACCGATCGGCACCCTCACCACGTCACCAGCAAGGTCACGCGGCACACGATAGGAACTGGCGAACGTGGTGGTTTCCGTCGGACCGTAGCACTGGGTGATCGTGGTTTCCGGAAGCCCTTCCAGAGCCCGGCGAATATGAGCGACCGAGACGGGCTCGCCGCCCACGAGCAGCTGCCGTACCCCCGAGAACGCCTCCAGGCACTGGTCGACGACCACATTGAACAGAGTGGCGGTGAGTGACAAGGTGTCGACCCGGCTCCGTCGCAGCACTTCACTCAGTGTCGCCACCGTCGGCGGACCTGGCGGCATCAGCACACAGCGGGCGCCGTGGACGAGTGGCCCCCAGATCTCGAACGTGGCGGCGTCGAAGGAAGTCGAATGAATCTGAAGGAACGTTCTGTGAGGGCTGAAATCGACGTAGTCAGTACTCACGAGGAGACGCACGACTCCCCGGTGAGAGGTCACCACTCCCTTGGGGGTTCCCGTGGATCCGGAGGTGTAGAGGAGGTAGGCAGGATGAGCGGGCAGCAACGGGCTGATGCGGTCCGTATCGGTCGGGCTGGTCGCCGGATACCCCTCCAATGTCCTCAGGGATACGGGATCATCGATCACTACCCGCCGTACGGCGCCGATATCAGGGACAGCGCTCCCAGTGCGGGTGTCGGTCACCATCAGCAGCGGCCGTATGTCACCGAGAACGAATTCCGAGCGCCGACGCGGCTGATCGGCGTCGAGCGGAAGGTAGGACGCCCCGCTCTTCAGGATCGCGAGCAGCACCACCACGAGTTCCATGGAACGCGGAAGTGCGACGGCGACGACACGCTCCGGACCGGCTCCCAGGGCGATCAGATGATGCGCCAGGCGATTTGCCCTGGCATCGGCCTCACCATAGGTGAGGGATGCATCGCCGAACACCAGCGCAGTATTGCCCGGAGCACGCGCGACCTGTTCCTCGAACAGATCCGGCAACGTCACCGCCGGCAGCGCACACTCCGTGCCATTCCACTCCACAAGGATCCGTCGGCGTTCGGCCTCTGTGAAGATATCGACCTTGCTCAAAGGACGCTCGGGATGAGCGGCCATCACCTTGAGGGTGCAGGTCAGCCGTGTGGCGAGGTCGTCGATCGCCGAGTCTGTGAAGAGGTCGGGCCGGTAGTCCAGCCGCAGGCGAAGCTCCGGTCCGGGGTTGATCGCGAGAGTCAAGGGATAGTGGGTCGCTGCGCGGCCGCTGACGGTGCTGATCCGCAAGCGTTCGGGGCTGGATTCGGTGTCGTGGGTGCGTGGATAGCTTTCGAATGCCATGACGGTGTCGAACAGTTCACTGATGCCGGTCAGCCGGTGGATGCTCGCAATCCCAATATGCTGATGGCTTGTGAGGACGGACTGTTCGTCCTGGTGCCGGGTGAGCATGCCGATCAGAGACTCGGCGGGGTCCAGCCGCACCCGGACCGGCACCATATTGATGAACAACCCCACCATGGTCTCGACCCGGGGAATATCAGGAGGCCGGCCGGAGACCACGGACCCGAAGACCACATCCATATCCCCGCTCATCCGACTCAGCAGGACACCCCAAGCCCCCTGCACCACCGTATTGAGCGTCAGGCCATTGCCGCGGGCCAGATCATGCAGAGCAGCCGTCAACTCCCGCGACAGAGTGAAAGAAGTCCGTTCCGGAACCACCGGATCCCGGCGGGAATCGACCGGCGCCAGGCGAGTCGGACCACTCAGACCGGCCAACGCCTCCCCCCACGCCACCTCGGCAGCCCGCTGATCCCGGCCCGCCAGCCAAGCCAGATAGTCCCGGTACGGAGTGACCGGAGTCAGCGCAGCAGCATCTCCACGGCTCACATAGAGAGCGGACAGCTCCTCTTCCAGGACCGGCAGCGACCAGCCGTCGAGGAGGATGTGATGGCTCGTCATGATCAGACGATGGTGCGCAGACCCTAGACGGAGCAGGGCGAAACGCAGCAACGGCGGACGCGACAGATCGAACCGGCGAGCCCGCTCCACGGCTGCCAGCCGCATCACTTCGGCCTCGACCGCGGCCTCGGTCCGGCTCGTCCCCGACAGGTCAACCTCTTCCCACGGCAAGGTGACGTGCCGGGGAATGATCTGCACCGGTCGGCCTGACTTCAGCCGGGGAAACCCGGCCCGCAAATTCGGATGACGTTCCAGCAAGCTCTGCGCCGCCCGGCGCAACAGCGGTGCGTCCAGCGGGCCGCGCAGGTCAAAAATATGTTGCCCGGTGTACACATCAATACCGGTGCGGTCATAGAGGGAGTGGAAAAGCAGCCCCTCCTGCATCGGCGTCAACGGCAGAACATCGTCTACACCCGATGGCGCCATTCCTGCCTCCTCCAGGGACCTGCAACGCCTGGATCAGTGAACAGCACAAGACGCCCGAGTCACCGGCGCGACCAAGCCGACGTCACAGGATTCCCTGCTGTTCGAGCCAGGTGCTGCGTTTCCGCAACGCGGCCGGAACATGCTCGGCGTACCTCCCTGCCTCCAGGTCGGGCTCACCGGGGCGGGGCACGTAGATCGGCACGTCCTCCTTGGGTGGCCTGAAAGCGTCGTTCGGCTTACCGTAGTCCCGCATCAGGATGCGGCGGGTGCGGGAGAGGGACGAGGCCCAATGCGGGGTCGAGCGAAACCTGTCGCACGCAACGATCCACGTAGGGCCGTATTCATAGAAGAGGTTGAGGCGCGTCACCTCGCTTCGGTTCTCCGCGACCCGGTGCCACAAGCCGCTCCACATGAGCGTCATCGAACCTGGTTTCACCGTGAGGTGACGCTCGTCCTGGCTCGGGTCGTGGGTGTGATACTGCGACAGGTACGGCCGGTTGCGATGGCTTCCCGGGATGTAGACCAGGTTCCCCATGTCGGCATGGGGGAGGGCAGTCAGCCAGTACCCCACCTTGATGCGCAGGGGGGCTTTGCCGCCGAAGACCTCGAAAGGCAGCGCGCGCGGGCCGTCGAAATGCCAGCGGACGCGCATCTGCCGGCCCGGCTCCCGCTTGAATGACTGGCTGCGCAGCAGTTTCAGCATCTCGCCGTAGACGTCGTAGACGTAGCCCACGTGGGCGGGGCCGTCGATCAGCTCGGCGAACCGGGGGTCGGACTCCACGATGTTCCAGCCCATTCCTCGTGGTTGTTCTTCGAGAGCCTCGACGAGGGGCTGGATCTGATCGGGTTTGAGGGCATCTTCGATGATCAGAATGCCGTCTCGGGCGAAGGTGGCCCAGCTCTCCTTGGTGAAGCCGAGCGGTGCGTAGGTGAGATCCTGGTCGGACACGGCGGTACCCCCTACCTGTGTCTGCACCCGCCGGTGTGCGGCGGCGCTCCACCCGCCTGCCTTGCGAAGATCCTGGGGCGTGCGGATGAGGATCGACATGAAACTGCCGCAGAAGAGCGAAGTAAACCACGGTACTTTACCACCGATGCCGTCCCCTGTCCTGCCCGCGGGTTGGGCCTCGCAGGCGGCGCCACGCAGTGCAGGGGCTTCCGCGCAGCTGCAGGGGCCCGATGAGAACGAGAGGTCGAAATAGTCGATCGGTGTCCGGGCCGATCGGGCGCAACCACCTGGTCGCAGTCGTGAGCAGCGCGCACCCCTGCGCGGGCCCGTCGCCGGTGGGCTATGAGCAGTTGCGGTGCCAGCCGCTGATCCTGACGCCCGGCGAGGGCCCCCGGCCCTGGACGGCGCGGCGCGATGGGAGCGCCACGTCGCGGGTCAGTCCTCTCTCCCCCCCCGGGTCTGCACCCCGCCTGGCATCCAAGATCGATTGTCAGTGGTGGGTGGGAGGATCGGAGCACCGAGTCGGAGAACAAGGGGGAGCTGTCATGTCCGGAAACCAGAACTACATCAACCACGTTGCTCTTGTGCTGGATGCCAGTTCGTCGATGTCACACCTGAGCCGTAAGGTCGTCGAGGTAGCCGACCAGCAGATCGCCTATCTGGCCCGCCGGTCGGAGGAACTGGACCAGGAAACCCGCGTCACGGTGTACGTCTTCGCGGACACGGTGGAGTGCGTCATTTACGACAAGGACGTGCTGCGTATGCCGTCCCTGAAGCAGCTGTACCGGGTCGGCGGAATGACGGCCCTGCTGGCGGCTGCACTGAAGTCGCAGCGGGAGCTGGCGCAGACAGCTCAGCTGTACGGCGACCACAGCTTCCTGACGTTCGTACTGACCGACGGGCAGGAGAACGCAAGTCATCACTGCCCGGATGCCCCCAGCAGGGACCAGCGTGAACTGGTGCGGGCCGTGGCCGAGATGATCGAGACGCAGGAGGACAACTGGACGCTGGCCGTTCTTGTGCCGGACCAGATGGGCAAGCGCGAGGCCATGCAGTGCGGTTTCCCGAAGGACAACATCGCCATCTGGGACGCCACGAGCACGCAGGGCCTGGAGGAGGCCGGCCAGGTCATCCAGGAGGCCACCGAGAAATTCATGGTGGGCCGCACCCAGGGCATCCGGGGATCGCGGGCGGTGTTCTCCACGGGTGCGGAGGCGGTCAATGAGGACACCATCAAGGCAGCCGGTCTCACCCCGGCGGACCCGTCGGAATACCAGCTGATTCCGGTGGCTCGCGAAGCGGCCATCCGGGACTGGGTCATCGAATGCGGGCACACTTACCGTACCGGTGGTGCGTTCTACCAGCTGAGCAAGTCGGAAAAAATCCAGGCACGGAAGCAGATTGCGGTGCTGGAGAAGAAAACGGACCGGGTGTACACGGGGCCGGAGGCCCGGGCCCTGCTCGGCCTGCCGGACATGGAAGTCCGCATCAAGCCGGACCACAACGACGACTTCACGATCTTCGTGCAGAGCACCAGCGTAAACCGGAAGCTGGTCCCGAACACGCGGCTGCTGCTGATGAACTGACGCCTCGGGAGCCCCCCGGCGTCCGCCCGGCCGGCGGGGTTCCCTTCGCGTTCACCACGCCGCCCGGGCCTGCGCAGCGCGCACCGTCTGCAATGGCCTGGGCGCGGCGCGGGTGGCAGAGGTCGATCGACTCGCCGGCGACCTGGGTCAGCGTGCCGGCACATGGGCCGCGTCGGCCCGGTGTCCAGGTGCGTGTAGTGCTTTCATCGGACGGAGCCATCGCGGGCCGAGGAGACCTGAGCGCGCCGACCGGAGACTGGTTGGCGCCGTGTAACGCCGGCGTCGCGGCGTCGTTGGACGGTGCGACTGCGTATGCGGGCCCCGGAGGTGTCATGACTGGCCCTCCGGGGCCCGTGGTGTGTCCGGGCCGGGTCAGTGCCTACGTGTCGGTGATCCCCGACCCTGAGGAGGGCGGGTGGCCTGTGCCGACGCGGGGTCTGCAGGCACGGGGCGAGCTGGCTGGCTCGACCGGCTCCTGGACCCGCAGTGGCCCCCAGCGGGTACGGCCCCCGGCTGAGACCCGCAAACAACCCCGGGCCGGCAACACAGAGCCTTCGCAGTCCACCCACTCCTGTTGGCAAGCCGCACCAGGCTGACGGCCTGCTCCAGGGTCCCGGCGAGCGGGACGTAGTCGCACCAGCGGGCGCCGAGGGCCCAGGGTTAGAACCTGTCCGGGCGATCGTCGTCTGATGCGTGGGGGCCGGATTACTGTCTTGATCAACGGGTGCCGTGGCGGTCGTGGACGCGAGCACCAGGTGCGACGCGGCTAGCATGGAGGGATGAGCGACACCACGTCCGATGACGCCGCCCCAAGCCAGTCACGGACCTCGCGGTCCGGAAAGCCCATATCGATGCGTACCCTCAGCCGTGCGACCCGGTGGGAGACGTTCGCCCTTCTCGTTGTGCTGCTCGTCGTCGTCTTCGCTTTCGCCTAGGCCTCGTGTGGGCGATCATGTGCGGAGCCAGATGACCAGGGCTGCTGCGGTGGCAGTGCCGAAGCTCTTCCGCGCCTGCGTACTGGGCGCCGACGCCCAACGGCTCCTCGATGCGGATGAGTTGGTTGTACTTGGCGGTGCGGTCGGAGCGGGACAGTGATCCGGTCTTGATCTGGCCGCAGCCCGTGGCCACCGCCAGGTCCGCGATCGTCGTGTCCCCGGCCCCCGGCCCCCGGACCATGAGCATGCCTGGCGCCTCAGCAGACGGATCTGTTCCGCCTCCGGGCACAGATGGGGGTCGTCGCCTCCAGTTCCGCCTCCAGGCCGCCGGTGCGCAGATTGAGCAGGGAGAGCCGGTGGCCGAGCCCGTCGTGCATCTCGGTCGCCATCCGTGAACGTTCCCGCAACTGGGCCGACTCCACATCGGCCCGCCGCGCCCGCTCGCGACCCACGCACGCTCCCGCTCGGCGCGCAACAACCGATCGTCCTGGCGTGCGAGCGTGCCCACCGGCGCCGGGGCGAGCGCACACGCCAGGGTGAGGACCAGGCTGGAGCCCACCGAAGAGCCGAACCGAATGGCCAGGCCGGATGTCGGGCAGCGCCATCCAGGCGATCGTGACCACCACGGGAAGCGCGGCAGCGAGCGCCAGGGCCGGCAGTCGGCTCCCCCGGCCGACGACCGGGCCCCAGGCCGCCGGGGCCACCAGCGGCGCGGCCTGCGGCAGCAGCCCCACCACCGCGGCCAGAGCTTGGAGGTCGGACGCTTGCTCGAATAGGCGATGTGCGCGGGAACGGGAGTCAGTCGCCTGGGGCCTGTCGGCGTTCGGCGCTCGGCGTCCTCCTGCCCAGCAGGACGACCCCGACACCGGCGCCGCGTTCTACCCGTCGTGACACCGCGATCACGGAACTGAGACACTGGCCCCCTCGACGGCCCGCAGGCAGTGGGCGGCAAAGAGGTGAGGAGCCAGCGTGGTCACACCACCCCGTGCCCTGCCGACGATCCCGGCACCCGCCGACGTGTGGATGCTGGTGCGGCAGCGGCCGGCTGTGCTGCGCCGGTCCACTCGGGAACTGGCAGCAGCCCTTGCCGATACGTACGGCCCCCGCTTCGCGGTCTGGCACACCGACGAGCTGCTCTTCGGTGTCCAAGGCGGCCGGTTGGTGTTGCGCACCCTGGGGGGCGCGGACCTCCCCGCTCCCGAGGTGGTGTGCGTTCGCCAGGTGGCCGGACCCATGCGCAACGACCGCGAGGTGACCTTGTTACGGCACCTTGAGCACATGGGCAGCACCCTCATCAACACAGTCGACGCCCAGCTCAAGTCCCGTAACAAGGTCTGGCAGCTGCAAGAACTCGCCCTGGCCGGACTGCCGGTGCCCGACACCATCTCCTACGCCACCGCCCCCTTGGAAGGCGTCGTGCGCAGCCCCCACCTGGGTACGCCGTGCGTAGTGAAGTCCGTCAGCGGCGCCAAGGGCGGGCAGGTCTTCCTGGCCCCCGACCCGCACCTGCTCAGCGAGGTGGCCGGCAGCCTCACACAGGAGGCGCCGTTTCTCTTCCAGGAGCACGTCGCCCATTCGCACGGACGTACCCTGCGCGTCGTCGTGGTCGGCAACGAACCGGTGGGCGCCGTACTGCACACCTCCCGTAACGGCACTCTCACCGCCAACATCGCCAAGGGCGGCTCCGCCACGCTCTGCGCGGGCCGCTTTCCGCAGGCAGAAGAGCTGGCGGTGCGCGCGGTCCGCGCCCTGGGCCTGGACATCGCCGGGGTGGACCTGTTGTTCGCCTCCGGGGACACCTTCACCATCTGCGAGGTGAATGCCGTCCCGGGCTGGCGCCCGGAGATGACCGCGATCACCCCCGCCATTACAGCCTGCATCGCCCACGCCCTCTCGACCCGTCGCCGCGAGGCACCACCGACAACCACAGGGCCGCCGCCGCACCGAGGCCGCCTCACACAAGGACAAATCCCCAGCTGACGGCACCCGCCCGCAATCAGCTTCTGGACGGGGGTGGCAGTCCTGCGTCGGTATGCCTGCTGGACCGAAGGGCGGCGAGGCCGAAGGCCAGTCCCCCGGCGATGAACCAGGGGTTCCAGAGAGCCAGCGTCCAGACCCGCTGCCCCACGCTCACCGAAGTGTCCAGGTGCGCCGTGTTGGTCAACAGCAGCACCTCGATACCGATGCCCCGGGCCAGTAGGAGGGCGCTGACGCTCCACCCCAGCCACCTGGCCAGAGCAGCGGCAATGCCTTGGAGCCTGGACCGGGCAAGCAGCCATGCCAGCCAGGCGCCGAGCAGGCAGAGCGCGCCCACACCCCACAGGCCGGCTACGACGAACCACAGCGGGCGCTCGGTGGCCAGCGGGCCGGCGGAGACGCTCAGCCCCACGTCACCGCCGACGGCCCAGTAGAAGTGCAACCCGGCGAACGCGGCCGCCCACGAGCACGCGATACGTCCCCACAGCGTGGACGGTTCCGCACCCGTTCCCCTCGGTTGAAGTCTCACCGTCGGCTCTCACAGGCATCACGCCGGTCAGCGCAGCACGGGCCATCCGTCTCCTGTGGCAGCACGATGAACGCCGTGCCCTTGGTGAGGTCGATGCTGGAGCGGGGCGGTGCACCGTCGCTCTCGTCGTCCCGCTGCAGCAGTTCCACCCTTCGCTGCTCCAGCTCCACCGTCTTGTTTCCATTCACGACCGCCGTGAACTCGTCGAAGGCGATGCTCGACAGCGACTGTCCCGTGCGCCTGCGCAGCCACGGCATCAAGCCCAGCCCTGTGAACCACCGCCACGCGCTCTCGAGCAGGGCGAACAAGACCAGGAGAGAAGCGAATGCCGGGAACGACATGAGCAAAAACGTCACAGATGGTCCCTCTGGTCCCTCATCGGTCGCAATTGACTGCCGGGAAACGGCGGAAGGGCCGGCGTCGTTCCCAGCGGCACAGGCCGCTCGATCCCCTCGACCGCCGTCGTGGGACTCATCTCGCTGATTGCCATGGGCCCACTGTTCTGGACCCGCAGCGCGCAGGGATCAGGCTGCCGCGTGATCCGCCTCCCCCATGCGGCGGAGGCGCCGCCCATGGAGATCCACCGCATGGAGTAGCAGGGCAACCGCCTCGGCTCCCGTGCCGCCGGCAGCCGGCCTGCTGGTCGGTCCTGCGCCCCGGAATGGTGTGTCGGATCTGCCGCCGCCGCAGGGAGAAGCGGTTCCAGGCGGGCGTCCCGCCGCAGCACCGGGCCTGCCGGGCAGCCGTCACTGATGCAGGATGTCGATGCCGGCCGCGCGCAGGTTCATCTCGACCAGGGCGTTCAACCGGGCGATGGATGGTCCCTGGTCTTCCCCGTGGTGGTTGACCAGTCCGTACCGGGCGGCGGCGTCGCGCCGGTTCTGAAAGCCGGTCGGCATCGCCAGCAGGGCGCGGTTGGTCAGCAGCTTGTCGGCCAGCGCGGACGCCAGCGGCTCGATACGCGGGTCGTCGGGATCCCACGATCTCGCATCCCAGCCGCGCTTGGTCAGCTCGACGAACTCGGGGTCGTCGAGTGACCGTTCGAGGCGAGTCAGGAAGCTGTCGAAGATCTCCGGCATCAGTGCCCGGGCCAGCACGAGGCCCTCCCGTTGACCGGCCACGTAGTCGGGACTGAAGCCGTGATCGGCGACCCGGTCCAAGATCGCGCAGGCCCGGTCGGGCAGCAGGACCCACGGCCACTACGGGTACGAGGACGCCGGCCAACGGAAGGTGGCCGACACCACCCGCTTCAACCCCTCCTGGATCTCCGCCGCCGGTGACATGATCTCGACCAGCCAGGATCTCCACACGTTCTTCTCCGCGCTGAACGGCGGCAAGCTCCTGCCGGCCCCGCTGCTGGCCGAGATGCGCACGCCGCACCCCAAGGTGGGCTACGGCCTGGGTGTGTTCGTGGAGGAGGCGGACGGGGGCGGCACCATCCTCCAGCACAATGGCGGCTTGGGCGGCTGGGCAACACTGATGTACAGCACGCCCGACGGCAGTAAGACCCTGACCGGCTCGCTCACCTCCGGGGACGCCGAGCTCGACTGGCCCGCCATCGCCGAGGCCTTTGAGAAGGTGAAGCAGAGGCTCGTCAAGGAGGTGTTCCGCGGCGGGCTGAGCAGCGCGCGAACCGGTCGGACTTGGTGACGGTGAAGACACGGTCCCGGCCCAGACGGCGGCCAGGGCCTGGTTCAGGCCGTTCCAGATGCGGCGGGTGGTGCCGGAGAAGCCGCGGTCGATGCAGCTCCACCTCGGCGACGCAATCAGCCCGTCCCATCCCGCAGGGGTCGCTGGGATCGGGGTCGGCTCACCGTCGTCGTACCAGCCCTCGGCCGTCTCCGTATGGGGCATGGCCCCGAGGATGACAAGGCGGTGCGGTGCAGCGGGGCGTGGGCCGTAGCCGTCGGATCGGGCGCAGTACGGATGCAGCAGGGCCCGGATCCCGACGGATCCGGGCCCTGCTGGGCAGTAGCGGGGACAGGATTTGAACCTGCGACCTCTGGGTTATGAGCCCAGCGAGCTACCGAGCTGCTCCACCCCGCGTCGGCAGTCCCCACCGTACGCCATCACAGCCCCTGTCCGTGACCACTTCCTGCCCGCAGGCTCATCCTGCTGCGGCTCGTCCTGGCAAGAATCGCCCAGCGATGAGGCTGGCCGCCCCCGCACTACTGTCCGTACGGGGCCGTCAAAGGCCATACGTCCCCCACCGCTTTTACCTCGACCTCGAACTGCTGAAGCTCGTGGCGCTGGTTGTTCTCGGCACGGCCGGTCTGTGCGTCATCTGAGCCGATCCGGATGCCCGACCACACTTGTTGTGGCCGAAGACCCCATCCGGCCGCCCGGAGCAGCCCCGTGAGGCCTGCCCAAAAAATCCTTCGCCACAGCCTTCCGCCTCTTTGTACTGTTTGCCAGGTGAATGCCACGCTCAAGCCGCTCGACACAGCCGATGCCCGGGACCTTGCGACCCTGCGCGCAGAGGTCGAGCGCGCCGACAGGTCAGGCCTGCACGAGGACGAAACTGACGCCCTCCATGAGCTCACCGACCCCAAGCTGGACCTGGCGCACAACACCGTCGGTGTCTGGCAAGGATCGCGGCTGGTGGCGTACGCGATGCTGTACGAGCCGGAGGGAGTGCAGGACATCGCCCGTTTCGACACCGCCGCCGCTGTTCATCCGGCCCGGCGCCGCCAGGGAATCGGTACGCGCCTGGTCGGCTGGATGTGCAACCGCGCGGACGCGATTCGGGCGGAGCGTCACCCCGGCGTGCCGGGCGAGCTGCTGATCGATGGGGCATCCACGAACGCGGGGCTGGCGGCCCTGGCCGAGCACGCCGGGTTCGAGCCCCGCCGTTACTGGTTCACCATGGCGCACGACGACCTGCACACGGACCGGCTGCCTACCGCCGACGTGCCCGTCGGCCTGCGCCTCGCGCCCTTCGAGGCGGCCCTCGACGAAGCAACTCGCAGCGCGCACAACGACGCCTTCCGCGACCACTGGAATCACACCGCGACGGACACCACCGACTGGGGCACCTGGTTCACCGGACACCATTCGTTCCGCGCCGGTCTCTCTGCGGTGCTGCTCGCCGACGACGACCGCGTCGCGGCGTATCTCCTCGCCGACGAGTACGTCGCCGACGGCACGGCCACGGGGCGTCGCACGTGCACGATCGGCCACCTCGGCACCCGGCCGACCCACCGGGGCCGGGGCGCGGCGCGCGCCCTACTGGCACACACGCTGGCCGAGGCCGGGCGCCAGGGGTACGACAAGGCGGAGCTGGTCGTCGATGCCGCCAACCCGACCGGGGCCCTGAAGCTCTACGAACAGATGGGTTTCGCAACGGAGCGGGTGTTCGTGACGTACGCCCGGTCGCTGGGCTGAGCAGGCCGGCCGGCGGGCAGGCACTGCGTGCGCCTACTCGTGTGAGGCTTACGGCGGACAGGAGATGGAGACAGCGAGGCTTGCCGAGGCACTGGCAGAGCGTGCGGAAGCGACCCGTCGCGTGGAACAGCTGCGCGCACGCGTGGTCAGCAGCGCGCGGCACCAGGGCGTACGTACGCTCACCGACGCGCTCGCGCGCCGGGACGTACTGGACTGCGTCACGCGGTGGTCACGTCGGCTGCAGATGCGGCAGCGGGTGCGGGCGAGCGCGGCTACGGCCGGCAGCTCCGGTCCGAGCTGATGATGCTCTTCGCGCTCCCGGTCGCGGAACTGCGCGCGCAGGCGGACGTACTCGCTCGGGAGATCCGTCTCCCTCCCCTCGAGGCCGCCGCCCCGGGCGCACGTACGCGTACCGCAGAGATATGAGACCGGCGTCGCCGCGGATGAGGAACGTTGTTCCACCGTGTGGCGGAGGGGAAGCCGTCCGAGAGATGACGCGGTGTGGTGCAGGAGACGACAGCCTGGATGTGAGCGGCCGGGAGGTCACGCCGGATGCTGACCGACACGGACCCGGCCGCTCCCCTTGCCACCAGGAGGATCAATGTCCCGGACCCGCCGCCGTTCCTTCGCCACCGTCGCCCTCTCCCTGGGCGTGTGCGCGGCCGTCATCGCCGGCGTCACTACGACCAGTGGGACAGCCGCAGCGCAGACCAAGGACGAGCCTTCCCTCGCCGGCTCCGCCAAGCTGCAGCGGAAGCCCGGCGACGACGTCCACTTCGCCATCGACGCGCACGGTTTCGCGGACAAGGCTCAAGGGACCTTCGATGTCAGCCACCAGTACGGCAAGGAATTCGACGTGCGGTTCAAGGGGCGCATCGATTGCCTGCTGACCGGCGGACCGGTCGCCGTGGCGACCGGGGTCGTCACCGACGCCCAAGTCAAGGTCGCACCGGGCATACCGATGCCCTCTGCAGCCGAGCTGAAGGGCAAGCGATTCGGCTTCACCGTCCTCGACGGAGGCAAGGGCGGAAAGAAGGACCGGCTCGGCTACAGCTGGGCCATGGACGGCCTCCCTGTCAACAGTGTCGGCAAGTGCGTGAGCAGTGCTCCCTTCGAAACCCTGGAAAAGGGCGACTTCACCGCACACCACTGGCTGCCGCCCCGCACCGGCGCGTAGGACGCCCACTGCTGCAGGGTGCCGCACGGGGGTCGGCACCCGCCCAGGCCACGGGCAGGTCAAGCTAGCCCAATTCGGGGTAGTAGCCCCGCTGGTACGGCGACAACTGGGAGATCGCGAGCTGCGCCGCTCCCCGGCAGATCAGGCAGACGCGGTCGCGGTGGCATGCGGAGCAGTTTTTCCGCCCGCGGACCTCGTCGTGCACCCAGCCGCGTCCCCCGCATCCGGGGCACCAACCCAGACCGTCGCACTCGTAGCACAGCACATATCCGGGCGTGACGGTTTCGGCTGTGCACACCGGCTCCGGCCACTGGAACTCCTCCGGCTCGTACAAGGCCATCGCCGGCGTCCGCCCGTCGAAGTACACGACGGGTCTGTGGTGGCCCACGCGGATCTCGATGCTGCAGCCGTCGCGGCGGCCGGTGACCACGGACCGGGGCCTGCCACCGGCGTCCTCCTGCGATGTGGCGACCTCCCAGCCCGCCGAGCCGAGCAGGGTTGCCGCGCGAGACGCGATGTCGGCGGCACTGGCATGCGCGGGACGCTCCCCGCTGAAGGAGCTCGTCCCGTATTGGTAGCGGAGCGGTTCATGCCAGTCGACGATCGTCGGCTCGTCGAGAAACAGCAGGCGCAGGTCGCTGCCGGGGGTCAAGTCGTTGATCAGCTCGACCAGTTGCGTGCGCAGGGCTCGCCCCAGCCGGTCCAGCTCCTCGCGTGCGCCCGGTATGCCACCCATTGCCGCCGCCCCCCTTCGCGCCGGGCCTGCTCACTGCCCGATCGTCGCCCGATTATCGCCCGACGTTCGCCCGACATTCACCCGAACATCGGCATCCTGTGCGCCGTTCACGTGGAGTTGGCCTGCTTCGTCGTGGCACAGTCGGCCTGACCAGGATCAGAGCCGGCGTTCGGTCGCCGATGTCACGTCCGTACCGAATATCGGGCTCCGCCCCTACGGTGCTTCGCCATGGACACCACACGAAGAACGATTCTGCGCGGCATGGCGGCGGCACCCTTGGCCGCCACCGCCGGCGGTCTGCTCGTACCGTCCACCGCACGGGCGGCGCCCGGCGACTTCGCCCTGACGATGCGGCTCAGCCCCTCGCAGTACCACCGCAACTGGTCCGCCGCCGCCGACACTCTGCGCCGCCGCCTGCCCCACGCGGACCTGGTCAGGGACGTGCTGCGCCGGGCGAAGCGCGCCGGTGGCATCCTGAGAAGCTGGGGCGACAGGCCCGGCGAGGGAGTGGAGCCGACCGGCTTCGACTACGGCTTCGCCTGGGATCCGGACACCAAGGACCCGCACCGCAAGCTGGACGGCAAGACCGCCCAGTGGTATCCGCAGGGGATCAGCACCAGCGTCGACGGCTACGGCGGCACCGTGGGGGGCCGGAAGGTCGTCGCGGTCAGCTGGTACGGCTACGAGAACTACGAGAACCGGGGCGCCCGGATCAGCTTCATCGACGTGACCGGTGACCCGAAGCGGCCGCGCTACGAGCATGTGCTGCTGGTGGAGCCCAGCCAGCCCCACGGCTCGGACACCGCCACCTTCAATCCGGTGATCATGCATGCGGGCGGCGTGGCCTGGGTCGGGAACTTCCTCTACGTCGCCAACCTGCCCGGCCGGCTCGCCCCGTTCAAACAGGGCGGGGTGAGCGCCTTCGACCTCACCCGGATGGTCAAGGTGGAAGGCGCGGACAAGCGCAAGGCCTTCGGCTACGACTACATCCTCCCGCTGCACCACCTGTACGAGAACCGGGGCGGCGGCAGGCTGCGGCACTCGCAGCTGTCACTGGACCGCACGCGCCGCAACGAACCCCACTCTCTGATCGTCAGCGAATTCCGGGACGACGGCTCCAGGGGAAGGGTCGTGCGCTGGAGTCTGGCCCCGACCGGCTACCTGGCCGACGGGCTGTCCGACGAGGACTGGCTGTCCAAGCCCTACGTGCAGGGGGCGGTCGCCGTGGGCGGTGACGCCTACTACGCCGCCAACGTCCGTGGCTCGAAGGGCCCCAGAGGCAGCGGGGCGAGCATGGAGAGCGGGCAGAGCGGGGAGAGCAGGGAGAGCCGGGAACGCGCCCCGAAGGCGGGACAGCTGTGGCTGCACAAGGGGCGCAAGGGCGGCCCGAAGAAGCACGGAACGCTCGCCATCGGGCCCGAGGACCTCAGCTACGACGCGGGCCGGCTCTGGTGCCTGGCGGAGCATCCGCACCTGCGGCGCGTGTACCGGATCAACCTCCGCCGCTGACCGCGTACCACTGACGGCACGTGGGGAGGCGGGCCGCGTCGGTGCCGACAAGGTCCTCGACCACCTCCACGACGAACTACTCACGCCGCTGAGTCCGGCCGGACGAGACCAGCTCGTGCAGCTGCTCACCCGCTTGCTGGACCACCACGTCCAGGCCGCACAGGCTCAAGGCTCTGGACAAGCCCTACGGGTCGGCCCTGCCGGCATTCGGCCCTGGGCGCCGTCCTCTGCGTGCCGTGTCGCTCCGTGTTCCCCCGTGGGCGAGGGTGAGCGCCGCTGCCGCGGTGGCGAGCCCGAGGAGCGACAGCGACACGTGCACCCCCACGGCCGCGTACGGGCCTGCCCCGGCATCGCCCGACGCAGCCGCCGCGGCGGGGGCGGGACCCCGCGGCACGCACGCCGGCGCCCCGCACACCGGGACGAGCTCCCCCACGGCCGTCAGGACGGCACCCGCGACCGCCGGACCCGCGGCACCGCCTGCCATGGCGAAGGCCGTTGCCGTCGCCACGGCCGCCGACGTGCGCCGCCGGTCGCGGCACCCGGTGACGGTGGCCATGGCGGCACCGTTGGCGAGTCCCAGCCCGCACCCCACCAGCGCACAGGCGCAGCCCGTCAGCCACAGCGGCGTGGGCTCGTGCCGGCCGGCGCAGCCGGTCAGCAGTCCAGCCGCCATGAGCAGCAGGCCGCCCCGCATCAGGGCCGGCCCCGCGCCGCGGCCCGTCCTCCGGGCGGCCAGCCGGCCCGCGACGACGGCGGGGAGCGCGGCGGGCAGCATGACGAGCGCCGCCCGGAACGGGCCGAGCCCGTGGCCCCGGGCGAGCGCGAAGTACAGGAGGTAGGTGAAGGCGGAGTTGGCCGCGAAAAGGATGAGGAGTACCAGCAGCGCACGACGCGAGGGTGCCTCGCGCAGCAGCCGGACGTCGAGGGCCGAGTGGACGTGCTGCCGGGCACGGTGGACGGCGAGCGGCAGGAGCACGGCGACCGCCCCGGCCGCGGCGACCGCCAGGGCGGGCTCCTGTGCTGCCGGCGCCGTCAGCCCCACCACCACCGCACCCGCTGTACCCGTGCACAGGACGATTCCCGGTGCGTCCAACCGCTCGATTCCCGGTACGTCCGACCGCTCGGTTCCCAGTGCGTCCAACCGCCCGGTTCCCGGTACGTCCGACCGATCGATCCCCGGTACCTCCGACCGATCGTCACCGCCTGCCTCCTGAGAATCCCGGGGGCGGTCTGCCGGTCCGGCGTGCACGCGCCGGAACGTGAAGGCGGCCAGGGCGGCGAGCGCACCGAAGACGGCGCGCCAGCCCAGCAGGGCGGCCAGCGAACCGCCGAGCAGGGGGCCCAGACATGAGGCGACCCCGGCGGTCGACACCCATCCGGCCACCGCGCGCGGCTCGGCCTCCGGCCCGGGACACCACTGCAGAAGCAGGGTCAGGCTCACCGGCGACAGGGCGGAGCCGCCTGCTCCCTGCATCAGACGCGCGCCGACCAGCCACGGGCCGCCGACGGCCGCGGCCGCCAGCAGGCTCCCGGCTGTGAAGACCGCCAGTGCGCTCAGCAGGACCCGCCGCGGGCCGTACCGGTCGGCGATACGGCCCGCTCCCAGCTGCAGAGGACCGCAGCCGAGCTGGTAGGCGGCGGCGAACCAGGCCGTCTGCGCCGGGCCCAGCCGCAGGTCGTGGGAGACCAGCGGCACGGCCGCCGCGGGAGCGGCGATGGCCAGGGCACCGCAGAGCAGGGCGAGGTGGCAGGGCAGGGCGGTGGTACGAGGCCCGTGTGCCTCCCGCGGTACGGGCCGTGCGTTCACAGGAAGTGTCCGTCGGGGCGGACGAGACAAGGCCGCCGGTACGCGGCGGAGTGCGCGGTCGTCAGTGGGTGTTCCAACGCGGCGGCGCGGGGGTCGGGGGTGCCGCACGGCGGTATCAGGTGTACGTGACGGCCGTCGCGCAGTGCCTCGAAGAGGCGGGCCGGAGCACCCGGAAGGGTGGTGAGCAGGGCAACGTCCGGTGCACGCTGCCCGCCGCGGATCCGGCGGGCGGTGTACGGGGCGGCCGGGGGCAGGCCCGCCAGTGCGGCGGCGAGGCGACGGCGTACGGTCGGCAGCCGGGCGCCCAGCAGGACGGTGGCCCGCAGGACGTGGGCACGGCTCGATGGGGCCGCGTTGAAGTGCAGCAGTGCGCTCGTCAGGTGCAGGACGCGGGTGGCGGCCCGCCGCCGCTCGTCCGTGTAGGCGTCCAGCAGGCTGTCGTGCCGGGGCTCTGCGGCGGCCGCGGCGAGGCGCCAGCCGAGCCCCATGGCGTCGGCGATCCCGGTGTTGAGCCCCTGGCCACCGGTGGGCGGGTGGACGTGGGCCGCGTCGCCGGCCAGGACGACGCGGTGGTGGCGGTACCGGACCGCGTGCTGCTGCTCGCAGCGGTAACGGCTGATCCACTCGACGTCCCGCAGGCCGAGGGAACTTCCGGTGACGGCGCGCAGCAGTTCCCGGGCCCGGTCCGCGTCCACGGTGGCTTGCGCGCGGTCGCCGGGGCGCGGCGACCGGTAGTCGTAGAGGATGACGCGCCAGCGTCCGTCGCCGAACGGGAGCAGGATCGCCATGCCCGCGCGCCCCCACGTGCTCCACGGCTGCCGGGGCTCGAGGTCCACCCTCGCGTCGACGGACAGCACGTCGTACGGATGGACGGACCGGGGTGCGGATATGCCCGCCAGCCGGCGGACGGTACTCCGCGCCCCGTCGCAACCGGCGACATAGGCGGCACGGATCTGCTGTTTCCGCCCGGCACCACATGCTGTCAGCACGACGTCGTCGCCGTCCTCCCGAAGGCCGGTGACGTCCACGCCGCGGAAGACCGGGGCCCCGAGTTTGACGGCGTGCTCCTCCAGCAGGGAGGTGGTCCGGTGCTGCGGGAGGGCGAGCGCGTGCGGAAAGGGGCTGTCGAGTGCGGTGAAGGGCGCCGTGGCGTGAACGGCGCCCAGAGGGTAATGCCGGTACCGGTGTCCGGCAGTGAGGAAGGAATGCGCCATCCCGCGCATGTCGAGGTATTCGAGCGTCCGGGCGTGGAGCACCAGCGCCCGTGTCACCGGCGTAATATGCGGCTCGCGTTCGAGAACCGCACAGCTGACGCCGCGCAGGGCCAGCTCCCCGGCCAGCCACAGCCCCACGGGGCCGGCTCCCACGACGGCGACCTGGACGGAACCGGGCAGAACCAAGGAGTCGGGCATCAGTGCCATTCCTCTGGTGGGCCTGGGCCTGGGCCTGCTATGCGTGCAGGTAGCGGGCCTGCTACTCCTGCGGACGATCTCGGTCGGAAGGAGCCGTGGTCGCCGTGGCCCGCACCACCTTGGCACCGAGGAACTCTCGTGTCCAGACAGCCGTCACAGTAGGAAAGTCATATATATATCCGCGGTATTGACCGGGGGAAAGTGCCCTGCGATGGTGACCGAGGCGCTCCGCACATCCCCCTTTCCCACCCGGCGGAACGGAGAACGATGGGGCATTCCCTCGGCCGGCACTCGTACGGTGAATCCGGAATCGAATTCCTGCTCGTGGACAGAGCGCGGGAACGGCAGAGGGTCCGCAGAGTGCGTGCCGACGTCCGCCTGCTGGTGGACCTGCCGGAGGTCTACCAGGAGGGTGACAACGCCCGCCTCCTCCCGGCCGGCGCCATCAACAACTCCGTCCTGGCATTCGGCGCCCGGCACACCGCCGCGGAACCGGAGGTCTACGCGCTCGCGCTGGCCGAGCACTTCCTTGAGGCCGCCCCGCCGGTGGACACCGCGGAGCTGAGCATCACGTCCTCGGACCTGGCTCCCCTGGAGGCCGCCGCGCCCCCGTCCGGTATCCGTGCCAGGGTCCGTTCAGAGATCGGTGCCGGGGTCCGTCCCGGGGTCCGTCCCGGAGTCCAGCACTTCACCGCGGGCCCACCCCCTCGCGACCTCGCGCGGGTGACCCTCTCCCGCGGCGGCACGACCACCGTGCTCGGCGGGCTCGGGGACGTGGAGCTCTTCGTCACCGGCGGTGCCACCTTCACCGGCTTCGCACGCGACGCCTTCACCACCACTCGTACCTTCACCGACCGCGTCTTCGGAGCCCGGCTGGACGTGACCTGGTGGTACGCGGAGGCGTCCGGCGCGGACCACGGGACGTGCCGGAACCGGGCCCACCGCGCGGTCGTCGAGGCGTTCGCCGAACACACCAGCCGCTCCAGCCAGCACACCTTCTGCCGGCTCGGGACCGCCGTCCTCGACGCCTGCCCGGAAGTCACCGGGGTCCGCGTCGAAGGAGCCCATCTGACGCGCGCGCTCATCGACCTCACCCCCTTCGGGACGGAGAACGACGGCCGCGTCTACACCGCTGCCGACACCCAGCGCAGCACCGTATCGGTCGACGTGCACCGGACCTGAACGCACCTGCCGAACCACCCGACGTCCACGCAGCAAAGCAAAGGGAGGAACTCCGTGCCGACAAGACACCTGAGGAAGGCCTGGAGCATCGCGGCCGCCATCCTGCTCACCGCTGTCACCGCCCCCACCGCCGCACCGGCCTCACACACGGGGGACGGCGGAGGCCCGCTCGTGCTCATGGCGTGTGCGGGCACCGTCGCCGCCACCTACACACCGGGGCTGACCTACGTCCCCAAACCCACCGCCGTCAGCTCCCAGGCGGAGGTCGGTTGCCCCGTCTCCGCCGGCTCCCGGCTCACCCGGGCCACCTTCGGGGGGAGTTCCTCCGGAACGCTGTCCTGCCTCCTGGGCCCCGCGTCCGGCACCCTGACCTTCCACTGGGACAAAGGGAAGACCTCCACGGCCGCAATCCGCAGCGTCGTCGCCGCCCGTCCCAACGGAAACGTCGTCACCGCCAGCACTGGCCGCATCACATCCGGGGTCTTCACCGGAGCCCTCGTCGTCACCGAGGTCACCCTGCTCGCCTCCGGCCTCACCGACTGCCTGACACCGAAGGGGCTCTCCTCGGCCTCGGGCCCCACGACCGTGACCATCACCCGGGCCGGGGCGCCCGGGGCTGCCTGACCTCGACGTCCAATCGCCGCCTCTTCGTTGACCAGGTACTGCACCGGGCGGGTCTGCTGACGGGGCGGGCGACGGCTCAAGGGCTCGGCCGGCTCGGCTCTCCCAGGATGGTGATCCCGGGTCTGCCGCGTCCTGTCTCCACCTGCACGGTGTGGTCACCGGCCGTGTTCACGCTCAGCCTGTACTGGCCGATGCGGGGGCGCCCGAGCGTCTCCCAGTGGGTGTATCCGGCGGTGATCTCGTCCCAGAGCAGCCTCGGACCCGCCTGGGTCACAGTGAACCGGTCGGCGCTGTGGCCGTCGTAGTCCACTGCCGCCCAGGACGGGCCTTCGTCGTCGGCGATGTGCAGGCGGGTAGGGGCGTGCTCACCGCTGGTGTCCCAGGCGAAGGAGGCGCCCGGGACGGCCAGGCCGAGGTGGAACTCGGCGTCGAGGTCTCCGCCCGCGACCAGCCACGGTGACAGGGGTGACAGGCTCGTCGCTCCCTTGCGCTGGGGGGCGGGTGCGGTTGCAGGGCCTGCCGTGTCCCGGCAGGGGCGTCTCATGGGCATGAAGGAGGCGAAGGCGTGGAACCGTCCGTGCGCGGTACCGTTCCGGCCGACCGTCAGCGCAAGGGTTCCGTAGCGGCACCAGGCCGACGTCCACGGCGTGACGATGCGCCCGCCGGCTGTGGTCTGCTCCACCCAGGCCGGCGGGACCCGGTCGACGGAAAACGTCGCGACCACCCGCTCATACGGCGCTCCGGGCGGCCAACCGGCGGCCGCGTCACCGCAGGAGACCGCCGGTGCGAAGCCCGCGGCTTCCAGGTTCCGCTCCCCCTGTGCGGCGAGCAGTGGGTCCAGTTCGACTGTGCTGACCGCGTCATCGCCCAGAACGGCGCACAGGAGGGCGGCGTTGAAACCCGTTCCGGTGCCCAGTTCCAGCACTCTTCGCGGCCGGGCTCCACCTGCGGCGTCGCCGATTCCGGCCAGCAGCAGGGTGCGCAGCACCATGGAGGGCATGGAGGCTGATGACGAGGGGAGCCCGTCGGTGAAGCGGGTGACCAGCGGGGTGTCGGTGTAGGCCGCGGTGATCCACCCGTCCGGGTTCGTCGAACGGTCGCAGGGCCGGTAGCCGCCGTCGCCGTCGCGCAGCCACAGCCGATCGGGCAGGAACAGGTGCCGTGGGACCGTGCGCAGCGCGCGCTCGTACTCGGGCGGCAGCTGTCGGCCCAGGGGCTCGGTGACGTCGGCCAGCAGCCGGCCGAGGTGAGCAGCGGGCGCGGCCGGGGAGGTCTTCACAGCGGTGGGTTACTTCTTCTCCGGGGCCGGCGGAGGCGGCGGGGGCGGAGGAACGGGCCGGTTGGGCTGATGCCCGTCGTCTCCGATGGGCGAGCGGTGCTTGGCCTGCACGACGTCCACGTCTGCCTCCCGGGTCTCCCGCCCACGGTAGAGGAATACGGCGGGCCCCTGCAGAGCTTCCGGCCCACCGCAGAGCCCCGGTTCCAGCCAGGTCGCCATCAGCCAGGTGCCGACGGAAGAGGCCCTCGACGACAAGTTCCTGGACCGCCGGCCGCGGGTGGCGATGGAGGTCACCGCGGAGTGTCACGAGGATGCGCAGTACCATCAACTCTCCGTAGATGATCACATCGGCTGGTCCTGTTCCTGCTCCGGAGCAGGCCGCCAAGCAGTCATAGGGGGACAGAAACCGTGTCGCGTGGAACCACGTCCTGGATGGCGGCCAGACGCGCGGAGCGGGCCTGGCTGGACGCCGTCGGTCTGCTCGGGCAAGGGCACACCGACCGGGCGGCGGTGCGCTTCGCGGATGCGGTGCGTGAGGACCCGACCGCCGCCGATGCATGGCTCGGCCTGCATGCGACGGGTCAGCGCCAGGACGAGGCCCTGGCCGCCATGGACCGGCATGCGGCGAAGTTCGGTGCCCTGCGGGCCAAGCACAACGTACCCCTGGCGTCCCAGTTCCCGATCGGCGTGTTCGTCAGCTTCGCTCTGGAGACGGGCCGGGACCTGTGGTTGGCCACCCAGAGCGCCCTCCTGGACGCCGGTGCCCTGGACGAGGCCTGGCAGACACTGGCGGACGCGGAGCTGGACTGCGACGAGACGCGATTCGTCGCCACGCGGCACGCCTACCTCTCGGAGGACTGGGACTGGGTGCTGTCCTGTTCGACCGGCATCGACGATCCAATGCTCAGCGCCGAGGCGCAGCTCTACGTCGCGCAGGCGCTCATTGCGCAGAAGGTCTGGCACGAAGCCCTCAATACCCTGGATCGGCTCTCGGAGGAGGCCGAGGCGGGCAGCCTCTTCGACGCCGAGCTTGCCTACTGGAGCGGCCGGGCTCATGAGGGTCTGGGAGCGCAGGAGGAGGCCCTCAAGGACTACCAGTACTCCTTCCGGTACTGGCCCACGCTCTACGACGTGGAGGAGCGGGCACAGGTGGTCCGGTCCGGGACCGGCTCCGCCGCCGCGGCGGCACAGGAGCGCACGGGCCTGCTCGCCGAGGCGCGGGCCGAGCTCGACGCGATGATCGGCCTCGAGTCGGTCAAGCACCAGGTCCACACCCTGATCGCCCAGCTGGAGATGGCCGAGCTCCGCGCGGAGCAGGGCATACCCACCCGTACCCGGCCGCAGCATTTCGTCTTCGCCGGCCCGCCCGGCACCGGAAAGACCACGGTGGCCCGCATCGTGGGCAAGGTCTTCGCGGGGCTCGGTCTGCTGGAGCGCGGCCACGTCGTCGAGACGCAGCGTGTCGACCTGGTCGGCGAGCACCTCGGCTCCACGGCGCTGAAGACGTCGGCGGTCATCGACTCCGCCCTGGACGGCGTTCTCTTCATCGACGAGGCGTACGCACTGGTCAACGACGGGTACAACGGCGGTGACGCGTTCGGCAACGAGGCACTGCAGGTCCTTTTGAAGCGCGCCGAGGACGACCGTGAGCGCCTGGTCGTGGTCCTGGCCGGCTACCAGCGGGAAATGGAGACCCTCCTGGCCGCCAACCCCGGACTGGCCTCACGTTTCACCACCCGCGTCGACTTCCCCTCCTACGCGCCGGAGGAACTGCGGCGCATCGCCACCGTGCTGCTGGACGACAACGGCGACGTACTGTCCCCCGAAGGCGAAAGCGCCCTGGAACAAAGCCTCGACGCTGCGGCGGACCGGATCGACACACTCGGCAACGGACGCTTCATCCGTAACCTCTGCCACAAAGCCGCCGCCCAACGCGACCTCCGCCTCTCATCCACCACCCGCAACGGCCGGCCCCCGACCCGGGAAGACCTCACCACCCTCCACGCGACAGACATCTTCGCGGCCTTCGACGAGCTCACGGCAAGCGGTAACTGACAGCGGCGTGTGGACGCGTCTGACCGTCAGGGGCCCAACGGACAGGTGCGCACCGAGCACTCGTTCGAAAGCGAGGACGGAGGGGTGCCGCCGGGACGTCCCGCCCGGGAGACCGGCGGCACGGCTGGAGAACCGGTGACACCGGCACGGTGGCGCCCCACGCCTGTCGTGGGGTTCCAGGTCATGCGTCGCGGTGCGAGAACATACGAGCGGGCCTAGGCTGACCAAGGACTTGTCCTCGTCCGCCGGGAGGCCTGACATGAGGTGCCTGCACACGCGTTGGCGCAGAGCCTGCGCGGGCATGGCCGCCGCCGGGCTGCTGGCGGTACCGGCGATCACGGCGCCGGGCGCGATCGCCGCGGATTCCTCCTTCTCCCCCCTCCGCACCACCTCCTCCGCCTCCCTCACTTCCCCTCCGGACACGGGCACCCGGTTCCCGAAGCTCAGCCCCGCTGTCGCCGCACGTCTGGACACGGCGATCCGGCAAGTGATGCGCGAAACCTCCGTGCCCGGGGTCATCGTGGGCCTTTCGGCTCCCGGCAAGGGGAATTACGTACGGGCCTTCGGCATCGCCGACAAGGCGAACAGAACCCCCATGAGCCCCGGTCTCCATATGCGGATCGGCAGCGAGACCAAGACCTTCACCGTGACCGCCCTGCTCGAACTGGTCGACGACGGCAAGGTGAAGCTGGACGACCCGATCGGCCGGTACATCAAGGGAGTCCCCAACGGCCACCGCATCACCCTGCGCGACCTCGCCGGCATGCGCAGCGGCCTGTTCAACTACTCGGAGGACACGGGCTTCTCCAAGGCCCTCTTCTCCGACCCGTACCGGCCCTTCTCCCCGCAGGAGCTGCTCGGCTATTCCTTCAAGCATCCGGTGCAGTTCCAGCCCGGTGAGAAGTTCGAGTACTCCAACACCAATCTGATCCTGCTGGGCCTCGTCGTGGAGAAGGCCGGCGGCCGTCCACTCAACAGGTTCATCCGGGAGAGAGTCCTGAAGCCGGCGGGCCTGCACCACACCCTGTTCCCGACGGGCGCCGAGTTCCCCAGGCCCCACGCCCACGGATACACCGACCAGACGGCCTCGGGCGCGGTCGAGGACGCCACGAACTGGAATCCGTCCTGGGCCTGGGCCGCCGGAGCGATGAGCTCCAACCTGCGCGACCTGCGGACCTGGGCGCGTGTCGCCGCTACCGGCTCCCTGCTGCGTCCCAAGACACAGGCAGAGCGATTGAAGACCCTTCCGACGCCCATTTCCGGCGTCGGGTACGGCCTGGGAATCTTCAACGTCCAGGGCTGGATCGGTCACAACGGCTCGCTTCCCGGCTACGAATCGCTGACGATCTACCTCCCCGAGCAGCGAGCGACGCTGGTCGTCCTGCTCAACACGGACATCCTGCACGGCCGGACGGAGCCCAGCACCCTCTTCGGCCAGGCGATCACCAAGATCGTCACCCCGGGCCATGTGTTCAACCTGCCCGTCCCCCAGGGCGCGCGGCCGACGTCCGGTGGCAGCCCCTCCGGCTGACCGGTCGACCCGGAGCCGGGATGCGGGGATCGTGGCGCGCATCCCGGCAAGGCTGCCGGCTGTCCGACACGCCTAGGGCGCGACCCAGGTGCCGGTGACGGCCACCGTGGTGACCCCGGGGCCGAAGGCGATGACCAGTCCCGGTCCCCCGGAACGCGGTGGGGCGGCGAAGGTCTGCTCCAGGACGTCGAAGACCACAGCGCTCGCGGTGTTGCCGCGCAGGGCCAGGGAGTTCTCGCTGAGCTTGAACATGGCCGGCGGGATCCCCAGCCCCTTGCTGACCTCGTACATGATGCGCGGCCCGCCCGTATGGCTGATGAGGAAATCCGGCTGCGGCGCGAGCACGGGCGTCTCCTCCTCCAGCCAGCGTCTGAGTCCCGGCATCGCGTCCGCGACCACGCGGGATATCCGGGGGTTGGTATCGAAGTGGAAGCCGAGCTCGTCGACCTCGTAGGAGATGTGCCCGAGGGTGTCCGGTGCGAGGTCCTCGTACGAGGCGTCGAGCCGCAGACCGGGCCGGTCGTCCCGGACGACGCAGGCGGCGGCCGCATCGCCGAAGAGCGCGGTCGAGACGAACGAGGCGATCCTGTCGTCGCCGGGCTGGTACGACAGCGAGCACAGTTCGACCGCGACGATCAGGGTGACCGACCCGGGGCGGGCCGCGGACAGCTCGCGGGCGCGCGCCAGCGCGTAGGCACCGCCGGCGCAGCCCACCTGGCCGAATGCCAACCTGCGGACATCCCTGCGCAGGCCCAGGCGGCCCGCGACGTGCGCGTCGAGCCCCGGCAGGAGATACCCGGTGCACGAGACCAGCACGAGGTGGTCCACCTCGCGCGCGGTGGTGTCGGCGGCCGCCAGCGCGCCCTCTGCGGCCCGTGCTCCTAATGCGGTACCGGCATCGGCGTAACGGCGCATGCGCTCGCCGAAGGTCCGGAATCGCGTGACCTCCGCGAAAGGGTCGACGAGCGATCTGGTGCCCACCGAGGTGTTGCGCATCAATCGCAGGGCCGTGCCGATCCTCGGATGGCTCGCGTGCAGCTCTCCCATGTGGGAGACGGCTTCGTCGAGGGTCACGGTGTGATCAGGCAGGCAGAGCACGGGACGGCATGCTGTGGACACGGCGCTCCTTGAGGAAAGCGGCGACAGAAGGCGAGATGATCTTTAGACATCTGCGTGGCTCATGTCGAGGCCTGCCTGGCAGTGGGGCGCCGCCCGCCGGCGGTGATGGTGCAGAGCGGCGAAGGGCGGTGGCACCCCGGTGCGGGGTGCCACCGCCCTTCGCGGTGTGCATTGCGGCGGTCGTCAGCCGGTCAGTAGGCGGAGTTGACGTTGTCCATCGAGCCGTACTTGTCAGCAGCGTAATTACACGCAGCGGTGATGTTGGCGACCGGGTCGTAGATGTCCCAGGAGGTGCCCTCGACGTGGTACGCCTTGAACGTCGGGTCGATCACCTGCAGCAGACCCTTCGACGGAACACCGTTCACAGCATTGACGTCCCAGTCGTTGATCGCACGCGGATTACCGGTCGACTCACGCAGCACATTCTTCTTGATGCCCTCGTACGAGGCGGGAATGCCCTTCGCCCGCAGAATGTCCAGGGACTCGTTGATCCAGCCGTCAAGATTGTCGGCATACGCCTTCTTCGCCGGGGCGGCAGGCTTGGCCGGGGCCGCGGGCTTGGCGGCGGGCTTCGCCGGGGCGGCGGGCTTGGCGGCGATGGCCTTGCGCTCGGTGGAACGGTTGGCGGCCTGCTCGGCCGCCCGCTCCGCGTCCACCTTCACCTTCGCAGCAGCATCCGCGCCGGCCTTGGCGGCAGCGTCGGCGTGCTGGTCCAGCTCGGCCTGCTGCGTCTCACCGAAAGCCTCGGCACTCCACGCCACCGGCTTCACCACAGCAGCAGCGGCAGCGGCCGGGGCAGCGTGCGTGTCAGCGGCGAAAGCGTGCGGGGCGACGGCCACCGCGACGACAGCGGCACCGGTCGCGGCAATACCGGCGACAGAGAACTTGTGAATCTTCGGCAGACGGCTATAAGCGGAGACGGTGGAGCGCATGAGTGAGCTGAACCTTCCAATCGCGGATGTCGCCCGGCCCTGAAGCGGCGCAGAAATCAAGCGCCGTTTCTCGGTCGACGGCGCCCAGCGACCCCGTAATTGTTAGCGGCGGCGAAAACCCCTGACAAGGGCTGTGACCTACTACGCTCCTTCATCGCCGGCCCGCGAATATCCACCCTGCCCCCGAATTCACCCACGGCTGTCCACTATCCGGATTCGTAAGTGATCCAGGCCTCATGGGCGGCCTCACACGCACCGCCGCCGAATGTCACCCACCGCAAGCGTGCGGTAGCGAGGTGTCACTCACTCCGCCGCAGGTGGCCAGGCGGTCGGGGAGAGCACGCCCAGCACGTAGGCGCGGGCCACCAGAGCGGTGCGGTTGGAGGCGTCCAGGCGGCGGCACAGGCGGGCGAGGTGGTAGTTGACTCCGTCGGCGCTGAGCCCGACGGTGCGGGCGACCACGGCCGTGGTGCGGCCCTCGGCGACCAGGGCGAGGATGCGGGACTCCAGTGCGGTGAGCGCGACCGGGCCGGCGGCCTGTTCCCGGCCGTCCGCGGCGGGGTGCGGCTCGTCCGCGCGGAGGATGGCCAGCAGGGGCGGGGGCTCGCCCGCCGGGTCGCTCACCGGCTCGACGGTCAGTTCTCCCTCGTAGGACGATCCGCCGGCGGTCCAGCGGACGCGGAAGGGGTAGCGCGAGCGCCGTCCCCCGCGCATGGCGCTCTCGAACTTGCTCAGCCTGCGGGGGTCGGCGGGGGTGAACAGGTCGAGCAGGTGGCGGCCCGTCAGGCGGCCCGGGGTGAGGTCCCACAGTGCCGCCAGGGCCGGGTTCGCGCCGGTGATCACACCGTCGGTGGTGCTGACCGCGGTCGGGACGGGCGTGCGGTCGAGCAGGTTGAGAAAACGGGTGCGCCACACCGCCGGGTCCGACTCCGGGTCGTACACGGTCACGGGCACGGTCACGGTCATGCGCTCCTCTGCTGTCAGCAGTTCCCTGCCCGCCCTTCGCCCTCTCCGGATCCCCGGCAGGCGCGCCGCTCAGCCACCGGCAGGCGCCGCTTACCACAGTCGTGCCATAGCGCGCACGCCGCGGCACGGCCAAGACGCTACAAGAAATCGTAGTTCCGGCCGCAGGCCGGCCCGCGTGCGGCGGAATCGTGGACGCACCGGTCGGGGCCACCACCCGCCGGAGGCCGGACTATCACCCGTCAGAGGAGAGAGCCCATGCGTGACCTGCCCGTCGTCGACGTGTCGGATACGGGTCTGACCGACAGGCCCGTCCAACAGGCCATGGCCTTCGCCCGTGAGTTCGGCCCCGCCTTCCGGCGCCGTTTCCACAGCCGCGAGACGGTGCTGATCTCCTCGTACGAACTCGTCGACGAGCTCTCGGACGAGACACGGTTCGCCAAGGTGATCGGCCCCGCGCTGGAGAACGTCCGCGAGGTCGCCGCCGACGGCCTGTTCACCGCCTACAACGACGAGCCCAACTGGGCCAAGGCCCACGACATCCTGCTGCCCGCCTTCGCCATGGGCTCGATGCGCACGTACCACCCGGTCATGCTGAAGGCCGCGCGGCGGATGATCAGCGCCTGGGACGCGCATCTCGCCCACGACAGGCCTGTGGACGTGTCGGCGGACATGACCCGGATGACGCTCGACACCATAGGCCTCGCGGGCTTCGGCTACGACTTCCAGTCCTTCGCCCGCGCCGAGCCCCACCCCTTCGTACAGGCGCTCGTACGGGCACTCAGCCACAGCCAGGCCGCTCTGGGGAGGACCCCGGGCGAGGACACCGCGGAGGAGGACCGGGCCTTCCGTGCGGACACCGCCTATCTCGCACAGGTCGTCGACGAGGTGATAGCCGGACGCCGGGCCGCCGGGGAGAACAGCTCCGCCGACGACCTGCTGGGGCTGATGCTGAACTCACGTCACCCCGGTGACGGCGAACCCCTCGACGAGGCCAACGTCCGCAACCAGGTCATCACCTTCCTGATCGCCGGCCACGAGACCACGTCCGGCACCCTTTCGTTCGCCCTCTACCACTTGATGAAGAACCCGGTCGCCCTGCGTCTGGCGCAGGCCGAGGTCGACGCGCTGTGGGGCGACGATGCGGATCCGCAGCCCGCGTTCGAGGACATCGGCCGGCTGCGCTACGTACGGCAGGTCCTCAGCGAGACCCTGCGGCTCTGGCCGACCGCCGCGGCCTTCGAGCGCGCACCCGTGGCCGACACCGTCATCGGCGGCAGGTACCCCGTCCCGGCCGGCCGACGGCTGACCGTGCTCACCCCGATGCTGCACCGCGATCCGGTATGGGGCGACAACGTCGAGGAGTTCGACCCGGACCGCTTCGCGCCCGCCGCCGAGGCGGCCCGTCCCGCGAACGCGTACAAGCCCTTCGGCACCGGGGAACGAGCCTGTATCGGGCGGCAGTTCGCCATGCACGAGGCCACCATGCTGCTGGCCCTGCTCATCCACCGCTACCGCTTCCTCGACCACGCCGGCTACACCCTCGACGTCAAGGAGACCCTCACCCTCAAGCCCGACGGCTTCACCCTGGCCCTGGCGCACCGCACCGCCGAAGACCGGGACCGGGTACGCGAAGCCCTCGGCGGACTCGCCGGCGGCGCCACGCGCACGGACCGGGCCGAGGGGCAGCCGGAGTCTGGTGCCCTGCCCGCCAGGGCCGCGGCGGGCACCGCGCTGACCGTCGCGTACGGCTCCAACTTCGGCACCTGCCGCGAGTTCGCCGAGGACCTCGCCGGGACATTCGGCGACCTCGGCTTCGCCACGGAGGCCGTACCCCTCGACAAGATCGCGGGAGCCCTGCCCGCAGGCGCTCCCCTCGTCATCGTGGCCGCCTCCTACAACGGGCAGCCGACCGACGACGCCAAGGCCTTCACCTCCTGGCTGGCCGGCGCGGAACCCGGGGCCGCAGACGCAGTGCCCTACGCGGTTCTGGGCGTCGGCGATCGCAACTGGGCGGCCACCTACCAGCACGTTCCCACCGCCATCGACGACCGCCTGGCCGGACTGGGTGGGATCAGGCTCGTGGAACGGCACGCAGCCGACGCCTCGGGCGACCTCGCGGGATCGTTCGCGCGCTTCACCGCCGCGCTGCGCCGCGCCCTGCTCACGGCGTACGGAGACCCGGGCGCCGGCACGGGGCCCGAGGACTCCCACGAGGACCCGGCCGGGCGCGCCTACGACGTCACCGAGATCACCGGCGATCCCCTCGACGTGCTGGCCTCCCGCCATGGTCTGGTCCCGATGACCGTGACCGCGACGGGGGACCTCGCCGACCTGGCCCACCCCCTCGGCCGCTCCAAGAAGTTCGTGCGCCTCGCGCTGCCCGAGGGCGTCGCTTACCGTACCGCCGACCACCTGGCCGTCATGCCCGAGAACGACCCCGCCCTGGTCGAACGCGCCATCACCGCTCTCGGCCTCGCCTCCGACGCGGTGCTCAGCATCCGCGCCCGGCGCACCGGCCGTTCAGGCGGTTCCGGCCGTTCAAGCGGTTCAGGCGGTTCAGGCGGTTCCAGCCGCTCCGGCCTGCACTTGGATCGCCCGGTCACCGTCCGCGAGTTGCTCACCCACCACGTGGAACTGCAGCACCCGCTCACCACCGAGCAGGTCGCCCGGCTCGCAGACCTCAATCCCTGCCCGCCCGAGCAGGCGGCCCTGCGGCAGCTGGCCACCGGCTCCGAGCGGCAGCCGTCAGGCCCCCGCCACCGGCTGCTCGACCTCGCCGAGCAATACCCGGCGCTGCGCAGCCGAATCGGCTGGCCGCTGCTGCTCGACCTGCTGCCCCCGATGCGCACCCGCCACTACTCCATCTCCTCCTCCCCCGCCACCGGCCCGGATCACGCGGGTCACGCGGACCTGATGGTCTCGCAGCTACGCGCCCCCGCACGCTCCGGCAGGGGCACCTTCGAAGGCACCGGCTCGTCGTATCTGCACCGGGTGCGGAGCGGCGACACGGTGTACGCACGCGTGCAGCCGTGCCGGGACGCCTTCCGGATCCGTCACGACGCGCAGACCCCCGTCATCATGGTCGCCGCCGGTACGGGCCTGGCCCCCTTCCGGGGTGCCATCGCCGACCGCCTGGCCCTGGCCCGCCGGGGCACGCCGCTCGCGCCCGCACTGTGCTACTTCGGCTGCGACCACCCGGACGTGGACTACCTCCACCGTGCCGAACTGGAGGCCGCCGAAGAGGCCGGAGCGGTCTCCATGCGCCCCGTCTTCTCCAAGGCGCCCGAGGAGGGACGGCTGTTCGTCCAGCACCGGCTCGAAGCGGAGGGCGTGGAGGTGTGGCGGCTGTTGCAAGCCGGAGCGAAGGTGTACGTCTGCGGCGACGGCAGCCGGATGGCCCCCGGCGTGCGGGACGCCTTCCAGCAGCTCCATGCGCGGCATACGGGCGGCGACGCCGCCGCTGCAGAGGAGTGGTGGCGGGCCGCGGTCGCCGAGGGCCGCTACGTCGAGGACGTCTACGCGAGCAGCTGACGGGCTTCCGGAGCAGGTCGCATGCGGGTCGTGTGCTGCGGTCCGGCGGGCGGGCGGGCGGTGCGGCGCCGGCTCGCAGCCTCTTGGTGCGGTTGGTGCGGTTAGTGCCTTTGGTGCGGTTGGTGTGGTCTGTCAGACGGCCGCCTGTCCGCAAGGCAGGGGAAATGCCCCGACGGCCTTGGGAACGCCTGCCCGTTCGGCTTCGACGGTGAGACGCGCGAGCGCCGCCGCCGGCGGGCTCAGTCGCGGTCGACGTGCTCGCGCTTGACGCTGCCGTCGGCCGCGCCCACGTCGTACGTCGTCTTGTTCCAGTCGTTCGTCGTCACGACGTCCACGGACCAGACCAGGGTGCCGTTGTCCATGTCGTCCAGGCCGAGGGACGTGATCGTGCCCTTCTTCCGGCCCAGCGCGGTCGAGGCGGCGTCCTGCCAGGAGACCTTGGCCTTGCCCAGCCGGTCGGCTGTCTTCCGCTTGTCCTCGGCATCCTGGTCCGCCTCCGGGCCGGACGAGGTCACCTCACCCGAAACCGCGTCGACGACGACGTCGTTCTCCGTGCCGTCGGCGGCGGCGACCTTCGCGTGCCACTCAGGCGCGCCTCCGGCCGAGCGTTTCAGGTCGATGTCCACCAGCTTGCTGCCGGACACCTTGCCGACCGCCGACTTCGCCGCCTGGTCGTACCCGACCTTCGCCGCGGGCACCAGCGCCTTGCGCTCGGCCTGATCCTCGGTCATTCCCTCGGTACCACCCGGGGAAGGCGACGTCTGCACACCGGTGGGCGAGGGCGAGGGTGACGGAGAGGACGGGGGCGACACCGAGACGGTAGCGGTCGCGCCGTCACCCCCTCCCCCGTCACCGTCGTCACCACACGCGCTCACCACCGCCGCCGTGACCGCCACCGCACACACCACGCGCACTACCCGGCCCCGGCGCTCCACCTGCGTTCCATTCCTTTTCCTCATCCTCATGACCGCACCCCATGCCCGTAAAATCCCCAGGCATACCCCGCCAACCGGCGGATCACCCCCTTCAGCCCTCGTACTGGGCCATCCGGAGCAGATCGCGAACCGGACGACGTTCCTCCTTAGCGCGTTTACCGATGCCCGTACGAGGAAGGCGCGAGAGTGTCCGAATGCCGAGCGCACCTTGGAGGCATCGATGAGCGCCAGGAAGAAGGCAAAGCACGCAGCCGAGAAGATCAAGGGCAAGGCCGAGGAGACCGCCGGCTCCGCCACGGGCAACGACGCCAAGCGGGCCCGGGGCAAGGCGGAGCAGGCCAAGGCGGACGCGAAGCTGGCTGCAGAGCACGCGAGGAACGCACTGCGGCAGTGACGAGGGCGGCGGTGCGTCTTCAGCGCTGCTGCGGCCGCCATTCGAAGAGCAGGATGGTCGCGTCGTCCCGCAGGTCGTTGCGCTGGTGGTCGAGGATCGCGTGGATGAGCAGCCGCAGCACTTCTGCCGGACGCTGGCCCGAGGCTGTGGAGCGGATGATGAAGTCGGTGAACCGTTCGAGTCCGAACTCCGTTCCCCCTTCGCTGCGCGCTTCCGTCACACCGTCTGTGTAGAGGAGGACCCGGTCACCGGGTTCGAGCGCCGTTTCGTGCACGTCCCGGCTGATCGGTGCGAGCTGCAAGGGCAGCCCCATCGGTGGCTGCGGGGGCTTGACCAGGGCATGGTCGATGACCCGCTCGTTGCGGAGCAGCAGCGGTGGCGGATGGCCGCAGTTGATCCACCGCAAGGCCCCCGTGGTCACGTCGAGCTCGCAGAGAACACCCGTACAGAATTGCTCCGGGAGCCACTGGGCAAGCGCCTGGTCGACGGTGTCGACCAGCTCGGGCAGATCGGCTCCGCTACGGCGGGCATTGCGTGCGCCTGCGAGGGCGACCGAGGTGGTCAGCCCCGAGGCGAGGTTGTGACCCATGGCGTCGAAAATGGCCGTGTGCAGAATGTTTTTGACCACCGAATGATCGAAGGCGTCACCGCCGAGTTCATACGCCGGCTCCAGCACCGCCGTCGAGACGCACTCGCTGTTGCCGATGGTGCGCGGCGGCAGGAAGGCCCGCAGCATCTCGGCGTGCAGCTGCATGGGGGCCATGCGTGTCCGGGCGACCAGCCAGTCGCTGTAGGTCCGTTTGGAGGTGATCGCCATCGCGAGCAGGTCAGCCAGTATCCGGCTTCGCCGCAGCCGGGGGCCGTCGAGCGTCGCGGACCGAACCGCGAGCACTCCCAGCCGTTCGGCACCGTCGACGAGCGGTACCCACACGATCACGCCGGCCTCCTCGTCGGCCACTCGAAGCGACATCGTGCGGTACGCCCAGCCGGCCGAGGAGCCGTCCACCGGAAGAGGGCCGTACCGCTCGTCGAGCGGGATGAGAAGTCTTTGCTGCAGGTCGACTAGGTAGATCAGCGCAGTGTGCATGCCCAGCACCGCGGCGCATCGCTCCACCAGTGCGGAAAGCTCCACCGGCATGGCGGTATGCGCTGCCGAGATCAGCCCTTCCAGCCGTTTGTCGTTGATTCCGGCACCGTGCTCCGCCGGCTCCGCGCTGGTCTCTGCACCGGGCTCGAAGGGCTCTACCGAGGGCGCGTGCATGGGGCTGGGCATGGGGCTGGGCATGGGGTCGGGCATGATGATCACCTTTCCCACCGGGTACGGGCGCCTGGTCGGCGGGCAGGGTTTGGACTCTCGACGAACGAGCGTCGGAGCCTCGATCGGCCTCTGTCCGGAGAGGCTTCCCGCAGGACAATGGGGAGCGCCGGTCTGCGAGCCCACGCAGAGGCGGACCGCCGGGTGAAGGCCGTCGGCTGACGCCGCGCCGTGACGGCCGCCGGACGCTGAGCCGTCAGCGCTCCCCACCAGCTTGCGCCCGGCCGTCGCTTCCCGCACGCCGGACCTGCGGCTCCCGGCAGCATAGTGATTGCCCATGCAGACTCGCTCAGCTGCAACTGCAGGCAACGGCTGGCGTCAGCGTGGAAGCCTGGCGGGTGATGAGCGGGCGGGCCGTCTCGCAGGCGCGGCGTATCGCGTGGCGGGTGTCGGTCTGCCAGATCTGTGCCGTATGGTCCGCGCCGACCGTGACGATCCCGCGGCGGCACCTGGGCGGCACCAGCACGGCGTTGACCGCGCCCACGTGGCCGGGGTGGTGCGGGTCGGTGACGTCCCAGTGTCCTGATGGCCGGCGGGCGTACGGATCAGTGCCGGGCGGCGGAACCATGCCCCGAGGTCCCCGTACAGCCTACGCTCGGCCTCCGCCCAACGCCCCCGCATGCTACGGGTGAGCTGCAGGCTGTCGAGCGTCTTCGCCGTCAGGCCGGTCGGACGCCGTTGGCGGCTGCGGGCTGCGGAAGTACCGCTGATTGGGGTCGTTCCACCGGGTCTCCTCGCGCCGGCGCTCGAGGTCACTCCCGTAGCCGTGCTGGCGTGCCCACTCGGCCCCCATACAGTCGCGCAGCAGGCGTTGCTCGGCGTCATGGAGGATGTCCTTCTCGGCTTCCGTCGGCCCGGGCGGGGCCGCCGACGGCTCGGACATGGGCATCCTCCTTCCACCATGGCAGCGTGGCCAGGTCGGCGAACCATTTCCGCCACTGCCCGCCCGTGGACGAGCCGGCAGTGGCGGGCCAGGGGCCTGACGAGACTTGTGCAGGGTCGGCGAGCGCGCGGTCAGAACCAGTGCAGGCAGTGCGGCGGGCGCTCGGCGCGGAAGAGGGCGTCAGCGAGGGTGGCCGCGCCCGGACGGTGAGCCCCGATGTGCCCGGCACGCACGAGCGTGCTGGGGGCGGTGCCGCCGAGGTAGACCGAGCCCAGGTCGCTGATGTCCAGGGACAGGTCGGGCGCACGGTCCGTCGGGACGCAGTCGGCCTTGCCGTCCCGGACGGTCAGCAGGTAGCGGCCGTGCTCGCCGAGGAACGGGTCGTCGACGTCGAGGACGAGCTCGCCGTCGGTGAACCAACCGCGCGCGGTCAGCGCACGCGGGACGTCCAGCAGCCGCACCCAGAGCCAGTCGTCGTCGCTCACCTGGCCGGCACGGAAGTCCGCAAGCTGCCAGCGCAGCGGGTACTCGAGCGGGAGGTTCTTGAACACGACCCGAGTGACCAGATCGTGTCCGAGCACGAACCGGGCCAGGGCCGTGAAGACGGCATCGTCGGTGGCGATGATCTCGTCGACCGTCAGGGTGCCGGACTCAACCGAGTAGCCGGCGTACCCATCCGGGACACCGTCAGCGTCCCGGTGGACGGCAATGTATCGCGGCGCCGCAGAGACCGGGGGCCGCCCCGCACCCAAGGCCCACCAGCGGTGCGGCCGTGACAACGCGCCGGGCTGCGCGCGGCGGTACCGGTCGTAGACCCTTTCCAGGATCTCGCCGCACTCGGCACGCCGCAGCAGCTCGACCGAGCCCGCGTCCGATCCGGCCGCTGGGGCGCCGGCCGTTCCACGCGCCCGGGGCAGAGCGAAGGCGGCCTGGTTGCGCTGCACCGTCAGCCGCTGCGCGTAGGTCGCCGGTCCGTAGCCGAACCTGCCGTAGATCGGGAACTCGGAAGCCAGCAGTACGGAGAGGAATTCCCCGCGGGCTCGTAGCTCGGCGAGCTGATGCCGCATCATCGCGCGGAGCACGCCCTGGCGCCGGTGCGAGGGCAGGACCCCGACGAAGCTCACCCCGGAGACCGGGGCCAGGATCTCACCGGGCAGGGTGAGCTCGAAGGAGTACGCACCAGCAGTGCCGACGGCCCGCCCGCCCGCCGTCATGGCGAGCAGGCTGCGGTCCATTTCGAGCGCCGACCACCAGAGTCCGCCGCCGCCCTCGGCCGGGGTTTCCGGGAAGAGCCCGAACGCGGCATGAAGTGTGTCGACGAAGACGTCGAGATCCTTGTCGGTCGTAGGCCGGATCTCCATTGTTGCCGCGGCCTCCTCGAAATACCGGCACCATGATCACGGTGTCCCGCAACAGTGAAGCGTTGCCCCGTGCCCAGGTCAAACGAATTACAGCCGGGCTCCCGGCCGGTCAGAGCACCGCCCGGTCCTTGCCCGGCCGGGCCCCGGGGATGAGTCACGGTGGACGGGGTCGGCGGCGGTGCTCCCCGCACGGGTATGGCCGTACAGCGCCCGAGAATGGGCCGCGGCAAGCACAACGCTCCTACGGCGTCGATTCGGTACGCCGACGGCTCGACTCGTGAAGCCCCCTTCAACCTGCTGCGGTTGAGGGACTTCGACGAGTCGGACCCGTGGCGCCGGGTTCGTTCGGTACACGGAATGGCGCACTACTCGGCGGCATCTTTGCCCAGCCCTTGCGCATGGTGGCGCGGGTCGACGGCAAGGTACGCAGCCACGTTCCGGATTTCCTTCTGGTGATGGGCCCGGGGACGGTGCGCATCGTGAACGTCGAGTCGGCCTCGCGCCTGCAAGACCCCAAGATCGCGCAGGCACCGGCCTGGCCGGGACGGAGAACATCAGGTTCCTCGCCACCTATCGGCACCCCGGCGTTGTCCCCGCCGACGAATTCGAACGGGCCTGGCAGGAAGTTGTCGACGGCGAGGAGCCGGCGCTCGCCGAGCGACGGCTGGCCGGAGACCGAGAGCCCGAAGAAGCCCGTCCGCCGCTCATGGCCCTGTTGTGGGCGGGACGGCTGACCACGGACCTCGCGGCCAGGCCGCTGTCGGGAGAGTGCGTACTGCGGAGGCACGGATGAACCAGTGGACGACGATGCTGCGGCCAGGGTGCGGCAGGTCGACGTCTCCGTACTGCTCGCCCATCCCACCACTGAGATCCTGAAACCTACCCCGGAGGAGGCGACGACCTCCGCAGTCCTGTTGAGCGGCCTGGCCGACGAGGAGGACGACGAGCTGACCGTGAAGGTCCAGCACCTCCAGGAGGTTCAGCGCAAGGACCAGCGGGCCGACCGCCGGCGCCGCGGTAGCGCGGGCGGCCGACCCACCGGCTTCGACCAGACGATCTACCAGCGCCGCAACGAAGTCGAGCGAACGATCAACGCGCTCAAGGGCTTCCGCGCCGTGGCCACGCGCTTCGACAAGAGGGCTATGTCTTCCACGGCACGGTGGCCGTTGCTGCTCTTCGCCTGTGGCTTCGCTCGTGAACCACCGGACAGTCCTTAGGGGGTGATGACCACTTGGTACGCCTCGCCTTGGAGGATGCGCTCGGACTGAACCTGACGGCCCACGGACCGCCCCGCGTTCTGGTTCTCGCCTGAGGGGACATGGGCCCTGATGCAGGGCGCGACCGGTTCGTCACGTACGACATCCACGCGCCATGCGCCGCCGCCCACGTAGCGGGGGATGATCTCCGCGCACAGGGAGCCGAGCGTGCCGCCCTGGCGGGTCCTGGCGAAGGGGAACTCGTCACATTCATCGTCCACGACGGTGGGGTCGGCTACGAAGGGCTTCGGGGGAGCCTTACAGGTGTAATAACTCCTGCTGGCCGCCCTCGCCTTGTCGCCGTCACGCGTGAGCGGTCTTTTTGCGGTGCCCATGGCGTTGTTGTCGCTCAGGTTGTTCTGCGCCCATTCGTAGGCCACTGCGGAGGCCCCGTATTGGGACTTGCTGAGGACCACCCTGGCCAGGTTCTCGGTGGCGATGCAGCCGGGGGTATTGCCGACCTGCCCGTCACAGGCCACCGAGGGGCCCGCCCACTGCCCATAGCTGATGACGGGGTAGTCCGCGTCGGGGCTCTCCGTCCGGCTCTGGTAGGCGATCATGCTGCGCGAGCGCTCGCCGCCGCCCCGGGTAGTGGTCTCGTAGGAGAGGTGTCCGGTCTGGTCCTCCGTGCCCGCGCGCAGCTCGATGGCCCCGCCGCCCCAGGCGGGCGGCCCCGGTATGCACGAGGTGCACGACGACGACAGAGCGAGTCTCACAGCGGAAACACCGTCGTACTTGCCAGCGTAGACGGCGATGTTCTCCTGCCACGTCACGCTGTTGGGGTCCAGCGCGGACCGGGCCGTGACCAGGAGTTCGGCGGTGCCGATCGTGTCACCCGCGCGGTTCTCAAGCACGTACACGATGCCGTGCCGCATACAGTAGGCATGGCGGTTGGAGACGACATCCTGGCGTTTTTTGGAGGTGCACAGCGCCTCCGGGCTGGCATCCGGGTCGTCCCCGGGGTCGACGCCATCCTGGGGGGCGGCGGCGACCCCGGGGACAGCGGCGGTGCGGGCGCGGATACGGGCGAGATCCCCGGCGGTGACGGGCCGCTCCTTGACGCAGGTCCATGCCGCGCCCTGGCGTGCGAGCTTGGAGCCGGGGGTGGTGGCCGTGCAGGCGCCGTGGCCCTCGGGAGCCGCCGATAGTGGTGCGGCGGCGGCCGGTGAGACGCCCAGGGTGAGGAGGACTGCGGTGAGGGCGAGCGAGGCTATCGCCGCGAGCAGGCGTATGACATGTTTCAAAGGGTGGTCTCCCTGTTCGGTGGCGTACGGGTCCGTTGGGGATGGAACCGGTCCGGTGCCCGTGTGCGCCAGGGGCGGAACAAGCCCCTCTCGATCATTTTTGGCCCGTTGCGGGCTCACGCCACCACCACGTGGCCGCTACGTTCACCCCTTGACCGGACACACACGACCAGGGGGAAAGGGCAACGATGCGCCCCACAAGACCCGTCAGCCGCATAGGCAGAGCGCTCATGGCCTGTGCGGCCTCGGCCGCTGTAGCCACCGTGGGCCTCGCCGTCTCACCGGCCTCGGCCGCACCTGCCAAGTCCGCCACGGCCACGCGGATCAAGCCCGGTGACGCCTGCACGGCGGCCGACCTCGGCACACGCCACCCGTACATCAAGACGACCGAAGTCTCCCCGGAGATCACCCACTTCAAGGGCTGGTACGTCACCGAGGGCTCAACCGGCTACCAGAACGTCACCACCAGCACTCAGACCACCATCTCGGTCTCCGTCGGCCTCAACGGCAACGTCCAGGGCAGCTTCGCCGTCGAAACCCTCGGCACCGTCGGCGCGAGCCTGGGCCTGAACGTTCAGGTCAACTACTCCACCACCAGCAGCGAGTCGAACTCGGTCACGTGGAACTTCCAACGGCCCGGCTACTACGGCGTCTACAAGGGCACCAAGAAGGTCACCGGAACGTACGGAAGCCTCAACTGCAACCGCATCCAACAGGGCGACGGCAATTGGGCGCTGAAGTGGATCGAGGGGCCCGGCAGCGGCAGCTTCACCACCTACACCACCCTCGAAGAAGGCGCGGTGCGCTGCCAGGACAAGGTGCCCTCCAACAGCATCATGGCCAAGGCACAAGGCCTCCTCGACTGCGGCTCGCCCGCCGCGAAGGCCGAGCACCCGGCGGGTGCGGTGGCCCCGACAGCGAAGCAGACGCAGGACCGCCTCGTGCAGCGCCCGGCTCCCACCAGCGGCACGTCCGCCGAACAGCCCAAGGCCACCGGGCGAAGCGCGCAGGCCGCCCTGAACTGCCAATCCGCCGTCTACAGGATCGACGTCCCCGGCAAGCCCCTGAACTGGAGCGCACCGCTCCTGGCCAACGATGGCATCCGCCTGCGCGAATCCACCTTCTTCAGCGCCCACTTGGACAACTGGCGGCTGTGCAACGTGACGGAGCGCAACGGGGTCATCGAGGCGTCCCTGTGGAACTGGGGCAACGGCGGATGCGCGACCATCCCGGCGGACATCGCCAACCGGGAGCAGGCCTACCTGACGACGGCCACCTGCGGGGAGGACGACCTCCAGCGGTTCTACATCTACCGCGACGTACCCGGCAGCACGAAGATCGGCCTGCAGAACAAGTACACCGGCTCCATGATGGGCTACGACCGGTACGCGGACGGGGAGTTGATCCGTCAGTACTCCAGCGGCAGGCAGGACGGTACGGGTACGTACACCCTGACCGCAGTCTGACGGCCTCCTGCCCGTGAGCGCGGCCCCGCGCGTGGACCCCCGGGCCCCCCGGTTCCGTGCGGGGTCTTGCGCGTCTCCACCCCGAGCCCGGCCCAGGGGACCGGCGCCCGTGGCCGAACGCTCCCTGCCGCATGCGGCGAAGCCCTTCCAGGGTGGTTCGCCCTTCGCTCCGACCGCAGAGGCCTGGCGACGGCGGCCAACAGGCCCTAAGGCCCGGCCCGGATACCACTTTTCGGGGAGACTCACCCCCGCAGACGGGCAGCCGACGACACCCCTCCCGCCGGTCAACACCGACTGGGCCGGCCCCACCCTGCGCTGTGACGCCATGGTCGGCCAGTAGCCCGGCTGCATCGTCGACGGGCACCTGGCCGACGTGAGGGACCCCCTGCTGGTGCCGGACGACTCGTGTGATGAGTTCCCCTTCGCCCAGTCCAAGGAGGGCGGCAATATCGGTGCCCTGTGCGTGGACATCCTTCCCCAGGAGGTAGGCGTGTGTGGAGTGTCAAGGATGTCAAGACCCTGCGGGGCACCACGGACGCGCCCTGTGTGCGCTCCCACGTCACCAACGACGTGAACACCGCTGCGGGCGGCGAGCTCGGCCGCGCGGTGCAGGCCGACCGCATCCTCGAGAACGAGCCGTACCAAGTGACCATCGACCCGTGACCGGCCCCCGCGCCCGGCCATCCGGTGTGCCGTACGACATGGGCCGGCAGGTCTCGTAGATCACAGGCGCCCGCCTGGCGGGCAGGGGAAGGCCCCCAGTGGTGACGGAGTGCACCATGCCGAGGAACCGGCCCCGGTCGTAGGCGCCCCAGTCGAGGCCCTCTGTACCGGCGTGTCTGACGAACTGAATCTCGCGCTCATCAACGACGTACATGAACAGGTCGTCGAGCGCTCCGGGCTCCCTGGCCACCGTGGTCCCTCCCTGTGCCAGATGCGCCGGCCCGGCGGACCCGTCACGGGCATGTCCCCCTCCCCGCCGGGCCAGGCTCAGCGCAAGGATGTCACGACGCCTTCCCAGCCAACTTGCCTTACTTGACTGGAGACTTCGCGCTCATCTGCTCGCGGCGTGTTCGGCGAGGTGGTTGATGCCGGCGGCGCTCGGCCTGCCGGAGGCCCGGGAGAAGAAGGCCCGCTCCGTGAAGCGAGCGCAAGGCCAGGAGCAGGACGCCGATGTCGTCCAGATAGACGGGGTCGGGGATGAGGTCGAGGGGAGAGATGAGATAGAGCAGGGCGCCCCAGAAGACCACCTTGCTGCCCTCAGGTGCCCCTGCCTGCTGCAGCAGCCGACGGGCCCGGAAGAGCCGGACCGCCAGGAACACGGCGGCCCCGGCCGCCGCCGCCAGCAAGAGGGCCGCCCCACAGATCAGGACCCAGAATTCGAAACTCATACCCGACCGTGTACCCCTGTCGTCGTCCTTCCGGCAGCAAGGCTGCTCCCGGCGGCGCAGGACGCTGACGACCCGCTCCCTGCCCCAAGAGGGGGCTCGCCCCCGCACTCTACGGCGGTGGTGACCAGATGGGGCCTACACACTTGCGGAAGTAGCCGCTCGGGTCGTTCCGGTACTGGTAGCGGTACCGGCCGGGATGCCTACGCCGGTGTGGGCACACGAACCATCGCCCTCATGGCCAGGCGGCGCGAGTCGGTCCCGGCCGCTCGGCGCAGCGTTCAAGGCGACCGACGGCACGTCCGGCCGCCTCGCCGTTCTCGCGGACCTGGATGCCGAGGGCGCCCTGTCCTGGGGAGGGCAGGTAGGTGCCGAGGGGAAGGTGCTCGCTGATGGCATGCCTGAGGCCGAGGCGGTTCCGGCCGGCTGAGGCAAGGACCACGACGTCGGGGGCATCCGTGCCCGGAACCTCCCGAGCCGTGGGGAGACCACTCGCCCGCGATCGCATACCGCTCTGCCCGGGCTCAACCCGCACTGCCCATGTTGCGCCTGAAGATCGGCGGCAGCCCGGCCCCGCCGACATCGCCCCGGGGTTCTACGCCGGGTGAGCGCACGGCACCGTTGCGGCCACCAACCCGATCCGCGGCACCCGCCTGACCAGCCGCCCGGCCGCCGACGGCGTCTGGGGGAACACCTTCGGCCGGGCCGGCGCATGGCCGAAGGCCACGACGGCAGATACCGCCCCGATCTGGAGAACTCGGGTGGCTGGAGCTTCTGGGTTACGGCGATGTCTCTGCCGGCACCCGATTCTGGACGGCATCAACGACCAGTCGGCCCCCCTGGAACCTGACGCGCCAGGCCCGGAAAAGCCACGGTCGGCCCGGATGCCGGGTGGCAGCCATCCGACCTCCGTCGCCTCCGGAGAGCGCGAAGCGGCCATACAGGGGAGAGTGGAGGTAGGCCGTCGCCGTGGAACCGTGCGGGAGGAGGCTGCCTCACTATGTCCGATGACCTGATGGGTGACGAGGTCTACCAGCCTGCCCGGTCCGACCGCCGGGACAACCCTGGTGACCTGGACCTGGAGAACGCACTCGACGACGACCTCTACGACCAAGTGCTGGACATGGGCTATTCGCCCCCGGAGAAGCCGCTCGGCGTGGGGCACCACGGCACGACGGCCCGCGAGCAACGCGAGCGTGAAAGCCTCGACCAGAGGCTCGCCGAGGAGATCCCCGACATCGCGGTGACGGGCGGGAACGGCATTGGCGATCTGCCCGACGGGGAGGGCGAGCCCATCGACGAGGAGGTCGGCGGCGAGCGCGCCGGGCGCCTCACCGCCACCATCGACGCCATGCCCCCTCGGCGCAACGACGTCTTCGCCCGGGATGTGGGAATCGACGGCGGGGCGGCGTCCGCGGAAGAGGCGGCGATGCACATCGTGCCTGATGAGCCGGTGGTCGAGTTCGGTGATGACCTCAACGTGTGACGACGGTGCTCACACGCGGTGCGCTCCGGCATGTGTTCCAGCCGAAACGACGACCACTGCTGCGACCTCGCGGGCATCCCTCTGATCTGCGCAACGACACCTCCGGGGTGCGGCGCCCGCCAACAGGAGGCGATCCGGTACGCGCATCGTCACCCTGTGTGAGCCACCGAGCTCCGGATCGCGCATGAATACGGATAGTGACCCGTCCTGATCCAATGCGGACATTGTGGGTCTGAGCGAGGTCCGCGCAGACCAGGCACAGGCCGCCGGCTTCTACAACCTGCCTGCCGCGGGCGCCGAGCTCGACGGCCGGCCCATGACACTTACCGCCATGAAGTTCGGTGAGCCCTGCGAATACGCCGACCGCCGGGACATGGGCCGGAGGCGAGCCAGAGGTGGGGGCGGGCCCGCGGTGACAGCGCGAGTGCCGCGCTCAGAGTTCTCACCGCGTACGGAACCAGTGGGCTGCGCCCCCGTGGCAGCCCGGCCGCTCAGGCCAGTCGGGGGTGATAGAGGGCGTGGGCGTGGGCGCGGGGAATGTCGGCGGTCTCGCCGTCAGGCAGCTGGAGGAAGTGTTCCACCTGCCAAATCTGTGTGCTGCGGGCCTGGCGGTTGGTGGTCGTCACCCACGGCGGATAAACACGGAAGGCCCGTTTCCCGCCGGAACCGTTCGTTGACAAGATGCCTCGTTCGCGCAGCACGTCCCGCGGGAACACGAACTGCCCGAACCGATCGCCCTCACGGGTGCTGATGACGAAAAGATCAACGGGATCTTCAGCGTCGAAGGGCTGAATGGGTCCACTCACAGACCTCTTCCAGACCGTGACGAACTGACCGACCTTCGTCGGGGTCGTCTTTGCCACCCGGAATCTCACCGAGAACCCGTCCAACGTGAATCCGCATGCCCCGTACTCAGCACTCTCCGCTTCGGGTACCGGCCGTGAGCACGTGAACCCACCCGGGTCGTACACCAGCGCCTTCGCCCTCAGTAGATCACCGGGGATCCCGGGTCCCCACAGCCCAGCATCATGGGCGCCGAACCCCGAAGGGACCTCACGTTCCATCGCCATCCCCACATCCTGCCAGATATCGAACGCGTGAACGAATTTGTCGTGGCTCCGCGGCGCCCCGGAAGCGGCAGGACACGCCTACTGGAGCATGCTGCCGTACGCCTTCGGCACCGGTCGGCACGTCAAGCACAAGCTGATGCCCATCGGTTGCGCACCCGGCGACCCGCAAGCGACCCCGTACGACGAGGCCTGGTGCTCCAGTCCGCCACGGACAAGGAGCACACGTCGTTGGACCGGGCCACCGTGCGCTGGGAGGAGGCGGCAGCATCGGCGAGGCCCCCAGGAGCCTCTACCAGGCGTCCGCCACACGCCGCAGAGACGCCAACGGCATCCCCATGACTGAAACCTGAACCGGCCCGTCCGCCCCCCGCCCGCCCGCCGTCCACCGAACCCGTGCCACCCCGCGACCGGGGTGGCACGGGTCGGCAACAGAGGCGAGGAGTTCCCGTGAAGCAGCAGGGCGCGGCGGTGCGCTTCCGCGTCTACGTCTACAACGCCGCGGGCGAGCCGGTCGCCGGGAGCGGGCGGCGGACACTACCAATCTGCCCTGCACCGTGCACGTGGCCGACGAGAAGGCCGCCTGGCCTCGGTGCGCACCCTGTACGACCTGCTGCAGGACACCCGTGATATCCGCGCTACTGCGGGCTCCGGCTCTGGCAGCGCGTGCCCTGACGTAGCGGGGGCCTCGGTCACCGTCGTCTGACGGACCGGCGCCGTTGCGGACGCAAGGAAATGCGTCCGGGGCGCGTCACACTGGCCTCATGCGTTTGTTCGCCGCAGTGATCCCCCCTCAGGCCGCCGTCGACGAGCTGGCGGCCGAAGTGGCACAGCTGCGCGCCGCCCTCCCCGAGCGGCACGGTCGGCTGCGCTGGGCCCACCCCGCCACGTGGCACTTCACCCTCGCCTTCCTCGGTGAGGTCGACGAGGCCCTGGTTCCTGAGCTGGGCGAGTGCCTCGCCCGTGCCGCTCACCGGCACCCGGCGCACGAGCTGCGGTTCGCGGGCGGCGGCCGGTTCGGCGACCGGATCCTGTGGGTCGGGGCGACCGGGTCGCTGGAGACCCTGGCGGGTCTGGCCCGCTCCACCACCACCGCGGCCCGGCAGGCCGGAGTACACATGGACGACGCCCGGCCCTTCCGCCCCCACCTCACCCTCGCCCGCGTCACCGGGCATGTGAACCTCAGGCCGTACGCGGAGGAACTGGCCGAGTTCCGGGGCCGCCGGTGGCGCGTCGAGCGCCTGGAACTGATGCGCAGCAACCTGCCCGGGGGCGGGGTCGGGGCCGTCGGCGAACGTCCCCGGTACGAGACCGTGGCCGTCTGTCCCCTGGGCACCCGCCGGGCCCCCTGAGCAGGCCGGATACGTTTGACGCACGCCCAGAGACGTAACCGGGTCCTGATCGGATGGGGGGCCGTGGGTGCATGGCCGGCGGCGCCTGTCATCCCCGAGCCTCAAGCAGAGGCCGACCCACGCCACCGGCCGCAGCGCAGCGCAGCGCAGCGCTGCGCTGCGCTGCGCTGTCAGTAGTAGCCCTTGCGGCCGTCAAGCAGCTCTCGGATAGCGTCCATGTGGCCGGCGTGCCGGGCAGTCTCCTCGACCATATGGATCAGCATCCACCGTAGGCTCGCGCCGGCTGAGCGGTAGTCCGGGTGCCGGCCGGTCACGTCGAGTGAATGGGCCGCCACGATCTCGTTCGACACCGTGCACTGCTGCTCGTACTCGTTCAAGAGCTGGGCGAGCGGGATGCCTTCCACCATCATCTCGGCGTCGTCGGGCCCCTCGAACTGTGGTCCCTCGGCGGGGCGGCCGAGGAAGAGCACCTCGAACCACAGGTGCTCGACCCAGCGCAGGTGCGAGACGATCCCCGCCATCGTCATCAGGGGCGAGGCAGGCAGTACGGACCGGTGGGCGTCGGCCTCGGACAGCGCCTCGCACTTCCATTGGACGATCGCGCGCTGCGTGTCGAGCCAGCCGAGCAGCTGGGTCCGTTCGTCCGCGGCGAAGGGAGGGCGGATGCGGGGAAGCGTCATGCTCGCGGAGGATACTCGAGCTGGGCACGGGGCCCTGCGGCCCACCGGCGGAATTCAGGATTCAGCCGACGGGCCGCGTCGCACCCCAGGAAGTTCGCACCCCCAGGAAGGCGGTGAAGGAAGCTGCTCCCGGCTGCAGTTCCGACGGCGGTGCGTCGGCGCCCGCACCGCGGGACGAGCCGCCGCCCGGGCCGGCGACTGCCATCCGGACGCCGTGGTCAGGCGCTCCCGCACGACGGCGGGCGGGTGACCAGCCTCCGGTGCTTGCCGACCAGAACCACGTCCCAATATCGGTTCTCGTAACCCATGCCGATCGCCACCGTGTCCGGGCTCATCAGCGCCTTGTAGAAGCTGTTGTCCGGGTCCGGGTCCGTGGCCATGTCCGCGAAGTAGCCGTCATGATCGTAGCCCTGGAAGAGGTACTCGAGGATGTGGGACGAGTACACGTTCGCGTCACTCAGCCGGGCACGCAGGTCCCGTCCGTCACTCCCGACCTGGGTGAGCCGCCCCATCCTCGCCATGTCGCGGGCGTGACGGCGCGCCGCGTCGGAGACGGGGTTCGAGATCAGCAGAGAGGTCAGCCGCCGCTTCGTCCGCTCCTTGTTCACCTCGCACACGATCCGGTCCACGTTCGGGTAGTACACGTGTCGCGCGGCCCCGGACATGCCCTTGTGCGCGGCCGTCGGCCCGGGCGGTAGCGGCCCGGACGGAGCCGCATGTACGAGCGGCACGGCGACGAACAGGACGGCGGACAGGGCAGCGGCCAGAGCGGGTGCGGTGACACCGACGCGTCGCGCGCCGTGCCTGTTGCTCGTTGTGGTCATGCCTGTCACAACGCGTGCCTTGGTGCAGGGTTTCGCCCGGACGAAGTGCTGCTGGGGTAGACAGAGGTCTTGGGAGCAGCAGAGGTACCCTCCCGGCTGATGCCGGCCCTCAGTCCCCGTCGCCCGTGCTTGCTACCCCAATGGCCTCGCGGCGCTCGCCCTTTCCCTTATTTTCCTTCTTGACCTTATTCCCCTTATTCCCCTTCTTGGCCTTGTTCCCCTTGTTGCCATCGTTTCCTCCGCCGCGCAGGAAGTCCTCGGCGACCGCGCAGTGCAGGGCGACTCCGGCGGCCAGCGCCTCCTCGTCGTAGAGCACGCGGTCGGAGTGGTTGTCCGGTACCTTCCCCGGCACGCCGCCGGGCGGGCAGGCGCCCAGAAACACCATCGCGCCGGGGACGCGCTGCAGGACGTACGAGAAGTCCTCGCCACCCATCGTGGGGTGGGGGAGCTCATGTACGCGGGAGGGGCCGAGGGCGGTGGCCGCAGCACGGCGCACCAGAGCGGTGAAGGCGGGGTCGTTCTGCACCGTGGGGTAGCCCTCGGGGAGTTCTACAGCGACGGTCATGCCGTGGGCGGCGGCCACCCCTTCGGCCACGCGCGTGATGCCCTCGCGCACCGTGCGGCGGCTCGCCTCGGAGAGCGTGCGGTACGTGCCGGACAGCTCCGCGGTCTCCGGGATGATGTTGAACGCGCTGCCCGCACGGATCGTGGTGATCGTGAGGACCGCGGGCTCGAAGATGCCGACAGTCCGGGTGATCATGGTCTGGAGAGCCTGGACGATCTCGCAGGCGACCGGGACCGGATCGAGCACCCGGTGAGGGCCGGCCGCGTGCCCGCTCCGGCCCCTGACGGTGATTCGTACGAGGTCGGCAGCGGCGTACTGCGTGCCCGGCCGGACGTGGACGGTGCACGTCTCGTTGCGGGCGTTGATGTGCAGGGCGAACGCCGCATCGACGGCCGTACCGTCGGCCAGGGTGAGCAGCCCCTCCTCGATCATGGGCAAGGCCCCGCCGCCGGTCTCCTCGGCCGGCTGGAACATGAAGACCACCCGCCCCGTCAGCCGGTCCCTGCGAGCGTTGAGCAACCGCGCGGCGCCTACGAGCATTGCCGTATGCGCGTCGTGCCCGCACGCGTGCATGACACCGGGTACCTGGGAGGCGAAGGCGAGGCCGGTGTTCTCCTGCTGCAGCAGGGCATCCATGTCCGCGCGCAGCAGCAGAGTCCGCCCGGGCCGTCCGCTGTCGAGCACGGCCACCACCGAGCTCAGCTTCCTGCCGAGCGTCACCGTCAGGCCCAGGCCGTCGACTGCCTCCAGGATCGCCTGCTGGGTACGGGGCAGGTACGCGCCCACTTCCGGGAGGCTGTGGATCCGGCGCCGTAACGCCACGACATCGGGCAGCAGCTTCCGTGCCTCGGCCAGAAGGCCGGACTCCGGACGGACAGAACCCGATCCGTCGATCAGCACGCGCGCCTCCACAGCGAACGGGTCGTCCTCCGGCGGGGGATGAGCGGCAGCGGTCGCCGACGCCATGAGACCACACCTGGTCGATCACCGACAGAGCGACTCCGCGGCACGGGGCACGGGGTGCGGCGTACGGGGCACCGGGCGCGCGATTCGGGGCTCTCCGCCCGCACTACAGCTGCAGAGTCCCAGGGCGGCCCCGGCGATCTCGTTGAAGACGGACGAGTCGTAGATGAACTCCCGCGACCAGTGATACAGCGGCGGCGGGTTCCCGTCGTCCATTTCCGGGCCGTCGGTTGCTCTGCTCGCAGTCACCGGCGCGCAGGCCAGACAAAGGCCCTCGACCCGAACTCTCCCGCCTGATCCTCGACAGGCTCCCCCGCGGCGCTTGACCCGATGCACGATGTATCGGAATAAAACCAGCTTCACAAGATACATCGGCTTATATGACCGACCTTGAGTCCATGGCGAGTTGGACCCGCCGCTGGTGTCCGCGTTCGCGATCGCGATCGTGATCGCGAACACGGACACCAGCGGCGGGCATGGCGCCATCGCCGTCAGGCTTCGTGGACCACCCGGCCGTCGAAGACGGTCATGGCAACGGGCACACCGGCGATCTCGTCCGGGGACGTGGTGCGCAGGTTGCCGCCGAGCACGCACAGGTCGGCCACCTTGCCCACGCTCACCGAGCCCTTCCAGCTCTCGGCGAAGTCCTGCCAGGCACCGGCGGTGGTGTAGGCGGCCAGTGCCTGTTCCAGGGTCAGGCGCTGCTCCGGCCCGTGCACGTCGCCGCAGGTGCCGCGCCGGGTCACCAGGGCCTGCACGCCTGCGCGCCAGTTCGGCGCGTTCACCGGGGCGTCCGAACTGCCGAGGAGCGGCACGCCGGCGTCCACCGCCGAGCGCCACGGCAGGAACGCGTCGCCGGCCGGTCCCTGTGCCGCTCGGTGGATCGCGTTGGCCCAGCTCTGTGCCTGCGGCCCGAGGCCGATCCGGTACCTGGCCATCGTGGGCAGGAGGCTTGCCGGGACGAACGCGCCGTGCATCGCGATGTGACGGGCATCGGCTCGCGGGTGGCGGCGCAGGGCGGCGGTGAACGCGTCCACGACGGTGGGCACCCAGCGGTAGCAGTGCACCCCTACCTGGTAGCCGGCGGCATGGGCGATACGGACCATCTCGGCGAGTTCGGCCGCCCGCTCCTCGTTCGTGTTACCGGCGACCAGCAGGTCACCGCCGCTGTCGGAGAACAGCTTGACCCCGCGCACCGCGAACCGGCGGGGGTCGACGCCGGCCGGTGGCGTGAACTCGCGCAACGCCTTGTCGACCGCGGCGGCGGATCCGCCGGACTGGGAGCAAGGCAGGAACAGCGCGCTCACCCGGGCGTCAAGGGCCCCGGCCCGGGCCAGGTCCACGTAGGCGTTGAGGGTCTCGATGCCCTGGGTGCCACCGCCGAGTCCGTCGCCGCCGGGCCCGAGGCCGGGGTCGGTGAAGCTGGTGATGCCCTCCGCCCGCAGGCGGGTGAGCGCGTCCTGGATCGCCTGCTTGCGCTGCTCCCGGGTGCGGGGCGGGAGCAGCAGCTGGACCAGCGCCTGCCCTCCGTATCGCAGTACGCCGGTGGGGCGCCCGTTGGCGTCGTAGTCGACGCCGGGTTTTCTGGTCCCGTCCGGCCCGACGTCGGTGATCCCGGCGAGTTCGAGGGCGCGGGAGTTGACCGCGCTGACGTGATAGCCGCTGTCCTGGAGGAAGACCGGGTGGTCGGGCGACACCCGGTCGAGGTCGTCGCGGTTCGGCTCCCGGTTCTCGGCCAGCCGGGCGGGGTTCCAACCGGAGCCCCTGATCCACTCCCCCGCCGGGGTGCGTCCGGCCTCGGCTGCCACGGCGGCGACGATGTCGGCGACGGACTTCGCTGCGGCCGGGCCGAGATCGAGCGCGTACGGCGGGAGGTTCAGCCGATATACCGCGGCGTGCAGGTGGGTGTCGTTGATGCCGGGGGTCAGCGTCCGGCCGCGCAGGTCCACCGTCTCGGTGCCTCTGCCGGCGAACGCCCGGGCGCCGGTGTCCGGGCCCACGTAGACGATCCTGCCCGCCCGGACGGCCACGGCCGTCGCTCGCGGCCGCCTCGGGTCCATCGTGATCACATCACCGTTGTGGAACACCAGGTCCGCGGTACCCGATTCGGACGCGGCAGCCCGGCCCGTGCCACCGAGCAGCGAAGTGGCCGCAGCGGCTCCTAACAGCCGGCCGACGCCCCGCCGGGAGATGGTCGCGGTCGCGGGCAGGCCTATGCCAGGTGAAGTCATGGGCAATTCTCCTATTTTACTGCTATTTGGAAAAGGAGTTGGGAACGAACGGAGGATCTTCCGGTGAAGGGAGATACGTCAAGTGGCCGAGCCCACCCACGGCGAGGGCTGATCTTCAGGGCTTACGGATGCCTTCCCGCCATGGCACCGCTCCTCATCACGCGGGAGGGGAGAGCTGTTCGCGCACCCAGTCAGGATCGGGGTTGACGTGCGGCCGGCCCGCCACGACGACGGTCGGCACGGTCTCATTTCCGTTGTTGGCCGCCCTCACCGCTGCCGCTCCAGCCGGGTCGCGCCAGATGTCGACCCAATGCAACTGACGGGCGCTACGGCCCAACCGGATGCGCAGGCGCAGGCAGTACTTACAGCCCGACCGCCAGAAAACGACCGGTCGGTCGTCGACCGCACTGCGGCGTTGTGCCTCCAGTGCGCCGATCGACCTCGGGAAGACCAGAGGGGAGTGCACGCCTGCGAGCAGCACAAACAGCGGCAGAAGTGTCGTGCCTGCGCCGGGGTTCCCCGTAACGATCAGCCCAGTCGCTACGACTGACCCGCAGAGTACAAACAGCAACGGCAAGGTCCAAGCGCGCATCATGAAGACGCAGGCTATCGACGAGGCGGAATGCTGCTCGAACTGGGCCGTGCATGAGGCACCTGTACACGGAAATCGAACCCGGTCGTCCGCCCGCCCGGTCGTCCGGTCGCCCGGTCGCCGCCGCCTTGCGGAAGTCCGGTGCGGCGGCCAACAGGCCCACGCCGGCGCTCAGCGCCTGACGTTCGCCCAGTGGTACCTGGACTGGCTCGCGTTCGCCGAGGGCAAGGCGTGGGAGGAGCCCGGCCGAACGGCATGACGGCGCCACCGCCGTACCGGCGCCGTACCGGCGTACCGGCGTACCGGCTGACACCCGAGCGCACAGCGGCCCGTTACTCTTCGAAGTACCCGCCCGGGAGCTGCCATCCGCTCCCCGCTGGTACGGGTCCTGCCACGGCGTGACCGCGGCCGGCCCGTATCACTCGCCGGCGTTCAGACGACATCTCCTGCGTAGACGCCCGGCCTGCCCCGCTTCTGCCCCAGGGCGATGAGCTCGGGCAGCCGCTCGTCGAACCACAGGGGCAGGAACCGCAGACCGGTGAGCTTGTCCACCGGCATCCACTCTGCGCTGACCTGCACCGTGTCCGGCTCGGTGCCGCCGAGGACTTCGGGCTCGTCGACGAGGTCGCACCAGAACAGCATCTCCACGCGGTGGCTGCGGCTGCGGGGGAAGGGCCCGTCCGGGTGGTTGGTGGGGATGTTTTCGCGGACGAGGAGGAGTTCTGCGGCCCGGACGCGGACGCCGGTCTCCTCCCAGACCTCACGCTCGACGCACGCAGGCAGGGTCTCCCCCGGTTCCTGGCCGCCGCCCGGCAGCCAGTAGGTGTCCGGCTGCGGCCAGTTCCCGCGCAGGAGCAGTACGTGCCCGTCGCGGACGACGAGCCCGTTGGCCGAGTTCCGGATCTTCATGCGCATCCCCCTCGCTGGTGCGGGACCTTCGTCGTCCCGGTGGTCGTGGTGGCGTACCGCCGTCGCCGGTCAGCTTGTGCAGCGACTCGAACATCTCGATCTCCGCCCGAGGGTCCAGCGCGGGCCACGCCTGTACGTTCCGGGACAGCAGGGCGACCTTGCCCGGCGGAATCGTCAGCGACACCTCGCGCAGCGCGTCCTTCTCCGCGCCCGGGTACGGGTACCGGATGACCAGGACGCGCCCGGCGCCGTGGACACGCAGCTCCGGCGTCGCGTCGGCCGGCGTGATCGGGTAGGTCAGGACGTCCACGGCCCGCGCGTGGTCGATCCACGCGTGCCGGGAGGCGTACGCCCGCCGCATGACGACGACCGCGCCCCGCCAGCGGGGTGCCGCGATCAGCGCGAGCGCGCCGACGACGAACACGCGCAGCGAGGCGAAGACAGCGAGGGCGCGGGGGGCCTCGCGCCAGGCGATGCGGGCGATCACGGCGAGCATGACGAGCATGACGAGGAACTGCTTGGCCATGGACCAAACACTCATGCGCAGCAGCGGGTCCGCGTACTCGGCGCGCTTGGCGATCTGCAGGGCGGCGGTGTCCTCGTGCACCGCCTAGTTGAATGCGGCACCCGCACGAAATGGGGACCTATAGCTCGCGTACGGCATTCAGGCAGCGGGCGCCCTGGGTGCGCAGAGCGTCGGCGAGTTCGGGTGGGGCGTCGGTGAGGGTGAAGTCCGCGTCGACCGAGGTGATCATCCATGCGAGGTCACGGGGGGTGTCGGCGCCCAGGTGCAGCAGACAGCTGTGATCGTCGACGGGTTCGACGGCGCCCATGCCGGGCCAGACGCGGTCGGTGACCGCTGCGGCGGGCTCGTGCAGGGTGACGGTGGCCTGGAAGGCCCACGTCCGCGACGACAACTGGCGGGTCAGATAGGTCGCCACGTCGCCGTCGGGGAGTTCGCGAGGGGTGAACTGCGGGCCGGTCGGAGGGCGTGGGGTGAGCCGGTCGATACGGAAGGTGCGCCAGTCGGTGCGTTCGGTGTCCCAGGCGACCAGGTACCAGCGGTGGTCGAAGCTGACCAGGCTGTGCGGCTCGACCGAGCGGATGCTGTGGCCGCGACGGGGGCTTGTGTAGTCGAAGCGCAGCCGCTCCCGTCGGCGGCACGCCTCGGCGATGACCATGAGCGTGTCCGCGGAGACCTTGGGTGCCGGGACCTCGCCGGCCCGGACGGTAGCGGTCTGCAGGGTGTTCACCCGGTGGCGCAGCCGGGACGGCAGCACCTGCTCCAGCTTGGTGAGTGCGCGCAGGGAGAACTCCTCGATCCCGGTGACCGAGCCGCCCGCCGCGGTGCGAAGCCCGATCGCTACGGCGATGGCCTCATCGTCGTCGAGCAGCAGCGGGGGCAGCTTGGCCCCGGCGCCGAGCCGGTAGCCGGCGGTGCCCTGAGTGGCGTGCACCGGGTAGCCGAGCTCACGCAGCCGTTCCACATCGCGGCGCAGGGTGCGCCGGCTGACCGCGAGGCGTTCGGCGAGCTCGGCGCCGGACCAGTCGCGATGGGTCTGCAGCAGGGAGAGCAGCTTCAGCAGCCGCCCTGAAGTCTTCAGCATCACTCAAGACTGCCGGAAGCTTAGGACGGAAACTGACCTCAGCCGGCACTAGCTTCGCCACCATGACGAACGCGACACCCGATATCCGCCCCTTCCGTATCGACATCCCGCAGTCCCACCTCGACGATCTCCACTCCCGCCTGGTCGCCACCCGCTGGCCGGACGAGCTGCCCGGGGTCGGCTGGAGCCGCGGCGTTCCGGTGGCGTATCTGAAGGACCTGGCCGAGTACTGGCGCACCGCCTACGACTGGCGCGCGCACGAGGCGGAGCTCAACGAGCACCCGCAGTACATGACCGCCGTCGATGGGCAGAACATCCACTTCCTGCACGTCCGCTCCCCCGAGCCCGACGCCACGCCGCTGATGCTGCTGCACGGCTGGCCGGGCTCGGTGGTGGATTTCCTGGATGTCATCGGCCCCTTGTCCGATCCCCGCGCGCACGGCGGTGATCCGGCCGACGCCTTCCATCTGGTCGTCCCCTCGCTGCCGGGGTTCGCGTTCTCCACCCCGCTGGCCGGGCCGGGTATGGGCGCGGCAACGATGGCCGGGGCGCTCACCCGGCTGATGTCCCGCCTCGGCTACGCGCGCTACGGTGTCCAGGGCTACGACACCGGGTCATGGGTCGCCCCCGAGATGGGCAGGCGAGCCCCCGATCACGTCATCGGCATCCACGTCAATGCGATGATCACGTTCCCGGTCGGCGCGGACGGCGAGATGGACGACTTCACCGCAGTCGAACAACGACGCTGGCAGGCCATGCAGAACTTCAACGACGGCTACCTGCAGTGCAACTCCAAACGGCCGCAGACGGTGGCCTACGCTCTCACCGACTCCCCTGTCGGCCAGCTGGCCTGGATGGTGGAGAAGTTCAAGGAGCTCACCGACCCGGAAGACGCTCTGCCCGAGGACAGCATCGACCGGGACCGCATCCTGACCGAGGTCTCGTTGTACTGGCTGACCGGCACCGCTGCATCAGCCGCCCAGATCTACTACGAGGAGATCTCCGCGAACGCCTGGAGCGAGGCTGCGGCCGCCGACTGGAGCACCCACTCCGATGCCGAGAGCACGCAAGACCCCGGCCGGGGCAGTGGCCGGGACGACTGGGGCAGCGGCCGGGACGACTGGGCGGCCGACCTGCGCGGGACGGTACCCACCGCCGTACTGGTCTCCACCCACGACGTGACCATCCGCCGCTGGGCCGAACGCGACCACAATGTCGTGCGATGGACCGAACTCGACCGCGGTGGCCACTTCCTCGCGATGGAAGCCGCGGACCTGCTCGTCAGCGACGTCCGCGAGTTCTTCAGCAGAGCCACTGAGAGAGAATTCCGCAGGTAGCCGTCGTGGTACTGGAGCGTAGGCGGCCTGACCCCCACCTTTGGGGCAGGCCGCCTACACCTGGCGGATCCGGGTTACAGTGTTACAGCGCGCGTTCCAGACGCTCCGCCATCAGCTTGACGAACCGGGCCGGTTCCTTCGGCTGACCGCCCTCGGCGAGCACCGCCAGGCCGTGCAGGAGCTCGGCGGTCTCGGCGAGCGCCGTGCGGTCCTCGCGCTCGTTGTACGCCTGGTTGAGGCCCTTCACCAGCCGGTGGTCCGGGTTGATCTCCAGGATCCGCTTGGCGCGGGGCACCTCCTGGCCCATCGCACGGTACATGTTCTCCAGAGCCGGGGTCAGGTCGTGCGCATCGGAGACGACGCAGGCGGGAGAGACGGTGAGGCGGGAGGACAGGCGCACCTCCTTGATGTCCCCGTCCAGCTGCTCCTTCATCCAGCCGAGCAGTCCGGCGTACTCCTCGGTCTGCTTCTCCCGCTCGCCGTCGGAGGTGCCCTCGTCCTCGCCGTCGAGGTCGATCCGGCCCTTGGCGACGGACCGCAGCTTCTTGCCCTCGTACTCGCCGACGGCGTCGGCCCACACCTCGTCGACGGGATCGGTGAGCAGCAGCACCTCGATGCCCCGGTCCCGGAACGCCTCCATGTGCGGGGAGTTCTCGATGCTCTGCCGGGACTCGCCGGTCAGGTAGTAGATGTCGTCCTGCCCGTCCTTCATCCGTTCCACGTACTGCTTGAGCGTGGTCGGCTCGGTGTCGTGGTGCGTGCTCGCGAACGACGCGACGGAGAGGAGGACGTCGCGGTTCTCCGAGTCGGTGACCAGTCCCTCCTTCAGGACGGTGCCGAACTCCCGCCAGAACGTGGCGTAGCGGTCCTGGTCCTTGGTCATCATCTCCTTGACCGTGGACAGGACCTTCTTCGTCAGCCGTCGCCGCATCATCTCGATGTGACGGTCCTGCTGGAGGATTTCGCGCGACACGTTGAGCGAGAGGTCGGCCGCGTCGACGACGCCCTTGACGAAGCGGAGGTACGGCGGCAGCAGCGCTTCGCAGTCGTCCATGATGAACACGCGCTTGACGTAGAGCTGCACGCCGCGCTTGGAGTCCCGCGCGAACAGGTCGTGGGGTGCGTGGGCGGGGAGGAACAGCAGGGCCTGGTACTCGAAGGTGCCTTCCGCCTGGAGCCGGATCGTCTCCAGCGGGTCGCGCCAGTCGTGGCCGATGTGCTTGTACAGCTCGTGGTACTCGTCGTCGGTCACCTCGCCGCGCGGGCGAGCCCACAGCGCCTTCATGGAGTTGAGCGTCTCGGGTTCGGGTGCCTCGTCGCTCTCGTCGGCTGTGGCCGAGTCCTCGGGCACCATCCGGATGGGCCAGGTGATGAAGTCCGAGTACCGCTTGATGATCTCCCTGATCTTCCACGGGGAGGTGTAGTCGTGGAGCTGGTTCTCCGGGTCGGCCGGCTTGAGGTGAAGCGTGACCGAGGTGCCCTGCGGCGCGTCGTCGACCGTCTCCAGGGTGTACGTGCCCTCGCCGCGCGAGGTCCAGCGGGTGCCCCGGCTCTCGCCGGCGCGCCGGGTCATCAGGGTGACTTCGTCCGCCACCATGAAGCCGGCGTAGAACCCGACGCCGAACTGGCCGATGAGTCCTTCGGCTCCGGCCGCGTCCTTGGCCTCCTGAAGCTCCTGGAGGAACTTGGCGGTGCCCGAGTTGGCGATCGTGCCGATGAGCCGCCCGACCTCGTCGTACGACATGCCGATGCCGTTGTCCTGCACGGTGAGGGTGCGGGCGTCTCCGTCGATGTCGATTTCGATGTGCAGGTCGGACACGTCGGCGTCGAGCGAGTCGTCCCAGAGCTTCTCGAGGCGCAGCTTGTCCAGCGCGTCGGAGGCATTGGAGACAAGCTCCCGCAAGAAGACGTCTTTGTTCGAGTAGACCGAGTGGATCATCAGCTGCAGCAGCTGACGGGCCTCTACCTGAAACTCAAAGGTTTCAGTCGACATGTTCGCGAATACCTCACAGGTCCTGTCGCCAGATCTGACGGAAGCCACTGTAAAACACCATGTCAGGGCAGTGGCCGGGATGTGGCGGCAGTGGCTGGTTCCGCGCCGTGCGCCTGCCCGGGGGACCCGGCGCCGCGGGCCCGCGCGGGGCACTCACCGTCTCGGCGCCCTTCGGTGACGTGGTGCTGGACGAGAGCGACCACCGCGTCCACCCGCTGAGCCGCGCCCAGTGCCGCGGGAAAGCCCGAGCGCGATCCGTCAGCGGCGTCGGCGGGCGTTGAGCCGGGCGGCCTGGCGGATCAGGTGGTCGCGTTCGGCGAGGTCGGGTGCCTTGGGGGCCGCCTCGGCGTACAGCCGTGCCGCCGTCGCCAGGTCGCCGTTGCGCTCGTGGAGGTAGGCCGCGACGGCGGTGTGGCGGGGCAGCGAGTCGTCCAGCGCCGCGAGCGCCGCCAGGCCGGCGCGCGGTCCGTGGGCCTCGCCGACGGCGACCGCGCGGTTGAGCCGGACGACGGGGCTGTCGGTCAGGCGCGTGAGCTCGTCGTACCACTCGACGATCTGCACCCAGTCGGTCTCCTCGGCGGTGGGAGCGTCGGCATGGAGGGCGGCGATGGCGGCCTGGGCCTGGTACTCGCCCAGCCGGTCGCGGGCGAGGGCGAGGGCCGCCTGCAGGAACTTGACGCCCTCGGCGATCGACTCGGTGTCCCACCGGCCGCGGTCCTGCTCGGCGAGCGGCACCAGGCTGCCGTCGGGCGCAGTCCGGGCGGCGCGCCGGGCGTGGTGGAGGAGCATGAGGGCGAGCAGCCCCGCCACCTCGGAGTGGTCGACCTGGGCCGCGAGCTGCCGGGTGAGGCGGATGGCCTCGGCGGCGAGGTCGACGTCGCCGGAGTAGCCCTCGTTGAAGACCAGGTACAGGACACGCAGCACGGTGGCGACATCGCCGGGCCGGTCGAACCGTGCTCGGCCACGATGCGTTTGGCCCGGCTGATGCTCCCCCATAGCCTGAACGGCATGGGGGGACCCCCATCGCCATGGTCGCCTCGGGCACCAGGTAGGCCTGGGCGATCTGGCGGGTGGTCAGCCCGCCGACGGCGCGCAGGGTGAGCGCGACGGCGGACGACGGCGTCAGGGACGGGTGGGCGCACAGGAAGTAGAGCTGGAGCGTGTCGTCCTCCGCGGGCGCGGGCCCGGGTGCCGGCTCCTCTTCGGCCCGGTCCTCACGCCGGCGGCGGGCGGCGTCCGCGCGGGTCGCGTCGAGGAACCGGCGCCAGGCGACGGTGATCAGCCAGCCCTTCGCATCCCGCGGCGGTTCGGCCGGCCAGACGCGGACCGCTTCGACCAGGGCGTCCTGCACGGCGTCCTCGGCCGCCGCGAAGTCGGCTCCGCGGCGGCCGAGGGCGGCGATCACGCTCGGAGTGAGGCTGCGGAGCAGGGCCTCGTCCATCGGTGACGTCATTCCGTGATGGTGGGCGGCGCGGTCAGGAACGGGCGCACCTCCAGCCACTCGTGGATCGGCTTGCCGCCGGCCCCCGGCGCGGCGGACAGTTCCCCGGCCAGTTCGACGGCGCGCTCGTAGCTGTCGACGTCGATGATCATCCAGCCGGCGATGAGGTCTTTCGTCTCGGCGAACGGGCCGTCGGTGACCGGCGGGCGTCCCTCACCGTCGTAGCGGACCCACGCCCCCTCGGGAGCGAGCGCCTGACCGTCGACGAACTCGCCGGACTTCTCGAGCCGGGCCGCGAAGTCGTTCATGTACTGCACGTGCGCCGAGATCTCTTCCGGAGTCCACTGGTCCATAGGCACGTCGTTGACCGGAGCCGGGGCGCCGCGGTAGTGCTTGAGCAGCAAGTACTTGGCCATCGTGATTCTCCTCGGTGCTGGTGCGACCCGCCCATTGTGGTCGCGTTCACTGCTGGGACGGAGCCGGTCACGGATTCGCGACATCGCCGTCCGAGTTTCAGTCGGCGACTGCCTCGATGTGATGGCCGATGTCCTTGCTCCTTTCGACCCTTTCGACGAGAAGCATCGCCACGTCGTCCGCCAGGCTGCCCCCGGTGTGCCGGAGCAGCCCCTGGTGCAGATGGTCGAGGAACTCCTGCGGGGTGGGGTCCGGGTGGACCGCTTCCATGGCTTCAGCCACAGGGAAAAAGTCGCTGTCGCGGTTACGGGCTTCGATCACGCCGTCGGTGTACAGCAGGAGGCGGTCGCCGGGGGTGAACGGGAAGGTCTCCGTCTCGGAGAGCCCGATGACGACGTCCTCGAGCCCCAGCGGTGGCTGCGGGGAGGCGGGCGTAAGCATCCGGGCCTCGCCCCGGTGCAGCACCAGCGGAGGCGGGTGGCCGCGGTTGACCACGTCGACGACGGGTCCGTCCGGCACCTGGGCCACGAGCGCGGTGACGAAGCCCTCGACCAGAGATTCCTCGGCGAAGGCGCCCGGTACGGCGCTTTCCCGCCTCAGCGAGGCCATGCAGTGGTCCATGACCTCGGCGAGGTCGTGTTCGTAGTGCGCGGCCTCCCGGAAAGCGCCCAGCACGGCCGCGGCCGCGCGCACGGCGGGCAGCCCCTTGCCCCGGACGTCCCCCACGAGCAGCCGGACCCCGTACCGGGTCTGCACGGCTTCGTACAGGTCGCCGCCGATCTGTGCGCCCTTCTCGGCCGCGAGGTACATGCTGGCCGCCCGGAGCGGGCCCAGCCGGTCGGGTACGGGCCGGAGGATGACCTCCTGCGCCGCGGCGGCGATGCGGCGGACCTGGTCGAGCTCGTGTCGCCTGCGCGTACGTACGGCGCTGCTCGTCGTGATGCTCGCCGCGGACACCAGGAAGAGAGCGAGGAAATTGGTGTAGACCTGCTGGCTGCCCCACGCCTGGTTGTACGTCGCCGTGCACACGCTGACGACCGTGGCGACGGCCGCCGCGGCGACGGTGCCCCTGGGGCCCATCGTGACCGCGGCCAGCGCCGGCGTCGCGGTCAGCAGAGGGCCGGTGTACAGGAAGTGCGCGGGTGAGAACTCGATGGCGATCACGATCAGGGTGAGCACGAAGGGCAGGCATTGCCCCAGCGTGAACAGTCCCCTGCTGTGGGTGCCCGTTCCTGGTCGAGGGGATGAGCGGAAGAGCCACCGCATGTCTACAGGCTCCCCCGTGGAGCCTCAGCGGTCCACTTACGCAGCGCGTCGCCTCGAGAAGCGCCCGGCATGGCCTCTCTGCGTGGCGCAATTAATGCGCCACGCAGATATTCTGCTTTTCGGCAGCCGCGGCGGGCTCAGTTGTTGACGAAGGTGAGGCTGGTCGCGTCGTAGCGGGTGCCCGCGATCCGCTCGGGCGGGGCGGCGGCCTCGATGGCGGCGAGGTCTTCGGGGGTCAGCTCGATGGCGAGGGCTGCGAGGTTCTCCTCCAGGTAGCGCTGTCGCCGGGTGCCGGGGATCGGCACCACGTCCTCGCCCCGGTGCTGCACCCAGGCCAGCGCGAGCTGCCCGGCGGTGACGCCCTTCTCCGCGGCCAGCTCGTTCAGCTTGGCGACGATCGCCAGGTTCCGTTCGAGGTTGCCGTCGGCGAAACGCGGCTGGGAGCGCCGCATGTCCGCCTCGTCCAGACCCTCGACCGAGTTGTAGCGGCCGGTCAGGAAGCCGCGCCCGAGCGGGGAGAACGGGACCAGGCCGATGCCGAGTTCGCGGCAGACCGGGGCGATCTCCGCCTCCAGGTCGCGCGTCCACAGCGACCACTCGCTCTGCAGCGCGGCGATCGGATGCACCGCGTGGGCCCGCCGGATGGTGTGTGTGCCGGCCTCGGACAGGCCGAGGTGGCGGACCTTTCCGGCCCGCACCAGCTCGGCCATGGCGCCGACGGTCTCCTCGATGGGCACCTGCGGATCGACCCGGTGCTGGTAGTAGAGGTCGATGTGGTCGACCCCGAGCCGGCGCAGCGACGCCTCGCAGGCCTGTCGCACGTAGGCGGCGTCGCCGCGGACACGGGTGGGCTCGCCGAGACGGTTCGCGAAGCCGAACTTCGTGGCCAGCACCACCTCGTCGCGGCGCCCGGCGACGGCCCGTCCGATGAGCTCCTCGTTGTGCCCGGCGCCGTAGTAGTCGGAGGTGTCCCAGAAGGTCACCCCGAGGTCGAGGGCATGCTGCAGCGTCGCGATCGACTGCGCGTCGTCCGTCGCACCGTAGCCGTGGCTCATGCCCATGCACCCCAGACCCTGCGCGGAGACCGCCAGTTCACCGAGGTGGCGGGTGGGGACGTTGTTCATGGTGTTGCCTCCTGAGCTCTGAACCATCTGCCCAGGAAGCTAGGCGTTAGAGCGCACTCCATGTCAACCAGCCATGAACGACACCACCCCACACAAGAGGGCATACGTCGCTCATGGCACCGTGACCGTTACTGCTTACTGCCGTACATCTCTACCTCCGCCTGACTCGCCGGACGGTCCCTCGTACTGTGATCGGGAAGGTTCGCCGGGTTGGTGTTCGCGCCGGGTACCACTGGCCGGTTGGATGTGACGACACATCCGCTCGGACGCATGGAGGCGCGGTGGCAGCGCCGGTCAAGGTCCGCAGACTCACCGGCCAAGAGGGACAGTGGCTGCAGCAGATCGTCCGCCGGGGCAGCACCAGCACGGTGCGGTACCGCCGCGCGATGATGATCCTGGCCTCCGCCGGCGGGAACCGCGTGTCGGTGATCGCTCGCTGGTCCATCCGCAAACTCGCCGCCTACCTGCGTCGCGGCCACAGCCGGGTGATCCGCATCGGCCGCGAAGCCCTGCGGTGCCTGCTCGCCCGCCGCGGGATCACCTTCCAGCGCACCAAGACCTGGAAGGAGTCCACCGACCCCGACCGCGATGCCAAGCTGGATCGGATCGAGTACGTCATCGAGCACTTCCCCGACCGCGCCTTCGCCTTCGCCTTCGACGAGTTCGGCCCGCTGGGGGCATCTGTCCCACCGGCGGGTCCTGCAGGGCCGTCCCGACCGGCTGCCGGCGACCTACCGCCGCACCCGTGGCGTCACCTACTTCCACGGCTGTTACTCGATCAGCGACGACACCCTGTGGGGCGTCAACCGCCGCCGCAAAGGCACGGCAAACACCCTGGCGGCGCTGAAGTCGATCCGGGCAGCCCGCCTGGACGGTGCCCCGATCTATGTGGTCCTCGACAACCTCTCCGCCCACCAGGGAGCCAAGATCCAGCAGAGGGCGAAGAAGAGCAAGGTCGAGCTGTGCTTCACCCCGACCAACGCCTCCTGGGCCAACCCGATCGAGGCGCACTTCGGCCGGCTGCGGCAGTTCACCATCGCCAACTCCGAGCACCCCAACCACACCGTGCAATCCCGGGCCCTGCACCACTACCTGCGGTGGCGCAACGCGAATGCCCACTACCCCGACGTCCTGGCCGCTCAACGCCGCGAACGCGCCCGCATCCGCATCTGCATCGAGAAAGGCATCCGCTGGGGCGGACGCGCACTTGCCGCTGCGGCCTGACCACCGCGCCGACTCCGCGGTCGCAGCTCAGCGTTCTGCCGCGAACCTTCCCATCAAGCAGGTAGAACCCGGCGGGCAGGGACCTCGAAGACGAGCTCGAGACCCTCCTCCTCATCCCACTGCTCTCCAACCTCAACGAAGCCGAAGCCCGAGATCGTGGCCAGGGATGCCACGTTGTCGGGGCTGATCGTCGCCCGCACGGTCGTGACAGAGGTTTCGGCTGCTGTCCGGCGAAGCAACTCGATCAGCGCGGATCGGGCATATCCCTGGCGACGGAAGTCGGGAGCGATGGAGTAGCCGATCTCGACCATGCCGACCTCATCAGGCGGTCCGTGGAACCCGGCATGTCCGACGACGAGCCCCTTTTCGCCGACGACCGCTTGCCGCACCATCCATCGCGCACGGCCGGGATCGGCGGTCATCTGGTCGAGCCGGAACTGCCACAGCCACCGTGCTCTGTCGGTCACGAAGTACTCGGTCAGCAAAACCCCGGCCATCCTGCTGGCCCCGGACAGGTCTCCATCGAGCAAAGCGGCCATCGTCCTCCCGGACAGCTCAACAAAACGCACACATTTCGGGCTCCGCGTGAGCGGTCTCTGATGATCGGCCCCATCTGTCACCTGCGGATGCTCACCGACCAACCCGAAGGGTGTCCAACGATTTCGGAGCAGTCCTGCAAGCGGCCCGCAGCATCATCCACCACCGCAACCCCACCCCGGTGAAAGTTCCCGGTCACAGCACTAGCCGCAGGAGCGGGGGCGGTGGTCGGCCACCGACGCGTTGCAGAGCGTGGGCTCTTCCACGTCCTCGGTAGTGAAGACGAAGATGGCACCCGAGGCGGGGACACGGATCGCGCACTGGTCATCGCAAGTCAGCGGCGCGTAGTCGTCCCAGGAACAGCCGGTCTCGCTCAGCGCCCGCACGACTTCCCTGTGCGTGGGATATCCGGGAAACGACTCCGCCCGGCCCGGCTCCCGCGACGGCCATTGCATCGTGGCCTGGTCCGTCTGGACGACGATCGACTCGATCACCTGGCAGTGGGCGTGGCAGGTGGCGATCTCCAGGCATCCGTACGCGTACAGATAAGGCAGCCCGTCGGCTCCGGTCGAGGAGCCTTCCGCCCACGGGGGTCCCAACTCCCTGGTGACGTCCCTGAGCTGGGCGCCTACGCGGACCGCGCCAATGCGGCCGGTCCGGGCGAAGGGTACGAGGATGTCCAAAACATGCATACGGTGCAGGCTTTCATGGCGATATCCGCCTGGTCCAAATGCCGTGCTGACGCGCCGCCGGCCCAGCAGACGGGCCCAACTGCCACAGCCCTTGCTGCCCGGCAGGGCATCGGGGCGCGCCGGCGCGGGCATCCAGGGTCGTCAGGCGACGGGCGGGGCGCCGTCGAATGCCGTGCACGATGATCGGGCTGCCCTCGGTCTCCTTCAGGGCGGCGGCGTCGAGTGAGCGCAGATTCGTGGTCTCGCCCCGGTTCGACGCTCGCCGCCCGGGCACCTCCACGACGCCGTCGAGGGAGATGAAGACGACGAGCGGTGCAAAACCAGCCTCACCCGTGCCGCGGCATCGCGATGTAGCCGGGCTCCGTGATCCGAACGAAAACGGCTAGGGGTTCTCCTGCAAGGTGAGGCCGTAGTAGTAGATGTGGTAGTCCCCCACCTGCTGCGCGTGATCGGTCAGGCTGAGGTCCTTCGGGGAGGAGACGCCCAGGTCACGCAAGGTGTCGACCATCATGCGGGCCAGTCGGCGGCCGTCCACCTCGCCGATGCCGAAGTCCCCCGAGTGGTAGGGGGCCTCGTGCCAGTGGTCCAGGGCGGCCGGGCGGGTGGCCTGCGGGATCCAGCCAAAAGAGCTCGGATCGGTGACGCCCTCTCCGAGTCGCTCCGGGTCGTAGATGATCTCCAGTTGTTCGCCGCAGAGGAGGCTGAACAGGATCGGGCCATAGGTGCCGGGCACCAGAGCGTGGAAGCCGAAGTCCAGCTCGATGCCGAGAGCGTGGGTCTCGGCGGGGAGAGTGTCGAGGAAGTCGCCGAGGGTGTGGGAGAAGACGTCCCAGTCGTCGGTGCGCCAGCGGCCGGGGTAGCCCAGGCCCGCGTTGGCGGGGTCACGGTTGCTGCCGAAGAACCCGCCGAGGGCGTAGTGCTCGCCGTGCCCCTGCCGCCAGAGCCAGTTCTCCACCGGATCGGTCGGCTGGAGCAGCAGTTCGGGGCCGTGCTCGCCGGCGTGCAGCTCCAGCGTGTTCTCCCGTTCACGCCAGCGGAGGAACGGGCTGCCCCACAGCGGGGCGGAGTCGTAGAACGGACCGGGGTCGCCGTAGGCACCCATGATGTGGGCGGGGCCGAACTCTTGCGTCAGCACCTCGGCAACCGTCCGGAAGGCCGCGGCCTTCCCCGCGGCGCCGCCCTCCGGCAGGGCGACGGGCACATACAGCCCGACGTACTCCTCGCCGTCGTGCACGTAGTCCTTCTCGAAGCGGTCCACCGGGCGGAGCCGGGGCGTCCAGCGCGGGGACGTGTCCGGCTGCGTACCCGTGACCAGCCGCGGTCCCGCGGCGCCCTCCTGCCACTGCCAGCCGAGGCCTTCCACCACTGCCCGCAGCGCCGACCCTCTCCAGCCGCCGGTCTCCGCTCCCCTCAGCCGTCGTGCCAGCTCCACTACACGCGCCTTGTCCCAGGCCCCCGTCATCCCGAACTCCTTGTGCCGTTCCTTGTTCGTGCGACAGACCTTGTCATACGGCACTGACAAGAGCTCACTTGCGGGCCACCTGGTGCCCAGGCATCGATGCTCGCCCGGACCGTCCACGGCTCGGTCCATGACCGTGACCTCGCCCGCCGCCCGTAACCTGCTGCGGCGGGAACACTCGTACCTCATCCCCCGTCCCTTATCCTCATCCCTCATCTCTCATCCCCGAAAGGCTCCTCCACCTCTGTGCGCATGCCCTCCCCCGAACACCCGCTCCTCACCGCCGTCCGCAACGGCGACACCAAGGCAGTGGCCGCCCTGCTCCACGAGGACTACGGCACCACTCACGCGCGCGGCCCGCTCGTCGCAGCCGCCCTGCGCCTGGCCGCGGGTGCCCTCGACCACCAGGTCCTCGATGCTCTGCTGAAGCTGGCCGATCTCGACGCGCTGGACCTGGACGGCATCGACGCCGACGGCCGTACGCCCCTGCTGCGCGCCGTCGACCGCGGCGCCCACGACATCGCCACCGCCCTGCACTTCGCCGGGGCCGACCCCCGGGTCACGGACCGCGAGGGTCGCGACGCCCTCGCACTGGCCCGCCACTGGCACACGACCGGCACCGGAGCGGGGGTCTACCGGCGGACCGTGCGCGACGGCAACGGCGAGATCTGCCGCGAGCTGGTGATCGGCGAGCAGACCGTCCGCGACGGCCACACCGCGATCCTCACCCACCTGGAACGGTGCTCCGGAATCGCCACGCCCTTCGCCGAACTGCTGGACCGCGCCATGGCCGAGCCCGAGGTCGACCACCCGGTGTGGGGAGAGGCCGTCGTCGCGACCGCCGGACGCAAGGGCCCGGCACTGCCGCCCGTCTGGGACGCCGCAGCCGCTCTTCGGCACCACCCCGATCCGCTGGCGCGCTACTTCGGCGCGGACGTGCTGCGCTGCATCAACCTCTACGACGAAAGCGGTGAGGACGAGGAACCGCCCTTCGACATCCCTCTCGTCGACCTCTTCCTCCCCTGGGTGGAGCAGGAGGAGGATCCCCGCGTGATGCGACCTCTGGCCGCCGGACTGGCCGACGCGATGGACCCCCGCGCCGAGGGTCCGCTGCCCGCCCTCACCCGTTATCCCGACGCCCAGGTCCGCTCCTGGGCGGTCGGCGGCCTGCACTGGCAGGTCCAGCAGGCGAACGCCGACGCCCTGGCCGCCGTCCTGGCCTGCACCCGGGACACGGACGCCCACGTCCGGGAAAGCGCCTGCCGGGCCCTCCTCCGGGCCCGGGCCGACGACCCCGCCCCCTGCGACGCCCTGGCCGCCTGCCTCTCCGACTCTGAGGAGGCCGTACGGGTCACCGCCGCGGTGCAACTGGCCCTGCGCGACGACCACCGCGGTGACGCGCTGCTGGACGCCCTCGACGGCACCATCGACGAGACGTCGCCGTACTACTGGCCGCTCCACGACGTGTGGCGGCGCCGCCGGGAATGGTGAGCCGGGGCCAGTGAGGAGCCGCCAAGGGGCAGCCCCGCAGGGCGTCCGCGCCGACCCGCTCTCCGGCGCCAAGCGGCTTCGCAAACGGACGTCCTTCGGTGCCGTCGGCCGGAGCCGGCGGCACCGGGGCACCACAGGGGGTGCGGGCGCCCTGTCCTACCGCGGTGCCTTGACCAGCTTGAACTCCATCACCTTAAGGTCATCGCCCCCGTACACGTCCTGCCAGTAGAGCGTCTTGTCTCTGGGGAAGGTGGGGGACGCCGCGAGGTACTGGTAGGTACCGTCCCACCGTGTCTTGAGGCGGAATGCGTCCCCACTGGGTTCCAGCATCCAGGGATTCTGCCGACAGCTGTCCATCAGGGCGACCCAGCGGCGGTAGGTGTGGCAGACCATGGTGGCAGTGCCCCGGCGCTGCAGGCGTATCTGATACCCCTCGCCCCATGTGGTGTTGGTGTCCTTCTCGAAGACGACGGGTGTTCCGCGGTCCCCCGCCCGTTCCGTGTAGTGGACCAAGTCCCCGTATTCACTGGCTCTTCCGACCGTGATGCCCCGGTCGAGCTTCGTGGCCACCAGGTAGTACGGAACGCCGGGCTCCACGGGGCCGGACTGGGCGCCGTCGGTGGCGTGTGCTGCCGAGGAGGGGACGGATACTGCTGCAAAAGCGAGTAACCCGGCCAGGGCGGACAACCGGACTTTCCAGAGACTTCTTCGAGCGTGCTTCATGGGCTTGCTCTCCCTTCGGGCTTCAACGGCTTCCGGCGTGTCGCGGGGAGCGGGATGCACTCCCGGTCGCCCCCGTCACGATCCGTCGCTCATGCTCCCTAACAACAGGCCTGAACGGGAAGGGTTTTCGTCAACCGGTCACAGGTTCACAGGCCGCAGGGTCGCAGGTCACAGGTCGCAGGTCGCAGGTCGCAGGTCGCAGATCACACGTCGTGGCGACCGTCTCCGGCGGAGGCCGGTCCTCCGTCAGCCCGTCAACGGGCGGTTGCCTGCTGCTCGAGGCTTGCGTCGAAGCCACTGCCGAGGCGTGCCGCGCGGGGGCCGGGCCACGATGTCACCACCGGTCGACCTGCCGGCCAACACCACGCGCAGTCGTACGGGAGCCTCCGGGTCGGTGTCCGGGCGGACCTTGATCTCGCCGCGGCTGTAGGTGACGTCGTCGGCATCGACCAAGACCCCCGGTCCGGTGACCAGGGTCAGATTTCCGCCGATGCGCAGATCGACCTCGATGTGCAGGATGTCGTGGGTGATCACGGCCTCGGTGAAGTCGAGCTTCAGGTCACTGAACATCAGCCGGATCTCCATCCGGTGCGGAACCAGCCAGCGACCGGTGCGCTTGCCTTCGCCGAAGCGCTGGTCGATCCGGATCACCTCGCGGGCCTGCCGCGGCATCCCTTCAAGTGGCAGATCGGCGGTCAGCACCGCAAGATCGGAGGCGGTCCGTGCCGCCATAGCCGCTTCGACGCGCTCGTCCAGCTCGGCGATCGTCAACCGGCCGTCACCGGCCGCGACCCGGAGGATCTCCACGGCCTGATCCCGGTCTCGATGAGAAACCCGCTGCTCGGACACATGACGACGGAGTGAAGAATCAGTTGCTTTGGAGAGATCGCCTGCCATGGCTTCAGTCTGCTGACAGCCTCAGGAGACCGGCAACATCCGACCGGGGAAATGGGGGATTACCCCGACGGATCTCAGGGAGGCGGGTTCACCGATGCCAGGGTCAGCCCCGGCCCGGCGGGCCTCAGTCCGCCGTCGGTCACGCGTCAGTCCACAGTCGTCACGATGACGAACCGCACGTCCGGCTGCTCGGCCGGGACCAGGACGTGGCTGGTGACCCGGGTCTCCATGCCGCCGTGGCACGGCAGGCGCAGGCGGAGGCGGTGGCCTCCGGGGTGTTCGACTACGGCGTGCTGCTCGGCCCAGATGCGGCGGCAGGTGCCGTTGGTGGCGAGGATCTCGTCGATCAGGGCCCGGATCTCCGCGTTCTTCGGGGCCCCGTGGCTGGCGACGCGGAGCATGGGGAGGTACGTGCGGGCGCAGGTGTCCTCCCAGTCCAGGATCTGTTCGCGGGCCTCGGCCGAGGTCAGGGCCCAGCGCATGAGGTTGGGCCGGGGGCCGAGGGCGAAGGGGAACCACTCGGTCATGGGCGAGTTGGCGGCGAGGATGTTCCAGGCGGCGTCGGAGAGGTAGGCCGGGTGCGGGGCCTGGTGTTCCAGGAGGGCGACGGTGGCCGGGGCGGCCGTCGGCAGGCCGTCGTGCGTGCCGGACACGGGCGGGCGGCGGCCCGAGACGCCGAGGAAGAGGGTGAGGGTCTCGGTCTCGCTCAACTGCAGCGCCTCGGCGACCCGGAGCAGGAAGGCGTCCGAGAATTCGCGGGGGGCGCCGGTCTCCAGAGCGCGGTACCAGCCTTCGCTCACGCCGGTGAGTCTGGCCACGTCGGCCTGCGACATCCGCGTTCCGGACCGGTGTCCCCAGCGGCGCAGTTCGGGTATGCGCCGCCGGTCGACACGTTCCCTCCAAGCGCGCAGCAGCCGACTGACGGATTGGGCGTGCGGGGCGCACGTCACCGTCGCCGGGCGCTCGGGACTCTGGTCCTGATGTTCCATGGATTCACGGGCCTGTCTTGAAAACGATCATTACTCTGCCCGTTTCTACCTGATCTGGGTGACGTTGACCAGCCCTTGTCATCCGCCTTTTCTTCGAGGCGAGTTCATTGCGCGTTTTCGCCTCCCGTCCGGTTCTCGACACGGCCACGTCCCGCCCTCACCCGTACCACCACTGGAACTCACGACACTACGAGTGGCGGATTGCGTGATGCACACTCTGGAAGCGAAGCAGGCGTCGCGGCGAGTACGTCCCATGGCGTCCGGCGCCGTAAGTCCGTATGCCCGTATGCCCGTATGCCCGTGTACCCGTGTACCCATCTGTCCGTGTGTCCGGTGTGTCCGTATGTCCGTGCGTCCACGTGTCCGGATTCTGGATACCTATAAGCCATCATTGGGGGTGTCAGAATATGCGCTTTCAGGTTCTCGGCCCGTTACGGATCGCCGACGGGCCCGAGGTGGTCGTCCTCCCGCCCTCCAAGCCCACGATTCTGCTCGCCTCTCTGCTCCTGCGCCCGGACGCGGTGGTCCCGTCGGACTTCCTGCGGCAGGCGATCTGGGGTGACGACGAACCGTCGTCCGCCAAGGCGGCCCTGCACACGTGCGTGCTGCGGCTGCGCAAGACCTTCATCAAGTACGGGATCGCCGAGGCGGTCATCGAGTCCGTGCCCGGCGGCTACCGGGTCGTGGTCGAGGACGGCGCCCTGGACCTGGTGCGCTTCCGGGAACTGCGGGCCGGGGCACGGGCCGCGCAGGACCCCGAGACCGAGTTGTGCCTGCTGAGGGAGGCGCTCGCGCTATGGCAGGGCGCGCCGCTGTCCAACGTCCCCTCGGACTTCCTGCGCCGGGGCGAGCTGCCGGGGCTCGTCGAGGAGCGGTTGTCGGTCGTCGAGCGGGCCTGTGACATCGAGCTGCTGCTGGGCCGCTGCGGCCAGGCCCTCGTGGAACTGTGGGCCGTCTCCCGGGCCCACCCCGGTCACGAGCGGTTCCGGGAACAGCTCATCGAGGCGCTCTACCGCAGTGGGCGGAAGGCCGACGCCCTGGCCGAGTACCGCGAGGTCAAGCGGTACTTGCGGGAGGAGCTCGGGGTGGACCCCGGCCCCGGGCTGCAGCGCCTGGAGCTGGGCATCCTGCGCGGTGACGTCCTGGGATCTCCGCCGATTGCCGCGCCCGTCCGGGAGTCTGCTCGCACCGGTCGGGACGTCGCCGGCGGGGATCCCGGCGCCGGGCCCGCCGAAGTCACCACGCCGCCCCTTTCTCCGACCTCCGCACCGGTATCCGGGCCTCCCCTCCCGCTGCCTCCCACCCTTCCCACCCTCCCCATCACCGCCGTCTCCTCCTTCACCGGGCGGGCGGCCGAGAGCGCCGCGATCGCCGCCCGTCTCACCGCCGACCGCTCGGGCCCCGCGCTGGTGGTGGTCTCGGGCGCCCCGGGCATCGGCAAGACCGCCCTCGCCCTGCACGTGTCCCAGCTCGTGGGGCACCACTTTCCCGACGGCCGGTTCGCGGTCCGCATGACGCGGACGGACGGCACGCCGCGCACGTCGGCGGAAGTCGCCGCCGAGCTTCAGGGCATGGCGGCGACCGGCGCGGCACGTGCCTGCGGTGCGGACCGCCGAGTGCTGCTGATCCTGGACGACGTGACGGACCCCGCCCTCGTCCGGCCGCTGCTGCCGACCGGCACGGGCAGCGCCGCCGTCCTCACCAGCAGGTTCGGCCTGGCCGGGCTGGTGGCGGCACACGGTGGCTGGGCCACGCGCCTGGACGCCCTCGCCGAGGCCGAGTCGTGCCGACTGCTGTCGGCCGCCCTCGGGGACGACCGGGCCGGGGCGGAGCCGGAGGCCGTACGCGAGCTGGCGGCCGCTTGCGGTCACTTCCCCCTCGCTCTGCGGATCGCTGCCGCCCGGCTCCTCACCCGCCCGCGCCTGGCGGTCGCCGACTGCCTGGCCTGGCTGCGCGAGGACCCGATGCGCCGGCTGTCCCTGCCCGACGATCCGCGGATGTCGGTTCCTTCAGTCCTGAGTGGCGCCCTGCAGCGGCTCGACCCCCGCCTCGCGGAAGCGTTCCTCCGCGTCGGCGGAGCTTCACCGGCCCCGCTTTCGGTCACCGACGCCGCGGGCCTCCTCGGGATACCGCCGGTGCCTGCGGAGGAAATTCTGGAGCGGCTGGCGGATGCAGGCCTGCTCGAAGAGGAGCCCGCCGGTCGCTTCCGCATGCACGAACTGCTCCGGACATTCGCCCGGTGCGCCACCGGGTACCAGGACGACTCCCTCGCATTGCCGTCGCGGCAGTGAATTCATCTCCGCATCTTTACGAGTCCACATCTTTACGAGACCACGAACCTTCACCTCCATCACGTTTCCGATTTCAACAATCAGCGTCACGATTCCACGAGCACGAGTCCATGAGGTGTACACACATGCTGGAAGCCTACGAAGAGATTTCCGGGACACGGCCCCGCATCCGCCGTGACGTCCTTTTCACCCGGACCCCGGACGGCGTGCTGTTCCACAACGCCCACGGCGGATTCCACGTCAACTCCCCGTCCGCGTACCGCTTCGCCACCCTCCTCGTTCCGCACCTGAACGGGAAGCACCGGGTCGCCGACCTGTGCGAGGGGCTCGGTGACGGGCAGCGGGCCATGGTCGGCAGCCTGGTGAGCACGCTGTACGAGCGGGAGTTCGCCCGTGACACACCCGCCCCGGGCACCTCGGCTCCCCCCGCCTTCTCCCCCGAGGTCGCGGAGCGCTTCGCGCCGCAGATCGCCTACGTCGACCACTACGCCGACGACGCGGAACGACGCTTCCACACCTTCCGTACGGCCCGGGTGGCCGTACTCGGCGACGATGCCGTCGCGGCCTGGTGCGCGCTCAGCCTGGTCCGCAACGGCATCGCCTGCGTCGGCCATCCGGCCGGGGCGGAGAATCGATTCGCCCGCGCATACGAGGAGGCGGAGAGCCTCCGCGCCACCGGATGCCCCGTCTCCTTGGGGCCGATCGAGCCGATCGAGGCGACGGGCTCCGCAGCACAGTGGAGCGACCTCACCGCGTACGACATCGTCGTCGTCACCAGCGGCACGGACGGCCCGCGCACGCTCTTCCGCCTGCTCGAAGCCGGCGTGCCGGAGGGCAAGTCGCTCGTACCGGCAGCCATGTTCGGCAGCCGCGCGGTCGTCGGCCCGCTCATGACGCACGGGAGCACCGGCTGCTGGGCCTGTGCCGTGCTGCGCCTCGGCGCCCAGGGCGACGCCGCTGCCGCCGCCGATCTGTGGAGCGGCATCTGCCTGCCCGCAGCGGGAGAGCCCCTCGCGCAGCAGCCCGGCCGCAGCCTCTCGGCGATGATCGGCAATCTTCTGGGCTACGAGGTCTTCCGGCTCACCACGGGCGCGCTGCCCGCCGAGACGCTCGGACAGGTGATCATCCAGGACACCGAGTCGTTCGACGTGGTCGCCGAACCCCTCCTCGCGCACCCCCGCTGCCCGTTCTGCCGCACGGCCGGCGCCGTGGCTCCTGAACCGGCCTCGGCTCCCGCCCCGGTCGCCACCACGACCACCCCCGCAGGCATCAACCCCACAGACGTCAACCTCGTCGGCATCGACCCCACAAGCACCAGCCCCACCAGCCCCACCAGCATCGACTCGGACGCACTCCTCGCCGAACTCAACAGCCGTCAGATACTCGTCCGGCCGCACACAGGCGTCTTCGAACGGTTCACGGACGAGCCGTGGACCCAGACGCCCCTCAAGGCCGGCACCGTGCGTCTGTCCCTGGGGCACGGGAGAAGCCGCGAGATCGCCGCGTTCGACCTGCACACCGTCGCCGGCGCCCGGCTCACGGCCCTGGACACCGCGGCCTGCGTCTACGCCGAGCACGTCGTCCCCCTGGTGGGCGTGCTCCCCGCGGACGCCGTCCGCCCCGACCGGGCACAGGGCCGGCTCCGCGTCCTCGGTCCCGGCTCGCTCACCGTCGCCAGCGGCCTGCCCGCCCGCGCCGAAGACGTCACCGCCTGGGTACGCGCTTCCTCCCTCACCGGCGCAGGCCCGGCGCTCGTGCCCGCCGGCGCGGTCCGCACCTTCGGCCCGTACAACCGCGACCGGCTCCACACCCCGACGTCCGCCGGCACCGGCGCGGGCCGTACGACCGCCGAGGCCACGGCCCGGGGGCTGCTGTCCGCACTGTGCCACGACGCGCTGGAACGCGCCCTGCGCCGTACCGGCGGGGCGGCCCTGATCGCCCCGGACGCCCACGGGGACGATCCGGAGCTCACCTTCCTGGTCAGCTCGGCCCGCAATCTCGGCATCGCGTACGAGCTCCTCGACCTCGGCGAGGCGGAACGCTCCTCCGCCCACGTCCTGTTCGCCCGGGCGCTCCTCCCCCACTCCGGCACGTGGGCCTGGGCGGTGGCAGGCGGCACGGACCGGCGGCAGGCCGCCGTGGCGGCCCTGCGCGACCTGCTGGGCCGGGAACAGCTCGGCCGCGAACTCGCCGGAGCCGACCACAGCGGCCGCGCCTCCTCCGTCGACCTGGGCGATCCGCTGCTGGGCGATCTCGCCCCCGAGACCCTCACCACCATGGGAACGAGCGCCGGCCGTCTGGACGCCTCCTGCGCCACGACGTACGCCGCGGTGCTGGACCGGCTGCGTGCCGCAGGACGTGACGCGCTCGTCGTGCCCACCGGCTCGGCCGACCTCCTCGCGGGCGGCATCAGCACGGTCCGCGTGCTGCTCACCCGCGACGGCTCCGCCGGGAACGCTCCCGAGGGCTCCCATGACTCCCACTGACACCGGCACCGGCCTCTCCCCCGCCCCGCCCGAGTGGGAGCACGCCTGCCGCGACATCGCCGCGCTCCTGCGCGCATCACCCGCGGGTGCGGGCGCCCCGACCGAAGTGGCACCGCTGGGCGTACGCGACGAACTGGCCCAGGAGGCCCTCCCCGAGGGTGACCTCGCGCCGCGCGTCCACCTCTACGGGCACCACGCGCTCATCGGCCCCTTCCCCCGGCCGGACGTTGCGCACCGCGGCGGCGGCGTGCCCTGCCCCCGCTGCCTGGCCCGCCGCTGGCAGTCCGTACGCGGCCGGGCCCTGCGCGATGCACTGGAGCTGGGGTCGGACACGCGGGCGGCCGGGCGTCCCCCGTACGCCGTACCGTTCCTGACGGACGCGGTGGCCGCGCTGGTTGCCGCCCGTACCGCAAACAGCCCCGCCACAGATACCACCGGCGAAGACGGCCCCTTCGCCACCGTCCACCTCCTCGACCTCGAAACCCTGCGCATCAGCCGCCACTTGCTCGTCCCGGACGCGGAGTGCCCCGACTGCGGACGCCGAGTGCCCGACAGTGCGGAGGCCGCGGAGCTCACCCTGCAGCCGGCGCCCAAGTACCGGCCCGGCTCGTTCCGGGTGCGGGCGGTCTCGCAGTACGAGCTGCCCGTGACGGCCTTCGCCGATCCGGTGTGCGGGGCGCTCGGCCCCGGTGTCGTGCACGACGTCGCCTCGGCGTCGACATCGGCCACGGTCGGTTGCTTCGAGCTGCGCTCGGGCGAGTACCTGCGCGAGACGTTCTGGGGCGGCCACGCCGACTCGTACGCCGACAGCGAGCGCATCGGCGTCCTGGAGGGCCTCGAACGCGCGGCGGGCATGCGGGCCCGCGGCCGGTCCCCGCAGGTGCGGGCGTCCCTCGCCGCCCTGGGTGACGACGCGCTCGACCCGCGCGAGTGCGGCCTGTACGCGGAGGAGTTCCACCGGGCCGACCCGCGTGTGGTGCCCTTCTCCCCCGACCGGGAGATCACCTGGGTGTGGGGGTACTCCCTGCGGGACCGGCGGCCGCTGCTCGTACCGGAGGTCCTCACCTACTACAGCACGCCCGGCCTGGAGAACCGGTTCGTCCAGGAGAGCTCCAACGGCTGCGCCTCGGGCGGCTCTGTGGAGGAGGCCGTGTACCACGGGCTGATGGAGGTGATCGAGCGGGACGCCTTCCTGCTCGCCTGGTACGGGCGGGCCGCGCTCCCCGAGATCGACCCGCAGACCAGCACGGATCCCCGGACGCGGCAGATGGTCGACCGGCTGGCGATGTACGGCTACGAGGCGAGGTTCTTCGACACCCGGATCACCTTCCCGGTGCCGGTGGTGACCGCAGTGGCGGTCCGCAGCGACGGAGGCACCGGCACGCTGTGCTTCGGCGCGGGGGCCGGCCTCGACCCGGAGGCCGCACTGGCCGGAGGGCTGTGCGAAATCGCGACCGACGCGGTGAACATCCGGGGCCGGGCCGAGCGGGACGGGCCACGGCTGCGGGCCATGGCGGCGGACTTCGACAAGGTCCTGGCCCTGCACGACCATCCGCTGGTCTACGGCCTCCCGGAGATGGCCCCTCACGCCTCGTTCCTCCTCGGCCACCGCGGGCCGAAGCTGCCCATGGCGGAGCTGTACGCACCGGGCGAGCGCATGCTGCCCGTCGCGGACGACCTCCGGGACGACGTCGAGCAGTGCGTGGCCGCGGTGACCGGCGCGGGCTTCGACGTGATCGTCGTCGACCAGACCCTTCCCGAGCAGCGCGACCTGGGCTTGCACACGGTCTGTGTGATCGTGCCCGGTCTGCTGCCCATCGACTTCGGCTGGCAGCGGCAGAGGGCGCTGCGGATGCCACGGATGCGGACGGCGCTGTATGCGGCCGGGATGCGCGAGCGCGAGCTACGGGCGAGCGAGCTCAACCCGGCTCCGCATCCGTTCCCTTGATCCCTTGATCCCTTGAGGCACCCGTCCCCTTGAGGCATCCGTCCCCTTGAGCCCTCATGACTGATCCCTCACGACGTCACGTAAGGAGAACCAGTGGGTTTCGCCCATGAATACGCGACCGCGATCATGCATCGCGGCAGGATTCCCATGGAGCCCGTCGGCTTCGTTCCCGACTGGTCGGACCGGCCGCGCAAAGGAAAGTTCTACCCGGGCGCCGAGTCCTTCCCGCTGCCGGAGGGCGACGACGCAGGGCCCGCGGCCACCGTGCAGGAGGGGGTGTTCGGCAGCACCGGTCTCCAGGAGGGGCTCTTCTCCCTGCCGCTGCTGGGCGGGATGCTGCTCGACTCGTACGGCCGCACCGGGCGCCGGCTGGGCGTCCAGGCCAACACCGACCTGCCGTCGCTGCCCCTGTACACCGACGCCAACTGGTCGCGGGGAACGGCCTCGGGCGGCGGCCTCTACCCGGCGACGGTCTACTGGGTGAACGGCCCCGGCGGGCCCCTGGCACCGGGAGTGCACCACTACTCCACGACGCACCACGCCATGCAGCGGCTGCTGACCGGCGACGTCTCGGCGGAGGTGCGCGGGGCCGCCGGCGTGGGCCCGGACGTGGCGACCGACCAGTTCCTGGTGCTGGGCGTCAAGTTCTGGCAGAACGCCTTCAAGTACAACAGCTTCTGCATGCACGCGGTCAGCATGGACGTCGGTGCCCTGCTGCAGACCTGGCGGATGTGGGCACGCGCCCGGGGCCTGCGCATCGAGCCCGCCCTGTGGTTCGACGAGGAGCGCATCGCCCGGCTGCTCGGCCTCGACGTCCTGGACGAGGGCGTCTTCGCGGTGGTCCCGCTCTCCTGGGAACGCTCGGCGGCCACGGCCACGGCCACGGCCACGGCCACGGCCACGGCCACGGGACGCGCCACCGGGCCCGCGCCCCGGGTGCGCCGCACCGAGAGCGAGCGCTCCCTCCGCGTGATCCCCTTCGAGACCGTCCGGCGGATCCAGGCCGCGACCCTCGAGAACGCCACCGCCCGCCCGGAGCCCGGCGCGCTCGCTCCGGCGGCCGTTTCGCCCCGGCCGCCGAGCAGCGCGCCGGGGGCGGCACCCGTGGCCCTGCCGGAACCCGCGCCACTGGGCATGGGCGTGCGGGAGGCGCTGCGCCGGCGGCGCAGCAGCTTCGGCCGGTTCGACGCCCGGCGGCCGCTCGCCGCCGATCAGCTGGCCGCGACGCTGGCGGCCGCCGCATCGGCGTCCGTAGGCAGCGACGCGACCGGGCCGGACACGCCTCGGCTCACCCGGCTGTACGTCTTCGTCAACCACGTCGAGGGGATCGCTCCCGGCGCGTACGCCTACGAGCCGGGCAGCGTGCACGGGCTGCGGCTGGTCAAGCAGGGGCCGCCGGGCGGCTTCCTCCAGCGGAACTACTTCCTCTCCAACTACAACCTGGAACAGGCCGCGGCCGTCGTCGTGCCCGCCGTGCGGACCGCCGCCGTGCTCGACGCGGTCGGCGACCGCGGCTACCGGCTGGTCAACGCCACCGTCGGGGCGGTCGCGCAGGCCTTCTACACCGCGGCGACCGCGCTCGGCGTGGGCAGCGGGGTCGCGCTGGGCTTCGACACCGTGTCGTTCGTCGAGGAGCTGGAGCTCGCGGAGAGCGGCGAGGCACCGCTGCTGATCATGCTCGTCGGACACGAACGCCCCGGCTCCGCCGACTTCCGCTACGAGATCGCCTGAGTGCACGGGGACACCATGACCGACACGACATCATCCCCGTCCCACGGAGCCGGGACCGGCTCTCACAAGGCCGGAACCGTCTCTCACAAGGCCGGGACCGGGCACTGGTCGCTGAGCCCGTACTTCGTGCTGCGCGTGGCGGGACTGCCCGTCGAGTCCGTACAGGCCCTGCGCTGCCCGGCCACCGTGCGCTGGGCGGAGCGCGTACTCCGCGAGGAGGAGCGGCTGCGCTCGCGCGGAGCCGCGCTCAGCGACCGGCTGCACCCTCTGGTCAAGGCGGCGGAGGACGACGGCGCCCGGCGGCTGTTGCTGCGGCTGCGGCGGGACGTGTTCAACGGCCGGCTGCCCGGCGCGCCCGAGCAGGCCCTCGCCCTGCTCGCCGCCGGCGACGCGGGGGCCGCCGAGGATGCGGCCCGCTGGGTGCGCGACCGGCGGGCGCTGGACGGGTTGCTCGCCGAGGGCGCCCCGCTCCTGGCCGCGGAAACCACCCGCACCCGCACCGCGCTGCGCGGCCTGCTCGGTGAGGAACGGCTGCGGCTGGGGCTGCTGCTGGCGTCGCCGGAGCTGGAGGAGCGGCTGGACGCGTACATCGGCGCGGACCCGGGAGGTCGCCCGGACAAGCGGCTGCGCAAGGCCGAGCGCTCCGCCCTCGCCTACCTCTACCGAACGGCCTGCAAGACCAGCCCGTTCAGCACCTTCACGGCCGTCGCCCTCGGCCGTTTCACCGAGGGCGCCGACGGCGGCGAGGGCACGGAGGGCGTCCCCGGCATCGTCCGCGTTCCGGAGGAGTGGACCGGCCACCCCCGCCTGAACGTGGTGGTCCTGGCCCGGCTCGCCGAGCTCATAGCCGCCGACCCCGGACGGCGCGGCGACCTCCCCGTCGCCCTGTCCTCCGGCTGGAGGCACGACGAGGACCGGATCCGCTACGTGCGCCGCTCGGTGACCGCGGGCGACGACGGCGCGGCGGTCACCTTCGACGCGGCCCGCGACCGCCTGTTCTTCCTCCGCCGCAGCGGCACGCTGGAGAAGCTGCTGGCACTGTTCGGCGAGCGGCCGCAACTGCGCTACCGGGACCTCGCGCGCTGGCTGGCCGAGGAGCGGGGCGCCGGCCCGGACGAGTGCGAGCGCTATCTGACGGCCCTGCTGGACCTGGGCATGGTGCAGATCCCGTGCCTGCGCACCGACGTCCACGACGCCGACCCGCTGCGCGCCTTCCGTGACGCCCTGCAGACCCTGGACAGGCCGTGGGCGGCACGGCTCGCGGAGGCACTGGAACGGCCGATCGACTGCATCGGCCGCTACGCCGCCGCCGGGCCGGAGCCGCGCCGGGAACTGCTGGCCGAGCTGCGGCAGTCCCTCACAGGCATCCAGCGCGATCTCGGGGCGGTGGAGCCGACGCTGCCGCGGACCCTGCTGTACGAGGACGTGCGGGCCGGGAGCGGCAACGAGGACGGAGACACCGGCGTCGTCTGCGACCTCCGGCCCTGGAGCACTCCGGCCACAGCAGGGGGCGAGGGGCCTCTGGAGACCCTGCGCTCGCTCGAACGCATCCTGCCGGCCTTCGACCTGACCCTGCCGCAGCGCATCACGCTCAAGGGCTTCTTCGTCGCGCGCTACGGCAGCGGCGGCCGCTGCGAGGACCTCCTGAAGCTCGTACACGACTTCCACGAGGACTTCTACGACCAGTACTTGACGTTCACCGCACGCCGCAAGCCCTTCGACGCCCAGGGCGACTACGTCCCCGAGCCGAACTGGCTGGGCCTGCCCGGCATCACGGCCGTGGACGCGGCCCGCCAGGAGTGGGCGTCCCGGATGCGCCGCCTCTGGGACACCGCGCGGGGCGCCGAGGAGGTCCGCGTCCACCCCGAGACGGTCGAGGCCGTCGCGGGGCGGCTCGCCGGCGTCGCGCCCCGCTTCGCGCCGCAGAGCCACTTCCTGCAGCTGGTGCGCCGCGACGGGGAAGCGCTGGCGGTGCTCAACCAGTCCTACGGCGGGTTCGCCTTCCCCTTCAGCCGCTTCACCCACTGCTTCGACGGCGAAGGCGGCGAAGCAGCGGGTGAAGGCGGCGAAGACCGCGAGAACGATGGTGGGGCGCTCTCCACCCGGATCCGGCGCACCGCGGCCGGCACACCACCCGAGGGCGCCGTCTTCGCCGAGATCACCGGCGGGGCCGTCACCAGCAACCTCAATCTGCACGGGCGCCTGACGGACTACCGCATCGTCTGCCCGGGCGAGGACGGCGGCGTCCCGCAGGAGGGCCGGATCGCTCTCGACGACCTGTACGTGGAGCACGACGTACAGGCCGACCGTCTGGTGCTGCGCTCCCGGCGGCTGGACCGCGAGGTCGTTCCCGTCTACCTCGGCTACCTCGTCCCCCTGGCGCTCCCCGAGATCCCCCGCACCCTGCTGCTCCTCTCCCCCACGTCCATGGCACCGCTCGACGTGTGGGGCGGCGTCCCGGAGGGCGAACCCGACGACGGCGTGACCTCCCGGCCCCGGGTGCGCTGCGGCGGTCTCGTCCTCAGCCGGCGCAGCTGGACCGCCCCTGCCGCCGCGCTGCCCGCCGCCGGCGGGCCCGGCGGGGGCGGCGACGCCGGCCTGTTCCTGCAGTGGCAGCGGTGGCGCGTGCGGCACGGGCTGCCGCGCCGCGTCTTCGCCACCGTCACCCCGGCCGCGGCCGCCCCGGGGGCGGACCGGGCGAAGCCGCAGTACGTCGACTTCGACAGCCGGCTGTCCCTCACCGCCCTGGAGGGGCTGCTCAAGGACCCGGCCGACCGCGTCGTGCTCCGCGAGGCCCTGCCCGGTGAGGACGAGCTGCACGCCGTCTCCGTACGCGGCACCCATATGGCCGAGCTGGCCGTCGAAACCCTCCGCACGCCCCGTCACGACCGCGAAGGAACCGGTGCGCCGACATGACCGAACCCGCCCTCGCCACGCCCGGCGCCTGGCAGGCCCTGCACATCCACTACGCCGCCAGCCCTCAGCCCCTGATGACCCGGTGCATCGGCCCGCTCCTTGCGGAGCTCACGGCCGAAGGGCTGCTGGCGGGCCACTTCTTCATCAACTACTGGCTGGAGGGCCCGCACGTCCGGCTGCGGCTCAGGCCCTCGTCCGAGGCCGTCGCGGACGAGGTCGCCGAGCGCGCCGAGCAGGCCGTCACCGCCTTCCTGCGGGAGCGGCCCGCGCTCTACGAGGTGGACTCCTCGGGCTTCCTCAACGAGTTCTACAACACCCTCTTCGAGCTGGAGTTCCCCGAGGACGAGCGCGGCGGGTTCCTCGACGCCGACGGGCGGATGCGGCTGCGGCCGAACAACACCGTCAGCCGGGAGGCGTACGAGCCCGAGTACGGCAAGTACGGCGGCCCGGCGGGCGTGGAGCTCGCCGAGTGGCACTTCCGGCACTCCAGCGACCTGGTCATCGAGGCCGTCCGCACCATGAACCTCCATCTGCGGACCGTCCGCCTGGGCACGTCCGCCCAGCTGATGATGGTGATGGCCGGTACGTTCCTGCCCGGCCGGGCGGAGCTCGCGGAGTATCTGGACCGCTATCACGTGTTCTGGCAGAAGGCTTTCTCCGGGACGAACTTCATCGGCGCGGACGAGTACGACCGTGCCTACGCGACCATGGGCCCGGCGCCGGCGCGGCGCTTCGGCGCCGTCCTCGGCGCCCTGGCCGGAGAAGGCGCCGACGGGCTCACCGAGCTGCCCCGCTTCCTGCGCGCCTGGGCCGAGCACTGTGCCGAACTGCGCGACCGGGCCACCGCGCTGGCCGTCCGCGGCGACCTCGTCTTCCGTTCGTGGGACGGCACGGCCGACGAGCAGGTCACCGACCCGGCGGTCGCCCTGCCCCTGCTGCTGTCGCCGTACATGCACATGACCAACAACCGGCTGCACGTGACCATCCGCGACGAGGCGTACCTGTCGTACGTCCTCGGGCGCGCCTTGCGCGAGGCGGACTCCCGATGACTCCGCAGACGCCTCCCCCGACGCGTCATGGGCTGCTGGAGCAGCGGCCGGCCCTGCGCCCGGAGATCCTGCGCAGCTCTGCGCTGCGGCGCGGACCGGCCGTCGTCCACCTGGTGAAGGACCCGTGCAGCGGCCAGTCCTTCGAGGTCGGGGTCAAGGAGCACTTCCTGATGTCCCGTCTGGACGGCTCCCGCACGCTCGGTGAGGTCGGCGAGGAGTACGCGGCGCGGTTCGGGCGGCGGCTCGGCGAGGCCCACTGGCAGCAGCTGCTGAAGCTGCTGTGGGAGCGTCGGCTGCTGGAGGGGGCCGAGAGCACCGAGTCCGCCGGCGGCCCCGGACCCGCCGTCTCCGGGCGGCAGCCGGACGGGGCCGCGCCGCGCAAGCTGGTCACCGGCACCCTCCTCAAGGGCACGCTGCGGCTGGCCGCGGATGCCACGGCCACCACCGACCGGCTGTACGGGGCCGTCGGCTTCGCACTGGCGCCGGTGGTCGTGGTGCCCGTCCTGCTGCTGGTGCTCGGCATGGAGACGTATGTCGCCGTGCACGCAGGGATGTTCCTGGACGACACCGTGCGCCTGTTCCGGCAGCCGGGGGCGCTGTTCGCCGCGTTCACCCTGCTGTGGGCGAGCACGGCCCTGCACGAGCTGGCCCACGGGGTCGTCGCCCGGCACTTCGGCGGGACCGTCGGCGAGATCGGGCTGCGCTGGCACCTGCCCATGGTGTTCATGTACTGCACGGTCGAGAACTATCCCTACCTGCCCACGCGCCGGGCACGGGTCGCCACCGCGGCCGCCGGAACGGTCATGAACCTGGTCTTCCTGCTGCCCTTCTGGCTGCTGTGGTCCCTCCTGCCCGGTGGCGACTCGGCCCGCGGCCCGCTGGCCGGCCTGCTGTTCACCGGCTCGGTGCTGGCGCTCACCAATCTGGTGCCGCTGCCGCCGCTGGACGGCTACAAGATGCTCGGCCACGCCCTGGGCATGGCCGACTACGCGACCGAGAGCCGCCGCTTCCTGCGGCTGCTGGGCGCGCGGGCCGTACGGCGGGGCGACGGTGTCGCCGCCTACCCGCGGACGGCCCGGATCGCGTACACCGCCTACGGCCTGGGGGCGGTGGTCCTCGTCGGCGGCAGCGGGGCGGGCTTCGTCCTGCTGTGCCATCACCTGGCCGGGGGCCGCTACGGCGTGTGGTCCGCCGTCGTACCGGCCCTGCTGGTGGCCGCGCTGGTGGCCGTGACGGGCCCGTGGGCCCGGCGGGGCGACCGGCACTCGCAGACCTCATCCGCATCACGCAACACACCGCGTAACACACCCCGCAAGAAGAACTGAGGAACGATGACAGACACCAAGCCGTCCGCACGCGCGGCGGCCCCCGCCCTGGTGCTGGACGGCGTACGCAAGCGCTACGGCGGCAAACAGGCCGTGGACGGGATCTCCCTGACCGTGGAGCGCGGCGAGTTCTTCGGCGTGCTCGGACCGAACGGCGCGGGCAAGACCACGCTCGTGGAGATCATGGAGGGGCTGCGCAAGGCCGACGCGGGCAGCGTCTCGGTCCTGGGCACCTCCCCCTGGCCCCGGAACCTCGCCCTGCTGCCGCGCATGGGCGTACAGACCCAGACCTCGGCCTTCTTCACCCGGCTGACGGCACGTGAACACCTGGCGACCGTCGCGGCCCTCTACGGATCCGACCCCGCCGGAGTCGAGCGCACCCTGGCGCTCGTCGGACTGGCCGAGCAGCGCGACGTGCGCGTCGACGTTCTCTCCGGAGGGCAGCGGCAGCGGCTCGCCATCGCCTCCGCGCTCGTCCACGGCCCGGAGCTGATCTTCCTCGACGAGCCGACCGCGGCCCTCGACCCGCAGGCGCGCCGCGCCCTGTGGCAGGTGCTGCGCGCGCTCAAGAGCGAGGGGCGCACGATCGTCTACACCACCCATCACCTGGACGAGGCCGAGGCGCTGTGCGACCGGGTGGCCATCGTCGTCGCGGGCCGGGTGGTGGCGCTCGACAGCCCGGACCGGCTGGTCGGCGCCGCGCAGGCGCCGACCCGGCTGCTGGTGCCGGCGGACCGGATCACCGTGGAGCGGGCGCAGGCATTCGAGGGCGCAGACCGGGTCAGCGCCGAGGGCGGCTCGGTGATCATCGAGACCCGGTCGGCAGGACCGCTGCTGGCCGCCCTCGGCACGGCCGTCGGCCTCGACGGCATCCGCACCCGCACCGCCACCCTCGAAGACGTCTACCTGGAGCTCACGGGCGAGCTCGCCGGAACGGAGCAGCACGCATGAGCGCCTACACCGCACTGACCGGGGCGAGTTACCGGGCCGCCGTCCGCGACCGGACCACCGTCTTCTTCACCTTCGCCTTCCCCTTGATCTTCCTGGTCGTCTTCGGGCTGATCTTCCGCGGCAAGACGGTGGAGCAGAGCGGGCGCGGCTACATCGACTACATCGCCCCCGGCGTCCTGTCGTGGGGCGTGGGCAACGCGGCCGTCTTCGGGGTGGCGTTCACGCTGATGCAGTGGCGCCGCGACGACCTGCTGCGGCTGATCCGGCTGACGCCCACCCCGCTCGGCTCGGTACTCGCCTCGCGGTACGTCATCGCCCTGGCCGTCGGAGCCGTGCAGGCCGTGCTGTTCATCGGCGTGGCCCTGCTGCCGGTCTTCGGGCTGCACGTGGACGCCACCTGGCCGTGGGCCGTGCCGGTCCTGGTGAGCGGCATCACCGCGTTCCTCGCGATCGGCATGGTGATCGGCTCGCGGGCCGACACCCCGGAGGCCGTGGCGGCCGTCGCCAACTGCGTCATGGTGCCGATGGCGTTCCTGTCCGGGGCGTTCTACCCCCTGGACGCGATGCCCTCCTGGCTGCAGACCGCGTCCAAGGTGTTGCCGCTGCACTATCTCAACGACGGCATATCGCGGGCGGTCTCCGGGCGCGCCGACCTCGCCTCCACCGCCGTGGCGTGCGGGGGGCTGGCGCTCTTCGCGCTGGTCTTCGGCGGGATCGCGGTGAAGACCTTCCGCTGGAGCAACGCGTCATGAGTACTGCCGCCCCGACCACCACCAACACTGCGCCCGTCAGCGACCCCATGGCCGCGGCGAGCCGACGGCTCCAGCAGTCCCTCTCCGAACGCTTCCGGGCTTCGGGACGGCAGGTCCCCGGCCACCCGGCGCCGGCGCCTATCGTCGTCCCGGTGGGCGCGGCCGACGCCTTCCGGCCGGCTGCGGACCCGTACGGCGCGCTGCGCCCCCGCGCCACCGTGCACCTGAGCGCGCAGGCGGCACTGATCGGCCCCTGGGGCGCGCAGGAGGGTGCCCCTGCAGCGTGCGGCGGTTGTCTCGCGCGGCGCTGGCAGCGGCTGCGTTCACGCTCCGAGCGGGACGCGCTCGAAGTGGGCACGGACATGACCGGGGCGGGCCTGTGGCCCGTACTGCCCGACCACGCCGTGGACGCGATCTGGACCGTGTACGAAGCGGTCCTCCTCTCCGGGCGCCCGGCCGGGGCAGGCCGGCCGGACGGCGAGTGGCACACGTCCGCGGACCTCCCGCTGCCCCAGGTCACGCGCGTCGACCTGGCCACGCTGCGGGTCACCACGCTGCCGCTGCTCGGCGATCCGCTGTGCCCCGCGTGCGGCCCCCTTCCGGGCCCGTACGCCCCGCCGGAGCTGGTCACCCGGCCCAAGCCCGGCCCCGGCGCGTCCCGGCTGGTGCCGGCCGGGACGTACCCGCTGCCGCAAGGAGCCCTGGCCAACCCCGTGTGCGGCGCGCTCGGCGAAGGGACCTGGCTCAACGTCGCCTCCCCCACGACCTCCCCGGTCGCGGGCAGCGTCTTCGTCCGGACGTACGCGGGCCTGTCCGACGTCACCTGGAGCGGCCAGGCCAACTCCTTCGCCGCGAGCCGGACCCTGGCGTACCTGGAGGGCCTCGAACGGTACGCGGGCATCCACCGCCGCCACCGCGGCGAACCGCTCGTCGCCGCCTACGACGAGGTGTGCGACGAGGCCGTCGACCCGCGTACCTGCGGCACGTACGCGCCCGAGGTCTACCGCACCGACCCGATGCTCGCCCCGTTCGACCCCGCACGGCCCATCCCCTGGGTGCACGGGTACTCCCTGCGCGACGACCGCACGGTCCTGGTGCCTCAGCGGGCGGTCCACTACGGCGCCGGCCGCGACAGCGACAACTTCGTCTTCGAGAGCTCCAACGGCTGCGCTACCGGCAGCTGCCTGGAGGAGGCCGTCCTGTTCGGGCTGCTGGAACTCATCGAGCGGGACGCGTTCCTGCTCGGCTGGTACGGGCGGGCCCGTCTTCCCGGCATCGACCTGGCGTCGTGCCGCGGCGGAGCGGTGCGGGCCATGGCCGACCGCGCGGCGCTCCAGGGCTACGACGTCCACGCCTTCGACAACCGCGTCGACCTCGCCGTGCCCGTGGTGACCGCCGTGGCCGTACGCCGCGACGGCGGGCCCGGCACGCTCTCCTTCGCGGCAGGCGCCCGGCTGGACCCGGAGGAGGCGGTGGAAGCGGCGCTGTCCGAGGTGCTCACGTACCTGCCGCACCTCGACCGGCAGGTGGCCGAGCACCGCACCGCGCTGGAGGCCATGGCCGACGACTTCTCCCTGGTACGGGAACTCACCCACCACGCCCGGCTGTACGGCCTGCCGCGGATGGCGCGGCACGCGCGCGAGTACCTGGAACCGGAGTCCGTCCGGCCGCCGGCGGATCTCTACGGGGGCTGGGAGCGGCGGCGGCCCGCCACGGGCGATCTGCTGGACGACGTGCTCCTGTGCCGCGACGAGCTGACGGGCGCGGGCTTCGATGTGATCGTCGTCGACCAGACCTCCCCGGAGCAGGAGCGGATGGGGCTGTGCACCGTATCGACGGTGGTGCCCGGGCTGGTGCCCATCGACTTCGGCTGGGACCGGCAGCGGGTCCTGGGCATGGACCGGCTGCGGACGGCCTTCCGGCGTGCGGGGTGGCGGTCGACGGACCTGCGGGAGGAGGAGATCAGGCGGGTGCCGCACCCGTTCCCGTGAACGTCGTCCCCGGCAGACGACGCGCCGGAAGCCCTCGGCCGGGGCGGGGACGAGGGCTTCCGGTTCACCGGCCGTACGCCGGGCGGCCGCGCTGCCTGGGATCAGGCGGAGCAGCTGGTGGTGCTGGTGGTGCTGGAGCAGGTGCTCGTGGAGCTGGAGCTGGTGGAACCGGCGAGGACGACCTCGCTCGCGTCCGAGTAGTCCGAGATCTCGAAGGTCTCCGACTCCAGCTCCAGGATCTCCTGGGCGAGCGTGGCGAGTTCGGCCTGCTGAGCCATGGTGCGTCTCCTTGCGTTGTCGGTGTCGCTGTCGGTGTCGCGTACGGCCGGCGATCCGCCCGTACGTCCGTTCTTGCCCCATCAGTCCAGCAGGGCCCGCTGACAGATCTCTGTGCATGCCGCTGACAACAGGTGTCAGCGGCTGTGCGCGGCCCGGCCAACCGGCCGACCCGAAAGGCGCACCAGCCCATGTCCACGCTCCCGCGCGACCTCTTCAAGGCCGTCACGACGCTCTACCTCGACCTGCACGCCCACCCCGAGCTCTCCGGGGAGGAGTCCCGCACGGCGGCCTGCTTCGCCGATTGGCTGGCCCGGGCCGGCTACCGGGTGACGACAGGCGTCGGGGGCCACGGTGTCGTCGGCCTGCTGGAGAACGGCGCGGGGCCGCTGGTCATGGTGCGCGCCGAACTCGACGCCCTGCCCGTCCAGGAGCGCACCGGCCTGCCGTACGCGAGCCGGGTGAGTGCCCCGGTTCCGGTGATGCACGCCTGCGGGCACGACCTCCACCTCGCGGCGGCCGCGGGCGCGGCGAGCGTGCTCGCCGGGGAGCGGGGGCTGTGGCGGGGCACGGTGATGGTCGTCGGGCAGCCCGCGGAGGAGACGCTGAGCGGTGCGCAGGCCATGCTCGACGACGGGCTCCACGACCGGTTCGGCCGGCCCGACGCCGTCCTGGCCCAGCACGCCGCGCCCTTGCCGGCGGGCATGGTCGCCCATGGCGCGGGCCCCATGACGGCGGGCAGTGTCTCGCTCGACGTCGTCGTCCACGGCCGCGGCGGACACGCCGCGACGCCTCACCTGGCCGTCGACCCGGTGGTGACCGCCGCCGCGGTGGTCCTGCGCCTGCAGAGCGTGGTCGCCGCCGAGACGGCACCGGCCGAACAGGTCGTCCTGACCGTCGGCCGCCTCCAGGCGGGCACCCGCGGCAACGTCATCCCTGACCGCGCCGAACTCGGCCTCACCGTCCGCGGCTTCTCCGGCGCCGCGCTGGACCGGGTCGTGACGGCCGTGCACCGGATCGTCCGTGCGGAGTGCGACGCCTCGGGCTGCCCGGTGCCTCCGGAGATCTCCCTCGCTTCCCGCTCGCCCGTCAACCATCCCGATCCGCAGCTCACGGCGGCCGTCCGGGACGCGCACACGGCGGCCTTCGGCGAGGCCCGCGTCACCGGCTGGCCGCCGTCCATGGCCACCGAGGACTTCCCGCTCCTCGCGCCCGACGGCGTGCCCACGGTGTACTGGATGCTGGGCACGGCCGGCCCCCGCCAGTGGGCGGCCGCCCCGGGCACCACGGCCGCCGAGAAGCTCGCCGCCCTGCCGCCCAACCACTCCCCCCTCTTCGCCCCGAGCCCGCGCCTCGCCCTGCCGACCGGGATCACGGCCATGGTCACAGCGGCGCGGGCGGCACTGGGCAAGCCCTCGTCAGCCCGCCGGTCCTAAAGCTCGTACTCCGGCAGTCTGCGGACTTCCCCCGTGCCCAGCGCGATCACGGCCCGGGGCAGCATGGGCCCGTCGCCGCGCCGGGAGAGCAGGACCACTTCCTCGACCACTGCCGGCAGTGCGCCGAGCCGGGCGGCGCACTCGGCGGCGAGCTGCCGCGGATCCTGTGTGCGGCCGAGGGACAGGTGTGGGGTGAAGCGGCCGCCGTGCCCGCGGCAGAGCGGGAAGCGCGACCCCAGCGCCTGCTGGAGACGGGCCCACGGGGCCGGGCCGGCCGCGGCCGGATCGAGCCAGACCGTCGCGTAATGCCGGTGCCGGAAGTAGCGCACGCCGGACAGACGCGCCGTGAACGCCGCGCTCTCCGCCGCCCCGGCGGACAGCAGCGGCACAGCCCGTACGAACTCCTCCTCCGGTACGAAGCCGAACAGCAGATTCACATGCGGCGGCCACCGCCGGACCTGCGGATCGTGCTCCCACCGAATCTCCTGAATCGCCGGCCAGAGCTCCTGCGGCGGCATCCACGCCACCGCCGTCCGGGCCGTGGGCACCACCTGGAGCACACTCAACGGCTCGGCCCCGCCGAAATCCCGGTTCCCGTCCACACCTCCATGCTCCCGGACCGAGGCGCACGTTCGTTGAAGACCGGCCGGACCACTACGGCGTGCCGGGCCGCGGACGGGTCTCGTACATCCGTACCCCGACCATGACACCGGAAGCGGCGGTCAGGGCGGCGACGGCCCAGATCGCCGTGGTCATGCCGTAGGCGTCCGCCAGGGCTCCGGCGAGGAGGGCGCCGACGGCGAAGCCGCCGTCGCGCCAGAGCCGGTAGACGCCCACCGCGCGGGCTCGCCAGGCGGGGTGGGCGACGTCTCCGATCACGGCGAGCAGGGTCGGGTACACCATCGCGGTCCCGGCGCCGAGCAGGACTTGGGCGAGCGCCCAGACGGGGAAGGTGGTTCCGGCGGCGACCAGGGCGATGGCGGCGGCCTGCAGGAGCATGCCGGCAGTGATCAGGTGTTTGCGGCCGATGCGATCGGACCACCAGCCCGTGAGGATCTGGCCGAGGCCCCACACGGCGGGGTAGAGGGCGGCGAGGAGGCCGATCCGGGCGATGCTCAGGCCGTGCGCCGCGTACAGGAGGGGGAAGATGCCCCAGGCGAGGGCGTCGTTGAGGTTGTTGACCATGCCGGCCCAGCTGGCGGAGGACAAGGCCTTGTCGGTGAGGCTGGTGATGCGGGCGATCCGGCCGGTGGTCGACTCATCGTGGTGGCCCGGTTTCGCCGGGGCGGGGTGGAGGGCCGCCTCGGCCCGGGCGTGGTCGCGGGTCTCGCGCACGGCGAGGGCCGACAGGCCGAGGCCGAGCGCGGCGTAGGCGATGCCGAGGAAGAACGGCTCGGGCCGTAGTCCCCAGTGGGCGGCGATCGCGCCGGTGGCCATCGCGGTGGCGGCGAGGGCCACGTAGCCGGCGGCTTCGTTGCAGCCCATCGCCAGGCCGCGGCGGGCCGGGCCGACGAGGTCGATCTTCATGATGACGGTGGTCGACCAGGTCAGGCCCTGGTTGACGCCGAGCAGCACGTTGGCGAACACGACCAGGCCCCACGACGGAGCCCAGATCAGCAGCAGCGGCACCGGGAGCGCGACCAGCCAGCCCGCGACGAGGACGGGTTTGCGGCCGTACCGGTCGGAGAGGGTGCCGGCGAAGAAGTTGGTGACCGCCTTGGTCGCGCCGAAGGCCACGATGTAGGTGAGCGCGGCCGTGTAGGCGGACTGGTGAAACGTCCGGTCGGCGAGGAGGGGCAGGACGGTGCGTTCCTGGCCGAGCATGCCGCCGACGAGGGCGTTGACCGTGACGAGCAGGGAGAACTGGGCGAGGTTGGCGCGAAGCCCGAGCCGGATCCCGTCAGTGGTGGCGGGGGCCGGGGTGGTCACCGGCCGCCCTCCAGAGGCCGGCCGGTCGCCTTCACCCAGTCCTGGGCGCCGCCGACCAGCACCGCAAGGTCCCGGCCGCCCCGGCGGGCGAGGAGGCTGGCGGCGGTCATCGCACGCTCGCCGTGCCCGCACATCACCACCGCACCGTCGCGTACCCCCTGGCCGTCGGCGGTCAGGTCACCGAGCTCGGTGTGCGCGGCGCCGGGGAGGTGCCCGGCGGCGAACTCCGCGTCCTGACGTACGTCCAGGACCGGACGGTCTCCGATCTGATCGGCCGTCACGATCCCGGTGGTCTCGACCGGGCCGCCGTCGGCGCGCCAGGCGTCCATGCCGCCGTCCAGTTCCCCGGCGAGCCGGTCGTAGCCGATCTTCGCTGCCTGCCAGGCGAGTTCGGCCGGGTCCTGCCCGGGTGCGAGGACGAAGGCGAGCGGCACGTCCGGGGGCAGCAGCCAGCCGGTCCAGGTCGCGAACGCCGGCCGCAGCGGATTCGAGACGGCACCGGGGATGTGCCCGGCGGCGAACTCGGCGACCGGGCGGGCGTCGACCACGTACGCGCCGTCGGCGAGCAGGGCCCGGACCCGGGCCGGGGTGAGCGGCTTCAGGCCGGGGGCGCTGGTCAGGAGGGCGGGGCCGCGGCGGTTGAGTTCGGCGAGGCGGGCGAAGTAGGCCGGGTAGGAGCCGAGCGATCCGAGCAGCCGGGCGACGAACGCGTCCTCGTCCGGCGCGTCCAGGAGGTCGTTCGCCCGCTTCTGGGCGCCGATGGTGGTGGTCCGCTCGGATCCGGGCGGGGCCGAGCAGAACGACCCCGCGCCGTGGGTGGGCCACACCTCGGTCGCGTCGGGCAGCTCGGCCAGGCGGCGCAGCGAGCGGTACTGGGCGCGGGCCAGCTCCTCGGCCCGGTCCGCGCCCTGGAGGTCGGTGCGGGCGGCCGAGCCGACGATCAGCGACCCGCCGGTGAACACGCCGAGTTCGCGGGAGCCGTCGAGGAGCAGGAAGGACACGTGCTCGTCCGTGTGGCCAGGTGTGGCGAGCGCCCGCAGGGTCAGCCCTCCCAGGTCCACCTCGTCGCCGTCGCGGAGTGCCGTGTGGGGGAAGGCGCGGTGGCCGGCGGCCGAGGCCAGCACGGTGGCGCCGTCGTCGGCCGCGAGCTGGAGCGCGCCGGTGAGGAAGTCGGCGTGCAGGTGGGTGTCGGCGGCGAACGCCACCGTGAGGCCGCGCCGGTCGGTGGCCTCGCGCAGGGCCCGGAGGTCCCGCGAGGCGTCAACGGCCAGGGCGCGGCCGTCGCCCAGATCGACCAGGTAGGCGCTGTTGCCCAGCCCGGCGTCGACCAGAGGCATCAGGTGCTCGTCGGCGAAGCCCATGGCGTCCTCCAGCATCGTGGCGGTGCGGTGGCATCCCGATCCCGGCTGTTCATACAATATTCCATGGGTTTATGGAGCAGCGTCGAGGTCGTCGCCTACTGCCGGGGCACCAACTGCGTTCTCGCCCACGACGCCGTCCGCCTGCAAGCGCATCTCCGGCGCCGAACTGACACCGCTCCGACGCGAAAGGGCGCAGCCCCTTGCGGGTACTGCGCCCTTCGTGCGCGATGCGCACTGCATGCTGTCCGTGGCCGGATCAGTAAGCAGAGTTGACGTTGTCCATGGAGCCGTACTTGTCGGCGGCGTAGTTGCAGGACGCGGTGATGTTGGCGACCGGGTCGTAGATGTCCCAGGACGTGCCCTCGACGTGGTAGGCCTTGAAGGTCGGGTCGATGATCTGCAGCAGGCCCTTCGAGGGGACGCCGTTGACGGCGTTGACGTCCCAGTCGTTGATCGCACGCGGGTTACCGGTCGACTCGCGCATGATGTTGCGCTTGATGCCCTCGTAGGAGGCCGGGATGCCCTTGGCCTGCAGGACGTCCAGGGACTCCTTGATCCAGCCGTCCAGGTTGTCCGCGTAGGCCTTCTTGGCAGGGGCGGCGGGCTTGGCGGCCGGAGCGGGCTTGAGGGCCTCGCGCTCGGTGGAACGGTTAGCGCGCTCGGCGCCGGCCTTCGCCTCGGCAGCGGTCTCCGTGGCGGCCTTGGCGTCGGCACCGGCCTTGACGGCGGCGGCGTCGGCGGCCTCGGCCAGCTCGCCGTCCTGCGTCACACCGAACTCCTGGGCACTCTGCGCCACGGGCTTCACAGCGACGCTGGGGACGTCGGCGGCGGAAGCCTGCGGCACCAGCGCGAACGTCAGAGCGGCGGCACCCGCGACGGTGACGAGACCGGCAGCGGAGAACTTGTGGGCCTTGGGCAGAGCGGTATAGCCGGAGATGGTGGAACGCATAGCTGGGCTGAACCTCTTCCAATCGGGGACGTCGCACCGGGCCTCTGCGGCACGGGAAAGGCGCCGCGTCTCGAACGACGGCGCCCTGCGACTCAGCCATTGTTAGCGGCACGAAACCCGCCTGACAAAGGGTGTGACCTACGACGTAACGCCGTAAAACACCCACACAAAGTGGCCGAAATGCCCCACTTTGCACCTCTAGCGCTACGACCCGGCATCGTATGTGATCGGGCCCACGTGGGTGCCCTCACGCTCCGGGCCCTCGTCGGCGACTCACGGCGACCAGCTGATTACAGCGCGGGGGGCCGGGAGGACGACACTCAGGCCGCCGCCGACCGGTCAGCCGAGGACGAACGGAAGCTTCGCGGCCAGCTCCCCCAGGTCCGGCTTCTCCGCTTCGGTCGGGGCGCGCCGTCCGGTGCCGATCAGCAGTGCGTCCTTGTCGGAGAGCGACGGGGGAAACACCGCACCGGCGATCTTCTCCAGCAGCTCGCGCGCCCCCGCGAGTCCCTCGGCGGGCGGGTCCGCCGCGTCCGGGAGGTGCGCGATCAGGTCGAGGTGGTGCAGCGTCCATTCCAGGACGTAGACGGAAAGGTAGTCACCCACGGTGAGGACCTCGTCGCGGGTGCCGACCCGGAGGGCGGGGTCCGCGAGCCCGGCAGCGCGACCGGCGGCGGAACCGAGGTCGTCGAGGTGGAACTTCAGCAGCCACGGCTCTTCGTAGGCGGCGGCCAGGCGGACGGTCAGCGCGTCGAGCGGGTCCTCACCGGTCGGCGGTCGGTCCTCGACGTTCCAGTAGGTCACCGCGTCCCGGGTCGGTTCCGCTTCGGCGGGGGTGACGAGGGTGATCAGGACGTCCTGAGCGTCGATGATCAGGTGGCACACCAGGTCCCGCACCAGCCAGCCGGTGCAGCCTGACGGCCGCGCGAAGTCCTCGTCCGGGAGTTCGGCGACCGCTGTGCGCAACGCTGTCCAGGAGCGTGAGAAGAGATCCACGGCCGCAAGCTAGCAGCGCGCGGTCCCTGTCGGGACGAACACGTTCGGAAATTTTTGTTATCGGGTACCGGTCGCGCCGTCTCCTGAGTGTTGGACCAGCACTCAGTGACACCGCACCGGAAGTGATCCGCATGAATCGTGAACTCGAGACCCCGATGTCCGACCCGGCGTCCGACGGCACCCCGGGCCCGCGTCGGCGCCGGGCCCGTGGCAAGCGCCCCCGGCGGGCACTGGTCATAGGTGGGACGGTGGGTCTGATAGCCGTCGTGGGCGGCGGGTACGGCGTGGCCCAGTCGCTGTCTGGCGGCGGGGAGACCCGTACGGGAGCCGCTGCGCCGTCCGCGCCGGCCACGGACCGGTCCACCGAGCCGTTGAAGGAACACCCCTCCGTGGCGGCGGCCGCTTCGTCGGCTCCCAGTGCCAGCAGCGCGTCCCCGAGCGCCGGCGCGAGCGCGTCGGCGGCCGCGGGCAAGGACCGGGACCAGGAGAAGAAGGACCGGGCCGGGGTCAGGACCGAAGCGGGGACGGAGGCCGGGGACAAGCCGGGCACCCGGTCACCCGCCAAGGCCGAGGAGGCCCCCTCGACGGGCCATGGGAGCGGCAACGGCTCCAGCAGTGCCCGCAAGCCCCCGGCCGGCGGTGGCGGTGGTGGCGGCGCCCAGGCCGGCGGTGCGAACGCCAAGCACGTGCAGCAGGTCGTCTCCATGGTCAACGCGGAGCGTGCGAAGGCCGGCTGCTCCCCGCTCACCATCAACGCGAAGCTGCAGGCGGCGGCCCAGGGCCACTCCGACGACATGGCCGCCCGCGACTACTACGACCACACCAGCCCGGAGGGCAAGAGCCCCGGCGACCGGATGACGGCCGCCGGGTACCGCTGGAGCACGTACGGCGAGAACATCTTCAAGAGCCCCAAGGACGCCCGTACGGCGATGGACGGCTGGATGAAGAGCCCCGGCCACCGCGCCAACATCCTGAACTGCTCCTTCAAGGAAATCGGCGTGGGCATCAACTTCAAGTCGAACGGCCCGTGGTGGACGCAGAACTTCGGCGCGTCCTCCTGACCCGTTCGTGACTGCGCAGGCCGGCGGCAGGATGCCGTCGGCCCGTCAGGCGCGGGCCGGAAGCGCGAACCGTACGTCGGTCAGCCGTTCCGACAGCTCCCACAGACGCCGGCCCGTTTCACTGTCGGCTGCGGCGGAGGCGAGCTCCACCCTCGCCGGGCCGCCGCGCAGTTCGGCCATTCCGTCCGGCCCGATGAACTGGCCGCTCTCCGCATTCGGGTCGGTCGCGGCGTACAGCTGTGGCAGGGCGCCGCGGGCCGGGGGCTGGGCGAGCAGTGGGTTGCCGATGGTGCCGAATACGAGCCGCCACAGGCCGATCGGTGCGCTCGTCTGCAGGTTGGTGGCGGTGTAGCCGGGGTGGGCGAGCAAGCTGCGGACCGGGCTGCCGGCTCGGCTCAGCCGCAGGTGGAGTTCTTGCCCGAAGACGGCGTTGGCGAACTTCGACTGGTTGTAGAAGCCCATGGCCGAGTAGCTGCGCTCGCCGGTGAGGTCGTCGAAGCGTAGGTGTGCCTTTCGGTGGTTGACCGAGCTCACCGTGACCACGCGCGGGTCGCGGCCGGCGGTCAGCAGATCGAGCAGCAAGCCGGTCAGGGCGAAGTGACCGAGGTGGTTGCAGGCGAACTGCAGCTCGTGGCCCTGGGCGCTCAGCGTCCGAGGTGGTGCCATGACGCCGGCGTTGTTGATGAGCACGTCCAGCCGGGAACGGTCGGCGTGCAGCTTCTCGGCGAACGCCCGGACGGAGTCGAGGTCGGCCAGGTCGAGGTGGCGCACTTCAAGGCCGGCACCCGGCTGTTCGGCGATGATGCCGGCGGCCGCCCGGCGGCCCTTCTCCTCGTCGCGTACCGCGAGGATCACGTGCCCACCCTTGCGGACGAGCGCCCGGGTGGTCGCCAGGCCGAGGCCGCTGTTGGCGCCGGTGACCACGAATACTCGTCCGGCCTGGTCCGGGATCTGTTCGGCAGTCCATCGCCTCTGATTCGTCATGCGACACAGATTGCTGCGCATGGCACTTGGTGTCAAGGTGTCACTGAGTGACATGCAAGGCATGGCGTTACCATCGTCCGGTGAGTTCCCGCCCCGAAGTGAGCATGGCCGAGCGCAAGCGCCGGCTCGTCTCGAACGAGCTGACCGAAGCAGCGCTGCAACTAATGGCGTTGAAGGGGTTCGACGCGGCCACCATCGACGAGATCGCAACGACCGCCGGCGTCTCCAAGCGCACGTTCTTCCGCTACTTCGCGTCCAAGGAGGACGTGGTCGTCCAGTTCCTGGCCGGCATGGGCGCCGACATACGCGCGGAGCTCGCGGCCCGCTCCGCCGATGAGCGGCCCTCCGCGGCACTCCAGTGCGCCGTCGCAGTCCCCATCGCCGCCTGCGCGGACCACTCCGACCACTCCGACAGGGCCCTGCGCGTCGTTCAGCTGATCCTGCGCACCCCCGCCCTGCACGCACGTTTCCTGGAACGCCAGGCGCAGTGGCGCGACGACCTCACGGCGGAACTGGCGCACCGCCTGGGACTCGACCCCGGCACGGACCTGTACCCGCGGCTGGCCGCCGGAATGGCGCTCAACGCCTTCGACGCCGTACTGCACCGGTGGAGCGAGAGCGACGGAAGCGAGGACCCCGGCGAACTCCTCGACCGCGCCTTCGCCGTCATCGCCCCGGCGCTCGACACCGTCCGGCCCACCGGCTGAGCCCGCCTCGTCTTATGATCCCTACGCATTCAGGGGGAGGACGGATTCGGCATGCGGATGCTGGGCGTGGACGGACCGACGCACGTGGGGCCGTTCAGGACGGTCGGGGTGCTCGGGCAGGGCGGCATGGGGCAGGTGCTGCTCGGGGTGGCACCGGACGGGCGGTTCGTGGCCGTCAAGCGGGTGCATGCCGATCTGGCGGAGGATCCCGGGTTCCGTTCACGGTTCCGGCGGGAGGTGGACGCGTCGCGACGGGTCTCCGGGGCCTACACCGCGCCGGTCGTCGACGCCGACCCGGACGCGCCGACGCCGTGGCTCGCCTCGCTCTTCCTGCCGGGGCCTTCGCTGAGCGAGGCGCTGGAGGTGGGAGGCGTGCTGCCCGAGGAGGCGGTACGGCTGCTCGCCGCCGGACTCGCCCAGGCCCTCGCCGACATCCACCGGGCACAGCTCGTGCACCGGGACCTCAAACCGTCGAACGTGCTCCTGACCGAGGACGGCGTACGCGTCGTCGACTTCGGCATCGCCCGCGCGGCCGACCACCAGACGAAGCTCACCCACACGGGCGCGCTGATCGGCTCGCCCGCGTACATGTCGCCCGAGCAGGTCCGGGGCGAGCAGCCGGGCCCGGCCGGTGACGTATTCTCCCTCGGCCTCACGCTTGTCATGGCCAGTACGGGCCGCACTCCGTTCGCCGGCAACTCGCCGCTCGCACTCATGCACGCCGTCGCCCACGACGTCCCCGACCTGGACTCCGTACCGCCGCGGCTGCGCCGCATCGTCGAGCCGTGCCTGGCCAAGGACCCGGCTGCGCGGCCGACTCCGGCGCAGCTCCTCGAACTGACCGGCCCGCTCGCCCCCTCCGCGCGCCCCTGGCCGGAGGCGGTGTACCAGCAGATCGCCGAGCGCCGGGCCTGGGCAGCCCGGCTTGCGGCCACGGCAGGCTCTGCAGCCCCACCCGCAACTGCCAACTCCATACCCCTGCCCGTGTCCCTGCCCGTACCCGCGACGCCCCCCTCAGCCCCCTCGGCCACCGCGGCGCCGGCAGCGGACCCCGCCCCGCGCCGCCGCCCCCGGTGGCTGACCGCCGCGATCGTGGTGGGCGTGACGCTCGCGACGGTGGCGGCCACGGTCCTGGCGGTCGGCCCGGACAACGTGTACTACACGTTCGTTCCCGAGCCCGTTCCGACCCCCGGCTCCACCCCGCTCGCCCAAGTGCCGGACAAGTACACCAAGACGGTCCCCACCTGCGTGCAGGTCCGCGGCAGCATGAAGGCCCCCACCGGTTTCGGCGAAGCCACGGGCAACTTTCCCGACAGGGTGTGGCAGCAGTCCGATGCCGACGGACACACGCATCCGTCGACCAGCTGCGTCTGGAACACCCGCTCCGGCGACAAGATCGACATCAACTGGGACCTCCATCTCTCGCGCGCGGGCGGCCCCACCGGTGCCGAGCAGTCGAAGAAGCGCTACGAGGGCATGTACATCCGGTCCAAGACCGCGCGCGACTCCGGACTCGGTTTCGTGGAGGAGGGCATGTGGCTGAAGAACTCCACCGAGAGCAGCTGCGTGCTGTACGTCCGGGACGGCAACCTGTACCTGTTCATCGCGGTCAAGGGCGTCCACTACCCGAAGGGGGCCTGCGAGGACCTCACGAAGGACATGGCCCGGCAGGCCGTGGCGGCGGTGACGGCCCTGTGAGCGTCTCCGGGAACGCGCCGCACCCGCTGCCGGAGAAGGCCGGGCCGTACCTCCTCCTCACCGAACTCGGCAGAGGCGGCATGGGGCGCGTCCTGCTCGGCGTCGCGCCGGACGGCCGGACGGCGGCGGTGAAGCTCGTCCACGCACGGCACGCGGCCGACGACGGCTTCCGCTCCCGTTTCCGGCGGGAGGTGGAGGCCTCGCGGAAGGTGTCCGGTGCGTACACGGCGGCCGTCCTCGACGCCGACGCGGACGCCGAGCTGCCCTGGCTCGCGTCGGTGTTCGTGGCCGGCCCCTCGCTGGGTGCGGCCGTGGAACGCGCGGGGGCGCTGCCCGCGGAAGCCCTGCACCGCCTGGCGGTGGGCCTGGCGACGGCCCTGGACGAGATCCACCGGGCCGGTCTCGTCCACCGCGATCTCAAGCCCGAGAACGTCCTGCTCGCCGAGGACGGCGCCCGGGTCATCGACTTCGGCATCGCCCGGGCGGCGGAGGCCGGGGACGTCACCGAGCTCACCGGTACGGGGTGGGTGGTCGGCTCACCGCCGTTCATGTCGCCCGAGCAGGCGGAGGGTCGTGAGCTGACCGGGGCGAGCGACGTGTTCTCCCTCGGGTCGGTCCTCGTCCTGGCGGCGACGGGCCGCAGCCCGTTCGCGGGCACTTCCGCCCTCCAGACGCTCTACAACCTCGTCCACACCGAACCCGACCTGAGCGGTATCCCCCCGGCCCTCTGCGGGATCGTGGTCCGCTGCCTGGCCAAGAACCCGGCCGGCCGGCCCACGCCGGCCGAGCTGCTCGCCCTCCTCGGCCCGGTGACGCGGGCGGCCCGGCCGTGGCCGCCCGCCGTGCACCGGATGGTCGACGAGCAGCGGGCCCGGGTCGAGGGGCTGCTCGACGGGGACCCCGAGCGCACGGCGCTCCTGTCGCGGGACGGCGCCGACTCCACCGCCGTCCCGCGGACGGCCGTACCCACCACGTACGGCACCCCCGCCCCTCCCCCACGCCGCCGCCCCCGCCACCGGCCCGTGGCGTGGGTGGCGGCGGGGGCCGTGCTTGCGGCGGGGCTCGGCGTGGGCGGGTACCTGCTGCAGCGCGACGACGGCGACGGCGGTCCGCCGGACAAGTACGTGACGATGCCGGTGTGCTCGGAGGCCGTGCCCAAGCTTCCCCTGCGGGAGGAGCGGAGGAAGGACAAGGACTCCTACCGGGAGAGAGCGGAGGAGGCGAGCACCCAGTGCTCCTGGTTCGACAAGGACCAGCCCCAGCCGGACGGCTGGAACTACTCCCCCAGCGCGAGCGTCTCGTGGGACCTGTACCGCTCCGACCGCGGTGAGAACGGCACCGGAAAGGCGCGGGACCGATTCGCCGGCGGTGCGAAGGGCGAGCGCCGCGCGGACGGCCTCGGCTTGGGCGACGCGGCGTACTGGTCGGCCCCCGAGCGCGACCAGCAGACCTGCCGGCTCAGCGTCCGCGACGGCAACCTCGTGGTGGACGTCTTCCTCGACGCCACCAAGCACCCTGCGTGCGAGGCGGAGGCTCAGGACATCATGAAGGCTGCGCTGGCGGCCATGCCGCCGCGGGCGAACTGATCAGGAGCAGCGGCGCCGGGGGCCGGGGATCGGGCCCCTCAGTCAGCGGCGCCTGACAGGACGAAGCCGCGGTAGCCGTCCCGGGCGGCGGCGTCGCACTCCGCCCGGTAGCGGTCCGCGCCGCCCGTATAGGCCAGGAACACCCGGGGCTTGCCCGGCACGTTGGCGCCCGTGTACCAGGAGGCGACGTCCGGGTAGAGGGTCCGGGAGGCGAGGTCGGCGACGTGGGCGCACCACTCCTCCTCGGCGCTCGCGGTGGCGTCGATCTCGGTGATGCCGTTCTTCTGCAGGTGGGCGATGCAGTCGCTGATCCACTCCACGTGCTGTTCGATGGACACCACCGCGTTGCTGAGCACCGAGGGGCTGAGGGGCCCGATGACGGTGAAGAGGTTCGGGAACCCGGCCGAGAGCAGGCCCAGGTGGTTGCGGGGGCCTGCGGCCCACTTCTCCCTGAGGGTGGTGCCGCCCTTGCCGACGATGTCCACGGCGACCTGGGATCCGGTCATGGCGTCGAAGCCGGTGGCGAAGACGATGACGTCGACGGCGTGTTCCCCGTCCGAAGTCTTGACGCCTCGCGGTGTGATCTCCACGATCGGCGTCTCGGTGAGGTCCACGACGTTCACGTGCGGCTTGTTGTAGGTGGCGTAGTAGCCGGTGTCCAGGCAGGGGCGCTTGGTGCCGAAGGGGAAGGTGCGCGGCGAGAGCGTCTCGGCCGTGGCCGGGTCGGTGACGATCGAGCGGATCTTGGAGCGGACGAACTCGGCGACGGTCTCGTTGGCGTCCCGGTCGGCGAGGATGTCGGTGTACGTGCGCAGGAGGCCGCTGAGCAGGCCCGAGTCCCAGGCTTCCTCATAGGTGGCCGTGCGCTCCGCTTCGTCCACCTCCAGGGCCGAGCGGGTCGGCAGCTCGAAAACGGTGCCTCCGCGGGACCGCCGCTGGGCGGCGCGGAATTCCGGGTAGCGGGCCTTGAGTTCGGCGGTCTCCGCTGCGGACAGCGGCCGGTTCAGGGCGGGCAGCGCGTAGACCGGCGTGCGCTGGAAGACCGTGAGTCCGGCGGCCTGTTCGGCGAGGAGCGGGATGGCCTGGACGCCGGAGCAACCGGTGCCGATCACGGCGACCCGTCTGCCGGTGAGGTCGACGCCCTCGTGCGGCCATTCGGCGGTGTGCAGGGCTCGGCCGGTGAAGGTGCCGGCTCCGGGTATGTCCGGTTCCTTGACGGCCGACATGCAGCCGGTGGCCAGCACGACGAACCGGGTGGTGACCGTCTCCCCCGTGTCGGTGGTGACCTGCCAGATGTGACCGCTCTCGTCGTACACCGCCCGGGTCACACGAGTCTGCAGGGTGACGTCCTTGCGCAGGTCGAAACGGTCGGCGACGTGATGGAGGTAGCGCAGGAGCTCCGGCTGCGTCGCGTACCGCTCGCTCCACTCCCACTCCTGGTCCAGTTCGGGAGAGAAGGAGAAGGAGTACGACGTGCTCTCGACGTCGCACCGGGCGCCGGGGTAGCGGTTCCGGAACCACGTTCCGCCGATGTCTTCGCACGCTTCGAAGACGCGGGTGCGCAGGCCCAGTTCGCGCAGCCGGTACAGCTGGTAGAGGCCGGAGAAGCCCGCCCCGACGACGACGGCGTCCAGTTGCGGGGCGACGGGGGCGGACGGGGAGGGGGGCCGGGGGGTGGTGTGCATGCCGTTCTCCTGACAGGTCTCTCGCTACCGGGGTCGTACGGGCTGAGGCGCGCCGCCGGTGCCGCTGACCGGCTCCTTTACGCGCTTCCCGTGGCAGCACATCCTGGTTCACTCACCGGCCTTACGGGAAGACCTGAGGCCGGGCCCGCCGGGCGCCGACCTGTGGCACCCCGCGCCGGGGAAGTTGCCCGCCCGCAGCGGGCCAATAGGCAAGGGGGAACACCCGCTCCTTGCCACTCTTAACTTATAGCGCACCAGGGGACTTGCGGCAAGGCCCCGTTCGTACTGCACAATCATCAACCTCGGCCGGGGCCTGCGGAAATAACCGATCCACGCCGGAATTCGGCTTTGTTCAATTCAACTTTGTTTTGATGGGGGATTCATGATTGACGTCATCGTGGTCGGCGGAGGACCGACCGGTTTGATGCTGGCCGCCGAGTTGCGGCTGCACGATGTGCACGTGGTCGTACTGGAGAAGCTGACCGAGCCGACCGGGCAGTCCCGCGGGCAGGGCCTGCACGCGCGCAGCGTCGAGGTGATGGACCAGCGCGGCCTGCTGGACCGGTTCCTGGCGGTCAGTGAGAAGTTCCAGGTCGGCGGGCTCTTCGGCGGCATCGCCAAGCCGTGGCCGGACCGGTTGGACACGGCGCACCCGTACGGCGTCGCCACCCCGCAGCCGGTCACCGAACGGCTGCTCAACGAGCGTGCCCTCGAACTCGGTACCGAGATCCGGCGCGGCTGCGAAGTGGTGGGCCTGAGCCAGGACGAGGACGGGGTGACCGTCGAGCTGGCGAGTGGGGGTGCCCCCGGCGATGGGGGCGCAGCCGCCGGGGGACGCACGCACCTGCGCTCGCGCTACCTCGTCGGGTGCGACGGCGGCCGCAGTACGGTGCGCAAGCTGCTCGGCGTCGATTTCCCCGGTGAGCCCGCCAAGGTCGAGACGATGCTGGGCGACATGGGGATGACCGAGGATCCGGAGACGGTGGCCGCCATCGTCAAGGAAGTCAACAAGACCCAGCTGCGGTTCGGAGTCCAGCCCCTCGGGAACGGGAGGTACCGCGTCGTCGTGCCCGCCGACGGCGTGGCCGAGGACCGGGCGACCCCGCCGACCCTCGAGGAGTTCAAGCAGCAGCTGAGGGCCTTCGCGGGCACCGACTTCGGCGTGCACTCGCCGGGCTGGCTCTCCCGCTTCGGCGATGCCACCCGGCAGGCCGAGCGCTACCGGGTCGGCCGGGCGCTGCTGGCCGGCGACGCGGCGCACATCCACCCGCCGACCGGCGGGCAGGGGCTCAACCTCGGCGTGCAGGACGCGTTCAACCTCGGCTGGAAGCTGGCCGCCGCGGTCAAGGGCTGGGCGCCGGAGGGACTGCTGGACACCTACCACGCCGAACGGCACCCGGTGGGCAGCCGCGTGCTGGAGAACACCCGCGCGCAGATCACGCTGCTGGGCACCGATCCGGGTCCGACCGCGCTGCGGGAGCTGTTCTCGAAACTGATGGACTTCGAGGAGGTGAACCGGTACGTGACCGAGATGATCACGGCGGTCGGGGTCCGCTACGACTTCGGCGAGGGCCACGAACTGCTCGGCCGGCGGATGCGGGACGTGGAGCTGAAGCAGGGACGCCTCTACGAGCTGATGCACGGCGGCCGCGGACTGCTGCTCGACCAGACCGGCCGGCTCTCGGTGGAGGGCTGGGCGGACCGGGTCGACCACGTCGTCGACGTCAGCGAGGAACTGGACGTGCCCGCGGTGCTGCTGCGGCCGGACGGCCACGTGGCGTGGGCCGGTGACGATCAGCAGGATCTGCTCGTCCATCTGCCGCGGTGGTTCGGTGCTGCCACCGGCTGAACGCGCGGTCGGGGCACCGTAGGGCGCAGCCCACTGCCCTGACCCCCGGTAGACAACCCTCGCGGGTCAGCTGCCTATGCTGCGTCGGTGGCTGAAGTGGACATGAAGAAATCGCAGGGCGGGACGGTGGACAGGGGTTGGTACCTCCTGTTCACCCTCGTCGTGGTGGGGCTCGGCTGGGTCATCGCCGCAGTCAACACCGGGATCTCGTACGTCGCGCTGGGTACGGATCTGATCCCGATCATCACCGGGCTCCTCGGGTGCGGCGTCTTCGCGATCGTCCTGCGGGTCCTCCACTGCGCCTGGTGGCTCGCCTTCCTCTCCTTCCTGCCGGCGGTGTTCGTACTCGTGGGCTCGGTCCAGTACGCGCCCGAGGCCACACTCGACGAGCGGGGCGTCCGCGAGACCGTCCGCATCTCCGCCGACCGCGGATCGAACCACCGCTTCACTCTCACCGGCCGGTCGGGCGAGCTCAAAGAGACCCTGAACCACGACGGAGACCACCCGAAGTGGAAGGTGGGCGACCGGGTCGAGGTCATCAGCGACCCGAAAGGCGTCGTCCCGCTGGAAGCAGCCTCCGACGTGGACCCGGGCGGGCAGTTCACCGCTCTTGTCACAGGCGTCGCCGGGTGGACGGGCATCGCCCTGCTCGCCGGCCGGCGCGGATTCGTACGGCGCCGCGCAGGCCGGCGCCCCGTGTTCGAGGACTCCGACTGAGCCGGCTCCAGCGCCTGTCCTACGTGCTTGAGGCCCGGCCCGCTTGAGGCCCGGCCCTTTCAGCCCTTCGCTCGCTCCGCCGCACTGCGTTCGACGCAGAACTCATTGCCCTCGGGGTCGTGGAGCGTCACCCAGCCCGAGCCGTCGGCCTTGCGGTGGTCGCCCTGCATCACGGCGCCGAGGGACAGCAGGCGCTCGACCTCTTCGTCCCGGGTGCGGTCCTGGGGCTGAAGGTCCAGGTGCACACGGTTCTTCACCGTCTTGCGGCGGGCGACCGCCGGCGGTCGTTTCACCAGCGCACGGCGGCGAAGTCGATGGGGCGGGGCCGGAGTTCACCGACGCGGGAGGCCAGGTCCCGAAGCCGTCGGGCCATGGCATCGGCCGGGAGTCGGCGGCGGTCGCCATGACCCGGCAGCACCCATTCGAAGCGCAGCCGTCCGGCCGTGCGGGCCAGTGACGCGGCCTGCTCCTCGATGGAGTACCAGGTGACGCTGTGGGCCACTTCCAGATCCGCCGTGGTGCGCGACCAGTAGAAGCTGTCGCCGCTGAAGCAGTACCGGTCGTCGGCGAGGTACAGCACGCTGCCGCGCGTGTGCCCGGGCACCGGGTGCGCGCTCACTCCTTCGGCGATGTCGGCCGGCTCGGTGCCGCGCAGGATCCGGTCGGCGTCCGGGGCCGCCTCCAGGTCGCCCTCGTGGATCCACAGCCGGGCGCCGAAGCGGTCGGCGTAGCGGCGGCCGTGCGCGGCGTGGTCCCGGTGGGTGAGGAGGACGTCGGTGACGGGGCCGAGTTGCGCGCAGCGCGCGGCGAGCGCGGGACCCCAGCGCGGGGTGTCCACCATCATCAAGGTGCCGTCGGGTCGCCGCAGGAGGTAGGAGTTGGCCCCCGCGGTGTGCGGGGAGTTGTGGCCGCAGAAGTACACGGCGCCGGTGTCGTCCAGGGCCATCGGGTAGGGGTCCGATGACGCGTCGAGGCGGTGTGAGGGCGGGCGGATCGACCGGGTGGGGCAGGCGTGTGCCGCGGCGCCGAGCCGTGCGGTCTCGGCGGGGTTCCGCGGCTGCCGGAGGAGGACCGACCGGCCGTCGGCCTCGCCGACCAGGTCCGGCGCGAGCTGCCGTGCGACGTCGCAGTTCGTACAGCGCTCGTCGATGTACCAGCCGCTTTCCGAGGGCTTCTTGTGCATCGGATGCCTCCCCGTTTCCCGTGCGACCGCTCCGGCGGTCGCCCTCCTTCATGAGTACTCCAGGCGTCACGGGAAGGGGAAGACGGGCCGGATCTTGTTCTTGCGGAGCACCTCTGATCTGAAGAGCCCGGTTAGTGGCTTTTCCGGGGTATTGCCCGGCGCCCCGGCGACGGTGCACTCTGAAGGCCTATGAAGACAGGCATGATGACCGCGCCCGGGGCCGAGATCTACTACGAAGTACGCGGATCGGGCCCACCTCTTCTCCTCATCAACGGCGGTGACGGTGACGCGGCCATGTTCGGCCCGCTGGCCGGCACACTGGCGGCGGACCACACCGTCATCACCTACGACCCCCGCGGCAACTCCCGTAGCCGCTTCACCTGCTCCCCCGCCCCGCAGCGGATCGAGGAGCACGCCCGCGACGCCCACTTGCTGCTGGACGCGTTGGCCGCCGGTGAACCGGCCTACGTCTTCGGCACCAGCTACGGCGGCATGGCCGGCATGGACCTCCTGGTCCGGCACCCCGGCCGGGTGCGGGCGCTGGTCGCGCACGAGCCGTTCGTGATCGACCTGCTTCCCGATGCGGACGAGTGGCATGCGTTCTTCCAGGAGGTGTACGAGCTCTACGAGCAGGCCGGCACCGACGTCGCGATGCAGAGGTTCAGTGCCGCCATCGGCGTGGAGGGACCGCCGCCGGCGTCGGCCTCGGGCCTTCCGGCGCCGGTCCGGGAGATGCTGGCGCGCATCCACGGCAACATGGAGACGTGCCTGGCGTACGAGCTGCGCTCGTTCACCCGCTTCCGGCCCGACGTCGACGCGCTGCGCACGGCACCGTTCGCCTTGGTGACCGGTGGTGACGGCCCCGAGACGCTCATGCACCGCGCCACGCGGACCCTGGCGGAGCACACCGGCAGCGACGTCGCCGGCTTCCCGGGCGGGCACGTGGGCTTCCTGACACACCCGGCGGACTTCGCCGCGGCACTGCGCACGGCGCTGGGCGCAGCAGCGGCCGCGGACACGGACACGGCGGCACCAGGGCACTGAACCGCGCGGCGGAGCCGCCGTACTCCGGGTTCCAACCTCACGCGGCGTGAGGGAGGCACGGATCGCCGGGCGGCCTGTGACGCGATCACCGATGAAGCAGGATCATGGAGGAGAAGGAAAGGAACGGAACCCCTTTCGGCGCGAGGCGGTGGGTGAGATGGAGTTTCCTCTGGTCGTCGGTGTCGACGGCTCCGACGGCAGCCTTGTGGCGCTCGACTGGGCAGTGGAGGAAGCGGCTCGCTTCGGGCTTTCCTTGCGCGTCGTCCACGCCTCGCTGTGGGAGCGCTACGAGGGACCCGTGCCGTCGTTCGGCGGTGATGAACGGCCCGCGGACGAGCTCGTGGCGGAGCGCGTCATCGCCGTGGCCCTGCAGCGCGCCGGACAGCTGCACCCGGACGTGAAGGTGGATGCCGTGACGGTGCCGAGCGACGCGGTGGATGCGCTCGTGGACGAGTCACGGAGGGCGGCCGCGCTGGTCACGGGTTCGTCGGGGCGGGGAGTGCTCAGAGGGATGCTGCTGGGGTCGGTGAGTCTCGCCGTGGCGGGCCGCGCACACTGCCCGGTCACGGTCGTACGCGGAGAGCAGCGCAACATACGCGGCACGGCTCACAAGGTCGTCGTCGGCGTCGAGGAAGGGGAGGAGGCGGCCGCCGCCGTGCGTTTCGCCCTGCGCGAGGCCGAAGGCCGGGGATGCGAGGTCGAGGCCGTACGGGCCTGGCGCGCGCCGCAGCAGCCCACGGACCCGCTCATGGTCCTGGACGACTCCGTACGCGTCTACGCGGAACAGGCCACGGACGTCCTGGAGGAGGTGCTGGGCGCAGCACAGAGTGAGTACCCCCGGGTCACGATCCGGCGCACGGTCGTCGAGGGACCCGCCCACAAGGCGCTGCTCCAGCCGTCTGCCGACGCCGACCTGCTGGTGCTGGGGGCCTCGCGGCGGCCGGACCACCGGGGACTGCACCTCGGCCGGGTCAGCCACACGGCGCTGCACCACGCGGCCTGCCCTGTCGCTGTCGTCCCGCACGGGTGAGAGGCGGGCGCCGGCCACGTGTACACTACACGCGCCGGGCGCGTGGTACTGGTGTCCGGGGAGCGGTCTCGCGTTCAGTGTCCGCTGTGACGGCGGTCAAGGAGATTACGTTGCACCCTCCGCACATCTCGATAGGCACATGGTGGATCATCGCGTCTATCGTGACAGTGCTGCTCCTGGCCGTCTGCATGCCCCTCGCACCCACGCGGGATTCCAAAGTCAAAGTAGCCTGCATCCCTCTCCTCGGAGTGGTGTTCCTGGGCGGGGCCGCCAAGCTGAGGGCGCATGACCTCGAAACAGTGCTGTCCGTGTATTCCACGGCGACGCTCGCGTTTCCCCTCGGCCTCGTCGGACGCGGCAAGGAAGTGAGGAAGGCCTTCGAGGACGAGAAGTTGTTCGGAAAGGCGAACCCGCAGCCCAAGCTGACCAACCAGCTCCTCATCGCGGTCTGCGGGATGCTGCTGGTCTGGGCGTGGCTGCGCTGTGGCTGACGCGCGAACCGCAGCGTCCTCGACCACCGGCGCCTCAACCCGGCCGGATCTCTCCCCTGTTACGAGCATTACAGTTCTTTGACTTCTTTTTGACCAGCAGTTGCCGGTAACGTCCCGTCCTGGTCGGCGATGCCGATCAAGGCCGACACGGTCGGCCCAGCACGTCATCTAATCGTCGGCTCCCAGGGGCCGTTGGATGTCACCGGAGGATGCAATGCCTTCTCGTATCGCCGCAGCCGTCGCCACGTGCGCGCTGAGCCTCGGGGCGCTCGCCTCGGGTGCAGGTGTCGCAGCAGCGGCTTCGTCGGCCCCCGCCGCCGGATCCGCCGACAAGGGGCCCTCGGTCCAGGCGGCGATCACCGCGCGCGCCGCGGCCGTGGACCGGTGCAGCTACCAGGTGGTCCGCTCCGACGACTCCCGCTACGTCTACTCCGTGAGCGGGGTCATAGGCGGCGCCGTCCGCGAACTGCCGCTTCAGAAGGAAGACTTCGTGAGGTTCGCCGGCGAGTGGCGCACGGTCGTCCAGGTCGACGCGTGCGCGGGCGGGCAGAGCCAGGCTCCCACTGCACTCCGCATCACGGGGAAGCTGGACAACCCTGACGGTTACGACCCGTCCGTGCCGCGAACGATCCGCAGCAACGACCTCAAGCCCGCCGCCTCCTCGGTGATCCCGAAGGCGCCGGCGGTGACGTCGATCGACCGCCTCGACGCGGCCACCGTCCGCGTCAACTGGAACCCCGCGCAGGGCAACCCCGACCAGGTCATGCTGATGGAGCGCAAGCCCTTCTACAGCAGCGAGATCGGCATATGGCACCCCTACACGTTCCAGCGGGACGCCCAGAGCGGCACCACCTCGATGAACCGCAAGCTGGAGCGCAGCTCCGACATCCCCGCTTCGGTCCGGGCGCACGCCTACTGGATGCGCGTGGCCAAGGACGGCTTCGTCAGCGACCTGCGCGCCGAAAAGCCGACCGAGGTCCAGCCGTAACCACCTGCTGACACCTTTCGCGACACTGCGATCGCCCTCCCCCGCGCGGCTCGAGTGGACGGACGGGACCCGGAATCGCCGCCACGCCTTCGGAGAGGACCCCGAGCAGTACGACGCCGGCCGGCTGGACTACCCGGCGCAACTCGTTGAAGACGTCCTGGACTTCGCTGCCGGTTCCGGCGCGGCACCCGCGCTGGAGGTGGGCGCCGGAACCGGAAAGGCGTCGGCCTGCTCGCCTCGTACAGCGGCTTCCGGGTGATCGCGGAGAAGGTCCGGGAACCGCTGCTCGCGGAGGCGGCGCGGATCGTGGGCGAGGGCGGTACGAAGGTCCGGGTGCTCACGAGCCTGTTCCTGGCGCGTGCAAAGGGAGCGCCGGGGCCGTGAACCCGCGCCGCTCCCCCGGGTGACGTGGTCTTCCGCCGCCCTTTCCCTCGTGTTCCGATGGATTTATGACTCACACAGCGCGCGAGGGATATACGGGTAGCGGGCCGGGATCCATCACTCCGGACGGGTGCCCGGTCGAGCTGTACCTGCGGCTTCCGGTGGGCGACGAGCCCGGCATCGTCGAACGTGCCGCCCCGGCCGGGGCCGGCGTCCTGGAGCTGGGCTGCGGGCCGGGCCGCATCACGCGTCCTCTGCTCGGCAGAGGTTTCACGGTGACGGCCGTCGACGAATCACCCGAGATGCTCGCGCACATCCGCGGTGCTCGTACCGTCTGCAGTCCGATCGAGACCCTGGAGCTCGACGAGCGCTTCGACGTCGTGCTGCTGGCCTCGTTCCTCGTCCACGCGGCCGGCCCCGGGGTGCGCGAGGGACTGCTGCGGGCGTGCCGGCGGCATGTCGCGGACGACGGCTGCGTGCTGATCCAGCGGGAGGCCGCGGACCGGCACGAGAACCTGCCGAAGGAGCGGGAGATCGAAGGCGGGTTGATCCGCGTGGTGTCCTCCGATCCGGTCCGTCCCGGCGTACGGTCCGTCCACGTCGAGTGCGTCTTCCCGGACGCACGGTGGACCCAGACGTTCCTGTCCTGTCCCCTGACCGACGAGGAGTTCGAGCACGCCTTGGCGCAGGCAGGGCTCGTGGTCGACGGCTACCTCACCGAGGACCGCACCTGGGCCCGGGCCCTCCCGGCCTAGGTCAAGCCCCCTGCGTTCCGCCGGACAAGCAGGCGCCGGGGAACCCTCTTCGGGTTCCCCGGCGCCGTTCCAGTGGTGGTGGCCTACGCCTACGTGTCCTAGCGGCGGCCTCGCATGAGCAGGTGGAGGAAGTACGGCGTGCCGATCACCGCCGTCATCAGGCCGGCACCCAGCTGGGCCGGTGCGATGACGGTACGGCCCAGCAGGTCTGCGGTGCACACGAGCAGGGCGCCCAGGAGTACCGCGACCGGGACGACCCGGGCGTGCCGGCGGCCCACCAGGGCCCGGGCCGCGTGCGGTGCCACGAGGCCGACGAAGCCGATCGTGCCCGCGGCGGCCACGGCGGTGGCGCTGAGCAGGACGCTCAGCGCGAGGAAGCCCAGGCGGCCCCGTGCCAGGTCGAGCCCCAGGAGTCTGGGGGTGTCCTCGTCGAGCGAGACGAGGTCGAGTTCGGTGCGGCGCAGCACCGCGACGAGCACGCCCACGGTGAGCACGGCCGCGAGCGGCGCGATGTCCGGGAGGGTCCGCCCGTAGGTGGAGCCCGACAGCCAGGTGAGGGCCTTCGTCGCGTTGAACGGGTCGGTGAGGACGATGAGCATGCTGATCAGTGCGGAGGTCCCGGTGGCCATGCCGAAGCCGACGAGGACGAGCCGGTTCTGCCGGAACCCGCCTCGCGCGGCGAGTCCGAAGACGACGACGGCACCGATCGCGGAGCCCGCGAAGGCGGCGCCGGCGAGGCTCCACGAGCCGGCCGACGGCACCGTCGTCACGAGGAGCACGGCGCCGAGGGCGGCCGCGTTGGAGACGCCCAGGGTGCCGGGCTCCGCGAGCGGGTTGCGGGTCACGGCCTGGACGAGCGTCCCGGAGAGGGCGAGGGCCGCGCCTGCGAGGAGCGCCGCGAGGACCCGGGGCACGCGGGTGTCGAGGATGAAGCCGACGGTGCGGCCCGCTCTGCCCTGGGCCCAGTTCACCACGTCGCCGAGCAACAGCTTGCTGTCGCCCAGCAGCACGGCGGAGATGGCGACGCCGATGAGAACGGCCACCAGGACGGCCGTGGTGGTGAGGAAGACGGCCCTGCTCCTGAGGCGCAGCCGTTCGGACGCGGCGGCTCCCGCGGTGTCCCGGACCCGCGTGGCCATCACGATCAGGAACACGGCGCCGACCAGGCTGGTGGCGACGCCCGTCGGTACGGCGACCGCGACGTCCGCCGGCACGAAGGTGCGCAGGAGCACGTCCGAGCCGAGGACGAGCACGGCACCGGCCAGGCCCGTGAGCGGAAGCCTCGCGCGCGCCCGGGTGAACGCGCGGACCCTGCGGGCGAGGGGTCGCACGAGGGCGGGGGCGCACAGGCCGACGAAGCCGATGGGTCCGGCGAGCGTGACGGCCGCCGCGGAGAGCAGCGACGCGAGCACGACCACGGTGATCCGGGTGGCGCGGACGCGGACGCCGACGCCGCGTGCTGCGTCGTCGCCGAGGGCCAGAGCGTCGACCCGGCGGGCGATGAGGAGCAGCCCGAGGAGACCGGCGAGGGCGATCGGCGCCATCTGCAGCACCCCGTCGAACCCGCTCTGGGAGATGCTGCCCTGGTTCCACTGGTAGAGGCCCTGCGTCTGCTCGGGGAGCAGCAGGAGCAGTCCCTCGGTGACGGCGGTGAGGCCCAGGGTGAGGGAGCTGCCGGCGAGGACGAGCCGGACGCTGCCCGCACCCATGCTGGACAGGCTGAGCACGACGGCCGCCGCGGCGAGGCCTCCGGCGAACGCGACGGCGGAGGAGGCGAACAGCGGGAGCGAGATGCCGGTGGCCGCGGCCAGGCCGAGGGCCAGGTAGGAGCCGGCGTTGACGGCGAGGGTGTCGGGTGAGGCGAGGACGTTGCGGCTGACCGCTTGCAGGGCGGCGCCCGCCATGCCGAGCACGGCCCCGACGAGCAGTCCGGCGGTCATTCTGGGCAGCCGGGAGGAGACGACGACGGAGGCGTCGGCGGGGTCGGCTTGGCCGGTGAGCGCCTTCCACACTTCGGGCGCGCCGACGGCGGCGGTGCCTTGGGTGATGTCGACGAGTGCGAGGCCCGCGACGAGGAGGACCAGAGCGGCCGTCACCGCGGCCGCGCCCGTCCGGGAGGCGGCCGCCGACGGACGGGTGGCGGGAGGGGATGCGGTGACGGCCATGGTGCTACTTCTTCTTCAGCGCCTCGACGACGGCGTCGATGTACTTGTTCATCGACTGGGGGCCGCCGAACATCCAGATGCCGTCGGGCAGCCGGTGGACGTTGCCCTTCTCCACGAACGGCAGGGACGTCCATGCGGAGTCCTTGGCCAGGGCACCGGCGAACGGTGTGCTGTTCTTGTCGCCGTCGCTGCCGATGTAGGCGAACTGCACGTCGTCGCCGAGCTTGGTGAGGCCCTCGACGTCGGTGGAGCCGAGGCCGTAGCTCTCGTCGCCCTTGACCGTCCAGGCGTTCTTCAGGCCGAGCTTCTCGTTGACCGCGCCGATGAGGGAACCGCTGGTGAACGGCCGGATGGTGACCTGGTTGGAGACGATGTAGCCGTCGGCGAAGGCGTACTCCGCCCCGGCGCGACCGGCGTCGGCGAGGGCCTTCTTCCCCTCGTCGAGCTTCGTCTCGAACTGCTTCTTGAGCTCGTCGGCCTTCTTCGTGGTGCCGGTGGCCCGGGCTATGAGGTCGAGGTTCTTGGTCATCTGCCCGATCGGGTCGGAGGCGGCGGCGGCCCGCAGCTCCAGGACCGGGGCGACCTTGCGCAGCTGCTTCAGGGCGGGCGCGGGCAGGTCGCTGGTGGCGACGATGAGGTCCGGCTTCAGGGCGGCGATGGTGTCCGTGCTGGGCTCGCCGCGCGTGCCGATGTCCTTGGGGTCGTTCTTGAGCGGAGCAGCGGTGTCCCAGGTCTTGTAGCCCTTGACGTCGGCGACGCCGGCGGGGTCGACGCCCAGCGAGACCAGGCTCTCGACGACGTTCCACTCCGTGGCGACGACCTTCTTGGCCGGGCCCTCGAGCTCCACCTTCGCGCCGGTGGCGTCGGTGAGGGTGATGCGTTCGGCGGTGTCCTTCTTCGCGTCGTCGGCGGCGGGCTCGGTCGTTCCGCAGGCGGTCAGGGTGAGGGCTGCGACGGTGGCGGCCGCTGCGGTCAGGAGGAGGCGTCTCATGAGGTGGTGCTGAGCCTTTCGCTTCTTGTGTGGTGCCGGCCGATCGCGCGGGTGCGCAGCCGGCCGGTGAGGGGGTCGGTGTCGACCTCGATGCGGATGCCGTAGGTGTCGGTCAGGCGCTGAGGTGTCAGTACGTCTTCGGGGTCGCCGTCGGCGATGACGCGTCCTGCGCGGAGCAGCACGATCCGGTCGGCGACGGCCGCGGCCTGGTCGAGGTCGTGCAGGACGGCGCCGACAGCGATCCCGTGGTCGTCGGCCAGGTCGCGCATGAGGTCGAGGAGCTCGATCTGGTACCGCAGGTCGAGGTAGGTGGTCGGCTCGTCGAGGAGCAGCACGCCGGTCTCCTGGGCGAGGCAGCCGGCCAGCCAGACGCGCTGGAGCTGTCCTCCGGAGAGGTGTTCGGCGCCGCGCTCGGCGAGTTCCGCGACGCCTGTCATGGCGAGCGCGCGGTCCACGGCGTCCCGGCCGTCCGGGTCCGTTTTGCCCCAGCGGCCGCGGTAGGGGTAGCGGCCGAATTCGACGACGTCCCGTACGGTCAGCCCGCTGGGGGCGGGGCGCCCTTGGGTCAGCAGGGCCACGCGGCGCGAGAATTCGCGCGGGGACAGCGCGAGGCCGTCGGTGTCGGCGTCGATGACGAGCGTGGCGGTCCGGGGCCGCTGCAGCCGCGCGACGGTGCGCAGCAGCGTCGACTTCCCGCTGCCGTTCGGGCCCACCAGGACGGTCACCTCGCCGGGCCGCAGCGTCAACGACACGTCGTGCACGACGTCGGCGCCCTCGTAGGCCACGGTGACACCCGTGGCCGACAGTTCATGACCGCGGGGGCGTCCGGCCGCGGAGGTCTCTTTACCGACATTCACGCCGCGAAGGTTAGCCTAACCTTACGGCGTACCGATAGATGCCCCAGCAGGCCGGGCGCAAGAGGAAAATTCGCCAAATCCGGGGAGGTCGTGGCCGCAGTGCACCAGACCCTCCTCCCGAAGCCGGCCGGCTCGGGCAAGGCTCGAACCAGCCGACCGATCCATCCGGAATCTTCAGCTGATCACGATCTGCCCGTTTTTACGGGCCCGGCGGTCCGGACGGCCGAAGCCTCCTGACCCGCCCGCGTCCGGCTCCGCAGGGCGAACACGCAGAGCAGGAACAGCGCCAGGGCGGGCAGGGCGATCGCCAGAGCGAGCATCGGGGCGTCGGGAGAGCCCGGGATGCCGGTCAGGGCGGTGTAGCAGGCCCCCGACGCCATCTGCAGGAAGAAGAACAGCCCCGAAGCGGCACCGGCGTACTCGCCCTCGTACCGCATCATCCCGGCCTGGCAGGTGGGGAACAGCGCGCCTACGCCGAGCATGCACACGGCCATCGGCAGGACGATGCTCAGCGCGCTGTCCGGCCACAGGCGCACCGTGACCGGCATCAGCAGGGCGGTGCCCGCCGCCACCGCGGCGGCGGTACGCGCGATGAACTCCAGCGACCGCGTCCTGCCCAGCCGCTTCGCCGTGGTGCTGCCGGCCACGTAACCCGTGATCACCAGCGTGTACAGCGCTCCGTAGACAGTGGGCGAGGCACCCAGCTGCAACTGCAGGAGATCGCTGGAGTAGGTGGTGAAGGTGAAATAGGTGCACCAGGCGAGACTGATGGCACCGGCGAACACCGTGAAGTCGCGGTGGGCGAGAACCGTACGGTACGCCCTGGCCAGCCCGGCGAGGCCTCCCGACGGCCGCACGGAACCGGCCGAGGTGCCCGCGGCCCCGGCTGCCGTGCCGCTGTCCGCAGGCAGGAGCTTGGCGACCGCGCCGACGGTGACCGCGCCGAGCACAGCCATGAAGGCGAACAGCGCACGCCAGGAGGTGTGTTCCACCACCAGGCCCGCCAGCGGCGGCGACGCGGCCGGGGTCACCGCGATCACGGTGGACAGCGCGGTCAGCATGGGCAGTCGCTGCTCCTTGGGCAGCGCCCGCTGCACCCACAGCCGGGAGATCACCGTGCCCGTACCGGCACCGAGCGCCTGCAGCACCCGGCCCGCCACGAAGACCCCGTACCCGGGGGCCAGCAGACACAGCAGGGACGCGCCCGTGAACACGACGAGCCCGGTCAGCTGGATGCGCCGGGAACCGTAGCGGTCCGCCAGGTTGCCGGTGAGGATCATGCACACGGCGTACGCGGCCATGTAGCCGACCAGTGAGCTGCTGGTGCTGCCCGGCCCGACCCCGAACGACCTGCCGATGGCCGGCAGTGCGGGAACGTAGGCCGCGAGCGCCAGCTGAGGCACGAACACCAGTGACATCAAGCAGACGGCCAGCCCCCGCGGCAGTCCGGCCTGCTTCACGCGACGGCCCCCACCAGCAGGCGGTCCGAGGCCGGCACGAGCTGAGCCGCCACCTGGGCGGCCTGCCGCGCGACCAGCTCCATGGAACTCACGTGGAAGTGCTCCCCCGAGGCCAGGTCGCCGAGCACATAGAGCCGGGGAAACGCTGCTCCCTCGGAACCCCGTACCTGGTTGGTCCCGGGATCGACCCGGATGCCGCCCAGCGGGTGGGAGACGAAGGTGCCGTTGCGCACCAGCCGGGACGTCAGCGAGGAGGCGGACGCGGCGGCCGTGTTGTTCGTGCGCCCCACCGCGTTGACGACCGCGTCGTAGTGCCCGGTGCGCCCGTCGGCGAAGGTCGCGGTGAAACCACCGCCCGCAGCCGCCGTGACATGGGTGATGCCCCTGGCGAAGCCGAGCCGGCCCTCCTCGTGGAGGCCGAGCAGCCGGTGGGCGTTGGTCACCGGCATCGGATTACGCAGGCAGTTGTACGTCCGGTAATGGTCCCGCAGGAACAGGCGCCGGCTCGCCTCCGGAAGGGAGCGCCACAGCTCCGAGTAGAACGGGGTGAGAGCACCGACGCAGCGCTGCGCGAGGCCGCCGGGCAACGGATTGTCCAGCCGGTGGCGCATCAGCTCGGGCGCGGACCAGGCATCGGTGTACGGGCGCAGCGCCTCGCGCATGCTCGTTCCACCCGACCGCAGGGTGGCGTCGACGAGTTCATGGACGCTGCGCAGGCTGACGCTGCCACGTGCGAGCAACCGGCGTGCACCGGCGAGGAGTTCGGGCAGTTCGCCGGTGCCGAGGTCGGTGCGCACGTCCGGGATCCGGCCGGACCGCGAGGCGAGGGTGATCCGGCGCTCCTGCCCGGCGTCCGCCAGGACGACGGCCACGTCGATCGCCGTCAGCCCGGCCCCCAGTACGAGCACCTCCGCGCTCGGGTCGACCTCGTTCAGCGAGCTGACGAGGGGGTACGGCTGGGCGACGAATCCGGCCCTCCCGGCGAGCCCGTAGACATCGGACGGCGCGATGGCGCCGATCGCGATGACCACCTCGTCGGCGACGAAGCGGTCCCCGTCGGCGGTGGTCAGGATGTGCCCGTCGCTCCCCGCGGCCGCGCCGGTCCCCACGGCCAGGTCGACGACAGCGGACGGCACGAGCGTCACCTGCGCCCCGAGCAGCCGCAGGTCCTCCCGGGACTGGCAGAAGACGTTCTCCAGATACTGGCCGAACAGCGAGCGGGAGACGAAGTGCGAACGCGGCGTCCGCCGCGCCTGCGGGCCGCCGCCCTCGCCTGCGGAGGTCTGCCGGTAGAGCCAGCGGCGGAACTGCCCGGGGTCGCCGTAGTCCACGGACATGGCGGAATAGGGCCGGTTGAGCAAAGCGGTATCGGCGTCCTCGGCATAGGCGATGCCGGGGCCGAAACTCTTCCCTGGTTCGAAGACGATGACATCCGCCGCCGCGCCGGCCACGTCGCCCGACAGCCGCCGGGCGTACGCGGCGAGGAATGCGGTGCAGGCGGCACCGCCGCCGACCACGGCGATGGTTCGTTTCTTCAACACTGCTACTCCGGTGTGTGGTGGACAAAACCCGCTCTGAAGGCGGCCGTTCGGCATCGACGGGGGGTGCGCGCGAGAGACCACGGTGGTCTTTCCGGCGGCGGGGCTACGACAGTCGGCTCCACAGGAGTTCCGCTATGCGTATGGAGCCGTTCCCCCTCAACTCACCTGGTGAGAAGCGATGTCGTACCCGGGCGGGTAAAGATCACCTCACCAGTTCGGGACGAGGTCCACAGTGACGGAGGCCATAATTCCCCCACTGGGTTTACCGGCCACGGATCCGGTTTTCAAGGGAGTGGGAAAAGCCGGTCCGCCGTCCTGTACGCAGCACTTACCTCCGGTCGCACGACGGGGGAAATTCCCGCTGCTCACACGTGAAGGCCCGGCGTCCGCCGGGCCTTCACCGCCTCCCGCGTGAGGTGCGGGTCAGTCCTCCAGGCCGTACCGCCGTGCGGCCTCGCGCACCGTCTCCGGCTTGATCTCGCCCCGCCGGGCCAGCGCCGCGAGTGCCGCCACCGTCACCGACTCGGCGTCGACGCCGAAGTGGCGCCGCACCGCCTCCCGCGTGTCGGAGAGGCCGAAGCCGTCGGTGCCGATGGACGTCCAGTCCTGCTCGACCCAGGGGGCGATCTGGTCGGGGACCGCCCGCATCCAGTCGCTGACGGCGACGACCGGACCCGGCGCACCGTGCAGGGCCCGGGTCACGTACGGGACCCGGGCCTCGCCCTTGAGCTGCGCCGCGTCACAGGACAGGGCGTCGCGGCGCAGCTCGGTCCAGGAGGGCGCGGACCACACGTCGGCGGCCACGCCCCAGTCGTCGGCGAGCAGCCGCTGGGCGTCCAGGGCCCAGTGGACGGCCGTGCCGGAGGACAACAGCTGGAGGCGAGGGGCGCCGTCCGGGGCGTCGGCGGCCTCCTTGAAGCGGTAGAGGCCCTTGAGGATGCCCTCCTCCGCGCCCTCGGGCATGGGCGGCTGGACCTTGGTCTCGTTGTAGACCGTCAGGTAGTAGAAGACGTCCTCGGCTTCGGGGCCGTACATCCGCCGCAGGCCCTCCCGGACGATGACCGCGATCTCGTACGCGAACGCCGGGTCGTAGGAGACCGCCGCCGGGTTGGTGGAGGCGATCAGGTGCGAGTGGCCGTCGGCGTGCTGGAGGCCCTCGCCCGTCATGGTGGTGCGGCCGGCGGTGGCACCGATGACGAAGCCCCGGCCCAGCTGGTCGGCCAGCGCCCAGAACTGATCGGCCGTCCGCTGCCAGCCGAACATGGAGTAGAAGATGTAGAACGGGATCATCGGCTCGCCGTGCGTGGCGTACGACGTGGCGGCCGCCGTGAAGTCGGCCAGCGAGCCCGCCTCGGTGATGCCCTCGTTGAGGATCTGACCGTCCTTGGCTTCCTTGTAGTACAGGAGCTGGTCACGGTCGACGGGGTCGTAGGTCTGGCCGGCCGGGGAGTACAGGCCGGCCGAGGGGAAGAGGGACTCCATGCCGAACGTGCGGGCCTCGTCGGGGACGACCGGCACCCAGCGCCGGCCGGTCTCCTCGTCCCGCATCAGCTCCTTGACCAGCCGGACGAACGCCATGGTCGTGGCGATCTCCTGGCGGCCCGAGCCCTTGTGCAGGGCCTCGAAGGGCTTGGCGGACGGCTCCGGCAGCGGCTTGGCGACGACCTTGCGGGCCGGGGCCGGACCGCCGAGCGCCGAGCGGCGCTCGCGCAGGTACCGCACCTCCGGGGAGTTCTCGCCGGGGTGGGCGTACGGGACCGTCTCGCCGTCCAGTGCGCTGTCGGGGATCGGGAGGCCGAGCAGGTCCCGCATCGCCCGGAACTCCTTCCCCGTGAGCTTCTTCATCTGGTGGTTGGCGTTGCGCGACTCGAAGCCCGGGCCGAGCGTGTAGCCCTTGACGGTCTGCACGAGGACGACGGTCGGCGCACCCCGGTGCTCGACGGCGGCCCGGTAGGCGGCGTGGACCTTGCGCGGCTCGTGGCCGGCGCGGGAGGTCCGGAAGAGCTCCAGGAGCCGGGCGTCGGCAAGGCCCGCGCCGATGGTGTGCAGCGGGGAGCCGGGGCCCTCGGCGCCGAAGAAGTGCTCGCGGAGATAGGCCGGGTCCGCGGTGGCGTACGTCTGGAACTGCGCGTCCGGCACCTCACCCAGCCGGCGCACCAGCGCGCCCTCGGCGTCCTGCGCGAAGAGCTCGTCCCAGGCCGTGCCCCACAGCGACTTGACGACGTTCCAGCCGGCGGCGCGGAACTGGGCCTCCAGCTCCTGCACGATCTTGAAATTGGGGCGGACCGGGCCGTCCAGGCGCTGGAGGTTGCAGTTGATGACGAAGGTCAGGTTGTCCAGTCGCTCCCGGCCCGCGAGGGCGAGGGCGGCGGTCGACTCCGGCTCGTCCATCTCGCCGTCGCCGAGGAAGGCCCAGACGCGCGACTGCGAGGTGTCCTTGATGCCGCGGTGCTGCAGATAGCGGTTGAACCGCGCCTGGTAGATCGCGGAGAGCGGGCCCAGACCCATGGAGACGGTCGGGAACTCCCACAGCCAGGACAGCCGGCGCGGGTGCGGGTAGGAGGGCAGCCCGTCGCCCGCGGCCTCCTGCCGGAAGCGGTCCAGCTGCCCCTCCGTCAGGCGGCCTTCCAGGAAGGCGCGTGCGTAGATGCCCGGGGAGGCATGGCCCTGGATGTAGAGCTGGTCGCCTGATCCGTCGGATTCTTTACCGCGGAAGAAGTGCTGGAAGCCCGTCTCGTAGAGCCAGGCCGCCGAGGCGAACGTCGCCATGTGGCCGCCCAGGCCCGCGCGCTGGTTGCCACGGGTGACCATGGCGGCCGCGTTCCAGCGGTTCCAGGCGGTGATCCGGGCCTCCAGCTCCTCGTCGCCCGGGTAGCCGGGCTCGGCGGAGGTCGGAATGGTGTTGACGTAAGGGGTCTCCAGGAGCGGAGGGAGGCCCAGCCCGGACCGCTCGGCGTGTTCGAGCGTACGGCGCAGCAGGTACGCCGCCCGGTCGGCTCCCCCGAACCGGGCGGCGGAGTCCAGGGACTCGCACCACTCGGCGACCTCCGACGGGTCCTTGTCGGGCAGTTGGTCAAGCTGGGACACGGGTGATCCTCTTTCACGATCCCGGGGTGGGGACGGGGGTACCACGGATTCCGTGTGACGGAACCTCATTTCCGTCAGACCACGCTAGGAGCGGCAAGTTGATGCAGTCAACACCTACCGAGGAGTAATGATCGATGATCGATCAAACGCCCGACGGCGAGCACATCCCGGCGCGCCATTCGCGATAGCGTGCGGTCTTTCTCCCCTTCGAGTGAACGGCAGGGAGGCCCGGAACCGGGCCGCCGGGCGGCTCCTACGCTGACGCCACGACGTCACGTGTCCCAGGGGGAGGACCGATCATGCTCGGCAGGACCCTGCTCGCCCTCGCCGCTCTCACCACCGCGCTGGTCATTCCGTCCGCGCCTCCGGACGCCGACGCGGCGGTGCTCGCCACCACGTCGCTGACCAACGCCTCCGACGGACGAACCCTCAGCCTCCGCACCGGCGATCAGATCAGCATCCGCCTCCGCCCCGTCCGGAGCAACGGCGAGAAGTGGACGTGGAACACGCCTGTGGCCTCCTCGGCCGACGTCCTCACCCGGACGGAGGGACGTGAGGCGCCGGACGGGGGCGCCACCGCCGACATCCGCGTCGACGGGGCCGGTCAGAGTGACATCACCGCCCAGCGCACGTGTACGGCCACCCGCCCGCAGCACCGGTGCCGGCACGCCACCTTCCAGTGGCGGGTGACCGTCAACGCCCACTGACGACGAAGGGACGACAGCCCCGCCCGCCCCTGAGCGACAAGGCAGGCATGGACCGCTCGCTGCGCCGACGCACGTATCGCACGCCGGTATCCGACAGCACCCGCTGGGACCGTTTCCGGCCGCGCCCGGACGACATCATCATCACCACGCCGCCGAAGTGCGGCACGACCTGGATGCAGCGCATCACCGCATGTCTGGTCTTCGGACACACCGGACTGCCCGGCCCGCTGCGAAGCATCTCACCGTGTCTGGAACACCTGCGGCCACATGCACCGGACCCGGGGTACACGGTCCTCTGCCCAGCGATCCGCGGGCCTTCTGGCGGGCGCTCTTCTCCGGTGAGTCGATGGGACGCGGCGGCGCGCGGTTCATCTGGAGCGGTTCACGTCCGACATCAGCCGGCTGTCGTCCCGGAGCCTCCGGGCGGGCTCAAACGCTCGGTCAGGAAGGCGAGGATCTCGTCCCGGGCCTGCCGCGTGGGGTGTCCCTCCTCGTCGACGAGGTGGGCGGTGACGACGCTGTGAGGGGTGCCGACCACGTCGCGGAAGAACGGGGGCGGCTCGGTGTTGGCGGAGCTTCCGGGAAGGACGCGGCCGTCGAAGGCGTCGCCGAGGAGCGCCCGGTAGGCGGCGAAGCGCCGGCCGGTGCACCAGCGGTCGTCGTCGAAGCGGTAGGCGAGAACCTTCAGTCCGTCGCGCGCGATGCGGTCGCGGACCGCGCGCGCGTCCTCGTCGCTGATCTCGAGTCCGGCGGGGTCGTCGAACGGCAGTGACGGGTGGTTGACCACCGGTGCGATGACGGCCGGTTCCATCGCCATGGTGAGGGCGAAGTTGCCGGTGAAGCACAGGCCGATCACGCCGACTCCCGGACCGCCGCATTCGGCGTGGGCCCGGCGCGCCAGCCCGCGCAGCCACGCGGTGACGGGGCTGGTCCCGCCCCCGGCGAACGCGTGGAACTCGGCACTGACGCACGCACGGCGGACGATCTTCTCACCGGCCTCGGCCGTGGGATAGGCGCCGTCGGTCCCGAAAAGGGAGGGCACGTAGACGGTGAAACCCGCATCCCGCACCCACCGCGCCAGCCGAAGGACGTCGGGGCTGATGCCGGGCATCTCGGGCATCAGCACGACGGCCGGCCCGGCACCCGCGACGTATACCGTCTTCACCACCCCGTCCACATCCACGGGCCGGCGGGAGAAGTCCGTGATCGCGTCGTCAAGACGTCCGTCGGCAGCGCTCATGGCTGATAAGCGTGGCCTGATGCTCCGCGCACGGTGAGAGGCCAAGTCGCCATGCATGGACGAAATCTCGCCAAGAAGGGCGCCCGCCCCGTGGCTGCGCGGCGCCGGTGCCGGTGCCCTGGGGAGCGCGTGGCCGGCCGGCACGCGCTCCCCTCAGCGGTCAGCGGGTCGTCACAGGGTCAGCGGCCGCCGACGAGGCGGGGAAGGTCCGCCAGGACGTCGTTCACGCGCTCGGCGGGGATGCCGCCGCCCTGGGCGATCTCCGGCGAGCCCCCGCCCCGGCCGCCCAGGAGCTGCTTGACCAGCGCGGCGGCGTTCAGCCCGGCTTCCCGGGCCGGCGCCGTGAGGGCCAGGACCAGTCCGCCGGACGCAGTGGCGACGGCGACCGCACCGGGACAGCCCTGCGGGAGGCGGTCGCGGACGGCGAGGGCCAGGGCGCGGGCCTCGTCCGTGGTGCCGTCGGCGGTCGTGGTGACGACGAGCGTGCCGCCCGCGTCCACGGCCCGGCCGGCCAGCTCGGCGGCCTGAGCCGCGGTGGCTCGTGCCTTGAGGCGGGCGTTCTCCCGGTCCGTGGCCTTGAGCCGGTCCAGGAGGCCGGCGACCTTCTCGGGGAGTTCGGCGCGGGGCGCGTTCAGCTGCTCGGCGATGCGGGAGACCAGGTCGCGTTCGCGGGCGAGGTAGCCGAAGCCCTCGACACCGACCGCGGCCTCCAGGCGGCGCATGCCTGCGCCGACCGAGGACTCCGCGGTCAGGGCGACCGTGCCGACCTGGGAGGCGTGGTCGACGTGGGTGCCGCCGCACAGCTCCCGGGACCAGGCCCCGCCGATCTCGACGACCCGGACCTGCTCCCCGTACGTCTCGTCGAACAGGGCGAGCGCGCCGAGCTCCTTGGCCTCCGCCAGGGTCATCCAGCGCACGCCGACCGGCAGGTCGCGGCGCAGGGCGCGGTTGGCGGCCTCCTCGATCTCGCTGCGGACCGCCTGCGAGAGGGCGCCGCGCCAGGGGAAGTCCAGGCGCAGGTAGCCGGGCCGGTTGTACGAGCCGGACTGCAGGGCGGTGGGGCCGAGGACCTCGCGGAGCGCGGCGTGCAGGACGTGGGTGCCGGAGTGGGCCTGCCGGGCGCCGAGGCGCCACTCGGGGTCGACGGCCGCGACCACCGGGTCACCGGCGGCGAGCTCCCCGGCGGTGATGCGCACCTGGTGCACGACCAGTCCGGGCAGCGGGCGCTGGACGTCGAGGACCTCGGCCTCGGCCGAGCTGCCGGAGATGCGGCCGGCGTCGCTGTCCTGGCCTCCGGATTCGGCGTAGAACGGGGAGCGGTCCAGGACGACCGAGACGATCTCGCCCTCGCGGGCGGCCGGCACCGGGCCGTTCGCGCCGAGGACGGCCAGCACCTTCGACTCGGTGGTCAGGGTCTCCCAGGCACGCCATTCGGTCGGGCCGTGGGCGTCCAGCACGGTCCGCAGCGCGCCGGTGTCGGTGGCACCGCCGGACTTGCGGGCCCGGGCGTCGGCGCGGGCCCGTTCGCGCTGCTCGTTCATCAGCGCGGTGAAGCCCTCCCAGTCGACCTCGACGCCCTGTTCGGCGGCCATCTCCAGGGTGAGGTCGATCGGGAACCCATAGGTGTCGTGCAGCAGGAAGGCCTGCTTGCCGGGCAGCGAGCGGCCGCCGTCCGCCTTGACCCCGGCGACGGCGGTATCGAGCACGGTGGTGCCCTGCTTGAGGGTGGCGCGGAAGGCGTCCTCCTCTCCGTACGCCTGGTCCGCGATCCGGGCGAACGCCTCGGTGACCTCGGGGTAGCCGGGGGCCATGCAGTCGCGGGCCACCGTCATCAGCTCGGGCAGGGCCGGGTCGTGGAAGCCGAGCTGGCGCATGGAGCGGACCGAGCGGCGCAGGATGCGGCGCAGCACGTAGCCCCGGCCCTCGTTGCCGGGGGCGGTGCCGTCGGCGAGCAGCATCAAGGCGGTGCGGACGTGGTCGGCGACCACCCGCAGGCGGACGTCGGCCTGCGGGTCGGCGCCGTAACGGACCCCGGCGAGTTCGGCGGCGCGGTCGAGGACCGGGCGGGTCTCGTCGATCTCGTACAGGTTGTCCTTGCCTTGAAGGAGGGTGGCCATCCGCTCCAGGCCCATGCCGGTGTCGATGTTGCGGCGCGGCAGTTCGCCGAGGATCGGGTAGCCGGACTTGCCCACGCCCTCACCGCGCTCGTACTGCATGAAGACCAGGTTCCAGAACTCCATGTAGCGGTCCTCGTCGACCGCCGGGCCGCCCTCGCGGCCGAGCGCCGGGCCACGGTCGTAGTACAGCTCGGAGCAGGGCCCGCAGGGGCCGGGGACTCCCATGGACCAGAAGTTGTCCTCGTCGCCGCGGGCCACGATGCGCTCGTCGGGCAGTCCGGCGACCTCGCGCCAGATGCCGCGGGCGTCGGTGTCGGAGTGGTGGACGGTGACCCAGATACGGTCGGGGTCGAGACCGTAGCCGCCCTCGGCCTGCGCCTTCGTCGACAGCTCCCAGGCGAAGCCGATGGCCTCCTCCTTGAAGTAGTCGCCGAAGGAGAAGTTGCCGTTCATCTGGAAGAAGGAGCCGTGCCGGGTGGTCTTGCCGACCTCCTCGATGTCGAGGGTGCGGATGCACTTCTGCACGCTGGTGGCGCGCGGCCAGGGCGTCGCCTGCTCCCCGGTCAGGTAGGGCTTGAAGGGGACCATGCCGGCGTTGACGAACAGCAGGGTCGGGTCCGGTGTCGGCAGTGGTGCGCTGGGGACGACGGTGTGGCCGCGTTCGGCGAAGAAGTCCAGGAATCTGCGGCGGATGTCGGCGGTACGCAAGGTGTGCTGCTCCGTTGCTGCTCGGGTCTTGGACTCGGGTTTCGGTCGTCGCTGTTCAGGCGGCCGTGCGGGCGAGCGGGGTCAGAGCCGCGTACTCGAGCGGTGCCGACGGGTCGATCGACACGTCGAGGGGCGCCGGTTCGGCGCCGGAGCGGACGAGGAGGTCACCGACGGCGGCGATCATCGCGCCGTTGTCGGTGCACAGGGTCATGGGCGGGACGCGCAGTTCGATCCCGGCCGAGGCGCAGCGCTTCTCCGCCAGGGCGCGGACCCGGGAGTTGGCTGCCACTCCCCCGACGACGATCAGCGTCCTGACGTCGTACGCGCGGCAGGCGGCGAGCGCCTTGCGGGTCAGTACGTCGGCCACGGCCTCCTGAAGGGCGGCGGCCCCGTCGGCGACCGGGACGTCCTCGCCGCGCAGCCGGTGGCCCTCGACCCAGCGGGCCGCCGCCGTCTTGAGGCCGGAGAAGGAGAACGCGTACGGGTCGTCGCCGGGCCGGGTCAGCGGGCGCGGGAAGGCCACGGCCCGCCGATCGCCCTCCCGTGCCGCCCGGTCGATGGCGGGGCCGCCCGGGTACGGCAGGCCCAGGATCCGGGCCACCTTGTCGAAGCACTCCCCCGCCGCATCGTCCAGGGTGTCGCCCAGGTGCAGGATGGGCTCGCGGACCAGGTCCCGTACGAGCAGCAGGGAGGTGTGGCCGCCGGAGACGATCAGCACCACGCACGGTTCGGGCAGCGGCCCGTGCTCGAGGGTGTCGGCGGCGACGTGACCGGCCAGGTGGTGGACGCCGTACAGCGGAACCCCGGCCGCGTAGGCGAGGGTCTTGGCGCCGGACAGGCCCACCTGGAGCGCGCCGGACAGGCCGGGGCCGGTGGTGACGGCGACCGCATCGATCCCGCTCAGCCGCATCCCGGCCTGGTCCAGGGCCTGGCGTACGACCGGGTTGAAGGAGTGCAGGTGCGCCCGGGCCGCGATCTCGGGCACCACTCCGCCGAACCGCGCGTGCTCGTCCATGCTCGACGCCACCACGTGCGCGAGCAGTTTCCCGTCCTGCACGATGCCCGCGCCCGTTTCATCGCACGACGACTCGATCCCCAGCACCACCGGTGCGCCCACAGCACGTCTCCCTCTGCTTTTTGCTCGCAACTGCAATATATGTGCAATAAGCGGAGAGGTGGGCACGGCCCCTGACACCCGGGGCTGCGCTTGCCGGAGCGCCACCTCAGTCCCGCGGCCTCACCTGCGCGAGGATCGCGGGGACGACGCCATGCACGCACCCTCGGAGGACGCGATGCCGACCAGGATCCTGCTCGAAGGACGGCCCGGCGTGGGCAAGACGACCGCCGTGCGGCGGCTGGCCTCCCTGCTGCACACCCGTACGCCCGTCGGTTTCACGACGGAGGAGATCCGGGAGGGCACCGCACGAGTGGGTTTCGCGCTGGAGACGCTGGACGGCAGGCGGGCCGTGCTCGCGCACGTCACCTTCCCCGGGCCACCGCGCGTCGGCCGGTACGGTGTCGACCTGCGCGTCATGGACGAACTGGCCCTGTCGGCCCTCGCGCCGCTGTCACCGGGACCGGGCCCGGATCCGACTCCGGCTCCGGCTCCGGGGGATCTCGCGCTCATCGACGAGCTGGGCGGGATGGAGCTGTCCAGCTCCGCGTTCCGGGAGGCCGTGGGGGAACTGCTCACGGCCGACATCGACGTCGTCGCCACCGTGCACGCGCGCCACGACCCGTTCACCGACGCTCTCAAGCAGCGCCCCGGCATCGAACTGGTCCACGTGACCGCACAGAACCGGGATGCGCTGCCCGGGGAACTGGCGGCACGCCTGGAGACGCTGGAGACGCCGGAGACGTAAGGCTCCGCACCGGCGCGGATGCGCGGAACCCTCAGGCGTAGGCTGCGCTCAACACGGACGCGGTGGGGGCGCAGCACATGACGGCTGAGACGGCACAGACGTGGGGGTCGACCCTCGATTCGGTCGTGGTGTACGCGCAGGGCGCGGTCTGCCGCCGTCTGGCCCGGGGCAGCGTGCCGCCGGACGGCCGGGTGCGGGTGACGGGGCTCCCCCGCTCGCTGGACCCGGGTTCGCTGCGGGCCCGAACCCTGGGCACCCCGGGGGTGCGTGTCACCGAGGCCCGGGTGGAGGTTGGGGCCGGGCCGCTCGGCACCGGTACGCCCGAAGGGTTGCGGCGCGAGGTCGAGCGGCTGCACGACGAGTACGCGGCCGCGCAGGGCCGCCGGGACCGGCAACTGAGCCTGATCGAGGAGGTCAGGGGGCTGCGCCCGGTCCCACCGGCCCGCAGGCGCGAGGACTCTCACCGCCGTACCCCGGTCGACGCGTGGCTGGAGCTCGCCGACTTCGTCGAGGAGCGGCTGACGGGACTGCACGCCCGCCTCGTCGAGCTGGAGGAGGCACTGCGCCGCGCCGAGCACGAACTCGCCGTCGCCACGGACAGGCTCGACCGCGCCTCCACCGACGCACCGTCAGCGCACGTGGAGACCACGGTCTCCGCGGTCCTGACGCTCGACGGCACCGCCGGCGCGGAGACGGACCTGGAACCGGCCCCGGACCCGCACCTGGAGCTGGAGCTGGAGTACGGGGTGCCGGGCGCCGTCTGGGTGCCTGCCTACCGCCTCGCCTACCGTCAGGGCGACGGCACCGGCGATCTGGTGCTGCGCGCCTCGGTCGCCCAGCGCACCGGCGAGGACTGGACCGGCGTGCGCATCGCCCTGGCCACCGCCGACCTGCGGCGCCGCACCGACCTGCCGAGGCTCCGCTCGATCCGGATCGGACGCCGTCAGCCCGCCCTCGCGCCTTCGGGCTGGCGCGAGCCCCCGGCGGGGCTCGCCGACCTGTTCGCCGGGTACGAGGCGGCCGGCCCTCGCCCTGACACGACCGGCGCTCTCCCGGCCCCCTGGGCCGGCTCCGCGCCCGTGGGTGCCGCGGGCGGCTCCGCGCCCGGCCCCGTTCCGCCACCGCCGGCAGCACCGGCAGCACCGGCACCGCAGGGCTACGGCGCGCCGCCCGCAGCGCCCTGGGCGCCCGGCGGCGCAGGCGGCCCCTTCCCGGAGGACTTCGGCGGCGAGATGGCCGAGCGGTCACAGCCGGCCCCCTCGCATCCGGGAGCCGTGCCGCATCCCGGCGGCGGGCCCTTCGCAGGGGCCCGCGCTCCCCTGGCGCCTGCGGCTCCCGGCCGGGCTGCGCCACCGCCGCCGCCTCCGGCACCCGGTCCGCCGCAGCCGAGCAGCGCCGAGCTCGACTACGCCGCCCTCGTCCTGTGCGGCCCCGACGAGCAGGGCGGTCGCCGGGGCAGGCTGTTTCCTGACGCTCCCTTCGACGCGGTGGCGGCCGAGTACCGCCGCCGCGCCGAAGCGGTGGCCGCGCTGCCGCTGCCCGGGCACGCCGCGCGGCCCCGCGAGTCGGCCGGTTCCTTCGATCACCGCTTCGATGCCACCGCCCGCGCCGACGTTCCGTCGGACGGCACCTGGCACACCATCACCGTCGCCGAGATCCCGGTCGGTCTGCGCACCGAGTACCTCTGTGTGCCGTCCGTGGAGCAGACCGTGTACGCGACGTTGGTGCTCTCCAACACCACCGGCCGGGCTCTGCTGGCCGGCCCGGTGGAGGTCACGGTCGACGACGACTTCCTGCTGACCGCAGCACTGCCCACGCTCGCCCCCGGCGGTGTCCGCCGTGTGGGGCTCGGGCCGGCCGAGGGCATCCGGGTCACCCGCCGTACGAACCTGCACGAGTCCACCTCGGGCCTGCGCAACAACACCACCGTGCTCGACCACCGCGTCCACGTGGAGCTGGCCAACAGGCTCGCGAGGCCCGTCACCGTCGAGGTCCGCGAGCGGGTTCCGGTCACCTCCGAAGCGGACGTCCGCATCGAGGAGCGGGCCGACTGGACGGCACCCGAGGCCGGCACGGGCCCCGAACACCACGCCCCGGGCACCCGCGTCTGGCGGGTGGACCTGCCCGCCGGCGGCACCACCGCCCTCGACGGCGGTTACGAGATCCGCATCCCGGCCGCCAAGGCACTGGTCGGCGGCAACCGCAGGAGCTGACACCCACCATGTCCACGTCGTCCACGTCGCCGAAGCCGATCGCCCTCCCCGTCACCGCCGTCACCTGCATGGAGGATCGCGCCCACATCGAGCGCACCGCCGCGCTCGACCTGGAGGCCGGGGTCCAGCGGCTGCGTTTCGGGCCGGTCAGTGCCCTGGCCGTCGACCGCACCCTCCACGCCGAGCTGACCGCCGATCACCCCGCGACCGTGCTGAACGTGCGGCTCGTCCGCACCTGGACACCGCGCGGGCCGCTGTCGTCCGCCGACGACGACTCCGCCCTGCGCCGGCGCGTACACCTCCTCGAAGAGGAACAGCTCGCCCTGGGACAGCGACGCGATCGGCTGCACGCCCGCCTCGACCTCCTCGGCCGCCTCGCCGCCGATGTGCTGCGGGAGATCGGCGAAGGCGCCGGCTCCGGGGAGGCCGAAGGGCCCCGCTGGTCCCGCGAACTGGACCGTGTGGACGACGAGCGCGACGCGTACGGCGAGCAACTCCGCGCCGTGGAGGCCCGGCTGGCCGCCCTTGCCACCGAACTCAGGGAGGTCCGGCGGGCCATGGACCTCTCCGAGGAGGAGCCCGCCGAGCTGGTCGGTCACATCGAGCTGACCGTGGAGACCGCGGTCGCGGGGCCGGTCGAGCTGCGCCTGAGCCACCTCACCGCGTGTGCGCTGTGGCGGCCCGCCTACCGGGCCGTGCTCGACGGGGACTCCCTGACGCTGGAGACCGAGGCGATGGTCTGGCAGCGCACCGGCGAGGACTGGTCGGACGTACGGCTGACGCTGTCGACGGCACGGTCGGCTCTGGCCACCGATCCCCCGCGGCTGGGTGAGGACCGGCTGACGCTCAAGGACCGCTCCGCCGCGGAGCGCCGCACGGTCGACGTCGAGCTGCGCGAGGAGGAGATCGGGGACCTCGGCCCGGTCCCGGTGCTCGGCCTCCCCGGGGTGGACGACGGCGGCGAGACGCGGGTGCTGCGCTCCCCCGCGCCGGTCTCCGTGCCCGGAGACGGCCGCGCCCACCGGGTGCCGCTCTCCGTCTTCACCACGGCCGCGAGCAGCGAGTACGCCTGCTCACCCGAGCTGTCTCCGCTGGTCACCCGGGTGGTGCGGTTCGACAACCGGTCCGGCCATGTGCTGCTCGCCGGGCCCGTGGACCTGGTCCGCGGCAGTGGGTTCAGCGGCCGCGGCACGCTGGACTTCACCGCCCCCGGCGCCCCCGTCGAGCTCGCCTTCGGCAGCTGTGACGACCACCGGGTGGTCCGGGAGGCCGAGGAGTCCCGTGACTCCGCCGGAATCATGCAGCGGACCGTGGTCACCCGCACGGTCCGGCTGCACCTGTCCCGTTTCTCCGCCCCTGGGGAGCAGGGCGAACGGGTGGTCGTCCTGCGGGAGCGGATCCCGGTCTCCGAGGTCTCGGCGGTGGAGGTGCGCCTGCGCAACGAAGCCTGCTCCCCGGCGCCCGCCGCGGTCGACGCCGAAGGCATCGCCCGCTGGGACGTCCCCCTCCCGCCCGGCGGCCGCCGCACGGTCACCCTGGTCTACGAGCTGTCGGCGAGTTCCAAAGTCGCCGGGCTCTGAGCTCGGCGGGGCCCGGTCCGCTGCACGCACGCTGCATCGCCGACCGCACTCGGAGGTGCTCTGCGTGTTCTCGTAGCGGTGCGGTCCGCGGTGCGCGACCATCGGATTCCGGCGGAAACACCGAAACAGGAAGAAGGACGGATGTGTCCGGCAGCGAGAGTGAGAACCCGGTAATCCCCTCCCCCACCCCGACGCCGTCCCGTCCCCGGACGAACCGGGACTGGTGGCCCAATCAGCTGGACCTTCAGGTTCTCCACCAGCACTCACCTCGTGCCAATCCGCTGGGTGAGGACTTCAACTACGCGGAAGAGTTCGCGACCCTGGACGTCGACGCGCTGAAGCGGGACGTCTTCGAGGTGATGACGGCGTCACAGGACTGGTGGCCGGCCGACTACGGCCACTACGGGCCGCTCTTCATCCGGATGAGCTGGCATGCAGCGGGGACGTACCGCATCGCCGACGGCCGGGGCGGTGGCGGCTCCGGCGCTCAGCGCTTCGCCCCGCTCAACAGCTGGCCGGACAACGCGAGCCTCGACAAGGCGCGCCGTCTGCTCTGGCCGGTCAAGCAGAAGTACGGCCGGAAAATCTCCTGGGCCGATCTTCTGATCTTCGCCGGAAACTGCGCCGTGGAATCGATGGGGTTCAAGACGTTCGGTTTCGGCTTCGGGCGAGAGGACATCTGGGAGCCCGAGGAAATCTTCTGGGGACCCGAGGACACCTGGCTCGGAGACGAGCGCTACAGCGGCGACAGGGAACTGACCGGTCCTTTCGGTGCCGTGCAGATGGGACTGATCTACGTCAATCCGGAGGGGCCCAACGGTAACCCCGATCCGATGGCTGCCGCCCGGGACATCCGCGAGACGTTCGGGCGTATGGCGATGAACGACGAGGAGACGGTTGCGCTCATCGTCGGCGGCCACACGTTCGGCAAGTGCCATGGTGCCGTCGATCCCTCGTACATCGGCCCGGAGCCCGAGGCCGGCCCCATCGAACAGCAAGGCCTCGGCTGGAGGAACACCTGCGGCAGCGGCAAGGGCGCCGACGCGCTCACCAGCGGGCTCGAGGGCGCGTGGACCTCGGAGCCGACGACGTGGGACAACGGGTACCTGGACAACCTCTTCAGGTACGACTGGGAGCTGACGACGAGCCCGGCCGGTGCGAAGCAGTGGACCCCCACGGATCCTTCGGCCAAGGACACCGTGCCCGATGCTCATGATCCGTCGAAGAGGCACGCTCCCATGATGCTGACGACGGACCTCGCGCTGAAGCTGGATCCGGTCTACGAGCCGATCGCGAAGAGCTTCCACGAGAACCCGGCCAGGCTGGCGGAAGCGTTTGCCAAGGCGTGGTACAAACTGCTGCACCGTGACATGGGGCCCCTCCCGCGTTACCTCGGCCCTTGGATTCCCGAGCCGCAGCTGTGGCAGGACCCCGTCCCCGAGGTCGACCACCAGCTGGTCGCGGACGAGGACATCGCCGCCCTCAAGAGCAGGATCCTCGCCTCGGGGCTGTCCGTCCCCCAGCTGGTCACCACCGCTTGGGCGTCGGCGGCGAGCTTCCGCGGCACCGACAAGCGCGGCGGGGCCAACGGGGCACGCATCCGGCTCGCGCCGCAAAAGGACTGGGAGGTCAATGACCTGCCCGAGGTGGCCGAGGCCCTGCAGACACTCGAGCGACTCCGGCAGGACTTCAACCGCTCACAGGCCGGCGGAACGAGGGTTTCGCTCGCCGACCTGATCGTCCTGGGCGGGTGCGCGGCCGTCGAGCGGGCCGCGAAGGACGCCGGGCACGACATCACCGTCCCGTTCGCACCGGGGCGCACGGACGCCTCGCAGGAGCAGACCGACGTGGCGTCGTTCTCCGTGCTCGAACCCAAGGCGGACGGGTTCCGCAACTACCTCCGGGCGGGAGAGAAACTGTCTCCGGAGACCCTCCTGCTGGACCGCGCCAACCTGCTGACGCTGACCGCCCCCGAGATGACGGTTCTGATCGGCGGCATGCGGGCCCTCAACACCGGCTTCGACCGATCTCCGCACGGCGTCCTCACCCACCGCCCGGAGACCTTGACCAATGACTTCTTCGTCAACCTGCTCGACATGAGCACGGAGTGGAAGGCGTCGACCTCGACCGAGAACCTTTTCGAAGGCCGGGATCGTGCCACGGGCGAGGTCAAGTGGACGGCCACGGCCGTCGACCTCGTCTTCGGTTCGCATTCCCAGCTCCGGGCCGTCGCGGAGGTCTACGCGTCCCAGGACGCGGGAGAGAAGTTCGTACGTGATTTCGTGGCGGCGTGGGGCAAGGTGATGAACCTCGACCGGTTCGAGCTCGTCTGAACCCGGTGTCCCGTCAGCCGCCTCGTCCGCCACGGCCGGGCTCCGCACGGATCCGTGCGGGGCCCGGCCGCACGCAAGGCCTGCAGCCGTACATACCCCCAGGGGTCAGTTCGCCTGCCGACGGACCTGCTTCACCTCGCGGTCGACGGCCCAGGCGTCGGCGACCGGCCCGATGTGGCCGAGCTTGTCGGGATTGATCACCGAGCGGATCGTCCGGATCCGCCCGTCGAGCACATCGAGGACCATGGTGTGGAGCACCTTGCCGTCCCGGTCCCGGAAGATCGCGCCGGGCTGGCCGTTGACCTCGTGCGGCTCGAACGACACGTCGATCCGGACCAGCCAGGGGTAGACCGTGCCCAGCAACCGGGCCACGTTCTCCGCACCCACGACGGCCCTGGCCAGCTGCGGGGCCTTACCGCCGCCGTCCCCGACCATCTGCACGTCGGCGGCCAGCAGATTCTGCAACCCGCCCACATCGCCGTTCTTCAGCGCGTCGAAGAACCGCGAAGCCAGCTCCTGCCGCTCCTGACGGTCCGCGGCGAAGCGCGGCCGCCCGTCCTCCATGTGCCGCCGCGCGCGCACCAGCAGCTGCCGGCATGCCGCCTCCGAACGTCCCACCGCCGCGGCGACCTCGTCGAACCCGAAGGCGAACACCTCCCGCAGCAGGAAGACCGCCCGCTCCAGCGGGCTGAGCCGCTCCAGAAGGAGCAGCGTCGCCATCGACACCGAGTCGGCCAACTCCACCGACCGCGCCGGATCCTGATACGGATCACTCAGCAGCGGCTCGGGGAACCACGGCCCGACGTACTCCTCCCTCCGCACCCGTGCGGAGCGCAGCACATCGATCGAGATCCGTGTCACCGCCGCCGACAGAAAGGCCTTGGTCGATGTGGGCCGGGTCGACGAGCCGTCGAAGCGCAGCCACGTCTCCTGCACCGCGTCCTCGGCCTCACTCACGCTGCCCAGAATCCGGTAGCCGATCGAAAACAGCAGCGGCCGCAGCTCCTCGAACTCCTCGACCTTGCTCACGCCGAATCCTCTCCCCCTGAAGCCCTCTGTTCGCTGTTGCCGTTCAGTGGAACTGGCCGGGCTTGTAGTCACCGGCCGGCTGCCGGGTGATGACATTCATCCGGTTCGCCGTGTTCATGAAGGAGATCAGGATGACCAGGGCGTTGAGCTGCTCCTCGTCGTAGTGCTTGGCGGCGAGCGCCCACACCTCGTCACTGACCCCGCCGGCCGCGTCCGCGATCCGGGTCCCCTCCTCCGCCAGCTCCAGCGCGGCACGCTCGGCCTCGGTGAAGACCGTCGCCTCCCGCCACGCCGCCACCAGGTGCAGCCGCACCGAGGTCTCGCCGGCAGCGGCGGCCTCCTTGGTGTGCATGTCGATGCAGACGGCGCAGCCGTTGATCTGGCTCACGCGCAGCGCCACCAGCTCCTGCGTCGCGGCCGGCAGCGGTGACTCCTTAAGGGCCTTGCCCGCCGCCATGAAGTGCTTGATGGCCTTGCCGGCGGTCGGGTCGGTGAAGAAGTTCAGTCGCGCGTCCATGGTGTGCTCCTCAGTGGTCGTTCCTGGCTACACCCCTGAGACGAGGCAGCCCGGCCCCCTGTGACATGGACGGATGTGACCTGGGTCTCCCCGCTGCCGGCGCGCGTCAGCCGGTCAGTGGCTGCCGGTGAGTTCGCCGCTGAGCTTGCCGTGGATGCGGGCGCTGGGCTCGTTCAGGCCGGTGATCTCGACGGTCTTGCCGCGCTGGGCGTACTTGGTCTCGATCGCGTCGAGGGCGGCGACGGAGGAGGCGTCCCAGACGTGGGTGGCGGACAGGTCGATGACGACCTTGCCGGGATCGCCCGCGTAGTCGAACCGGCCGACGAGGTCGTTGGAGGAGGCGAAGAACAGCTCGCCGGTCACCCGGTAGACCACGCTGCTGCCGTCGGGGTCGGTGACGGCTGTGACGTCGGCGAAGTGGGCGACGCGCTTGGCGAAGAGCACCATCGCGGTGATGGTGCCGACGACGACGCCGACGGCGAGGTTGTGGGTGGCCACCACGCACACGACGGTGATCACCATGACGGCGATCTCGCCGGCGGGCATCCGCTTGAGGGTCTTGGGGGCGATGGAGTGCCAGTCGAACGTCGCGAAGGACACCATGACCATGACGGCGACGAGGGCGGCCATGGGGATGTCGGAGACGATGGGCCCGAAGGCGATGCACAGCACCATCAGGAAGGCGCCGGCGAGGAAGGTCGACAGGCGGGTACGGGCACCGGAGACCTTCACGTTGATCATCGTCTGGCCGATCATGGCGCAGCCGCCCATGCCGCCGAGGAAACCGGTGACGATGTTCGCGATGCCCTGGCCGATCGATTCGCGGGTCTTGTCGGAGCGGGTGTCGGTGATGTCGTCGACGAGCTTGGCGGTCATCAGCGACTCCATCAGCCCGACCAGCGCCATCGCGAAGGCGTACGGGGCGATCGTCGTCAGGGTGTCCATGGTGAACGGCACGTCCGGCAGCCCGGGCACCGGCAGCGAGGACGGCAGGTCGCCCTTGTCTCCCACGGTCGGCACCGCGATCCCCGCACCGATGGTGATCGCCGTCAGGATGACGATCGAGACGAGCGGCGCCGGGACGACCGCGGTGACCTTCGGGAGGAACACCATCAGCGCCAGAGCGCCGGCGATCAGGGGGTAGACGGCCCAGGGGACGTCCCGTATCTCGGGTATCTGGGCCATGAAGACCAGGAGGGCGAGGGAGTTGACGAAGCCGACCATGACCGAGCGGGGGATGAACCGGATCAGCTTCGCCACCCCCAGCGCGCCGAGGGCGATCTGGAAGACACCGGCGAGGACGACGGCCGCGATCAGGTAGCCCAGGCCGTGCTCGCGGTTGAGCGGGGCGATCACGAGCGCCACCGCACCGGTCGCCGCCGAGATCATCGCCCGGCGCCCGCCGACGATCGCGATGGTGACGGCCATGGTGAAGGAGGCGAACAGGCCGATCGCCGGGTCGACGCCGGCGATGACCGAGAACGAGATCGACTCGGGGATCAGCGCGAGCGCGACCACCAGCCCGGCCAGCACCTCGGTGCGCCAGACCTTCGGATCGCTCAGCCACTCCGGACGCAGGCCCCGCAGCCGCGTCGCGGGAGACACAGTGGTGGAAGACAAGAAAGCAGCTACCTGTCGTGTTCGGGCACGCCCCATCGGCAGGCCGGGGCGTGCGGGAAAGCGCGGACGGCCCTGGCCACCGGCCGGCGGATACACAACCCCTGGGGTCCAGCGCAGACAACGAAGGCAAGGAGGTGTACCCACTCCTTGCCACTCTTAACTTATAGCGCACAGGGGGCCTTGCGGCAAGGCCCCGGCCGTGGGGCACAATCGCGGACCTAGCTCAGAACCTGCCGAAATTGGAGATCCACGAAGTGCGTGTGCCGTTGTCGGTTCTCGGACCGGAGCTGATGATATGAACTCCCTGACCACCAGCGCGTTCGATCTTCCCGACCACCTCTCCCCCAAGGCCGACCCGGCACTGATCGAACGCGACGAGCAGCACTTCGCGGCCATCTCCGAGAGCCTTGAGCAGGCGATCGCCGAGCTGACCGACCGCCTCGAAGCCGCGCGCAAGGCGCCCGGCGGGATCGGCCGGGAGGCGATGGACCGGGACGCGGAGATCCACCGCCTGACCAGTCGCCTGCGCACCCTGCGCCGCTTCGGCCTGGACCTGTGCCTGGGACACGTCGTCCATGCGGACTCTCCCGAGCCCGTGTACATCGGGCGCCTCGGCCTCACCGACAGCACGGGTCGCCGGCTGCTGCTCGACTGGCGCTCCCCCGCGGCCGAGCCGTTCTTCGCGGCGACCCACGCCAACCCGATGGGCCTGGCGAGCCGCCGCAGGTACCGCTGGACCCGCAGCCGGATCAGCGACTACTGGGACGAGGTGTTCACCGCCGACGGGCTCGAGGGGCACGCCGCGCTCGACGACCAGTCCGCGTTCATCGCCAGCCTGGGCAGCAACCGGTCGGCCCGGATGCGCGACGTGCTCTCCACCATCCAGGCCGACCAGGACGCCATCATCCGGGCGGGATCACGCGGCACTCTGGTCGTCGACGGCGGCCCGGGTACGGGCAAGACCGTCGTCGCTCTGCACCGCGCCGCCCACCTCCTCTACGCCGACCCCCGCCTCGGCCACCGCCGCGGTGGCGTGCTGTTCGTCGGCCCGCACCAGCCCTACCTGGCCTACGTCGCCGACGTCCTGCCCAGCCTCGGCGAGGAGGGCGTACAGACCTGCACCCTGCGCGACCTCGTCACCGAAGGAGCCGGAGCAGCGATCGAGGCCGACCCGGCCGTGGCCCGTCTGAAGTCGTCGGCGGACATGGTGAAGGCGATCGAGGCGGCCGTCAGGTTCTACGAGGAGCCGCCCGCCAAGGGAATGACGATCACCACCCCCTGGGGGTCCGAACTCCGGCTGAGCGCCACCGACTGGGCGGTGGCGTTCGAAGCGGTGGAACCCGGCACTCCGCACAACGAGGCGCGCGAGCAGATACGGGAGGAGCTGATCACCATCCTGATGGACGAGGACGACAGTGACGCCCCGCCCGAGCTGCTCCGGAGGTCGCTGCTGCAGGACCGCGAGCTGACGGGGACCCTCGACCGTGCGTGGCCGATGATCGAAGCGAGCGACCTCGTCGGAGATCTGTGGTCGGTGCCCGCCTATCTGCGCAAGTGCGCCCCCTGGCTCGGCCCCGACGACGTTCGCAAACTGCAACGCGAGGACGCCCAGGCCTGGACGGTGTCCGACCTGCCCCTCCTGGACGCGGCACGGCAGCGGCTCGGCGACCCGAAGTCGTCCGTACGCAAGCGCCGGCACGACGCCTCTGTCGCCGCCGAACGCGCGCGCAGGTCAGCCGCCATCGACAGCCTGCTGCAGAACGTCGTCATCGACGAGAGCGAAGGCGCGATGGGGATGCTGCACGGACGGGACCTGCAGGACACCCTGATCGACGAGAGCGCACTGCCCGGCACCACACCGGACCTGCTCGCCGGCCCGTTCGCGCACATCGTCGTGGACGAGGCCCAGGAACTGACCGACGCCGAGTGGCAGATGCTGCTGCTCCGCTGCCCGTCCCGGAGCTTCACCATCGCCGGTGACCGCGCCCAGGCCAGGCACGGGTTCACGGAGTCGTGGCAGGAGCGGCTCGAGCGGGTCGGGCTCGACCGGGTCAACGTGACTTCCCTGAGCATCAACTACCGCACGCCGGAAGAGGTCATGACGGAAGCCGAGCCGGCCATCCGCGCTGCGCTCCCGGACGCCAACGTGCCGGCCTCCGTCCGCAGCAGCGGCATCCCCGTCGTCCACGGATCCGTTGCGGACCTGGACGCGGTCCTCGGCACCTGGCTCGCCGCACATGCCGACGGAATCGCCTGCGTCATCGGCGATCCCTCATTCCGGGCGACCTCCCGCGTCCGGTCGCTTACGCCGTCGCTGTCGAAGGGGCTCGAGTTCGACCTGGTCGTCCTCATCGACCCGGAGACGTTCGGCGAGGGCATCGAAGGAGCCGTCGACCGCTATGTCGCGATGACCCGCGCGACTCAGCAGCTCGTCATCCTCACGAGCGCCTGACGCCGCCCCCGATGTCCCCTGGCCGCCCCGTGCGGCCAGGGGACACGGAGCGCAACAGGGACGGCAGGTACGGCGCTCTGTTGCGCAGGGGTAGACGGGGGTACTTTCCGCCCCATGGGGACACGCGCGCGGACCACCCGCATGACGTACAGATCGCTCCTGACAGCGGCCGTATGCCGCCCCTTTCGACCGGACGGGCGGTCCCGGCCCCGTAGGCGCCCACCGATGACGGCCCGCACCCGCACCCTCGCCATCGGCTTCGCCACCGCCGCACTCGCCCTGACTGTCGTCCAGACACCCGCGCAGGCCGCTCCCACCCCGCCCCGTACCGGCTTCGGAACCGGCTTCGAACTCAGCAACGGAACCCGCTGGACCACCCTGGCCGAGGAACAGCGACTCCTGGCCGCCCTGGACCGGTCGAGCGACCGCGTCGCCGTCCGCCGCATCGGCACCACCCGCCAGGGCCGACCGCTCCAGCTGGTCCGCATCGGCCCGGCCCGCCACACCGCCGAAACTCTCCTTCTCGCCTGCAGCCAGCACGGCGACGAACCCGCCGGCCGGGAAGCCTGCCTCATCCGCATCCGCGACCTCGCCCACGCCACGGACCGGGCCACGCTGCGCTTCCTGGCACGCACCACCGTCCTGGTCGTCCCCACCGCCAACCCCGACGGCCGCGCCGCCGACACGCGCACCAACGCGGACGGCGTCGACATCAACCGCGACCACATCGCCCTCAAGACCGCCGAGAGCCGGGCTCTGGCCGCCGTCATCCGGGACCACCGGCCCGACATCGTCTACGACCTGCACGAGTACGGGGCCACCCCGCCGTACTACGACAAGGACCTGTTCGACCTCTGGCCCCGCAACCTCAACACCGACCCCCGCGTACACCGGGAGGCACAGACCCTCTCGGCGGCTTATGTACGCCCCACCGCCCACGATGCCGGTCACAGCACCGGCACCTACGGCATCTGGACCGACCCCGCCACCGGCGAGCCCGTCAAACAGGTCGCCGGCGACGGACAGGAGCGCATCCTGCGCAACACCTCCGGCATCAAGCACGCGATCGGTCTGCTCATCGAGAGCCGCGTCGGCCCGATGACGGAAGCGGAGAAAGCGGATCCGGCGCTGAACAACCGGCGTCGTGTGCGGTCCCACCTCGTCGCCCTCGACGGGACGTTCGCCTTCGCGGACGAACGACGCAGGCAGATCACCTCGGCCACGGCCGCAGCACGCGCCGAAGGCCTCACCGACCGGGGCCCGGTCCACCTCGGCGGTGCCGACAACGAACCCCCGCTCCCGGGCCGGACCCTGCCCGACCCGCCCTGCGCCTACCGTCTCACCGCGGAGCAGTACGCGGACACTCAGGACGAACTCGCCCTGCACGGCATCAAAACCATCCCGTCACCCGCAGGCGGCGCTCTGGTCCCGCTGCGCCAGTCTCTGCGGTCCTTGGTACCGCTGCTGCTGGATGCCAGGGCGTCGTACGAACTCACCGCGGCCGAACCCGTCGACCGCTGCTGACAAGCCCCCCCCCCGCAGCCGATCAGTGCCGGTGCGAGGGGGCGTCACCCCGCCCCGCATACCTCCGGGGCCTCCTTCTTCAGGCCGAGCAGCCGGAAGTAATTCTGCCCGAGGGCGATGTGGCGGAACGCCTTGTCGCCCAAGGCCTTGTTGATGCGGCTGGTGACCTCGAGCTCCTGCTCGTAGACCTGGTAATCCTTGTCCCGGGACGCGACGAAGTCGGTACCGGGAATGGCCCGGGTCGGATACCGGTCGAGGAACTCTGCGTACTTCTGCCGGACGCCGGGCTTGCTGAAGTACTGGTCCTCCAGTACGCGCCAGCTCAGGTCCAGGTTCAGGCCGGGGTGGGCGTCCAGGAGCCTCGTCATGATGGAGATGTGCTCGTCGGGGTCCATGGTGGACAGTTCCTTGGACAGCCCCATGTGCGCCCACACGATCTTGTTCTGCGGGTAGCGCCTGAGCGTCTCCTCCATCAGGTGGAGGTACTTCACCGGTTCCTTGTCGCTGCCGAGATCCGAGTGGATGGTGATCGGGATCCCCCGGTCCCGCAGCACCTTCATGAACGGCGCCCAGTTCTTGATGTTCTCGCTCGTCGCGGACGTGTGGTGATTGGGGAACAGCGCCTGCTTGACGAGGTTGACCTCCCCCGCCCACCGGAACATGCCCGGGAACTCCTTGTCGTAGAGCGCGATCCCGGGCGGGATGGTCTCGGGGTGGTTGAGGTCCATGAAGGTCATGGAGAGCGTGAGATCGGGGTCCTTGGGCTTCGCCTCCAGGTAGTTCACGGCGTTGGCGACGTCATTCTTCATACTCGGCACCACGGGCGTGCCGGGGCAGTTGAGGTAGTAGGTGCAGCCGGAGTCCACCGGCAGCATCTGCCCGATGCCGTAGATGCTCGCGTGGTGAACGCCGCTCTTGCTCAGGTAGCCGCTGAGCTCCTCGAACGGAACCGGCCGGCCACCGAACGGACGGAAGTGAAGGTGGCTGTCGACCACCGAGGTGTACGGCTCTCTCGCGCGGTCGAAACAGCCGTGTTCCGCCAGGGCGCGGCCTGCGCCTGCCGGAGAGGCGGCGATGGCCACCGCCGTCAGAGCCGCACCGGCGATAACGAGCCGCCTGCTGATCCGGGTCGCACTACCAGGCACTATCGTCACAAAGCGCTACTGAATCATTCCTCTGCACCCCTGCGGGAGGGCGCGCGGGGTGCGCCCGAAGGAACCCTCATGTGCTTTCACGCCTACAAGTGGCACAACGCTCCCCCAAGCAGAACTTATCGAGACACGACATAACCCGCTTCTGCCTTATGGTTCGTGTAAGCGCGGTGACGTACGAGGAGCAAGAGCATGGGCGTGGGTACGGGCATGAAGACGATCGGGCTGATCGGCGGGATGAGTTGGGAGTCGACGGCGGAGTACTACCGGATCCTGAACGAGCGGACGCGCGAGCGGCTCGGCGGTCTTCACTCGGCCCGCTGCGTGCTCTACTCCGTGGACTTCGCGGAGATCGAGCAGTTGCAGGTCCAGGGCCGCTGGGCGGAGGCCGGCGAGGTCCTGGCCGACGCCGCACGGTCGTTGGAGGCGGCCGGCGCCGGACTGCTGCTCATCTGCACCAACACCATGCACAAGGTCGCCGACTCCGTCGAGGCGGCGGCCTCGGTCCCGCTCCTGCACCTCGCGGACGCCACCGCAGCCGTCGTCCGCGCCGCGGGGCTGCGCCGGGTGGGGCTGCTGGGCACGGCCTTCACCATGGAGCAGGACTTCTACCGGGGCCGCCTCACGGCGGGCGGGCTCGACGTGTGCGTCCCCGGCTCCGAGGGACGTGCGCTCATTCACCGGGTGATCTACGAGGAGCTCTGCATGGGCGTTGTGCGCGACGAGTCGCGTGCGGCCTACCGCCAGGTCATCGAGGAACTCGTCGCCGCGGGCGCCGAGGGCATCATCCTGGGATGCACCGAGATCGAGCTGCTCATCGGCCCCGAGGACAGCCCCGTACCGCTCTTTCCCACCGCCCGCCTGCATGCCGAGGCCGCGGTCGACGCCGCCCTGGCCGGACACGCCGGTTGAGCTCAGCGATTTGAGCGCAGCGATTTGAGCCAGGACGGCCGCACTCCCGCATCCGAGACCGGGGCCGGCCGGTGGTTCAGCGCGGCCGGTTGTGGGTGGGTGCTTCGGCGGCGGTCTTGAGGTCGCGCAGCCAGGCTTCGAGGCCCTGGCGGAGGATCTCGGTCGCGGCAGGGACGTCGGCTTCGACCTCGGCACCGGTGCGGGTCTCTTCGGTGCTCACGCGGACGCCGTCCTTGACCTTGGTGAAGTTCCAGACGTGGACGCCGTCGATGTGCAGTCCTTCGGCGACCGCGGGGCCGGTCCAGCGGATGCAGGAGTTGTGTGTGAGCTGCTCGACGGTTGAGGTGATCTCCAGACTGGTGGCGGGAGTCGTGGGGTTGGGAGGTATCGGGGTCGCCCACCGGAACGCCGAACCCTTGCGGAACGGGCCGTGGTCGAGGCGCTTCATGGCCGTGACGGCACCCTGCCAGGACGGCCAGCGCTCCACATCGGTCTGCAGCTTCCAGATGGTGCGCAGCGGTGCGTGGATGACAGTCTCGGTCCGGTAGCGGACGAGGGCGTCGGGGTCGACGCCTGCCCCGCGGCAGGTGAGGGACTTGGCGGGGTGAGCGGCGGTGGCGGTGGCCCCGGCCGGTGCGGCCACATGGACGGGGAAGGTGGCAGGCCATGGCGACGACGGACGCGAGCAGCCCGCGAGAGCGCTATCGCACCCAGGTACGCGCGGAGATCAAGAAGCACGCCTGGGAGCAGATCGCCAACGCCGGGGCGTCCGCGCTCTCCCTCAACGCGATCGCCAAACAGATGGGCATGAGCGGACCCGCGCTCTACCGCTACTTCGCCGGCCGCGACGAGCTGATCACCGAACTCATCCGGGAGGCGTACCGAAGCCTCGCCGATACCCTCCGCACGGCCTCCGCCACCGGTGCCGGCCTCGCCGCACCGGCCCACGCCCTACGAGCCTGGGCCCTGGCCGACCCCCAGCGGTATCTCCTCATCTACGGCACCCCGGTCCCCGGCTACAAGGCACCCGAGGACGTCACCGGCATCGCCGACGAGATCATGAAAACCCTGCTCGACGTGTGCACAGCGCCCACCCCGCGCGGCCCCGCGAGTGCGTTCACCGCCCATCTGAAAGACCACCGGGACCGGGCCGGCGGCCACCCCGCCCCGCCCGCAGCCCTCCGCCAAGCCCTGGCCTTCTGGACCCGGCTGCACGGCGTTCTGTCCCTGGAACTCGCCGGCCACTTCACCAGCATGGGCTTCGACCCCGCCCTGTTCTTCACAGCCGAACTGGACGAACTCCTGGCACCACCCGGCCTGATCACGGTGCCAGGTAGGAGTGGAAGACGTTCTCGGGGTCCCATGCGGCTTTGAGCTCCTGCAGGCGGTCCCAGTCGGCGGGTGCGTACGAGCGCCGGGCCCGGGAGGCGTCGGCTTCCAGGTCCGTCTCGGCGACGTAGTGCCCGCCGTGGCCCGGCGGATCGGCCGATGCCATGGTGTCCCGCAGCCACTGTGCGTTGGCCGCGTCCGCGGCGGGATCGTCCCAGATGGCGTAGCAGACGAGGTAGGACTCGCCGAGCGGCGAGAAGGCCATGTTCCGTAGCAGAGCGGGGTCTTCGGATACGGGCTCCACCGGCGCGAGCACGAGAGACTTGCCGGAGGGTGCGTGGGCTACCGCATCGGCCATACGGTTCAGTTGCGTCTCGTACGACTCCTCTGACCACAGCGTGTCGGCCGCATACCGGTGCACCGAAGACCATGCGGCGCCGACGCCCAGGTGCAGGCGGGTGAACGACGTCGGCTCGGGCTCTTGCCGGAGGACGGTGCTGCCGGCGAAGGGGCAGGACTCCGCGGACGAGAGAGCGGCGAGTGCTTCTTCGCGCGTCGCGGCGAACGCGGTCATGCCGACCCGGATCCGCGGACCGGGCGGTGCTGTGGCGGTCGGTTCACCGGAAGCCGTGAGGACGAGGGCAGTCTCGACGTTCACCGGGAGTTCGTGGGCGACCTGTTCCGCCCAGGCCGCCACGGGACCGGTTGCGGCCAGCGGGAAGGTGAGGCTGGTGGCCATGACGGCGCCCGGGAGGGGGTGCAAGCGGAGCCGGAAACGGGTGACGACGGCGAAGAAGCCGGGGCCCGCGCCGCGGGCGGCCCAGAAGAGGTCGGGGTTCTCGGTCTCGCTGCAGGTGACCGTCCGGCCGTCGGCCGTGACGGCCTGGAATTCCAGGACGTCGGCGCATGACGGCCCCCAAGCGCGAGAGTTCCAGCCGAGTCCGCCGCTGAGCAGGAATCCGCCCACCGCGATGGAAGGACAGTGCCCCACGGGAAAGGCGAGGTCGTACGGAGCCAGCGCCTTGACCAGGTCCTCCCCGGTGACGGCGGGCCCCACAGCGGCCGTCGCCGACCCCGGGTCGACGCTGCACCGCCGGAGCCCGGAGAGGTCGATCAGCAGGCTCCCGTCGCGGAGCTGGGAGCCGGACCAGTTGTGCCCACCGGAACGCATCGAGATGCGGAACCCCTCGGAACGTGCATAGGAAAGGGCCTCCGCAACGTCCCGCTCGGACGCTGCCTGCACGATGGCCTCGGGGAAACGCTCCGGCTTGAGCCCGTTCCACACCGCGGCGGCCCTGGCACTGTCGTACGCGCGGTCGCCTCGCCGGATCAGGGTGCCTGCGAAGTCACGGCTTGCACGCGGACTCACCTGGAGTAGCCTAACCCAAAGGGTATTTCTAGGGCAAACCGGGCGTTTGACTGCCTGCTCCGTGAGCCCCCTCCGCAGCGGGAACCGATGCCGGGAGGAGGCTCCGCAATGGAGCACGAAGAGCTCATCGCCGAGGCGGTGCGTCTTGCCACCGAGTCCGTGGAGAACGGCTGGGGCGGCCCCTTCGGCGCAGTGATCACCCGCGACGGGGAGATCATCGCTCGTGGGCAGAACCGGGTCCTCCTGACCGGAGACCCCACGGCCCATGCCGAAGTCGAAACCATTCGCAAGGCCGTGCAGTACCTCAACCCGGAGGCGCCGTCGATCGCCGAGGAGCATCAGAACGAGAGCACTCTGGAATACGTCCCCCGCCCTGAAGGCTCACCGGACCCGGTACCCGAGCGGGCCCGTATGCTCCAGGGCTGCTCCATCTACATCAGCGGCGCTCCGTGCCCGATGTGCATGAGCGCCATCTACTGGTCCCGGATCGACGCCGTTTACTTCAGCTGCGGCTTGGACGACACCCGGCGCATCGGTTTCGACGATTCATTCCAGTACGAGGACTTCGGGAAGCCGCTCGACAAGCGGAGGATCAAGATCGAGCAAATCCATCCCGAAATCGGCGCGCGCGCCTACGACGCGTGGACGAACAAGCCGAACCGGCACCCGTATTGAGTGGACGAGACCGGCTCTAGAGAGCGGTGCATACGGCCACGACGATCAGCGTTTTGGCGCTGTCGCTGGTGTTGGTGCTCCGGATCCTCCAGCCGTTCCCCGACGGAGCCGAGTCACGCAGGAAGGTGGAGTTCGGACCGCTGCCGCCACCGCCGGTCACCACCTCCCCCGCGGGACAGGGCACGGTGAGCTCCGCGGTCGCCCCCGCCCCGACCGGCCCGCTTCGGAACTCGGTGTGGTGCGGGGTCGTGGGGCAGATCCCCAGCGCGGTCAGGGTTTGGGGGGTGGCCGCCTGATTGGTGGCTCCGGCGCTCCAGGTACTGGCCTGATTGATGGAGCTGGAGAGACGGACGAGGTCCGAAGTGGATGAGAACCCGCCTCCGCTGGCGACTTGCCCGTCGTCACAGGGGCCGTTGGCGAGGCCGGAGTCGCCCGGATTCAGTGACACGCTGCCCGAGTGATCGCTGTGCGGTGCCGTCGTACAGATGACGACGGCGTTGATGCGCTCCGCGGTGCCACCGGCGTTGAATCCCCTCACCTGCCAGGCATCACGGGTGCCGGGCGAAAGGCGGGACCACGTGGGAAAGACGGAACTTCCGGTGGTCTCGAATCCGCCTCCGGAAGCCACCTCCCCGCTCGGGCACGTCACCGGCGGCGCAATGCGAGCCTCGCCCGGCGGGATGCTGATACCGGGGCCGACGTGCACGGTATGTGCAGCCATGGCACGGGAATCCCCGCGCTCCTGCGCTCCGTTTCCTTGACCTTGTGCAGTGGTGGTCGTAGCCGCTGCCGCGAGAATCGCGACGGCTGACATCACCAGGGACCGTGCGTGTCTCATCTCGGCCTCCAGGCATCGCAATGACGGACAAACACGCCTATGAACTGCCCAACTCCACCCGGACAGATGCTGCAATTCACCCGTACGGCCTACCGCGTATCGGCCTTCCGCCCCCGAGGCCGCGGAGGCGGAACCGAGTCGGTGTCACGCACCTCTTCCCTACTGTCGTAAAAAGCTTCGACAGGAGGAAGACATGACAGACCCCTCCGCGGCCCTCGTCCTCAGCGCCGCCACGGTGCTCGTGAACAGCATGGCAACGGACGCCTGGCAGGCGACGAAGGACTTGTTCGCACGCGTCTTCGGACGTGCGGGGGACGACGACGGGGCGGTGATCCGCGCTCAGCTGGACCGGGGCGCTGCGCAGATCGCCCGTGCCGACGACCGGGAACGCCTGGAACGCATACGCCAAGTTCTGGTCGGCTCGTGGCAGTTGGAGCTGGAGACACTGCTGAGAGACCACCCCGAGGCCGAGGCGGAACTGCGTGCCGCCCTCGCGGAGATCGCGCCGCAGCAGGCAGGGCAGAGCTGGCAGCAGACCAACATCGCACGCGACCACGGCACGACGTACGCCGCGCAGGGCGGCAACGTCAACCACTACACCCTGCACCAGAACCAGGTGCCCGTCGCGCCCGACCCCTCCGGGGAGCCGCGGTGACCGAGGGTCCGGGCCCCGCGGTCCTGCGGCAGGAAGTGCGGGCGGAGAACGGGCATGCGTACGGGGCCATCGGCGCGGACATCCACGTCTTCGGCGAGGGGACCCCGGTCTACCTGCTGTTCGCGTACCGCAGGCTCTTAGGTCTCGACGGCGAATGGCTGCGTGCCCAGCCCAGCCGCATGCTCGACGCACGGGCCGAGGTCGTCGACTTCACCGGTCGTGACACCGAGGTGGGCGAACTGATCTCCTGGCGCGACCAGCTCGACCAGCGCGGACAGCGCGCCCGGACGGCCGTGCGCTGGCTGCACGGTCCCGGCGGCCAGGGCAAGACGCGGCTGGCGGCGCGGCTGGCCGCCGACTCCGAGGCGGCCGGGTGGAAGGTCGTCACCGCGGTACACGGCACCGACACCGCCCCGCCCGCGGAGGGCAGCCAGGACCTGCGGCTCGACGGGCACACCGGCGTCCTCGTCCTCGTCGACTACGCCGACCGGTGGCCCGTCTCGCACCTGAGCTGGCTGTTCCACAACAGGCTGCTGCGACAGGGCGTCCCGGCCCGGATCCTGCTCATCGGCCGCTCCGCCCACGGCTGGCCGGCCGTGCGCGGGCAGCTGAACCGGTTGCGCGAGAGCATCGAGACCTCGGATCAGCTGCTGCGTCCCCTGCCCGCGGACGGCGATGAGCGTGGCCGCATGTTCGCGGCAGCTCGGGCCTGCTTCGCAGCCCGCTACCCCGGGATCCCCGGCGTCGAGTCCATCGCTCCGCCGGGGCCGCTCGGTCACGAGGACTTCGGGCTGACGCTCGCCGTGCAGATGGCCGCCCTGGTCGCCGTGGACGCGCGAGCCCACGGGCGCCGGCCGCCCGGCGACATGACCGGCCTGACCGCGTACCTGCTCGACCGCGAGCACGAGAACTGGCGGCAGCTCCACGAGAACGCGGCCGCGGGGCTGCCGCACCGCACGGCCGACCACCTCATGAGGCGGGCCGTCTTCACGGCCGTCCTCACCGGGCCGGTGACCCGCCCCGCCGGCCGCGCCGTGCTGGGCAGGCTGATACCGGAGACGGCCCCCGACGAGCTGCTCAGCGACCACGCGGTCTGCTACCCGCCCACCGACCCGGCCCGCGCCCACGTCCTTGAACCCCTGCTGCCCGACCGCCTGGCCGAGGACTTCCTGGCGCTCACCCTGCCCGGCAGCCCCGTCACCGGATACGCCACCGACCCCTGGGCCGCCTTCGGCGTGACCGCGCTGCTGGCTCGGGGCGGGGACGGGGCGGCAGCGCCCTGGACACCGCGTGCGGTGACCTTCCTCGCGGAGGCGGCCGGCCGGTGGCCGCATGTGGGGCAGGAGCACCTCTTCCCGGCGCTGCAGCGGGACGCGGGGCTCGCGCTGGACGCGGGCAGCGTCGCCCTGGCCTCGCTCGCAAGGGTCGAAGAGCTCAGCCTCGGCGTCGTCGAAGGGATCGAGCGCGCGTTCCGGTCCGTGACGGGGAACACGCGGCACGTCGACATCGACACCGGGTACGCGGTCCTCGCCGAGCGCGTCACACGACACCGGCTCGCCGTCACCGACGACCCCCGCGAGCAGGGCGAGGCCCTGCACACCCTGGCCGTCCGGCTCGCGCACGCCGGACGCAAGAGCGAGGCCCTCGACGCCGAGGCTCGGTCGGTGGCCTACAGTCGAGCGGTCGTGACCGCCGGCCGGCCGGACGACGCCGACCTGCACAACCACGCTGCGGCCCTGAACCACCTCAGCGAGCTGCTCACGGACGCGGGCAAGCCGGAAGAAGCGGTCGAGCCCGCCGTCGAGGCAGTGCGCGTGCTGCGCAAGCTCACCCAAGGCGATCAGGACCTCTACATGGCCCCCTTCGCCCATGCCACAGGCACCCTGGCCGCTCTGCTGGACCGGCTGGACCGGACGGACCAGGCCATCGAATACGCCGAAACGGCCTTCCGCCTGTACCAGCAGGTCATGGAGAGCAGCCGCGACAAGAAGGCGGCCCGGCATCTGCCGGACTTCACGGCGGCGGCGCGCCGACTCGCTTCCCTCCTGTCCGGGAACGGCCGGCCGGAGGAGGCACTGAGGCTGTACGAGGGGTGCCTGGAGTACGGCCGGATCCTCGTCGAGGCCGCGCCGCAGAGCGAGTTGCCCGGACTGGCCGCGACGCTCCACGGACTCGGCCTCACCCTGGCACGCCTCGGGCGCCACGAGGAGTCCCTGGCGCCCATCCTGGAGTGCGCCGAGGCGTACCGCAGGCTGGAGAAGGCGAACCCTGCCGCCTTCCGCCCCGGCCTGGCGGAAACCCTGTACGACCTCGGCGGGCAGCTGGAGACCCTGTCCCGGCGCGACGACGCGCTCGTCACCTTCGAGGAGGCGCTCGCCCTGTACCGCCGGCTCGCGGCCGACAGTCCCGACCGGTACCTTCCGCCACTGGGCTCCGCCCTCACCCACGTATCCGGCCTGCTGTCAGCGGGAGGCCGGTCGCAGGACGCGATAGCGCCGCAGGAGGAGGCCGCCGGCATCTTCCGGCACCTCGCCCAGGACACGCCCGCGTACCTGCCTGACCTCGTGGACTGCCTGAACGACCTGGGCATCCGCCTGACCGAGACACTCCGGTACGCAGAGGCCGTCGCGCCCGCGCGAGAGGCACTGGAGGCCGGCCGCCGGCTCGCCCAGGAGGACCCTCGCGTGTACATGCCCCACCTCGCGACCTGTCTGCTCAACATGGGGTTGCGTCACTCCGCCGTCGGCCGGCCCGCCGAAGCCGCGGCGGTGCTCGAAGAGGCTGTCGGCCGGTACCGGCAACTGGTCGTCCTGGGCGGCCCGGCCGCCTACAGTGCACAACTGGCGATGTCCCTGGGCACTCTCGCCGAGCAGCTGGCAGCACTGGGCCGGTACGACGAGATGCTCGGCGCCAGCGAGGAGAGCCTGGACCTGCTGCGGCCGCTCGCCGCACACGACCCCGAAGCCCATCTGCCGGAGTTCACCCGCCGGCAGCTCTTGTACGCCGAGATGCGGCTGCGCGCCCGGCTCGACCTGCCGTCGGCGCTGCAGGAGGCCCTCGGCGCCGTGCAGACCTATTGGCCGACGGCCGAGCAGTATCCGTACTACATCCCGCTGCTGAAGCGGGCCCTGACCACCCTCGCCGACATCCTCGACGCCCTCGGCCGCCACACCGACGCCGACGACATGCGCCGCCAACGAGAGACCATCCCGGACCGGCCTCGGGCCTGAGCCACCTCGACCACCTGCGGGTCCTGGCAAATCCTCCCAGGACCCGCAGAGCGGGACGTACTGCCTATGGCTTACGGCCTACGGTCTACAGGAGGGCGTACGAACTCGCCTGGTCGTTCATGGCATCCCCCACATAGGGCGTGGAGTCGCGGTACTCCTGGTGCGTCCCGGTCTGGTGAGGGTCGGCCCAGAGTTCGACCCAGCAGGCGACGGGTATGACCGAGCTGATCCTGTCCGCCCACTCGGTGAACTCACCCGCGTAGTCCCGGCCGTTGCCGCTCTGGCATGCTCCGCCGTTGAGAATGATCGACGTGCCGCCGAAGTTCCAGTGCTCGTAGAGAATGGCGAGCTCGGCGTTCAGGCCGCCTCTCTCGGCGGAGGACACGCGGAGTCTGTCGACCAGCTTCCGGTCCCGCGCGGCGTCCTTGCCCGACAGGGGCGCGTCGGTGATCCGTCCGTCCGTGGAGGCCGTAACGGCTTCGCGGAACGTCCCGAAGCACCGGGTGCTGTTGGTATCGACGTTGACCAGGCAGGTCCTGCCTCCGGACACGGACTCCGTCCGGGCCTGCGCGGTGGTGCTCCCGGCCGCCAGGACCAGTAGGCCGGCACCTGCGGCTATGGCGATACGTGTCACACGTGAACTCATGGGCAACTCCCAGATCGTGGACGGTCTGCCAACACCCGGGATACTTCCGCTGCGCCAGGCATAGACCAAGGGCATTCCCGGCCAGTTGAACGCTGCACTGGTGAAGTGAAGGCCAGGCTCCCCCCGGTGGCTCTCGATCGTTTCCGCCACCCCGGGAATGCTCTCCTCCACGCTGAGTTCGGCGTCCGGCCCACCGAGTTCGGTGCGCACCCAACCCGGGTCCATGGTCAGCCGCCCTCCGGACGCTTCGGCTGCGCCGGCGCTCCGGAGACGCGGAGATGGAGCAGACCGGGGCCGCGCCCGCGTCTGCTCCTGCGCCTGCGCCTGCGCTCAGTCCTCCCAGGGCCAGTGGGCGTCCCGGCCGTCTTCCAGCAGCGGCACCACCCGGAATGCCGCGTCCGTGAGCCCGCCGAAGGTGTGCCGCTCGGCGGATCCCGACGGGCCGTGGCCCGGCCGGTAACCGGCCAGGTTCCAGGTGTAGACCGGGATGTGGGCCGGGACCTGCTCGGTCGGGTCGCCCGCATGGTGGTGGGCGGCCTGTTCGTCGGTGACGATCAGGACCCGGTCGTGGCCGCGGTAGTGGCGGCGTACCGCCTCGGTGGTGTCGGTGCCGCCGAGGCTCCCGAACCGCTCGAGCACCTTGAGGACCGACTCGCCCCGGCGGTAGGTCACGGGCGCGCTGGTGGTGCCGAACTCGACGAGATCGGCGTCGGCCGCGCGCATCGCCACGGCCGTGCCGAAGATGGCGGCGGCGTCCGCGCGGTTGAGCCGGGAGCGGTCGGACAGCGGTGACCACATGGAGCCGGAGCGGTCGACCAGGACCAGGGTGCGGCCGGGCAGCCGCGGTACATTCTCCAGCGAGTGGCCCAGGGCCTGCTCCAGCGGGTAGGCCCAGCGCAGCGAGGGCGCGTGCTGGTAGGCGGCCAGGTACCGGAAGGGGAACTGCCGGGACCGCGCGACCTCGTCCGGGTCGGCTATGCGAGCGGCCACCTGCTGGGCGACCTCGTCGGATACGCCGACCTCGTCGAAGTTCCGCAGGTTGCGGACCAGGGCCATCGTGCCCATGGAGGGAATGACGGCCTGCCACGCCGCCGCGTCCATCGGGCCCTGCAGCCAACCGGCCAGCGCCTCCCAGGTCATGCCCGCTGCGGCGAGCCGCTCGGCGCCGCCGGGTCCGGTGACCACGGCCCGCCGCTCCTCCACTGGCACGGTCATCAGCGCACGGTGCGCGGTCAGAGTGCGATCCGAGGCGGGCGGGACAGCGGTGTCCGGGTTGTGGCGGCGGTCCAGGGCGTACTGGAACAGCGCGCCCTGCCACGGCTTGTCCGGGTCGGGCGTGGGGTGGACCAGGTTGAGGACGTCGCCGAAGCGGTAGCCCTTGGAGGTGGTGTCGTACTTCAGGAGGTTGCGGCCGGTGTACAGGCGCTTGACCGCGTCGGCGATGCCTCGCTTGACGGGCTTCGGGACGTTCCGGCCGTAGGTAGGGGTCCAGTAGGCCAGCATCTCGCCGGGCTCGTCCGCGCGGCGTAGTACGGACTCCACGACCTGGCGGTTGGTGGGGCCGTCGGTGGCACCGGCGTCGAGGCGGGCCTTGACGTACTCGGCGGCGCCGACCAGGGAGGCGGTGCGCATCCGGCCGTCGCCGCGCAGCCACCGAAGGAGGCCGGCGGTCCAGGCGGGGTCCTCGACGGCGAGCTTGCGTACGAGCGTGGCGAACCGGTCGTCACGACTGGTACCGCTCTCGTGGTAAGTCTGCTGGGAGACGAAGTTGGCGACCGCGAGCAGGAACAGCTCGGAGCGGTCGTCCCGCGCGTGCCCCTTGCCGCCGAGGTGCGTGCGGGTGCGCCCGGTCGTGGTGACGGGCGAGACGGGCCCGGCTGCCTTGGGAGCACGGGTGTTGAAGCGTGCCATGTGAATTCCCCCGAATTCCGTCGGGGAAGCGCCGGCACGGGGGCGCTCGAGATCACGACAAACGTCACCTGCGTACCGGACACCCCGGTGCCGCGCCTCCCGAGTTCAAAGTGGCCACGGCATGGGATTCGATCACAACGAAGTAGCCGTGGCCCGCGCACCGGGAGGTGCTGAAGCTTGGCGTCCAGAGTTCAAGGCGGCGGAACCGACAAGGTGCTCTGCCTCTGAGCTACGCCGGCCTGTGTGCCGGCGACGGGATTCGAACCCGCGACCTCCCGATGAAGAGTCGAAGTAGGCCCCGCCTTCGCACCTGGACACCGGTCACTCTAGAAGTACGGACGTCCAGGGCGCCAAGGGTTTTTCCAACCGTCAAGCCGAGTCCGGCACCCGCACGTTCACACCCTGGCAGGCGACGCCCGAGGCATCGACCGCGCCGGACGTCGGCAGGTTCCGGGTCCGCCCGATAGGGGAGAAGAGCAGGAGCAGCCCGGCGAGAGGGACGCCTGCTGTGGTGATCCACATGGCCGCGCGGACCCCGAGGGCCTCGCCGAGCGTTCCGCCGAGCAATGCTCCCAGCGGGATGGTCCCGTAGTTGAGGAATGCTGTGGTGGCGGTGAGGCGGCCGAGGAGCTCCGGTGGGCAGTAGCGCTGCTGGAAGCTCGCTTTGATGACGTTGCCCGCCACGACACCGGCGGAGACGCAGAAGCCGCCGGCTATGAAGAGCAAGGCTCCGGCTCCGGCGGTGGTCAGCGGGATGAGCAGGGCGAATACGGCAAGCCCCAGTTCGAAGAGCAGCGTCGCGCGGGCCGTGCCGACCCGGCCGGCGACCCTGCGGGCGACGAAGGCTCCGGCGACGCCCCCAGTACCGGCGGCCGCGATGATTGCGCCGACGGGGCCGGGGTCCAGTCCGACGGTTCGGACCAGGAAGACCACCAGGATCGATTGGTACCCCATCAGGGCCAGGTTGGAGGTCGCTCCGAAAAGGGTCAGGGTGCGGAGCCAGGGGTCTCCTGCGACCAGCCGCAGGCCCTCACCGATGTCACGGACCAGACTTTTGGAGCGGCGAGCGGTTCTGGTGGCGCGTGGCTCGCGGTGGTGGATGCCCGACAGGCAGAGGAGGGATACGAGGAACGTCGCGGCGTTGGCGAACATCGCGTTGACCGCACCGGCGAATTGCGCGACCAGGCCGCCCGAGCTGAGCCCGGCGATCTGTGCGGCGGATGCGCTGCCGTGCAGCTTGGCGTTGCCTTCGGGCTGGTCGTCGGGTTCCAGAATGCCGGGGAGGTAGGCGCTGTAAGCGGTCTGGAAGAACACTGCGGCCGTGCCCGTCAGGAGCGCGACGGCCAGCAGCAGACCGACGCTCAACTGCCCGGCCCAGGCGGCGACCGGGATACCGGCGAACAGGATGAAGGAGACCGCGGCGGCGGCCAGCATGATCGGCCTGCGTCGGTTCCGGTCCACCCAGGCGCCCGCCGGAAGGCCGATGAGCAGCCAAGGGCTCCAGGTGGCCGCGGTCAGCAGGCCGACCGTGAACGTGCCGGCGTGCAGGTCGGTGACGGCGATGAGCGGCATCGCCACCCCGGTGACGGACGCGCCGAACTTGCCGGCGGTCTCGCCGCACCACAGCAGACGGAAGTCCCGGTGGCGCCGCAGGAGTCCGCCGCGGCGTGTTCCCCGGGTCATGCGGCGTGTGGGCTTGGCGGGTTGCGACGTGCGCTCGGGTTCATGGGCCATGCCGACAGCGTAAGTTGCAGAGGATCTCTGCATAGTTCGCCGCATAGTTCGCCGCATAGTTCTCTGCAGAGCCTCCTCTGCAACGTGCTCAGCAGTCTTCCTGCCGCACCAAGGGCGTGGTGGCCCAGCCGTTTTCCAGCAGGGTGAACAAGTCGCGCATGGTCCGGGCCGGGTCTTCGCTTGCACGGGCGATGCTGGGGGCTTCCAGGGTGAAGCGTGCCAGGCCGGCGACGGCGGGGTCCTCCGGGGGGAGCCCCGTGGCCTCGGCGAGAGTGGCGGCCAGCGTCTTCTCGTGGCGCGACCACATGCGCCGCGCGTAATCCCGCAGCGCGGGAGTGGATTCGACGAGCACGAACGTGGGGTCGTCGGTGCGCACGGCGGTACGGGTGTGCACCATGTGGTCGCGCAGGGCGTGCAGCACGGACCGGCCGGGAGCTCGGTCGCGAACGGCGGCGACGAGGGCGCTCTCGATGTCCGCGTCCAGGTCGAAGACGAGGGCTTCCTTGCTGGGGAAGTACTTGAAGAGCGTGCTCAGCGAGACATCGGCCGCCTCCGCCACCTCGCGCACGCCGACGTTGTCGAAGCCGCGCTCGGTGAACAGCCTCAGTGCGGCATCCGCCAGGGCCTGCCTGGTCCGGGCCTTCTTGCGCTCTCGGCGTCCTGCCGTCGTCTCGACCATGCACCCACCCTACCTGCTTGAGGTGACTCGATCGTAAAGACGATCGGATCGAAAATCGGAGCCGTTGTACTTTTGGAGTGGCTGTGCTTCTGTGGACGAGCAGTCCCGACCGCACCCTCTTCCACCGTCGAACGGAGCATGACCCCCATGTCCACCACTCCTCGCATCGCGATCGTCGGCGCCGGCCTCGGCGGCCTCATCTGCGCACGGGTCCTGCAGCAGCACGGCGTGCCGGTCACGGTCTTCGAGCGCGAGACCCACCCCCACTCCCGCTCACAGGGCGGCACTCTGGACATCGACGAAGACACCGGCCAGGCAGCCCTGCGCGCAGCCGGTCTGTTCGACCAATTCCTCGCCCTGTCCCGGCCCGAAGGCCAGGAGTGGCGCCTGTACGACCGCCACGCGTCCCTGATACGCCACGACCAGGCCGGTGAGGGCGATCTGAGCAGGCCCGAGATCGACCGCGGTCAGCTGCGCGCCCTCCTGCTGGAATCCCTCGCCCCCGGCACGGTCCGCTGGGGCCACTCCGTAAGGACCGTCACCCCACTCCCCCATGCCGCTCGCCTGCACCACCTCGACCGCACCATCGAGGACTTCGACCTGGTCATCGGCGCCGATGGCGCCTGGTCCCGGGTACGCTCCGCGCTCTCCGACGCCCAACCCTCCTACGCCGGTGTCACGATGGTGGAAGCCCACTTCGACGATGTCGACCACCGTCACCCGGGCATCGCCCGCCTGGTCGGTCGCGGCACCATGACGGCCAAGGCAGGCCGCCGCAGCCTGGTGCTGCAGCGCAGCAGCAACGGGCACGTCCGCGCCTACATCACCTTCCGCGGCCCCCAGGACTGGCACGCCGGCCTCGACCTCGCGGACACCGAAGCCGTACGCGCGCGCCTCCTCGCCCAGTACCAGGGCTGGCACGGGAGTTTGCTGGACATCCTGCGCGAGAACGAGGGCGGTTTCATCAACCGGCCCATGTTCGTCCTCCCCGTCCCCCACTCCTGGCGGCGCGTGCCCGGCATCACCCTGCTCGGCGACGCCGCCCACCTGATGCCGCCCGCCGGCGTCGGCGCCAACCTCGCCCTGCTCGACGGCGCCGAACTCGCCCGAGCCGTCACCGACCACTCCACCATCGACGCGGCCCTCGACGCCTACGAGAGCGTCATGCTGCCCCGCGCCACCGACAACGCCGAGACCGCCCAGCAGATGCTCACCACTCTCATGCCCGACACCGACTCCGACGAGGCCGTCTTCCCCGACACTCTCTGGCCGTCCAGCACCGGCCCTGACGCGCACCCCGCTCACACCGGCTGAGCAAGGCCGATAGGTAGGCCGCATTCGAACATATGTCACTGTTCGCGATGAAACGATTACCCTTTGTACAGTCTCTTCCTGGTGTGCTCACACCCAAACCGGAGCAGCCGCACACGGAGGAGCAGATATGCGCACATGGAGGACGGCAGTCGCCGCCGCGTCGATGGCGGCCCTGGCGTTCGTCGGCGGCACCTCACCCGCCGCGGCGAGAGGGGCGGCGGGCGACCCGTCCCCTCCGGTCACCGTGCCGGAGGGACGCGGCGCCGACGACCACAGCGGCAGCGTGGAAGCCGGCAAGGCCGGTTCGGACGCCGACGCGTCCGCGGTGATCCGATGTGAAGGCCAGGTACAGCGCCCGCACAACTCCACCCACGTGCCCGGCACCGTCAACGTCGTCGTGACGGTCTCGTGCTCGGCACCGGTGCCGGAGATCACCACGCGCGCGGCCCTGTACAAGAACGGGCACCTCGTCAAACAGTCGACGCTGAGGACCCAGAGGAACACCCGCAGCGCCCAGAACAACGCCGCCGTGAGGTGCAGCCCCGGCAACTACCGGGGCTGGATGTACTTCAAGGTCGTCTTCCCGCCCGGCTACCGGCCGCCGACCGCCTCCGCCAACGGCCTCGGCCAGGAGGTCGCTCTCACCTGCTGACCCGCTGCCGCCGGAAGGACGGCACCGTGTTGCAGGGGGGCGCCACCGGGGAAGGGTCACGGTGTGCGCCCCATCCCTGCCCGGATCCTGCGCCGGCGAGTGACACAGCTCGACGCAGATGCGGACCTGACCGCCGGCACGGACGCCGGGCTGCGCCACTTCACCTCCGTCATGACGGGGTGGACCGAGCCCGAGATGACGGCCCTGGCGGGCGGTCCGGCCGTCCTTGCCCCGTCCGAGGTGGAAGCGGCGGACGAGATGGCCGACAGCTGCCTGCTGCTGGCCCGGCTGGCCCGGGACCAGGAGTGTCTCGTCCGGGGGCCGCTCGACCGGACGCGACAGCACTGGATCGGCACCAGCCCGCACGAGCTGATGCCGCACCGGCGGCCCGCCCCGGACCGGGAGCGGTTCACCGCACCCGGCAGGGGTTCCGGCCCGCCCGGCACGAAGCCGTTCCACCTGGGGCTCTACACGTCCACGGCGCGGCGTGACGGGCCGGGCATGTGGCGGATGTATCTCGATCTGGGATCGAGTCTCCACCCCCGGCCCTGGCAGACCTGGGAGCTGCCGGTCACCGACCCCACCGCCGACGTCCTCGACATCGGCGGCGCGAGCGACTGGGCGGCTTTCGTCGGGCTCTACCCGCTGGTCCGCGGCGACGACGTCTACCCTGACTGGGCGAAGGCCGCCCGGGACTTCGCCGGGGTGCACATGACCCTGCGCGCGATCGTCGCAGCCCAGGGATTCCGCATCCCGGTGGCGGACGGCCTGGCCGCCGCGCCCTTCTGGGACATCGAATCCGTGCTGTGGCTGCGCTGGTGCTTCTCCGCTCCGCGCCTGGTGGAGATCACACCGCCCGACGCCCGGCCGTGACATGAGCGAACACTTGGTCAGCCGTAGGCGAGCGCCTCGAGCCTGTTGTACGAGCCGTTGAAGCGGTCGTGGTCGCCGACGGTGGGGCCGGTGTTCGTGTGCTGCCAGAAGGTGTAGAAGCCCCAGCCGTTCGGGAGCTCACCGGAGGAGGAGCCGTAGCGCGGTACCCACAGCGGGTTGTACTTGCCGAATCCGCCGTAGTTGCCGGTGCACTTCTTCCACCACGCGGTCGAGGTGTAGATCACCGCGTCGCGCCCGGTGTGGTCCCGGTAGGCGTCGAGGAAGTCCTCGATCCAGTCGATCATCCGGCCCGTGCTCAGGCCGTAGCAGGTGCTGCCGTAGGGGTTGTACTCCATGTCGAGCACGCCCGGCAGCGTCCAGCCGTCGTCCGTCCAGCCGCCGCCGTGCTCGACGAAGTGGTCGGCCTGTGCGGCGCCGCCGGAATTGCCCGGCAGCGCGAAGTGGTAAGCGCCCCGGATCATGCCCGCGTCGTACGGGCCGTTGTACTGCTGGGCGAAGTAGGGATTGGTGTAGCTGGTGCCCTCGGTCGCCTTGGCGTAGGCGAACCTGATGCCGCTGTTCCAGAGCTTGGACCAGGAGACGTTGCCATTGTGGCTGCTGACGTCCACGCCCTTGACCACGGCGCTCACCGCGGCGCTCGCCGGGGGCGCCGCCGAGGGGCCCGCCAGGGGGAGGCCGGACAGCGAGGTGTCGGGCAGCGAGGAGCCCTTGGCGGCCGGGCCGCGTTCGCCCTCGTGGGCGCGGATGGTCGAGCCCATCCAGTCCTGCTCGGGGTGGGTCGGCCGGCTGTCGTTTCCGGCCACCGCGGCGGCGGTTCCGGGGAGAGTGACGAGCAAGGTGAGTACGGTCAGCAGGGAGAGGAGGGCGGCCGCCGCTGTGGGGGGATGCGGGCGGCCCGGGCCGGAGTGGTGCTCGGGCATGAGGTGCCTCCGAGGCCATGGTGGGGGGAGGGTGCGGGGAATTCAACGGTCACCGCATTGGTATGACCATTCCATCTATCCAGCTGCAGGCGGAGACACGGCCTGCGCTCGAAGCCCCGGGGTGCGTAGTTCAGGGGTCGGCGGCGCAGCACAGACTCACGGGCACGCTGACTAGGCCGAACGTGAAGGCCCCCGACCGGTTCGGTTCCGGCCACGACGATCGCCTCCTCCAGCACTCGGGCTCCACTCGGGCTCCAGCTGTACTGCCACGCTCACATCAAGGCCCCGGCAGCGCACGAGGTGACGGGCAGCCGGATGACACGCGGGGTACATCTATACCGGTATGGACCGATGTACGGCAGGAGGCCGCCTCCCGTCGTAGGCTGAATCTCGCATGTGCAGGGACAGGAGGCTGAGGTGGCCGAGACCGCGTTGGCCGAGGTGATGGCCGAGCTGGCCGAGCTCGAGGACCCGAAGACACGCGAGGTGAACAAGAAGCACGGCGACGATCACGGTGTGAACCTCAGCAAGCTGCGCGCGCTCGCGAAACGGCTGAAGACGCAGCAGGAACTCGCGGGCCGGCTCTGGAAGACCGGTGACTCCGCGGCAAGACTGCTGGCGATCCTGATCTGCCGCCCGAAGGCGTTCGAACGTGACGAGTTGGACGTCATGTTGCGCGAGGCACGCACGCCCAAGGTGCACGACTGGCTCGTGAACTACGTGGTGAAGAAGAACCCGCACGCGGAAGCGCTGCGCCTGGCCTGGTCCGCCGATCCGGACCCCGTGGTCGCGAGTGCCGGCTGGGCGCTGACCACCGAACGCGTGACGAAGAATCCCGAGGGCCTCGACCTCGCAGGACTGCTCGACGTCATCGAGGCCGAGATGAAAGACGCCCCGGATCGCCTGCAGTGGGCGATGAACCACTGCCTGGCTCAGATCGGGATCGAGCACGCCGAGCACCGCACCCGTGCGATCGACATCGGTGAGCGCCTGGGGGTGCTCAAGGACTATCCGACGTCCCCGGGCTGCACGTCTCCGTTCGCGCCCGTCTGGATCACCGAGATGGTGCGCCGGCAGCACGACCACAAGTAGGAGTTGACCAGGAGACTGCCCCGTGGCGCGATCAGGCCCTCTGGCGCGCCTGCGGGTATCGCCCCACTCTGAGGACAGCGGTTCTGTCGGTCGGGGCATCCGGGAGGGCACATGCTGTACGTCTTCGGTTTCGAGCGGATCGGCGTGGCGGCGAGCGACATGTACTTCGTGGATCCCGACCCGATCCCGGGGCAGGGGGGCGCCGAGCGGGGGGTGCGCCTGGAGGTCCGCGTCCTGCGGCCCGGAGACCTGCCGGGAGGCATCTACGCGTCGCGGCCCATCGTGGTCGACCGCCCGGTGTGGCGGGCCGATCTCCTGGAGTCCGCGGCGGGCCCGTCCGGCAGCCTGGACCGGGCGCATCACCACCCGAAGTTCGACGGCTGGGAGCCCGGCGGACGCGTCTTCGCCGAAGAACTCTCCGCCGCACCGCTGGACTGGGTGGCCGGCAGGCTGGCGGACCTCGACACCCTCCTGGCGGAGGCCGGCGTCCCGTCCTCCGAGGCGGGTCCGGGCGACGCCGCCGACCTCCGCAACGCCGTCCCCGACATCATGGCGGCGGTGCGGAGGCTGCTCGACGGCGTGGCCAAGGGGGAGCTGGCCCGTCCGCCCGCCGGCCTGGCCGAGGAGGACATCGCGGACGCCCGTGTCAGCTGGTTGTGACGCACTGACTCCGGCGCATGTGCCCTGTCCAGGAGGTCCGTTGGGGCCGGGCGTGAGCCGCCGGTGGCTGGGGAGGTCAGGCGGGCGGTGAGCCCGGCCGCCGTAGCAGCCGCAGCAGCCGCAGCAGCCGCAGCAGCCGTGCCCAAGCATGTGGGATGTGGGACGCGCCGTCGGGGATGTGGGACGCACCGTCGAGGGTGTGAACGCACAGGCACGCGCCCATGGCGGGTATCCGGGGTGCGCCCCCTGCCCCGCGGTGGAGGCGCCACGCGGTCGTCTCCGCCGTCGGGAGGAACGGCCGATGCGCCTGCCTCATCCAAGGGTGCACCTACGAATCGATACACAGCATGAGGATCCCGTAGTTAACGGTCGAGATGATGGCATTACCTGCAAAACGCCCCCGCGCCTCACTGCCGGGCACGCGGGCCGCACACACGGGGGACCATCATCAACGTCAAGCGCACCACCTCATGCCGGCTGTCCCAAGAAGACATCCTCTCCGTCGTCGAAGGCACCACGCTGGCCGTCCACATCCCGGGGTTCGTGCACCCGGATGCGCTCGCCTCGGCGCGGCGTCAGCTCTTCGACCACCCCGACCGGGGCAGCCTGAGTCAGGCCGCGGAGTTCAAGCGCATCGGATTCGCCTACTCCGAGATCAGCGACACCGCTTCGCGCGACCGCTATCACGCCGAGGCGCGCACCAACATCCAGCGGATGCGTGACCTGTTCGCGCCCTACGCCTCGCCCAGCGACGTCCTGCGGCTGCTGCTGGAGGAGACCTGGGCCGCCGGGGCCGGCTTGATGCACGTCGAAGGCCGCAAGGCGTTCATCGGCATCTGCCGCTTCCAGGACAAGAACGTCGACCTCAATCCGCACACCGACGCCCTCGAGCGGAACCTGCCCGCCGAGCACGCGCGCCGCCTCGCGGCGCAGCTCTCGGTCAACATCTACATCAACATCCCGCGCACCGGCGGAGAGCTGGAGCTGTGGGGGACCGAGCCCGGGGAGGACGCCTACCGCCACCTCATGGGCGGGCGGACCTGGGGGATCGACCGCGAGAAGATCGGCCCGCCCGTGGAGGTCGTCAAGCCGGCCCCGGGCGATCTGCTCCTGCTCAACCCGCGCCAGATCCACGCCGTGCGCCCGTCAGGGGACGAGCCGCGCATCACCCTGGGGCACTTCCTCGGCTACTACGGCACCGACCTCCCGCTCGAACTGTGGAGCTGACGGTGAACGACGACGGTCTCGTCCAGCACTCCTATGTCCTCGACGGTCGCAGCAAGGCGAGTTTCGGCGAGAGGGCCAAGTCACTCTCTCTCGCCGGGAAACGGGCCGTCCTGCTGGTGAGCGTCGGCCAGCGCTACCACGAGGGCGACAAACTCCGCGCCACAGTGGAACTCATCCGACGCGGCGGGTTTCAGCAAGTGACCATAGCCGTCGCTGATACTCTGCAGCGCACCAACTATCTCGGGCTTTCCCGGCAGGACGCTTACGACCGCGCACTCAGGGCGGGGGACGAGTGGCTGCAGCGCAACGAGAAAACACTCGCACGGCTCTCCGCGATCAGCGATGTCCTCCGCTGGGACGATGCCCTGCGCGACCCGGTCTACCCGCAGTTCCGCAAGCACGTCGAGGACGCCTACGAGCACGACCCGCGCTACCGGCAGGCCCTGCTCCGCACCGTCGGAAAGTTCCTCGACCGTCTCACGGCGCGCGACCCGGCGGCGGATATCGCCGCGGCGTCCCGGAATTGCCTGAGCTACCTCATCGAGGAATGCCCCGTCATCATGCCGACCTGGGCACACCGCGGATACGACTATGTGATTTATCCGCAGCCCATGACGATGGCTATGGCGGAGACTCGCCGGCTGTTCGTCGAAGACGCATACCCCGGCAAGGCGGATTGGCTCCCCCTGAAGTTCAAGAAACGGGCCGCCACCGTCCCGGACACCATCTGACCGCCCTTTGACCCGACCCGGTGTAGGGGAACATCACCGTGACAGCATCGACCGACCGCAAGTGGTGGGCATTTACCGGAGTCGGCCTCATCAGCTTCCTCGGCTGCATCGACCTCACCATCGTCAATACCGCCGCCCCACAGATCCAGGCCGATCTCGGCGCCTCCGTGACGGACCTCCAGCTCATCGTCAACATGTTCATCGTCGCCCTGTCGATGTTCATGGTGACGATGGGGCGGCTGGCGGACACCTACGGCCGGCGTCGCCTCCTCTACACCGGAACCGTCGTCTTCGCCCTGGCCTCCCTCGGCGCCGGACTCGCCCCGGGCACCGGCTGGCTCATCGCCTTCCGGTTCCTCCAAGGCGCCGCGGGAGCCGTTCTCTACACCTCCACGGGCGCCATCGTCCAGAACGCCTTCCCTCCGTCGCAGCGCGGCCGTGCCATCGGCGCCCTCTACGGCGTCAACGGCTTGGGACTGGCCGTCGGCCCGCTGCTCGGCGGAGTCATCGTCTCCGCCGTCGGCTGGCACTGGGTGTTCTGGCTGAACGTCCCCCTCATCGCCGTCGCCCTGACCCTGTGCTCCTTCAGCGTCAAGGAGTCCCGCGACCAGGGCGCCCCCGGCCTGGACCTGCCCGGCCTCGTGCTCATCAGCCTGGGCATCCCCGCCGTGGTCCTCGCCTTCACCCTCGGCGACCACTGGGGCTGGTCCAGCGCCCGCACCCTGGGCCTGCTGGCCTTCGCGGCGGCCTCCCTCGTCGCCTTCCACGCCGTCGAACGCCGCGCGGCCGACCCCATCATCGACTTCCGGCTCTTCCGCCACCGCGCCTTCCTCGGCGCCATCGTCTCCGACTTCGCCCTGGCCTGCTTCTACGCCACCGTGCTGTTCCTGCTGCCCCTCTACCTCAGCGGCGTACGGAGCTACGACGGTTACGCCACCGGTGCGCTGCTGCTGTCGTGCACCGCCGTCATGGCGGCGCTCTCCCCCGGCGTCGGCCGGCTGACCGACCGCTACGGCCCCAGGAAGCTCTTGGCCGTCGGCTTCGCCGCGTTCACGGTCTCGGCCCTGATGCTCGCGCGGATCGCCCCCGACAGCTCCATCGGATACCTCGCCCTCGCGCTGGTGGCCATGGGCCTCGGCTGGGCGTTCATTCTCGGCCCCGCCACGGTCTCCGCGCTGTCCGCCGTGCCCGAGCAGCAGGCGGGACTCGCCGTCGGAGCCTCCTGGACCTTCCACAACCTCGGCGGAGCCATCGGACTCGCGGCCGCCATCAACCTCTATCGCCTGCAGGGCGAACGCACCTTGAACGCCGAACTCGCCGAACGCCACGCGCCCACCGGCCCCTGGACGCAGTCCGTGGTCGGCGAACCGGAGCACGCCACGGCGCTGCTCCGGCAGCACACCTCCCTCAGCGGACCGGAGGTCGGCGAAGTCTACGGCCAGGTCTTCTCCCAGGGTATGCAGACCGCGATGTGGATGGTGACCGGCACCTCGCTGGCCGCCCTCGCCGTCCTCGGCCTGCTCGGCCTATCGGCGCGCCGGTCCACGGCCGCCACCTGCGAGGTGGCGGCCGACAATGAACTGGCCCGGTAGGGCTCCGGCGGGCGCGCGGCGGGCCGTCGCCCCTCCTCGCATAAGGTGACATCGCCGGAACATCCCGCTCGACCGGGGGTTCCGGGACCCGCACCGCGGACGGAGCGGGCGGTGGCCGGAGCGAGGAGGGGACGTGGGGAACGTGGGGGACGTGGCGGTCGGCACGCGATCGGAACAGGACGGCCCGGGTGAGGGGCCCGATCAGCAGGAGCCGGTGGGGCGGACGAGGAAGTGGAGAAGGGCCGGCAGATCCGGCAGGTCCGCGAAGGCCCAGCGGTCGTTCTGGAAGGAACTGCCCCTGCTCATCGTGGTCACGCTGGTGCTGGCGCTGCTGATCAAGACGTTCCTGGTGCAGGCGTTCTCGATCCCCTCGGACTCGATGCAGAACACCCTGCAACCGGGTGACCGGGTCCTGGTGGACAAGCTGACCCCGTGGTTCGGCTCGAAGCCCGAGCGCGGCGAGGTCGTCGTCTTCCGCGACCCGGGAAACTGGATGAAGGACCATCCGACGCCCGAGCCCAACCTGGTGCAGAAGGCGTTGAGCTTCATCGGGCTGCTCCCGTCCGCCGGCGAGAAGGACCTCATCAAGCGGGTCGTGGGCGTCGCCGGTGACACCGTCGAGTGCAAGGGCACCGGCCCGCTGAAGGTCAACGGCAAGCCGTTGGAGGAGCCCTACGTCTTCCCCGGCAACACCCCGTGCAGCATGAACCCGGGGAGCCAGTTCAAGGTCACGGTGCCCGAGGACCGGCTGTGGGTGATGGGCGACCACCGACAGGACTCGGAGGACTCCCGCTACCACCAGGACGAGGACGACAAGGGCTTCGTCCCCGTGGACGACGTGGTGGGCCGCGCCATCGTCATCGCCTGGCCCGTCGACCGCTGGGACACCCTCCCCGTCCCCGCCACCTTCGACCAGAAGGGCCTCGACAAGGCGGCCGCCGCCACCCCCACCGCGGTGGCCCTCGCCGGCGCCGTTCCCCTGGTGCTGGTGCGACGGCGCCTGCTCTCCCGCCGTAAGGCCGACGGCACGACACGGAACTGACGTGCCCGGCCGAGTCCGAGCCGGTCGTCGGCCTGGTTCGGGCCTACCGGCGCACGTCTCCGCGGGCCTCCCGCCACATCGACCAGAGTGTCGGGCCGCCTCCGGGTACGTGGATCTCGTCCCGCACGGTGAACCCGAATCGCTCGTAGAAGCCGATATTGGCCTGCTTCGACGATTCGAGGTGGACAGGCAGTCCGGCCGCGTCCGCCTTCGCCAGGCCCGAAAGCAGCAGGGCAGCACCGTGGCCACCGCCCTGGGCCGCCGGGTCGGCGCCGAGCACCGCAAGGTACCAGTGCGGTTCCCGTGGGGCTGCCTCGCCGACCAGTTCCAGCATTTCCCCCAGCCGGGCCACGTGCTCGCCCAGCAGCCCGTTGATGCGGGCCAGCGTCCCCTCGTCCGGGTGCTGCTCGACCGTGCCGGGCGGTGTCCAGAAGGCCGCTGCCGCGTCGGTGCGTTCACAGTGACCGAGTGGGCCGTACTTGTGCGTGAGCATGACGTCGAACCACTGGGCGAGACGGCCCTCACGCCCTTCTCCGTCAGGGAAGAGCCACAGCATCATCGGGTCGTCCCCGAAAGCGCGGGCCAGGATGCGTGTGATCTCAGGAGCGTCGCCGCTCTCGATCGGCTCGGGTGTGTTCAGTGACTGCATGCGGCCAACGTAGGTTCCAAGATCTTTCCAGCACATCGGTCGTTCTACCGATTACGCAGGGTCCGCCGGTGGTCGTAGCTGCGGGCTTCCCACTCTCGGGTCCGGACGGCACGCACCGCCGGCCCCTCGCCGACGTCCGCGGCTACCTGCGCGAGCTGCGCGACGAGACCTGGCGGCGGCGCGACTCCGCGAAGAGCGAGGGCAGCATCGTCGCCGAGGTCCGGGCGCTGCTGGTCGAGCGGCACCCGAGGGCGCCCGGCTTCAGGGGGGCGTCAGGCTCTGCTCGTCAGGAGCGTTTGACGGTGATGGCGCCGCTGCCGGTGGTCAGGTCGATTCGGTGCGTGCCGGACGGGTCGTCGGTGACGGCGATGTCCTTGCCTCCGCTGTCGCTCTTGGCGGTCACCCGGTACCTACCGTCAGGCATGGTGAGGGTGATGGCGCCGCTGCCGGCTTCCGCCCGGACGTCCTGAGGCGAAGACACGGTCAAGTCGATGGCTCCGCTGGAGCTCGTGGCGGCGACGGGCCCGCGCCTGAGCCCCCGTCCGGTGATCGCGCCACTGGAGGCTTGTACCTCGACCGCCCCGTCGACGTCTTCAAGATCGATGGCACCGGAACCGGTCTTCACCTTCACCGCGCCGGTCCCGGACAAATCGATCGCACCGCTGGAGGTCTCACCAGTCACCGGAACGCCTGCCGGCAGGTCGACCGTGTAGGCAACCGAGCAGTCGTCACTGCAGCCGCCGAGCACCAGGACTCCGTTCTCAACGCGGTGCGTCACCCCGTCCGGGCGGTCTCCTCCGTATTCCACGTAACGGTGCAGGCGCACTGCCGCAGCGCCCTCTTTACCGCGCAAGGTAACCCCGCCGGAGCCGCTCTCCAGCCGCACGGAGGTGATCTTTTGCGACAGCGTGGCGTCATCCTCGAAGTTCTTCCTGGCCAGTCCGCACGCGCTGATCCCGCTGACGGCAATTCCGGCCGTCACGACGGCAGCGAGCAGACGAAGGCGCGCACGCATGGACTATCACCATTCTTGAGAAGGTCATCAGGTGATCCCCTCATGGGGATACCGAGGGAGCCTATGCGGCCGGTCGGAGTGCGGCCATGGGGTAAACCCCCGGGATCTTGGCTTGTTTCTTATGGCCCGATCTGGTCGCGGTGGCGTGTCGCAGGATGCGTATGAGTGAGGCCGCCTCCCCGGCCCTCGAAACTTGACCCGTACAAGCCCGCCATTGGTGGCACGGGTGCGGGTTCCGCCCACACGGCCGATGAGTAACGCCCCCCTCCGCGCCTGCGGGAGGGCCGAGATGAGATGAGATGACAAGGAGCGTGCACACCGTGGACCAGGAGAACGTGAGCGCCACCCTGACTGTCGCCGCGCCCGCGGCAAGGGTGTTCGCGGTGCTGGCGGACCCGACGACCCATGCTGCGATCGATGGCACCGGCTGGGTTCAGGAAGCCGTCGACCGGGCACCGCTGACCGAGATCGGGCAGATTTTCCGGATGGACATGTACCACGCCAACCACCCGGACGGTGACTACCAGGTGGCCAACAAGGTCCAGGTGCTCGATCCGCCGCGCGCCATCGGCTGGCTGACAGGGCAGGAAAAGGACGGCGGTCACCTGGAGTTCGGCGGCTGGACCTGGCGTTACGACCTTGCGCCGCTCGGTCCGTCCGAGACTGAGGTCACGCTCACGTACGACTGGTCGGCGGTGCCGCAGTCCATCCGGGATTACATCGAGTTCCCGCCCTTCGGCCCTGAGCATCTCACCAACTCACTGCGCCACCTGGCCGAGCTTGTCTCAGGCTAGATGCCGGCAGCCGGCACAGTGCCGAGCACCTGCACGCGGGTCCGCGTTTCGCGGACGTCGTGGCGCCGACGTACGGTATCGCGCCGCGCGACCGGCTGGCCGAGCCTCGGCCTGCCTCCGGGCTCATGGTCGCTGCGTTGCGCTGAGGCTGGCCCCCGCGTCGCCCGTGTATCCGGGCGCGTGTATCCGGGCGCGTGTACGCGGCGGCGACGCAGGCGGACCCGCTCTGACGACGGCTAGGCCGGTTCGTTCGGGTCAGCGGGCGGACCACAGGCCGCCGCAGGCGGTGGCCGCGATGATCCGCCTGGACGGGGGTCACCGCCCGAATGCCACGCGGCTGCGCAGGTGCTCACGGATCACGCGTGAGGCGTACGCCTTGTCGGCCAGGACCACGTCCGGCCGAGTGCGGGGCCGCCCACCGCGGCGGGGAACACGTGGACGTGCCATGACGTCGGTGAAGGCGGGTGCATGTACTCCTGGGAACCGTCGCGCTCCTCGGCGCCCTCGCCACACCCGCCTCCGCGGCCGACGCCGCCGCCGTGGGCTCGATCGTCGCGACGGCCGAGAACGCAGTCTCGGGCCTCCGGTCCGCTGTCTCCAACGCCACCGCCAACGGCGACTTGTACAGCCGACCCGGCAGGACGACCGCCCCACCAGTGCCGGGGCGGAGACGGCAGCAGTGGCGATGACGCGCAGACGGGCCACCGAAAAGCACTGCAGCGGTAACAAGTACATCGTGGGCAAGCAAGTTGAGCTGCCGGGCCAGAAGTTCGTCTCCTGGTATTTCAACAGCGACCGCTGACCCCTACGCCCTGGCGTGGTCCCGGCCGGGGCCGCACCAGGGCCGCCATCCACGGTGGACGCCTGGCCGAACACCGACATGCCACCCGTTGGTGATGCGGACGTGAAGCGTTCGGTCCGGTGTTTTGGATACAACGGGGGCGCCTCAGCGCCAGGGTGAGGCCCATGCCAAGCAGCTGAGGGTGCGTTGACAGCGCACACGTAGAGTAGGCGGTGACCAGGTCGTTTCACCGTTGGGAGGACATGGAATGAAGCAGGTCCCATTCGGCACCCTGTCCGCCGGGCTCGCAGTGCTCGGGACTGCACTCGTATCCTTCGCGTTTGAGTTGCGCGCAGACGGCTACGAGCAGTACGTCCAGGACGTGAACTTTGTGGCCGGTACGGCGTACTTCGCCGCGATCATGACTGTGGTGACGTGGGTCCGCGATCACCGGCCGCACTCGGGCTGAGTCATTCGGCCGTAGCGCGGGAGCCATGACGGGGTCTGTCCGGTGGGTCCGGTCCTGTCATTCGGCTCACCGGACACGCCCTAAAGCAGGCCCGCGTCAAAGCGGGCCCCGCACACACGGCCATGGCTGTGCCCGATCGGGCCGGCATCGCAGACTGCCCTGGACGGCCGTCCGACCCCGATCGAGGCCTCCCGTTTAAAGTGCGCGACACCGCCCTGTCTGTTCATCGAGCTCTGCCCTTCCAATACGAAAAGAGCTCAGGGGGCGCATTACTGGCGGTTTCATGCCCTTGCCGGACAGCGGTAGGTCACACCCGGCCGAGGACGGATCGACTCTCCTCTGAATTGGCGTCAACAGCCCCTGCTCCACTAGACTTTACGCACACACCAGCAAAAAGGAGTGGCGCCATCCATGGGCACCAAATTCATTGAGGTAGACGAATCCCACAAGGGTCAGCCCGGCGTGGAAGAAGGGGTAAAGACGATCGAGGTCGGTGGTCAGACGATCACGACGCCGATTTTCGTCCAGCGGATCGACTTTGACGATCTCGCCCCCGAGGTGACCGACAATCTGACCACGGTCAAGTTCGCCGTAACGGTGACCGAGGAAATGGAGGACCTGACGGGGGAGGTGGACGAGGATGGTTCCCCGGTGACGGAAATCAAGGAAATCCAGGTTCCCAAGTGGCTCGAGGTTGATCTGGGGACCGAATCCCTGAAGCGGTACGAGGAGGTAATGGCACCCTTCTACGCCGCCGCCCGCGAAACCGAGGCACCGATCGTGCCCGCGCCCCGCAAGCGCCGGAAGAAGTGATCTCGCGCCCCTCTCCTGTCGTCAGGAGAGGGGCTTTGCTGCGTTGTCCGATGCCACGCGTGCGTCGTCCACCCCGGCGTTGTCGTCGGGGTAGCCCTACCTGGAGCTGGGCGGTTAGCAGGATCGTCCCGGGTGGTCGCATCCGGAAATGTTGGGCCCGGCACATATCGCCGGTTTCCCAATGCTTCCATAGGAGTTGGCTCGTGCGTGAGCAGGCGTGGCAGAGGTTTCGTTCCTCCGGGCGGCGGTGGGGTGGTCGGCGTAGAGCCGTGTCGGCGGCGGTCGCGGTGGCCGTCGGCACCATGGCGATGGGTGTCCTGGCGCCGCCCGCGGCGTCCACTGCCGCCGGCCCGGACACCGTTCAACAGGGCCTGAACGCGCTGGTGCACTCCGATGGCCTGCCTGCCGCGCTGGCGAGCGTCAAGGGCCTTGAAGGCCGCACCCGTACCTACACCGCAGGGGTCGGCGACCTGGCCACCGGCGCGAAGGTGCCCCGGGACGGGCAGGTGCGGATCGGCAGCAACACCAAGACGTTCACCGCGGTGGTGATGCTGCAACTGGTCGGCGAAGGGAAGGTCAGCCTCGAGGCACCGGTCGAGACGTACCTGCAGGGCCTCGTCCGCGGGGAGGGTATCGACGGACGCCGCATCACCGTCCGTCAACTCCTGCAGCACACCAGCGGACTCCCCAACTACGTCAAGTACCTCGGCGACGACGTCCGGTACTACGAGCCCCGCGAGCTCCTCGACATCGCTCTCCAGCACAAGGCCGACTTCGCCCCTGGGGCGAAATGGGAGTACAGCAACACGAACTACGTACTGGCCGGCCTGATCATCCAGAAGGTCACCGGCCGCCCCCTCGCCGAGGAGGTCGACCGGCGCATCATCAAGCACATCGGGCTGCGCCACACCTACTTCCCCGCCCCCGGTGACGTGACCATCCGCGAACCTCATCCCAAGGGCTACTACCAGGAATCAGCAGGCGCACCTCTGCGCGACGGCACGGAATTGGACCCCTCCTGGGGCTGGGCGGCAGGTCAGATGATCTCCACCAACTCCGACCTCAACCGGTTCTTCAGCGCGCTCCTGGCCGGTCGTCTCCTCCCGGCGGCCCAGCTCGCCCAGATGCGCACCACCGTCCCCGCCGGACCCCCGTTCGCCTCCGGCGCCCGCTACGGACTGGGGCTCGTCAGCACGCCGCTGTCGTGCCGCGGCGTGTACTGGGGCCACGGCGGTAGCACCACGGGATACGAGACCCGGGGCGGCGCCACCGACAACGGCCGAGCCGCCGACGTCGCGGTGAGCATGCAGCCGGCCGACAAGGCAACCATGCAGCGCGTGGAGGATGTCGTGGACACGGCCCTGTGCCGCTGAACCCCGTCTCCCAGGCCCTACAGCGGACGGCGTGGCCCCTCAGCGGCACTGCGGCCCGCCACCGCATGGCCCGCCCCGCGCCCCTCCGCGCGGGCCACGATCAGGCCGTCGTGGGTCCGGATCGCCAGCTCGGTGGAGTCGTCGGCCGGGTCGCAGCCGATGGCTGCGGGGACCGTGCCGGTGTCGTCGAAGACGATGCGTGGTCGCGGCAGGTCCCCGGGGGCGAAGACCCGTCGTAGGCAGGCGATGAGGTCGACGACCCTCAGCCGGGCCAGGCGGCCGGTCTCGGCGGGGTCGTCGGTCACGACGACGAACGTCAGCTGGTCGCCCGGTCGTACCGAGCGCATCGCGTCCTCGGCCGCGGACAGGCGCCTGACGCCCAGTACGACCACCACGCCGTCGTCGTCAAGACCGAACCCGCGGCCGGTGATCTCGTCGCGGAGGTCGCGGGGGGCCGTCCAGGTGTCTCGCGTGAGCACGGCCGGGGGGACGTAGGGCAGGTGGGGCGGGTCCGCGTCGTCGAGGAGGGGGATGCCGGCCAGGTGCTCGGCGGCGCGGGTCAGGTCGAAGGGGTCGCCGGCTCCGGGGGCGTTCTCGGCGAGGCTCGCCGCACCGTGGAGCAGGGTCAGGGTCAGCTCGGCCCGTCGTACCGTGCCGGTGCGCAGTGCGGTGTGCGGTTCGAGGGCCCGGGCGAGCAGCAGGGCTTCGAACCGGAGGAGTTCGGCCAGGGCCGCCCGGGCCGGTTCGGTGTCGAGGACTCCGGTCACCGAGCGCAGCCGGAGATGGCCGCTGCCCGGTGTGTCGGCGGCGAAGGGCAGTCGTTCGAGCCAGATGCGGGCGAAGACGCCCAGTGCCTGCGCGGCGCTGCCGGGTGATGCGAGGGGCGGTTCGGCGGCGGCCCGGGCCTGTTCGGCGGCGTCGGCGAGCACCGCGAGGTAGAGCGCGCGTTTGCCGGTGAAGTTGGAGTACACCGCGCCCCGCGTCAGTTCGGCGCGCTCGGCGATCCGGTCGACCTTCGCCTCGGCGTATCCGTATTCGGCGAACTCCTGTCGGGCCGCGACCAGCACGGCCGCACGGGTCCGCTCCTGCTGCTGCGCCCGGGTCAACCTCGCCATTCCATGGCCCCTTCCGCTTACGCCGTGCCATGATACAGATAGCATCCAGATGATGACGTCATCGGAATGCTGTGAACATCTGGAGTGGGGTGCGGGCATGGCGGACATGGATGACAAAGGGTTCGCGGTCGACGGGCTGGTCAAGAAGTTCGGCCGGACGACCGCGGTCGACGGAGTGAGCCTCTCGGCTCCCCGGGGGCAGGTGCTGGGGCTGCTGGGGCCCAACGGCGCCGGGAAGACCACCGTCATCCGGGTGCTGGCGACCCTGCTGCGCCCCGACGCGGGCGAGGCGCGCGTCGCCGGGATCGACGTACGGCGGGATCCGGGCGGGGTCCGCAGGCGCATCGCCCTGTCGGGGCAGCACACGAGCGTCGACGACGAGCTGTCCGGGCGGTCCAACCTGGTCATGATCGGCCGGCTGCTCGACCTCCGGCGGCAGGACGCCCGCCGGCGGGCGGGCGAGCTGCTGTCCCGCTTCGGCCTCGACGACGCGGCCGACCGGCCCGTCGCCACCTACTCGGGCGGGATGCGGCGCCGGCTCGACCTGGCCGCCGCCCTGGTGGGGCGGCCCGAAGTCGTGTTCCTCGACGAGCCCTCGGTCGGGCTGGACCCCGGCAAGCGCGACGAACTGTGGCAGATGATCCGCGGGCTCACCCGGGACGGCGTCACGGTCCTGCTCACGACGCAGTACCTCGAGGAGGCCGACGCCCTCGCCGACGAGATCACCGTCATCGACCACGGACGGGTGCTCGCGTCCGGCACCCCCGCCGACCTCAAGCGCGAGGTCGGCGGGCACACGATCGTGCTCCGGCCGGCCGACGCCGCCGACCTCGGCCCCGCCGCGGCGATCGTCGCCCGGGTCGCCGGGCGGGAACCCGACCGCTCACGCCGCCGCGAACTGATCGTGCCCGTCGCCGGTGACGCGGAGTTCTTCGAAATCACCGCCCAGCTCCGGATGCAGGGCATCGACGTCAGCGAACTCGCGTTCCGCCTGCCCAGCCTCGACGAGGTCTTCCTGTCCCTGACCGGAGCGCCCACCGCCGACACCGAGGACGCCGCAGCATGACCACGACCACGACCCTGCCACAGGCCCCCGGGAGCACCGGGCCCCGCCCGTTCGCCACCCTCCGGCACAGCGCGGTGCTCGCCCGGCGCAGCCTCGTGAAGACCACCCGCAACCCGGGCCCGATCATGAACGGCATCGTCACCCCGGCGCTGTTCATGGTCCTGTTCCTCTACCTGTTCGGCCGGCCGGTCGCCGGGACCACCGCCGACTACCTGCAGTACCTCTTCCCCGGCATCCTCGTCATGGGCGCCGGTCTCGCCGGCATGATCTCCACCGGGTCGGCCATCAACCTCGATCTGAAGAACGGCGTCACCGACCGGTTCCGCAGCCTGCCGATCAGCCGTACGGCGCCGCTGCTCGGCTCCGTGATGGCCGACATCCTCCGCTATCTGATCGCCGTGGCGGTGCTGTTCGGCATCGGCACGCTGCTCGGGTTCCGCGTCCGGGGAGGCTTCCTCGACGCACTGGGAGCGGCCGGGCTCGCGATCCTGTTCGGGTTCTGCCTCAGCTGGGTCACGGTGTTCATCGGGGTCCTCGTCAAGAGCGCCGAGGCCGTGCTGTCGTTCAGCTTCATCGCCTTCCTGCCGCTCCAGCTGGGCAGCAGCCTGGCCGCCCCGACCGACACCCTGCCCGGGTGGCTCCGGGCGTGGGCCGACGTCAACCCCGTCACGCACGTCATGGACGCCTGCCGCGCCCTGCTGAACGGGACGCCGGAGACGAACAGCGTCGGCCTCACCCTGCTGTGGTCGGCCATCTTGTTCGTCGTCTTCTGCCCGCTCGCGGTCCGCGCCTACGGCCGCCAGGAGTGACGGATGCCGTCCCGCGGCCTTCCCGCACACCGCACCGCACCGCATACCGCATACCAGAAGGACAAGACGTGAACCGGCCCCAAACCCATGCCACGGACACGAACCTGTTGGTGCTGCACGCCCTGCGCTGTGCCGGCGCCGCGAGCCTCACCCGCCTCCACCTGGTCACAGGCCTCGACGAGTCCGACGTCGAGTCCGAGCTCATCGACCTCGGCGCCGCCCGGCTCGTCACGCGCATGTCCGGTGACCTGCCCGGCTGGAGCCTGACGGACGCCGGCCGCGCCGCCGACGCCGAGCGGATCACCGGCGAGCTGGAGTCCGCCGGTGCCCGCAAGGCCGTGACGGCGGCGTACGACCGGTTCCTCGTGCTCAACCCGGAGCTGCTCGACCTCTGCACCGCATGGCAGCTCCGCAACGTCGACGACGTCCTGAGCGCCAACGACCACAGCGACCCCGTCTACGACGCCCAGGTCCTCGAGCAGTTCACCGATCTCGACCGGCGCGTCACCCCCGTGTGTGCCGAACTGGCCGCCGCACTCCCCCGGTTCGGCCGGTACCGCGTCCGCCTCGCCGAAGCCCTCGGCCGCGCCGCCTCCGGTCGGCTGGAGTACGTGGCCGACAGCACCGCGTCGTACCACACCGTGTGGGCGGAGCTGCACGAAGACCTGCTCGCCACCCTCGGGGTGCACCGATGAAATGGATCCGCACGATCTCCGCCCAGGTCGAGGAGACGGCGGAGACACTGGGCGGCAAGGCGCACGGCCTCGTCCTCCTGCACCGCCTCGGGCTGCGGGTGCCGGCCGGGTTCGTCGTCACCACCGAGGCGTGCCGCGCCTTCCTCCGCGAGGGGCGCCGTCCCGACGGGCTCGACGGCGAGCTCGCGGCGGCCGTCGCCGACCTGGAACGCTCCACCGGGCGCGTCTTCGGCGGACCGCACAGGCCGCTGGCGGTGTCGGTCCGCTCCGGGGCGGGCGTCTCGATGCCCGGCATGATGAGCACGATCCTCAACCTCGGCCTCACGACCGGGGCCACCGAGGGCCTGGCCGCCGAGACGGGCGACCGGCCGTTCGCCCTGGACTCGCGGCTGCGCTTCCTGTCGAGCTTCGCGTCCGCGGTCACGAACGCGGACGTGGACGGCGCAGCGGCCGCTCACGCAGGAGACACCGCCGCCGCGATGAAAGCGATCGAGGACCTCGTACGAGAACGCTGCGACCGGCCGGTTCCGGACGATGTGACCCGCCAGCTGGCGTGGGCGGTAGAGGCCGTGTTCTCGTCGTGGGACACGCCCCGCGCACGCACGTACCGCACACTGAACGCCATCCCCCACGACCTCGGCACGGCGGTCGTCGTCCAGCAGATGGTGTTCGGCAACCGCGACGCCCGCAGCGGCACCGGAGTCGCCTTCAGCCGCGACCCCAACACCGGCGGGAACATCCCGTACGGCGAGGTCCTGTTCGGCCACCAGGGCGAGGACGTCGTCTCCGGCAGGTCGACGACCCGGCCGCTGGGCGAGCTCGCCGAGCGGGAGCCGGGCGTGTGGGCGGAGCTGCGCGACGCGCTGCGCCGGATCGAGGGACACTACCGCGACGCCTGCTACGTGGAGTTCACCTTCGAGGCCGGCGAGCTGTGGATCCTGCAGGTCCGGCCGGGCCGGTTCGTCGGCGGAGCCGCCGTCCGCGTGGCCACCGAACTCGTCGACGAGCAGGTCATCGAACGTCACGAAGCGCTGCTCAGGGTCTCGCCGCAGCACCTCCGGCACGTCCGCACGCCGCGCATCGCGCCGTCCGAGGAGACCGACATCCTCGCCCGGGGGCTCGGCGCCTGTCCCGGCGTCGCCGTCGGCCGGGTGGCGACCACGGCGGAAGGGGCCGTGCGCATGGCCCGGGACGCCCCGGTCGTCCTGGTGCGGCCGGAGACCTCCCCGAACGACATGCACGGTCTCGCCGTCGCCACCGGGATCGTCACCGCGCGGGGCGGGCCGGCCAGCCACGCCGCGGTCGTCGCGCGCGCCATGGGCAAGCCCGCGGTCGTGGGTGTCAGCGGCCTGACCGTCGACGCCGGCAGCGGCTCCGTGACGGTCGGGGGCCGCACCGTCGGCGACGGCACCCTCGTCACCATCGACGGGACCGGCGGCGAAGTCGCCCTCGGCACCCCCCGCGTCGTCGCGAACGCAGCCCACGAGCACCTCCACCGGCTGCTCGCCTGGGCGGACGACGTCTCGGGCGACCACTCCGCGCGCGACGAGGCCGAGCGCCTCGACGCGGCCCACACCGCACTGCGCCGTCACCGCTGACCCGGCGCCCGCGCCCGGCGCACCACCCGGCACAGGGTCCCGACCCTCACAACAACCGCTCGAATCATTGATCAGCAGCCCGACCTGCAAGGAGATCGGCAATGGCAACTCGGCATGTGTACCTGGTACGGCACGGAGCGGCGGACCCGTTCGGTGAACTGACCGACGTCGGGCAGCAGCAGTCCGAACTGGTCGGCCGGCGCCTGGCCGGCCTTCCGATCGACGTGGTGTGGCACTCGCCCCTGCCCAGGGCGGTGCGGTCCGCGGGGATCATCGGCACCCACCTTCCGAAGGCCGGCGTACGGGAGGCGCCCGAACTGATCGACCACGTACCGCACGTACCGGAGCAGGCGCCGCCGGCCTGGGCGCCGTTCTTCGACGGATACGGCACCGAAGAGGCCGAGGAGGCCGAGCGCCGCTCCTCCGCCCTGACCGCCAGGTTCGCGCGCCCCGCCGACACCGAGACGCACGAGGTCCTGGTCACCCACGCCTATCAGGTGGCCTGGCTGGTCCGGGACGCCCTCGACGCGCCTCCGGTGCGCTGGCTCGGCCTGAACTGCGGGAACACGGCCCTGACGGTGATCGAGTACCGCGACGGTTCGGCGCCGACGGTGCTGCTGTACAACGACATGGGGCACCTGCCGGCCGATCTGCGGTGGACGGGGTTCGGGGCCGGCGTGCGGCCGTGAGGCAGGCGGCCGGCGGTGGCCGGTCGTGGCCGGTGGCGGGTCCGGCGATGCCGCCGTCACCGCCGGTCGTTCACACCCGCCCGCTTCCCGCTGCCGTCCAGGCAGCCGGGTCCTCGGTACGGTCGCGCCGTCCCACGCCGAACGTGGGCGGGTTGACTTCGTGCATCTGCGGCGAGAGGTAGATCTTCCGCCGTAGGCCGGATCCTCCCGGCCGCCAGGAGACGTAGTTGTGGACGCCGGTGCCCGCGTCGAGCGGACGGTGGGCCACGTCGGCCAGGAGCCGTTCGTAACGCTGCGCGGCACCGGGCTGCGCGGCGAGAAACCGGCGCAGCCGGTCCCGGATGAGGGCGTCGTCCGGGGCGTAGGTCCACAGCGGCACGTAGAGCGTGGCCTGCGTCCGGTCCACGCCCCCCGCATCGGCCAGGGACACGCAGGTCACGGCGGGCTGGGTGCTGAAGTCCGGCCGCTCACCGGCCAGCCGGCACAGCGACCGGACCTCGTCGGCCCGGAAACCCGGGTAGCCGGCGAGGGCCGCGACCATCTCGTCGGCGCTGCCCGCGAAGTGCCGGACGTAGACCTTCACCCGGGCGGTGGCGTCGTCGGCGAGGTCCAGCGAGAGCAGGAAGGGCACGCCGCGGGCGCCGGTCTCGTCCGGGCGGGCCCCGAACACCGGCCGCCGTGCGGACAGCCCGAGGCGTTCGAGCGCGGCGTCGAGCAGGCCGGAGTTCCGCAACGGGCCCTCGACGTCGAGGTAGAACCAGACCTTGAACCGGACCGGGCCGTCCCGGCGGGCCTCGGCGCCGTACATCGCGACGTGCGTACAGGCGGCGTCGTCGGGCAGCAGCACCTCGGCCACGGCCGCCCACCGCTCGGCGTCGACGCCGTACCGCTCGACGAGCGTCGACATCACCTTCCGTGCCGCCGCCGGATCCTTGGCCGGCACCCCGGGCGTCATGGGCTCGACGGCGAACTGGAGCGCGGGGTGGGCGCCGTCGAGTTCGGCGGCGAACTCGATCGGCGACCCGTCGGGAGAGACGTCGGACAGGGGGAGCTCGTCGGCCGCCACCGTGCCCCAGCACTGGGTCATGGTGTGGAAGGCCGCCACGAGGCCGGCTCCGCCGGGGCCCAGACCCAAGGTCCGGGCCATGCGTTCCAGCGTCGCCGCACCGGCCCGTCGGACCGGTATCAGATCGTTGACCACAATTCTTCCTTCAGCTGGGTCGGTTCGCGAATCGGACGCCGGCCGCACCGGTGCCCGGACGGCCGGGGTCACGACTGCTCGTGCCGCATGGCCTCCACGAGGCTGCGCGGCCGCATGTCGACCCAGTGCTCCTCGATGTACTCCAGGCACGCCTGGTGCGTGTCGGAGGGGTGGGCGACGTCCCATCCCGCCGGTACGTCGATGGCGGCCGGCCACATCGAGTACTGGCCCTCGTCGTTGACCAGGACGGTGAAGGTGCCCTCGGTGTCGTCGAACGGGTTGCTCATCAGTTCTCCTCCTCAGGAGTGGTGGTCCGGTCAGGAGTGGTGGCGCGGTCAGGAGTGGTGGTCCGGCTCGGGATGACGGACCGCAGGTGCGCTTCGAGGATCGGAGCGATCAACGCGAGCGACGGCGGTGTCGTGATCCGACTGTGGCTGGTCGGGATCGGGTGGTAGGTGATCGTCCCGGCGACGATCTCCCGCCAGGACTCCGGGTCGAGCACCCGCTCGGGTTCCTCCGCCGCCCCGAAGATCAGCATGTCCGCGTCGACGCGCTCGGGGCGGTACTTGGCGGCGAGGGAGATATTGCGGTGCAGGATCTCCATCAGCAGGCCGAACTCGTCCTCCTTGATGTTGCCCAGCACCGTGCCCGTGGTCCGGGCCAGCTCGGAGAACTGCGCGAACGTGAGCTTGCGGTCGGGCAGGCCGGAGACGTCGACGCCCAGCACCTCCAGGATGCCCGCGTACACCACGGCGGTGGCCTCGACCACCTGCTGCTGTTCCCGCTCGGTGAGGGGCCGGGCCGGTTCGGAGTCCAGCGCCACGATCAGGCCGACCCGCTGGCCGGCGCGCTCCAGCCGGGCCGCCATCGCCTGGGCGACGACACCGCCGAAGGACTGCCCGAGCAGGTGGTACGGGCCCTCCGGCTGGATCCGCCGCATCTCCGCGATGCAGGCGTCCGCGACCTCCTCCAGGGTCTCCGGCAGCCCGTCCGGGCTGCTCAGACCGGGCGACTGCAAGCCGTACACCGGGAAGTCGGGGCTGAGGTACAGCAGCAGGTCGGCGTAGCCCCAGCAGATCGCCGCGCCCGGGTGCACACAGAAGAGCGGTGGCAGGGTTCCCTGTGTCCGCAGCGGCAGCAGGATGTCGAAGGCGTCGTGCCCGCCGCCCGTGCCGAGCTGCTCGGCCACCTGGGCGACGGTGGGGCCGCCGAAGAAGTTCCGGATGGGCACTTCCACGCCCAGCACTTCGGTGATCCGGGCGATGAGCTTGTTGGCGAGCAGCGAGTGGCCGCCGAGGTCGAAGAAGTTGTCGTCCACGCCGACCTGCGGGAGCCCCAGGACCTCGGCGAACAGCGCGCACAGGATCTCCTCCTGCGGGGTGCGCGGCCCGTGGCCGCCCCTCTCTCCGAACTCCGGTTCCGGCAGCGCCCGCCGGTCGACCTTCCCGCTCGGTGACAGCGGGAAGTCCGGCACCGGCACGATCGCCGTCGGCACCAGGTGCGCGGGCAAGGTCCGGCGCAGGCCCTCCCGTACGGCCGTCAGGTCGAACTCGCCCTCGGCGGGCACCACGTATCCGATGAGTGCGGGCTCGCCCTGCCGGTCCGCCCGGGCCACGACCACCGCCCGGGCCACGTCCGGCCGTTCGGTCAGCGCCGCCTCGACCTCGCCCGGTTCCACGCGGAAGCCCCGGATCTTCACCTGGTCGTCGTAGCGGCCGGCGAATTCGAGCTCGCCCTGGTAGGTCCAGCGGCCCAGGTCCCCGGTGCGGTACATGCGCTCGCCGGGCGGACCGTAGGGGTCGGCGACGAAGCGGCTCGCGGTCAGGTCCGGGCGGTGCAGGTAGCCGCGGCCGATGCCGGGACCGGCGACGTACAGTTCGCCGTCGGTGCCCGGCGGCAGCATCTTCAGCCGCTCGTCGAGCACGTAGACGCGGACCTGCGGGTTCGGTCGTCCGATGGTGACCGGCCCGGCGCCCAGGGGCTCGGTCATGGTGCAGGCGACGGTGGTCTCGGTCTGCCCGTAGACGTTCATCATGCGGCGGCCCTGCGACCACCGTTCCGCGAGGTCGGGGGTGCACTCCTCTCCCCCGACGATGACGCCGCGCAGCCCCGGCAGCCGGGCCGGCGCGTCCGGCGGCATGGACGCCAGGACCGAGGGGACCGTCATGAAGTGCGTGATCCGTGCCGCGTCCAGCTCCCGGGCCAGCGGTTCGCCGGAGGTCAGCTCCGGGTCGGGCAGGACCAGCTCCGCCCCGGCGGCGAACGTCACGAGCAGGTCGAAGACGGAGATGTCGAAGCCGGGCGAGGCCAGCTGCAGCACCCGGTCCCCCTCGGCGAGCTGCCACCGGTCCCGCCAGAACGCGACGGAGCCCGCCAGGCCGCCGTGCGTGACGACCGCGCCCTTCGGCTCCCCGGTGGATCCCGACGTGTGGATGACGTACGCGGGATGCTCCAGCCGTACGGCCGCCGTGCGCTCCCGGTCCGTCAGCTCGGTGTCCGGCAGCCGGCGCCGGGCCGTGACGGTATCCGGGTCGTCGACGTCGACGACCTTCACGCCGGATCCCACCCGCGCGGCGCCGACGCTGTCGGTGATCACCAGCACCGGTGCGGAGCCCCCGATCAGACGCTTCACCCGCTCGTCCGGGCAGGCCGGATCGATCGGCAGGTACGCCGCACCGGACTTGGCGACGGCGACGATGCTCGCGACCTGCCGGGCGCTGCGCGGCAGCAGCACGGCGACGACGTCCTCCGGACCGGCACCGCGCTCGACGAGCGACCGCGCCATGCGGTTCGCCTCGGCGTCCAGCTCGGCGTACGTCCACCGGGTGGTGCCGTCGCCGACCGCGACGGCGGACGGGTGGGCGGCGAACCATGTCCGCAGCAGCTCGGGCAGGGTGCCGGGGGCGGAACCCGGGCGGTCCTGCTCCGGGAGGGAGCGGGACCGGACGGCGTTTCCTGCGGGTTTCACGTCTGTGCCTCCGATCGGCTCATCGGGACTGACGACGATCTCGCGTAGGAGGCGCGCCAGCTCGTCGAGCAGGCTGTCGATGGTGTCCGCGTCGTAGAGGTCGGTGGCGTACTCCGCCGCGATGTTGATGCCGCCGGCGCCGCCGGTCTCGTCGTAGGTCTCCGTGACGTTGACCGTGAGGTCGACCCGGGACACCCCGGACGCCACCAGGCCGGGGTACGGGCTGGCGTTCACGCCCGGCAGCGCGAGGCCGGCGTCGGGGTTGTTCTGCACCGCCAGGTGCACCTGGTACAGGGGGTGGTGGGCGGTGGAGCGCTGCGGGTTGAGCTTCTCCACCACGTGGTCGAACGGGATGTCCTGGTGGGAGTAGGCCGCGAGGCTGGCCTCCCGCACCCGTGCGAGCAGCTCCGTGAAGCTCGGGCGGCCGGAGGTGTCGATCCGCAGGACCAGGGTGTTGACGAAGAACCCGACCAGGTCGTCGAGTGCGGCGTCGGTCCGTCCGGCGATCGGCATGCCGACCGGGATGTCCGTCCCCGCGCCCCGGCGGGTGAGCAGCGCGCCGAACGCCGCCTGGAGGACCATGGACAGCGTCGAGCCGCCGTCCTTGGCCACCGCGAGCAGGTCCTGGTGGAGGGCGGCGTCGAGGTCCGCCGACCTCATCTCGCCGCGATAGGCGGCGATGGCGGGACGCGGGCGGTCGGTGGGCAGGGTGACCACGTCGGGCAGGCCGTCCAGCTGCCGGGTCCAGTACGCCAGCTGCCGGTCCAGCAGCCCGTTCTCGTTGCCCTCGCCGCCGCCGCCGTCGCCGCCGTCGAGCAGCCGCCGCTGCCAGAGGGCGTAGTCCGCGTACTGGACGGGCAGCGGCGGCCACGAGGGGGCCTGTCCTCGGCACCGGTCGCCGTACGCGGTTGCGATGTCCTGGGCCAGGGGCCGCAAGGACCAGCCGTCGGCGGCGATGTGGTGCAGGACCAGCACCAGGACCCATTCGTCGGAGCCGAGAGCGAACAACTCCGCCCGCAACGGAATCTCGCGGGACAGGTCGAAGGGGTAGCGCGCGGCCTCTCCCATCAGATCCTCGACCACGTCCTCCGTCGTCTCGCGCACGGCGAGTGTGACCTCGGCACCGTCGAGAATGCGCTGGTACGGGGTGCCGACGTGCTCGGCGAACACCGTCCGCAACGCCTCGTGCCGGCCCACCACATCGGTGAGCGCAGCCCCCAGCGCCGCCACGTCCAACCGACCGGACAGGCGCAGCGCGAGAGGCGAGTTGTACGTCGCCGACGGGCCTTCCAGCTTGTGCAGGAACCACAACCGCTGCTGCCCGAACGACAACGGCACCAGCTCCGGCCGCACCACCGCCGTCACCGCGGGCCGTACGGCGGTGGTGTCCTCGGTCCGGGCGCGTTCGACCCACTCGGCCAGCTCGGCGACCGACGGCGCCGCGAAGACGACCCGAAGCGGCACCTCGACACCCAGCACGGCACGGATGCGGCTGATCAACCGGGTGGCGAGCAGCGAATGCCCGCCCAGGTCGAAGAAGCCGTCCTCCACCCCGACCCGGGAGATGCCGAGGATCTCGGCGTAGAGCGCGCACAGGATCTCCTCCTGCGGGGTGCGCGGATCACGGCCGCCGGCCGAGTGGATCTCCGGCTCCGGCAGCGCCCGGCGGTCGAGTTTGCCGTTCGGGGTCAGCGGCATCCGCTCGACGGCGGTGATGGTCGCCGGGACCATGTAGTCGGGCAGCAGTTCCTTGAGCGTCGTCCGCAGGCCGGACACCAGCGCACCGGCCGCGCGGGCGACCGCGGGCACGTTCGACGTCGCCGCGACCGGCCGGCCTCGGTAGACGTCCGTCAGCGGTGCGGCGTCGTCGGCACCGGGCAGCAGGACGAACTCGAACCAGCCGCTGCGGCGCGGCGACCAGGTCATCACGACGCCGTGGCCGGCCCGCCGCGCCCAGGAGCGCACTGCCTGCGGATCCATACGGTCCGCGTCGACGGCATCCACGGCGTCCAGGCCGTCGAGGGAGTCCAGCGCGGCCACGCCATCGGCCAGGCGGGCGTTGGGAACGTCGACGACCCGGACCGGCGAACCGGCCATCACTCGCTCGAGGTCGTCCAGGCCGGTGACGTCGCGGCCCCAGACCAGGGCCGGGGTTTCCGCGAGCGAGCGGGCCGGGACGCCCTTGTGCAGGACGACTTCGTACCGGTAGCCGGTGAGCTCGTTGCGGGCCGCGCCTTCCTTCAGCCGTATCTCCGCGCCGGACGCGCCACAGGCGTCGGCAAGGGCGGTGAAGAACTCGGGAGCCAGGAGCAGCTCCTTCTCCGTGACCACCGCCTGTTCGACCGTGGAGCGTCGCGTGCCGGGGGCGCGGTGGTGGTGTACGGCGGCGTGCAGCATGCGCAGCAGCCCGTGGTGGCGCACGTCGCCGAGGACCACCCGGCCGCCGTCGGCCACCAGGTCCCACACCTTCGCCAGGACGTCCCGGAGGTAGCCGGCGGAGGGGAAGTACTGCACCACCGAGTTGATCACGACCGTGTCGAAGTGCCCGGCGGGCAGCCCGGAGAGGTCGTGTGCCGGTTGGCAGCTCAGCCGTACGTGGTCCCAGCCCCGTCCGGTCGCGAAGTGGCGCAGCCGGTCGATCGCGATCGCCGAGAAGTCGGTGCCCCAGTACTCGTCGGCGGTTTCGGCCAGGGGCACGGCCAGCAGCCCGGATCCCACGCCGATCTCCAGGATCCGTCGGGGCCCGAACCGCAGGACCTGGCGTACGGCGGCGTCCCGCCACTCCCGCATCTCGCTCACGGGAATGGGCTCACCGGTGAACGAGCTGTTCCAGCCCACGAAGTCCTCGCCCGGCGTGCTCAGGTCGCCGTAGACGGAGTGGTACACGTCGTGCCACTCGCTGATCTGCGCCTCGGCCGCTTCTGCTACCTCAGCCGCCTCGGCCGGTTCGTCCGAACCGTCGGCGAGGACCACGTAGGCGGCCAGTGACGACGTCTCGCCGTCACCGCGCGCGACCACCGCCGCCTCGCGCACCTCCGGCCGGGCTTCCAGCACCCGCCGGACCTCACCGGGCTCGACGCGGAACCCGCGGACCTTCACCTGCTCGTCGGACCGGCCCAGGTACGCCAGGTCACCGTCCGCGTTCCACCGCACCAGGTCACCGGTCCGGTACATGCGCGCACCCGGCCCGCCGAACGGATCCGCGACGAACCGCGACGCCGTCAGCCCCGCCCGCCCCAGATAACCGCGCGCCAGTCCGGCGCCGCTCACGTACAACTCGCCCGGCACCCCTGCCGGTACCAGCCGCAGCGCCTCGTCCAGCACGTACAGGCGCGTGTTCACGGCAGGGCGGCCGATCGTCACGGGCGGCTCTTCGAGGGGGCCGGTCTGGCTGGCGACGACGGTGCACTCCGTGGGCCCGTACGCGTTGACCATCCGCCGCCCCGGCGCCCATGCCCGGACCAGTTCGGGCGAGCACGCCTCCGCGCCGACGACGAGCGTACGGAAGCCGGTCAGCTCGGTGGGCGCCGAGGGGGGCAGGGTCGCCAGCACCGAAGGCGGGATCAGCGCGTGAGTCACGGTGTGCTCGGCGAGCGCCGTGGCGAGCTCGGCTCCGACCAGGCGCTCGGGTGAGGCGACGACCAGGGCGGCGCCGGCGTCCAGGGCCCACACGAGCTCCAGGACCGACGCGTCGAAGGCGGGCGAGGAGAGCTGGAGGACCCGGCTGCCGGGGCCCGCCGGGCACCGCTCGCGCAGCGTCGCCGCCAGGCTCGCCAGGCCGCGGTGCGTCACCACCACGCCCTTGGGCTCCCCGGTCGACCCGGATGTGTAGATCACATACGCCGGGTGGTCGACGCCGAGCGGGATTCTCCCCTTCGTCGTCGTCTCGGAGGCGGCGTCATCGGCGTTCCAGGTCCAAGCGTCGATGTCTTGTGGCATGACGAGCACGTCGAACTCACCTGCCGGTACCGCCGTTTGTTCGCCGACGACGACTACGCGGGGCCGGGCGTCGCCGACCACGTGGTCGATACGCCGCCGCGGATAGGACGGATCCACCGGCAGGAACGCCGCACCCGTCTTCGTCACACCGAGCACGGTCGCGATCTGGGCCGCTCCGCGCGGCAGAAGCACCCCGACCACGTCGCCCGGGCCCACACCCCGCTCCCGCAACCTCCAGGCGAGCCGATCCGAGGCCGCATCCAGCCGGCCGTACGACCAGCTCCGCGACCCGTCGGCCACAGCCACCGCATCCGGCCGGGCGACGGCCTGCCGCTCCCACAGCCGACCCAGCGTGACCGCCTCGACGGAAGCATCCGCACGCCCCCAGTCCTCGACCAACCGCACCCGCTCATCAGCCCCGAGCAGATCCACCTCACCCAACCGACTACCAGGCGCCGAGACCATCGCCCGCAACAGCCGCACCCACCGACGAGTGAACGCCTCCACCGTCGAGCGCTCGTACAGATCCGTCGCGAACTCCACAACCCCCGTGAGCCCCGCCGGTCCGCCGTCGGTGCCGGTGCGTTCGGTGATGCTCAGCGAGACGTCGAACCGGGAGGTGCCGGTGCCGTGTCCCTCCTGCCGGACCCGCAGGCCCGCGAGGTCGAAGTCGGCCTCGGCGTTGTTCTGGAGGACCAGGGCCACCTGGAACAGTGACTGGTGAGCCGCGGAGCGCTGCGGGTTGAGCGCCTCGACCACCTGCTCGAACGGGACGTCCTGGTTCGCGTACGCCGCCAGGCTGGTCTCCCGCACCCGGGAGAGCAGTTCGGCGAAGGTGGGGTCGCCGGAGGTGTCGGTGCGCAGTACCAGCATGTTGACGAAGAACCCGACCAGATCGTCCAGCCGCTCGTCGGTACGGCCCGCCACGCCGGCGCCGAGCACCACGTCGGTTCCCGCACCGAGCCTGGTGAGCAGGCCGGCCAGCGCCGCCTCCAGGACCATGAACAGCGTCGAGCCGGTCGCCCGGGCCAGCTCCATGAGGTCGCCGTGCAGATCCGCGTCGACAGCGAAGGTGCTGATGCCGCCGGCGTACCCGGCGATCGCGGGGCGCGGGTGGTCGGGGGGCAGGGTGACCTGGTCGGGCAGGTCGGCCAACTGCCGGGTCCAGTACTTCAGTTGACGGCTGAAGGCACTGTCCGGGTCACTGTCGTCACCGATCAGGTCCCGCTGCCAGAGCGTGTAGTCCGCGTACTGCACGGGCAACGGCGCCCACGCCGGGACCCGCCCACGGCACCGGTCGCCGTATGCGGTCGCGATGTCCTGGGCCAGCGGCCGTAGGGACCAGCCGTCGGCGGCGATGTGGTGCAGGACCAGCGCGAGCACCCACTCGTCGGGCCCGAGGTCGAACAGCTCGGCCCGCACCGGGAGCTCGTGGGAGAGGTCGAACGGGTAGCGCGCGGACTCCAGCAGCAGCCCCTCGGCCTCGTCCTCGGCCGTCTCTCGCACCGACAGCTCGACTTCGGTGTCGTCGAGCACCTGCTGGAACGGCACGCCCTCCCGTTCCCCGAACACCGTCCGCAGCGCCTCGTGCCGTCCCACCACATCGGTGAGCGCAGCCCGCAGCGCCGCCACGTCCACCGCACCGGACAACCGCAACACCAACGGCATGTTGTAGGTGGGCGAGGGGCCCTCAAGCTTGTGCAGGAACCACAGGCGCTGCTGGGCGTAGGACAGGGGCAGCACGTCCGGTCGCGGCATCCGGTCCAGGGCGGTACGCGCCCCGGTGGGCCCCTCGTCGAGGCACCGGGCCAGAGCGGCCGGGGTCGGCATGTCGAAGAGCGTCCGCAGCGCCACCTCGGCGCCGAGCGCGGCCCGGATCCTGCTGATCAGCCGGGTCGCGAGGAGGGAGTGGCCGCCGAGGTCGAAGAAGCTGTCCTCCACCCCGGCCCGGGCCACGCCCAGCACGTCGGCGAACAAGGAGCACAGGATCTCCTCCAGCGGCGTACGCGGCGACCGGCTCCCCTCGGCCGCTTCGAACCCGGGCTCCGGCAGGGCGGCCCGGTCGAGCTTCCCGTTGGGTGTCACCGGGAACTCGTCCAGCACCACCACGGCCGCCGGCACCAGGTGGTCGGGCAGCGTACGGCGCAGCTGTTCACGCAGGTGCGGGCCGGAGACCGTCTGCGGATCGGCGAGGGCGAATGCGTAGAGCGTCAGGAAGCCCTGCTGGTCGGGCCTGGCCAGTACGGCGGCCTGGGCGACGCCGTCCTGCCGCTCCAGCGCGGCTTCCACCTCACCCGGCTCCACGCGGAACCCGCGGATCTTCACCTGCTCGTCGGAACGGCCCAGGTATTCGAGCTCGCCGTCCGCGTTCCACCGCACGACATCGCCCGTGCGGTACATCCGTGTTCCGGCGGGGCCGAACGGATCCGCCACGAACCGGGACCCGGTCAGCGCCGGCCGGCCCAAGTAACCCCGGGCGACTCCGAGGCCCGCGATGTACAGCTCGCCCCGCACCCCCGGGGCCACCGGCCGGAGGAAGTCGTCGAGGACGTACGTCCGTGTCCCCGCCAGCGGTGCGCCGATCGGGTGCGACGCACCCGACAAGGGACGGCTGATGGTTGCTGCCACCGTCGTCTCGGTCGGGCCGTAAAGGTTCGTCATGCGACGGCCCGGCGACCATCGCCGCACCAGGTCCGCCGAGCATGCCTCACCCCCGACCACCAGGCTCCGCAGCCCCGCCAGTCCCTCCACCGGCATCGTCGCCAGCACCGACGGCGGGACGAAGGCGTGCGTCACCCCGGAACCCGCGACCACCGACGCCAGCTCCGCGCCCGCCGAGCGCGCCTCCTTCACGATGACCAGGGCCGCCCCCGCACCGATGGCCATCATCAGCTCGAGTACGGAGGCGTCGAAGCTCGGCGAGGCCAGCTGGAGGACGCGGCTGCGGGCGTCGACGTCGGCGCGCTCCACGGCTCCGGCCGCCAGGACGGCCAGGCCCGCGTGCGTGACCACGGTCCCCTTCGGCCGCCCGGTCGAGCCGGACGTGTAGATCACATAGGCGGCGTTCTCCACCCGCGACGGCATGCGGCGATCGCTGTCCACCGCGTCGCGATCCACGCCGTCGGTGTCGCCGACGACGATCGTCTCGACGCCGGAGACCTCATCCCGGCCCGACGCGTCGGTCACCGCCTCCTCGGTCAGCACCACCTTCGGAGCAGCGTCAGCGAGCAGGAACTGCACCCGCTCCGCCGGATAGCCCGGATCCACCGGCAGAAACGCCGCCCCGGCCTTGGCCACTCCCAAGATCGCCGCGACCTGCCACGCCCCACGCGGCAGGAGCACCCCCACCACGTCTTCAGCACCCACACCCCGGTCCAGCAACGACCAGGCGACGGCGTTCGCCCGCGCGCTCAACTCCGCATACGACCAGCTCGACTCCCCGTCGATCACCGCCACCGCATCCGGCGACACCGCGGCGCGACGCTCGAACAAGGCCGACAGCGTCGAGGGCGGCTCCGGCGCCACGCGCGACCAGCGGTCGAGAACCTGCTCGCGCTCGTCCGCACTGAGCAGCTCCACCTGGCCGATGCGCTGCTCCGGGTTCCGCACGACGGCGCGGAGCAGTCGTAGCCAACGCTGGACGAACGCCTCGATCGTGGACCGGTCGTACAGGTCGACGGCGAACTCGACGGCTCCCGTGACACCCGCCGGGCCGTCGGCGTCGCGCTGCTCACCGAGGCTGATGAACAGGTCGACCCGGGACAGGCCGGTGCTCACGCCCTCAAGGCGCGTACGCAGCTCCGGCAGTGCGAAGCCCGCGTCCGGGTGCTCCTGCAGGCCGAGCAGGATCTGGAAGAGGGGTTGGTGGGCGGCCGAACGCTGCGGGTTGAGCTTTTCGACCAGGAACTCGAAGGGGACGTCCTGATGCGAGTACGCGGCCAGGCAGGTCTCACGGACCCGCCCCAGCAGCTCGGCGAACGACGGGTCGCCGGAGACGTCGGTCCGCAGCACCAACGTGTTGACGAAGAACCCGACCAGGTCATCCAGCGCCTCGTCGGTACGGCCCGCTATCGGTGTCCCCACGGGTACGTCCGATCCGGCGCCCGATCGTGACAACAGCGCGGACAGGGCGGCCTGCAGCACCATGAACAGCGTCGCGCCCGAGGAACGGGCCAGGTCCAGCAGGTCCCGGTGCAGGTCCGGGTCCATGGTGAACATCGCCACGTCACCGGCGTAGCTCGCCACCGGCGGGCGGGGCCGGTCCGTCGGCAACGTCACCTGCTCGGGCAGGCCGTCCAGCTGCCGGGTCCAGTACTCCAGCTGCCGGTCCAGCAGCCCGTTCTCGCCGCCCTCGCCATCGTCGTCGAGCAGCCGCCGCTGCCAAAGCGTGTAATCGGCGTACTGCACAGGCAACGGCACCCACGACGGGGCCTGTCCTCGGCACCGATCGCCGTACGCGGTCGCGATGTCCTGGGCCAGCGGCCGCAACGACCAGCCATCCGCAGCGATGTGGTGCAGAACCAGCACCAGCACCCACTCATCGGAGCCCAGAGCGAACAACTCCGCCCGCAACGGAATCTCGCGGGACAGGTCGAACGGGTAACGTGCCGCCGTCTGCATGAGCTCCGCGACGTCGTCCTCGGTCACCTCGCGCACGGTGAGTGCGACCTCGACGCCGTCGAGAATGCGCTGGTAGGGGCTGTCGGCGTGCTCGGCGAACACCGTCCGCAGTGCCTCGTGCCGACCCACCACGTCGGTGAGCGCTGCTCGCAGCGCCGTCACGTCCAGCCGACCCGACAACCGCAGTGCCAACGGCGAGTTGTACGTCGCCGACGGACCTTCCAGCTTGTGCAGGAACCACAACCGCTGCTGCCCGAACGACAACGGCACCAGCTCCGGCCGCACCACCGCCGTCACCGGTGTCTGTGCCGTGCCGGCCCCTGCGGCGAGCACCTCCGCCAGGCCCGCCGGTGTCGGCGCCCCGAAGAGCGCCCGGGGTTGAAGGTCGCAGCGGAACACCCGGCGGATCCGTATGACGAGCCGGGTGGCCAGAAGGGAGTGGCCGCCCAGGTCGAAGAAGCTGTCGTCGATGCCCACCTCCGGCACGCCCAGGACCTCGGCGAAGAGGTCGCAGAGCAGTTCCTGGAGCGGCGTCCGGGGCGCGGACTCGGGTGCGACGTCGTACGCGGGCTCCGGCAGCGCCCTGCGGTCGACCTTGTCGTTCGGGGTCCTCGGCAGGGAGTCCAGGACCAGCACCGCCGCAGGCACCATGTACTCCGGCAGCCGGTCGGCCAGGCGGCCGCGCAGCGCGTCCACGTCGAGGTCCCGTCCCGCGACGGGGACCGCGTAGCCGAGCAGGCGCGTCCCCCGGTCGTCCTGCCGGGCGACGACCGCGGCCTGGGCGACGTCGGGGTGCCGGCGGAGCACGGACTCCACCTCGGCCGGCTCGACCCGGTAGCCCCGGATCTTCACCTGCTCGTCGGACCGGCCGAGGTACTCCAGCTCGCCGTCCGCGTTCCACCGCACCAGGTCACCGGTCCGGTACATGCGCGCACCCGGCCCGCCGAACGGATCCGCGACGAACCGCGACGCCGTCAGCCCCGCCCGCCCCAGATAGCCGCGCGCCAGTCCGGCGCCGGCGACGTACAGCTCGCCCGGCGCCGCCGTCGGCACCGGCCGCAGCGCCTCGTCCAGCACGTACACCCGGGTGTTCAGGACCGGCGCGCCGATCGGTGCCGGGCCCGGACGCAGGGGGTCGCTCAACGACGCGCAGACGGTCGTCTCCGTCGGCCCGTAGGCATTGATCAGCCGCCGGCCGGGAGACCACCGCTCGGTCAGCTCCGGCGGGCACGCCTCACCGGCCACCACCAGCGTGGCGAGGTCGGGCAGGGCCGCCTCGGTGCCCTCGGGCACCGTGTCCAGGACCGTCGGCGGCACGGTGAGATGGGTGATCCGCTGCTCCCGGAGCGCCGTCGCGAGCTCGACGCCGGCCAGCCGGTCCGCGTCGTGGACGACCAGCGCGGCACCCGCGCCGAACGCCATCACCAGCTCCCATACGGCGGCGTCGAAGCCCAGGGCGGCGAATTGCAGCACCCGGGACCGCTCCGTGACGCCGAGCCGCTGCGCCTGGGTGGCCGCCAGGCTCGCCAGGCCGCGGTGCGTCACCACCACGCCCTTGGGCTCCCCGGTCGACCCGGATGTGTAGATCACATACGCCGGGTGGTCGACGCCGAGCGGGAGCATCCCCTGCGTCTCGGAGGCGGCGTCATCGGTGCTCCAGGTCCAAGCGTCGATGTCCTGGGGCATGACGAGCACGTCGAACTCACCTGCCGGTACCGCCGTTTGTTCGCCGACGACGACTACGCGGGGCCGGGCGTCGCCGACCACGTGGTCGATGCGCCGCCGCGGATAGGACGGATCCACCGGCAGGAACGCCGCACCCGTCTTCGTCACACCGAGCACGGTCGCAATCTGGGCCACTCCGCGCGGCAGAAGCACGCCGACCACGTCACCCGGGCCCACACCCCGCTCCCGCAACCTCCAGGCGAGCCGATCCGAGGCCGCATCCAGCCGACCGTACGACCAGCTCCGCGACCCGTCGACCACGGCCACCGCATCCGGCCGGGCAGCGACCTGCCGCTCCCACAACCGGCCCAGCGTGACCGCCTCGACGGAGGCATCCGCACGCCCCCAGCCGTCGACCAACCGCACCCGCTCGTCAGCCCCGAGCAGATCCACCTCACCCAACCGACTACCAGGCGCCGAGACCATCGCCCGCAACATCCGCACCCACCGACGCGTAAACGCCTCCACCGTCGAGCGCTCATACAGATCCGTCGCAAACTCCACAACCCCCGTCAGCCCCGCCGGACCGCCGTCCGGGGCGGAGGCCTCGACGAAATTGACCGATAGGTCGACCCGGGAGACGCCCGTGGCGACGTCCTCGGCGCGCGTGACGAGCCCCGGCAGCGCGACGCCCTGTTCGGCGGTGTTCTGCAGGCCGAGCAGGATCTGTACCAGGGGGTGATGCGAGGTGGAGCGCTGCGGGTTGAGCCGCTCCACCAGGTGCTCGAAGGGCAGGTGCTGGTGGGCGTAGGCGTCCAGGCTCACCTCCCGGACCCGGTCGAGCAGGTCGTCCAGCGTCGGGTCGCCCGAGGTGTCGGTGCGCAGCACCAGCATGTTCACGAACAGCCCGGCCAGGTCGGCCAGGGCGTCGTCGTCGCGACCGGCGATCGGTGATCCCACGGCGATGTCGGTGCCCGCGCCGAGCCGCGTCAGCAGGCCTGCGAGACCCGCCTGGAGGATCATGAAGAGTGTCGTACCGGTGGCGCGCCCCCGGTGGACGAGGGCCGCGTGCAGGTCGGCGTCGATGTCGAAGACCACCGTCTCGCCGCGGTAGCTCGCGACCGTGGGGCGCGGGTGGTCGGGGGGCAGGGTGACCTGGTCGGGCAGGTCGGCCAGCTGCCGGGTCCAGTACTTCAGTTGACGGCTGAAGGCACTGTCCGGGTCACTGTCGTCACCGAGCAAGTCCCGCTGCCGGAGCGTGTAGTCCACGTACTGCACCGGCAGCGGTGCCCACGCGGGCGGCTCTCCCGCCCGCCGCCGGGTGTACGCGGCCGTGAGGTCGGACATGAGGATCTGGAGCGACCAGCCGTCGGCGGCGATGTGGTGCAGGACCAGCACCAGCACCCACTCGTCGGACCCGAGAGCGAAGAGCTCGGCCTGCAGCGGTATCTCGCGGGACAGATCGAAGGGATGGCGCGCGGCCTCCGCCATCAGCGCCGCGACCTCGCCCTCGGCCGCCTCACGTACCGGCAGACCGACCTCGACGCCGTCGAGCACCTGCTGGAACGGCACGCCGGCCCGTTCCCCGAACACCGTCCGCAGCGCCTCGTGCCGACCCACCACATCGGTGAGCGCAGCCCGCAGCGCCGCTACGTCCAGCGCACCGGACAGGCGCAGCGCGAGAGGCGAGTTGTACGTCGCCGACGGACCTTCCAGCTTGTGCAGGAACCACAACCGCTGCTGTCCGAACGACAACGGCACGGTCTCCGGTCGCACCACCGCCGTCACCGGTGTCGCGGCCCGGGTGTCCCCTGACAGATGCTCGGCGAGCAGTCGTGCTGTGGGCGCGTTGAAGATCGTCCTCATCGGGACGTCCATGTCCAGTACGGCCCGGATCCGCGCGCCCAGCCGGGTCGCGAGGAGGGAGTGGCCGCCGAGGTCGAAGAAACTGTCCTCGACACCGACCCGGGGCACGCCCAGCACGTCGGCGAACAAGGAGCACAGGATCTCCTCCAGCGGCGTACGCGGCGAGCGACCACTGCCCACCGCATCGAAGGTCGGATCGGGCAGAGCGGCCCGGTCGAGCTTCCCGTTCGGATTCACCGGGAACTCGTCCAGCACCACCACGGCCGCCGGCACCAGGTGGTCAGGCAGCGTACGGCGCAGCTGCTCGCGCAAGCGAGTGCCGGAGACCGTCTGCGCGTCGGCACGGACATAGCCGTAGAGGGTCAGGAAGCCCTGCTGATCGGGCCTGGCCAGTACGGCGGCCTGGGCGACGCCGTCCTGCCGCTCCAGCGCGGCTTCCACCTCACCCGGCTCCACCCGGAACCCACGGATCTTCACCTGCTGGTCCGACCGCCCGAGGTATTCCAGCTCGCCCTCGGCGTTCCACCGCACCAGGTCACCGGTCCGGTACATCCGTGTTCCGGCGGGGCCGAACGGGTCCGCCACGAACCGGGAGCCGGTCAGCGCCGGCCGGCCCAGATAGCCTCGCGCGACACCCGGGCCCGCTATGTACAGCTCACCGCGCGCGCCGGGGGCCACCGGACGCAAGAACTCGTCCAGCACGTACGTCCGTGTCCCCGCCAGCGGTGCGCCGATCGGGTACGACGCACCCGACAGGGGACGGCTGATCGTCGCCGCCACCGTCGTCTCCGTCGGCCCGTACAGGTTCGTCATGCGACGGCCCGGCGACCATCGCCGCACCAGGTCCGCCGAGCATGCCTCACCCCCGACCACCAGGCTCCTCAGCCCCGCCAGTCCCTCCACCGGAACCGTCGCCAGCACCGACGGCGGGACGAAGGCATGGGTCACCCCGGAACCCGCGACCAGCTCCGCCAGCTCCGCGCCCGCCGAACGGCCGGGTCCCGGCATCACGAGGGTGGCTCCCGCCGTGAAGGCGCCGAGGACCTCGGCGATCGACACGTCGAAGCTCGGTGAAGTCAGCTGGAGGACACGGCTGCCGGCGTCGACGCCGGCGCGCTCCACGACCCCGGCCGCCAGCGCGGCCAGGCCCGCGTGCGTGACCACGGTCCCCTTCGGCCGCCCGGTCGATCCGGACGTGTAGATCACATACGCGGCGTTCTCCACCCGGTGGTCACTATCGACCGGATCGCGATCCACGCCGTCGGTGTCGCCGACGACGATCGTCTCGACGCCGGAGACCGCATCCCGGCCCGACGCATCGGTCAGCACCACCTCCGGAGCCGCGTCAGCGAGCAGGAACTGCACCCGCTCCGCCGGATAGCCCGGATCGACCGGCAGGAACGCCGCCCCGGCCTTCGCCACCCCCAGCACCGCCGCAACCTGCCACGCTCCACGCGGCAGGAGCACCCCCACCACGTCCTCCACGCCCACACCCCGGCCCAGCAACGACCAGGCCACGGCGTTCGCCCGCGCGTTCAGCTCCGCATACGACCAGCTGACCTCGCCGTCCACCACCGCCACCGCATCCGGCGACACCGCGACACGCTCCTCGAACAACGCCGACAGCGTGCGCTCGGGAACGGTCGTCGCGTCGGCCCCGGACAGCGTCGTGACGTGCGCGCGCTCGCCCTCCGACAGGAACTCGACGTCGTGGAGGCGCTGTCCCGGTGCTGCGGCCACCAAGCCCAGCAGCCGCAGCCAGCGGGAGGCGAACGACCCGACCGTACCGGCGTCGTAGAGATCGGTGGCGTACTCGATCGCTCCCCGGATCCCGCTCGGGGTGCCGTCGGCGTCGAACGTCTCGGTGACGTTGATCGTCAGGTCGAGACGGGCGACACCGGTGGACGGTTCCTCGGTGCGCACCCGTAGGCCCGGCAGCTCGAAGCTCGCGTCGGCGTTGTTCTGGACCACCAGGAGGATCTGGAAGAGGGGTTGGTGGGCGGCCGAACGCTGCGGGTTGAGCTTCTCGACCAGGAACTCGAAGGGAACGTCCTGATGCGAGTACGCGGCCAGGCAGGTCTCACGGACCCGCCCCAGCAACTCGGCGAACGACGGATCACCCGACACGTCCGTCCGCAGCACCAACGTGTTGACGAAGAACCCGACCAGGTCATCCAGCGCCTCATCGGTACGGCCGGCCACGGGCGTCCCTACCGGAACATCCGTCCCCGCACCCGAGCGCGACAGCAACGCCGCCAGACCCGCCTGCAGCACCATGAACAGCGTCGCACCCGACGACCGCGCCAGCTCCAGCAGATCCCGGTGCAGGTCCGGGTCCACCGTGAACATCGCCACGTCACCGGCGTAGCTCGCCACCGCCGGCCGGGGCCGGTCCGTCGGCAACGTCACCTGCTCGGGCAGGCCGTCCAGCTGCCGGGTCCAGTACTCCAGCTGCCGGTCCAGCAGCCCGCCCCCGCCGCCCTCCCCGCCCTCGCCGCCCTCGCCGAGCAGCCGCCGCTGCCAGAGCGTGTAATCGGCGTACTGCACAGGCAACGGCACCCACGACGGGGCCAGCCCGCGGCACCGATCGCCGTACGCGGTCGCGATGTCCTGGGCCAGGGGCCGCAACGACCAGCCATCCGCAGCGATGTGGTGCAGAACCAGCACCAGCACCCACTCGTCGGACCCCAGAGCGAACAACTCCGCCCGCAACGGAATCTCACGGGCGAGGTCGAACCGGTAGCGCGCCGCCTCCTGCACCAACCCGGCGACCTCGTCCTCGGCCGCCTCACGCGCCGCAAGCTCGACCTGGACCCCGTCGAGCACCTGCTGGAACGGCACACCGTCCCGCTCCCCGAGTACCGTCCGCAGGGCCTCGTGCCGACCCACCACGTCGGTGAGCGCTGCTCGCAGCGCCGTCACGTCCAACCGGCCCGACAACCGCAGTGCCAACGGCGAGTTGTATGTCGCCGACGGCCCTTCGAGCCGGTGCAAGAACCACAACCGCTGCTGCGCGAACGACAACGGCACGGTCTCCGGTCGCGCCACCGCCGTAACGGGGGGCCGGACGGTGTCGTCGGTCCGGGCGTGCTCGACCCACGCGGCCAGCTCGGCGACCGACGGCGCCGCGAAGACGGCCCGAAGCGGCACTTCGACGTCGAGCACCGTGCGGATGCGGCTGATCAGCCGCGTCGCGAGGAGTGAATGCCCGCCGAGGTCGAAGAAGCCGTCCTCCACGCCGACCCGCGACATCCCGAGGATCTCGGCGTAGAGCGCACACAGGATCTCCTCCTGCGGTGTCCGGGGGGCACGGCCGCCGGACGAGAGGACTTCGGGCTCCGGCAGCGCCCGGCGGTCGAGCTTGCCGTTCGGGGTCACCGGCATCCGCTCGATGGCCGTGATGGTCGCCGGGACCATGTAGTCGGGCAGCAGATCCTTGAGCGTCGTCCGCAGACCCGACACCAGCTCCCCGGCCGCCCGGGCCACCGCCGGCACGTTCGACGTCACCGCAACCGGCCGGTCATCGTCGTCCCGGTAGACGCCCGTCAACGGCACGGCGTCATCGGTACCGGGCAGCACGACGAACTCGAACCAGCCACCGTGACGCGGCGACCAGGTCAGCACGGCACGACGCCCCGCACGCCGCGCCCAGGACCGCACCGCCTGCGGATCCACGCACACCACGTCCGCGTCCGCGTTCGCGTCCGCCTCATCCAGGTCGCCGTCAAGGCCACCCAGCACGGCCACGCCACCGGCCAGGCGGGCGTTGGGGACGTCGACGACCCGGACCGGCGAACCGGCCATGTCGTCGGCGCCCACCACACGTTCGAGGTCGTCCAGAGCACTCACGTCGCGGCCCCACACCACCACCGGCGCGTCCGCGACCGACTGCGCCGGCCCCTTGTGCAGGACCACCTCGTACCGGTACCCGGTGAGCTCGTTGTGGGCCGTGCCGTCCTTCAGCCGCACCTCCACACCCGACGCGCCGCAGGCGTCGGCGAAGGCGGTGAAGAACTCGGGTGCCAGGAGCAGCTCCTTCTCCGTGACCACCGCCTGTTCCACCGCGGACCGCATGGCGTCGGCGCTCATGCCGCGGTCCCGGTGCCGCTGCACGGCAGCGTGCTGCATCCGCAGCAGCCCGTGGTGGCGCACGTCCCCGAGCACCACCCGGCCGCCGTCGGCGACCACGCCCCACACCCCTGCCAGGACGTCGCGCAGGTATTCCACGGAGGGGAAGTACTGCATCACCGAATTGATCACGACGGTGTCGAAATGGTTCACGGGCAGTCCGGACAGGTCATGCGCCGGCTGACAGCTCAGCCGCACGTGATCCCACTCCCGCTCGGCCACGTAATGACGCAACCGGTCGATCGCCGTCGCCGAGAAGTCGGTGCCCCGGTATTCGCCGACCGTCTCGGCCAGCGGCACGGCCAGCAGCCCGGAACCGGAACCGATCTCGAGAACCCGGCAGGGCGCGAACCGCAGAATCTGCCGCACCGCGGAATCCCGCCATTCCCGCATCTCCTCCACGGGAAGGGGATCACCGGTGAACGAGCTGTTCCAGCCGACGAAATCCTCGCCCGGAACGCCCAGCTCGCTGTACACCGAGTGATAGATGTCCTGCCATTCGCCCATCTGGACCTCGGCGGCCACGTCCGTACCGCCCGCCAGGACCACGTAGGCCGCCAGCGACGCCGCCTCGTCCCCGCGGCGCACGACCACTGCCGCTTCCCGTACCGCCGGCTGGGCTTCCAGCACGCGCCGTACCTCATCGGGCTCCACGCGGAACCCGCGGATCTTCACCTGCTCGTCGGACCGGCCCAGGTACTCCAGTTCGCCCTCGGTGTTCCACCGCACCACGTCGCCGGTGCGGTACATCCGCGCGCCGGGCTCGGCGAAGGGGTCGGCCACGAACCGCGACGCCGTGAGCCCCGGCAGCCCCAGATACCCTCGGGCCACTCCCGTGCCGCCCACGTACAACTCGCCCGGCACCCCTGCAGGAACCAGCCGCAGCGCCTCGTCGAGCACGTACAGACGCGTGTTCACCACGGGACGGCCGATCGGCGCCCGGGGTCCGGTCAGGTCGGAGGTGTGCGAGGCGACGACGGTGCACTCCGTCGGCCCGTACGCGTTGACCATCCGCCGCCCCGGCAGCCACAGCGCCACCAGCTCGGGCGAGCACGCCTCGGCGCCCACGCTCAGGGTGTGGAAGTCGGGCAGGCGTCCGGCCGTCTCCGGGGCCAGGGTACTCAGCGCGGACGGCGGGATGTGGGCGTGGGTGATGCGGTACCCGGCGAGCGCGGCGGCCAGTTCGTCCCCGGCCAGCCGGTGCTGGTCGGCGATGACGAGCCGTCCGCCCGCGCCGAAGGCCCAGACGGTTTCCAGCACCGAGGCGTCCACGCCGGGCGAGGACAGCTGGAGGATCCTGCTGCCGGGGTCCGCCGGGCACCGCTCCTGCAGTGTCGCCGCCAGGCCCGCCAGACCGCGGTGCGTCACCACCACGCCCTTGGGCACGCCCGTCGACCCCGACGTGTAGATCACATACGCCGGATGGTCCACGGAGAGCGGGCGTTCCCGGTCCGCGTCGGTCGGGTCGGCATCGGCGTCAGCGCCATCGTCGGTGTCGGTGCCGTGCTCATAGGTCGTCGGGTCGTCCGCCGAGCCGAGGAGTACGACGCGGGACGCCAGGGTGGCGGGGAGCGCGTCGACCGTTTCGGGGGCCGCGAACACGATCCGGGGTGCGGAGTTCTCGACGACGTGCCGGATGCGCCGGGCGGGGAAGACGGGGTCGATGGGGACGTATGCGGCGCCTGCCTTGAGGACGCCCAGCACGGTCGCGACCTGGTCGGCCGAGCGGGGCAGCACCACGCCCACCAGGTCTTCCGGGCCGATGCCCGCACCGATGAGCCGGCGGGCCACGCGGTTGGCCCTCCGGTTGACCTCGGCGTAGGTCCGGCTGCCCCGCTCGTCGGTGACCGCGATCGCCTCCGGGGCGGCGGCCGCCCGCTCCTCGAAGATCCGGGCGAAGGTCGTGGGCGGGGCGTCCTGCTCGTACCGGCCCCGGTCGACGAGGGTCTCCCGGTCGGCGGCGGTGGTGATCTCCAGGTCGGCGACGGGCCGTTCGGGGTCCTCGATCACCTGGCGCAGCAGTTGCGTCCAGCGGGCGACGACGGATCGTACGGTGGCCGCGTCGTAGAGGTCCGTGGCGTACTCGACGGTGCCGGTGATGCCGGCGGGGCGTCCGTCGGGCTCGGTCCGTTCGGTGACGCTGAACGACAGGTCGAAGCGGGCGGTGCCGGTCGGCACCACTTCGGAGCGGACCGCGAGCCCGGGCAGGTCGAACCGGGCGTCGGCGTTGTTCTGGAGGACCAGCGCGACCTGGAACAGCGACTGGTGGCCCGCCGAGCGCTGCGGGTTGAGCGTCTCGACGACGTGCTCGAAGGGGACGTCCTGGCGGCCGTAGCCGTCCAGGTTCGTCTCCCGGACGCGGCGCAGCAGTTCCGAGAAGCGGGGGTTGCCGGAGGTGTCGGTGCGCAGCACCAGCATGTTCACGAAGAGCCCGACCAGTTCGTCGAGCGCCGGTTCGCTCCGGCCGGCCACGCCCGCCCCGATCGGGATGTCGGTGCCGGCTCCGAGGCGGGTGAGCAGCGCGGCGAGGGCCGACTGCAGCACCATGTACGCGGTCGCTCCGCTGCGGCGGGCGAGGGCGAGGATGCCTGCGTGCAGGTCGGCGTCCAGGCGGATGCCGACGACGTCGCCGCGGTGGGTCGCCACGGCGGGCCGGGGCCGGTCGCCGGGGACCGTGGCCAGGTCGGGCAGGCCGTCCAGCCGGCGGCGCCAGTAGGCCAGTTGGTTCGTGAGGGGGCTGTCCGGGTCGTCCTCGGTGCCGAGGAACTTCCGCTGCCACAGGGCGAAGTCGGTGTATTGCACCGGCAGCGGCGTCCATTCCGGTGCGGTGCCCAGGCGGCGTGCGGAGTAGGCCGTGACCAGGTCGCGGGCCAGCGGTGCGCCCGACCATCCGTCGCCGGCGATGTGGTGGATGACGAGCATCAGTGCCGCGTCGTCCGGTGCGAGGGTGAGCAGGCGGGCGCGGACGGGGATGTCATGCGCCAGGTCGAACTCCCGGCCGGCCAGCTCGCGGAGAACATCGTCCAGCTCCGCCGGCTCCACCTCGCGGACGGGGACGTCGATGCGGGCCTCGGCCGGGTCCAGGACGCGCTGGTAGGGCTGTCCGTCGTGTTCGGGGAAGACCGTTCGCAGCGGCTCGTGGCGGCGGACCACGTCGTTCACGGCGTGCGCCAGCGCGGGGACGTCGAGCGGGCCCTTCATCCGCAGGGCGAAGGCCATGTTGTACGTCGCCGAGGGCCCCTCGAGCTTGTGGACGAACCACAGCCGCTGCTGGGCGAACGACAGCGGCACCCGGGCGGGCCGGGGTGCCGGGGTCAGCTCCGGGCGGGTCGTGCCGGTGGCGGAGCCGTCCAGTCGGGCGGCGAGCAGTGCCGGTGTCGCGGCGCCGAAGAAGGTGCCGAGGTCGACGTCGATTCCCAGGGCCGCGCGGATCCGTCCGGTCAGGCGGGTGGCCAGCAGGGAGTGGCCGCCGACGTCGAAGAAGTTGTCCTCGAAGCCGACCTGGGGGACCTCCAGGACCTCGGCGAACAGGGTGCGGAGGACGTCCTCCAGGGGGGTGCGGGCGGCGCGCTCCGGGCCGGTGGGGAGGAAGCCGGGTTCGGGCAGGGCGTCGTAATCGATCTTGCCGTTCGGGGTCAGGGGCAGGCTGCCGAGCGGGACGACGAGGGCGGGTACGAGGTATCCGGGGAGGCTGGTCCGCAGCTGGGCCCGCAGCGCCGACGGGTCGAGCGTGCCGCCCGCGACCGGGACCACGTACGCCACCAGCCGGCGTTCGCCGCGGGGGTCGGTGCGTACGGCGACCGCCGCCCGGGCAACGTCGGGCCGCCGGTGGAGCACCTCGGCCAGCTCGCCTGGTTCGACGCGGGCGCCCCGGATCTTGACCTGGTCGTCGGTGCGGTGCAGGAACTCGAACTGGCCGTCCTCGCCCAGCCGGGCGACGTCTCCGGTGCGGTACATCCGGGAGCCGGGCGGGCCGTAGGGGTCGGCGACGAAACGGGCCCCGGTGAGCGCAGGGCGCCCCAGGTAGCCGCGGGCCAGGTTGGCGCCGGCGATGTACAGCTCGCCGGGGGTGCCGGTGGGGACGGGCGCCAGGCGGTCGTCGAGCAGGTGGACGCGGGTGTTGGCGATGGGGGTGCCGACGGGCGCGGACGGTCCGGTCAGCGGTGCGCTGAGGGTGGCGGCCACCGTGGACTCGGTGGCGCCGTAGCCGTTGACGAGGCGGCGGCCCGCCGACCAGCGCGTCACCAGGTCGGGCGAGGAGGTCTCACCGCCGATGTGCACCGTGGTGAGCTCGGGCAGCCGGGTCTCCGCGCCGGCCGGCAGGGTGGCGAGCACCGACACCGGGACGGTGGCGTGGGTGACGCGCTGGTCGCGCAGGACCCGCAGCAGGTCGTCCCCGGCGAGTTGGCCGGGGCCGGGGAGCACGAGGGTGCCGCCGGTGGCGACGGCGGTCAGCAGTTCCCAGATGGCGACGTCGAAGCCGAGAGAGGCGAGCTGGAGGACCCGGGGCCGGGTGCCGGGGCCGTACTCCCGGCGGATGGCCGCCGCCAGGTTCACCGTGCTGCTGTGGGCGACCGCGACGCCCTTCGGGGTGCCGGTGGAGCCCGACGTGTAGATCACGTACGCGAGGTGGCCGGGGTCGAGGGGCGCGGTGCGCTCGCCGTCGGCGGGGTCGCGGTCCGGCAGGCCGGCGCCGAACGCGGCCGGGTCCAGGACGGGACCGGCGAAGCCCGGAACAGCGGTGCCGGCCAGCACCAGGTCGGGGGCGGCGTCCGAGAGCAGATAGCCGATGCGTTCGGCCGGCAGCACGGGGTCCAGGGGCAGGTACGCGGCACCGGCCTTGAGGACGCCCAGAAGGACGGCGACCTGTTCCGGGCTCCGGGGTACGGCGACGCCCACCAGCTGCTCCGGCCCGATCCCGCGCTCGATGAGGCCCCGGGCGACCTGGTTGGACCGCGCGTTGAGCCGCCCGTACGACCAGGTGGTCGTGCCCTCGGTGAGGGCGGGCGAAGCGGGGGCGGCCGCAACGGTCGCCTCGAACAGCTCCGGAACGGTCCTCGGCGAGGCCGGCAGTGCGTTCACGTGAACTCCAGCGGTGCTCGGGCTTCCAGCGGGCAGAGTCGAGCCGCGGCGCGTCGGGGGACCGGCCGCTGCAGGGAAGGTGTTCCGGTAGGGAAGGTGTTCCGGTAAGGGAAGGGGCTCCCGTAGGGGAAGGGTGTTCCGGCGGGGTCAGGCGTGCTTGAGCAGGCCCCGGTCGATCTCCAGGGCGGTGCGCGCGCGACCCACGAGGTACTCGGGGCGTGGCTCGCCGGCCGGGCGCGGGGCCTGCGGGACCGGGTTGTAGGTGAGGATCAGCAGACGGCGGGGGCGCGGTGAGACGTTGGTGTTGGAGCCGTGGACCATCTGCGGGCTGAAGAACAGGACGCTGCCCCGGCCGGCCTTGGGGGCGACCATCTCGTGCCACTCCACGACGTCGGAGAGCTCGCGGGGAGACAGGGCGTAGCGGTCCGGGTCGATGTGGCCCGTGCCGTCCCCGGCGGCTACGCGATCGCGCTCCAGGGTGCCCAGGGTGTGCGAGCCGCGCAGGAAGATGACCGGGCCGTTGAACTCCGTGCAGTCGTCCAGCAGCAGCGCGACGTTCACCTGTGACGGGGCGGGCATGCCGTCGGCGTCCCGCCACACGATGTAGTCCTGGTGCCAGGCCCATCGCTCTCCGGCGAACGACTGCTTGACGTTGACCTTCATCTGGTGGACGTACAGATCGTCACCGGCGATCTGCCGGGCCGGGCCGAGGAGGCGCTCGGTCCGGGCCAGCCGGCGGAACACGGGGTGGCGCAGGTGCGAGGCGTAGAGGGCGCGCAGCGTGCGGCCGTCGCTCTCGGTGACGACCTGGGGGCCTGGTGTCCGGGCGTCCTCCGTCAGCGCGTCGCAGAGCAGGTCCACCTCGTCGGCGGTGAACAGGTCCTCCTGCACCACGAAGCCGTCCCGCCGGTAGCGGTCGAGGTCGTCCTGGGTCAGGGCCATGGGGGGTCCCTCCGTATGCCGATGCGGGGACGGGTCTCGGTGGCGGGCGGCTGGTGACGGGGTGACAGGTGGCGGGGTGACAGGTGGCAGAGCAGCTGGTGGCGGAGTGGCTGGTCTGGTCGGCGGCTTCGGCGGCTTTCGGTGGGCGGGCCCGCACGGACAACAGAGATCGTCACGCCGCCCGCGACGCCGGCACAAGGGACGCGGACCCCAGGGCGATCCCCAGTGTTCCGCGTCCTCAACTCCCCTCTGGGGTCGGGGCGTCGAGTGCCTTGGGGAGGCTCTCCCGGGAGGTGACGCGCAGCTTCCGGTATGCCTGCGTGAGGTGCCATTCCACGGTCTTGACGGTCACGAACAGCGTCTGCGCGATGTCCCGGTTGCTCAGGCCCCGGGCGGCCAGGTCCGCCACCCGCCGTTCGGCGGGCGTCAGGGCGGAGGGGGACCTCTTGCGGCGGCCCGCTCCCCGGGCCGGGGCGTCGAGGGACCGCAGCTCCTCGAAGGCCCGGCGGTGCAGTGCGTACGCCTGGCAGTCACCGGCCAGTTCGGCGGCCAGATGGAGCTGCTCACGTGCCGCAGAGGGCTTGCCCGCCCGGCGCAGCACGCTGCCGTACGTGTAGAGGGTGTGGGCCCGTTCGAGGAGTGCCGACGAGCCGTCCAGCACGTCGACGGCCTCCTCCAGCAGCCGCAGGCCGCGGTCCGCGGCCACCGTCGGGGCGAGCGTCCGCAGGATGACGGCCAGGGGGCGGGCGGCTCCGAACGCGTAGGCCCGGGCGAGTTCCTCCTCGCCGAGTTCGCGCGCGTCCTTGACCCGTCCGCTGCCGTGGAGGGCTGTGATCACCGGGGCCCAGGCGCCGACCGGCCCCGTCGCCAGGCCGAGTTCCGCGTCGAGCCGTCGGCCTTTCACCAGGTCCGCCAGCCCTTCACCGGGGTGTCCGAGTTCGAGCCGCAGCCTCCCCCGGGCGCGCAGGAGGAAGAGGTGGGCGAAGGTGTCGCCCTCGACGTCGAGGAGTTCGCGAGCCGACAGCGCTGCACCCGCCGGTTCCAGGTCACCCCGTTCGATCAGCGCCTCGACCAGCGCGGCCGCCGCGACCGGCTGGACGACGCTCGGGCCGCCCTCCGACTCGCTCGCCTCCAGGGCGCCGGCGGCGAGCTCGGCGGCGGCGGACACCTGGCCGAGCTGCAACTCGACGTAGGCCTGGAGGCACTGGTCGAGATGGAAGAGGTTCACGCCCCGGCGCCGCGATTCCTCGCCCAGGGTCCGTGCGGCGCGGCGGGCTTCCGGCAGGCGGTCGCAGACCACCAGGGACCAGGTCGCGGTGAGTGCCGCGCCCCAGCCGGCGCCGTGCCCGGCCGCCGGCTCCGCCCGGCGCAGCGTGTCCGCGGCGAGGTCCGCGACCTGCATGGCGTTCGTTCCGTTCCGCAACAGGTCGAGGAGGGCGTCCCCGACGAATCCGTCGGTGCTCGGCCCGGTCGCCCGCTCCCGGATCCGGTCCAGGTGCCGCCGGATCCTGGTCAGGTGGACCCGGCGCAGATCACGGGCCCCCGGCGACAGCCTGGCGATGCAGGACAGCGCGTCGTCCAGGTGCGCGACGGCGTCCTCCTCCTCCAGTTCGACGATCGTGTCGGCCAGCACGGTGACGGCTTCCTCGAACCGGGAGCCCAGTGCGAGCGCCCAGGCCAGGTCCCGCGCGACGGCGCCCCGGGCGTCCGGGTCGGAGGTGTGCTCCAGTGCTTCCCGGAGGTGTACGGCGGCCTCCTCGTGGTCGACCGACAGTTCGGCGGCGCCGAGCCGGCTCAGGACCGCCGGCAGGTCGTGGCCGGCCGGCGGCTCGCGCAGGGCACGCCGCAGGTAGCGGACGGCGTCCGGCTCGCAGCGCCCGGTGGCCGCCGCGGCGGCGTCCAGGAGGCTTCGGACCGTCCGCCGGTCGCCCTGGGGCGGCGCTTTCAGCAGGTGCCCGGCGACCTGTTCCGGCGGCGCCCCGGCGGCGGCCAGGGCGCGTGCCGCGCGGGCGTGCAGCCGGCCGCGGGTGAGCAGCGGTGTGCTGTGCTGGACGGCCGTGCGGAGAAGCGGCTGGGCGAAGCGCAGCACCGGGCCGTCGATCAGGATCTCCGCGTCGATCAGCGCGGCGAGGGCCTTCTCGGCACCGGCCGGGCTGAGACGGGCGATGTCTTCCACGATCCGTGGTTCCGTCACGGATCCCAGCAGTGCGACCGTCTGGGCCAGTTCGAACGAGGGTTCCGGGAGGCTGCGCAGCTTGCGGACGGCCCATCGCACGAGGCTGCGGGGTACGTGCTCGGAGAGCCGGTCCAGGCCGGTTCCCGCAGGGCGCCCGGAACCGGCAGGGCTGCCGGACCCGGCAGGGCTGCCAGGTCCGGTGGCCGCCTCGTCGAGTACGGCCCTGACCAGCATCGGGTTGCCGTTGGTGGCCTCGAAGAGCGACTCGGCGAGCGTGGCGGGATCGGGTCCGCCGAGGGTCTCCGCGACGGCCTGTTCGAGGGCGCGCAGGCTGAGCGGCGCGGGCCGGAGCACGGTCGACTCGAAGGAGGTGACCACGGCGCCCAGCAGGTCGGCGGCCGGGCCGGGGCCGCAGGGCTCCACGGCGACGGCCAGCACGATGTGGCTTCCCCCGACGCGGGCGGCGAGGTAGCTGAGGAAGCGCAGCGACGGCAGATCGGCCCACTGCGCGTCGTCGACGACGATCACGAGGCGCCGGTCACCGGCGAGGTCGAGGAGGACGCGGTGCAGTTCGTGCAGCAGCGAGTGCCACCCCGCCGCGTGTGCCTCGTCCGGCACCTCGCCGTGCAGCAGGTGCGCGATGCGGGAGCCGTGCACCCCGGCGGGCGGGCCACCGGCCGGGGTGTCGTCGTCCGCCGATTCGACCAGTTGCGCAACCGCCCCCAGGGCGAACGACGCCTCGAATTCATTGCCCCTGGCGTGGAGGACCAGGAATTTCTTGTCGACCGCTTTGGTCTGCAGGAGGTGCAGCAGGCTGGACTTGCCGGTCCCCGCAGCGCCTTCGACCGCGAGAATCCCGCCGATTCCGTCACTCAGGTCGTCGAGCTTTCGCTCGATCTCGGATATTTCCGCCTGCCGTTCGAGAAGTCCGGCCCGCGGCCCGTCCGATGCGTTGATTATCACGGTTGGCGATTCCCCCAAATTGCCTGGCCGAGAAGGTTCACTCCTGGAAAACGATTGAGGTGCCCGACGGGACGGCGTGCATTTCTCACCCACGCTCAAAGCCTGCCATGTAAGGCTTTGTTCAAGTTGAAGTTGGATGACACGGTCGAAGATCGAACACTAGCCTAAGCGCTGCGACGCCGGTCTCCACAGCGGGCGGACGACCGAAGAACGACCGAATCGAGCCGACGCGCCGAGGCGCCGCGGTCCCGCCGAGGCGCCCGCACCGCCGCCCGGACCCCCGGCGGCGGCGATGCCGTACCCCCAGATTTTCCGGCCGGCGACCCCGGAATCGCAGGCCGTGCGCCCCGCGGAACGGTTCTGGGGTTCTGCCCACGGCGGGTCGCAGGCATGATCGGGAGGTCTCCCCCACCCTAGGAGCCGCAGGTATGCCACGCGCTCGACCGGTCACCGCGCCCTGCTCGCTGGAACTCTGCGACCCGGACCTCTACGCCCAGGGACGCCCCGAGGAACTCTGGCAGCGGATGCAGCAGTCCGGACCCGTGCACGAGGGCGAGTACGACGGCCGCCGGTTCCACGCCGTCCTGTCGCACGCCGGAATCTCCCAAGTCCTCAAGGATCCGCGGAACTTCACCTCCCAGCAGGGCATGCGGCTGGACCAGAACCCCGCCGCGACGGCGGCGGCCTCGGGCAAGATGCTGATCATCACCGATCCGCCCCGGCACGGCGAGATCCGGCGCATCGTCAACGGCGCCTTCACCCCGCGCATGGTGGCCCGGCTGGAGCACACCATGCGCGAGACGGTCACCGGCGTGCTGGACGAAGCGCTGGAGGCCGGCGAGTGCGACTTCACGCGGGTCGCGGCCAGGCTGCCGCTCTCGGTGATCTGCGACATGCTCGGAGTGCCCCCGCACGACCGGGACTTCATGCTCGACCGCACCATGGTGGCCTTCGGCTCGGGAGAGGGCACCGGCACCGACCCGCTCGCACCGGCCCGGGCACACGCCGACATCCTGTCGTACTACGCGGACCTGCTGGACCGCCGCCGATGCGAACCACGAGAGGACATCATCACCGCGCTGGCACACGGCACGGTCGACGGCGTCCCCCTCACCGACGAAGAGATCTTCCTGAACTGCGACGGGATCGTGTCGGGCGGCAACGAGACCACACGGCACGCCGGCGCCGGCGGTCTCCTGGCCCTGGTGCGGAATCCACAGCAGTGGGCGTCGCTGCGCGCGGACCCGGAGCTGCTGCCGGGCGCGGTGCAGGAGATCCTGCGATTCACCAGCCCTGCGATGCACGTGCTGCGGACCGCCACCGCCCGGGTCGAGCTCGCCGGCCACACGCTGGCCCCCGGCGACCAGGTGGCGCTGTGGCTGGCGGCGGGCAACCGCGACCCCGTCGTGTTCCCGGACCCCGACCGGTTCGACGTCACCCGGCGGCCCAACCCGCATCTCGCCTTCGCGGCCGGAGCCCACTACTGCCTCGGCGCAGCGCTCGCCACCCGGGAACTCACCGTGCTGTTCGAGGAGTTGCTGCGGCGGGTGCGCAGCGCCGAGCTGACCGGTCCGCCTCGGCGGACGCGCTCGATCCTGATCCGGGGTTACGAGGCACTGCCCGTACGACTCGTCGCCGAGGCGGCATGAGCGAGAAGCGGGCCGCACCCGCCGTACCTCTCGCACCACGGCAGGAGGTGCGCCTCCCGGACGGCCGGCGGGTGTCGTGCACCAGTCCCGCCGAGGCGCTGCTGATCTGGCGGGAGGCCACGGGCGACGGCCTGTACGGACTCGCCGCACGGCAGCTACGTCCCCACGACACGGTGCTCGACGTCGGCGCCAACGTCGGGCTGGTATCGATCGCGTTCGCGGACGTGCAGCACACGCTCCGGATCGTCGCTGCGGAACCGGTACCGGACGTCTTCGCGTGCCTCCAGGACAACCTCACCCGCCATGTCCCGGGCGCGACGCCGGTGCGGACGGCTGTGGGGACCGCGCCCGGCGTCCAGGACTTCACCTACTACCCGGCGGCGCCCGGCAACTCCGGCTTCTACGCCGACCGAGCCGCCGACGACGCCCTCACCAGGACGTTCCTGCGCCGCAGCGGACTCGACGAGGAGTCCGTCGAGATGATGACGGACGGGCTGCACGACGGCTGCACGATCGAGGTCCCGGTCACCACCGTCTCCGAACTCATGCGAGAGCACGGCCTCCGGTCCGTGGCCCTGCTCAAGGTGGACGTCGAACGCGCGGAACTCGACGTCCTGCGCGGTGTCGACGCCGCCGACTGGCCGCGCATCGGCGCCGTCGTAGCGGAGGTCCACGACGAGAGCGGCCGGCTCGCGCAACTGTGCGAGCTGCTGGAGGACGTGGGCCTCGCGCCGCAGGTACGGCAGGACCCCGGCCTGCGCGACACCGAGATGTACGAGGTCTACGCCCGCCGGTCCGGCCGCGCGGAGCCGGGCCGATGAGCGTCGAGCGGGCGGAGCTCGTCACGCTGGGCGGGGATCGGGGCCGGACGGACGGGACGGACGGGATGCGCCGGATGGGCCGGATGGGCCGCCCGGACCGGACGCTGATCTGCGTGCCTCACGCGGGCGGCAGCGCCGCGGCCTTCCACGCCTGGCACCGGGTATTCGGCCCGCGCGGAACAGCGGTGCTGGCCGTGCACTGGGAACGCCGGGACGGGTCGGAGCACCGCTCCAGCATCGAGGCCCGCGCCGCCTCCCTCGCGGCCGCGGCGAGGGAACTGCAGGGGCCCTGGATACTGCTGGGCCACAGCCTCGGCGCGCTGATCGTCGCGGAGGCGGTACGGCAACTGGAGAGCTCCCCCGGCCCGCTCCCGGAACGCGCGGTGCTGTGCGCGAGCACGCCTCCCGGCACGCCGCGGACCTTCCCGCCCGATGTGCTGCAGGCGTCCGACGCGCGCATGGCCGCCTACGTCCGGCGGCTCGGGGGCACGGACGAACGCATCCTGACCGACGCCGAGTTCGGCCCCCGCCTCCTGGCCGCGCTCCGCGCCGACCTGGACCTGATCGAGCGCTACGCACCGGACTTCACGCGCCCACTGGCGACGCCGGTCTCGGTGTACGGCGCCACGGCGGACCGCGACGTCCCGGTCCAGTCCCTCGAAGGGTGGCGGCGGTGGGCCCCGGAAGCCCGGGTGCGCGTCTTCGACGGCGGCCACTTCTTCCCGCACGAGGACCCGGCCGCGATCTGCCGGGCCGTCACGGCGGACTGCGCGCCGGGCGAACCTGACCGCTCCCTGCGCTGACCGCTCCCTGCGCTGATCGGCACCGCTCGCCCGGGGCCGGTCCTACGGCCCGGGCGAGCGGTGCGTGGAACCCACCGGCAGTCACGTGGTCAGGCGGTCAGGCGGTCAGGCGGTCAGGCAGCCAGCCAGACGGTCAGGCGGAGTCACGCCACCGGGCCCCAGTCCAGCCGCAGCGGCAGCCGTTCGAGCTTCCGCATCCCGGACACGGGCTGCCAGTTCAGCTCCTCGGGGCGCACGGCCAGGGACAGGCCGGGCCAGCGGGCGAACAGCCGGTTCAGTGCGATCTCGGCCTCGTGGCGCGCCAGCGCGGCGCCGAGGCAGTAGTGCGGTCCGGCGCCGAACGAGACGTGCGCCTCCCCGCGGTTCTCGTGCTGCCGGGTGACGTCCAGCCGGTCGGCCTCCGCGAACTCGCGCGGGTCCTGGTTGGCGCCGCTCAGCGCGGCCATCACCGCGTCCCCGGCCTGGAAGGCCGCCCAGCCGAGGTCGGCGTCCTGCGTGACGTACCGCATCCGCGACACCAGGACGGGTCCGCACCAGCGCAGCAGTTCCTGCACCGCCTGAGGCATCAGCTCCGGTTCGGCGCGGATCAGGGCCAGCTGGTCGGGGTGGGTGAGCAGCGCCCAGACGCTGTTGGCGATGAAGTTGGCCGTGGTGTCGTGGCCGGCTATGACGAGGCTGAGCACCATCGTGACCAGCTCCCGGTCGGTGAGACGGTCGCCGTCCCGCGCCCGGATCAGTTCGCTGATCAGGTCGTCCGCCGGCCGGGACCGGCGGCGGTCGACCAGTGCGTGCGTGTACTCCACCAGGGGGCCGATCGTCTCGTCCAAATGCTCCTGGTCGAACGAGAGCGCGTGGGTCCAGCGCAGCCACGCGGGGCGGTCGGCGCTCGGCACCCCGACGAGTTCGCAGATCACCGTGATCGGCAGGGGGTAGGCGAACAGGCTCAGGAAGTCGGCGACGCCGTCCTCGGCGTGGGCCGCCATCGCGTCCAGGAGCTCGTCCGTGAGCCGCTCGATGCGCGGGCGCAGGGCGAGCATGCGGCGCGCGGTGAATGCGGGCGACACCAGACGGCGCAACCTGCTGTGGCTCTCCCCGTCGCTGTCGAGGAGGGTGTCCGCGAGGTACGGGATGAGGTCCTCGGCGAGCCCGAGTTTCCGCATCGCGTTGACCTGCATACGCGGCGCGCTGCCGCCGGGGACCGAGGCCGGGTCGTTGGCGAACCGCGGATCGGTGAGCACCGACCGCACACCCTCGTGACGTCCGACGACCCACATCAACGACCCGTCCAGCGAGCGCATGGGGCAGGCCGCCGCTTGCTCCCGCAGATGCGCGTAACCGGCGTGCGGGTCGGTGAGAATATTCGGCGGCGCAACCGGGTCGGCGGGATCACGCTGCTTGCTTCCGGGCTGACCACTCATCTCTGCCCTCCGTCTGCTCGTGGCGGCATACTCAGGGATTGGTGACTGGCCCGCGGAGACCGTTTCCACTCGTTCGGCAGAAACACTGAAACGCGGAAAGGCGCATTCACAAAAGACTGCGAGTCCAAGGAAGTTCCGCGCGCGGGCATAAGACGAGGGCGCTCCATGTCAGGACACGAATGCAGCCCCAGGCCCCCTCCAAAGGGACTCTACCCCCGGATCGACGGCGAGTTGAAGACTTCGATGCGTCCGGGGCGGGCAGGCGCAGGCAGCAGGGGCCTTGAGCCCGCTCCGGCACGTGAAGTGTGCGTGAAGTTCACACGGGTCACACACCTCGGCGGCGTCACCGACCGGGGACGACGCGGACCTCGACGCCCTGCTCGCGCAGCCGCCGCACCTCGGAGACGGGGGCGGCGTCGTCCACCAGGACCAGGTCGAAGTCGGTGAGGGGGGCCAGGGCGTACAGGCCCTGGTTGGCGAACTTGGTGTGGTCGACGAGCAGCACGCGCCGGGTCGCGGACGCCATCATCGCCTGCTTGACCTGCACTGTTTCCGGCGACATGTGGTAGCAGCGGCCACCGGTGACGGCGGTCGTCGACATGAACAGCACGTCGGCGCGGTACGCCTGCGTGCTCTGCGCGGCGTGCAGGCCCATGAAGGCGTCGTAGGCCGGGAAGTAGGTGCCGCCGAGCGCAATCAGTGAGATCCCCGGTTCCCCGGCCAGCGCGGAGACGACCGGCAGCGCGTTGGTGATGACGGTCAGCGGTGTGCGTCCGGCCACGTGCCCGGTCAGGCCCAGGCACGTCGTGGAGTCGTCGATCATCACGACCCGGCCCGGTGCCAGGAGGTCGGCCGCGGCACGCGCCAGCCGCTGCTTGGTCCGTGTCATCGACGTCATGCGTTCGCCGACGCTGCCGTGGAACTGCGCCGACGGCAGGCAGCTCGCGCCGCCGCGCACCTTGCGCAGCCACCCCTGGGCCTGCAGTGCGTCGAGATCGCGGTGCACGGTCATCACGCTGACGCCGAACTCCTCGGCCAGCGCGGACGTCCGCACGAACCCTTTGGCCGTCACCAGGTCGCGCAGCTGCCGGCGCCGTTCCTCCTGACCGTCCCCGCGCGTCACGCCGCCGCTCCTCCTCCCGGTGCACCACCCCCGCACCGGGGAGTCACGTCACCGCCACCGCCACTGTCACCGTCATGTGAATCTCACATGAACCTAACACGGTGTGATGTCGCCCGGCCCCGCCCGTAACGGTCCCGGGAAGGACCTCACATCGCGCGCGTCCCGCGGCGCGGGAAATGGATCGCGGCTGATTGACGCCCTGCCCGGCGGCAGGTTTCGCTACGTCCGCGAACCGGCCGTCGTCCCTGGTGACGCGGCCACTGCGAAGAGGCAGGTACTCGAAGTCATGTCGGTTCTCACCATCGACGTCGGCACGTCGGTGATCAAGTCGGTCGTCTTCGACGACCAGGGGCGGGAGATCGCGGTCTCACGCATCGCCACCGAGGTGCTGCGTCCTCGCCCCGGCTGGGCGGAGCAGGACATGGACGCGGTGTGGGACGGCGTGGTCCGCACCGTGCGCGGCGCCTTGTCCCGGCTCGGCCCGGACGCCGGCTCCGTGCGGCTCGTGAGCCTCACCGCGCAGGGCGACGGCTGCTGGCTGGTCGACGGCCGGGGCCGCCCCACCGGGCCCGCAGTCCTGTGGTCCGACGGCCGCGCCGGCGACCTGCTGCGGCGCTGGGAGGCCGAGGGCGTCCTGGAGGAGGCGTACCGGCGCAACGGCTCCCTCACGTGCGGCGGCATGCCCAACGCGGTGATCAGCTGGCTCGCGGAGCACGACCCGGGGCGGCTGGAGCGCTCCGTGACGGCCCTGACGGCGGCCGGCTGGCTGTTCCTCAAGCTCACCGGCGTCGCCGCGATCGACGAGTCCGACGCGTCCGCGCCCTTCCTCGACCACGCCACCGGTGACTACGACCCGCGGATCCTGGAGCTGTTCGGCCTCGCCCGGGCCCGCCGCCTCCTGCCCCGCGTCCTCGGCGAGGACGAGCGCATCGCAGAAATCACCACGCGCACCGCCGGCGAACTGGGCCTACCCGCCGGGCTGCCCGTGGTCATGGCCCCCTACGACATCGCCGCGACCGCCCGTGGCGCCGGCGTGGTCGACCCCGGCCAGGCCTGCGGCATCCTCGGCACCACCTTGTGCACCGAGGTCGTCACCCGGCACCTCGACACCACGGGTGAGCCCTGCGGGATCAACATCGCCTACGGGGGCCGCGAGCGCGTCCTGCGCGCGTTCCCCACCTTGTCGGGCACGGAGGTCCTGGACTGGGCGGCCCGGACCCTCGGCGTCGAGGGGCCCGCGGCCCTGGGGGAGCTGGCGTTCGGCACCGGAGGGGGACTGGGACCGGGTCAGGGTCCGGGTCCGGGCGCCGGGGGGCTCACTTTCCTGCCGTACCTCTCCCCCGCCGGGGAACGCGCCCCCTTCCTCGACCCGCGCGCCCGCGGCACCTTCTGGGGCCTGTCGCTGGAGCACACCCCCGCCCACCTGGCCCGCGCCGTCTTCGAGGGCCTGTCCCTCGTGGTGCGCGACTGCCTGTGCGCCTCCCGCACCGAGGTCCGCGAACTGCGCCTGTGCGGCGGCGGATCGGCCAGCGACGCCTGGTGCCGGCTGATCGCCGACGTCACCGGGGTGCCCACGGCCCGCAGCACCGACACCGAACTCGGCGCCAAGGGCGCGTTCCTGACCGGCCTGGTGCTCACCGGAGCGGAGCCGAGCATGCGCGACGCGGCGGCGAAGTACGTCCGGATGCACGCCGGCTGGGAGCCCGACCCGGAACGGAGCGCCTTCTACGACGAGCTCTACTCCTCGTTCCTCACTTGGCGCGACGCCGCCCGCTCGCTCGGCTGGTCGTCCGCCGCCGCTCCCGCGCACGCGCCGGCCCCGATGCCGGTACCCGCACCCAGAGGAGATGCCGCCCATGCCTGATCACCAGCATCCGCAGCACGCCCCCTCCGCCGTCCCGTCCCCCCTCGTCGACCCCGGCGCCGTCCACCTCGGCCTCGACCTCGGCACCCAGAGCGCCCGGGCCGTCGCCGTGGACGGCACCGGCCGGACGATCGGCGCCGCCTCCCGGCCGCTGACCAGCAGGCGCGAGGACGTACGCCACGAGCAGGACCCCGAGCAGTGGTGGGCGGCCCTCGCCGGGGCCTGCCGCGAGGCCCTCGCCGGCATCGCCCCCGAACGGGTGCGCGGCCTGGCCGTCGACGCCACCTCCGGCACCATCCTGCTGGCCGACAGCCGAGGCACGCCGCTCACCCCCGGCCTGATGTACGACGACGGGCGCGCCCACGCCTGCACCGAGCGCGTCAACACCACCGGCGCCGCGGTGTGGGAAAGGTCCGGCTACCGCTCCATGCAGCCGTCCTGGGCGCTGCCGAAGCTCCTGTGGCTGCTGGACCGGGGGCCGCTGCCCACCGGGGCCCGGCTGCTGCACCAGGCGGACCTGATCACCTGGCGGCTGACCGGACGTCAGACCGCGGCAGACGCCGGCCACGCCCTGAAGACCGGCTACGACCTCGTCGAGGAACGCTGGCCGGAGGCGGAACTGTCCGCGCTGGGCGTCCCGCACCGGCTGCTGCCCGAGGTCGTACGCCCCGGCACCGTCCTCGGCACCGTGTGCGCCGACGCGGCGCGCGCCACCGGCATCCCCGCCGGCACCCCGGTCGTCGCGGGGATGACGGACGGCTGCGCCGCGCAGATCGGCGCGGGGGCGCTCGCAGCGGGCGCCTGGAACTCCGTCCTGGGCACCACGCTCGTCGTCAAGGGCGTGAGCACCCGCCTGGTGCGGGACCCGGCGGGCGTCGTCTACTGCCACCGGGGCCCGGGCGGCACGTGGCTGCCCGGCGGGGCGTCCGGCAGCGGCGCCGGGGTGATCGCCCGGCACTTCCCCGGGGCCGACCTCGACGCCCTCACCCGGCAAGCCGCCGCCTCCGGTTCGACGGCCGTGGCCTACCCGCTGACCGGCGCCGGCGGGGAACGCTTCCCCTTCCGCGCCCCGGAAGCGAGCCCCTTCGTCCTCGGCCGGCCCGCCGGCGAAGCCGAGCACTTCCACGCCTGCCTCCTCGGCGTGGCCTGCGTCGAACGGCTCTGCTACGACTATCTGGACCACCTCGGCGCCCCAGTCGACGGCCCCGTCACCCTCACCGGCGGCGGCGCCCGCAACCCCTACTGGTCGCAGCTGCGCGCCGACCTCCTGGGCCGCACCGTCCGGCTGCCCGAGCGATCCGGGAGCGCCACCGGCATGGCGGTACTCGCCGCGACCGCCTCGGGCGCCACGCTGGAGGACGCGGCGGCCGCCATGGTCCGGGTGCGCACCGAGCTGCGCCACGACCCGGCGCGCACCGCCCGCCTCCTTCCCCGCTACCTCGACTTCGTCGACGAACTGACCCGACGCGGCTGGCTGGAGCCGGCCGTGGCGGCGCACGCCCGCAGAAAGGCCGAGCAGTGACCGACTTCCTCCTCGTACGCCACGGCGAGACCGAGTGGCACGCCGAGAACCGCTACGCGGGCCGCAGCGACGTGGCCCTCACCGAACGCGGACACCGACAGGGCGAGGCGCTCGGCGCCTGGGCGGCCGGGCAGGAGCTGGACGCCGTGATGTGCTCGCCGCTGTCCCGGGCCCGGCTCACCGCCCGGCCTGCGGCGGCCGCGCTGGAGCTGCCCCTGCACGTCGACGAGCGGCTGACCGAGGTCGGCTTCGGGCGGGGCGAGGGGCTCACGCGTGCGGAGATGGCCGAGGCGTTCCCCGGGGAGCTGGCCGCCTTCCTCGACGACCCGGTGGCCCATCATCTGCCCGGCGGCGAGGATCCGGCGGCAGCAGCCGCCCGGGCCGTCGCCTGCCTGACGGAAACCGCGCGCGACCTCCCCGGCGGCCGCGTCCTCGTCGTGGCGCACTCCACCCTGCTGCGTCTCGCCCTGTGCGCGCTGCTCGGCATCCCCCTCTCCCGCTACCGCGTCGTCTTCCCGGCCCTGGAGAACGGAGCCCTGACCGAGCTGCGGCTGCGCGAGGGGCGGGCGTCCCTGCTGCGTCTCAACGCACCGGTCACCGCCGGCGCCCCCACCCGTGCCTGACCCTTCGTCCGCCCCCTGTCCGATCCCCTCTGGAGCACCACCGTGACCACCACCGTCCTTGCCGCGGGCGACCACTTCGTCCTCCCCCGCCTGCTGACCGAGGAACTCCGCGCCGCCGCGCCCGAGACCCCGCTCGACGTCCGCGAGCTGACCCTGCCCTGGCCGCACGCCCCGTTCGGACCGGTCGCCGAGGTCGACGAGGCATCGGGTACGGAGGACGCGCTGATCGAGGCGCTGCGCGGGGCGCGGGTGTGCGTCACCCAGCTGGCGCCGCTGACGGAACGGGTTCTGCGGGCCTGCCCCGATCTGGAGCTGTTCTGCATAAGCCGGGGCGGCCCGGTCAACGCCAACCTGGCCGCCGCCACCCGCCACGGCGTCGCCGTCAGCTACGCGCCCGGCCGCAACGCCACCGCCACCGCCGAGCACACCCTCGCCCTGCTGCTCGCCGCAGCCCGGGGCCTCGGCGACGTCCACACCGACCTCAAGCGGGGCACGTGGCGCGGCGACTACTACGACTACGACGCCTGCGGCATCGAGATAGAGGGCTGCGTCGTCGGGCTGGTCGGCTTCGGAGCGATCGGCTCCCGCGTGGCCCGCGTGCTGGTCGCCATGGGCGCGCGCGTCCTCGTGCACGACCCGTACGTGCCGGCGGAAGCACTCGCCGGCCTGGCCGAGCAGGTCACCCTGGAGGAGCTGCTGCGCCGCTCCCGCATCGTCTCCCTGCACGCGCGCGTGACGGACGAGACCCGGGGCATGATCGGCCGCGCGCAGCTCGCGGCGATGCCGCGCGGCTCCGTCCTCGTCAACTGCGCGCGTGGCGCCCTGATCGACTACGACGCCGTCTGCGACGCCCTGGACTCCGGTCACCTGGCCGGCGCCGGGTTCGACGTCTTCCCCGCCGAACCGGTGCCGGCCGGCGCCCGGCTGCTGTCCACTCCGGGCGTGGTGCTCACCCCGCACATCGCGGGCGGCAGCCGGCAGGTCGCCCACAAGGCAGCCCGGATCGTCGCCGCGGAAGTCTCCCGCTTCCTCGACGGCAAGCCCCTGGCCCACTGCGCCAACCCGGAGGTACTGGCGGCCTGACACGGGGCCCGGCGGCGGCCACGTCATCCGGTGCGCGGCGGCCCGCCCCGGCCGCTGCGCCCGGGGCGGGCCGCCTTGCCCGGGGCCGCGGCTCAGCGCGGCCAGAGCTGGATCAGCCACTCCTCCGTGCCGTGGAAGAACATCTCGCCGGCCGCGTGCCGCTCCCGTGCCGCGACGCGGCCCAGGCTCGCCGCGCGCAGCCGGTAGACGCCCGGACCGCCGAGGTCGACCGGCTCGCCCGACGGATAGCCGTCCCACTCGTTGAGCTGCACCTTCCCGTGCCGGGACAGCTCGAACTCCACCGTGTCCAGGGTGTCCCAGCTGCCCCGCGGCGCCGGCGGTTCACCGGACCAGCTCTCCAGCCGCACATGCGGGTGGAAGTCGGTGGTGGCGCACCGGAAGAGCACGCCGCCCGGCCCGGCGAGCACCGTCCAGCGTCCGGGGGCGGTGCTGACGGCCGCCTGCGGATCGGCGCCGTCCTCCAGGCCGCGCAGGAAGAAGGTGAAGTACGAGACGCAGGGCTCGGCGGTCCGCGCGCCGAGGAGTTCGGCGGGCGGGGGTGTGGCCGTCACCGGCTCACCTCCAGCGGTCAGCTGCGGATGTGGACGTAGAACGCGTCGGAGTCGAGAATACGGTCGAGTTTGTAGAACTCGGCGATCCGTTCCCCGCCCTTCCTGTTGTCCTCCGCCGGAATGGCCTTGGCCGCGTAGTCCTGATGGGCCGGCTGGGCGCCCGCGCTCTGGTACGTCGACGCGAAGGGGTACTCGTCGCACTGCAGGCCGCGGGAGGCGTACCCCGGCCAGTAACGCTCACAGGTGGCACGGACCCGGTCGCCGCTGCGCTTCTGCATGGCCTTGTCGTAGTAGTTGCGGGTCAGCGCCTGACCGCTGGACGGAGCTCCGGGCACCTCCTTCGCCCGGTACACCGGCTTGGTGCGCTCCGGCCGGAACTGCGCGTCACGGATGTTGCGCGCGGTCTGCCGCACCTCGCGGTCCCGGATGCCGATGCTGCTCATCACCGGGACGACGACGTCGAAGACGCACGCGCTGCTCCGCCCCGGTATGTAGGACGCCGAGTCGCAGCGGAAGCCACCGCGGCCGGTGGTCACGGACTTGTGCCGCCCGCCCTGGATGCCGGTGAAGCGCTGGGTGATGTTGTAGTACGCCCGCTTGTCCGGGCCGTCGCCCGCGTGCGCCGAGTTGAACCAGTGGTACGAGCCGGTGCTGTCGCGCATCCACTCGGTGAGGGTGTCGGTACGCCCGTTGCCCGGCTCGGAGGTGCAGCGGGGCGAGCCGCTGAGGTTCGCGCAGGCGATGCTGTGGCGGAGCTTCAGCCCGGAGACGTCGCCCTTGACGTCGATCTCGTCGAGGAGCGTGCCGTAGTAGATCCGGCGCTGCCCTTCGTAGCCCTCGCCGATGGTGGTGGCGCGGAACTTGAAGGAGCCGATCGGGTAACACCCGATCAGCCAGCGGCACTTCTGCTTGTACAGGGTCTGGGTGGTGCCCTGGCAGTGGAAGAAGTGGTCGATGGTCCAGCCGTAGGTCCGGTACGTCTTCTTGTTCTCCATGCAGACGTTGATGTTGGGGTCGGTGCGCCGGAGTGCGGGGGCCTCGGAGCGCCCGTCGGGGCCTTTGCGCTCGGCGAGGGAGCTCGGCGTCTTTCCTTCCTTCTTTAGTGTTTGCAGGGTGCGGGAAGCGGTCATGCGCTCCTCTATGTCCTGCGCGCTCTCCTTCGGCAGGCCCTGGTGGGCCCGGCGGTCGTCGAGGCCGAACGACGGTGTTTCCCCGGGGTCCGGGGCCGGTTGCTCGGTCACGATGGTGAAGTCCGTGGTGTCCGGCGGGGGCGCGGCGGTCGCCGCTCCGGCCGGTACGGTCAGCAGCACACTGAGGCCCAGGGCGCTGATGACGGTGACGAGTGGTCGCCTCACGAGACGGTGTCCTCCTTGCGGTGCGGCACCGCCGGAGGGGCCCGGAAGCGTACGACGACCCGCGACCCCCGCCGCGTCGATGCCATGTGCATGACACGCCAAACGTAGACCGTATGCCGCCAACTCGCGTGCACAACACGCCGGTTGGACGGAACTCAACAGGTATCGGCAGGCCGGCGCATCGCGCTCACGGGCAGCGAAGGCCAGTCCAGTGGCCCCCACCTCCACCTGCGGGTTCGGCTGGGCACGTCCACCGACATCCGCGGTATCGACCCCGGGAGTCGGGCCGCGCGGTGTCGGCGCGGTCGGCCGACGGGCGGCTGGAGGTCTTCGCCTCCACTCCCCCCGTCACCTGACCCGGCACCCGCGGCCTGAACCCACCGTCGCCGGGCTCGCCAGGACCACGGCCGCGGTCAGCACCCGCCGCCGTGGTCCGGGGCCGACCGCCCAGGTCGCCACCGGCGCCCCGACGGCGGCGGTATGCGCATTCACCGACGGTAACGCGCGAGCACACGTGCACGCATCGCGTGTGCACTGCCCGCTCAGCGGTTCTTCGCGTGGGTCAGGGCTTCCCAGGCGACGAAAAGGTCGTCCGTTCCCACCTTCCGCAGTCGCTGGGCGGCCCGCTCGGCCTGAGGCATCGGGATGTGCCGCCGGGTGCGGAAGTGGTTGAGAGCCACCTCGGTGTCCGGCCCCATGGCGCGGTCCAGATGCCCGCCGCACAGCCAGTGCGGCGCATGGGCGCCCAATTGGTACCGGGCGTGGAGGGTGAGCGCTGCCCGCATCCGTTTGCCGACCTCGCCGTAGAGGTCGAGGCCCTGGTGCCAGGCGGTCTCCGCGATGTGGGCGGTGGCGGCGAGGGAGTAGCCGATGTGGGTGAAGTTCCGGCAGGTCTCCTGGCCGAGGCCGTTGACGAACCTGCGCTGCCCGAACCAGTACTCCCTGGTCCCGTCGGGGGTTCTGATGTGGCCGCCCGGCGGGCGCTTGGGCAGGGGGCCGTCGGACCTGAGGTAGAAGTAGGCCGGGACACGGGCACGGAACCTGCGCACGGCCCTGTTGAATCCGCGCCGGTCGTCGAGGAACACCGAGATCCCCATGGCGGCGTCGGTCATGACCAGGTCCCAGTTCCCGTTGTAGTCCGGTACGGGGGCCGTCACCTCGCGGAGGTAGACCGTGCGGAGCATGCCGGCGAACCGCCGCACCCGGTGGCGCGGCCAACCGCCGTGGGTGTGCCGCATGATCTCCGCAGCCCGCGCCCAGGAGCTGCCGGCCCATGCCGCCTGCAACCCGGCATTGCCTTCGGTGTGGTCCCTGACCACGGCGGACCAGGCGTCCATGATCTGCACGGCCTTGCGGGCGTGCGCACGGTTCCGGGTGACGTACCACAGGAGCGCGTGCGTGTACGCGGCGATCGCGTCTTCCCGTTCCTCGACGCACCCGTATCCGGGCCGGTCGTCCGGCGGGCACTCCACGACCCGCTCGGGCCTCGCGGTGTAGTGGAGCGACCCGTACCGGCTGTGGCGCATGGCGGCGAACGACGACCGCCACTGACCGCCGGCCTTGACTCGTTTGCGGAGGCGGTTGAGCTGGCCCTTACTCACCAGCACCCCCGGATGCTTGAATCCGCGCGCGTGCGCGGATGGCCGTACCACCGGCTCCGCCGTACCGGCGGCTTCCGCCAGTGGGACCGGCGACGTCAAGGTAGTGAGCAGGGCGACCGTCAGAGCCGTAGGGCGAAGCAACCGTCTGATGCCGTTGCTGCGTAGTCCGGACACAACACACCTCCAATTCGATGCTGTAAGCCTCACTCCCCCCTCCGCGGGCGACGCGTGCCGCCCACGCGTCGACGGCCTGTCCACGTTCCAGGTAGGCGACATTCCAAAACCGATAAACCATGACAATCTGATTGATCTTCAGAGTAGCGTTGCGATCGCCATTTCAGCGTCAAGCTGTCGGATCGTCAGGGAAAAATGTTTACGTATCGGCAAAATGGCCGAGGGGCCACCTGGGCCGCCGCGGCGGTGGCGGGCGGCGGCCTGCGTAGGCGTCGTCCGTGGTACGGTCCTCGGCCCCCTCGGCGATGGCGCGGTCCATGCCGGCCGGCATCGTGGCGAACTCCTGCGGCATCAGTACGGCGAGCCGGTCGCGCATGTCGTCGTAGGCCAGGTGGTGGTGGGCCACGGGGCGGCCGGTGACCTGGGTGACGATCCTGGCGATGCCGTCATGGCTGAGTGTCTCCGGTCCGGTCAGGACCAGGTCGGCATTGGGGGCGCGGTCGTCGGTCAGGGCATGTACGGCGACGGCGGCGATGTCGTCGGCGTCGACGAAGCCGACCCGGCCGGTCCCGGCCGCGGTCAGGATGACGCCTTGCTCGCGGATGCTGTCGGCGTGGGCGTGCGTGCCGGTGAAGTTCTGCATGAACCAGGACGGCCGCAGCACCGCCCACTGGCCGAACAGGCCGGGCAGGGCCTGGTGCACCGCCCCTGCCGCCGGGCCTCCCGCGGGGACGGCCGAGGAACTGAGGAGTACGGCGCGGTGCACGCCGACGGCCCGGGCCCGGTGGAGGAAGGGCAGCATGACCGCGGCCGGGTCGGGGTCGCCGACGGGCGGGACGAGATAGACGCGGTCGGCTCCATCGAGTGCGGCCTCGAAGGTGGCGGGGTCGTACCAGTCGAAGCGGACCGGTTCCGCGCCCGGGAGCGGGGTGGCCCGGCGGCCGGCGGCCCGCCGGTGAGGTCGTTGCGGGCTTCCAGAGCCCCGATGAAGTGACCATGGCCGACATCGCGGCAGCGGCCGGCGTCGGCAAGGGAACGCTCTTCCGCGCCTTCGGCGACCGCACCGGGCTGATCCGCGCGCTGTACGAGGCACGACTCGAGCCCATCAGGAACGCCATCGAAGAGGGCCCGCCACCGCTGGGTCCCGCCACCCCGCCGCTGCAGCGCGTGCCGGCCCTGCTCGATGCCGTCCTGTGCTTCAAGCTCGACAACCGCCACCTCGCGCAGGCCCTGGAAGGAACCGGCACGGACAGCCCCTACCGCACGGAACACTACGAGCGCCGGCACCTTCTGCTCCGCGACCTCCTGCAGCGCATCCCGGGACCGGGCGACAGCGACTTCACCGCCCACGCCCTGCTCGCCGCCACCCGGGCCGACCTCGTCGCATACCTCGCCGACGAGAAGGAGATGCCGCGCGAGGAACTACGGGACCGGCTGGCGAAGTTCACCGCCGGAGTCCTCGGCAGCATCACGTGACACGGCCGCCCTCGCATTGACGGACCGCGGCGACGACTCCCCGGTCCCAGGCTCGCGAGGTCGACCAAACGACGCCGTCGACCGCAGAAGGAGAGGTCCGCCGTGGCGAACAAGATCTACGCCGTCAGCATGGGCAACAGCTATATCTCGGGCGAGGGCCCCTCCGGCCCGTCACGGAGCAGTCTTGAACCGCCCCGCTCAGTCGAGACAGAACTCGTTGCCCTCGATGTCCTGCATCACGAGGCACGACTCGTTGTCGTCATCGGCAAGCAGCAGCCGCACCCGTACCGCGCCGAGCGCGACCAGTCGTGAGCATTCGGCCTCAAGTGCGGCCACGCGCTCTTCACCCACGAGCCCGGTGCCGACCCTCACGTCGATATGCACCCGGTTCTTGGCGACCTTGCCTTCGGGAACGCGCTGGAAGTACAGGCGCGGACCCACACCTGAGGGGTCAGCGCATGATGCGGACGCCGGACCCTGATGCTCAACGGGCTGTGCGCGATCGAAATCGTCCCAAGTGGCGAACCCCTCCGGTGGCGGCGGTGCGACGTACCCCAGCACCTCGGACCAGAAGCGAGCGACGCGCTCGGGTTCTGCGCAGTCGAAGGTGATTTGGATCTGCTTGATCGACTCCATCGGCCCATCGTAGGGGCCGGAGTCTTTCGTCGTCTCTTCATATACGGGGTGTCCGGGGCGCACATCGTGCGCCGGGTGGTGTCCGAGTGCGTCGAGGGGTGTCCGTGAGACCCCGGAAGCAGGGTGCGCAGAGGTGGATCCGGTGTTTCGTCCGGGTAGCCCACAAGTCGGGCGAGAGTGATGAAAGGGGCACCTTGTGAGGCTCGCCGTGGTCGCACTGGACACGATCACCCAATATGTCGCCGTTGCCGTCGCCGTGTTCACGGGCGTCTACAACATCTCGCTCCTCGCCCTGGGCATCGTCCTCTCCCGCCGCGCCGACGGCTCCCTGCGCGGGCAGCTGAAGCTGGCACACGCGCGGCCCGTCGCGCTCCCCGCCGGCTGGAGCGTCTTCGTCCTCGTTCCCTGCCTGAACGAGGAGCGCGTCATCGCCAACACACTGCGCTGTCTGCTCGACGGACAGCCGGGCGTACGCATCGTCGTCGTCGATGACGGCAGCGACGACGCCACCGCCCGCGTCGTGCATGCCGTTGGCGGTGACCGCATCACCCTGGTCCGCAGGACACCGCCCGCCGCCCGGCAGGGCAAGGGCGCCGCCCTCAACACCGGGCTGCGCACGGTGCGCGAGCACGCTGCGAAGGAGGGCCTGGATACGAGCCGGGTACTGGTATGCGTGCTGGACGCCGATGGCCGGATGACACCGGGCGCCGCAAGCCGGGTGACGCATCGGTTCACGGACCCGGCGGTGGGCGGGGCCCAGCTGGCGGTGCGTATCCGCGGCAGACACCACTGGGCGCTGCGGCTGCAGGACCTCGAGTTCTGGGCCCTGAGCGCGCTGACCCAGTTCGGCCGGATCGCCACCGGCACGGTGAGCATAGGCGGCAACGGCCAGTTCAGCCGGCTCTCCGCCCTCGACGGCATCGGGTCGCACCCCTGGTCGGACTCCCTGACCGAGGACCTCGACCTGGGTATCAGCCTCGCGGCCCGGGGCTGGACGGTCACCTCCACCACCACGGGCTTCGTCTCCCAGCAAGGACTGACCAGCCCACGCCGCCTGCTACGTCAGCGCACCCGCTGGTACCACGGCCACATGAGCGCCATCAGACGCCTGCCGGAACTCTGGGCCCGGGCCGCCGTCGGCCTCCCGGGCCGCGTCGAACTCACCGGCTACCTGCTCGTCCCGTACCTCGTCACCCTCCCCGCCTCGGTCGTCCAGCATTACGCGGTCCTCCGCGCGTTGTGCGGGAACGGCGTCGGCGTGCCCCACCTCGTACCCGGCGCGAACTGGCTGAACGTCCTGGCCTGGCAGTCACTCCCCTTCGCCGCCTACCTGCTTTCGGCGTTGCTCTACTGGCACCGCACCGACGACCTGCCGGCTTGGAAGGCCGTCTGCTGGTCTCCCGCCGTCACGGTCTGCATATACCTTGGATTCGCGGCCTGTTGGTGTGCTTTGTGGCAGATCATCACCCGGCGCAGACACTGGGCCAAGACCGAACGCGCGGTGGAGGCGCCCGTCACGAGCGATGCCCCCTGAACCTCCCCGCGGAGGCGCGGATTCACAGCGCCGGCGGAGCGGAGGCGTCCGCTGCGAGGGCCGCCGGCCACCACTCCGGTGCGAGGAGCCGGCGGACGGCCTCCTCCACAGAGGCGGTCTGCGGTCCGGTCAGATACTCGCGGTACCCGCCGACGACGCCGCGCCGCGTCTTGTACGAGTCGGGGTTCCCGGGCACGGCGGGCCGGAGCCGGTCCGTGTCCAGGGCGTCGGAGAGCTCCATGGCGCGCATCGACGTGAAGTCCGCGAAGTCCACCGCGGCGCGCAGCACCTCCTCCCCGGCCGCCGGCAGGCCGCAGAAGTCCAGCACGCGGGAGAGCTCTCCTGCGGTGTCGGCCGTCAGCCGCTCGTATGAGGTGAGCAGGAATCCGGCGGGTACGTCCTGCTCGGCGTACCAGATGTCCCAGAAGGCCAGGCACGTGCTGACGCTGCCCCGCTCCTCGGCCAGGAAAGAGCCGATCCCGCCGGTGTAGGGCCGGCCGGGCCAGTAGGCCTTCTGGAAGTAGCGGGAGACGGCGACGTCCCGGATGTCGCGGACGAGAAGCACCACCTTCCGGTCGTGGTAGAAGCCCTTGTCCCGGGACACCTCGGCGGGGGTGCGCCATGCCACGCGGTCGTCGTGCCAGAAGACGATGCGCGGAACGGCCGGTTCGGCGTCGCTGAATCGGGTCAGGTCCAGGTTCCGGCAGACCGCCATCGGAATGCCGCGGGCTTCCGAGACCGCCTTGGCCATCAGCACCCGCAGCCAGGTCCGGCCGCACTTCGGGAACGAGAGGATGTAGACGTCGCCGTCCGCGTCGATGGATGGCGCGGCGTTGTCCGGGAGCGGTGTGTTGTCCGGGAGCGGAGTCATGGAGGTGAGGTTCCCTGCCCCGGCCCGGATCACCCGCCGGTGACGGGCTCGCCGCGCTCGCCGCCCCCGCCGTCAGGCCTTCCTCCCGGTGGAGGCGGTCCCCCTACGGTCCATGCCCCGGCGCCGGGCCGCGACCGTGGTGTACGCGGCTTCCGCCCGGCGTGCCGGTGAGGCATCGTCGGTCGCGTGGGTGAGGAAGTCCGCGGTGGTGCCGGTGAACATGATGTGCCCGTCGGTGAGCACGGTGACGTGCCGGGCCTCTTCGTCGAGGTCGCCGACGTCGTGCGTGGACATCAGCACCCGCACGTTCGCTGTGGCCAGGCCGAGGACCAGGTCGCGGAAGACCCGGCGCTGTTCCGGGTCCAATCCTGCGGTCGGCTCGTCCAGGAGCAGCACGGTGGCGTCGTGGACGAGCGCGGAGGCGACTCCCAGTCGACGGAGCTGGCCGCCGGAGAGGTGCTTGGTCCTCGTGTTCTCGCGGGCGGAGAGTTCGACGCGGGTGAGGGCGGTGCGGGCGGCTTCCCAGGCGTCGCTCCGGTTCATGCCTTTGAGCCAGCCGGTGTAGGCGACTTGTTCGCGGGCGGTGAGGCCGGTCATGGCGGTGACGGCCTGGGGCATCCATGCGACGCGCTGCCGGTATTCGCGGCTGTGCGAGGGGAGCCGGCCCAGGCTCACGTGTCCCGCTGTAGGTCTGACCGCACCCGCGGCGAGCTTGAGCAGCGTCGATTTTCCGGCGCCGTTGGGGCCCAGGAGGACGGTGAGGCCTTCAGGGACGGTGTAGGTCAGCTGGTCGAGGACCGGTGGGGTCCTGCGTCCGTAGGCGAAAGTGCATGCGTCGAGGTGGATCGGCATGGCCGGAGGGTGTCCTTAAAGACGGGGCCGGTGGCGGGCGTACGCGGCCAGGCCGGCGGCGAAGGTGACGAGGGCGGCGGCCAGGGCGGGGAGGTCGGCCGGGGGCCGGGGCAGGACCGTCCACGGGTAGGGGTGGTGGAAGCGGTCGAAGCCGGCGAGGAGCACCATGGCGATCCATCCGACCGGGACGGCCACCGCGCCCTGGGGAACGGCGGTGTGGAAGAGAAGCATCAGACCGGTCAGGAACAGTGTGTTGCGCCCGGTGGACCAGGCATCGTCACTGCCGGAGGCCTGGCCGGTCAGGCAGCCCACGACGGTGGCGAAGGCGGCGGTGGCCAGGACGAGGAAGGCGTCGTACCGGAGCACCGGCCGCAACGCGGTCGCCTCGGCCTCCTCCAGGCGGGAGGTGAGGCTCAGCATCAGGCCCGAGGCCACCGGCACGGGCGCGAGCAGGACGACCTGGAAGTCGTTGGACCCTCCGGTCAGCAGCGAAGGGAACTCCACCGCGACGCCGTCGAACGCTGCGGCCACCACGGCCGAGACCACCAGGCACGGGACCAGGACGGCCGGGATCCGCCGGGCCTTGAACCACCAGGTCACGATGCGGTGTCCTTGCCCGCGTTGGCACAGGCCTTCATCAACTCGTGCTCGTACCACGCGCTCTGCTGCTCCTTGGGCAGTGCGCGGGCCTTGGCGACGCGGCGCTTCATCACGTCCATCACCTCGTCATGGTTCTGGAACTGCTGCAGCTGCTGCTTCTGCCAGGCCAGGTAACGCTCGTCCGCGCCGGCGACCGTGGCCGCCCACAGCGTGGCCGAACGCGAGTTGACCTGGTCGGTGCGCGAGCAGGGAAAGCGGACGGACTTCAGCACCGCGTTGAGGCGGACCGTCTCGGGGTGGACCGACTTGGACAGGGGAAGCCACCACTGCTCGCCGGTGGAGCGTGTGCTCGAGCGTCCGGCTGCCAGGGTGTCGTTGACGGCCTCCGGCACGGGAGCGGCGACACCGGCGTCACGCAGCGCGGCCACGGCGCGGGTGATCTCCTGCCGCAGGCCGCCCACGTCGGCTTGGACGGCCTGGGGCACGCAGACGCGTGGGTGATCGCCTGCGCAGTCGAGCGGCGCGTTGTTCACCGACAACGGGCCCACGGCTCCCCAGGAATGGACGTGGGCCACGCAGGCGGCCATGACCGCCAGGGCCGCGGCACACGCCGTGCTGCGCAGCGCGATGCGGGCCCTCTTCGCGGCCGGCGCAATCCAGGCCAGGGCGCAGAACGCCGCGAGGGACCCGGCGAACAGCAGGTGCGGCCACAGGCCGGAGAAGGGGACGAGTTCGCCGAACAGGAGCCCCTCGGTGTACTGGCCCGAGATGTGCCGCGGCCACAGCCGCTCGCTGTCGGAGGCGGACCAGCCCACGAGGTAGAGCACCGCGGCGCCCAGCAGCGGAGCGGAGACGGCCCGGTGCACCCGCAATCCGATGGTGAAGCCGATCGTGGCGTACGCGCAGACCAGGAGCATGCCCATGATCAGCAGGGGGAGGGCGTCGACGGTGGGCCACGTGCCCGCCTCGGCCAGGGCCATCACGACCGGGAGCAGGAGCATCCCCCAGCCGACCATCACGCCCGGCAGCAGGGTCTCGGCCGCTATGCGGTGGCGGGACCTGGCCGGCGCCAGCAGCCATATCCGGTCCTTCTTCAGCCGGCCGGCCTCCCAGGCCCCGAGCGCGACCGCGACCGCGTAGGCGAGCCAGTAGCAGGTGTCCAACGCCCGCGCCACGAGGGAGGGCGCCCAGCTCGGCCCGTCCAGCAGGTCCGTGTACCCGGGATCCTGATGCATGGACTTGAAGTACAGGAGGACGACGGCCAGGCACACGGGTGCCAGCCACAGGGCACTGCTGGTGCGCCATCGGGCGAAGCGTCTCACGATCCGGCTCCGGAGGGTGAACGGGCCACGCCACCCCTCTCGCGGGTGGCGTGGCGATGAGTCGCGGTCAGGAGGCGGGCGTTCAGTCGGCCTTCGAGGTGTCCACGTGCACCTTCCTCACGCCGAGCTGGATGTAGGGGCTGTCATCGAATCCGCCGATCTCTTTGATCTGGAAGAAGTGGTTGCCGCTGGCCAGGCCGTGCCACTGGCCGTTGCTCGTCTTGTTGTCACCCTTGAAGCAGTTCGTGAACTTCTTCACCCCCCATGACCGGTCCCTGCCGAACGAGATGTCCTGGCGCAGGTCGACGTGGGTGGAATAGTGCCGGCCACCGGGCTGCCCGTACCGGCCCAGCAGTCGGTGAACAGCACTTGCGAGTATGACTCGTCCTTCCATCTGCGTGACTGGAATCCCGCCTTGGCCCCGCTGATCCGGCTACGGAAGTTGGCCAACGCGATCGGCTCCGCCGACGGGTCGTCGACCGGAAGCGACACCGCGTCCTCGGCCGGCGAGGCCGGGACCGTGTCGTCGTCCTCCACCACGGCGGAAGCGACCGGAGCGGTGCCGCCCTGCGGCGGCTCCTGAGCCGACACCGCCTGCACTCCCCCCGCCAGGGCCGCCGACACCACCGCCGCGACGACGGCGCTTCGCGCCTTGACCGTGCGACTACGCATGAATCCTCCCCATTACTGAACTCTGTTCGGACGCCGAGCAGAAAGACCGGAGACGACTGCCGAAAGGGGCCCGTTTCAAGCACGCGTCGGTCATTGCGCCGACAACGAGAACTGCATGCCCGATACCGGCTGCGCGCGCCTCTCCGCGGCTTGAGGTGCTGTGTATTTCCGTCGGCCCCGTGCCGCCTTCGACCTGCGGGAAAACGTATGCAGCATTGCCGGCACCGTCAATGTCCGGGGTGCAGAGCTCGCCTGAACGCGCAGGTGGGCGGCCTGAATTGTTGCAACGATGGTGACGGTTAATGCAAGAGCGGCCGACACCCTGTTGCAATGAGCCGGATGTGAAACGCACACTGGTCCCCCGAATCCGGACCACACGAGGTGACCACCCATGCCCGGAAGCAGGCTGACCCGGCAGGAACGTCAGGACATCGCGGCAGGACTGGCCGGCGGGCTTTCGTACACCGAGATCGCCAAAAGCCTGCACCGGCCGACGTCGACCATCACCAGGGAAGTACTGCGCAACGGCGGTCCCGCCGAGTACCGGGCAGGCCGTGCGCACCACGCGACCGAGCAGCGTGCCCAGCGGAGCAGACGCGCCGGTAGCCGCAAGTCGCCGGACTCCGCCCCGGCCACCGCCGCTCCCGGGCGGGACGAGGAAGCGTTGCGCGACTTCGAGCAGAGGCTCGCAGAGCTCTCGGTCGGCATGGGTATGCCCCGGATGATGGCCGCCGTGCTCGCCTGTCTGTACACCACCGACTCGGGGAGTCTCACCACCGCCGACCTCGTCCGGCACCTACGGGTCAGCCCGGCATCGATCTCCAAGGCCACCGTCTACCTCGAAGGACAGGACCTGCTCCGGCGCGAGCGCGACGGCCGGCACCGGCACTACCGGTACGTCATCGACGACGGCTTGTGGTACCGGGCCATGCTGTCCAGCATCCGGCTCAACGGCGCCCTCGCCGAGGCCGCTCGTGAAGGCGCCGGCCTCCTCGGGGCGGATACGCCCGCCGGGTGCCGGCTGGAGGAGCTGAGCCAGGTCCTCGAACTCCTCGACCACCACCTGCTCCGGTCGATCGAGGAGTGGCGGCACATCCGCTCGGCCGGGCGGACACCACGAACCGTCGGAGTCGGCGGCCTCACCGGCGCCCGATAGCGCGGGGCGTGCTCACACCCGGGCGGCCTGACGCGGCGGAACCGGTGCCATCCCGGCGGGGCAGCGCCCCCGGAAGTCTCGCCCGGAGCGTCCTGTCACGCCAGGCCCGCAAGGATCGCGGCCAAGGGGGCCGGGTCGGCGGGTCCGAGGTGCGGGGCGCGCAGGGAGTGGACGTCGAATCGGTTGCCGGGTGTCGCCGCGTCGGCCTCCTTGATCATCCGGCCCTGGAGGGCGGGAGGAATGCTGCGGTCGACGGTGAAGCGGACGTAGCTGCGGGGGATGCGGCCCCAGGTCGCCGGGTGGCCGCGGGCGTCGTCACGGATGAGTGAGGCCGATTCGTCCGGCTCGAAGGTGTTGAGCGCGTTGCGGAAGGCCGCGTCGTCGTAATCCGCTGCGAAGGCGGCCTTCGCCTTGGCGAGGAAGCCGGCGTCCGCCGAGCGCCAGTTATTACGGAGGACGCCGGTCCGCTCGGGACTGCCCACGCTCGGAATGGTGGGGAGCAGTGTCGTCCTCCCCTCCGGGACCAGGAAGCAGTCGAGGATGGTGCGTATCCGGACGCAGCAGAACGCCGACAGGTACACCATCCGCGCTATCGCGTCCGGCACCTGATTGCCCACCCTGGTGATCGTGGCACCGCCCATGCTGTGGCCGACCAGGATGACGGGCCCCTGCCGGGCGATGCGGCGCACGACGCCCACGACGTGGCGGGCGTTGTCCTCCAGCGTCGCCTTGGAGAGGACCGGTGACGGGGCGGTCGCGAACGCGGCCAGGTCCTGCGGTGCCTGGTAGGAGAGCGGGAAGTTCGCCCGTGCTCCGTGGCCGGGGAGGTCCACGGCAAGCGCGCGGTGGCCCTCCAGGGCGAGCGCGGCGATCAGGGGGGCGAAGGCGTAGGCGTTGCTGTTGGCACCGTGCACGAGGAGGAAGGTCGGCTGCTGCTTCCTGGTCGCGCCCTCCTGCCTCCCGGCGTGCGCACTGAGCAGAGCGCCCGCCGCGGCGCCCGCGCCGGCCGCGGCGACCACCGTCCCGGCCCGCCGCAGCAGGCGTCGCCGGGCGACTCCAGGGGCCGGGACGTCCTCCCGGGACGTCCCACCGGGCGAGGGCGTGCTCGCCGGATCGGGCGAAGCGTTCGCCGGCTCAGGCATGTGCTCGCCGTTCCGCGCGGCGTACGACCGCTGCCCGGGCGAGGAGTACCGCACCGACGGCGCCGACCACCAGGTCGGTCCACTGCGGCAGTCCCGCGCCCCGGAGGAGACCGGCCACACCGAAGCCGGTGTTCCACAGCGCCTCGGTGAGGGCCGAGCCGAAACCCTGCACGAACAGAATCGCCCCCAGGAGCGGGCGGGTGCGCTGCCAACTGCTGTGACGGTGTTGCCCCGTGCTGCGCGTCATGGTCATGCCGTTTCCTCCGGTCGTCCGGCCAAGAGATTCGATACGCTCGTATCGATACGAAAGTATCACTAGAATCGGAGGCATGCCCAGACAGGTGGATTACGACAGCCGGCGGCGTCAGATCGTGGCGGCGGCCTTCGCCCTCATCAGCGAACGGGGACTGGAGGGGGTGACCATGCGCGACGTCGCGGCACGGGCCGGCGTCTCGGTCGGAGCCGTGCAGCGTTCCTTCCCCAGCAAGGAAGAGATGATGGTCGCCACCGTGGAGGACATGAACGAGCGGGTCAGCGCGCGTGTGCAAGGCCGGATCGCAGGATCCGCCGACCCGGATTCGGCCGCCACGATGCTGCAGCACACCCTCGCCGGCATCATGCCGCACGACGAGCCGACCTTGGCGGAGAGCCGGGTCTGGCTCGCCTTCGCCGCCCACGCGGCCGTCACCCCCGCCCTGGCAGCCGTCCAACGCAAGCAGTACGAGGGGCTTGCGGAACTCGTCGCCCTGCTGCTCCGCACGGCGCAGGCGGCCGGAGACGTCCGCTCCGACATCGATACCGACCAGGAGGCGGGCGCCCTGATCGCCCTCACCGACGGACTCAACATGCAGATCCTGATGGGCCGGCACACCCCGGACTCGGCGCTGGCGACGCTGGACCGACGACTCGCCGCACTCCGGCCCGCCGAGTGAGCGAGCGGTTCGGCTCGACGGGCGGGCCCTGCGGCCGGCCCACCGTCTTCGCCGGCGTCACCCGCGATGTGGCCGACACCGCTGGACCGATGCCATGCAAAGGGCGCCGCGCCCTGCCGGCAGACGGTGTTTTCAGCGCTCGAGTCCGGCGCGGTAGGCCAGTCGTGCAGCCTGTACACGGTTGTCGGCCCCCAGTTTTGTGAGGAGACGGCTCACTTGTCCTTTCACCGTGCCTTCGGTGATGTGGAGGGACTTGCCGATGTCGGCGTTCGACAGGCCGCGTCCCACCAGGCGCAGGACTTGGAGTTCCCGTTCTGTCAGCGAGGCCAGGGCCTTCTCTTCCCGGGGGTCCAGTTGCGGTGCCTGTTGGGCCAGCGTGTCCATGACTCTGCCGGTGACGGCCGGGTCCAGCGTCGCCTTGCCTGCTGCCACGTCGAGTACCGCCCGGATCACGTCTTCCGGCAGGGTGTCCTTGAGGAGGAAGCCGCTGGCTCCTGCGCGCACTGCCTCGTCGACGTATTCGTCCTCTCCGAAGGTGGTGAGGATGACCACGCGCGGTGGGTGTGACAGTGCCCGCAGCTCCCGTGTGGCTTTCAGCCCGTCCATTCCCGGCATGCGGATGTCGATCAGCGCGACGTCGGGTGAGAAGCGGCGGGCGGCCTCCACCGCGCTGTGCCCGTCCCATGCCTGGGCCACCACGTGCAGTTCCTCGCTGGATTCGAGCACGTCGTTGAGCCCCCGGCGGACGATCTCACTGTCGTCGGCCACCAGGACTTGGATCACCCTTGCCGCATTCATCGCCGAGTCTCCGTCTGTGTTCGCACGGCTGGTCCCGCCCGGGGAACCTGCGTTGTACGGCCTACGCTACGGCGCCGCTCGGCGCTCTCCCGCGTGAGGCGCCCCGGGGTGTGTCGGGATGTGGGCCTCGACCTTGAAGCCGTTGTCATGGGGGCCGGCGGTGAGGGTGCCCCCGAGCAGGGCGGCGCGTTCTTCGAGGCCGATGAGGCCGTTGCCGCCGCTGGGCAGTTCGTCGTCGGCCTCGGGCCGGGTGGGTGGTCCGTTGGTGACACTGATGTGGACTCCGTCGAGCCTGCAGTCGACGGTGAGGGTGACCGTGGCTCCGGGGGCGTGTTTGGCGACGTTGGTGAGGCTTTCCTGAGCAATACGGTAGATCGCGCGCTGCACGGGGGGAGGCAGGGTCTCCGGGTGTCCGTTCACTTCAAACCGGGCGTCTTGGCCGCGGGAGGTGGCTCTTTCGACGAGTCTGTGCAGCTGTGAGGCGTCGGGTTGCGGCACGCGGGGGGCGCGTCGGCGATTCCGCCCGGGGGTGAGGATGCCGAGGGTGTCGCGCAGTTCCTCCAGCGCCTGGTGCCCCTCGTCGTGGATCTCCTCGGCGGCCCGGGCGACATCAGGCGCCGAGCGAGCGGGCGGGCTGACCTTGAGAGCGCCGGCTGTGAGCACGATGTTGCTGATGCGGTGGGCCACGATGTCGTGCATCTCGCGGGCGATGCGGGCACGCTCGTCCACCTGCGCGCGTTCGACCAGCAGGTGCTGCTCGCGTTCGAGTCCTTCGGCCTTCGCCCGGGCCTCTGCAGCGAGGGCGCGTCGGATGGCGACGGTCTGGCCCACGACCAGCATTCCGAGGACCAGGGCCAGGATGTACAAGGTTTCCCGCAGGTTACCGGTCGGCCGACTGGTCAGCAGAGAGAGGAAGAGAGTGGCGCACGCCGCCAGGGCCTGCAGGATCAGGGTGCGTGTCCTGCGGTAGGCGGCGCCGACGGTGTACATCGCCACAGCCAGGGACGTGGGGGTGAAAGCAACCACGAAGCCGACCATGATCGCTACGGCCACCGGTCCCGGGTACCGCCGTCGCCACCACAGCAGTACGCCGACCATCCCCGAGACGGCCGCGATGACGGGCACCGGGGCGTTGCCGAGCAGGCCGTTGGTGCCCTTGATCCAGCTGTTCAGGACACTGACGGTCACGACGGCGCCGACCAGGACCGCATCAGCCGTCCGGGGTGACCAGCGGGAAACTCGTTCCTGCGCCACCAAACCACCGTAAGACCATCGCACGGCCTTCGGCTGCCCGGCCGGTCAGCGGCTCCGCGGCAAACACGGCGCCGGAGGACTCCGCGGCGCTGCTGCTGTCCGAGGTGGTCTCCAACGCCGTCCGCTACACGGCCGGAGCCACGATCACAGTAGTCGTGGCCCACGACGAGGCCCACGGGACCATCGCAGGGCCACTCCCTCCTTTAGTAGGGGGTAAAACCGCCCTTCGTCGGGCGAAAGAGGTATCCGGCCGTCATTAGGCTGCAGAGCGGGCGTCGGGGCGGGGGTGCGGCGGGCACGCCTTGATTCTGACGCGTGAGCTCCTACGCCCGAACATCGGCCGACCGGCCGGTAAATTTCCAATAAATGTGACAGAAGGAAACACCATGTTTCATTCGGTTCGCCGACGCGCCATCAATGCGGCCCTCGTCACCACGATGGCTGTGACCGGTGGCTACGCAGCCTCCTCCACGGCACATGCCTCCGATAAGCTGACCGGCCTCCGGCTGTACTCTCCGGCGGGGGTTTCCGGGCAGCATTGCATGATGTTCTACCACAGCGACGGTTATGACCACATCATGGACTGCAGCAACCCCAACACCCACCTTTTCGCCATCACGGAAACCAGCCAGCGCGGCCATTACACGCTTTCCTACGACGGTCAAGAACTCCGCCTGAATCCTGCATTCGGGGATTTCGGGGGCGCGCTCAGGTTCCGCGAGCAAGGAGCGGGCTCCACCGAATTCCTTGTCGACCCGGACGGCACTGTCCGGACCACGGACGGCAATTTCCTCACCTTCACCGATGGTCCGCAGAGTACCGGCCACAACGGCACGGACGCCTTTGGTGTGCATATCAAGGCGCGCGAATACGCGAACGCTCAAGACCGCCTCAAGCTGCAGACTCCGGATGGCAAGCCCGCCGAGCCGGCGGGCAACCAGGTCGTCATCGGGGCACCTCACATCAAGGGTGCTGATTGCAGCGTCGGAGATTTCGGTAACCACACCCCGACATGGTCGAAGAAGGCCGATGTCCAGCTCCCCACCAATGGCCGCCTGCCGGCCGGGACAAGGCTGTACACATCCGGGAAGGAGGGCACGTACTACTTCATGCCACTCCTGCCCGTATCGGGGGCGGCGGAGACCTACAAGGGCAAGAGTTGGCCGATCCTGCCGGAGTCGAGAATGGTGGAGCTCGATGGTAAGCACAGTGGTGAGGTCATCTCTTTGACCGCCGGCGGCAAGGACTCGGGGCAGGCGAACGGAAAACTGGCCGCCAATGAGGAGACCAGGACCGTGGAGTTCTTCTACGTCACCCCCGACGGTCACCGAAGCGAGGTATCCAAGGTCCACTTCTCCGACCATGCCGGATTTTGGTGCAGTGCGGACATCACCAGCAATGGCCCGACCGAGGGTCAGATTGTACACTCCTCCTGATCTCGACAACTCCCTCTTTCCTGAGTAGCAGGCGGCGCCTCGGCTACTGGTGGCAGGATAGGAGCGTGCCGGAATGACTGATGGGCGGCCCTGATGAGGCCGCCCATCAGTCATTCAGCTCCTCCAGCTATTGATCTGCGGCATTGACCGATCGGATATCTCAAGGACGGGGCCACGGTCAGGACCGCAGCCACCTCGCTGGTCACCGGCGGCGGGTACGGGGATGCTCGCGTGAGTGCGAAAGCCACCGCCGGGCTCCTGGCCGGCGGTGAAAGTGCCGCCGAGGAGGCGGACGCGTTCGGCCAGGCCGACGAGGCCGCTTCCGCTGCCGGGCACCTCCGCATGGGCCGCACGGTGTGGCGGTTCGTTGACGACCTCCACGGTGGCGTGGCGACCGGTGAGCCCGAGGGTGACGGCGACGGGGGCCCCGGGGGCATGTTTGAGGGCATTGGTGAGGGATTCCTGGACGACCCGGTAGACGGCTCGCTGCAGGGTGTCGGGCAGGGTGGCGCGGTCGGCCCCGTCCGGCATGGTGAGGTCGACGCGGATCTGGCCGGCGGTGCGGGCGGAGTCGATGAGCTCGGGCAGGTCGCGGAGGGTCGGCTGGGGCGTGCGGGGGGACATACCGGGGGTGTGGGCGGCGTGGAGTACGCCGAGGATGTCCCTGAGGTCGGCCAGGGCCTGCTGGCCGTAAGTGCGGATCTGACGGGCCTGTTCGGCGACGTGGTCGGTGGTGAGCCGGGCGGTGACTTCCAGGGCGCCGGCGGACAGCACGACATGGCTGACCCGGTGGGAGACCACGTCGTGCATCTCGCGGGCGATCCGGGCGCGTTCGGTGTCGCGGGCGTGCTCGGCCGTCAGCCGCTGCTCCTTTTCCAGGTGCTGTGCCTGGTGGCGCAGGCTCTCGGTGAGGTCGTGGCGCAGGCCGGCGGCGGAGCCGAGAGCGAGAGGGCCGATGACGAAGGCGAGGGTGTAGGCGATTCCGCGGGCCTCGGGGTCGCTCACGTTGACTGCGACGGTGCCGGCATGGACGACCGTGCCCGCCACGGCCACGGCGACCAGGGCCGCCCGGCGCCGACGGTAGCGATGGCCCAGGGTGTACATCATCACGGCGAACGCGGCCGGGGTGAATGTCGTCAGGTGGGCGAGCGTGACCGGGCCGGCGACCGCCGGCGGGAAGGTGCGCCGCAGAACGACGCAGGCGCCGGTCACGCCGGCGACGACGGCGGCCGCGGCCACGTGGCCGGTGAGCAGCCCGTTGGAGCGGCTCCAGAAGGTGTTGGCCAGGCCGGTGAGCACGCACAGGACGGCGATCACCACATCGGCCCTGCCCGGCCGAGCAGCGTTCGGTGCGTGAGGTGCGGTCACCACGGTGGCATCAGGCATGGCCGGGGTGCCGGCCATGGGCGGGCTTGGTCAGGCCCGCGTCGTGCGCGCGGATGGCGGCCTGCACCCGGTTGTCGGCTCCGAGTTTGTCCAGAATACGGCTGACGTGCCCCTTGACCGTGGCTTCTCCCAGGAACAGTTCGGCGGCGATGCCCCCGTTGGAGTACCCGCGCCCCAGCAGGGCCAGGACCTCCCTCTCCCGGAAGGTCAGCGAGTCCAGCCGGGCCCGCTCCTGTGCGCTCAGCACGGGTATGTGGTGGGCGAAGACGGCGATGAGCCGGCGGGTGACGGCCGGTGAGAGCAGGGCGTCGCCGGCCATGACCACCCGGACCGCCTCCAGCAGCTCGGCGGGGCCGGTGTCCTTGAGCAGGAACCCCACCGCCCCCGTGCGCAGCCCCTCAGCGACGTACTCGTCCAGGCCGAAGGTCGTCAGGATGATCACCTTCGGCCTGGAGGGAAGCGCGTTGATCTCCCGCGTGGCGGCCAGGCCGTCCATCCGCGGCATCCGGATGTCCATGATCACCACGTCCGGCAGGAGGCGCCGTGCGTCCGCCACCCCGGCAACGCCATCGGTCGCCTCGGCGATCACCGTGATATCGGGAGCCGATTCCAGGATGGCGCGCATTCCCTGCCGCACGATCGCATCGTCATCGACCAGCAACACCTTGATCATGCCGCCGTCGCCTTTCACACCGCTCGGATTCCGGGAACACGAACAGCTTCGCAGCGCCGCGCCCGGCCTGCGCGCCTCGAAAGTAGTGGGTGACTCCCTCCTTTGGTAGGGCTGCCACGGTTCCCTTGGCAGGGGGTCGAAACTGCCGTACGGCAGGCCAAAACGGCACTCTCGCGGCGTCAGGCTGGATGGGCAGGCACCCGGGACGAAACCGAAACCGGGGCCGTGATCACACCCAGCACAAGGAGTTCCTGATGAAGAAGAACACCCTCCGTACGACCGTTGTCACCCTCGGCGCGGGCGCGACCCTCCTGAGCATCGCGAGCCTGGCGTCCGCCGCCGTCGCTTCCGACCCGTCCCCCGCCAAGGCGCCCTCCGTCCAGATGGCCGAAGGCCAGGAGTGCACTCCGCTCGACAAGCTCCCCGGCGGTGTCTGCGACCCGACCAAGGAGATCGACCCCAGCGTCCCGGAGCCCTCGCGCAACCCGAGCGACCGCAACGTCAAGACCGACATCGTCGAGGCCGACTGGACGCGCCGGTGACCTGCACGGAGAGCCAGGCCACTGCCTGCGTCCCCCGTCTGACCGTCAACAGCCACGCGGGCCCCGGCAACGTCGCCGGATCCGACGAAGCGGTCAACGGCTTCGAGGTTCTCGACAAGGTCTCGGCCCTGCCGATCGGCACCTGGCGGTACTCCTGGGAATCCCCCGGGATCCGGCACCTCGGGCCCATGTCCCAGGACTTCACGGCAGCCTTCGGCCTCGGCCGCTACGACACCAGCATCGACTGCGTCGACATCAACGGCGTCGCCCTCCTCGCCATCCAGGCACTCCACCGCCTGGTCAACGAACTGCGCGAAGAACTGGAATCCCTCCGTAGCGCCCCGCAGCCGTCCTCTCCTCAAGAAGTGGCTCGCCAAGGCCGGGACTGATCAGGCGGGAGGCGGCTGCCTGATCGTCACCCCTTCGCACCGCTACCGGCACCGCCCAGGTCGGGGCGCCTCCGGCTTTCCTCGGGGCGCCCCCTCGGGATCGCGCCAAACACCGCCGGCCCGCAAGGCCGCGGATTGCGCGGAACGGGGAGGCCGGCGCGCACCGACCTGCTGTACCCAGGAGTAACGGGACACCGGGGACGTGTCGTAAATTCTCCTGCGGTCTTGAACGGGCCGCGGCAGTCGCACCATCATCGCTTCCGTCGCCCATGCCACGTCGTCATGCCCGGAATCGCCATGCCGAAGCCGCTCCGGGCTCTTTTCCATGGGCCGACCCGACCGCCGGTAAAGAACTGCAAAAGGAGTACGCATGAATTGCGACCTCATGGTGGGGGCCGATGTCGGCGTCGTGAACGCGACATCCAAGGAGGTCTACGGACAGCTCTATCCGCAGTACTTCACCGGCTCGCAGCCCTTCGACCTGGAGGGCGTCAGCTTCACGGTCTCCTGGGACGTCAAGGAGGCCCCGGTCTTCGACCTGACCCCGCCGTCGTTCGCCGAAGAGACCTTACGGGCGCACCTCACCGCGGAGCGGGCCGTCGGTCAGGCCACCGGGTCCGAACTGACCGAGCACGTCGCCGCCCTGCGTGACTCGCTGGACGGGAGCACCTTCCGGGTGCGCCTGAACCAGGTGCACATCAAGATCGACTCCGGGGACGGGAACCTCGCCGAGGAGGACGTCGCGGTCACCGTCGACGTCCAGGCCACGACGTCCGGCACCGGCCTGTTCAGCCTCAATCCCCTCAGGGCCACAGCCGACGCACCGAGCAAAGTCGACAAGATCTTCCTGGACAAGGTGGTGCTCCCCAACGTCCTGGACCAGTCCCGGAAGGTCCTGTCGGGCATCACGCTGCCCGCTCCGCAGATCCCGGGCCTGTCGCTGTCGACGCCGGTCCCGGTCATCCAGCCACAGCGAGCCGTCGCCGCCCTGAACCTGGCGGAACACGGCACGCCGCAGCCCCCGTTCCCCGACAGCTGGCCGCAGAAGCCCTTCTTCGCCCTCCTCGGGCGGGACGCGGTCGAGCGCATCGCGCAGGTGGCGACCGCGTACCTGGAAGGGAAGCCCTTCCACGCCGGTGACAGCAAGGACTTCGCGGGCAGCAGCGCGTACTACAAGGCCGACGTCTCCATGCACAACGTCCGGTGCGAGGTCGTGTGGGACGACGTGCCGACCGTGCGCGTCCGCACGGCCGTCTCCGGCAGCGGCAGCGCCGGCATCAACTGGATCTGGGGCGGGTCGACCGACGCGTTCTTCGACCTCTCCCTGGAGCCCGATCCGACCGTCACGCTCTCCCTGGCCATGTCGGGTACGACGCTCAAGGCCACGGCCGTGGACGTGAGTTCCTTCGACCTCAAGCTCGTGCCCACGCGCGGCGACATCGTCAGCCTGATCGTCTCGTGGGTCGTCGACGCCCTGTCCTCGACGTTCGGCGGCATCGTGAGGAGCGCGCTGCGGGGCGTCAAGTTCCCCGTGGGCGACTTCCCGGCCATCCCCGTCGACGTGGACCCCGTCCACCTCGACGTGACGCCGACGGACCTGACCCTGGCACGCTTCGGTGACGCGCTCGCGCTCCAGGGCGACGTGACCGTCACCAAGCGGTAGGCGAATTCACAGACCAGGTGCCGGGCCCCCTGGACCTCCTCCGGCCTACGGGCCCGGCAGCGGGTGAATTTCGGCATGTTCGGCAATTCCTGCCGCAGCACCACCTGTTCGGGTTTTCGCTGCGCATTATTTCATTGAATTCAGAACGAACAGAAACGCTGGAACGGCTTGTTCACCCGCATCGGAAACCGGCCCCCGACAATGGCCGGGAACCGATTGTTTCTCCCTCCGCACAGCCCCTTAGATCGGCTGCCGTGACCGAAACGCCATATGACCTCGCACTCGGAATCCACGCCGACGCACTCAACTCGGGACTCACGTCCCTGCACAGCGGGCACCGTGCCGTTTTCCAGGGCAGCTACGGCCCCCAGACCATCGACGACATCGCCTACACCTTCGCCTGGGACTTCCTGCAGCCGCCCGAGCTCGTCCTGGAGAAACCGGCTGCCGAGATCTGGAGCAAGATGATCAAGGCGCAGGGTGTCACGGACCTGCCCGACTCGGGAGTCCTCCAGATCCACGCCCCGCAGCTGCAGGTGGACGGCACCATCGCCGGCGATGCCCTCCCCCAGGGCTTCAGCGAGGTCAAAGTCGCCGTCCAGGCCAAGGTCGACGGCGGCGGCATCACCGTCGTACCGCTGGGTGTGTGGCTGTCCGAGATCCCGGACCCGTACACGAGGATCATGGTCGAGAAGGTGATCGTGCCGAACATCCTCGACCAGGCGAAGCACCTGGTGAGCGGCCTGAAGCTGCCCGTGCAGGACCTTTTCGGCCAGCACATCACCCTCACCCCCGTCCTCCTGGACGTCACCGGGACGCACCTGGTCCTCACAGCGACTGCAGAAGCCGGCCAGGCACCTACCGGCACCGCCGCTCCCGCCGGCGCGGCCACCGGCGCGGCCACCGACTGGCCGTCGGACAAGCAGGTCTTCCTCCTCGTCGGCCGGAGCCTGCTGGCCCGCCTGCTGCAGGGAGCCCTCGACCAGTGGCGGGACACACAGCTGGCCGACGACGACAAGACCGTGACCGGGGTCGCCTCAGTCTGGTGGAAAGCGAAGTTCCGGAAGGCCGACAACGTGAAGGTCGACGAGAACGACCCGACCACCGTCTCGGCCGACTTCGACATCCCCTGGTCCGTCGGCGTGGATCTGTTCCCCATCGCCCCGGGCAAGGGCTGCGCCCTGTTCAAGGCCTCCCAGGAGTCCTGAGCCCCTCTCCCCCGTCACTCCCTCACTCCAGGAGGTCCGCACCCGTGGATCCGCTGCTCGACTTCGAGGTCGTCCTCGACCCCCAGGAACCCGGCGTCACCTTCAAGGCCACCGGCCTGACGGACACGGCCCTGTCCGCGACGCTGGAGCAGATCGTCCTCAACTCGGTCTCGCTGGTACCCCTGTCCGATGCCGCCAAGCTGGTCGCCGTCCCCGCCAATGCCCTGGCCCTCCTGGCCCCGGGCGTCCTGAAGAAGGCGCTGGAGGGCAAGAAGAGCGTCGACATCCCGCTCAACAAGCCGTTGGGCACCGACATCACCATCAAGGACCAGACCGTGTCCGTGAAGCTGACGTCGCCGGAACTGGGCTCCCACGACGGGATGCTCATGGTCAGCGGCACGTTCGTCGTCTCCTGAACCGTCCCGCGTCAACCGTCCCCGTCCCCGTCCCCGCATGCCCTCGGCCGGACCGACCACCTCAGGAGACCCCTTGAGCACGCCCCAGTCCCCACAGCCCGGCGACGCCCGGCCCGGCCGCGAGGCCGAGACCCTGCACCTCGCCGACACACCCGGCTACCCCCTCGCCCGCAGCGTGGAGATGCCCGGCGCCCTCGGCTACCCCACCGGCTCGCTGAGCTTCCGCCTCGGTGCGCTCCGGTTACGCGCCGAGGGACAGCCGCAGGCCCTCGCCGAGGAGACCCGCGGCGGCACCCGCCGCATCACCCACCGCATCCCCGCCCTCGTCCTCACCGGGCGCTACGCCCTCGACGCCCGGCCCGACGAGATCCGGGCGATCGACACCGCCGGGAACCTGCGCCCGCTCTCGGCCGAGGCGCGGCAGCCCACCCTGCCCGCCGGGGCGCGTGCCGTCCCCGTCAGCCACCCGGACGACGAGACCGTCGGCAAGTGGACCCGCCGCGCCGACGCCCACCGCACCAAGCTGATGAAGACCGAGAACGGCCGCGAGATGCTCCGCCAGTACGGCACGCACAACGAGAGCTACTACGACATCTTCAACGGCAGTTCCACGGCGTCCCGCAACCTGCGGGATCTATGGGCCGAGAACGGCATCACGCAGCGCATGTCGCAGCACACCTATGACACGACGGACCCGGACGAGGCCGCCGGCGCCCCACCGTCCGCCGGCGAGCAGCAGCAGCAGCAGCAGCAGCAGCAGCAGCCGGTCAACGACTGGCAGGACCCGAAGGAGGGTGGCACGTACAACGGGCATGCCTGGCAGCGACGGCTCGTAGTGCAGACCGCGCTCGCCACCGAAGCCGCCCGGTACCGGAGGAAGGGGGATCAGAAAACGGCGGACCGCCTCATCGCTGCGGCCAAGGCCGCCGAGGGCTTCTCCAAGTCGGTCCAGCTGGACACGGGCAACGACGACTCGCGGACCATCCCGATGACCCAGGACGATGTCTACACCACCATCGACCAGCACTCCGGGGAACTGCCGGCGGTCTCGGACGCGGAGATGGCCCGCTACAACGGACTCGCCACGTTCACCGACGGGGAGGTGCAAGCCCCCCAGGCGGAACAGGAGGATCAGCCGGAAGAACCGGAGGACTGGATCACACTGTCCGACGAGGACCGCGCCATCATCCGGAAGTTCGGCTCCGCCGCCTACCACGACTTGGCGCAGCAGGGGCCGCCGGCCACCGACACCCTGCACACCGGCGACTGCACGGCGCGGCTCGAGGACGTCCGCATCACCACCCGTCTCGCGCCCGGCGGTGCACCGGCGGACGTGACGGTGGAGCTGCCGGACCTCGCCCTGGGCATCGACGACGAGGAGTGGCGGGGGTCGGCCGCCGACGTGGCCCGCGAACGCCTCGCGGCCATGCGGTTCGTGCACACGCTGCTGCAGGACGCCATTGCCGAGACCGTCCGCCACGCCGCCTTCACCGGCATCGCCGGATACGCCCACCCGCAGGACGGGCGGTCCTGACCCGTGCTCATCCTCGATACGACCGCTCCCGCCGAGGACGTCCTCGGCGGGGTGTGGACGAACCTGCTCGCCGACGACCTGCCGCGCTTCGAGGAGTTCCTCGAACAGGCCCTGGCCCCGCAGCAGGAGTACCTCACCGACGGCGAGCGGGCTCTGTACCGGCACGGCAAGCGGCTGCGCCCGGCCGTCCTGCTGCTGACCGCCCGCATGGTGCACGGCCCCGGGCCGCTTCCCGACAAGGTGCTCCAAGGCGCCGTCTCCCTGGAGATGCTGCACGTGGCGACGCTCATCCACGACGACATCGTGGACGGCGCCGCCCTGCGCCGCGGACTGCCCTCGGTCAACGCCGCGCGCGGTACCGAGGCCGCGGTGCTCGTCGGCGACCTGCAGTTCGTCCAGGCCATTCGCGGCTTCGTGGGGACGATCGACCGGGACAGCGACATGGGCCTGATCGAGATCGTCCTCGACACCGCGTTCCAGGTCGGCTGCGGGGAGCTCGACGAACTGGGCACGGATCTCTCCCAGGACCCGGAGCTGCTGGCCGGGACCTACTGGCGCACCGCCGACCGCAAGACCGCCGCCCTGTTCGGGCTCGCGGCGGAGGCCGGGGTGACGCTGGCCGGCGGGCGCGGCGGCGACGCCCGCCGGGCCGGTTTCTACGGCCGCCGGCTCGGCCGTGCCCTGCAGGTCATGGACGACCTGTTCGACCTCGCCCAGGACGAGGCCGGCTCCGGCAAGCCGCGCGGCATGGACCTGCTGCGCCGCCGCGCCTCCCTGCCCCTGATCTACGCCATGCAGGAGTGGGGCCCGGACCACGCGGTCAGCCGCATCATGCGCGGCGAGGCCACCGAGCCCGGCGCACTGGAGCGCACGCTCGCCGAGGTCCGCAGCGGTACCGGCTTCTCCCGCGCGTACGCCGACGCCCGTGCCCAGGCTCTGGAGGCCGTCGAGCTGCTGCGCCCCTTCCCTGCCGGACGGTACCGCTACGCCCTGGAGGACCTGGCCTTGCACGTCGTGGACCGCGGGGTCTGAGCAGCACGGCAGCCCGTCCCCGACCGACCGACGACACCGAGAACCCGGAGGAGAGCTCTGTGGCCACCGAGCTGATCGACTTCATCTACGCCACCATGTACAAGCGCGTCAACGACCCCGACAGCCCCTACTGGTTGCCCACCGTCCTCAAGGACGTCCGCACGCTCGACGGCCGCACGCTGAATCCCCTGAGCGTCGACGAGTGGGACATCGGGCAGCTGGAAGGCACAGAGGGGAAGACCATCGGCGACGCCATCAGCGGTGCGTGGTGGGTGTTCCTGGGCGGCGCCTTCGACGACGCGAAAGACCGCGGCGTTCCCGATCTCCCGGACGACCTCGACCCCTTCACAAGCCAGCGCGATGCCGACCACCCCTACCCGTCGCTGTCTCTGACCGGCCTCACCGTAGAGGGGTTGCCGAACGCCTCGGTCGGGGAGCTGCAACACCTCACCCCCACCGAGAACGGCTACCGGGGCACGGTCCGCGTCACCACCGCGGCGTACGACACGCACGGCTGGCAGAAGCAGATCACCATCAAGGGCACGTACAGCCTGGTCCAGCACGTCGTGGTGATCGACAAGCCCAAGGGCGGGGACCTGAAGCCGCCTACGAAGGTCGTGGTCAAGGGACTTGAGGGGGTGGAGTGGCCGCGTCAGGAGATCGAGGGCCACGGCCCGTTCACCGTGACGGTCCAGGACCTCGCCTTCGACGTGGTGCTGCGCGCCGAGGCCACGGGCACCGGTGCGGGCCGCGCCCCGCAGCTGACCGTGGAGTCGATCACCGTCGCGTCGCAACCGGCGTTCCGCCTCGATGACTTGGCCATCGAGGGCAGCACGGTCGATCCCGACACCCTCGACATCTGGAAGCAGGCGGCGGTCGACGCCTTCAACAGCCCCGACGCCGGCCAGGCCCTCACCGCGAAGCTCGCCGGCACCCTCACCGACCGCTCCTTCCGCGACCAGTTCTCCTCCACGGTCACCGCCCAGCTGGCCAAGGCGCTGGACGGCGTGCTCGGCGCGGTGCCTGCGGGCGGCCTGCCCTCGGACGACAGCGGCTTCCCGGCGAAGTACGGGCCGCTGGAGGTCTACCTCTTCGACCGCCTGCGGGCCTCCGTGAACGACACCGGCTCCGGCTTCTACCCCCCGGCCGTCGTCCTCGGCGCGACCAGTCCCACGCTGGAGCCGTACGACGTCGGGGACATCGACCTCGGCTCGTACAAGATCGGCGTCGCGACGGCCTCCCTCGGTTTCAAGGGCGGCACGATCAAGGGCATCTCCAACGTCCTCATCCCCGTCAAGGACGCCGCCCTCACCGACGGGGGCATCGGGGCGGCCCTCAGGTTCGGCCGGCTCCCCGGCGCCGCGAAGGTTCCCCCGCCCCCGCTCACCATCACGGGTACGGGTGTCGTCTCCTTCCCCGACGCCGCGGCTGCGGCTGCGGCTGCGGAACACGCCGCGGTGCGCGACGACTCCACGATCGAGGGCGACATCACCGTCACCATCGACCAGCCCTCGGCGACGGCCGCCCTGTCCTTCACCGGTCGCGACGCCGACGAGCTCACCATCGGCCTGGACGCGCTCACCCTCGCCATCGCCACAAAGGACCTGCAGGTCACGATCCACCTCAAGGAACCCAGTCCCCTGGCAAAGATCATCCAGCAGGTACTGAACAAGGACGAGGTCAAACAGAAGATCATCGCGGGGGTGCAGGGCGCGGCGGACACCCACCGTGCCGACATCGCCAAGGAGCTCACCGACAACGCCCGTGCGGTCATCCACGCCAAGCTCAAGGGCTGAACTCCATGACGATCGAAGAACTCCGTGCCCTGATCACCCGGCACACACAGGGCAGCACCCTCACCCTCTCCGCCGCCGACCTCGGCACCGGGCCCGCCGCCGCACTCGTCGGCACGTGGCTCGACGGCACGCTCACCGTCACGGACCTGCAGCGTGAGGACCACGACGACGGTGTGATCGTGCACGGCACGCTCACCGTCCCCGGCCTCGGCCTCACCGATCTGCCGGTCCACGGGATCGACTTCGGCCTCGACCCCCTCGACCACGACCCCACGCTCTACGTCCCGCTCGTCCTCCCCACGGACTGGACCTTCGCCACCTCCTTCCCCGCCACCGACGGCAGCGAACTGGCCGCCCTCGCCTTCCCGGCACCGCCCGCGCTGCTGCTCACCTCGGCGGGCCGGCCCGCCCGCGAGGGGTACCCCGCGCTGGACCCCGGCCTCACCTTCCACGCCTCCCGGGTGACCGACCCGGAGCAGCTCGGCGCCCTCGCCGCGCTCATCCGCCCCCGGCCCGGGTCACTGACGCTCACCGGGCCGGTCGTACGCCGTTCCGCCAAGGGCAGGGGCGGGGAGGTCCGCACCGACATCGCGCTGCGCTCGACGCCGCAGCCGGACGGGGCGTTCTCCGCCTCCTTCTACCTGTGGGCCGGATCGCGCGACGACGAGGCTGGGGCGAACGGCTCCCCGGCGACGTACGGTCTGCGGCTGGCCGCGGATCTGATCCTGGGGGCGGCGGCCGGGACGACGATCAGTGCTCCGCTGCCTTCCGGGGGTGGCGGTACGCTCGCGCTCAGCGCCGACCGGCTGCCGGAGAAGCTCTCCTCCGGCGACCTGGCCACCTGGAACGGCACCGGAACAGCGGTCCACCAGCTCGTCGACCAGCAGGGCTTCACTCTCGGCGAGTCCGTCCGCCTCACCGGGATCACCGCCACCATCGACCCCACAGCGTTCGGCGACGGCGGGCTGGCAGCAGCGCTGACCCAGGTCACCGCCACCGTCGAGACCCTGCCCGGCACCAACTGGCCGATCATGGGCGACGACCTCGCCCTGACCGGCGTCGGCGCCACCCTGACCGTCACGAACCCGCTCCGGTCGTCCCGGGCGGCGAAGGTCACCGGACACGGCGACTTCACCGTCGCGGGCGACGTCAGCCTCCACGCCACCGCCGAGATACCGCCCGGCACGTTCCGGCTCGCCCTCGACGAAAGCACACCCGCCGGGCTGCGGGACGTCCTCCAGCACTTCCTGCCGCACGCCGACCTCACAGGCGTGCCCGAGCTGACGCTGAAGAAGTTCTCCGGCACTGCCACGCCCAAGAAGGGCGCGTACGAGGTCGAGGCGTCCGTGTCCTCCCAGTGGCATATCGACGTCGGCGCAGCCCGCATCGCCCTCACCGAGGCCGGGCTGGCTCTGGCGCGCGAGGGCAACGAGGGCAATGAGGGCGCCGGCGGTGGCGTGGTGCAGCAGCCGGACGGCGCAGCCGGCTCCGGAAACGCCGGTTCGCGGATCACCGGCTCGCGGACCACCGGCACCCTGTCGGCCAAGGCCGAGCTCGGCCCGGCTGCGGGTGGCAACGGCGACGGCTCCGTCGTGAAGTTCTCCGCCGAGTGGACGATCCCCGGTGCCTTCGAGCTCGACGGGACCTTCCCCGATCTCGACCTGACGGCTCTCCTGAAGTCTCTCGCCTGCCGGGCCGACGTGCCGCTGCCCGCCGGCCTGCCGCAGGTCTCCCTCCTCCACCCCGCCGTGACCGTACGCCTGGGGGACGCCCTGGCGGGGCAGGCGGCCGCGGGGAAGAGCTACGAGCTGACGGTCAGCACCACGGCGACGTTCGACGCGGCGCAGCTGACGTTCTTCGGCAAGGCTGCCAAGAAGGCGGAGGGCGGCACGCTGTTCGCCGCCGCATTCTGGCAGCAGGACTGGGTCTGGTCGCCGGGCAAGGTGTCGGGCTGGGCCCCGGTGCTCGGCTTTCTCGACGGCATGACCTTCACCAAGTCCGGGCTCGCCGTCAGCTCCGCCGACGGTGTGCCCGTCAAGGCCGGGGCCGAGCCGCCGGACACCCTGCCCGCCACCCTGGGCAAGGGCCTGACGTTCTTCACCGAGCTGGGGCTGACGGGACCGCTGGCGCCCTTGGGGGTGTTGTTCCAGGACGCCGGTGGCATCCACCTGACGGCCCGGCTCACCACACCGGTCGAGGAGTCCGAGTTCACCGCGTCCATCGCGGAACAGAAGACCCGGGACGGCTTCGGCGGCCTCACCCTCGCGTTCCAGCCGGTGAATCGGAAGGTGTCGCTCCAGACGTCGTGGAACTTCAAGGTCCCGGCCGTCGGGTCCGCTCCCCCGGCCCTGCTGCAGTTCGTAGCCGGAGGGACTCTCGAGGGCACCGAGTTCCACCTCTTCCTGGTCCTCAAGCCCGCCGGCTCCGGGGCGGCCGAGGCCGCCGGACGGCCCGAGCCGCACCAGCTGGCCTACGACCTCCGGTCACCAGGGCACACGTTGCTCACGGCGGACCCCGTCCCCGGGACCGACGGCTGCATCGTCCACGACGCGACGCCGCACGTCGCGAGCGGGACCGCGTACAGCACGGTGCGCGAGACGGCGAGCCGCCTCGCCGGGCTCACCGCGCCGCCGCCGTCCGATGAGCGCCCCGCCTGGAAGAACGCCTTCGGCGTCCAGGGCTTCGACGTCCACTACTTCTACATGCAGATCGGCTACGGAACGGGCACCGGGTTCACCCTGGGCGCGGGTGGCTCAGTGATCATCGGCGAGGCCACCCTGGACCTCGACATCGAGGGCGGGTTCACCCCGGAACCGTTCGTCACCGTCTTCCGCTTCGACCTGGGGACCGCTCACCAGGACACCGGCATCTCGATCTGGGACATGCTCACCGTCCTCACCACCCCGCCGGACTGGCTGGCCTTCCTCAAACAGATCGTGCTGCACAAGCTGGCGATCTGCGTGGTCACCGCTCCCGGTGGCTGGACCGACCCGGTGACCCACGAGGTGTGGAAACAGGGCTTCTACGCCAAGGGCGACATCGACTTCTTCGGCAACAACTGGCGCTTCGAGGTCGAGGTCAGCGACGAAGGCCTCTACGCGTACAGCACCATCGCCCAGCCCCTGAAGCTGGCCGACGTCTTCACCCTTTCGGATGCGAGTGGTACCAAGGGCCCGCAGTACCTCCTCGACACCCGGGGCATCCGCACCGGCAAACTCCCTAAGAAGATCTTCTACCTCTCCGGCAAGCTCGACCTCCTCGGTCTGAAGGCCTCGATCGAGGCACAGCTCGGCAACGACGGCTTCGCCTTCACGGTCGCCGCGGATCTGCTGGACATCCTCCACGGCGACATGAGCTGCACCCTCAACAGCACCGGATTGAAGGCCTCGGCCCACGTCAAGCTGGACTTCGATGTCGAGATCCCCCGGAACGTGTCACTCGGCGGCATTCCGGTCCCCGCGGGGAACCTGGTCGGCATCCGCGCGGAGGGCGGCTTCGACCTCACCGTCGACGCAAGCGGTGTCAATCTGCACCTGACGGCGAACTGCGACGCCTACCTGCTCGGCGCACATCTGGTCCAGTTCCACTTCGACCAGCAGTTCACGATCGGCAAGTGGGACGACATCGTCTCCTGGCTCCGGAACAACCCGGAGAAGCTCTTCGAGTCCTTGGGCGAAGGCATCTGGGAAGCCCTCAAGAACTGCGCCACGACATCCGCGGCACAGCTCACCTGACGCGGCGCTCTTCGAACGGCGCGGCCCGCAGCTCACCGTGGGCGGGAGGCAGGTGCGGGGTGTGGTTGACCAGGCGGGCGGAGTTGGCGACGACGGCGATGCTGCTGGTGTTGTGCAGCAGGGCGGCGAGGACGGGGTTGATGGTGCCGCCCGCGCCGGCGAGCAGGCCGGTGAGGTTGACGCCGATGGCCAGGCCGTAGTTCTGGCGTACGAGGCGCAGGGTGTGGCGGCTGAGTTCGACGACGGCGGCGACCTGGCGCAGGTCGTTGCCGGCGAGGGCGATGTCGGCGGTTTCCAGTGCGACGTGGGAGGAGTGTTCGCCCATGGCGATGCCGACGTCGGCGAGAGCCAGTGCGGGGGCGTCGTTGGTACCGTCGCCGACCATCGCCACCGTGTGGCCCTCGGCCTGCAGGTCCCGGATGAGCTGGAGCTTTCCCTCCGGCAGGGCGTGGGCGTGGACTTCGGTGATGCCGAGGGCGTCGGCGACGACCTGCGCGGTCTCCGGCGCGTCGCCGGTGAGCAGGATCAGACGGCCGACGCCGAGGTCACGCAGCTGGCCGATGACGGTTTCGGCGCCGTCGCGCACGGCGTCGGACACCCCGAGCAGGCCGATCAGGTCGTCGTCGTGGGCCAGGCAGATGACGGTCTCACCGCCGCCGCGCAGGCGTTCGGTCCAGCCGCGGGCGTTCTCCGTCAGCTCCACGCCGTGCCGCCGCAACAGAGCGGGACTGCCGACCAGCAGGCGCGTGCCGTCGAGTTCGGCACGCATGCCCATGCCGAGGACCACCTCGCACGCCTGGTGGATGGGGATGTGGAGGCGTTCCTCCTCGGTGCGGGCGACGATGGCCTGGGCCAGGGGGTGCAGGGCGTGCAGTTCCCCGGAGGCGGCCAGACTCAGCACCTCATCGGCGCTGAACCTCTCGCTGAGGGTCACCACGCTGGTGACCAGCGGCTTGCCGAAGGTGAGGGTGCCGGTCTTGTCGAAGACGACGACGGTGACGCGTCCGATGCCCTCCAGGTGGGTGCCGCCCTTGATGAGGGTGCCCCGGCGCGCTCCGTTGCCGATGGCGGCGCTGATGGCGGTCGGCGTGGCCAGTCCCGCGGCGCAGGGGCAGGCGATGAGCAGCATCGTCATCGCGCGCCGGGCGTCGCGAGTGACGCCGTAGGTCAGGGCGGCGAGGGCGAAGGAGACGGGGACGAAACGCCTCGTGAAGCGGGTGGCGACGGTCTGGATGGGGGCCCGGTCCGTCTGGGCTTCCTCGACGCGGCTGATGATCCGGCCCACGGTGGTGTCCCGCCCCACGGAGGCGGCGCGGACGACGAGCGAGCCGGAGGTGAGGATGGTGCCGGCGTACACGTGGGAGCCGGTACGGGCGTAGACAGGCAGGGCCTCGCCCGTGACGGCGGCCTGGTCCACCAGGGCCTCCCCCGACAGGACGTGTCCGTCCACGGGGATGCGGTGGTGCTCGTACACGGCGACGTCGTCCCCCGGATCGACGTCTTCGAGGGCCACTTCGACCTCGACGCCGTCCCGCACGAGCCACACGCGTTCCTCGCCGATGGTCAGCAGCTCTTCGATGGCGCGCCGGGTGCGGCGCAGGGTGAGGGTCTGGAGGAACTCGCCGATGTTGAGGAGCCACAGCACGGTGAGGGCGACCACGTTCTCGCGCAGCACCAAAGAGATGACCGTCGCGGCCGTGACCAGGGTGTCCGTGCCGGGCGAGGTTCTGCCGCGCAGCGAGCGCAGGGCGCCCCGGAAGAAGGGGAAGCCGGTGAAGACGGTGACCACGGCGGCGAATCCGGAGGAGCCGACCGACAGGCGGGGCCGGCGCAGGAGGCGGCGCAGCGCCATGAGTGCGAGAACCGCCCCGCCGACGACCAGCCGGGCGACCTCACCGGTGGAGGAGTCGGGCAGGGAGCGGGTGGCCTTGACCGGTGCCGAGGGGGGCGGGGCCTCCTCGAGGGCGGCCACGAGGCGGTCGACGTCGAGGTGGTCCGGGGCGACCCAGACGATGACGCTCCCGGTGCGGGGGAAGACGCGCAGCGCACGGAAGCCCCGGAAGCCGGTCAGCCGTTCGTCGACCTGGCCGGCGCTGCCGGGACGGGTCCGCAACCAGGGCACGGTCAGCCTGGCCCGTCCGCCGGCCACGGAGCGTACGACCACGCCGGGCATGATCAGTGCTCGTGTCCGTGGTCGTGGTCCTCGGTGCTGACCGCGGAGGGCGGCGGTGCCTCCTCGCCCAGAGTGGTACGGGCTTCGGCGAGCATGTCCCCGGCCTTCAGCCGTGCCTCCTCGGCGGCGGACGCGAGCCACCGGCCGGCGACGATCCCACCGGCGAGGCTTCCTACGAGCGCCTTCCTGGCTGCGGGTTTGGCCTCCGGGAGTCGTTTGGCGGCGCCTTGGATGATCAGGCCGCCGACCACGCCGGAGACGGCGTAGTGCGCGAGGCGGCCGGCTGCGGCGCCTGCGAGAGCGACAGGGTGCATGAAGGGCTCTCCTTCCGTACGTGCCGGACGGCCCGACGGAGTCCCCTCATCAAGTGTGCGCCTGCTCGGCGTGCGCGTGCGAGCCGGCGACGCGGCGGCCCCGGCGCGGACCCGGCAGACGGCAGGCGAGGTAGATCACGAAGGAGATCGTGGTGACGTAAGGGCTGACGGGCACGGTGCCGCCGAGGGCCAGCAGGAGCCCGCCCTCCATCGACACCAGCGCGAAGACGACGCTGAGCAGCGGGAGCAGCACCGGGGACGCCGTGACGCGCGCCGCGGCGGCCGCCGGGGTGACCAGGAGCGAGAGCACGAGCAGTGCTCCGACGATCTGCACGCACAGCGCCACCGCCAGGCCGAGGACCAGCATGAACGCCGTGGACAAGGCCCGCACGGGCACGCCGCGGGCCGCGGCCACCTCCGGATCGGAGCTGGCGAAGGTCAGCGGCCGCCACATGACCGCCAGAGCGGCGAGCACCACCGCGGACGTGCCGGCGAGCCAGGCCGTCTGCGGGGTGGCGACGGCGATGATCTGGCCGGTGAGGATGCCGAACTTGTTCGCCGTGCGGCCCTTGTAGAGGGACAGGAACAGCACGCCCAGTCCCAGGCCGAACGGCATGATGATGCCGATCACCGAATTGCGGTCACGGGCCCGGACGCCCAGCAGGCCGATCGCCACCGCCGCCAGCAGGGAGCCCGCGATCGACCCGGCGACGATGTTCAGCCCCAGGAACAGTGCCACCGAGGCCCCGGCGAAGGACAATTCGCTGATGCCGTGCACGGCGAACGGCAGATCACGCATGATCACGAACACTCCGGCCAGACCACCGACCAGGCCGAGCAGAGCCCCGGCCAGCAGAGAGCTCTGCGCGAGCGCGAGCAGCTCCCCGTAGTGGTCGAAGTCGAAGATCTGCCGCAGTACCCCGCCGTCCTGGTCGCCGTCGGCGGCCGCCCGCCCCAGGGCGAGGGCTCCGGCGGCGCACCTGCTCATGACGCTGCGCCGCCGTTCGCACCGTTTACGTGACCGGCGGTGTGGTTGTGGACAGTGCTTTCGTCCGGGGCCCCCACGACGACGATCCGGTCCCGCACCCGCACCACGTCGACGCGGGTGCCGTACAGCCGTGAGAGGGCGGCCGAGGTCATCACCTCGTCCGGCGGGCCGGTCCGGAACCCGCCGTGCGCCAGGTACAGCACCCGGTCCACCATGCCCAGTACGGGGTTGATCTCGTGGGTGACGAAGACGACGGCGGTTCCGTCGGAGCGGCGGCGCCGGTCCACCAGGGCGGTGACCGAACGCTGGTGGTTCAGGTCCAGCGAGAGCAGCGGCTCGTCGCAGAGCAGGAGCAGCGGGTCGGCCGCGAGGGCCTGGGCGATGCGGACGCACTGCAGCTCTCCACCGGAGAGGCGGGCGACGGGCACGTCCGCGTACGGCGAGGCCCCGACGAGCTCCAGCAGCTCGTCCACCCGGCGCCGTGCCGCCGCGTTGGCGGGCCGCGGGCCCCAGCGGTGCCCGTTCAGGCCGAGCCTCACCAGGTCGCGTGCGCGCAGCGAGGTGTGGGCGGGCAGGGAGGTGTGTTGCGGTACGTACCCGATGCGCCGGCCGCTCCGGCAGGGGTTTCCCCCGAGCACGGTCGCGGAGCCCGCGGTCAGCTGCTGCCGGCCCAGGAGGACCCGGAGGAGGCTGGTCTTGCCCGAACCGTTCGGGCCCAGCACCGCGAGGAACTCCCCGCTCCGCAGGTCGAGGTCCAGGTCGCGCCACACCACGTGGTCGCCGTAGGCCAGTGCCGCGCCCCGGAGGCTGAACACGGGCGTGGCGGGGCGGGCCGCCTCCCCGACGGGCGGGTGGCGCAGGAGCGGCCTTGTGGGCCCGGCGCGGCTTCTCACGGGCCCAGCGCCTTCCTGAGCGCGTCGATGTTCGCCTTCATCCAGCTGACGTAGTCCTGGCCCTGGGGCAGGGTCTCGGTCACGGACACCACCGGGATCCCGTTCTCCGCTGCGGCCTTCTTGACCTTCTCCGTCTGGGGTCCGGACGTCTGCTGGTTGTAGACCAGGGCCTTCACCCGCTTGCCGGTGAACAGGTCGAGCATCCGGCGCATGCTGCTCGCCGGGACCTCGGTGCCCTCTTCGACGGCCGTGCTGAAGTCGGCGGGCGTCATGTCGCGCAGCCCGCTCGCCTCGATCAGGTACAGCGGCACCGGTTCGGTGACGGCCACGGCGGCTCCCGGATGGTCCGCCTTGATCCGCGCCTCCTCGGCCGCCAGGGGTGCCAGCCGGCCGGCGAACGCCTCCGCGTTGCGGTGGAAGAAGGCGCCGTCAGCCGGATCCGCCCTGGTCAGCGCGTCCGCGAGGCGGGTGGCCAGCCGGCCGGCCGTGGCGAGGTCGTACCAGACGTGCTCATTGAGCTCCCCGCCCGCCGGGGCGGTCTTCCCGGAGACCTGGACGACGTTGACGACATCGGCTGACGCGTTGTCCGCGGTACGCAGCATCTTGCCGATGAAGTCGTCGTAGCCGCCGCCGTTCTCCACGACGACCCGCGCCTCGGACAGCGCCAGCTGGTTGCGGGAACTGGCCTCGTACGAGTGCGGGTCCTGAGCGGGATCGCTGATGATCGAATCCACGGCGGCCTTGCCGCCCCCGACCTGCCGGACGATGTCCCCGTACACGTTCGTCGACGCCACCACGCGGACCGGCGACGCCGGGGCGGTGCTCCGGCGCTCTCCGCCCGTGTCCGGCGAGCTGCCGCAGCCGGGGAGCAAGGCCGTGCAGAGCGCCACCAAGAGAATCGGGGCAGCGTGAGCCGAGGGCACCCGCATACGCGTCCTCCCGGAGGGGGAGACCGAAACGGTTTTCACCTCATTGTCGCTCCGTGAAATCGTCTCTTCCACCGGAGCGGCATCGCCGGCGCCCCCGCCCGGGCCGCCCGGGCCGGCTGTGCGGTGGTCCGGGCGGCCCGGCGGGTTTCAGGGGTTCACCACGTTCCAGCGCTCGGCCGGGATGTCCTGGCACTCGTAGAGCTGGACTTTGCCACGGTCCCAGTCGGGAGCCAGCAGGCACAGGTGGTTCGCCTCGTTGCGGAACCGGATGGTCCCGTCCGGGTAGCTCTCGGCCAGCCAGCGCTGGCCGGCGCCTTCGACACCGCGGTTGTCGTCACACACCTGGAGCACGGCATCCGTTTTCGTGGTGGCGTGTTCGTCCCGGCTGCCCAGGCACCAGTCGCTGCCGTCCATGCTCTGGATCCGGACCAGGTTGTCGTCCTTACCGATCCGCTGGATGTTCCAGCCGAAGTCCTTCTTCTCGTAGAGCCACCAGTAGATCCACCACGACCTGGGCGGTGTGGGCTGGGTGTAGACCTCGGTCCCGGCGACTTTGCCGAGCCGCCGCAGCCGGCCTCCGAGCCACGACGATTCGAGTCGTGCGTTCCCTGCGGCCGTCAGCCAGTTCTTGGGGAGCTCCGAAGGGCTGTCCCACCACCCCTTGGCCTCGTCCTGCGTGCACGGTGCCGCGGACACCGAATCGCCGGACGGGGTCAGGCAGAGCCCGGGGACAGCCACGTTCTGCCAGCGTTGCGGTCCACCGCTGTCGTCGTTCGGTGCTGCCGGGGCGCCCTCGAAGTGGCTGACCGTCCACTGCGCCCGCGGGTCGTCACAGGCGCCGGCGACGATCCGGGAGGACACGTCCCGGCGGGCGTCCGGCGCGAGCGCGACGCAGTTGCCCGTGTCGACGTTCCGGAGGTAGTGGGTGAGCGCATCGGTTGTGAACATCTGGAAGGTCTGGTTGCCGCCGTAGCGGGCGTCCCCGACCGCCATGGAGCGGTCCGGGTTCTCCTGCAGCAGACGGCCGTTCGGCGTGGCCATGACAGTCTGGAAGACGTGGGACGGCTGCGGTGTCCGGGACGGCTGCGGTGTCCGGGCGAAGTACACCGGCACGTGGTCCGATCCGGCGCCGTGCGGGCGGGTCGCGGTGAACCCCGGCAGGCCGCGGACGATCGCGTAGTCCAGCTCGCTCGGGGTGTCGCCGTTGATGTACGTCGGCTGACCGGTGCGGACCAGGGTCTCGTCGGCCCGCAGATGCAGCGAGTTGCGGGCATCGCCGTCGGAGCGGTTGAAGATGTTCACGTTGAAGTCACCGAGTACGACCCAGTTCCGGCCGTCCCCGGCCGCGAAGTTGCGGACCTGATCGAGCAGTCCTTGCACGTCCCCGCCGCGACCGTGGATGTTCCAGTACCAGGTGTTCCCGAACCGCAGACCGAGCAGCGGGCGCGCCCGGTAGCGGTTGCCCGGGGCGTTCGGGTCGGGGTCGTAGGCCGGGTTCTCGAGTACGCGGACCTCATCGGCCTGGGAATCGGTGACCATCGCCAGGTTCATCTGGCCGCCGTCCCATATGTCCTGGCTCGACACACCGATCCTGCGCGGGTCGGTCTGCAGGAAATACACGTAGCGGTTGCTGCCGTTCGGGCCACCCGGCCAGATCACCTGGGTGACGGAACCGGGTAAGCCGGTGGGGCGGGGCGGATTGAGACGGATACGCCGGAAGTTGGTCCGGTTCGGGTTCTCCGGCATGGGCGGCCCGGCGCCGGCCTCCTGCAGCGCCACCACCGCGTTGTCCGCGGCCAGCCGCTGGATCTCCGAGCGCCAGGCCAGGCCGTTGTCGGAGCCGTGCATGTTGTACGTGGCGTACGGCGAACTGCCGTCGGGGTTCACGGCCTGCGCCACCGTGGTGGTCAGCGTCAGGTTCGTGGCCAGTGCCGCCAGCACGGTCAGGACGGCGGCCACGGTGGCGATCCAGCGCCGTCTACGGTCCCGCGCCATCAGACGGCTGTGCCTCTGGCTATGCCTCGTCAATGATCCGTCCTCTCACGTCGGCCCCCGCGCCGAGCGGCACAGGGGACTACCCACGCCACGGGCTCCCCGTAGCGGCACCGAACGGGAGATACTCGCCGGTCTGTCGGCGGAGGAAAACCCCTGGTTCCATTGAATGGACCCGTCCGGCGCGATCCGCGGAGGTTGGCGTGAACAGCTCGCACGACGGGAACGGCGGGAATGGTGGGAACGGTGGGAACGGTACGACCGAGGAGCGCCCCCGTGTCCGGGGACGCCGCCCGGCTCACGGCGAACCCCTCCTGGACCGGGCCTTTCGCGTGCTCGCCTGTTTCGGGCCGGAGGCGCCGGAGCTGTCGCTGACCGCCCTGGCCGCGCGGGCGGGCCTGCCCAAGGCCACCGCGCTGCGCATCGCCCGCCAGCTCACCGAGCAGGGCGCGCTGGAACGCACCGACGCCGGTCACTACACCATCGGCTTACGGCTGCTGGAGATCGCCTCGGTGGCACCGCGCGGACACGGCCTGCGGACCATCGCCCTGCCCTACCTGCAAGACCTCTGGCACGCCACGGGCCGGCACGTGCAGCTGGTCGTGCGCGAGGGCCTGGAATGCGTCCTGGTCGAGCGGCTGTCCGCGCGCGATGCCCCGCGCGTGATGTACCGGGTCGGCGGCCGGATGCCGCTGCACGCCACCGCCCCCGGACTCGTCCTCCTGGCCTTCGCCCCGGCCCGAGTGCAAGAGGACTTCCTCGCCGCCGACCGCCCGGCAGGCGGGGACGAGCCGATCGGAACAGCCGAAACCGAAGCGCTGCGGTCCCGGCTCGCGGCCATCCGCCGCGACCGCTACGCGGTCTTCTCACGCCCCCAATGGGACACCCTCATCACCGGCGTCGCCGCACCCGTCCTCGACCGGAACCACAGCACCATCGCGGCCGTCTCGGTCATCACCCCGTCCGAGCAGAGCCAACCCGCCGCGCACGTCCCCGCCGTAGTCGCCGTGGCCCGCGTCATCACCCGCGCCATGGCCACCGGGAACCGCCGGCCACTCCCTTCCTGACGGCACGATCCGGACAACCTTGTGGCGCCGACCGGGTGCAGCGCTCTCCCACCTGCACCTCGGGGAGGTTTCAAGTAAACGTGAGATAGAGCATATTGCTGCGTCTTTACTCTCCCATTGCCGACTGTGTTCGATGAGGCGGGCCACTTTCAGATCAAACCGCCCACATCCGACGGCAGTCGCCGGCGTCACGCCGACAAGACCGATGGGGATGCTCATACTCATGCCCGAAAACTGCCCTGAACTACAGCTTTCCGAGGCTCAACTCGGGGTCTGGCTGGCGGAGCGTGCCGGGCACAGCCGTCCCGGCTCCTATCAATGGGCTGAATACCTCGTCCTGGACGGCGATGCCGACGCCGGTCTCCTGGCCGCCGCGGTCAGCAGGGTGGCTGCCGAGTGCGAGGCGGTCAACGTCCGCATCATCGAAACGTCGGGTTCCTTACCGGTGCAACGGCTTCTCCGGGAGCCGGAACACACCGTTCAAGTGGTCGACCTCCGGGGAGCGTCCGTCCCGGACGCCGCCGCGCTGGAGTGGATGCGGGCCGAGATGGCCGAGGCCGGGGGAAGCGACGCCGGGCCGTTGTTCCTGGGGGCCGTGCTGCGTGTCACCGACGGCCGCACGCTGGTGTTCCACCGGGTTCACCACATCGCTCTGGACGGGGCGGGCATGGCCCTGTTCGCCGAACGCGTCGCCGAGGTCTACAGCTGTCTGTACGACGGGCGCGCCGTTCCGGAGAGCGGCTGGGCCGGGCTCCGTCCCCTGGCACACGCCGAGGCCGCCTACCGGGAGGCCGCCGAACGCACCGCGGACCGGGACTGGTGGCTGGAGCGACTGGCCGGGCGGCCGGACTTTCTGAGCCTCGGCACTCATGCGGCCACGGCCACGGACCGGTCGCTGCGGCTGACCAGGGTGCTGCCGGCGGAGGAGTTCGCCGGTTTGCGGGACGGTGCGGGGCGGCTCGGGCACCGCTGGACCCGGCTGCTCACCGCAGCGACCGCGGTCTACCTGCACGCGGTGACCGGTAGCCGTGATGTCGTACTGAGCCTGCCGGTCGCCGGCCGTCCGGCCGGACTCGTGCGGACGGTGCCCGCGATGTCGGCCAACGTCCTCCCCTTGCGGTTGCACGTCGATCCGGCGGCCCCCCTCGGCACTCTGCTCGACCGGGTCGCCGGCGAACTGCGGCTGGTGCGCCGTCACCAGCGTTACCGGGGTGAGCACCTGCGGCGCGAGCTGGGCTATCCCGAGGACGGCCGGAAGTTCTTCGGCCCGGTGCTCAACATTCAGCGTTTCGACCGGCCGCTGCGCTTCGGTCCGGTGACCGCGACCGTCCACAACCTGCAGGCGCCGCCGTCGGAGGACCTTTCGATCGTCGCCTACGACCGTGGCGAGGGCGTGCTGCGCCTCGACTTCGACGCCAATCCCGCCAACCACGGCGAGGAGTTGCTGCAGGACGTAGCCGACCGCTTCCTGCACGTGCTCCGGCAGGTGGCGAAGGCCGACCGGGAGACACCGCCGGCGCGGATGGCGGCATCCACCGCGAGGGAGCGCCGGCACGTCGCCGCTTGGGGCACAGGTGACCGCACATCGGCCGCGCCCGCCTGCACGGCCGTCGGCCGGTTCACCGAACAGGCGTCCCGCACGCCCGACGCCTTCGCCGTCCGCTCGGCCGGGACCGGGGAGCGGCTGACCTACCGCGAGCTGGACGCGCGGAGTTCGGCGCTGGCCGCCGCGATCGCCGCGGCAGGTGCAGGCCCGGAGCAGACCGTCGCGCTGCTGCTCGAACGATCGGTGGACCTGGTCGTCGCGGCACTCGCGGTGGTGAAGGCGGGCGCGGCCTATGTTCCCCTGCAACGGGACGACGCGCTCTCCCGGCAGGAAGCGGTGCTCTCCGATGCGGGAGCGCGGGTGCTGCTCACCGACCGGGACACCGAAGAGGACCGCATCGTCGCGACGGCACGTGACCGTGGTGTGCGGCAGCTGGACGTGCGCGAGCAGGGGACCGCGGCCGGGCAGCCCCGGGCGGCGACGCCGGACGCCCTGGCGTGCGTGATGTTCACCTCCGGCTCCACCGGGCGTCCCAAGGGGGTCGCCATCACCCAGGGCAACCTGGCCGGGCTCGCCGCCGACCGGTGGTGGTCCGAGGGCGGCGCGGACCGGGTGCTGCTGCACTCGCCGCACGCCTTCGACGCGTTCAACCTGGAACTGTGGGTGCCGTTGCTGACCGGTGGCGAGGTGGTCGTCGCCCCGCCGGGGAGGCTGGACCCGGCCGGGCTCTCCCGGATCACGGCCGCCACCGGGATCACCGGCCTGTGGTTGACCGCGGGGCTGTTCGACGCGATCGCCACCGAGGACCCGGCCTGTCTGGCCGGGCTGCGCCAGGTGTGGACCGGCGGTGACGTGGTGTCCCCGGCGGCGGTGCGCGCCGTGCGGTCCGCGCTGCCGGAACTCACCGTCGTCAACGGTTACGGGCCCACCGAGACCACGGTGTTCGGCACCAGGTTCGCCGTCGGGGAGATACCGGAGGACGCCGGCTCGGTTCCCATCGGTGCGCCGCTGGACGGCAAGCGGGTGCTGCTGCTCGACGACGCGCTGCGTCCGGTGCCACCGGGTGTGGTGGGCGAGGTGTATCTCGGGGGTGCGGGGGTCGCGCGCGGCTACCTCGGGCGGGCGGCCGCGACCGCCGAGCGTTTCGTAGCGGACCCGTCGGGCCCGCCCGGCGCCCGTGTCTACCGCACGGGCGATCTGGCCCGCTGGAACCGCGACGGACGGCTGGAGTTCGCCGGGCGGGCCGACGGACAGATCAAGCTCCGCGGCTACCGGATCGAAACGGGGGAGATCGACGCCGCATTGCTGGCCGAGCCCGGGGTGCGGCAGGCCGCGACGGTCCTGCGCGAGGACCGGCCCGGAGTGCGCCGGCTCGTCTCCTACGTGGCCTGCGCGGCCGCCTCCGGCGACACGGCGGCGCTGCTCAAGGCTGTGGCGGACCGGCTGCCGCCGTACATGGTGCCGTCGGCCGTGGTGGCAGTGGACCGGCTGCCGCTGACCCGCAACGGCAAGCTCGACCGGGCCGCGCTGCCCGCGCCGGACGCCGGGGTCGCGGAGACGGCGAGGGCTCCGCGCACGTCCGCGGAGCGCCGGCTGGCCGAGCTGTTCGCGGACGTCCTCGGTCTGCCCGAAGTCCCGCTCGACCAGGACTTCTTCCAGCTCGGCGGCGACAGCATCAAGGCGATCCAGCTCGCCGGCGCGGCGCAGCGGGCCGGCCTGGCCGTCGGTACCTCGGACGTGTTCCGCACACCCACCGTCTCGGGTCTGGCCAAGGGCCTCGCGACGGGACCGGAGCCGGGACACCGGGTCGCGCTGGGTGACGCGGACGACCCCACCGTCCCGCTGACGCCCGTCATGCACTGGCTGCGCGAACGCGGCGGCCCGATCGACGGCTTCGTCCAGTGCCTGACCGTGCGTACTCCGGCGGGCATGACCGAAGCGCAAGTGCGCGCGGTGGTGCAGGCGCTGGTCGATCACCACGCCATGCTGCGGCTCTCGCTGAGCGAAGTGGACGGGCTGTGGGCGCTGGAAGTGCTGCCGCGCGCCGCCGTCGAACTGAACCGGCCGGGCACCACGCTCGATCCCGGACGCGGGCAAGTGGTCCGCGCGAGCTGGCGGGATCCCGGACCGGCGGAGCCGGGCGAACTGACCCTCACCGTGCACCATCTCGGCGTCGACGGTGTCTCCTGGCGCATCCTCCAGGAAGACCTCCGGACCGCGTGGGAGGCCGTCCGGCACGGGCGCACACCGCAGTTGCAGCCGACGGGGACCTCCTTCCCCCAGTGGGCGAAGGCACTGGTCCAGTACGCGCACCACCCGTCCGTGCTCGGGGACTTCTCCCGGTGGCGGGCGGTACCCGAGGATCCCCCCGTCGCGGGCCGTGCACTGGACGGCGAGGTGGACACCGAGGACACCCGGCGCCGGCACTCCGTCACCCTGCCGGGCGCGCTCACCTCGCGGCTGGTGAACGACGCGACCGCGGCCTTCGACTGCTCGGTGCACGAACTGCTGCTGACCGCGTTCGCGCTGGCCGCCGCCGACTGGCGGGAGGGACCGGACGCGCTGCTGGTGGACCTCGAAGGCCACGGGCGCGAGGAATTCGCCGCCAACCTGGACTTGTCCCGCACGATCGGCTGGTTCACCACCCTGTGCCCCGTGGTGCTCGATCCCGGCTGCTCGTGGGCTGATACCCGCACCGACCCGGCCGCACTGGACGGCGCGGTGGCCATGGTGCGGTCCTGCGTACGGGACGCCGCGCGCGCCGGTCTGACCTACGGTCTGCTGCGCTACCTCAACCCGCAGACCGGTCCGGCGCTGGCCGCCCGGCCGTCGCCGCAGTTCGCGTTCAACTACCTGGGCCGGTTCGACGTCGGCGGTGACGGCGACTGGGTGGTGCCCGCCGACTCCTCGGTGCCCGGCCCGGTCACCGGCGGCAAACTGGCGATGGCCCACTCCGTGGAACTCGACGCGGTGATCAACGATCAGCCGGACGGCCCCCGGCTCGTGGCGCACTGGTCCTGGCCGGGCGAACTGCTCACCGAAGAGCGGGTCTGCGGGCTCGCGCAGCGGTGGTTCGACGTGCTCGAAGCCCTGGCACGTCGGGGCCGTGCCAGGGCGACAGGTGAGCTGCCCCTGCCGCCGTTGGCGCAGGGGCTGCTGTTCCACTCGCTCTACGACCACGACGGCGCCGACCCGTACCTCGTCCAGTTCGTCTTCGAGCTCGGCGGAGCGCTGGACCCCGCCGCGCTGCGCGACGCGCTCCACCGCCTGCTGCTGCGCCATCCCCAGCTCTCCGCGGCCGTGCGGCACGGTCCGTCGGGGCGTCCGGTCCAGGTGGTCGTCCCGGACTTCACCGTGGAGTGGCAGGAGGTACCCGCGCACGAGGACCTGGAGCGTTTCCTCGACACCGACCGCAGGCGACGGTTCGACCTCGCCAGTCCCCCGCTGGTCCGCGCGGCCCTGCTGCGCCGTACCGACGCGCGGCACACCTTCGTACTGACCACGCACCACCTCCTGCTGGACGGCTGGTCCATGCCGATCCTGATCAAGGAGCTGTTCTCGCTCTACGCCGGCCACGCGCTCCCGCCCGCGACGCCCTACCGCGACTTCCTCGACTGGCTGTCGACGAGGGACTCCCGCGGGGACGAGGCCGCCTGGCGGGAGCTGCTGTCCTCCATGGACGGTCCGACGCTGGTCGGCGGCGCGGGGCGGCGCGGTTCGGCCGCGTCCCGGCACCGGATGACGGTGGAGCTGGACGGTGCCGCGAGCGCGCGGATCGACGCCGTGGCACGGCAGCACGGGCTGACCGTCAACGTCGTCGTGCAGCTGGCGTGGGCGGTCCTGCTCGGCGCCCTGACCGGCCGGGACGATGTGGTGTTCGGTGCGACGGTCTCCGGCAGACCGGCGGAACTGCCCGGCTCGGAACACATCGTCGGCCTGCTGATCAACACCGTTCCGGTGCGGGTCCGCCTCGATCCGCGCCGGCCGGTCGCCGAGTGCCTCGCCGGGCTGCGCGCCCAGCAGCTGTCCATGCTGGAGCACCAGCACGCCGATCTGACGCGGCTGCAGTCGATCGCCGGGCATGCCGAACTCTTCGACACCGTCGTGGTCTTCGAGAACTATCCGATCGACGAGGACGCGCTGCGCGATCTCGTACCGGGTCTGGAACTGCGGGACGTCCAGGGCCGGGACGGCACGCACTACCCCCTGACGCTGATCGCGATGCAGGACCGCGGCCGCCTGCGGCTCCGCCTCGACCACAGCGCCGACCTGTTCGACGAGGAGGGAGCCCGCCGGCTGCTCGACCGGCTCGCCGCACTGCTCGGCCGGATCACCACGTCTCCGCAGGCGCGGCTGGGACAGCTCGACCTGCTGCTGCCGGACGAGCGGCAGGAGCCGGAGGGCACCGCGGCGAGCCCGGCCCCGGTCGCCCTGCCCGCGCTGTTCGAGGCGCAGGTGCGCCGGAGGCCGGCGGCCCCCGCCCTCACCTTCGGAGACACCACCCTGTCGTACGGGGAGCTCAATGCGCGGGCGAACCGTCTCGCGCGGCTCCTCGTCGCGCGCGGGGCCGGACCGGAACGCCTGGTGGCCCTGGTGCTGCCCCGTTCTTCGGACCTCGTGGTCGCGGTGCTGGCCGTGCTGAAGTCGGGAGCCGGCTACCTGCCTCTGGACCCGGCCCATCCGCAGGAGCGGTTGCGGCAGGTGCTGGCCGACGCCGCTCCCGTGCTCGTCGTGACCGGCGGGCCCCTCGACGTGCCACATCCGCAGCTCGTGCTCGACGGCACCGACCCGGCCGCCTCCTACCCGTCGGACGACCTCGGCCGGGCCGTGCATCCCGGCAGCGTCGCCTACGTGATCTACACCTCGGGCTCCACCGGAGCACCCAAGGGCGTCGTGGTGTCGCACCACAACGTCGGGCGGCTGCTCGCGGTGACCGACGCCCGGTTCGGTTTCGGTGACGAGGACGTGCACACGCTGTTCCACTCCTACGCCTTCGACGTCTCGGTGTGGGAGCTGTGGACGGCGCTGGGCCGCGGCGGCCGCCTGGTGGTGGTGCCGGACGACGTCGCCAAGTCGCCACGGGAACTCCTGGAGCTGCTCGCCCGGGAGCGGGTCACCGCGCTGAGCCAGACGCCCTCGGCGTTCTACCCGCTCATGCAGGCCGAAGCGGAAGCGGGGCCGGGCGCGCTGCCCGCGCTGCGCGTCGTCGTGTTCGCCGGTGAGGCGCTGGAACTTACCCGCATCCGCTCCTGGCACGGCCCCGGCCGGCCGAAGCTCGTCAACATGTACGGGATCACCGAGACGACCGTGCACGCGACCCACGTCGAGCTGACCGACCCCGACGAGACCGCCGGTGTCATCGGCACCGCGCTCCCCGACTTGCGGCTGCACCTGCTGGACCACGCGCTGCGGCCGGTCCCGCCGGGCTGCCCCGGTGAGATCTACGTGGCCGGTCCCGGCGTGACGCGGGGGTACCTGGGACGCCCCGGGCTGACCGCGACCCGTTTCGTCGCCGACCCCTTCGGCGCGCCCGGTGCCCGCATGTACCGTTCCGGGGACCTCGCGCGGCGCCGGGCCGACGGCACGCTGGAGTATCTGGGCCGGACGGACCACCAGGTGAAGATCCGCGGTTTCCGGATCGAGCCCGGCGAGGTCGAGCGGGCCCTCGAACGGCACCCCGCCGTGGACCGTGCCGTGGTGCTCGCGGACGCGGATGCCGACGGCGGCCGGCTGCTCTGCTACGTCGTGACGAAGGGGGATCCGGCCCCCGCTGAGCTGCGCGAATACGCCCGGACGGTCCTGCCCGCGCACATGGTGCCCGCGTTCATCATGCCGGTCGACGAGATCCCGCTGACCGGCAACGGCAAGCTGGACCGCAGGGCCCTGCCGCGCCCGGAGTCCGCGCTGCGGGTGAGCCGCCCGCCGGCGACCGAGCGGGAACGGCTCCTGTGCGCGCTGTTCGCCGAGACGCTGGGGGTCCCCGAGGTCGGCGCGGAGGACAGCTTCTTCGATCTGGGCGGGCATTCGCTGCTGGCCACCCGCCTGATCAACCGGGTGCGCGCCGAGACCGGCTGCGAGCTGAGCATCCGCACCCTGTTCGACGCCCCCGTCGTCGCCGACCTGGCGCGGTGCCTGCCGGAGGCGGCCGGCACACCGCGTACCCGGATCGGCACGGCCGCGCGGCCGGAGCGGATCCCGCTCTCCCCCGCGCAGCGCCGACTGTGGTTCTTCAGCCGGTTCGCCGGCCCCAACTCCGTCTACAACATGTCCTTCGCGGTCCGGCTGAGCGGCCCCCTGGCGGCCGGGCACCTGTGCGCGGCCCTCGGCGACGTGCTCGTACGCCACGAGAGCCTGCGCACCACAGTCGTCGAGATCGACGGCGAGCCTCACCAGCACATCGGCGGCGCGGAGGACCTGCCGTTCGAGGTGGTGACCACGTCGGAGGCCGAGCTGCCCGGTCTGCTCGCCGAAGCGGCCGCGCACGTCTTCGACCTCGGCGGCGAACTCCCGGTCCGGGCCACGCTCTTCGAGACCGCACCCGAGCAGTACGTGCTGCTGATCCTCCTGCACCACATCGCCGCCGACGGCTGGTCACTGGCTCCGCTGGCCCGCGACCTGTCCACCGCGTACCGGGCACGCGTCGCGGGGGAGGTCCCGCAATGGGGCAGCCGCCCCGTGCAGTACGCGGACTACACCCTCTGGCAGCGCGGCACCGACCTCAGCGCCGGAATCGCGTACTGGACGCGGACGCTGCGCGGCGCCCCGGAGGCCCTGCCGCTGCCGTTCGACCACGCCAGGCCCCAGGCGTCCGCGCACCGCGGGGAGACCGTCGGCTTCACCCTGGACGCCGGCCTGCACGCGCGGCTGAGCCGGCTCGCCCGGTCCACCGGCACCAGCTTGTTCATGGTGATGCACGCGGCGATCGCCGTGCTGCTGTCACGGCTCGGCGCCGGTGGGGACATCCCCATCGGCACACCGGTGGCCGGGCGACACGACGAGGCGCTGCACGAGACCGTCGGCTGCTTCGTCAACACGGTGGTGCTGCGCACCGACCTCAGCGGAACCCCGACGTTCGCCGAACTGCTGGAGCGGGTCCGGACCACCGATCTCGACGCCTTCGCTCATCAGGAAGTGCCGTTCGAGCAGGTGGTCGAGGCGGTCAACCCACCGCGCTCGCCGGCCTGCCACCCCGTCTTCCAGGTGATGCTGGCCTTCCAGGACACGCCGCCCGTAGAGTTCGACCTGCCGGGGCTGCGCGTCGAGCCGGTCGCCTCGCACGGCGGCGCCTCCCGCATGGACCTGCTGTGGAGTCTGCGCCCGCACCACGGCGACCACGGTGCCGAAGCCGGCGTCGAAGGCGAGCTGGAGTACGACACCGAACTGTTCACCCCCGCCTCCGCCCGTCTGCTGCTCGCAAGGCTGGACCGGCTGCTGCGGGCGGCGGTGGCGCATCCGCACCGGCGGATCGCCGACCTCCCGGTCCTCGTCGCCGGCGAGCGGGAGCAGATGACCGGCCGCTGGAACTCCACCGCCCGCGAGGTGCCCGGGACCACCGTGGCCGAACTGTTCGCGGCCCGGGTGCTCCGCGCTCCCGACGCACCGGCCGTACGGCACGGGGACACCGTGCTCACCTACCGGGAGCTGTCCGAGCGGGCGGCGCGCATCGCGGCGGAGCTGAGTGCCCGCGGGGCCGGCCCGGGCGCTCTGATCGCACTGGAGCTGGGGCGTGACGCCGATCTGCCCGCCGCGCTGCTCGCGGTCCAGTCGGTCGGTGCCGCCTGGCTTCCCGTCGACCCCGCGCTGCCGCCGCAGCGGATCGCGGCGCTGCTGGCGGACGCCCGCCCCTTGCTGGTGGTGCGCCACGACGACGGGCTCACCTTCGGCGGGCTCACCTTCACCGCGGGCGCCCGGGAACCGGCGGTCGTGCCGGAGAACACGGCGTATGTGACGTACACCTCGGGCTCCACCGGGCGGCCGAAGGGCGTCATCGTCCCCCACAGCGCGCTGACGAACCTGGTGCTCGCGCTGCGCGAGCAGCTGACGGTCGGTGCGGCCGACCGGGTTCTGGCCGCCGCGCCCGCGGGCTTCGACATGTCCCAGCCCGAGCTGTGGCTGCCCCTGGTCACCGGTGCCGTGATGGTGCTCGCCGGGCAGGGCGCGCTGCGCGAGCCCGACGAGCTGTCCGCATTGCTCGACCGGCACGGGGTCACCGTGATGCAGGCGACCCCGTCGCTGTGGCAGGCTCTCGTGGCCCGGCGGCCAGACCGGCTGCGCCACATCCGCGCGGTCATCGGCGGCGAAGCGGTACCCGCGGAGCTGGCCGCGACGCTGTCCGGCCTCACGGCATCGCTGCTGGCCTGTTACGGCCCGACGGAGACCACCGTCTGGTCGACCACCTACCCGGTCGGCCGCGTGGCGGGCGCCACGGTGCCGCTCGGGCGTCCCCTGTGGAACACCCGGTGCTACGTCCTCGACGCGCGGTTGCAGCCGGTGCCCCCGGGCGTGACCGGCGAGCTCTACCTGGCAGGCGCAGGCGTGGCGACGGGGTACCTGCACCGGCCGGGGCTGACCGCGGCCCGTTTCGTCCCGGACCCCTTCGGACCGGAGGGCCACCGGATGTACCGCACCGGCGATTTGGCGTCGTGGACCGCCGACGGGGTGCTGCGCTTCCACGGCCGGACCGACGATCAGGTGAAGATCCGCGGCCATCGCGTCGAGCTCGGTGAGATCGAGGCCGTGCTCGCCCGCCACGAGGACGTCGAAGCGGCAGCGGTGGCCGTACACGACCGGAAGGCCGACGACCGCCGCCTGGTCGGCTACGTCGTCCCCGCCGGCGCCGACCTGCGCTTGGTGCGCGCGCACCTGGCCGCGCACCTGCCGGACTACATGCTGCCCACCCGCCTGCTCGGGCTGGACGAGCTCCCCCTCAGCCCCAACGGAAAGCTGCTGCGCGACCGGCTGCCCGAACCGGACTGGGCCTCCGCAGGGGACTCGCCGCCGCCGGAGAGCCTGACCGAGCACTTCATGTGCGGGCTGTTCGCCGACGTGCTGGATCTGCCCCGGGTCGGTCCCGGCGACAACTTCTTCGAACTGGGCGGGCACTCGCTCCTGGCGGCGCGGCTGACCGACCGGGTACGGACCGTGCTCGGGCTGGAACCGACGATCCGGAACGTCTTCGAGGCGGCCACCCCGGCCGCGCTGAGCCGTCTCCTGAACCAGGCAGCGCAGGAGAGCCGGGCGACACACCTCGTGCCGTTCCGCACGGGCGGGCCGGCGGCGCCGGTGTTCTGCGCGCCCCCGCTCAGCGGGATCAGCTGGCTGTACGCGGGGCTGCTGCGGCACATCGACCGGGACCACCCGGTGTACGGCATCCAGGCCGAGGGACCCGGCGGGCTGAGCGATCTGCCCGGCAGCATCGAAGCGATGGCCGAGCGCTATGTGGCCCTGATGCGTTCGGTCCGCCCCAGCGGCCCGTACCACCTCGTCGGCTGGTCCTTCGGCGGCCTGGTGGCGCACGCGATGGCGGTCCGGCTGCACGAGCTCGGCGAGCCGGCCGGATCACTGTGCCTGGTGGACACAGCCGCCGACGCCGCGGCAGCGCCGGAAGAGCCCATCGACGACCAGCGCGTCTACCGGGTATTGCTGACGGCCGCCGGCTTGGACGACGTACGCTGGGCCGCGACGGGCCTCGACTTCGCCACCGTCTCGGCACTCCTGCGCCGGGAAGGAAGCCTGTTCGCCCGGTTCACCGAGGACGACATCGCCCGCGTCATCGCGGTGTCGCGCCACCACGACAAGCTCGGGCGGGCCTACCGGCCACCGCACTACCCCGGCGACGCCACGTACATCGAAGCGACGGGTGGCGAGCCACGCCTCGTCGCGAACCACGAACTGTGGCGGCCTTATATCGGCGGAGAACTGACCGTATGCCATGTCAGCGCGCGTCACCACCGGGCGATGCAGCCGCAGCACGTGCACGAAGTCGGGGTCCACCTCCGCGACCTGCTGAGGAGGCAGCGTTGATCCGCACCGGTTCCGGCGCCCTGGCCGAACTACCCGCGGGTGCACGGGTGGTGATCCGGCTGCCCAACGGACGCGAACTGGCGGACGTGCTGCTCACCTGCTTCGACCTGCGCCTCGTCGCGGTCCCCCTGCACCCCCGCGCCACCGACCGGGCGGTCGCGGGCATCGCCGAGCGCGTCCGCGCGGCGGCCCTGGTGGACGTGCGCGGGCTGCGCCGCACCGGCCTGCCCGACATCCACACGGCCCCGCACGACCTGGCCTTCATCATGTTCACCTCGGGCTCCACCGGCCCGCAGAAAGGGGTCATGCTCAGTCGGCGAGCGGTCCTGGGCAACGCGGCCAAGACCGCGGCACTGCACGGACTGGCGCCGGACCGACCGCACGGGACCTGCCTCCCGCTGTACCACTGCAACGCCCTGGTCATGTCCCTGATCGGCAGCCACATCACCGGCACACCGCTGATCCAACAGGCCGCCTTCGACCCGGCGGGCTACTTCGCCGCCCTGGACGCCGGCGGGGCCAGGACCGCGTCCCTCGTGCCCGCCCTGCTGGCGGATCTGCTGGACGTCGGCCCCGACTGGCCGGACGGCCTGGAGTACCTGATCACCGCGGCCGCCCCGCTGACCAGCGACTTCGCCCGCCGCTTCCACCGCCGCTACGGCCCGCGCCTGCGGCAGGGCTACGGCCTGACCGAGGCGGTCAACTTCAGCTTCACCATGCCCCGCCTCGACGACGCCGACTTCCGCGACCAGTACCTGGAGCACGTACCCCCGGTCGGGGCACCGCTGCCGGACACCGAACTGCGGCTGGAGTCCGGTGAGGTGTGGATCAAAACGCCGGACCTGATGACCGGCTACTGGCAGGACCGCCGCACCACCACGGCCACGGTCACCGAGGACGGCTGGCTGCGCACCGGCGATCTCGGCGAACTGCGGGACGGGCTGCTGGTCCTCCGCGGCCGCGCCGGCGAACGCATCAACCGGGGCGGGGAGAAGCACTACCCGCTCGACATCGAACGCGGCTGGCGCGGGGCCGGCCTCTCCGGCCGGTTCGCCGCGGTATCGGTGGACGAGCCCTCCCTCGGCCAGGACGTCGGTCTGGTCGCCACGGAGCAGCCGGTCTCCGCCGTACGCGAACTCTACGAACGGGCGCCGCTTCGGCCCTCGGCGGTCCAGTTCGGCGGGTTCCTGGCGACGTCCACCGGCAAGCCCCGGCGCAAGGCGATGAGCCGGGTCCTCACCGCACGCCGGCTGGCTCCCGCACGGTACGAACGGCTGCTCGCCTACGCCGCGGCCACCGCGCACGACCTGCTGCGCTCGGGGGCCGAGCACTCCGGCCTGCGCGCGATGGCCGCATGGGCGGGCGACCGCCGCCCACGGCCGGACGGCGAAGTCGTCTTCGGCGCCCTCGACTTCTTGCGGGAGCACTGGCACGACGAGGACGATGCGGAACTGTCCCGGGCCAAGGCCCGCTGGCGCGGCACGCTGCTCACCGAGTGGCCCCTGTCGGTGCACGCGGAACTCGCCGCGGACGTGGCGGCCCGCCACGGGTACGAGGGGCTACCGGTGGTGCCGTTCGGCACCGAGGCCCGCTTCGACGGCGGCGCGCTCCTCGTACTCCCGCACGGCCCGGCGGCCGTCGGGCCCGACGGAACCGATGGACCCGACGGAACCGACGGACCCGTCTGGCCGCTGGGTCCGCTCCTGACCTTCCTGGACGGTTCCACCGGGGGTGGCGGGACGGATCGCTGGACGTGGCTGGCCCGGCTGCGCGACCGGGGATCCCCGACCGCGGGCTGCTCGGTACTGCGCGCCGGGCGACACGACCTGGGCGGCGTGCTGTGGGCACGACAGCCGGATTCCGGACCGAACGAGCACGCTGGAGCGACTGGATGACACACAGCACCGAAACGACCGGACGCATGAAGCAGTCCCCCGACCACGAGGACGAGATCCTCGACGTCCGGTGGCACCGGGATCCCGGCAGGAACCGGCTCACTCCGGTGGTGCAACTGCCCCCGGATGTCGCCCTGGCCGTGGTCGACGCCCTCGCCGGCCTGGTCCGGACGGCGCACCGCCAAGAGAAGGCGAGCCCGACCCCGCCCGGTGCGCTCAAACAGGCCCAGGAATTCGAAGAAGGCGACGTCTTCATGCTGGAGCCCCCCTTCGAAGGCTTCTTCGCCGACCGCTATCTGATGGACTTCTACGACACCACCGAACGCGACATATGTTCACGCATGCACCTGCACACCGGGCTGCGCTTCGTCCGGATGATGACGGGCCCGGAGACCACGATCCGGGTCTCCAGCCTCTCCCCGATCACGGTCCGCCCCGCGGCGGCGGGCTGGACCGATCCGCTGAGCACTTTCACCGACGCACTCCCCGGTACGCCCACCGGGGCGCACCGGGACCGGCACAACGTGATCGTGCCGCCGAACTCCTGGGTGGACATGCAGATCCCGCGCGGGGTGTCACACCAGTTCAACGCGGTGGGGCCGAACGCGGTGATCGACTCGGTGCACCCGGAGGAATCCATCGAGACGCTGCGCGAGGGAATGTCGGGCTACCGGATGATGGCGCAGACCATCTTCCTCGCCAAGGACAAGACCCCGGCCACGACCTGCGCCGACACCACCGAACCGAACAACACCACCCACCACTGACCGGCTCCCGCCGCATAGGCCACCTGACCTGCACTCAGGTACGCCGAGACAAGAGGGCGACGAACGCGATGTAAGTGATGGCGGCGGTGGCCACGAACCAGAAGTACGGATCGCCGCTTCTTCCGGATGCCAGTTCACCGATGAAGGCGCAGAGATTCCCCACGGTAAGCACGATGCCCGTACCGGCCCAGGCCCACCCTCCGATCCGTGCGAAGCGCTCGTCGGGAGCCTTCTCCGTGAGGCCCTGGTAGGTCTCGCTCCGGCGTCCCAGCAGCATTAAGGCAAGACTGCAGACCGCCAGGATCCCGAAGGTCACCAGGCCGAGAGCGAGGTGGCCGCCGACAGTCGCGGCCGTGAGGCAGGCGATTCCGACGGCGAGGAAGAAGCCGGGGACGGACCGCCTGGCTGTGTTACTGGTCATCTGCTGGGCTCTCATTGGCGTGGAACATCTCCTCAACGCTGACCTCGAAGAACTTGGCCATGGACAAGGCGAGCGGCAGGGAAGGCGTGTACCGCTCGGTCTCGATGGCGTTGATCGTTTGCCGCGAGACCCCGAGGGCTGTGCCCAGCTGGCCCTGGGAGAGCCCTCGTGACGACCGCAGCTCCCTGACGCTGTTTCGCATATGTAAAGCTTACTTGTCACCTCTCGGCGGCTGTCAAGCTTGCTTTACATGAAGGGTAAGGCTCACACGGCGCCTCGGGCACTGCGCTGGTGGCCGGCCCGGAAGGGCGAGCGCATCCCCGACCGCCTCTTGGAAGGCCGCAATCCCGCCCGCGAGTGCGGCTCCAGCCCGAGGTGGGGATGTGGCTGGTGTGATCACGGCGTCGGTGCCGTCCTGGATAGGCCCGTTCGCCGGGCTGAGCGCACGCTGCTTCGGCAAGCTGGTGGCCGAGCTGCGGCGCGAGGGCGCCGATAGAGTGCGACGGGGGCGCCCCTGGATCCTGCCATTGGAGGACCGGGTGCTGCTAGTAACGGCCTACTGCCGCACCAACTTGACGATGCGGCAGCTCGCCCCGCTCTTCGGTGTCTCGAAGTCCGCGGCCGACCGCATCATCGACCACCTCGGCCCGCTACTGGCTCTGCGGCCCAGACGTCGCTTCGCGAAGGGCACAGTGCTGATCGTCGACGGCACCCTGGTGCCCACGCGGGACCAGGCGATCGCCGAGCAGTCGAAAAACTACCGGTACTCCACCAACCATCAGGTCGTCATCGACGCCGACACCCGCCTGGTCGTCGTGGTGGGACAACCGCTGCCCGGCAACCGCAACGACTGCAAAGCGTGGGAGGAATCCGGCACCAAGGCCGCCGTCGGCAACACCATGGCGATCGCCGACGGCGGCTATCCGGGCACCGGACTGGTGATGCCGCACCGCCGCCGCAAGGGCGAGGAATTACCGGCCTGGAAGGAAGAGCACAACCTGTCACACAAGCAGGTCCGCGCTCGCGTCGAGCATACTTTCGCTCGCATGAAGACCTGGAAGATCCTGCGGGACTGCCGCCTATAGGGCGCCGGCGTCCACCACGCCATGCTCGGCATCGCCTGCCTGCACAACCTCACCCTCGCCGGATAGACGAGCGTGCCTTGCTGCTGAACCAGTCACACCCAGAAATCAATTGCAGGACACTTTAGGCCCGGTGAACGCGGACCAACAGCTCTCGTGTACGTGGTCCGTCGAACTCGGCCATCATGATCGCTTGCCACTGGCCCAAGTACAGCTTGCTTGCCGTGACCGGGATGGTCAGTTCGGGGTGAGTGGCGACCATGGCGCGAGCGTGAGAGTGGCCGTTGTCGCGTTCGCCGTGGACTGCCCGCTCAGCGGGGGTGCGCTCCTTGTCGTGGGCGTAGTGATGCTTGTTGCTGTGCGGGGCGATGCGTTCAAGCACAGCCTTCATGTCCGTGTCCAGGCCTCTGTCGTTCTCGTTGATCGTCAGCCCACATGTGGTGTGGCCGCAGTACACGTGCAGTGTGCCCTCGGTGACTCCCGACTGGGCTACCAACCGCCGGAGTTCGTCAGTGAGGTCGATGGTGGCTTCGTGAGTGTCGATGGTGACGGAGAACCGGACCGACACGGCGATGGAGCTACCTACCGGAAGAACGTCGTGTGACACGACGTCTATCCGACTGTCCGAGATGGTCGCCATAGCGCCTCCGTAACGGTGTGCTTCAAGGCAGAAAGCCTCAGCCTCGCCGTGAACAGTGACAGGGCGATCACGGATGCGGCAACGACACTCTCGGCCATGTGTTGTCGGCCGTTAGACACACGATCCACCACAGGCAGCACGCGCACTGACATCGAAGATCATTTGCGGGACAGCCCTTAGGGGTTGGCTCCAGCACACGCCCGTCGCGGTCCGTCCTGTTAGAGGAATTCCCGGAGCAGCACATGAGTGTCGCTGGCAGATGAGACCCGATTCCGGGGGGCGCTTCAAACCAGAGACCGGCCGCCACAAGGCCGGCTCCGATGGCGGAACCCGAACGTGTCAGGGGAGGCTCTCGGGCTACTCGTCCAGGAGGTGGCGGATTGCTCGCGCGCGTCGAAGCGAGGAGGGAGTCGTCCAATACCTCACGGGCAGGCGGGCGGTGCATTTCGAGCGGAGAACTGTCGGGAGACCGGAGGGCCACCGAGCCCGAAGGGATGTGCAGCGCTCACCATTCGGCGGCGCAGAGGCCGTTCGGGCTCGTCCCAGTGGCGCTGACCGGTCTCAGCGGAACGCGGCGATATTGCGGGCGACCCAGTCGGCGAATGGGCGCGGGGCGCGGCCGAGGACGCGCTGGACGTCCGGGGTGAGGCGCAGTTCGGCCGGGCTCGGGGAACCGAGGATGTCCAGGGTGTCCTCGGCGAGTTCCGCCGGCATGCTCCGGGCCATGGCGGCCTTGGCCTCGTCGCGGGTGAGGTCGTGAAACCGCACGGGTGAGCCCAGTGCGGCGGCGATGGCATCCGCCTGCCGGCGCGGAGTGATCACCTCCGGGCCGGTCAGCTCGTACACGCCGCCGGCGTGCCGGTCTTCCAGCAGGCAGGCCGCCGCGACCTCGGCGATGTCCGCCGGGTCGGTGATCGGCACTCCGACGTCGCCGAAGGGCGCGGCGACGACCTGCCGCGTGCGGATGGACTCGGCCCACCACAGGGCGTTGGAGGCGAAGCCGCCCGGCCGCAGGACGGCCCACTCCAGGCCCGACTCCCTCAGCACGTCCTCCACCTCGCGCATCGCGATCCGCGTCGGGCCGAAGGGCCTGGTCGCCACGCCCTGCGAGGAGAGCAGGACGACCCGGCGGACCCTCTGGCCGCGGCTTCGCCGATGATGAAGGCCGGGGCGGCTCCGGCGGCGTGCAGGTCGCCGGACAGCAGCAGGAACAACGCTTTCGCCCCGGCCAGCGCGGGCTCAAGGCCGGCCGGCTCGGCGAGGTCGGCCACCACGCGGCGGACGCCGTCCGGCACCGCCGCCGCGTGCCGTGACACCGCCGTCACCTGCTGACCCGCCTCGGCCAGCGCTCGCGTCAACGGCCGGCCCACGTTCCCGGTAGCCCCGGTCACCACGATCATGATCAGCTCCTTGTCCGAGACGACCTGGTCCGGCGGAAGGTCGAGCCGACGACGCCGCCCCAGGTCACCTACGGGCTGACCGAGTTCGGTCGGGACGTCGGCGAGCCACTGGCGGAGCTGTTCGACCGGATTACACGGCGGCTGTCGCCGCGCAACGCGGAATAGCAGCAGCGTGGTAGTCGGCCGACCACGACCGGAGGATCTGGCCCGGCTGGTCCGGCTGGCCCGTCTGGCCCGGCTGGCCCGGCTGGTCCGGCTGGCCCGCCAGGAGGAGGGCTTCAGCCACGCTCAGGCCTGTCGATCGCATGACCTGAGGGCTACGCGCCCTCTCCCTGCTACAGCGCAAGTCGTTGCCGACAACGGATGGTCGCCTCCCGAATCGGATAGGGCCGGGTGCCGATCGGACCTACGGTTCGGGGAAATCGGTGCTCGGGAGGCGTGTATGGACAGCAGTCGTGGTGTACGGACGGCCGTGGTCGTGGGTGCGGGCATTGCCGGGCTGACGGCGGCCACTGCCCTGGCACGTGGCGGATGGCAAGTCGAGATCGCCGAGATCAGCCCGGCAGAGGCGACGTCCGGCTGGGGGCTGTGCCTGACCGGTCCTTCGCTGCGCGCGCTGGCCGAACTGAGGCTGGCGGACGCATGCCTGACCGCGGGCCACAGCATGACCACGGTCACGCATGTGGGCGCGACCGGCGAACCCGTGGACGAGATCCAGCTGCCACGCCTGATAGGTGCGCGGCGGCCGGCGATGGCGGGCATAGCGCGCCCCGTACTGCACCGCATCCTGCATGCGGAAGCCGAACGATGCGGCGTGGTGGTGCACCGGGGACTGACGGTCGTGGCGGTGGAGCAGGTGGGGAACGCGCGGGCGGCCGCCGGGCCGTCGGAGCTCGTCCGCGTGCGGCTGTCGGACGGGACGGTCAGGCAGGCCGGGCTGATCGTGGGTGCGGACGGGATCGGCTCGTCGGCGCGGGGCCTGCTGGGCCTCGATGCCTCGGTCGACTACCACGGGCAGATGGTGTGGCGGGCGCTGGTGCCGCGCCCGCCGTGGGCCACCGGGATCCATCACTTCGCAGGGAAGGCCGACACGGCCGGCCTCGTACCCATCTCGGACAGCCTGGCGTATGTGTTCCTGACGGAGAACGGGGTGGAGCAGAGCTTCCTCCCGGATGCCGGGCTCGCCCTGCGGCTGCAGCAGCTGCTGGAGCCGTTCCCCGGCCGGGTCGAGGAGCTCCGCCCGCTGGTGGCCGCGTCGAGGTCGGTCGTACGCCGCCCGGTGCGGACGACGTTCCTGGAGGGAGCCTGGCACCGCGGCAGCGGCGTCGTCATCGGTGACGCCGCGCATGCGCCCGCCCCGCAGATGGCCAGCGGCGCGGCACTGGCCATCGAGGACGGGCTTGTGCTGGCGGAGGAGTTGGCGCGGCACGAGTCGGTCAGTGAAGCGCTTGAGGCGTTCACCGGCCGGCGCAGGCAGCGGTGCCGGACGCTGGTGGAGACCTCTATGGCGATCGCCGGCCTGGAGCAGGCGCAGCGCCACCACGACGCGCATGCGCTGGTATATGCCTGCCACCAGCAGATGGCCGAGCCCGCGTGATCATCCGGCGTCCGCCGTTCGTACAGCGAACGGAAACTCGTGGCACGCCCGCCCGGAGGAGAGCCATGCGCGCGGCCGGCCGCTGCGCGAACGAGGGTTCGCGGGCCGACCTGCACGTGGGCTTACCGCACGACTATGCCGTCCCGTCCCGCGCACCTGCTGACTGAAGAACTGAGCTGACCCGCACGCCTTGAGGGAGTGGAGTGCACCATGAGCAACAGCAGTCTGATCACCCACCTGCGGCACATCGACATCGCCATGCCGAACTTCGCCGAGCAGCGCCGCTTCTACACCGAGCTGTGGGGGCTGACGGAGACCGCCGGTGACACCGGAGTCTCGTTTCTGGCCGCCGAGGGCTCACCGGAGCAGTACGTGGTGCGGCTGCGCGAGGATGCCCGCAAGCGCACCGACCTCATCGCTTTCGGTGCCGCCGGCGCGGGCGACGTCGACACCCTGGCCGCGCGGCTGACCGCCGGAGGCGTGCGGCTCGTCCACGAGCCGAAGACGCTTGACACCCCGGGAGGCGGCTACGGGGTCCGCTTCTTCGACAACGAGGGCCGCATGGTGGAAGTCTCCGCCGACGTAACCCCGCGCCGGCACCGCAGGATCGAAGCCCGCGAGCCGGTCCCGGTGCGGCTGTCTCATGTGCTGATGAACTCTCCTACCCCCGAGGCCACGGTTGCCTGGTACGTCAAGTACTTGGGGTTCCGCCTCTCGGACACCATGTGCCTCGGCGGCCGCGGCGAAATCATGTGGTTCCTGCGGTGCAACACCTTCCACCACAGCTTCGGCATCGTGCGCGGGCCGCACGCGGCCTTCCACCACGCCTCCTTCGAGATGCGCGGCATCGATGAATTCATGCGCGGCACCGGCCGGATGCGGCGCCTGGGAATCGAGCGCCTGTGGGGACCGGGGCGGCACCGTGCCGGTGACAACACCTTCAGCTACTTCCTCGACCGGGCCGGCAACACCGTCGAGTACACCACCGAGCTGGAGGTCCTGGACGAGGACACCTGGCACCCCCACCTCTACGACCTGCGCGACCCCGCCAACGCGGATCAGTGGGGCACGGCGAACGAGATGGACGAGTTCATCGCCGCCAAGTCCCACAACGACGCCGACCCCGGGCTGTTCGACGCCCCGCCGATGTGACGGCGCCGCAGCGACAAGCCGGGGCCTGACACACTGGGTCCTCTTCGTCCGTCGTATCCGCTCCCTCAGCACCGCGGTAGGGGGCCCCAAGGGAGGTGAACGCCGTGCCGGAGCCGCTGCGCAACTACCTCATTGCCAAGTCCCGTAACCCCGGCGACGTGCTCAACGCCGCCACCCGGCTGTTCGGCGGCTCGATCACCACGTCGCCCCTGAACGGTCTGAGCAGCGGCGCAGACCACGAACTGCGCGGCGTGGTCGCCGATGACTTCGCGGTCGGCTACTTCGCCTCGCCACTCGACGTGCGCGTCGCATCCGTCGGCGGCCGCAGCTCCTATTTCGTCAACATCGGTGTGACCGGCGCGATTTCGGCATCGTGCGGCGGCCTGCCGGCGACCCTCGACAGGACGACGGCGGGAGTCGTCAACCCCGGTGACACCCAGGAGCTGCGGCCCTTGCGAAGCACCCGGACGGGTTTCGTGGGGCTGCGGATCGACGCCGCGCTCGTGGAGCAGGAGTTCACCGCGCTGACCGGGCATCCTCCGGTGTCCACCGTCCGATTCGACTTCGCGCTCGATGTGGCCAGGTCCAAGGGCCGGGCGGTGCGGCTGCTGGTACGTTCACTGCTGGAACAACTGGACTCGGGAGACTCCCTGTTCCAGCGCCAGGAGCTGCAGCGAAGTCAGCTACGGTGCATCGTCACCGCCCTGCTCCTGGCCCAGCCGCACTCGCACACCGGCGCGCTGCGGGACGGTCCGCACTCCGGACATCCGCGCTCCTTGCGCACGGCCCTCGCATTCATCGAGGCGAACCTCGCCGAGCGCATCACCCTCGGTGACATCGCCAAGGCCGCTGCATGCAGCCCGCGGACCATCAGCTCCGCATTCCGCGCCCGGCTGGGCCTCTCGCCCCTTGCGTACGTCCGCAACCGGCGGCTGGACCGGATCCGTGCGGACATCCTCGCTTCCACCGACTCCGTCGGCACGATCGCCTACCGGTGGGGCGTCTCCCATCTGGGCCGCTTCGCGGCCGAGTACCGCAACCGCTTCGCCGAACTGCCCTCCGCCACCGCGGCCCGCAGGTAGCCCACAGCCGGCCCTCCCATTGCGCCGTCGCGCGGCCAGGGTGCGCATCCTGCGGGCCTGGGTTCTGGCAGCCGGAGAGGCCCGCCTTCCCCTACCGGGGGCCCGTCCGTGCGACGCTTCACGCTGAACGCCGATGCCGTCATGCTGCAGCGTCAAGACGTCGGTGACTTTCCCGACACGGCGACGCTGACCCAGTACCTACAGGATCGCTTCGACGTCGTGGCGAACGCGCTCGTCTGGCCGAACTTCATCTTCGCCGCAGTCGTCACGGACGACTGCACCAGCGTGCACATGGCGTTCGACCACAGCAACGTCGACGCGTACTCGATCCAGCGCATCCCCGGTGAGATACACGATCTCTACGCGGCCGGCCTCGAAGGCCGCTCCGTGGATGCGACACCGGTCGCCGGCTATGTCGACTTCAGCGCAGCCGAGCCCACGGAAGCCGACCGGATCGACGACACGCACGCGATCGTCTCCCGCTGGAGGGAGTTCATCGCCCGGTGCGACGGGAAACTGCCGAACTTCCCTGTCGATCTCGGCCTCGACCCCGAAGGCCCACTGCCGGTCCAGAAGTTCACGCACGCGATGCTCGCAGACGACACGGAAGCAGCAGCCTTCGAAGCGTACTGCCGCCCCTATGGCGGCAGCTTGGTCGGCATCCTCTCTGCCATTGCCCTCATCGTTCACGAGGTCGGCGGCCGGCAGGTGTACCGCACCGTCGTGCCGTTCCGCGCCCGGCTTCGACAGCGTGCTGGCGATGGTCCGCGCCGCGCCGCGGGAGAACCGGCAGATGTCGCGCATACCTCGGAGCGGTGGCAGGACCGGAAGCCGTACGGACTGATCCGTGTCTCGTACGGCGACCAGGTCTGCGTGCGGGAACGCATCGTCACCGTGGCGCGGGAACACTCGGCTGTAAGCGTCTAGCAGTGCCGAACGGAGCCGGGCAGTGAGCGGTGTGCCGCAGCAGCCCCTCGCCGCGGCACACCGCTCCCGCCGGACGGGCGACATCGCCCGCGCCTCACTTCGGCGGTTCGATGCGTACCCGCTGTTCGACGGGCGCGTTCTCGATGTCGTCGAGTTGCCCGATGACCGTGCTGCGCAGGTCGTCGTAGTCCTCGAAGTAGTAGTCGTTGAACAGCGTGTAGCCCGTCCACATCAGGTTGGCGCACACTCGTGCCGGCACCCGGCCGGTCCGGGCGCCCATGCCCACCAGCGCCACGGACTCGATGCTGCCCGGCGCCTCCTTGTTCTTCCGGTGGATCGCCTGGAACGCGGCGGCGCACGCCAGGGCCACATTCAACGTCTCACTCACATTCTGCGAAGACGTTTCCATCGTCGGCGTCGATATCAGGAACTTCGGATTGACCGCCCCGGACGGAACGCACACCGCGCCGCCCACCGGGAGGCTTCCCGCGAACTGGTCGCGGATCGCCCGCTGTACGCGCAGTTGGATGCCCGCTCCGAGGTGCCGCTTGATGGCCGCGTCGACTCCGCCGTCCATCCGGCCCCGGGAATTGGTCGGGTTCACCCAGGCATCGACTTCCTCGTCAAGGATCGAGCCTTTGCGGATCTCGATCCCGGGGGTGTCGGCGAACGCCGCCCGCCATGCCTCCACCACCTTGGTGTTGATGTCGGTCAGCACCACCCTGAGCGGCGACTGCATGCGATTCACGGTCATAATGCACTCCAATCGGCAACCGGTCCTTCGACCACTCACGAAGCTACCTTGCCCCACTGACAACGCCGCTGGCGACAGTGGTTCGTGACCCGTCGTCACGATTGCGAGCAAACTGAGCCGGTGCTAGCCTGCCGCCAGATTTCCGCAGGTCAGCCCTGACCTCCGGCACCCCGACGAGAGCCCACCGGCCCGCACGCACGGTGCTCGGGGCTCCTGCCCCCTCTTGTCGCATTCAGTACGTTTGCGCGGAACTCGCCCACCTCACCGACCATGTCCCCATCAGCACGGTTCGATAATTCGGAGCACCTCCACAATGAGCGATGCCAACACCCCGGCCCAGCCCGACCCGAATGACCTTCTGGCCCTCACCGAACTGTTCAAAGGCGGCGGTGAACCGTGGCTTCCGCTCCTGAAGCCGGTTATCGAGGCGCAGCCGGACGCAGCCAGGTTCATCGGCCCGGGCCGCGGCCCGGAAGTCGTTCCTGTCCGCGAACTGACTTTCCAGGCGCTCAAGCCCAATCCACCGCACAAGTGGAAGGTCGTCATATTCGGGCAGAACCCGTATCCGCGGCCGGAGAGCGCCACCGGCATCGCCATGTTCGACAACACCTTCCACGACTGGAAGGACAGTCAGTTCGGCAGGGTCGTCAGCATCCGCTGCATCATCAAGGCAGCGGCGATGTGGAAGTACGGGATTCCCAAGAAGACCCCGATAGCCGACATTCGTGCACTGCTGAAGAAGCAGGACACCGTCCAGCCGCCGGAATGGTTCCAGGCGATGCTCACGCAGGGCGTACTGCTGCTGAACGCGGCACTCACCGCCAGCAGCGAGGGGGCGAGGGGAGCCGACCCGCACACCGCATTCTGGCGCCCGGTCGCCGAGCGGATCGTCGAGGAGATCCTCAAGGCCAAGCAGGACGCCGACGAGGAAGACCGTGGCGTCGTCTTCGCATGGTGGGGCGCTCACGCACGCAATCTGAAGAAGATCGTCCTCCGGCTCCAGGAGAAGTACCCCGAGGTCGAGGTCCGGCACATCGACCACCCCAATCCCGCGGCGCAGGGCGACATCTTCTGCGACGACGACCATTTCGGGATGGTGAACGATGCCCTCGCATCGCTCGGCGCCGACCAGATCGACTGGCTGCCGAGCAAGGGCTGGAACCAGCTCACGGAGGAAGCCGGCGGGACGGACAACGACGTCGCCGAACGCATGGGCGCGTTCATCACGTCCACCATGGAACTGCACCAGCTCTACCTCGAACGACTTGCCAGCGTCAAAGACGAGGGTCTCGCCCTCCCCGCGATCACCGGCGTGTTCGACACCCCGCTCATGGAGTTCCGAGACGCCGTCGCCCCGGTCGCCAAGCTACTGTCCGGTCTCGACCGGCACGTCGACCAGTCGCACGAATTCGGCAAGAGCCGGGCGGACGCAGCGGCCGGCAACGGCAGCCTGTCCGCCGACGCGATTGCCGCCCTCTACCTCTACACCTGCCAGTCCGCGTTCTACCGGGAGATCAACAAGGTCCTGCGCTCCCCGGACCGGGCCGGAATCGTCCCGTACCTCCCGTACCTGCGGCTGCTGTTCTCGGCGGTGTCGCAGCTTCCCGCCCGCACCGAGCCGTTGTGGCGTGGCGTATCGCTGGACCTGCGCACGCAGTACCCGCTCGGTCGGACCGTGACCTGGTGGGGTGTGTCCTCGTGCACGCCCAAGCTCGGCGTGGCACAGGCATTCCTCGGCAGCCGCGGTAAGCGGACGCTCTTCGAGGTGGTACCCGCCCGGGCCGTGGGCATCAGCAGGTTCTCCGCCTTCACCGGCGAGGAGGAATTCATCCTCTCGCCGGGCACACAGCTCAAGGTGACGGACGTCAAGACCGAGCGCGGAGGTCTGTGCACCGTGAAACTGACCGAATTGGAGGAGCAGCCCCTGGTGTCCTGAGCGGGCGCCGGCACGTCGGGCCCCGCGGCACCTGGGATTGATTGAGAGCCCCGCTCACGGAGGGCGATCGCGGGGGCCGTGCATCCGCAACATTCCGGTACGGCAGGATCGAGCGAAGGGCCTGGGAGAGGCACCGGGAAAGTCACGGGGAAAGGTGGTCCGGTGGAGCTGCGTCAGTTGCGTTATTTCGTCACCGTGGCGGAGGAACTGCATTTCGGACGGGCGGCGGAGCGGCTGGTGATCGGGCAGCCGGCCGTCAGCCAGCAGATCCGGCGGCTGGAACGCGAGCTGAAGATCGAGCTCTTCGACCGGACGCCCAGGATCGTCCGCCTCACCGCGGCCGGACAGGCCTTCCTCCCCGCCGCGCGCGCCGTCCTCGCGGCAGAGGACTCCGCCCGGGCCGTGGCCGCGGAGCTGACGGGCGGAGGCCGCGGCGTCTTCCGGCTCGGCACCATCACCGGGCTCGGCGAGAGGCTCGACCGCGTGCTGGAGGCCTTCGGGGAGCATGCGCCGGGCGTCCGGGTGGAGTTGGTCGCGCTGCCCGTACGCGAACGCCTCGCGCGGCTCGCCGACGGTCGACTGGATGCCGTCTTCGTCCGTGGCGGTGCACCTGCCTCCGACGGTGCGCCGGCTCAGGACGGCGCCGGCGCTGTGGTCCAGGGCGGTGACGAGCTGCGGCGCCGCCTGCTCTGGGAGGACGAGCTGGTGGCGGCAGTGCCCGCCAGGCACCCCCTCGCCGAGCAATCGGCAGTCAGTCTCGCCGAGCTTGCGGCGCTGCCGCTGCGTCTGACCGAGCGGCGTCATCACCCGGCGCTGGTCGACCTCGTCCTCGACGGCTGCCGGAAGGCGGGCTTCGAGCCGACTCCGGGGCCGGTATTCAGCAGTCTTCAGGACACCCTGGCGGCGATCGGCTCGGGCACGCCGATGTGGACGGTGGTCTACGCCGGCAACGCCCGGCTGATGCGGCTGCCGCGCGTGGCCTTCGTCCCCTTCTCCGGGCCCGGGCTGCGGCTGCCCGTCGAGCTGGTGGTCCGGGGCGGTACGTCCTCCCCGCTGGTTGGTTTGCTGCAGGATGCCGTGACAGGTGCCTAATCAGTGACCAGTACTCAGTGATCAGTAATCGTGATCGCTGCGAGAGTCATTCGGGTCTGGGTGGGCACCGGCCCTGCGCGGTGAACTGTTTCCAGGACGGAACGCACCGCACCGGAACCGCCGGTGGGGCACTCCGGTCCGGAAACAAGGAGCACATCATGCCCATCGTCACCATTCAGCAGGGTCCCCGTGACATCGAGCTCAAGCGTGATCTGGTGGCTCGCGTCACCGACGCGTTCGTCGATGCCCTGCACATTCCCGCCGAGGCCGTGCAGGTATGGATTCACGAGGTTCCGGCCGACAGCTGGGGCGTGGCGGGCAAGCTGACCGCCGACAAGTAGGCCGCTCTCAGCGGGGCCGAGGTCAGCCCCGGCCCCGCCCCGGCCCCGGCCCCGAGCCCGGCCCCGCAGGAAAGCTCCCCCAGCGGCCGACGTGTCCTGCGCGCCTCTTCCCCGGTCCGCCCGGCCGTGTGATCGTCTTTCTCACATGACGGCCGGTGAGGTCATGCCCGGGGTACGGACGAACGACGGGAGGATGGCATGTCAGCCGCCCTGCTCTCCGCGGCGTTCGCCCTGCTGGCGGCCGCGGGCAACGCGACGGGGACGGTGCTTCAGCGCATCGCCGCGCGCACCGTGCCTCACGGGGACGCGTTCAGCGTGCGCCTGATCCGGCATCTGGTGCGCAACCCGGCATGGCTCGGCGGGATCGCGGTGATCGTGGGCGCTGCGGCGTGCCAGGCGCTGGCCCTGAACCTCGGGTCGCTCTCGCTCGTCCAGCCCATCCTCGTGACGGAACTGCCCTTCACGCTCGTCATCGCCTGTGCGTTTTCCCGCCGCCGCCTTTCCGCGACCGGCTGGGCCGCGTCCCTCATGGTGGCCTTCGGGCTGGGGCTGGCGCTGTTCGCCGCCGCGCCCTCCGGGGGGCACGGGGAGGTTTCCGCCTGGCTGTGGGTCCTCACCCTGACCGCCACCGTGGGCGCCATGGCCGTCTGCGTCATGGCCGCCCTCACCAGGCCCCGCGGTATGAGCAGGGCGGCACTGTTCAGCTCCGCGTCGGCGATCAGCTACGCCTTGACGGCGACGTTGATGACGACCGCCACGGATGTCTTCGAACGGCAGGGCGCCGGGGCGTTTCTCACCTGCTGGCAGACGTACGGCTTCTTCGCCGCCGGCGGCCTGGCGCTCTTCCTCCTGGCCAACGCCATGGAGTCGGGGCCGCTGGTGGCCTCTCAGCCGGCCCTCACTCTCGGCGAGGCGCTGGTCAGTCTGGCACTGGGCGGCCTGGTGTACGGCGAGCGCGTACGGACCGGCTGGTGGCTCGTCCCGGAGGGGGTGGGCGCGGTGCTGGTCACGTGGGGCATCCTGCTCCTCCCCGGGGTCGAGACGGAGGCCGAGGCGTCGCCTGAGTCGTCCGAGTCGTCCGAGTCCTCGGCCACGTGACCTGTCTCCCAGGCCCCACAGCCGGAGTCGACGCGCTACGCGTGTCCGCCGTACGCGCTCCAAGACGCTCCAGGACCCTGCAGTCCGGCGACCTCGAACGGACATCATCCGGATCCCATCACGTAAATCGGGTAAACGGAAGATAGACGGCCCGAAGGAGGAGCCATGTCGGGGTTGATGGCACGTATCAAGCAGTTCACCCGTAGCCCGCACGGACAGCGGACCATCGCGTCGGCCCGGCGCGCTGCAGCCGACCCGCGCAAACGTGCCCAGGCCCGCAAGCTGCTCGCCCGGCTGCGTGGACGCCGGTAGCGGCTGGCTGACAGTGCCACGGAGGGTGAAGGGCGCCGGGCCCGTGCCCGGCGCCCGGGCTCGGAACGAGCGCACCGTGGCAGGCGACGGTCCCCCGTAGGCACGGCACCGCGGGCGCCCATCACGCAGGGAACTTAGTGTGGAACCGACCGTGACCACTCGGGAGGTGAGGAGGGCGTGGCATGCCGGACCGGTCGGGCCTGGGGTACCGGCTGCGGCTGACAACGACCGGCCGTGTGGCTACGGGCGCCGTGATCGACGCCCACGGAGTGTGCCGTTCCCCCCTGTCCTGGATCAGCTTGCCCCGGATCAGCCGCCCGGTCGCGGACGACCGCAATCCCTCAGCCGGGCCGGCCGGCCGACGCGACGGCGGCCCGGCCCGTTCCCGACGCGGAACGGGAGTCCGGCGGAGGCAGTGGCGGTGGCGGTGGCGTGGGATCGTGCCGGTGGTGTGGGTGGCCGTGGCCTTCGGTGTGGTGCAGCTGGTGGTGGTGCCGTTGCGGCTGCCGCTGGGCTGGGACGAGGCCGTATACGTGAGTCAGGTGAGCCCCCGGGTGCCGGCCGCGTATTTCAGCGCGCCGCGGGCCCGGGGGATCAGCTGGCTGGCCGCGCCTGCGGTGCTGCTCAGTGCATCGGTGGTGGTGTTGCGGACCTGGATGGTGGCGCTGGCCACGGCGGGCCTGGTGGCGGCCTTCTGGCCGTGGCGCCGCCTGGTCGGCGAAGCGGTCACGGCGGTGGCCGCGGCGGCGTTCGCCGGTCTGTGGGTCGTGCAGTTCTACGCGGGCGAGGTCATGCCGAACCTGTACGTGGCCTACGGGGCGACGGCCGCGACGGGATGGTTCCTGCGGGCTGCCACTACCGCTGCCGCCGGGCCGATGTGGCGCAGCGCGTGGGCCGGGGTGGCGGTGAGTGTGGCGTTCACCGCGTTGATGCGCCCGCCCGACGCGGTGTTCCTCGCGCTCGCGCTGCTCGCAGCCGCCGCGATCACGCCCTCCTGGCGCCGGTGGCGCCCCGCGGCCGCCGTGGTGGGCGGGCTCGCGGCCGGGCTGGCGCCATGGCTCGCCGAGGCGTACACCGACTTCGACGGGCCGGTGGCCCGGCTGCGGGACGGCAGTGGTGTCCAGGGCGGCATGGGGTGGACCAACACCCTCGGCATGCACCTGCGCGCCCTGAACGGGCCGCTGCTGTGCCGCCCGTGCCACATCGCCTGGGATTACCCGCTGCTGTCGCTGTGGTGGCTCGCCACGCCCGTCGTGGTCGTCGCGTCCCTGATCCTGGTTATGGTCAGGACCAGGACCAAGACCGGGTACCGGCACGGTGGCCGGACCGCCGCCGGCGGGCGCGGCACGCCACGGGTGGCAGTGATCGCGCTACCCACGGCCTGCGCGGCGGCGATGTCGCTGCAATACCTTTTCCTTCTCGACTACGCGGCCCCCCGCTTCCTCATCCCCGCCTACGCCCAACTCACCATTCCCGTCGCCGCCTTCGCCGTCGCCCTGCTGCGTGGCGCCCGGCGCCGATGGCGCCCGGTCGTGGCCGTGGTGCTGGGCGTCGCCTTTGCCCTGCATCTGACCACCCAATACCTGGTGCTCCAACGGAGAGTCGGCGATCAGGTGCGCCTCCGCGCCGACACGCTGCAGGCCGCCGAGCGCCTGCACCGCGCCGGTCTGAGCCCGCCGTGCACCCTGGTCGGCCCCGAGGTCGTCTCCGTCGCCTTCCACGCGGGCTGCTCGTCCGAAGCGCTGACCGGCAACAACACGTCCATCACCGTCGGCGAACTGCTGCAGCGGGCCAGGTCGGAACCGGTGGCCGCCGCCGCCCGCGTCCCGGGGGCGCCCGGGTTCGCGCGCGACTGGACACCGTGCGTGCTGCGGATGCCGGACGGGGCCGACTGGTACCTCTATCTGGCCTCGTCGCCCCGGGTGACGGGCCGCTGCGGCTGATGCCGTCTGCGATGCGGCTGTCGTGGTCTAGTGATGTGGTTGTCGTGGTCCAGTGATGCGGCTGATGTCACTGCGTCGGGCTGTAGCGGACGGGCAGACGGGACAGGCCGCGGATCAGGCCGGGGCGCCAAGGGGCCTCCGCCGGGTCGGTGTCCAGCTTCAGGTCGGGCAGGCGGCCGAGGAGGGCGGGGAGGGCGACGGCCGCCTCCAGGCGGGCGAGTGGCGCGCCCAGGCAGTGGTGGATGCCGTGGCCGAAGGCCGGATGTCCGCCGCCGGGCGTGCGGGGGCGGCGGATGTCGAAGCGGTCGGGTTCGGCGAAGCGGCCGGGGTCCCGGGAGGCCGAGGCCAGCAGGATGAGGACGGCCTCCCCCGCCGGGATGGTCCGGCCGGCGATCTCGACGCTCTGCCTGGTCCAGCGGTACGCGGCAGAGGCCACCGGCCCCTCGTAACGCAGCATCTCCTCGATCGCGCCTTCGAGCAGGGAGGGGTCGGATTGCAGGGCTGCGAGCTGCTCGGGGTGGGTGAGCAGGGCGTACGTGCCGTTGGCGAGCAGGTTGACGGTGGTCTCGTGGCCGGCGACGAGCAGGAGGAACGCCATGCCGATCAGCTCGTCCATGGGCAGGCGGCGCCCTTCGGCGTCCTCGGCCCGGACCAGCGCGCTCAGCAAGTCCTCCCCCGGGTGGCGCTCCTTGGACCGGAGCAGCTCGGTGAGGAAGGCCGCCATCGCTGCGGCCGCCTCGGCGCCTGCCGGGGAGGCGGGTTCGAAGACGATCCGTTGCGACCACTCGTGGAAGGGCTCGCGGTCCGCTTCGGGTACGCCCAGGAGCTCGCAGATGACGGCGATGGGGAGGGGAAGCGCGAAGGATGCGACGAGATCGGTGGCGCCCGACGGGGCGATCCGGTCCAGCAGTTCGTCGGTGATCTGCTGGATGCGCGGCCTGAGGGCTTCGATGCGCCGGGCGGTGAACTCTCCGGCGACCAGCGCGCGCAGGCGGGTGTGCTGGGGCGGGTCGGTCTGGAGCATGTTGCGGCCGACTGCTTGGCCGCCGTCGCTGGTCCAGCGGGAGGAGTGGCGGACGTCGGTGCTGAGCCCGGGGTTCGTGAGGGCTGCGCGCACCGCGTCGTACCCGAGGATCACCCAGACGTCGCCGGCCCCTTCCGTGGGGACGCGGTGGACGGGGCCCTGCTCGCGCAGGTGGGCGTAGAGGGGATAGGGGTCGGCCACGAAGTCCGGGAAGTCCGTGCCGGCCGGGGCCAGGGCCTGGAAGTCGGGAAGCGTGCTCATCGATCGTCATCCCTTCGTCGGCCGGTGCGAGCACGCGCCCGCCCGGACCCAGCAAAGTGGGGACGACTCCCCACTACGTGCCCCGTGACCTTAACAGCGAAACGGGGACCAGTCCACGGTTCACTGTTAGGGTGCTGCCAAGGCGAGGAACAGGCGGAAATTGGATATAAGGAGGGCCGATGAGCGACGGAGGGACGGGCCCCTTGCGCAAGGACGCCCAGCGCAACCGGGACCTGCTCATCGCAGCCGCCCGCGAGATCTACGCCGAACGCGGTGTGGAAGCCCCCCTGGACGACATCGCCCGCCGCGCCGGCGTCGGCAACGCCACCCTCTACCGGCGCTTCCCCACCCGCGGCGCGCTCATCGAGGCGGTCTTCGGTGACGCCCTGACCCACACGCTGCGCCGGGGCGAGGAAGCGCGTGGCGCCGACGACGCGTGGGCCGGGCTGACCGGCTATCTCGATTACATCTTCGAGGGCCTGGCCGCCGACAGAGGCGCCAACGATCTGATGACCACCAGCATCCCCGACGTCCCCTCCCTCGACGCCCTCAAGACGCACCACCACGAGACCGTCTCCCTGCTCATCCGACGCGCTCAGGAACAGGGCTCCATGCGCGACGACGTGGTCGTCGAGGACCTGCTGTTCGCGCTGGCCGCCCTCGGCCGCGTCGTCCCCGCCTCCGTGACCGTCGCCCCCCAGGCCTGGCGACGCCACCTCCGCCTCCTCCTGGACGGTCTACGCGCCCCGGCCGCCACCGCCCTCCCCGTACCGCCGCTCACCCCTGACCAGCTGACGGGCGCGCTCCGCGCACTGGCCGGCCACGACGCTCCCGACTGACGTCCAGGACATCGCCGCCGTGACCGGGCCGAACGCGACGAGGGAGTGGCGGGCGAGTGCGGCCTTGGCTTCGGGCGCCGGCACGGCGGGGAACGACTCGGACGGGGCCCAGCGGAACTGGGCGGAGGTCCACGAGCCCGCGGGGCGGGTGCGGTGGATGCGGCCTTCGGCGGCGAGGGCGCCCAGGATGGGGGCGGTGACGCGCTGGCGGGTCTCGTAGGACTTGCCGGGGTTGAGGACGTAGTGCTCGCGCAGGTTACGCCCGGTGCCTGCCGGAGCGTCCGGCCAGCGCAGCATCGGCAGCGGCGAGGATGTTTCCGAAAGTGCCCGTGATGATCGGCCGCGCGAGGCGCCGGGTGAGGAAGGGGCCGATCAACGGGACGGGGATCTCGGCGCGCGTGGTCCAGCGGACGTGAGTGCCACCGTCGGTCTCGGTGAACGTCATGCGGCCGAGTTCGTGCCGGGCCGGCGGCAGGCTGCGGTCGACGACGTACTCGGTGGCGTACGGCGGGTCGTAGTGCGTGATGCGCTCGCGGAACCAGCCGATCAGCCAGAGGTGACTGCGCACCGCGCCGACGCCGTACGGCGCGGTCTCGCCGCGCCGGGTCAGGCGGCAGCGCAGCACCAAGGGCGAGGACGTGTAGTTCGTGGTCGTGGTGAGCCAGGCGAAGACGTCGTCGATCGGGGCGTCGATGGTGCGCTCTACGATCATGCTTTCCATGGCCGGCGTTCTCCCCTGTTGAGTGGGTGCACCGCATCGGCGCGGTGCAGCTTGTCCGGGTTGCGTATGACGTAGAGGCCGGTGATCCGTCCGTCGTGAATCTCGAAGGCGAGCAGCCAGTCGAGTTCACCGTCGGTGAGCGAGCGCGCCGCGGGCATGCCGTTGTAGGTGGCGTGCTCGATGCGGGTCGTCGCGGTGACGCTGGTGCGGGCCACGCCGAGGACGTAGCGGGCGACGTCGGCGCGGCCCGTGATGGGGTGGCGGGCGGCGGACACTTTCCCGCCGCCGTCGGAGACCTGCACGACATCGGGCGCCAGCAGGTCCATCAGCGCCTGGACTTCACCGGTCGTCGTCGCGAGCAGGAACCGCTGGACGATCTCCCGGGTGGCTTCGGAGTCGGGCTCGAAGCGGCGACGCCGGGCGTGGACGTGCCGGCGTGCGCGGTGGGCGATCTGCCGGACGGTGACCTCGGTCTTCCCGATCGAGGCGGCGATCTCGCCGTGGGTGTAGCCGAACACGTCGTGCAGCACGAACACCGCGCGCTCGGCAGGGTTCAGCGTCTCCAGGACGAGCATCATGGCCATCGACACCGACTCGTTGAGGATCACGTCCTCGCTCACCTCGGGCGCGGTGCGGATCGGCTCGGGCAGCCACGTGCCGACGTACTCCTCGCGCCGCGCCTTGACGGCGCGCAGGTGGTTGAGGGACTGCCGGGTCACCACGCGGACCAGGTAGGCGCGCGGATGCTCGACCGTGGCCGGGTCGACCGCGCTCCATCGCAAATAGCTCTCCTGCAGCACGTCCTCGGCATCGGTGGCGCTGCCCAGCATCTCGTAGGCGATGGTGAACAGCAGCGCACGGTGCTCGGTGAAGGCGTCCACGACGACCGGCTCCTTTCTTCGGACACCCATCGAGACACCCCGCACCGGCGAACCGTGACAGCCCCTCACTGTGATTCGCTTCACAGCGAGCGCCACGTCCCTACGTCCCTACATTCCTACGCCGCGCAGAATTCGTTGCCCTCCGGGTCCTGCATCACCCACCAGTGTCCTGCCGGGCCCTTGTTCACCTCGCGGATACGGGTCGCCCCCAGCCCTTCCAGCCGGGTCACCAGGTCGTCCAGGCCGCCGGGCTCGCTGTGTACGTCGATGTGCAAGCGGTTCTTGCCGGACTTGCCCTCGGGCACGTCCTGGAAGAGCAGCCGGCGGCCGCGGCCGACGCCGCTGGTCTCGTCGAACGGGTCCTCGGGGTGGCGGATCGCGGCGTAGCCGCGGAAGGTCTTGCGGCCGCGGTGCTCGACGACCGCCTCCTCGCCGATGTGCCCGGCGGCCAGCAGCTGCTCGACGAGCCTGCCGGGGTCTTCCACCTCGTACTCCAGGGCCGCGGCCCAGAAGTCGGCGAGGGCGGGTGCGTTCGTGCTGTCGATGACCAGCTTCCAGCTCAATGCCATGCCGCCAGTGTAGCCGCTGTAACCTGTTATATCGGTTACAACGGCTACACTGGCGGCATGGACTCCCCCGCGGCCAAGGGGCTCACGCTGCGCTCCCACACCGGCGTCGCCTACCGGTTCGACCCCGGCGCGCTGTGCCTGGAACTGCTGACCACCGGCGGCCCCGGCCCGTACCGCCGCTACGAGGTCCTGCACGAGCCCGCCGACCTGGCCGCCTGGGCGGAGCGGTCGCGGCTGACGCCAACGCCCGTGCTGGAGATATCCGAAGCCGAGGTGACCGGCATGCGGGAGCTGCGCGACGCGCTGTTCCGGGTGGTCATCGCCCACACGCGCGGCGAGCCCCACCCGCAGGGCGACCTGGAGACCATCAACGCGGCGGCCGCCCGCCCGTCCCTGGCCCCCGCCGTCGCACCGACCGGCGAGCGGCAGTGGGCCGGGAGCCCCAGCGGCACGCAGCTGGCGGCCACCGTCGCCCGGGACGCCGTCGAGCTGCTGACCGGCCCGTACGCGCACCGCATCCGCACCTGTGCCGCCGAGGACTGCCACCTCCTCTACGTCGACACCTCACGCCCGGGCCGGCGCCGCTGGTGCTCCATGGAGCACTGCGGCAACCGCAACAAGGTGAGGGCGCTGCGCGCCCGCCACTCCGAGGAAGAATGACGCGCCGGAGCGACGGGCGAGGTGCGCGGCTACCGGCCGGAGGACAATGGCAAGGGCAAGGGCAATGGCAATGGCCCATGAAATGGTCCCTCAAGTGGACCACCTGCGCGCAATCCTCCGCGTCTACGGTCGTTCACATGACAGCAATCACCGGCCACGCCGCCACCTTCCGCGGCCTGCACCACGACCGTGCCGGGCGCGGCCCCCTCGTCCTGCCCGGCCCTTGGGACCCTGCCAGCGCCCGCGCCTTCGCAGCCGCCGGTTTCCGGGCCATGGCCACGCCGAGCGCCGCCATCGCGGCCTCCCTCGGCTACGCCGACGGCAGCACCCCCGCGGACGAGATGTTCACCGCGGTCGCCCGCATCGTCCGGGCCCTCGCGGAGGACGGCGTGATGGTCTCCGCCGACATCGAGGACGGCTACGGGCTGCCGCCCGCCGAACTCGTCGAGCGGCTGCTGGAGACCGGCGCCGTCGGCTGCAATCTGGAAGACAGCGACCGCGCCACCGGACGGCTCAAGGACCCGGCCGAGCAGGCCGAGTGGCTGGCAGAGGTACGGGCCGCGGCCGGCGACCGGCTCGTGATCAATGCCCGCACCGACACCTTCCTGCGGGCCGGCCGAGCGGCCCCGGACGCCGCCTCCGCGATCGAGCGTGCCCGGCTCTACGTCCTCGCCGGCGCCGACTGCGTGTACCCCATCCTGGCCCCCGCGGAGCTCCTCCCGGAGATCACCCGCGCCGTTCCCGCACCCGTCAACGCCATCGTCCTTCCCGGCGGGCCCGCACCTCACGAGCTGGGCGAACTGGGCGCTGCCCGGGTCACGTTCGGCGGCGGGCTCCACCGCCGCACGATGGCGATGGTGGAGGACCTGGCGGCCGGCCTGCGGAAGACGGCGGACGTCACGACGGACGTCACGACGGACGTGACAGCGAACTGACGCGTCGCTGCATTGTGCCGGAGATCGCCGAGCGGTTCCGCAGCTTCAGGCAATGCCCGGGCCGGCGTTCGCCAGGGGAAGCCTGACCTCGAAGAGTGCGCCGCCTTCCGGCGCCCGGCGTACGGAAATCCGTCCGCCGTGGCGCTGCACGACGTCGCGGACGATGGCCAGGCCCAGCCCGGCGCCGCCCTCGTCGCGGCTGCGGGCGTCGTCGAGGCGGACAAACCGTTCGAAGATGCGCTCCCGCTCGGCCGGGGGCACGCCCGCGCCGTCGTCGCCGACGGTCAGCACGACCAGGTCATCCTCTCGGTTCAGGGTCACGGACACGCAGGAAGCAGCGTGGCGCTGAGCGTTGTCGAGCAGGTTGCCCAGCACCCGGGTGAGCTGGGAGGCGTTTCCGCTGACGCCGTGACTCTCCCCGGTGATCTGCACACTGGGGGTGATCCGGTCGGTGGCCGCACGCTGGACCAGTTCGGCTCGTACCAGGCGGGCGAGGTCCACGGCGGCCCTGTCGGCACTTTCGGTGCCCTCGGTGCCTTCGGTGCCTTCGGCGCCTTCTCCGGCGTCGAGGCGGGCGAGCAGGAGCAGGTCTGCGGCCAGGGTCTGCAGGCGCGTCACTTCTTCGAGGAGCCCCTCGGCCTCGAGCAGTTCGGGGTGGGCGTGGGCCACTTCGAGCTGGGCGCGGAGGCTGGCGATGGGGTTGCGCAGCTCGTGGGAGGCGTCGGCGACGAAGCGGCGTTGCCGTTCGACGGAGGTCTCCAGCGCGGCCAGGGTCTGGTTGGTGGTCGCGGCCAGGCGGGCCACTTCGTCGCGCGAGGCGGGTTCGGGTACGCGGCGGCCGAGGTCGCGGCTGGTGGTGATCTCCGCCATCCGCGCGCGGATGTCCTCGACGGGGCGCAGGGCACGGCGGGTGACCAGCCAGGTGACGGCGGCGATCACGAGGAGGAGCAGGGGCAGGCCGAGGAGCATGGCCCGGGTGACGGAGGTGACGGTCTCCTGTTCGTCCTCCAGAGGGGTGGCGGCGTAGACGGTGTAGGTGCGGCCGTCGTAGGTGGTGGCGTGGACGGACGCGAAGCGGTAGTCGTGCTTCTCGTCCGGCTCGTCGCTGTCGGTGTTCACCGCGACGGTCTTGTGGTCGGCCCCGGCGGAGACCTGCCCCCGGGGCGGCGGCGTCTCCTCGCTGTCGTCACTGCTGTCACTGCTGTCAGTCCTGTCACCGCCGTCGCCATCCTCGCCGTCGTCGCGTTCCGAAGACTTCGCCGTGGGGACGGGGGCGGGCGCGGGATCGTAGGTCGTCAGCGGGGCCCGCCCGCGCAGCGGTTCGCCGGCGGCGAGCACCTTGCCGGCGCTGTCGACGATCTGGACGAGGTCGTCCTCGTCGTCGGGAAGGGAGACCTCGGCGAAGCGGCCGTTGAGGGCCGCCTGGGAGCCGGCCACCGCGCGGGCCCGTACCTCGGACTGCAGGGACACACGGTCCATCAGGTCCCCGCGCAGCACGCTGATGACGGTGATCCCCGCCGCCACCAGGGCCAGGGCGACCACGACCGTGGCCCCCAGGGTGGTGCGTGCCCGTACGGAGGCGAACGGCCTAAACATGGGTGCCGCCGTCGGTGGCCAGCCGGTAGCCCGCGCCCCGTACCGTGGTGATCGAGCGACGCCCGAAGGGGATGTCGATCTTGCGGCGCAGCGTGCGGATGTAGACCTCGACGATGTTCGGGTCGCCGTCGTATGCGAAGTCCCATACGTGCTCGAGGATTTCGGCCTTCGAGACCACCTGTCCGGCCCGCAGCACCAGCTGTTCGAGAACCGCGAACTCCCGGGCCGTGAGCGGGATTTCGGTCTCCCCGCGCCGCACTTGCTTCGCGTCCGGGTCCACCGTCAGGTCGCCCAGCCGCAGCACCGGGGTGCCGGCGCGGGTGCGGCGGCGCAGCAGGGCGCGGATGCGGGCGACGAGCACGACGTAGGAGAACGGCTTGGTGAGGTAGTCGTCGGCGCCGGTGTCGAGGCCCTCGGCTTCGTCGTACTCCCCGTCCTTGGCTGTCAGCATGAGGATCGGTGTATCGTCCCCGGCCGCCCGCAGAGTGGAGCAGACCCGGTAGCCGTTCATGCCGGGCAGCATGATGTCCAGGACGATCAGGTCGTACGTGGTCTCGCGGGCCCGGTGCAGGCCGTCCAGGCCGTTGTGGGCGACGTCGACGGCGAAGCCCTCGGCGCCCAGGCCGCGGGCCAGGGTGGTGGCCAGCCGTTTCTCGTCCTCCACGATCAGCAGTCGCATGCCTTCAGCGTCGCAGAGCGAACCTGAAAAAAGTTTCAGCTTCCTTCAGCGGGCGTTCAGGAAGCCTTGGGCACCGTGAGGACAGCAACGACAACCGCAACGACGACCGGCCCCGCACCCGGGGCCGGATCCTCGAAGACGAAGGGACTGTCCCCATGAAGCCGCAGCTCAAGCGCGTACTGACCGGCCGCCGCCGCATCCTCGCCGCTGCACTGGCCGCAACCGCCCTCCTCGGCGGCGCGGGCGCCGCGACCGCCGCCTCCCTCACGGAGGACGGTGGCGACACTCCGGCCGTGTCCTCCATCGGGGCGGACGAGCGCGAGCACCGCACGCTCGTCAAGAGCGCGAAGGTCGACGTCAAGCAGGCCGCCGACGCCGCGCTCAAGAGCGTCTCCGGCACCGTCGTCTCCGCCGAGCTGGACGATGACCACGGCCGCAGCGCCTGGGACGTCGAGATCATCGACGGCAAGGGCACCGAGCACGACGTCACCGTCGACGCCGCGTCCGGCAAGGTCACGGCCAACACCGTCGACACGCCCGACGACGACCGCGATGACCACGACGACCAGGACCAGGACAACCAGGACGACTGACCGTCGCCGCCCGGTCCCGGGCGATGCCCGGGGCCTTGATCAGCGCAGGTCCCTGCTGCGTACGTAGCGCAGGCCGCAGCCGTCCTCGTACGGGTCGCCCTCCGCACCGATCAGGCTCCGGATCGGCTGCATCGGGAGCCAGGTCAGACCGAGGAGCCAGCGGCACACGGCCTGCCAGAAACGCGGCCGCCCGCCGTCGGCGTCGCGCACCACACGGGACACCAGCAGGAACTTGCCCACCGTCGTCCGGAACACCACGGCCCCCAGCACGTGGTGGACGAAGGACACCCCGAACGCACACCCGGCCACGTAGGCCCAGAAGACGCCGACACTCTTGTCGTCCGCGAGCTGCAGGGCGAGACCGAGGCCGGCGACGACCGTGATGACGCCGTCGACAGCCGCAGCGAGCATGCGCCGCTCATCCCCGATCGCCTCGGGGACCGCGGGCTGCGGGGTCGGGTACTGGGGCGGGTACGCGTAGGGGTGCGGGTGGTGCGGGTGCTGTTGCTGGGGGTGGGCGTACGGGTGGGGCGGGGACTGCGGGTGCTGATTCGGGTGCTGGTGCTGGTGCTGATAGTCGATCACGGGAGGTCATCCTGCCTGACGACTGTCACAGCTCATTCTCAGGTTGATATCCGAGCAGAACCGAACAGGCGCGGCCGGGCACCGGCCCGTGACACCAACGGGGACCCAGCCGCCCTACCCTCGCGCCGCGGCCCTCATCAAAGACGTCAGCAACCAGTAGCGCTCCGCGCTGCCGCTGGGCCCTCGCATGGCATACGTCAGCAGGCTCTCCGGGCCGGGGCGGAATGTGGAATCGCCCGGTGCCCGGTCTTCGGCGGCGAGCAGCCCTTCCAACGCCCACCACATGGCGGATCGGATGTGGAAGACATGGGACGGCAGGGTCCACGCAGGTATCGGCTCGTCCTCGTCGAGATCGTCCGGCTCCCCGCTCATCAGCGCGAACGCCTGCTCCCGGTCCGCCGACTGCGCTGCGGAAAGCCGGGCACGAAGCTCGTGGCGGCCGGCTTCGGTTCCGTCCCCGCCCGCGAGTGCGGACAGAGCGAGCGGGTCCCGGTCGAGGCCGGTGTGCTGCAGAGCGAGTTCGAAGGCGTACTGCCGCATGTGCGGCAGGTGGTGCGGGCCGAGATCGGCCAGGTAGCGGTCGAAAGGCGACTCGGCGAGGAGAGGGGAGCCCTCTTGGCACTGGTACAGGACGGCTTCCTTCACCGGCCGGATCGGCACGATCTGCTGAGGCCCCGTCTCCCATGCGGTGTCCAGCTGCGCGCCCGTCGCCCGGGCCACGGCGGTCATACCGACCGCCCAGGTGGAACCGGCCGGGGAGTCGAAGTCGAGGCCGTGCAGATAGCGATCCCATGCCTCCGGACAGGCACCGTCACGGTCATCGGGGAACAGCATGTCGAGCGAGGACCGGACCAGCCCGTCCTCGGCGAGGCTCAGTCTCGAATGCGCGTTGACGTTCCAGAAGGCACTTGCCGCGCGGCCCAGCCTGGACAGCGGCCGGAGAACCTCCTCTCGGGTTCCTTCGAATCCGTTGTCCTCCCGGACCACCACCGTCGATCCGGTCCGCGACACGAAGATGTACCGCCGACCGCTGTCGAATTCCACGCCGCTGAGGTCGGCGAAAGTACCGTGCCGGGCCTCGGCGGGGTCGCCTCCGAAGCAGCGGATCACATCGGCCTCATCGGCACCGGCCACCGCGGTAATACACGCTGCCGTACTTCTGGCGAAGCGTTCGACTGTGCTGTCGTGAGCATCGGGTGCGGTCATGCCACTGACTATGACCGCACCCACTGACAGTCGGCCCTCTACGAAGGTATTCAGGCGGCTTGTTCGGGGCAGGGATCAGCGCCCAGTCGGCAGGCGCGAAGGCGCTGTGTCTTCACCGGCTGGGAAGGCGTCCGGCTGCTGGAGCTGCCGGACCGGCTGGGGGCACGGCTCGCTCCGCTGGCCGTCGGCGTCGGCTGAGATCAGGCCCGGCGGGGGCGCGGCCGGTTCACCGCGCCCCCGCACGCGGGTGGGCGTCGCTCACTTCCGGGACCGGAGGGGCGGGGTGGCTGCGGCGTCGGCGCAGCCAGACGTACAGCAGCAGGCAGGGCAGCAGCAGTCCGCCGAGGGTGAGGACGAAGAAGGCCGTGAAGCTGCTGATGTGCGTGACCAGCCAGTCGAAGTTCTGTCCGAAGAAGCCGACCACGAACGACAGCGGGAGGAATACCGACGCCAGGATCGTCAGCCGCTCCATCGTGGCGCTCTGCCGGAGGTTGATCTTGTTCTGTTCTACGGAGATCACCGCGATGTTCGCCTCGAGGACGGTGGCCAGCAGGTCGCGCTGGGCGGCGACCTCCTCGTTGACGAGCAGCAAGTGGTCGTGCACGTCGCGGAAGTACGGCAGGAGCCCGGCCGGCGCCTTGCCTGGCTGCAGGCGGCGGGTCACCACGGCGAGCAGCGGGTGCACCGCGCGGTAGAAGTCGGTGGCCTCACGGCGCAGGGAGTAGATCCGTTCGGTCGGAGCGACCGCCCCCGAGAACACGGTGGCCTCGATCTGCTCGATGTCGCGCTCCAGTTCCGCGACGACGGGCGCGTAGCCGTCCACGACCTGGTCGAGGATCGCCCACAGCGTGGAGACACTTCCCGCCCGGAGCAGTTCGGGGCGGCGTTCCAGCCGGCTGCGGGCGCCGCTCAGCTCGCTGGCGATGCCCTGGCGCACGGTGATCACGAAGTGCTCGGCGAGGAAGATGCTGATCTCTCCGGTGTCGACCTCCTCGCGCTCGTCGTCGTAGCGCGCCGTGCGCAGGATGATGAGCTCGGTGCCGTCCTCGTACTGCTCGGCCTTCGGCCGCAGGTGAAACGCCCGGGCGTCCTCGACGGCGAGCTCGTGCAGCCCGAAGCACTCGCGCACCCTGGCCAGTTCCGCAGGGCCCGGTTCGAACATGCCCAGCCAGACGAACCCGCCCTGCGCGCAGCGCGCGGCCGCCTGCTCCAGCGGCATCGCGCCCTCGTGCTGCCGCCGGCCGTCACGGTAGTGGGCACAGTCGACGATCACGGCCTTCCTCCTCGCGGCCGGGGACGGGGTGGGACGGGGCCGGGTGCATGCGAATCTAGCTGCCCGGCGGCAGAAAGTGGTGCAGCCACACGACTCGATCAGCACCCGCACCGTACGGCGGCCCCGGCTCAGCCGCGGTGACGGTCCCAGAAGGGGCAGTGGTGTGCCGGACCCACGTCGAAGGGCTCCACGCCGCCCCGGCCCGGTGCCAGGGACTGGGCAAGTGGCGCCCGGGTGCGGAACGCGGGCCAGACGGGAGCGTCCGGGTGGTTCGGGTGATTCGGGTCGCCGGTGTGCGCGAAGCGTGTCCAGTAGTCGGTCATCCGGTTCGCCAAGTCTTGCTGCCCGTCGGTGAGGGGCTGTTTCGTGAGGGGGGAAACGAAGAGGTAGGGGAGCTCGAAGCCGTGCGCGGCGCCATAAGGGAAGCCCGGCACGTCGGGCAGGCCCTCCAGGACGGGCGCGGTCCGGTCGGCGAACTCGTAGGCGTACGTGGGGACGCGCCGGGCGAGGGCCCTGTCGGCGCGCAGTGTGGTGCAGGCCCACGCATTATCGGTCGTCACGGCGGCCCAGGCGAGGGCGGGCGTGGGGTATGCGGAGAGCGGGTATTCCGCTTCGACGGCCGCGGCCGCGCCGCCGAAGGAGTTCCGCAGGCGGGCGCGGTAATCCCGGGCGTCGCGAAGGGGGTACCGGCCGAGGGTGAAGCCGAGGAACATGCGCATCTCGTCGCGGTTGGCGCCCTGCATCACCGGCACCCGGTGGAACCGGCCGGTCTCCAGAGCGCGCGCCGGTTCCGTGGGCAGGAGGGGGTTGCCGTACGCCGGCCTGTTGAAGACCGCGGTCAGCTCGGGCGTGACGAGTTTGTCGGCGCTCAGGCCCCGCAGGCAGTCCAGCGCACCCGCACCCGCGCCCGTACCCGCACCCTGCGGGCACCCGAGACGGCCGGCTGCGGCCGCGCCCTCGTCGCGGAGGTCGTGCTGGGAGACGAAGGGCCGGTAGGCGGGGAGGCTCGGGCTGAGGGCGCCGGGCGGGTACGCCGTCATGCAGGAGCCGCTCTGCAGGACGGCCTTGTCGAAGAGCCCGGCGGCGGTCGGCGAGACCAGCTGGGCGCAGGTGCTGAGCCCGCCGGCCGACACCCCGAACAAGGTCACGTTGCCCGGGTCCCCGCCGAAGCGGGCTGCGTTGGCCCGGACCCAGCGCAGGGCCGCCTGCTGGTCGGCCAGGCCGAACGGAGGAGCGTCCTTCAGCTCCGGGTGGCCGAAGAACCCGAGCGTTCCGAGCCGGTAGTTGACGGTGACGACTACGGCGCCACCCCGTACGGCCAGCCGCTCGGCGTGGTAGGTGCTGCCCGTGCCGTAGGTGAAGCCGCCGCCGTGCAGCCACACCATGACGGGCCGCCCGCGGGCGGGCCCGGGGCCCGTGGGTGCGGTGACGTTGAGGTGCAGGCAGTCCTCCGAGCCGGTGGGGGGACCGCCGCCGAACACCGGCGGCTGCAGGCATTGGGGTCCTGGCGCTCCCGCTTCCCGCACGCCGTGCCAGGGGCGGGCGGGCTGCGGCGGCCGCCAGCGCAGACCACCGGTGGGCGGAGCCGCGAAGGGGATGCCCTCGTACGTGGCGAAGCCGTCGTGCGCTCTGCCCCGTACGAGGCCGTGGCCGGTCGCGACGACCGGGCGCTCCGGCGTGCCGGCCCCCGGCGCTGCGGCGGCCGCGGTGACGGCGGACGACAGCGCCAGGAGCACGGCGACCAGAGTGCCTCGGCGGCGGCGCGGGAATCGGGCGCGCCGACCGCCGCCGTGCTGCATCCTGCCCCGCCCCTTCGGCAACTTCAGCACCTTCAGCGTGTTCAGCACCTTCTGCGCCCTCTGCGCCCTCTGCGCCCTCTGCGCCCTCGATAGCTTCGGCCCCTACAGCTCAGAACTCCCCCGAGCCGGTCATGTTCTCCAGCGTGCGGGTGAGGGTCCGCCGGAGGCCGGACACCGTGCGCCGGGCCTCCGGCGTGCCGACGTAGATCGAGTTCATGTGCAGGCCGGTGTCGGTGCGGTGGAGCCAGAAGCAGAAGCCGTTGGTGCGCGACAGCCAGACGTGCTTCCTGGCCTGACGGGGCACGTGGTGCAGGGCTCCGGGCGAGCGCCGGAAGTCGAGGTAGGAGAAGAAGTTCACGGCGTACGGCCAGTAGCGGATCTTCGTGTACTCCACCGGGGCCAGCAGCTGCCACGCCTTCACGAACGGTACGTCGACGTGCTGCTGCATCTCGGCGGACGCGGCGCGCACATTGGCCATGACGGCCGCGAAGTCCTGGTCCTCGGCGACGGAGAAGGCGATGGGCATCGTGTTGATGAACCAGCCCATGGTGTGCGCGTAGGAGCCCCGGCCGCGTTCGCTGACCGGCATGATGCCCCGGTAGACGTCCGGGCCGCCCTCCTTCCTGAGGGACACACCGACGGCGGCCAGGAGCCCCATGAAGAGCCTGCCGCCGGCGGCGCGGCACGTGGTCTCCAGCTTCTCGAGCTCGCCGGCCCCGAGCAGCTTCTCGGTCTCGTTGACCGCGGGGTACATGCGGCCCGGCTCCGCGCCGAGGTCCAGGGGGAACCGCGGGAAGAAGCTGTCGCCGCCCGCCATGAACGTCTTCCAGTGGTCCAGCCGGGCGTCGTCGGCGTCCAGGGAGACGTTCCGGCGGCGCTGCTCGCGGCTGAAGTCGAGGTAGCTGCCCGTCTCCGGGAGGGCGGGGGTGCGGCCGTTCGCGAACGCCTCGTAGGCCGCGGCGATGTCGTGCACGGCGATCGGCGTGGACAGGCCGTCGGTCACGAGGTGGTCGCAGGCGAACCAGACCGTGGCGGAGTCGTCCCTGACCACGGCGCCCATGCGGATCAGCGGCCAGGACAGCGGGTCGACCTGCTGGAACGTGCGGTGCAGATGCTCCCGTACGCCGTCGGCGGAGCCGACGAACCCCATGTCGTGCTCCTTGAGCTCCACGTCGTCCGGCCCGAGGACGTCGCAGGACACCTCGCCGACGAGTTGCTGGAAGCTGCAGCGCAGCACCTCGTGGCGCCGAACGAAGTGCAGCAAGGCGGAGCCGAGCGCTTCGCGGTCCACGGGCCCGGGGAGGTCGAAGGTGCCGGCGACGTAGGCGCAGACGGTGTCGTTCGCTCTGTGCGCGTCCTGCGCGACGGCGAAATGTTTCGCCTGGTTGTAAGTCGTGGCCGCGCCCGGCCGGGGCGTCCCGGTGGAGCCGACCATTTTCGAAGAGACCACCGCCCATTCGAAGACGTGCCCTGGGGCGATTTCCACATCCTCGACGGATACCTGGATCACGGGGTCCCTTCCCCTTGTCGGTTGCCCTTGTCGGCTGCCCTGGACGGGAGTTGCCGCCACGGGCCGGGCGGAGACCCGGCCGGTGCACTCACTCGTTCAGCCCAACGAGCCGACTGGTCAGGGGAAACGGGCGGGGTAGCCTCCCGTCGGCCCTCTCATCTCGCGTACGAGCCGAGTCCCCCGGCCGGCTTCCTCTTCCGGCGTGGCGGTCCGGCCGGGCGCCTCGCCCGGGGGAAGGTGGCTCCAGCGACACGGGTGGCAGAAGAGAGGAGAAGGGTGCCGGTGATCTCCGAGGAGGTTCTGATTCCCACCGACGGGCCGTCGCTCGCCGGTGACCTCGCCGTGCCCGGTTCCGCCCGGGCGGTGGTGTTGTTCGCCCACGGCAGCGGCAGTTCCCGGATGAGCCCGCGCAACCGGGCGGTCGCCGCGACGCTGCAGGAGGCCGGCCTGGCCACGCTGCTGATGGACCTCCTGAGCGAGCAGGAGGAGCAGGTGGACGCGGTCACGGCCCAGCATCGCTTCGACATCGCCCTGCTGAGCGGGCGCCTGGCCGCAGCGATCGACTGGCTGGGCCAGGACCCGAGAACCGCCGACCTGGCAGTACATCTGTTCGGGGCCAGTACGGGCGCGGCGGCGGCGCTCACCGCGGCCGCAGAGCGACCGGATCGCGTGCGGTCGGTCGTCTCGCGCGGCGGCCGCCCCGACCTCGCCGACGATGCGCTCGGCCGGGTCCGGGCGCCCGTCCTGCTGATCGTGGGCGGCCGGGACTACGACGTGCTGCAGATGAACTGCGCGGCCGCCACGCAGCTGCAGGCGCCCCACCAGGTGCATGTCGTGCCGGCAGCCACCCACCTCTTCGAGGAACCGGGGACGCTGGAGGAGGTCGCCGACGTGGCGTGCCGGTGGTTCCTCCGGCCCGCGCAGGCACCGGAGGGAGAAGGGCAGCCGTAGCGGGACGGCCGGGACCTCAGGCGAGCGCCTTGAGCAGCTGCTCGCCGAACTCCTTCGAGCGGTCCACGCTTCCGAGGTGCCCGCCGGGGAACTCCACCAGCGGGATGCCGAAGAGTTCCGCAAGCCGGGCGGCCGGCCCGTAGAAGGGCTCCTGGGTGCGCGACAGCCGGCCCGCTGCCGGTACCAGCTTGTGCGCGACCGGGCGCAGCGCCTCCAGGTCCGGGACGGACGAGGAGAAGGGGCACAGCATGTGCTCCAGGAAGACCGGGAAGTTGGCGTGCATCCGGGGGGCCATCTCCTGGACCTCGGGCGGCAGTTCGGTCGCCTGCTCCGCCTCCTCCGGCGTCACCGGCTCCCCGATCCCTTCGCTGAACCGGGCCATCGCCGGGCCGAGGCCCTCCGCCCGGTAGGTGTCGCGGACCTCGGCGAAGAGCGCCCGGTACGGGGCGGGCTCCGGGAGGAGCTCTACGAGCGGCGGCTCGTGCACGACCACGCGGCGCAGCCGTTCGGGGTGGCGGGCCAGCAGGTCGAGCGCGACGACGGCACCGGAGCTGCAGCCCATCACGCCGGCCTCTTCGCCGGGTGCGAGGTGGTCGAGCAGGCGCCGCGCGTCGTCGCTCCACACCTGAACCTGCTGGTCGGTGAGCGGGCCGTCGAGGGTGCTGCGGGAGAGGGCGCGCGGGTCGTAGGTCACCACGGTGTACTCGGCGGCCAGCGCCGGGAACATGCCCGCGTACATTCCGGCGTCTCCCGCGCCGCCGGAAATGAGCAGCAGGAGGGGGCCGCTGCCGCGCGTCTCGTAGTAGAGGGTCGCGCCGGGCACGGCGAGCGTGCCGGTGGTGGTGCCGGGCTTTTCGTTCATCTCTTACTCCCCGTTCGTTTCTGAGGGCTCTCAAGACTCCGAAGATCCGGAGGGGCCGGAAGGGCCGGAGGGGCCGGAAGGGCCGGAAGGGCCGGAAGGGCCGGAAGGGCCGGAAGGGCCGGAAGGGCCGGAAGGGCCGGAAGGGCCGGAAGGGCCGGAAGGGCCGGAAGGGCCGGAAGGGCCGGAAGGGCCGGAAGGGCCGGAAGGGCCGGAAGGGCCGGAAGGGCCGGAAGGGCCGGAAGGGCCGGAAGGGCCGGAAGGGCCGGAAGGGCCGGAAGGGCCGGAAGGCCACTGCTCCAGGAGCATGTGGAGGGCTTCCAGCCCGCGCGACCAGGACTCCTGCACGGGGCGGGAGTGGCCGAAGCCGCCACTGAGCTCCAGGTGGATGTAGCCGTGGAAGGTGCTGCGCAGCAGCCGGCCTGCGTCGGTCAGGTCCGGCTCGGTGAGGCCGTAGCCGCGCAGCATGCCGTAGGTCAGCTCGACGCTGCGGCGGAACCCGATGGAGTCCGCGACCTCTTCCGGTGCGAGCTGCATCTGCGTCGCGGCGTACCGGCCGGGGTGCGCGAGCGCGTAGGACCGGTAGGCGTCGGCGAAGGCGACGAGCGCGTCCTTGCCGGCCCGGCCGGCGACGGCGGCGGCGATGCGCTCGGTCATCTCCGCGGATCCCAGCAGGGCGATCCGCACGCGCAGCTCCCGCAGGTTCTTCACGTGCGAGTACAGGCTGGCGTCCTTGACGCCGAAGTGCCGCGCGAGGGCGGATACGGTGACCTTCTCCAGCCCGGCCTCGTCCGCCATCGCCGCGGCTGCTTCCGTCAGCCTGGCCACGGTCAGCCCTGCTCGCACCATGCACACCTCTTTCCTAGGACCCCTAGGAAAAAAGCTAGCACATCTAGTCATGGCGTTCGCTACCCTCACATGCGAAGATCATTTCGCTGTATGTGCTGGTGACGACGGTGGTGGAGGGCAACGATGTACGCGATATCCCTGGGCGACGACGGCGCCGAGCTGTGCCCGCTCGAGCCGTGGCAGGCCGAGGAGTTCCTGGCCCACGTCGACCGGGGGCGGGAGCTGATCGGGCAGCACATCGCGCTGGCGGACGTCGTCACCGATCCGGAGTCGAGCCGTGCGTTCCTGCAGGGGTATGCGGACAAGGCTGCCGCCGACACCGGGCGGCTGTGCGGTGTCCGGATCGACGGCAAGCTGGTCGGCGGTGTCCTCTTCCGCAGCATGGACGTCGCACAGGGCATCGCCGAGGCGGGCTGCTGGCTGGAGCCTGCGGCGGTGGGCAAGGGCCTGATCACCAGGGCCGTCGGCGTCCTTATCGACTGGGCCGTCGAGGAGCGGGGGATCCACCGCGTGGAGTGGCGGGTCTCGACGGCCAACGCACCCAGCATCGCCGTGGCCCGCCGGCTCGGAATGACGAAGGAAGGCGTACTGCGCGCGAGCTACCCGTACCGGGGGCAGCGGAGCGACATGGAAATCTGGTCGGTCCTGGCACCGGAATGGCGGGCGCGCCAGCGGGCGGCCCGGGGTCAGGGGGCGTAGCGGCCCGCATCGGGCGGACCTCCGTGCCTCAGCAGACCTCGGCGCATCAGCGGAACTCGTGAACCACCTGGATCTCACCGACGATATGGGCGTTGAATTCCTCGAGCTCCTCGGCCGGAACCCACAGTTCGAGAATCGTCCGCCCACCTGCCTGCCGGACCGGATATCGGTTCAGGAATTCGGCCTCGACCTCGAATCGGGTGACGAAACCGGCGCCATCGTGTTTCACGTTCCAGTCCCGCGCAATGGTTGTCGCGTAATCCTCGTTGAGGACCGGGTAGAAGATCGGACCGTGAGCAGTGCGCTCACGGTCCGGCGTACGGGTGATGTCAGGTCACCAGCGGTACCAGCGGCCGCGGCCGCCCCCGGTGCCCGGGGAACGCATGACGAAGCCGAGGAGCCAGAGCACCACAACCGCCACGGCGACCCACCAGAGCACCTTCACTGCAAACCCGGCGCCGAAAAGGATCAGCGCGAGGAGCAGAACAAGGAGAAGAGGAACCATCGTTATCAACCTCCGAAACGACGTGTTCCCCGGATTCCTGCACACACACCTTTGTATTATTCCCTCCTGACGCCTTGTTTGTGCAGGCGCTCCCGAACCCGAACCGCCCCGTGGCTCAGCGTTCCGAAAGCTCCGACGGGCCCACCAGCTCCTCGCGGGCCGCCTCGATGTCGGTGACGCACAGCTGGAGGCCCTGCAGCGTGCCCGGGGCCATCGGCTTCGTACCCGGCGCCGCCGGCATCCCCCGCAGCATCGCGATCGAACACCGCGAGCCGGGCGGGGTCATCTGGATGATCCGCATGCCGGGGGCCACCTCGTCACCCCGCCGGCCGCCCGGCTACCCAGTGTGCAACCGCACATCCGGAGCGGCGTAGCCGGGATCATCAAGTGGGTGAAGGGCTTCCGTACGTCATCCGGCTTAGCTTCACTCGTTCGCGTGCGCGTACGCGCGCGCGAATGGTTCGCTGATGGCGCGCATTTCCCGATGAGAGGGGCAAACAGCGCATGTCTACAGGCCCGTTAGCGCCCGGAGTGTTCGTCAAGGAACAGCCCAGCGGAGTCAGGACGATCACCGGCGCGGGGACGTCCACCCCTGCCTTCCTCGGGTACGCCGTCCGGGGTCCCGGTGATCACACGGCTTCCCCTCCGACCCTCGTCAGGAGCTGGCCCGAGTTCGTCGACCTCTTCCACTTTCGCTCACCGCTGCCGGCGGAAGCGGTCGAGGAGGAGCTGAAGAGGCTGGTCAAGGCCATCGACGAGATCACCGAGCTCCTCGAGCCGCTGGAGAACAGTCTTCGGGAGGAGGCGACCAAGGACCCGTCCCCGACCGTCCCCGTCAAGGCGTTCGACCAGCTCGTCACCGTCCGTACCGCCCAATGGCACGGTCAGCCGGTCGACCCGGCGGACGAGCAGGCGGCCGAGACCACCGCAGGAACCGTCTCCGAAGCCTTCCCCGACCGGTACGAGGAGTGGAACTCCACCGGGGCCCGGCTGCTGCCTCTCTGCAAGCGCCAGATGGAGCTGACCGTCTTCCAGGGGTACTTCACCGCTGCGAAGACCTATCAGCTCGCCGAAGCCGTCTACGGATTCTTCGCCAACGGCGGGACGTCCTGTTACGTCCTCCGGCTCGACCACGCCCAGGATCTCGCTGCGCAAGTCGACGGCGACCCCGTCAAACGCACCGGTCTCGCCGGGCTCAAGACCGTCCCGGAAGTGACCATGGTCGCCGTTCCGGACCTCTGGTCCAAGGGGGCCGATGCCGCCACGGGCGCGGCCGTCATCAGCAAGGTCGTGGGCCATTGCACGACCATGCGCAACCGGCTCGCTCTGCTGGAACCGCCGCCCGGCACGGCACCCGGCGACGTTCCCGGTTTCCTGACGAAGCTGGCATCGCCGGACCTGCCCGACGCCGAGTTCACCACGCTCTACTACCCCTGGGTCAACGTGCCCGGTGTCGACGGAAGCCCGCGCACCGTCCCGCCCTCCGGCCACATCGCCGGCATCTGGGCCCGTACCGACGCCGAACGCGGCGTCTTCAAAGCCCCCGCCAATCAAAACCTCCGCGGCGTACTGACACTGCCCACGCTGCTGACCGAGGCCCGCCACGGCGAGCTCAACGCCAAGGGCGTGAACTGCCTGCGGGTCTTTCCCGATCGCGGGCTGCTGGTGTGGGGCGCACGCACCAGGTCCAGCAGCCGCGACTGGAAATACCTCAACGTCCGCCGCCTCGTCTCCTTCCTCTCCGACTCCATCCGCCAATCCACCACCTGGGCCGTCTTCGAACCCAACGACGACCGCCTCTGGGCCACCCTCCGCCACTCCACCACCAGCTTCCTCACCGACCAATGGCGCCAAGGCGCCCTCCAAGGCCGCACACCCGACGAAGCCTTCTACGTCATCTGCGACACCACCAACAACACCCCCGCCACCATCGACAAAGGCGAAGTCCACTGCGACATCGGCATCGCCCCCGTCCGCCCCGCCGAATTCGTCCACTTCACCATCACCCAGATCGCCGACGGCCCTGCGCAGTCCGGCTGATCCGCCCGGCCCGCCCTGCCCGCCCGGCACCATGAGCCCAGGAGGCACCGCACGTGTTGACCGGTGACACCTTCAGCAGCAGCACCTTCGCCATCGAACTGGGCAAGTTCCAGGTCGAGACCGTCCAGGACGTCTCAGGGCTGACCCTGGAGCAGGACGTGGTAGAGACCCGCCAGGTCTCCCCCACGGGGGAACTGATCGTGCGCAAACAGCCGGGCGCCCGCCGCACCGGCGAGATCACGATCACCCGCGGCATGGACAAGAGCACCGCGTTCACCGACTGGATCAAAGCCACGCTGGTGAACGCCGACCTCGACAGCGCCCGGCAGAACATCACCATCGCGCTGAAAGACGCCAAGAAGGAGACGGTCCGGCGCATCCACCTGAGCAACGCCTGGGCCTCGCGCTGGGAAGGCCCCCAGCTCGGGGCGACGAACTCCGGCGTCGCCACGGAACAGGTGACGATCACCTACGAGGACATCACCGTCGAATAGCTCCCCCGTCACGACGCGCCGCAAGGACAGCAGCAGATGATGAAGGAGAGGGAGCAGCAGCGATGACCACACCGAAGCCCCCGGGTGTCTACGTCACGGAGCAGTCCAGCGGCGTCCGCATGATCGTCGGGGTGGGTACCTCCACTCCTGCGTTCCTGGGGTACACCAAGGTTCCGGACACCGTGAAGGAGGGGGCGGCCACTCCTCCGTTCACGGCCGAGGAGCGCACGCATCCCCAGCGGATCCGTGGCTGGCAGGAGTTCGCCGCCCGCTACAGCATCCAGGAGCTGAGCGCGGAGCTGTCGGTCCTCCGCAAGAAGGCGAGCAAGCAGGGAGAAGACCTCAAGAAGTTCCGTGCACTGGAGCGGTGCCTCGTGCTGGCGGAGGCCGTCTACGGGTTCTTCGCCAACGGAGGCACGTCCTGTTACGTCGTGGGCTTCACCGACCCGTCGGCGGCCGTCGCGAGCACGGCGCTGCAGGGCGATGCCGAGCAGCGGACGGGCCTGGGCGGGCTGGAGACCGTCCCCGAGGTGACCATGGTCGCCGTGCCGAACCTGTGGGACATGACCGCCGCTGTCTCCGACGCCGAAACGCCCCCCGCACCGGACCAGGGCAAGGGGCGGGAGCTGATGAGCGCCGTCGTCGGCCACTGCAAGGCTCTGAACAACCGCCTCGCAGTGCTCGACGCCCCTCCGGACCAGACCTCCGATCTGGTCAAGGCCTTCGCCGACTCGCTCCCCTCCCAGGACCTGCCCGACGCCGAGTTCACCACGCTCTACTACCCGTGGGTCAACGTGCCCGGTGTCGACGGAAGCCCGCGCACCGTCCCGCCCTCCGGCCACATCGCCGGAGTCTGGGCCCGTACCGACGCCGAACGCGGCGTCTTCAAAGCCCCCGCCAACCAGAACCTCCGCGGCGTGCTCGACATCCCGGCCCTGCTCACCGACGACATGCAGGGAGAGCTCAACGCCAAGGGCGTGAACTGCCTGCGGGTCTTTCCCGACCGCGGGCTGCTGGTGTGGGGCGCACGCACCAGGTCCAGCAGCCGCGACTGGAAATACCTCAACGTCCGCCGCCTCGTCTCCTTCCTCTCCGACTCCATCCGCCAATCCACCACCTGGGCCGTCTTCGAACCCAACGACGACCGCCTCTGGGCCACCCTCCGCCACTCCACCACCAGCTTCCTCACCGACCAATGGCGCCAAGGCGCCCTCCAAGGCCGCACACCCGACGAAGCCTTCTACGTCATCTGCGACACCACCAACAACACCCCCGCCACCATCGACAAAGGCGAAGTCCACTGCGACATCGGCATCGCCCCCGTCCGCCCCGCCGAATTCGTCCACTTCACCATCACCCAGATCGCCGGCCAGACGGGACAGAACAGCTAGCCCCCGTCCACGACACCAGGAGAGCTGTCCGCCATGCAGAAGCTCGTGGTGAGGGAGGGCGATCTGGTGACGCTCCAGGTGGCCTTGACCGTGCCCCCGGTGGGTGCTGTGCTCACGCCCCCGCCTCCCTTTCCCTTGCAAGGCTCGGCAGGCTTCCGGGTGGAGGGGCACGTCGCTTGTGTCCCGGACGACATCGAATCCCTGCGGATCGAAGGCGTCCCCTACGTGGTGACGCCGGCGTTCCCCGTCCTGGGGGCCGGCACGGTCGAGCTGAAGGTCCCCCGGCGGAACCGCGCCCGGTACGCCAGGACGGCGCAAGGCAAGGAGGAGGTCGTCGTCGACGGAGGCCCGCTCGATGTGGTCTTCACCCCGACGAAGGCGGCGAGCGTGCTCAATCCACCCGCCGAGGACACGGTGAAGAAGTACGAAGGCACGGCGATCCTCACCTGCATCCGAGCGCGGCCCGTCACGGCCGGTCCTGCCGCCTGACCGTCCCTGTTTGTGCTGGTGCCCTGACCACCGGTCCGGTGGTCAGGGCACCAGCACATCACGGCACGGAGAGAAAGTCGGGGTCAGCCCGTCGCTTCCGTGGCCCAGACGAAGTCGTAGCGGACCTCCCGCCCCTGGATGTGTGCGACTTCGTTGCGGTTGCGCAGCTGCACGGTGAACGCCGCCCCTGGCAGCAGGAGCACCTCCTTCTCCTCCGGTTTCCGGGAGAAGGCGGAAATATTCCGTCCGCTGCGCCCGGAGAGCTCGAGTTGGTAGAGGACCCTGCGGCCTCCGGCAGTCGGGTACTGGAGCGGCAGGAACTCCTCGGCCTTCTTCCGCTTCTCGCTGGTGCTGGTGAAGCCGCTGAAGGACAGCTGCTTCCGGGGCCACATCTCCCACCCCGCGCGGTACACGGTGCCCTTGGCGGGAGGCAGCCGGTGCAGGGAGTCGGCCAGCATGTCGGCATGGGTCTTGGCCTCGGCCCGCAGCGTGCCGGCGAGAGCGTGCAGCCGCTTCCTCACGGGTTCCAGCCGGGCCGTCCGCTCCCGGTCGCCGAGGCCCGGCGCCCTGTAGTCGTCGATCAGGCGTTGCAGCTCGTCATCGCGCCACCTGGTGAAGGGCACCTCCGTGGGCACGCCCTCGGCGACCCGGGAGACCATCTCGTCGATCAGCCGGCCGACGCCGAGCGAGGTGAATCCGCCGGGGGTGGTGAGAACGCGGTTGATGAGCTGGTGGTTGTCACCGGTGTACTGCGTCAGCGCAAGGAAGTGCGCGAAGTCGAGGTCTTTGCCGGGTCGGTCCGCGCCGCCCGCGTTCCTCTGCAGGTGCCGCTGTTTACGGCGCGCCGCGCGCACCGTGTCGCCGTGGACGGTGAGCATCCCGCCGTCCTCCCGCTCGGCCAGTGCCTCCTGCTCGTAGAGGACGGCGTACGGCGGCTCGGGCAGCTTCGCCTGCGGCAGCGTGGCCCGTACGAACGCGTCGAAGTCCCGGTACATCGCGGCCACGTCCTTGGAGGACGCCGTGAGGCCGGACAGGCTCGCCGGCCCGGCCGCTTTCGCGCCGCGGAGGATCTCGTACAGCGAGTGGTCCCGGCCCGTCAGCATCCAGGAGGCGACGGCGAGGAAGAACTCCCGCTCGGAGCGCTCCTGCCCGCCGCCCGGTCCTCCCGGCACGGCCTTCAGCCAGCGGAAGGCGCTCAGCATGCGGGTGGTGGTGCCGGAGATGCCTGCCACGAGGGGCGCGCCGCGCTCGTGGTGCTTGCGGTACCAGGCGGCTGCGGGATCCATGGCGAAGAGCGCCTGCCCGGAGGCCCAGGGCAGGGGGAACTCGGGGCCCTGCCGGCCGGCGGGGACCACGGCCGCCCAGATGTCCTCGGGGGTGACGTCGTACTCCTGCGGGTGGATCCGGTCCCCGTCGAGCCGGAATCCTTCGACGCGCAGGGGCGTGGTGCTGCGCTCGGCGTGGGATCGCTCCGCTTCGCTCAGGGGTACTCCGAGGTCCTGGTAGGTGCGGAGGGTGCTCCTGCCCGGTCCGGTCCCGGCCGGGGCCTCGGGCCGGTCGGTCCTGCCCTGCTGGCTGCGGCCCATCGACACGGTGGTGCCGGTGCCCTGCTGGAGGGTCATGTTGCCCAGGGCGAAGATGTCCTTCGCGAACAGCCGTCCGATGTCCTGCGGCAGGTGCCCGAGGACGCTGCGGGCGCCGCCGGTCAGGTACTCCCGCTGCGCGCTCAGGGCTTCGGCGTCGAGGCCGAGTTCGCGGGCGCGCCTCAGGTCGCCGTCGAGGACGATGCGGTGCAGGAGGGTCTTGAAGGAGACGTCGCGGTCGTCCCCGGACGGCTCGGGCTGGGGCCCGTATTTGTAGTAGGCGGCGTTGTAGAAGGCGGTGACGAGCTCGCGGACGGTGGCGGAGGAGCCGGGGGCGGTCCACTGCAGGAGCCGCTCCCGGGCGTCTCCTCCCGCCTCCCCCGTGCCGACCTGGCCGGCGCTGGCCGGGTCGTCCTTGAGGAAGGCCCCGGCCGCCCGCTCCGCGGTGAATTCCGCGCTCAGCACCTCGTTCAGCCGCAGCACGGCCGTACGGGCGGCGCGGCCGACCTCGGGGGCCGCTGCCAGGGCCGCGCCGAGCCGCTGCTCGTAGAGCTCGGCCTCCTGGTGCCAGCGGGGTGAGGCGACGAGGCGGCGGTGGCCGAACGGCGCGCCGGCCGCGGCCTGCTGTCCGCCGGCGCCGAGCGCGTGGGCGGCCGCCGCCGCGTTGCCGGCCTGCTGCTGGAGCTCCTTGAGGCGGGCGGCGAGGATGTCGCCCACCGCGGCCGGCCCTGATGCCGATGGTGCCGCGGCTTCGGGGGCGGGCCCGTGGCGCTGCTCCGGCTCCGGCTCCGGGAGCGGGCCCGGGCTCACCGCGACACCGCCTGAGCCACCCGTACCGCCTGCCCGGCCTGGCCCGCCTGCCGGGGCCGGCCCGTCTGCCCGGTCTGGTCGGCCTGCGCCACCCGGCTCTCCTGCGTCGTCGTGGGGAACCGGGACTCGTCCACGTACCGTCCGAGCTTGGCGTACTCCTCCCGGACGGCGGCCAGCAGGTCGGCCGTGCCCAAGGGGCGGCCTTCGTCGGCAGCGCGGTAGGCGGCGGTGACCGCGCAGCAGCGGATCGCGCCGCCGGGCAGGTCGAAGGCGTCGGCGAGTGCGTCGAGCGCCGCCTCGTCGAGGTCGGCGGCCCGGGGCACGCCGGGGCCCAGGCAGCGGTCCCACAGAGCGCGGCGCTGCGTTGCGTCGGGGGCGGGGAAGTGCACGACGAGGTCCAGGCGGCGCAGGAACGCGGGGTCGATGTTGGCGTGCATGTTGGTGGTGAGGAGGGCGAGGCCGTCGAAGGACTCCAGGCGCTGGAGGAGGTAGGAGGTGCCGGTGTTGGCGTAGCGGTCGTGGGCGTCCTGGGTGGCGGTGCGCTTGCCGAAGACGGCGTCGGCCTCGTCGAACAGGAGGACGGCGTTGACGGCGTCGGCCTCGGTGAAGATGCGTTCGAGGTTCTTCTCGGTCTCGCCGATGTACTTGTCGACGACCGTGGCGAGGTCGACGACGTACAGGTCGAGGCCGAGGTCCGCGGCCACGATCTCGGCGGCGAAGGTCTTCCCGGTGCCCGAGGCCCCGCTGAAGAGGGCGGTGACGCCGCGCCCACGCCCGCCGCCTGGCCGCATCCCCCACCGGCCGAGGACTTGGTCGCGGTGGCGGATGCGGCGGGTGAGGCCGCGCAGTTGCTCGTACGGGCGCTCGGGCAGGACCAGGTCGGGCCAGGAGACGGCGGGCCGCACGCGCCGGGCGAGGCGGCCGAGGGTGCTGCCGTTCCAGCTGCGGGCGGCGGCGTGGACGGCCGCCGGGCCGACAGGTGTGCCGTCCGCGTCGGCCTGCCGGCAGGCCGACGCGGCCACGGCGGGGATCCGGTGCGGGGCGATCCGGTACCGGGCGCCTGCGGCCGCCGCCTCGTCGATTCCGGCAGCCGCCGCTGCGCCGGTCCCCCCGGCCGGGCCGGCGAGCGCCCGCAGCTCGTTCCGCCACAGCGCGGTCCGCTCGGGCTCCGTGAACGGCGGGCACTCGACCAGGACGGGTGGCGTGGGCGTCCAGTGCGCGTCCCAGGGCTCCGGGCCGGTGAGCACGACCGGGAGGGGAAGATCCGCGAGCGGGGCCAGAAGGCCGCGCGTGCGCCGGACGTCGGCGGAAGAGCCGACAGAACCGAGGGAACCAGCGGAGCCGACGGCACCGAGGGATCCAGCGGAGCCGACAGGGCCGACGAGCAGACCGCAGCCCCGCAGCCGCGCTTCGAGGACGGCGGCGCGGACCAGCGCCTCCGGGTGCGGCTCGTCCGTGAGGGCGGTCAGGTCGAGCCGGAGCGCCGGCCTGCCGACCGCTGCCAGCGCCGTCTCGGCGACGCTGCCGGCCGCGCCGCCGGGCCCGTCGCGCAGGTGGGCGGACGGGTGGCGGGCGAGCAGCGAGGCGAGGTGCCGGGCGGTGGCGGCGAGCGGGCCCTCACCCGGCGGCGGGAGCTGCGGCACGGGCCGGGGCAGGCGTACGGCGGTGCGCAGGGCGGCCGGCAGGGCGTCATGGCCCAGCAGGTGCGCGGTGACCCGGTCCGGGACGCGCAACGGACGGGTCAGGTAGGGACGTTCGGTGTCGCCGTCCTCCAGCAGGCCTCCGGCGCGCAGGGGGCCGTCGGGCGAGAAGACGCGCCGGGCGGTCGCGGAGGCGCTGGGGACGCCGCACAGGGTGAGGGCGAGTCCGGTGGTGGCGTGACGGCAGGTGATGTCGTCGTTGAGGTACCCGTAACAGCGCTCGAAGCGTGCGTCGGTGTCGGGGGCGAGCGCGATCAGCAGGACGTCCACATCCAGCGGGCCCAGGCCGAACTCCTGGGCGAGGCGCATGAGGGGCGGCGCGGCACCGGCGGCGGTGGCCGCTTCCTCGTGTGCGCGGAGGGCGGCGGCGAGGCGGCCCTCGGCGGGGTCGGGAGGCAGCGGTCCGGTGGAGGCGTCCAGGAGGTGCGGGGCCGCGTCGTCGGAGATGTAGAGCCCCTGGAACGGGTCGAAGGGGGCCTCGGCGGGCCCCGGGAGCCCGCCCGGCCCGCCCGCCGTCTCGTCACCGGTACGGACGGCGATGGCGCGCCGCACCCTGACCTCGATCAGGGCCAGGCGGGCGAGGAGCCAGTCGGCGGCGGTGGGAGCCGCTGCCCCGGTGGCTTCGTCCGGGCGTGTCGGCGACGGTGCGGTCATCGGCCGCCTCCTCCTCCGGTGATCTCCACGTTCTCGTCGCCCATCACCAAGGGCTTGGTCACCCAGTGGTCGTAGCCGTCCGGGAGGTACGACAGCAAGGGCACCGTCACGGTGGCGTTCAGAGCGGGTACGAGGGTGTGACCCACCGCGCTCCACAGTTCGGTCAGGGCCCGGTCCTCGGCCGGTGGGTGGCCGACGTCGAGGAGGGCCTGCAGGTGCATCTGCTCCAGCTCCGGCGGGAGCTGCACCTCGAACTCACGGCTCCTGGCGAAGCCGACGAGGAGTTCGCCGAGCATGCGGTGGGCGATGAGGGCGTCCGGCGCCCAGGCGCTGACGAGGTAGGACAGCCGGGCGTACCGGGGCGGGTCGTGCTGCGCCAGTTTCTTCTGCTGTCCGGGTTCTCCGCCCTGCGCCGCCGGTCCGTACTGGTAGACGGTGCCGGTCTGCTTGCGGTCCAGGTCTTCGCGGATGTCGTACAGATAGATGCCGACGGTCTCCGCGCCGGTCGTCTCCCCGTGTCCGCCGTCGCGGCCCGGGGGCTGGAAGGTGACGGGGAAACCCGGCGGCAGATAGGTCAGATCCTTCCGTACGCGTGCCTCCATCGCCTGGTCGACCAGTTCGATCATCTGCCTGCCTCTGTCTGCCGCTGTCGCGCTGTCGCGGCTGTCCGCGCCGGATGGATGGGTCGTACGAGGGGGGCCGGTATCAGGCGGAGCCGCCGGGCCCGAGGACCGCCTGGCGCAGGTCGATTCCCAGAGCGATGGTGCCCGCCTTCGCCAGTTCCGTGGTGTCGACCACCGCGACGGCGGCACCGGACTCGTCGGATACGTACACGCGCGGCTCCGTCGGGTGCGGGGCGAGGGCGGCGAGCCCGGTACCGGCCGGAACGGTGAAGCGCGGTGCCCCGTTCCGGGTGTCGAGGATGGCGAGCGTTCCGCTGTTCTCCGAGGTCACGAAGAGCCTTGTGCCGTCCACCGAGACCGCCACGGACTGCGGAGCGGTGATGTGCGGGCCCTGCCAGGTCTCGGTGACCCTGGGCGGGCCGAGCGTGACGTCGGCGAGTCCGTCCGCGGTCAGGCACAGGGCGCTTCCGCCGTCCGGACGGAAGACCGCGCCCGGGCGAGCCCCCAGGCCGGGGGTGCCGCCCGCGAGCCTGGGCCGGGCGGGATCGCCCAGGTCCAGGGCGTGAACGTCGCCGCGGTCTCCCCCGACGAAGGCATATCCACCTCGCGGATGCACGGCGATGCTCCGGGCGCCGTGCGGAAGGAGGAGGCCGGGGCCGGAGCCGGGGCCGAGACCGCAGCCGGGCAGGAGAACAGGCTCGGCGGGGTCACCGGTGACGTGCAGGACGTGGAGCCGGCTCTCGTCGCCGGAGCGGGTCACGAGATAGGCGTGGCCGGTGCCACCCGGGTGGACGGTGATGCCGTCGACGGCGGGGAGGGGCTGCTGCACGGTGCCGGTCAGAGAAGGGCGGTCGGGATGCGACGTGTCGAGCACCCACAGGACGCCGTCCGGGGCACCGTCGTGAGCACGGTCCTTCACCCCGCTGACGTATCCCCAAGGCTGCGAGGGGTGGAGGGCGATGCCGGTGGGCCGTGCGCCGCCGGGGAGCTGTACCGGCTCCGCCTCGGCGCGGACGGGCCGGCCGGCAGCGGACAGGTCGACGACGCGTACCTCGGGCACGGAGCCGCCGGCGTCCACCGCGTAGGCGTACGTTCCACCCGGATGCACCGCTGCGGCGCACAGGGACGCGCCGGTACTCAAGGAGGCGCCCGGACTCAAGGCGGGCCCGGCCGGACCGCCGTCGAGGGCCACGGCGTCGAGGCTGTTGTCCCGGGCGACATAGACGTACGGGGTCCGGGGGTGGAGCGCCAGGGCCCGGGCACCCTCGGCCGTTTCCACGGAGACGGGCGTCCCTGTCCGCTCAGGGGTTCTGTCGAGGACGGAGATACTGTTGCCGCCGTGGTCGGCGACGTAGGCACGGACGCCGCCCGGCCCGCTCGTCACGCCCATGGGGTCCTCGCCCACGGGGAGCGTGCTGACGTCGTGGTCGGCGAGACGGACGCACCGGACGGCTCCGGCGCGGCGGTCGGTGACGTACGCGTAGACACCGTCCTGGGTGACGGCCACGTCCCACGGCTGCGAGCCGGCCGCCACCCCGACCGGGACGGGCGTGACCATGGAGCCGAAGACCGTGACCGTCGGCCCGTCGAAATCGGCGATGCAGAGGGTGCCGTCGTCCGAGACGGCGGGTGAGTACGGGAGGACGTCCTTGTCGAGAGGCTCGGTCTTGCTCTCGTGCACGGCCAGCCCGGTCTCGTCCAGTGTGAGCACGGCCAGGCAGGCGGGGCGCGAAGCCACCGTCTTGTCGCCCTGGTTGACGACACACAGGGTGTGGTCGTCTCGGCAGACGAGCCCGCTGGGTGTGTCGATGCCGACGGCCGACGCGGCGTTCGCCACGACGACGGCCCGCTTGTGCTCGTCCAGAAGCACTCCGTACACCGTGCCGGTCGCCGCCTGTGCTCCCGCGCTGAGCTCTTCGTCGGCTGCGTAGAGGAACCGGCCGTCCGGGGACAGCGCCAGCCCGAGATGGACGTCCTTCTGGTTCGGCCTGATGATGATGGTCCCCGTGAAGTCGCCCTTGCCGTCAGCGACGTCGAACATCTCGACGGTGCCCCTGTTGTCGGCGGCATTGGACACGTAGAGGGTGGCCCCGTCCGGCGAGAGGGCCAGGCCGTAAGGCTCTTTCAGGGCGGGGGACTTGGTGATGATCCGGCGAAAGGCCCAAGCGTCGCCGTCACCGTCGCGCCCGAGGACCGACACCGTGTTGTTCTGGTAGTCGGCGACGTACAGCAGCCGTTCGTCAGGCGACAGCGCCATCTCATGCGGGCCCGACAACTGCCCTGTCTGTGCGTCGATGACCGACGTGTGTGCCCACCGGCCCGAGGCGTCCCTGGTGAGGACGGCGATCTGCCCGCCCAGTAGGCCCGGCTGGGCTTCACCGAAGTCCGCGACGTACATCGTCCGGCCGTCCTTGGACAGTACGACGCCGTCGGGTTGGCGGCACTGGACGACGTCCGCGCCGATCGTGTACGTGCCCCCGCGCGGGTCGACGAGCGACACCGTCGCCGTGCCGTGGTCGGCGGTCACCGCGTACCGGCTGTCCGGGGTGACGGCGACGCCGTGCGGCCGGGATCCCGGCGCCAGCGCGACCGGAGTCACCCGGGGGCCTTCGCCGCTCTCCAGGGTCTCTCCTCCCGAGGCAGGCGTCAGAAGGAGGAGGTGGTCCGAGTCCGGGCTGGTCGCACAGGCGAACGTCCGGTCCGGCGCCACGGCGGCGTCCCAGGGCTTGTGCCCGTCTTCGAGGCCGACGGGCGTGCCGGGCGAGAGGTGTTCGAGGTCCAGCACGGCGAGCTTGGCGGCCGCGGCATCGGCCGCGTAGGCCCACCGGCCGTCCGGGGACACCGCGACGCCGACCGGCTTCGAACCGGCCCCCGTGCCGACCTCCCCCACCTTGTACGGAGCCGCGCGTACGGTGACGAGGCGGCCCGTCGCCTGGTCGGTGACGTACGCGTACTGGCCACCGGGACCGAACACGACGCCCGAGGGCACGGTCGCGACCTCGAGTTCCACAGCCTCCGGTTCCTGTCCCTGCCCCTGCTCCTGCCCCTGCTCCTGCCCCAGTGCGTCCAGGCGGATGGCGGTGACCTTCCCCGTGGTCTGGCTGACGGCGTGGATCAGCCGACCGTCCGGTGTGAAGGCCACGGCGACCGGGTGTGCGCCGGTAGCGACCGTGACGACGGGGCCCGGCCGCCCGCTCTGCGAGTCGAGTCCGGCGACCGCGACCGACGCCGAGCCGTAGGCGGCCACGCAGATGCGGTCGCCGGCCGGGCTCACCGCGATCGCGCGCGGCTCGGCGCCGACTCCCTCCATGGCTCCCCCGGGCACTTCGGTGCCCTGGACCAGGTCGACGACCTTCACCGCGCCGGTCGCGCCGTCCGCCCCGGCCCCGACGTACGCGAACGCTCCGCCCGGGGACACCGCGACGGCCCCGGTGGCTCCGTTCACTGGGACGGTGCCGGTCACGGACGGTACGGCCGGCCCGGCCACGCCGATGACCGAGGCCGTCCCGCCCGTCACGTCGACGGCGCAGACCCGCTCCCCTGAGGGGGCCGCTGCCAGGGTGCACGGCCCCTTGCCCACGGCGAGTTCGGCCACGCGCTCGCCGCCGGCCTCGAACACCACGACCCCGCCCGAGTCGTCCGCCACGCAGACGCGGTCGCGGGCGAGCCCGGCGACCACGGAGACCGGGCCCGGGCCGGTGGGAACGCTCTGCAGCACCACGGGCTCGGCGCCGGTCAAGTCCACCACCGTCAGCGTCCCCGAGCCGTGGTCGGCGACGTAGGCCCGGGTACCGTCCGCGCCGGTGGCCACCGCACGGGGGTTGCTCCCGACGCCGACGGTGCGCGGCGGCTCCGGGCTCGCCGGTGTGCCGAGGCCCACCACGGCCAGCCGGTCCGCCGCCCAGTCGACGGCCAGCAGCCGGGGCACCCCGTGCGGGCTCCGGTTTCCGGAGCCGCCCTGATCCGTCCCGCTCATGACGGCACCTCCGCAACGGTGATCCGGTGTTCGACGGAGTACACGGTCTCGCCCGGCCCGCAGCCGACCAGGTCGACGGGCTCCTCGGCCACGCCGCTGCGCGGATCGACCGGCGTCAGCGTCGCGGTGGCCACGCGGGCGACTCCGGGCACCTGCTCCAGGATCCGGAACGCCTCTCCCACGTGCACCGGACGCCCCAGCGGCCAGCCGGTGCGGTCCGGGCCGCCGCCGACCGGGCTGAAGTACCGGTACAGGGCGCGTTCGGCGGCCGCCCCGAGGGCCGCGCGCTCGGAGGCGGTCCGGTAGTCGGCGGGCACGATGCGGGCGTCGACGCGGATGCCCCGGTAGCCGGGCTGTTCCAGCCACACGGGCACCCCTTCCGGCTGACGGGCCCGCAGGGAGCGTCGCAAGGTGTCGGCGGCGTCGCGGCCGGGGGTGAGCATGTGGAAGGGGAACCAGCCGCGTTCGTCGGCCGTGACGAAAGGGACGACCATGAGCCGTACGCCGGCCTGGGTGCTGCCGCCGCTGGTGTCCGTGTAGCCGTTCTTCCCACCGTGCGTGGGAGAGGTGCTCACCACGCCCAGGACGCCGTCCAGGGGATCCTTCACACGGTTGACGCCGCCCTGGGCAATGTCGTTGGCGGCCGTGCCGAGGGTGACCTTGTACGAGCTGCCCGCAGTGATCTTCGTGCCTTTCAGAGGGACCTTGCCGTACTGGCGGTTGCCGATCCAGGGCCCGAAGTGGACTTGGCCGGTACTGGCGTTGACCACGACGTGCTTGTCGTCGGGCTGCGAGTCGGTGAAGGACAGGACGGTCGTCCAGTCGTCCGCGCCGACGCGGATCACCGGCAGGTCGCCGTACACCGGCGCTTCCAGTACCGGGAGGACCTGTCCGGGCTGCCCCGTCGACACGGCCTCCTTGTGGCCCGCAAGGTGGGTCGCGTACTGCACCGCGGGCACGTCCTTCGTGGTGCCGGAGTCGGCGTGGACGGTGTACGTGGTGTCGTCCGTGCCCTTGGGGTCGAGGATCTGGACGGCCAGCCAGCAGGCGGCTCCGTCCACCGGAAGGTCGTGTCCGGGAGCTTCGAGAGCCTCCTGCGGCGTCGTGGCGAGCTCGCCCCGCTCGACCGCGGCCAGCCACCGCGCAGAGTCTGCCAGGGGGACGGGGTGAGCGGCGAGGCTCGTCCCCTGGCCACCCTGGCCGCCCTTTTCACCACCCGTCACCGTGATCCCCTCGGCAGGTGCAGCGGCATACGCGCACGGAGAGGCGGTGTCCCACCAAGGCCTGCCTCTCCGCGGCGCGAACACGGACACCGCGATGCGGTCGTCCGGCTGCCGGCCGTCCCTGGACGCCGCGACCCACAGGGTGAGGTTGCGCGGATCGTGCGGCTTCGCGATGCGCACCAGGGCGAGGACGAGCTTGCCGTGTTCCTTGAAGGGGCCGGAGAAGCCGGACTCCGCCGTATAGCTCCCGGCGAGGAACATCTCTTCGGCGCCGGTGGCGTTCGGGCGGAGGCGGAGGGGCGCCGTGCCCATGGGCTGCGGCAGTTCGCGGACGGCCGCCGCGGTCGTGGTGAAGACCGTCTTCCCGTCCTCCGTCGTGACCTGTGCCCCCGGGCGCACCTCCCCCATGCCGGGCGCGAGGGTGAACCGGACCTCGGTCGTGGCGGGCTCCCAGGGGACGTAGTTGCGCGCCGGGTCGAGCGCGTCGTCGGTCAGGTCCCGGATGTGGTGGATGCGGGCCATGCCCGCGGAGGCGGCGAGGGCCAGCTGCTCGTAGTCGCGCGGGACGACGGCCCGTTCGGGCACGGGCGAGCCGAGCGGCAGGCGGGTCGCGCAGGCGGCGGCGCTCTCGCGCTCCGTGCCGCCGACGGCGGGGGCGGGGTTCGTCACGGAGGAGATGTAGGGCAGCGGTGTCCGCAGCACCGTGATCGTCCGGGCGGGCACGTTGCCCCGTGCCCCGCCGCCGGACAGGTAGCGCCGCGCCCGGACGACCGCGCCCGCGGGCAGCGCCGCCCCGTGCTGCCGCGGACCGCGGGCCCCGGCCACCAGGGGCGCGAACACGGCCTCGCCGGTGCGCGGGTCCAGGGTGAAGTGCCGGTCGCCGGGCCCCGATCCGGCGAGCGAGGCGACGTGCGTCCACCGTTCGGTGCGCCCGCCGAGGGTGGCCTCGACGACGAGGGGGTCGGTGGACCGGGACATCGGCGGGTGAGCGAAGCGCAGCCGCTCGCCGGAGGTGCCGGATGCCGTGCCGAGCACCTCGTCCTGGACGAGCCGGGCCTGGACGACCGGGACGGGCACGCTCAGCACCGGGTTGAGCGCGACCTCGGTCAGGAGGGCTTGTCCCGCATCCGTGCGGTAGCGGATCAGGCCGACGTCGCGCAGCCGGCGCGGCGTGTCCGGCTCCTCTCCCGGACCCGGGTCCCGGCCGGAGCCCGGGCCGGGGTCCGGCCGCCGGTGGAGGAGGAGCTGGGCGGGCGCGTGGGCGGACGGGAGGTCGAGGGTGATCTGTCCCGGCCGGCCGAGGGCGGTCACGCTGTCCGTCACGATGCGGCAGGGGGTCCAGTGCGTCCCCTGCCAGGCTTCCCACCGGCCCCGCGCCGGGCGGCTGCCGCCTCCGGCCGTGGTGACGGGGGCCTCGCCCAGCCGGACGTCGAGCGTCACCCGGGTGTTGGGGACGGGCACGGACAGGACCATCAGCGCGTAGGGGTCGGTCTCGGCAGGCGGGCCGCCGGGCGCGGCGCCGAGGCCGCTACCGATGCCGATGCCGATGCCGATGCCGATGCCGTCCATGGCGTCCCCGGAGGCCGGGAAGTCCTCCAGATAGGGGAGGTTGAGGTGGAGGGGCGGCCCGGCGTACGCGGGGGCGGCGGGCTCGACGGGCTTGCCCGCGTCGGCGCCCAGCCCGGTCAGCGTGCCCTCCAGGGCCCCGCCGCCGGTGCGCCGCTCACGGAAGCTGCCCGACGCGACGAGGACGCAGGGGTTGAGGACGGCCTCGGTCAGGGTGCTGAAGACGACCGGTTCGTCCTCTCCCACCGGCCGCGTGGCCACCTCCAGCCCGGCGGGGACGACGACCGGTTCGGGCGGCGGTGCCGCGAGCCGGAAGACGACCTCGGTCTGCGCGGGCGACGGCTGGTACGGCCGGACGCCCAGCGTGCTCAGGACCTGCAGGCGGCGCTGGTCGGGGGCCAGGTTGATCCGGTCGCGTAGGGCCACGACCATGTCGGTGCACGTCTCGATCAGGCCCCGGCCGGGGTCGGCGCGGTCCTGCCCGCTCCATACCCCGACCTTTCGGTGTACGGCGTCGACGGCGGCGGCGACGACCTGGTCGCGGGTGCGCCCGTCGTACTCGGGTGTCGGCAGACTCATCCCTGCTGTGACCTCTCGTCAGGGGTGGCGGGGGCGGGCCCGGGAGGCCCGGGGCTCTCGGTGCGCCGCGCCTGTCCGCCGGCTCCCTGGTCACTGATGACCGCGACCTTGAACGGCAGGTGCGCGGGGCAGTGCGCGCGCACCAGGCGGGTGAGCCGGTGTTCGAGGGCCTGGCGGTCCTCGGCTCGGCCCGCGGTCAGGGTGACGTTGAGCATGCGGCCCGCCCGAGGAGGCCTCTCGCCATCGGTGAAGACGCCACCGGGGTCGTCGATGACGAGGTTGTCCCAGCCGTGGAGCTCCTTCGCCTCCAGCAGCAGCCCGTACGGGGTGCCCCGGTGTGCCGTCAGCCGGGGCGCCAGGTCGACGGCCTTGCGGCGCTGGTTCTCGCTCCACCCGGGCTCGACCCGGGCGCCGGTGATGCGTATCAGCCAGTCCAGGAAGGCGGGAGGTGCGCGCCACGGGTCGAGGACGGCGTCGAGGCTCTCGATCCGCTCCTCCGTCGGGGCCAGGGCCTCGCCGATCGCGGCGGCGAACGCCTCGACCACCGTGTCGCCGGAGTAGACGGACGGCAGGGCGAGGGGGCGTGCGGCGCGGCGTGCGGGATGCGGATCCATGGCGGTGCGGTCCTCTCCGGGATCCCGGCGACCGGCGCCGGGCCCTGTGGTCAGTCCTCGGGGCGGGCGACGGTGATGTTCACGCCGTCGAGCAGAACGAGGCCGCCGTCGGAGACCTCGACGGACGTGACGGCCCGGCCGTCGCTGTCGCCGTCGCCGTCGTCGGTGTCCTCAGCCCCCCGGACCGGGGGCAGAGTCAGGCCGACGGCGAGTGTGCCGCGAAGCTCCGGGAGCGGTTCCAGCGCGGTGAAGACGTCACCCGCGTGGACGCGGCGGCCCCACGGCCAGCCCCGCCCGTCCGGCACTCCGGCCGTGGGGTGGAAGAAGCGGCGCAGGGCGCGTTCGGCGGCCTGCCGGGCCCGTGCCTCGTCGTCCTGCGTGCTGCTCCACGGCCGGACGGTGGCGGTGACGCCGAACGAGTGGTAGCGGGGAGGGCCCACGCCGAGGCGCTCGCCGAGCAGCCGTGAGGCGTCGACGACGGCACTCACCCGCGCGAGGACGTCCGCCGGGATGTCGAACTCCCCGGCGGCCGGCTTCTGTTCGGGGTCGGCGTCTGTGCGGGGCACGAGGAGGACGTGCAGGAGGGCGTCCTCAGGGCGCCAGAGGGCGGGTTCGGTCCGCGTCCCTTTCATGAAGAAGAAGACGCCGTTGACGACGGCCACTGCGTCCGGGGTGTCCTGGCACTGCGGGGAGAGCCCGGGGAACGCCTCCGAGATGCGCGACGTCACGCCCCTGCTGTCCGGCCGGGGCAGGAACCCCCGGCCGCCGGGGACGACGGTGTAGGCGCGGTGATAGAAGGTCTCGCCCTTGAAGAAGAACAGTTCGTAGGCGTCGGGGGTGTCGGGGTCGGCCAGCACGGCCACTTCGTCGAGGTCGGCGCAGAAGGCGTCCGGCAGGCCGGGGAACTCCTCCCGGATCTCGCGCGGCCCGCTCCCGCCGTCCCACAGGCAGTGCTGTCCGTAGAACCAGAGCCGCGGGGGCTGTTCGAGCGGGAGCTTCGGCTGGTGTTCGCCGGTGCGGATGACGGCGTTCAGGCACTTGGCCTCCTGGACCTCGTCGGGCACGTCGTCGGTCTCGCCGCTCAGGGTGGGCGCGCTCGTGCGGCCGTCGTCCGTGTCCGGCATCCGGAGGGTCAGCGAGCGGGCCTTGATGGTGCCGTCGTCGTAGTAGTGCACCACCCTGCCGGGGTTCCGGGCGGCGACGGCGCAGGCGAGGACCTCGGCCGGGCGTTCCGGTACGCCGAACGCCTCCGGCACGCGGGAGTCGGTGGGGCGTGTCAGCGCCGTCACCCGCACCCGGGCCAGTCCGCCGACGTGCTCCTCGATCAGCTGCTCGTGGTCGGCCGCGGTGACCGCGCGCCGCAAGGGGGCCAGGCCGAGCCCGGCCCTCTCCAGCGCCTGCCGCCGGTCCTCCGCGTCCTGCGCGGGCGCGAGCACCGTGCGGACGACGGCGGTCAGTCCGGCCGGTGCCGCGACGGTGAGGGGCGTGCCGGCGGGGACGCCGCCCTTGCTGCCCCGGTAGGCGGTGTACTCGGCGCTGATCGCGGCGCCGGCCGGTGGCACGGCCCCGTGCCGCACGCTGCCGCTCTCCGCGGGAACCAGCGGGCCGAAGACGACTTCGCACGCGGCGTCGTCCCACCAGTGGGCCGGGGTGTCCGGTCCGGCCTCGGCGAACGTCCGTACGGGCGGCCATGCCACCCGATCCACGCAGACCGTGACCGGCGGCCCGAAGGGCGGATCCGCGGCGGGCGCCCCGGGTCCCCAGGGGCGCTGCGACGTCGCGAACCGGCCGCCCGGGGCGCCGTCGGCGACACCCAGCACCTCGTGGTACGTGACGGGCTGTTCGACGGCCTCCACGCACCCGGAGGACTGCCCCTCCGCGAGGGTCAGCGCAGCGATGGTGCACAGGACGACGGCTTCCTCGCCGTCGCCGGTCCGGACCTCCGTGCCCTCCGGGATCACGCGGGAGGGAAGCGCGCCGCCGCGCGAGAACTCGACGACGACGCGGGCGGGAGAGGCGGGCAGCGGTGTGATGCCCATGAGCCGGAGCAGGGCGGACCGCTGCCGGTCCGTCATCCGGTCGAGGCGGTACGAGAGCTGGTCGGCGCGCTCGGCGCAGGCTTCGATCAGGGTGACGCCGGGGTCGGAGACGTTGTGGTCGGTCCACTCCGGTACGCGCTCCGGGAGAGCGCGCTTGGCGGCGTCGACGAGCGGCTGGAAGCGCAGGTCGTCGAGGTCGGGGACGGGAACGCCGGCCGGGTCCGGCGGACCCGCCGGGCCCGCCGGACCCGGCTCGGGCATGGACGCGGAAGCGGAGGCGGGAACGGAAGCGGAGGCGCTCCCCGGTCCGGGGGTGGGTAGGGAGATGGACATGGGTCACTCATCCGGGGATTCGCCGGGCAGGGTGTAGAAGGGGAAGACGAGGTTGCGGGGCTCGTTGGTGGCCCGCAGCCGGTAGCGGATGTCGATGTAGAGCACGCCGGTGTCCTCGGAGTCCGTGCTGAAGAGGAGGTCGTCGACCTCGATGCGCGGCTCCCACCGGTCCAGGGCCTGGCGCACCTCCACGTCGGCGCGGGCGACGGTGGTGGCGTCGAGCGAGTCGAAGACGAGCCGGTGGATCCCGCAGCCGAATTCCGGGCGCATGGGCCGCTCGCCGGGCGCGGTGGACAGGATGATGCGGACGGCCTGCTCCACGTCGTCGCTGCCGCGCGCGAGGCCGACCCGGCCCGTGCCGGTGATGACGGCGGGGAAGGCCCACCCCGCGCCGATGATGTCCACGGTCCGTCCTCTCCTGGAAGGTCCACCGTGCGCCAGTTGTCGGTACGTCAGTTTCGGTACGTCAGTTGATGTCCACGGTGTCGCCCGTGATGGTCGTGCTCTTGCCGTTGAGCTTGAGTGCGCCCTTGCTCTCGACGGTGACGGTGGCGCCTTCGAGCCGCAGCTCTCCCCCGCCGCTGCCCTCCGCCTTGACGGTGACGGTGCCGGCCGTGACGACCACGCTGCCCGCCTCCCCCGCGTCGATGGTGAGGGTGCCGTCGCCTCGCCCGTCGAGCGAGACCCGTACGGTCTTCCCGCCCTCCCCCGCGGCGAAGGCGATCGTGGTGTCCTTCCGGTCGAGGTGGGTGGTGAGTTTGCCGTCGCCGGTCAGGAGCCGGACGCCCTGGGGCCCGTCGGTGGTGCTGAGCAGTTCGAGGCGGTCCCCGGTGCGGGAGGCCAGCGAGCGGCGGTTGGCGCGCCCGGTGCCGGCGTCGACGAGCGGCAGGCCGTGGTCGGTGGGGGCGTCGACGCCGTTGTAGAGGCCGCCGATGACGTACGGGCGGTCCAGGCGCCCGTGTTCGAAGCCGACGAGCACCTCGTCCCCGGCCTCCGGCGCGAAGACGCCGCCTCCGCCGGCCCCGCCCCACTGGACGGTACGGACCCAGTCGGTCACGTAGTCCTGGGAGAGCCACGGCAGGCGCAGCCGTACGGCGCCGCGCTGGCCCTGACCCGGTTCCTTGGTGTCGGTCACCACGCCCACCGCGACGCCGAGCCCGCACAGGGGCGGCGGGTAGGGCACGACGGGCGGGGGCAGCGGGCCGACGTGGACGTGGGTGCGGTAGCCCTGTTCGCCGTCGAAGGCGTGCCGGCAGGCGGTGACCGTGTACTTGCCGGTGAAGGGCTCGCCCACCCCGGCCAGGGCGATGGGCACCCCGGCCCTCAGCTCCGGGGTGCCCGCGGCCTCGGCGGAGAGCTGCGCCATGGCGGCGGCCGCCTCCTGCGCCACCCCGCGGGCCGCGACGTCCACCTGCTGCGCGGCGGTGTAGGGACGGCCGCTGACGAGCAGCCCCGACGGCGCACCGCCGAACGCGCCGCCGAGCTGCGCGGGGGTGACACCCAAACTCAGCCGCTCGCTGCGGCCCGCACTCGCCTTGGCGGACAGCGCCGCCTTGGTCCCGGGGTCCCAGCCGCGGACCTCCACGTCGGCGACCTGCCCCTCGGAGGACACGGCGGCCCGCAGCGCCATCAGGTTCACCCCGTACTGAAGGACGTACGGGCTGCGGTCCGCTCCCGTGGTGGGTGCGGGGGCGCCGCTCGCGGCCGCGGGGCGGGTCATGTGCACGCTGCTGCCCTCGACCGACAGGCGCAGTCCGCGCTGGTCGGCCAGGTGGGTGAGGAGCTCCCAGTCGGTCAGGTTGGGCTGGGCGAGGTGCTCGATCCGGGTGCGTTCCGCCTCGATGGTGCCCGTCTTCAGCCCGTGCCGGCCCGCGGCCGCCCGCGCGACCTCGGCGACGGTCGTGTCGGCGTAGGCGGCCACGCGCCGCCCGCGCATCAGCCGGTGCCCCCGGTCCATGGCCCGTACGGTCGTGAAGGTGCCGTCGCTGTCCACCTCGGTCTCCAGCGCGGTGACCTCCCCGTCGAAGATCTCGGCGCGGGCGCGGCGGCGGGCGGCGGCCACGGACACCGTCAGCGGTGATCCGACCTTGATGCCCGCTGCTGCCAGGAGACGGTTGCCGGGGTCCCGGAACCGCAGGCGGGCCCGGGCCGGTGTGCCCACGGCGGTGTCGACCACGGCCTCCACGAGGCGGTCGGCCCACAGCTCCTGCAGGACGGAGCCGAAGGCGATCACCGGCTCCGCCGCGTACGTCCGCTGCGTCATCCGGGGCCTCCCGCGGTGCGCTCCTCCGCTGCCGGGTGCCCGGCCCGGTACCCGGCCCGCTCCTCCAGGACCGGCAGCACCAGTACGGTGCCCGGCGGCACCCGGGAGGGGTCGTCGACGGCGTTGGCGCGGGCGATGGCCCGCCAGCGGGTGGCGTCGCCGTACGCCTGCCAGGCCAGCCCGGCGAGGGTGTCGCCCGCGACCACCCGGTGCGTGGCCACCGGCCCGTCCGCGCCGGAGGTCGGGTTCTGCCGGGGCGCCGAACCGCCCACCTCCTCCAGGGATATGTTGCAGGAGGCGCGCAGCGGCACGCCGTCGTGCCCGAAGCGCGTGTACGTCGCGTCGACCTGCGTCACCAGCGCCAGGAACGCCGTCGTCCGCGAACGGCCCCACTCCAGCCGCACCCACGGCGCGGAGGCCGGCTTGGCCGTGGTGCTCGCGGAGGTGGGGGCGCAGCAGTCGAGCAGCTTCTCGACCTGGTCCTGCACGCTGGAGCGGAAGTCCCCCGCGTCGAGGAACACTTCCAGCGTCATCGTGCGCGGCTGCGCGCCCACGAACTGTGCCTGGGCCGCTTCCCCGTTGGACGGCGACCTGCTGCGGTCCCAGCGGGCCTGCTTGCCCACCTGGACGCGGTCCGGGTTGAAGTGCAGCCGGACGCGCCCGCGTTCGGGACCGGGGGTGTTGCCGGTGCCCGTCGGCGGATCGTAGATCACGAGGGCGGCCCGTACCGGGGCGCCTCCCAGCAGCTCGGACAGCATGCGGTCCTCTCGGGGGATGGGCTGGGGATGGGCTGGAGGTGCGCCGGGGGTGGGCCGGAACCGGCCGGGGGCCGGCTCAGACCGTGATCCCCAGGAATCCGTTGTGCGTGATCTCCAAGGTCTCCCGGGCCGGCTGCGACTGGTCCGTGTCGAACGTCGGCCCGCTCCAGCGCACCGGCAGCACACCGTCGAGCAGCCACCGCACGATCGGCTGCCGGTCCGGGCCGAGCGCGACGAGCTGGCCCGGCAGCCGCACCGGCTCACGGACCTGCTGCTGCAGCCAGGCCCAGATGAGGACCGTCTGCTGGGAGAGCGGCCGGGTCAGCACGACGTTCGTGTAGCGCAGGCGGGTCGGCAGGTGCCAGACGTGCCCGTTCAGCCCGCCCTCGACGCGCTCCTCGACCTCCATCGCACAGCCCAGGCCGTCACAGGAGGTGAACGAGCCCAGCGCGTGGAGGCCGATGGAGAGCTGAAAGTGGGAACTGACGGCGAACGGCTGGTCCAGCATGTGCGGGGTCTCCGTCGGGTCGGGGACAGGGGCGGCGGGTCGCTAACGGGGCTCGGCGGATCCCCAGGGGAAGGGAGCGGGGGCGGTGTTGGGCGCGGTGGGAGCGGGCTGGTCGTACGTCGACGAGCGCGACCGCTGCGCCCGGCGGGCGCGGGGCGAGGCCTCCAGGGCGGGGAGCACGGCCTCGGCCAGGAGGTCCGCGTGAGCGCGGGCGACTTCACGGGCGATCTCGCGGGCGGCCGGGGAGGTGGCAGGGGCGGGCGCGGGCGTGCCGGTCGAGGGCTCGGGTGAGGGTGCGGGTGCGGGCGTGAACAGTGGGCCCGGGTGCGTCGCTCCGGGGCCGGCCGCGGCCGGCGGAGGGGATGCGAGGGGCATGGCGGTACGGGGCACTTCCCGCAGCGGTCGGCCGATCCCGAGCCGCCGGGAGGCGGAGCCGCTCGGGCGACCGTCTCCGGCGAGCCGACCGGGGGCCCCGGCGGCACCGGGAGGGTCACCGAGGGGCGCCCAGGCGTACCCCCTGAGGGGTCCGGACCCGTCTCCATCGCTACGGGCAGCGGACTCCGGGCGGGTGCCGCCCGGACCATGGTGCGGGCCGGGTACGGCGTGCTGAGACCCGGAACCGGCCGGGAAGGCGGTGCCGACGGCGGGAAACTGGCCGGAGCCGGGGCCGGAGCCGAAGGGGACGGGGTTCGCGGGGCCCGAGTCCGGTGCCCCGCCGGGCCCCGCACCGGGGGCGGTAGCGGGACCGAGCGGATTTGCGCTGCTGTCGCGGCCCAGGAACCCGAGTCTGTTGCCGGATGCGGCCCTTACGGAGGGGCCGGGGGCCGGCGCCGGGCCGGTACCGGCGGGGAAGCCCGGAGCGGGAGCGGTCGTCCCTGCATCGGGGCGGCTCCAGGGGAGCGGGCCGGTCCCGGCCCCTGCGTCCCGCCCGAAGCGGGCTCCTGGTCCGCCGGGGCCACCGAAGCCGACCGCAGCCTCTTCGGCCGGGTCCGAACTTGACCCCGGCACTGCGCCGCGCCTGGCTGCGCCGGTACGGGTTCCGGCCCCGGTACCGGCAACCGACCCCGCCGGCGCGCCGGGTGCTGCACCGGACGATGCACCCGCCCCCTCCCCATGGCCGGAGTTCCTCCGTACCCCGGCACTGGGCCCGGGTACGGCGCCGACAACGGGCCCCGCTGGTAAGGCGAATGCTGCCCCGGAGAATCCCTCGGGCCCATTGTCACGGCCGACACCGACACCGACACCGGTACCGGGCACAAGCCCGGAACCCGGCCCCGCGCCGGGACTCGAACCGGCCGCTCCCCCGGCCCCGTCGCCACGGCCGACACCAGTACCGGCACCGGACGCAAGCCCGAAACCCGGCCCGGCACCGGGACTCGAACCGGCCGCTCCCCCGGACCCCGACCCCGGGCCGCTCCCTGCAACTCGCCCCGTCGGCGCACCGAAAGCCACACGGGAAGACCCCCCGGACCCCTCGCCACGGCCGACACCGGCACCGGCACCGGCACCGGCACCGGCACCGGACGCAAGCCCAAAACCCGGCCCCGCGCCGGGACTCGAACCGGCCGCTCCCCCGGCCCCCGGCCCTGGGCCGCTCCCAGCAACGGGCCCCGTCGGCGCGCCGAAAGCCGCACGGGAAGATCCCCCGGGCCCGTCGCCGCGTCCGGCACCGGCACCGGCACCGGACGCATGCCCGAAGCCGGGCCCGGCGCCGGGACTCGAACCGGTCGCTCCCCCGGCGCCCGGTCGGACGCCGTCACCTGCAACGGGCCCCGGTGGCGCGCCGAGTGGTGCACCGGAGGTTCCTCCGGCTCCCGGCGCGAGGCCGCTACCTGGAAGTGCCCCCGGTCCCGGACGCCCTGCATCGAAGCCCACTCCTGTTTCCGTCGCGGTGGCGGAGCCTGCTCGGGTTCGGGGCCGGGGCAGCGGGCCCGGGGTGGCCTGGGGAAGGCCGGAGGCCGCTCCGCGTCTGCTGCCGGGCAGAGGCCCCACGGGCGCTGCACCGGCTCCCTCGCGGACTCCCCGATCGGCCTCGGAAGCCCCTGCAGCACCTCCCGCAACGGCCCCCGCGGTGGGGCCGCGGCGGCCGCTCCCGGTTCCCCGCCTCGAACCGACGGCCCCGTTCCGTACCGCGAACGCAGCGTGGGTGGCCGACCCCCCGACCGGCGCGGAGGCGGCCACGCCACCGACCGGCGTAGGCGCCCCCGGCGTATCCGGCCGCCTCGCCCGGCCCCCAAAGGCGTTCACCGCCGACCTCAGCGCGCCGCGCCACCCCGCGCCGGGCGCCTCCTCGGCCAAGGTCTCCGGAGCGCCTTCAAGAGAGCGGGCCGCACCGGCCAGGGGGTCAGCCGCCGCTCCGTCGGGGAGCGACGGCATGCCGCCTATCGGCGCGTACGGCAGAGCCGGAGCGGCCGGCGCCCCGCCCGCGCCCATCCGCGGCGGCAAGCGCAAAGCCGCGAGCGGCCCCCGCGCCGCCACCCCGGCCAGCGGGACCGCGCGCGGCAGCAGCCGGCCGGCCGTCGTGACGGTCGGGGCCGGGCGCCACGCCGCGAGTTGCTCCCGGAAGGCGGCGGGCCCGCCGGCCCCCAGGGCCGGAAGCCGCACCAGCCCGGCCGGTGCCACCGCCCGCCACTCCCCGTGAGCCCGCTCGGGGACGGCGGCGGGCGCAACGACCGGGGCCTGTTCCGCGGCGAACTCCTCACGTCCGCGGCGGGCCCGGATCGCCCGGGCCCGGTCCCGCGCCGGTCGGCGCCACCGCCCCGTCGTCTTCACCGGGCACCCCGCCCCTCAGCGAGCGCGGTGTTGATCCCGGCTATCTCGCGCACCCAGGCGCGCCGCTCCTCGTGCGTCAGGGAGAGGAGATCCGCGTACCCCCAGTGGAAGTGGTAGGCGATGTAGGCCACCTCTTCCCGGAGCCGCTGCGCGGGGTGCGTCATGCTTCCCCCAGGCGACCACCGGCCACTGAACCCGGCACGGCGAAGCTGGTGCCGCAGGACGGGCAGGCGACGGCGCCGTGGCCGGAGTCGAGGCCGTTGATACGCCGGTAGAAGTCCTGGAGGTAGGCGAGGTCCGTGGCGAAGAGGCCTTCCACGACGCCCGCGTGGATGTCGGTCACCGTGCCGAGGCGGGTGATGACGAGGCTGAGGAGGACGACCCCGAGGTAGGCGGGGTTCTCCCGGACGCGCTGGTCGATCAGGGGCGACAGCTCGTCCCGGGCGGTGGCGAGCCGCATGGCGCCGCGGCGGTGGACGGTTCCTGCGGCGTCCACGTAGCCGTGGGGCAGCTCGAAGTCGAATTCGGTGCGGAGCGGGGATCCGTCGTCGTGCGATCCGGTCTGGGGCATGGCGGTGCGGTTCCTCCATCGGGCGTGCGGCCGTGGGAGCCGTCGGGCCCGGCCCCCGCCCGGGGAGGGGGGCGGGAGCCGGGACGTCGTTCAGCCGTTCATACGTCGGCGCGTCGACGCGTTAACGCATCGCCGCATCGAACACATCGAACGCATCGACGCGTTCAGCGCATTGCGGTCGTCGTCATTCGATGGTCTGGTCGAGCAGGAGGCTCACCGCGGTCTTGGCCACCCACACCCGCACCGAGAACACCCCGGGCCTGTCGCCGGCGGTCAGGACGGGCGACTCGGCCGAACCGTCGGGCCCGCTCTTCACCTTGGCGGTGTCCTTTCCGCCCGGGAACGTGGCCACGTTCTCACCCCGGATCTTGAAGGTGACCTCGGCGCCCTCGACGGGGTTGCCGTTCTTGTCCTCCACGACGACCGTCATCGGCTCGTCGAAGGACTTGCCCGCAGGAACCGTCTGCCCCGCCCCCGACACGTAGCGGACGTGGTCCGCGACGCCCCGCTCCGGAGTGACGACGAGCCGGGAGAACGAGGCCACGGCATCGCCCTCGGTCCAGCGGGCGGTGACGACGCAAGGCCCTTCCTTGAGCGCCTTGAGCAGCGAGCTGGTGGCCACACCGAGCTCTTCACCGGCGGTCCCGGTCCGGCGGATCTCGATCGGCTTGCCGTTCTCGAAGACGGCGGAGCCCGCCTGCACCGAGAACTCGATCCGCTGCTGGGCCACCGGCGTTCCGTCCAGCAGCGTCGCCTTGACGACGAGCGGCTCCGGGAAGCGCTGACCCACCTCGGCCGTCTGGTGGTCGCCGGACTGCACGGCCAGCCGGTGCCGGGACACCCGCTGCAAGGCGCTGTCCCCGGCCAGGGCCACCCACAGGTCGCCGTCTCCGGCCAGGGCGAGGCCCGACGGGCGGGAGCGGGAGCCGGTGGAGATCACCGACGCCGTACCCTCCCCCGGCAGGACGTATCCGATCTCATCCCCCACGGCACTGGCGAACCAGAGCGTGCCGTCACCCGACACGAGGAGCCGGTGGGCCGGGGAGGGGATGTCGATCTGTGTGAACCGGCGGTCGTTGACGGCGTACCGGTAGAGCCGGTTTCCGGTGGTGGCCACCCACAGGACGTCTCCGGCGGCGCTGATCGCCAGATCCTGGGGCTCGGCGCCGACACTGACGGGCTGGGAGAACCGGCCCGTGACCATGTCGTAGGTGACGAGGGCCCGGCTCTCGGGGGAGCTGAGCCACAGCCGCGTCGGGTCCTGCTCCGCGACGGCGATCCCGTACAGGCCGGAGGAGTAGACCTGGGAGGTCTCGACGACGCCCCCGGGCTCCAGGAAGGCCAGGAGGCTGCGGTCCACGAGCGGGGCGACGATCAGGTTGCCGCCGTTCTCGTCCTGAGCGAGCGCCAGGGCCCGGCACCGGGAACTGCCGCTCACGTACCGGACCTGGTAATTGCCGTCCTGGTCGCACCGCACGAAGGCCGATTCACCTGCCCCTGCGACATACGACCACACGCCGTGGCCCGGCCAGGAGAGGATGGCATCCGCCCGGCCCGTAACGCCCGTGGCCGGGGGGAAGAGCGTGTTGCTGTGGCTGCGGGGATCGAAATACCCGATGCCGCCTTCGCCCGTCACGAACCACAGACGGTGGTCTTCGACATTCCATGCAAGGTCGGCGGCGGGGCCTTGAAGGGGAAATTTGTCGGTGTCGCTGGTGGGTTTCACAGGCGTCGCGGTTGTCGCGGGTGCCACGTCGGACGGCATTCTGATGCTCCCTCCGGGGAAAGTAATGGACCGGGCAGGCGGACCGGGCTGATGGCCCGCCTGCTGCAGGGGAGGCGCTATGCCGGCCTGATGTGGAGCGTCGTGGCCGCGTGCGGCTCGGTGTTGCCGAGGCCGACGCTCAGGAGCGCCTCCTCCTCGACGTCCCCGGCGTACACGGGCGGCAGGCAGACACGGCCGCGCTGGTCGGTGAGGATCACCCGCTCGCGGGTGTTGTCGTCGAAGGTCGCGCCTTCCGCCTCGATGCGGCAGGTGAGCGGGATGCCCGGGATCGGCCGGCCGTCGGCCACGTACTCGGCGACCAGCGGAGCGTCGGCGTGCTCCTTGGCGTGCAGCACGGTCTCGGTGTGGGACACGACCTGGGTCCGGCCGAGGCGGGAGGGGGCCCCCATCTGTGCGATGGCGGTGGGGTACCTGCCGATGGTCTTCCTGTCCGGGTTCGTGAACCAGATGTTGCCGTCGCTGCCGACGCAGATCCCCTTGGCCTTGCCACCGCTGGGGAGCCGGATGGTGGTGCCCTCCTCCTCCATCTGGCCGTCGAAGACGTGGATCCCCTCGCTGGAGGCGACCCAGACCTCGCCGTTCGGGGTGAACGTCAGCTGCTGCGGGACGGCCGTGCCCAGGTTCCGCTCCTTCCACCGGAGGGTGTTCAGGTTGAGCCGGAGAACCTGGTTCGGGTTGGTGGCGGTCACCCAGACCGCCTCCGTGTCGACCTTCACGTAGTAGGGCTTCTGCGCCGACCCGCCGGGCAGCGGGATGTGTTCCCAGGTGCTCTGCCTGGGCGCGCGCTTGTACAGGCCGTTCTGGGTGCGGGACGGGTTGCTGTTCGTCTGGCCGGTCACCCAGTACGTGTGGGTCTTCCCGTCCGTGTCGGTGCTGACGGCCACGTCCCAGAGCCAGGTGTTGTGCTCGACGTGCATCTTCTCGACCTGGCCGGCGCCGGACTGGGTGATCGGCAGGACGCCCACGTACTTGTACACGGGTTCGGCGAACAGCAGGCTGTACTCGTATGTCGGCGTGCCCGAGCCGCCCACCTTCGTGGTCTCGAGCGCGATGCTCTCCGCCTTGGCGTCGTCCTCCAGCGGATAGAACGTGATGGGGTAGCCCGCCGTAGTCAGCATCGCCACGATCGGGTCCTGCTGCTGCGGGGGCGCGGGCGCGGCGAACCACACCTTGGAGCCGCCGAGGGGGTCCTTCATGATCCCCGCGGAGAGCCGGGGCATGTGGGAGTGGTTCGCGTAGCTCAACTCACTCGGCCGCAGCGGATTGACGCGAACGACGCACCCACTGCCCGTGGTGCCCGTGTTGCTCGTGGTGACCCAGAGTTTGCCGGCGTTGCCGACGCACACCGAGTGCGGTGCGAATGTGGTACCGAGCGAGTACTCCGTAATGCCATCCGCCACAGCGTTCTCCGTCCGGTTCTTCGGATGAATGCGTGAACTCATCAAGGGCGCGCAGGGCAGAGCACACCGATTGCAGGTGTGCTGTGCGGACGAGGCAGCGAGATTTCGATGACCCACGCGGGGACGACTCAGACCGGTCGAGATTATGCCGTCAGCACTGCCGCCGCATCCGAGCGAACCAGCCACGGGGGGAGGTAAGTTGCAGCTTCCGGACAGTGCGGCGATCGTCCGACGGCCCGTTGGGCGTTCCACCTGCACATGGAGACATCCGGCATACCGAGTTCCGTATCCGGTATCTCCTCTTCATGCAACCGGACCGCTGTCAAGAGCCCCGGCACCCGGACGGCGAGCGGCGGTGCGATGTGGCCGGATTTCCCTGAAGAACGCTTTCATGCCTAAAAATCTGGCCCAATGACGTGAAACGACCGGGCACGCGCGACACAGCCGGCGCGCTGAGCCGCGCGGGCCCAAGCGGGCGTCAGATGCGGTCGGCGGCGATGAGGAGGTAGTGGAAGCTGCCCTCCTTGTACGCGGTCAGGAAGGGGTCCTCGACACCGGTGGCGAGGGAGGACTGGGCGCGCAGCTCCCAGTAGGGGATGGTCGCGGCCGTGAGGTCGACGACGTTGATGGGCACGAGGCCGTTGGCGGCCATGGCCTTGAAGTAGGCGCTGCGGGGGTGGATGTTGCACGTGTAATGCTCGTCGATGCGGCTCACGGCCTTGGAGCGCAGGCCCGTCACGTCGTTGGAGCAGCCGGTGATGGTGACGTAGCGGCCGCCGTAGGCCAGCTGGCGGGCGTGCTCGGCGAAGAGTTCGTTCAGGTCCACGTACATGGTGGACTCGTTGTTCCAGATGCCCTGGAAGGCGCCGGTGGGCAGGCCGGTGTCCAGCATGTTGGCGAAGTGGTAGCGGACCTTGTCGTCCACGCTGCGCTTGCGGGCCTGCTCGTTGGCGAAGTCGACCTGCGCCTGGGAGATGGAGACGCCGTCGGCGCTGCAGCCGAAGCGGGCGTTGGCCATGATGCTGGTGCCACCGCGGCCGCAGCCGGCGTCCAGGACGCGCTGCTCGGGGGCGATGGGGCCGAGGTGGTCGAGGAGGACGTCGGCCTGCGCCGACTCCAGCCGGTGCAGTTCCTCGATGATGCGCTGGTCCCGGGTCTCCTCGGGGCCTTCCAGAACGGAGGGGTCGTAGTCGCCGAGCCCGTAGTGGTGGTGGTAGAGGCCGTCGACGTCGCCCAGGCGCAGGTTGACCGGGTCCTTCTCGTTGTTCCAGTACTCCGCTACGGACTTCTGGTAGGCGGTGCGCAGGACGCCGGCGGACGTGGCGGGGGCGGGTGTGGTCGTCATGGGGTGCTCCTTACAGATTGCGGCATGCGTGCGTGATGGCGCGATGGAATGCGCGGCATGCACGGTTTCGCGTGGGTGTGCAGGGGATGTGCGCGGGATGTCGGGGGCGGCAGCGGAGAGGGGCGGAGGCAGCGAGGGGCGAGCTCACTCGCCGTTGTAGCGGGGGCTTCCGGCATGCCATTCGCGGTTGCCGCCGAGCCAGGCCCAGACTCCCGCGAGGAACCGGCGCAGCTCGGGCGTTCCGGTGAGGGCGAGGGCCGCGGCCTCCGTCTCGTAGGTGTGCACGAGCTCGTCGTGGATCTCCGCACTCCGCTCGATCGCCTCGCGCAGCGAGCAGCCGTCTTCCTCGGCGATCACGACGGGCAGGTTGAACTCCACGCCCGTGGAGTCGTGTTCCTTCGTCATCGAGTAGAGGTCGTTGACGAGGGTGGCGGCCGTGGCGGCCATCGTCACGGCGCGGCGCACGCGCGGTTCGGCGTATACGGAGGCGGGCAGCGCGTAGCCGCCGACCACGTCGGTGAGTGCGATGCAGGGGAGGAAGCTGTTGATCTGACGGTGGGCCAGGTATTCACGGACTCCGGGCATACGGCCCTGAGAGCGCCACGAGCCCTCCTGCTCGTAGCCCACGAAGAGGACGGCGACCTCGTGGCGCAGCCGGGCGACCTGCGAGGGCTCCGCGTAGCGGGACAGGTGGTCCAGGCCCGAGCGCAGGGCGACCCGTACGGGGTCCTCGCGCATCTCCTCCTCCCACGCCGGCGCGTAGCGGGCCGGGAGGTGGGAGGGGTCGAGGGCCGTGTAGGCGAGTCCGAGGTGGGAGCCGAGGAGTTCGGGCCTGGAGCCCATGGTCTCGTCGTCGCAGTAGTAGTCGTCCGTGGCCCACTCGGCCAGGGCGCACTTGCCCGCCGCCAGCAGCCGGTCCGGGTCGTCGCTGTCGGGGTGCGCCAGCATCATCAGGCGCCCGAAGTCGGCCGCGCGGACGCGGTCGAGCCGTCCGTCGTAGATGCCGGCCTCGTCCGCCCACTCCACCAGCCGGTCGTTGACCTCCCGGGCGAGTGCAGGGTCGTCGCGGAGCGCGGGCGGGCAGTACAGCTCGGGGACGCCGGTGCCCCGGTCGTCCGAGGGGGCGCCGGACGCACCGGAAGCGACGGAGACGCCGGGGGTGCCCGGTGCGCCGGCTGCCGGCTTCCCGGCTGCTCCGGCCTTCCCGGCCGCGAGGCGGGCGGCGGAGGTGCCCAGCCCCGTCGGCCCGGTGGGCAGGGAGGTGCCCGCCGGGCGAGGAGTGGTGCCGGGCAGCGCCTGCGGTGCCGGCCGGCGGGCGCCCTGGCGGTGGGCGAGCAGCGTGGCCACGAGCCGCGCCACGTCGTGACGTGCCGGGGGCGCAGTGATCCGGGACAGCAGTGACAAGGTTCTTCTCTCCGTTCCGGGGGGTGGGGTGCCCGTCAGGACGGGGTGTGGAAGACCTCGGCGTTCTCGAGGACGCCGAGCGCGTCGGGGACGAGGACGGCCGCCGAGTAGTAGGTGCTGACCAGGTAGGAGATCAGGGCCTGGTCGTTGATGCCCATGAACCGCACGTTCAGGCCGGGCTCGTACTCGTCCGGGATCCCTGTCTGCCGCAGGCCGACCACTCCCTGCTCGCCCTCGCCCAGGCGCATGGCGAGGATGGAGGAGGTGCCCTCGTCCGAGACGGGGATCTTGCCGCAGGGGAGGATCGGCACGCCCCGCCAGGCGGGCACGGGGTGGCCGTTCACGTCGGCGCTGTCGAAGGACAGGCCCCGCTTGTTGCACTCGCGGGCGAGGGCGGAGATGGCCCGCGGGTGGGCGAAGAAGGCCTTGGTGCCGCGCCGCATGCTCAGCAGCTCGTCCATGTCGTCGGGCGTGGGCGGGCCGGAGTGGGTGGAGATGCGCTGGCTGTAGTCGGCGTTGTGCAGCAGGCCGAACTCGGGGTTGTTGACGAGCTCGGACTCCTGGCGCTCGCGCAGCGCCTCGATGGTCAGCCGCAGCTGGTGCTCGACCTGGTCCATCGGGTCGTTGTAGAGGTCGGCGACGCGGGTGTGGACCCGGAGGATCGTCTGGGCGACGCTCAGCTCGTACTCGCGGGGTGCGAGCTCGTAGTCGACGAAGGTGCCCGGCAGGGCCGGCTCGCCGGTGTGGCCGGAGGCGAGGGTGATGTTCGCCTCGCCCTTCTTGTTCTGCGGACGCGCCCTTTCGGCCTGGCGCCGGCGCACGTGGGCCCGCAGCTCCTCGTGGCGGCCGGCCACCTCCTCGTAGGCGTACCGGGGCAGGGCCAGGACGGTGCACGCCGTCATCGCGCGCGCCGTGAACTCCCACTTCCCCGGCTCCTCGGCCACCGCCTGCGCACCGAAGAACCCGCCGTCGGCCAACACGCCGCGCCGGGTCTCCTCGCCGTACTTTCCGGTGCCGGCCTTCTCGACCTTGCCGTGCGCGATCAGGTAGACGTGGTCGACGGGACGGCCCCGTTCGGCGATCACCTGGCCGGGTTCGTACTCCTGCTGCCGGCAGCGCTCGGCCAGCGCCCGCAGCGCCTCGTCGTCGTGGAATCCACGCAGCAGCGGCAGTTCCGCCAGCTCGGCGGGGACGACCTTGACCGCGGCGCCTTCCTGGACGAAGGTGACCCGGCCGTCGCCGACCTCGTACACCAGGCGCCGGTTGACCCGGTACGTGCCGCCCTTCACCTCCACCCACGGCAGCATGCGCAGCAGCCACCGCGAGCTGATGCCCTGCATCTGCGGGACGGTCTTGGTGGTGCTCGCCAGATTCCGCGCAGCGGCGATCCCCAGGCTGAGCTGGGCCCGGCCTGCTTGCTGTGCGGGCTGCTCCGGCTGCTGCCGGTGCGCTGCGGTCGACATCCCGGTCCCTCTTCCGTCTCGGCGCATGCGTCAAGAGGGAGCCCCTGAAGTAGCCCGATCGGGCGACGGGGGCTCCCGCCGCGCAAGTGAAGCAGCGCCTGATGATGTTGGTCGAGGCGACCGGGACGACACCGTCTTCTTTGCGCCATGAGGGGGCACGAGTTCGTGTGACCTACACCGGTCTTCCGGAGTACTTCAGGGCGGTGACCACGGCTGACCTGGTGCGATTATCCGCATATTCCTCGCCTCGGGCCGACGACCCGGAGGGTCGTGACGCCGGGGCGAGGTGGCTGATTATGTGCGGTCGAGTCGCGCGCAGGCGGTATGACGGCCAGTCAGGTCATCGGTCGGGCCGGACTCAGCCGCACTTCGGCCCTGTCAGGCCGGCTTCCGAGCAGTCAGCAGGACGGAGCCGAACTCGTCGACGTCGATCATGTCGGCGGGGCCGAACTTCTCCCCCGCGGCCTCGTCGAACACGGTCTGCAGGTCCCCCCGGCCCCCGCGGGACCTGCTCATCTGCTCGAACGTCCGGCGCACGCACTGCTCGGTGATGTCGAGGAGTTCGGTGAAGCACAGGCCCGCCCGGGTCAGCATGGGCACGTAGTCCTCGGGCCGCGCCAGGGTCATGATGAAGTCCCGCAAGCACCGGTCCATGGCGGAGCGCAGCCCGGCCGGGATCGGGGCCCGCTCGAAGAAGTCGGTCAGCACCAGCCGGCCTCCGGGGCGCAGCACCCGCCGGATCTCGCGGAACACCTGCTCGCGGTCGGGCATGTGGAAGATCGATTCGATGGCGATGGCGGCGTCGAAGGAGTTGTCCTCGAAGGGGAGCCGCATGGCGTCGGCGTAGCGGAACTCCACGCGTTCGCCGAGCCCCGCCGCCTCGGCGAGGGCGGTGGCGCGGGCGACCTGCCCGCGGCTCACGGAGATGCCGGTGACGTGCGCACCGGTGCGCCGGGCGATCCGCATGGCCGGCTGCCCCACCCCGCAGCCGACGTCGAGCACCCGGTGGCTCTCGTCGACCTGCAAGCGGTCCGTCATCATGTCGGTGAGCCGGTCGGCGGCCTCCACGAGCGGCACACCGTCGTCCTCGGCGTCCCAGTAGCCGAGGTGGAGGCTTCCGCCGACCGTGCCGGTGTCGAGCGCGGTCAGGCGGTCGTAAAGGCGTCCGACCTCTTCGGGGACGGGGAAGACGGTGTGAGCGCTGGACACTGAGGTCCTCCGTTCTCTTTTGAACGTGTCTGCCGTACGTGTCTGCTGGAGGTGTCTGCCGTACGTGTCTGCTGACCGGGGAAGGCGGAAATCGGAAATCCCTCACGCCACCCCCGTCGGCGTGAGGGATTCCGTCGCGTTCGTGCCACGCTTTGCCGTCGATAGCGGTGGCTCTTCCGGTGATGGACATCGTGCGACACCGCCCTTGCGGCAGCCTGGCCGTGCCACTGACGTTTCCTTGCCGACGCCTGCGGCCGGTTTCGGCCGCCCTGGCGAAGTCCCTGCAGTACCCTCGCCGTTCACTTGCCATGTGCTTGCCGATGGCTTGTCGTGATCTTGGATTGCCCTGTTGCGTATGCCAAGATCCGATTTGTAAGGCACCGGCCTCTCTGTGCCGGACGCCCGTCATCAGTCGCGCGTGCGAGAACGATTGGGACCGACATGCCCGCATCTCCGACGCCGGAGCCGACACCGACAGCCCCGCCGGCAGCCGAGCCCTCAGCCGAGCCGGCGGCCACCGCCCCGAGCGAGCCCCTCCTGAGCGTTCTGGGTCCCATGTCGGCACGCCACGACGGGCACGACCTCCCGATCGGCCCTCCGCGCCGGCGGGCGCTGCTCGCCCTGCTCCTCATACGCCCCGGCCGCGTGGTGTCCACGGAACTTCTCGTCGAGGAGCTGTGGGGCGAGGAACCGCCGCGCCGGGCCGTCGCCACGCTCCAGAGTCACGTCTCCCACCTGCGCCGCGCCCTCCAGCCGGCGGCCGGGCCGGACGGTGCGTCGGTGCTCCGCCACCGGGCGGGCGGCTACGTCCTGGAACTCGACCCCGTACGGATCGACGTCTGCCGCTTCGAGCTCCTGGTCACCGAAGGGCGGCGGCTGCTGGAGCAGCGCGACCCGCTCGCCGCGCGGGACCGGCTCGCGCAGGCGCTGGCGCTGTGGCGGGGCACGCCCTACGGGGAGTTCGACGGCCATCCGCCGCTCAGCGACGAGAGCACACGGCTGGAACACGTCCGCCTCACGGCCGTGGAATCCTGCGCGGAGGCCCGGCTGGCCCTCGGAGCAGCCGAAGAGGTGGCCGCGGACCTCGAGCAGGAAGCGCGCCGCCATCCGGCGCGGGAGCGCCTCGTCGGCCACCTGATGACCGCTCTGTCCCGGCTCGGCCGGCAAGCCGAAGCCCTCGAGGTGTACGAGCGGACGCGCAGCCATCTGGCCGAGGAGTTCGGCGTGGGCACGACCGCCGCGCTCCGCCGCGTCAGGACGGCGATACTCCGCCAAGAACCGGGAACGGAGGGCCCTGCCGAGAAATCGCGCCACGGGCAGGTCGATCCCGTGGTCCGGGGCACGGAGGACCACGTGGCCGATGAAGTCGATGCGGTTGGTGCGGCTGGCGCAGTTAATTCAGTTGGTTCAGTTGGTGCGGCTGACGTCGCCGATGTCGCCGCCGTGCCCGGCGGAACCGTCCCGGCGGACGGCACCGTTCGAGTCGTGCGGAACGCAGAGCACGAGCAGGCCCGCACGACCCCGGCCGCCGACAGCGGCGGAGCGGCCGGAACACCCGGAACAGCCGTAGCGGCCGGAGCAGCGCGTACAGCCGTCACCGTCGATACGACCAGCACCGCCGAGCCCGGGCTGCCGTTGGGCCAATCGCCCTTCACCGGACGCAGCGAGGAGCTGCAGCGGCTGACGGCCGCGGCGACGAGCGCGCTGTCCGGGCACGGGCACGTGGCCGGCGTCCTCGGCCCCGCCGGAGTCGGCAAGACCCGTCTGCTCCTCGAACTCGCCCCACGGCTGGAGGCCGCCTGCGCGAGCCGGGGCGGCGCGGACCTGGAGGTGATCTGGAGCCACTGCTTCCGCAGCGAGGGCGTACCGCCCTACTGGCTGTGGACGCAGGTCCTCCGCCGGCTGTCCGTCACCCGCCCGGACGCCTTCCGCCGCGCGGCGGAGCCTTTCGGCTCGCTCCTCGCCCCGCTCATGCCCGAGCGGTCGGCCGGACCCGGTGGCGGTGGGCCGGGCGCCGATTCCGACTGGGGGCAGGCGCGGTTCCTCACCCACGACGCGGTCTGCGAGGTCCTGCTCACCCTGGCCGGGCAGCGTCCGCTCGTCCTGTTCCTGGAAGACCTGCACTGGGCCGACACCGCCTCGCTCGACCTGCTCCGGCTGCTGAGCACGCGCCGCCAGGGCCACCGGCTCGGCATCGTGCTGACCGCCCGTGAGTTCGAGGTCGAGGCCGACGCCACGATGCGCCGGATGATCTCCGAGGTCCTGCGCGGCCCCAGGACCGAGACCCTGCGGCTCGACGGGCTCTCCCGGCAGGCCGTCGCCGCCATCGTCCTGGCGCAGGCCGGGCCGGGCGTGGACGCGAAGGTCGTCGAGGTGCTGCACCGGCGCAGCGAGGGCAACCCGTACTTCGTCATGCAGCTCCTGTCCCTCCTGGGGGACCCCCGCAGCCTGCACCGCCCCGACGCGGCGGACGTGCTGCTGAGGCGCGTTCCGACGGGGGTGCGCGAGGTGCTGCACCAGCGGTTCGCGGCGCTGCCCGAACCGGTGCTGCAGGTGCTGCGGCTGTGCGCCGTCATCGGCTCCGAGGTCGACACCGACCTGCTGCACCGCACGGCCGCAGCGGACGAACCGGTCGCCGGGGCACTGGAGTCGGCGATCCGCGCCGGGCTGCTCGGGGAGGAGCCGCGCCATCCGGAACGGATCCACTTCGCCCACGCCCTGGTCCAGGAGACGCTCATCGAGGAGCTGGCGCGCGAGGACCGGCAGCGGCTGCACGCCAGGGTCGCCGAAGCGCTGTGCGCCCGCAGGCAGCGGCAGGCGGGGGACGGGGACATCGAGCGGGTGGCCCACCACAGCTGGCACGCCGGGAGTGTGCTGCCCCCGGCGCAGGCGCTCCCGCGGCTGCTGCGCGCCGCCGACCAGGCCGAGCAGCAACTGGCGTACGAGCGCGTGGAAACGTGGCTGCGCCGGGCGACGCACCTGGTCGGCCTGCTGCCCCACGACGACCCCTCGGCCCTGCCCCTGGAACAGCGGCTGAACATCCAGCTCGGGCAGGTACTGGCCACGACCCGCGGCTACGGTCACCCCGAGGCCGAGACGGCGCTCGCGCACGGCCGGGCCCTCAGCTCGGCCACCGAGGCGCCCGAGGACCCGTCGGTGCTCTGGGCGCTGTGCGCGGCGTATCTGGTGACCGGCCGCTACGACGCCTCACGGCGGTTCTCCGGCCTGCTGCGGGGCATCGCGGAACAGACCCGGGAGCCCGTGGCGGTGCTCGGAGCGGCGTACGGCGAAGGCATCGTGCTGCACATCCGCGGGCGGCTGCCGCAGGCGCTCGCCGAACTGGAGCAGGGGGTCGACATGGCGGACCGCTACGCCCGCGAAGGCCATGCGCTGGCCCGCACCTTCCAGCACGACCCGCGCGTCTCCTGCCGCTCGTACAACACGTTCACGCACTGGCTCCTCGGCGACCGGCGGACCGCAGCGACGCGCCGGCGCGAGCTGCTGCACCTGACCGAGTACGACAGCAGGCCCTCCGACCGGTCCTTCGCCCTCTACGTGGACGCGGTCGTGGCCGCCTGGGAAGGCGACGCCCGTACGGCCCGTTCCTCCGGCGCCGAGGGCGCCCGCCTGGCGGGCGAACACGGGCTGCTCTACTGGAAGGCGATGCTGGGCCTGCTCGAAGGGTGGGGCCTGACGCACTCGGGGTGGGAGGACGACGGCCTGGCCCTGATGCACGCCTCCCTGGCCGAACTGCGCCGCTCCAGCACGCTCTTGCGCCACCCCCTCCACCTGGGCCTGCTCGGCGAGGCCCAGCACCGCGCCGGGCGGCCCGAGGAGGCGGGTGAGACGTTCCGCGCGCTGCTCGCGGCCGTCGAGCAGCGCGGAGAGCAGGTCTATCTGCACGAGGCCCTGCCCGCCACCCGGCTGCTGCGCGACCTCCTGGGGAGCGGTGCGGCAGGGGCGGTGGAGAGGGCGGCGGCGGGGAGGGCGGGGGCGATGCCTCCGTATGCCCGGTGGGCGTCCCGAAGGCCTCCGGGCGGCCTCGCCGCCATCTGACGCACGCGGCCCGTACTCCGCCCCGCGTGCGGCCCCGCTATGTGACGGGCTCGGCTTCGAGCCAGCGCTGCCGGCGTGCCCCGCGGTATTCCAGCGCCGGCCACCCCAGGCCCTCCAGAACGCGGGCGCAGCGCTGGAGGGCCTCGTGCTGCTGGACGGCGGCCCCGCTCCCCGGCGGGCCGAGCCACTCGACCCGTACGCTCCCCGGCTGTTCCCCGGGACGGACGCAGTAGCCGGTCGCGGAGCGCTCCCCGTCGGCGTCGAGAGCGGAGGGCGGGATGCCGGCGGCTTCGAGGACGAGGGCTACGGCACGCACCGGCTGACGCCGTTCCCAGTCGGCGGGGCCGGACGACGGGTCCGTGAGGTGGCCGTTCATCAACCGCCGGATCTGCAGCAGCCCTTCCATTGCCTCGCGCACCGCAGCCGCCCGCGCGGAAGCGTCCCCCGACGGCGGGCAGCCGTTTCCGGTGTCCGCCTCGAACGTCCCCTTCATGCGGCTGCCTCCTTGCGCATCGATCGGGCCGTCGCCTTCCCGTGCGGCTTCCCGTCCGCTTCCCGCCCAACTGCTCGGAACCACTATGGGTGCAGTCACTGACAAGACCGCGCGCGTAGGGCCGTCAGGCGCGGCGGCGGCGCCTCAAGCGGCCGTACAGGATGAACGCCTCCATTCCGGCCAGCAGGCCCGCGCAGGTCCAGGCCGTGCCCGCCGACAACCCTGTGCCGTCGCCGCCCAGGCGCGGCCTCAGCCAGCCTTCCGGGTCCGTGACGATCGTGGTCCTGTCGCCCTGCCGGACGCTCTCGTCGCAGCCCTTGCGGTCGCCCACCTCGGCCTTGTGCGTCTCCCCCGAGGCGGACCACACGACCGAGCAGGTGCGGCCTTCGCCGTGTTTCCGGGTGTACGTGGAGACGTCGCCGACCAGCGCCTCGTGGGCGGTGCCGCGCCGTTCCATGACGTAGTCGTCCAGGGCCGGGCCGGTGAAGAGGACGAAGAAGAAGCCGAGGGCCGCCATGCCCGCGCCCGGTCCCGGGCCGCACATGCACCAGGCCGCGATCAGGATGATCACCGTCAGGGCGAACCCGGCGAGCAGCAGCAGCATGTCGTCGGGCGGGTTCAGCCACGAGACGGCGGCCAGGAGCGCCGGTGTGAGCAGCATCGTGGCCACCGTGCCCGGCCACCTGGGCCTGCCACCGCCCCGCCCGGCGGCGGGCGCGCCCGGGTCCGCCGGCCCCTGCCCCTGACCTCGCACCGGTCCGCGTATGCCGGTATCCGCATCCGCCCTGCTGCTCACCACGAGCTCACCACGCCTCGATCTCCTCTGCACCGTATGGGAAGCCCTGTTGGAGGACCCCGACGGGCGAGGTTACGCGGTGGTGGGATCCACGGGGCCGGCCGCGGGGTACGCGACCATGCCCCCGGACTCGTCCAGGAGGAAGGGCGGCCCCGGAGCCTCGGGCGTCCAGCCGCGTGCGCGGGCGGCCCGGACGGCGGCGGAGACGTGGGCGGGGAGAACGGGAGGGGCCGGCCTGCGTATCCAGTTGCCGGGGTGCGGGCGGCCCGTCCGGACCACGAGCGTGGTGCCCGGCGACTCGGCGTGCTCGACCGCATAGGCCAGGAGTGACCAGCCCATCCCCTGACCGTAGGTAACCCGACGTCGGACCCTCCAGCGGTAGGCGACACCGTCGACGACGATGCGACGCGACCCCTTCCTGGGCAGTGCCAAGCGCATCCCCTTCCTCTTCCTCAGGGCCGAAAGGGTAACGAACGGCTGCCGGCTCCCGGCGGGGCGCATCAGGGCCGGTTGGGCGCGGGCCGGGCGGGTCACGGGGCCGCCGGGGGCCGGGCGAGGTTCAATGCATAAACCACAAGATTCGGCCCATGCGTCTCTGTACGCCCCAGGAGCCCCAGCGCCCGGACCCCCGACCCGCCGGCAGGTGAGTGTGAGCCCCGATCGCAAGAAGACCCCGAAGCCCGGGCACCGCGTCCCTGCGCGCGGTGGCGCGACCGCCACCGACCGGATGCTCCGCACCCTGCTGCGGCGCCGCAAGAAGTCCCTGAACATCGAGCAAGTCACGGTCACCGACCGCCCCCAGGTCCGCCGCGCGGTGCTCGCCGCCGCGCTCGGCAACATGATGGAGTGGTTCGACTTCGGGGTGTACGCCTATATGGCGGTCACCCTGGGCAGGGTCTTCTTCCCCGCCACCTCGCCCGGCGCACAGGTCATCTCCGCCTTCGCCACCTTCGCGGCCGCCTTCCTCGTCCGGCCCCTCGGCGGCCTGGTCTTCGGCCCGCTCGGCGACCGCATCGGACGCCAGCGCGTGCTCGCCGCCACGATGATCATGATGGCGGTGAGCACGTTCGCGGTCGGTTTCCTGCCGGTCTACGCGACGGCCGGCTTCGTCGCCCCCGTCCTGCTCCTCATCTGCCGTCTGGTGCAGGGCTTCTCCACGGGCGGCGAGTACGCCGGAGCCACCACGTACATCGCCGAGTACGCGCCCGACACCCGCCGCGGGTTCCTGGGCAGCTGGCTGGACTTCGGCACGTTCGTCGGTTACGCGCTCGGCTCCGGTCTCGTGACCGTGCTCACCGCGGTTCTCGGCACCGACGGCATGACCGACTGGGGATGGCGCCTGCCGTTCCTCGTCGCCGGGCCCCTCGGGCTGATCGGCCTGTACATGCGGATGCGGCTCGAAGAGACGCCCGCCTTCCGCGCGGAGACCGAGGCCGCCCGGGCACGGATGCCGGGCGCCGGCTCCGGCTCCGGCTCCGGTTCCGGGGAGGGCACTGCCGAGGACGGGGTCGAGCAGGCGCGCCAGTCCGGCCACGGACGGCTCAAGGAGATCTTCACCCGGCACTGGGAGGCGGTGCTGATCTGCATGGGGCTGGTCGTCGTCTACAACGTCACCAGCTACATGGTCACCTCGTACCTGCCGACGTACATGACCGAGACGCTGAGCAAGGACGCCACCACCGCCCAGCTGCTCATCCTCGGCACGATGGTCCTGGTGGCCCTGACCATCACCGTCGTGGGCCGCTCCTCCGACCTGTGGGGGCGCAGGCCCATGTTCATGGCGGGCAGCGCCGCCCTGATCGCCCTCGCATACCCCTCGATGCTCCTGGTCCGCGCCGACGGGGCGCTCCTCCCGGCCTTCGGCTGCCTGATCCTCGGCCTGCTGCTGGTGTGCTTCGCGGGCACCGCCGCCGCGACCCTGCCGGCGCTCTTCCCGACCCGGCTGCGCTACGGGGCCCTGTCCGTCTCGTACAACATCTCCGTATCGCTGTTCGGCGGCACCACTCCCCTGGCGGTCTCCGCCCTCCTCGAAACGACCCGCGACGCGATGATCCCCGCGTACTACCTGATGGCGGCGGGCGTGATCGGACTCGTCTCGGCGTTCTTCCTCCACGAGACCGCGGGCAGGCCGCTGCGCGGCTCGGGGCCGATGGTGGAAACCCCGGAAGAGGCCCGGATCCTGGTCGCCGGCAGCCGAACCGAGGCCGGCCGCCGCGCCAGGGACATCTGGGTACGCCTGCGCCACCCGGGACACAGGCATCACGAAGACCGGTGACCCGGGCGATGGAGCCGGATCTACCGGATCGGCCGGATCCCTTCCCGCCGTTCCCGCGGTCCGCTCCGCGGGCGCGGGCGTGGCGCAGTCGGCCGCTGCGCTCGGCGAAACGGCAGACTCTACGGTCCGGGTCGTGGGCAGCGGGCACAGGGCCGGAGAAAACGCGTGGAGTGCACCGATGGATGTCAGTTCAGTAGTCATCGCAGTGACCGGTGTCGCAGGGACCCTCGGCGGGGCGCTGCTCACCCAGCGCGGCTCCGAACGCACGAAACGCCGGGAAATAGAGCTCGTTCGCAGCCACGAGGAAATCCGCGAGAACCGCTCGCTCCGGCGCGCCTGCTACACAGAACTCAACCGGGATGCCCGGCAGTTCACCACGGCGCTCAACCGCCACCTGCACGTCATGCGTGAACGCGACGTGGAGGACGCCGACAGGAACACGCTCGAAGAGGCGAAGAACGCCCACCGTGACCGGTACTCCGAAGCGCAGATGATCGCCCCCGACGGCGTCCTCACGCGAGCGGGGGCGGTCAACCAAGCGCTGAACAAGGTCTACGGGCAGGTCAAGCGACTCGAACGCGACGAGCCCGGGCCGGGCGAGACGCTGGATTCCGCGGCCAGGGCACAGCACGAGGTCTGGGACCTGCTCCGGACCATGAGGACTGCCATGCGGCACGACCTCGGGGTGTCGTCCGACAGGTGACCGCTAGCGCTTCGCCCGGCCGAGCCCCTCGCTTCGGTGGGCCCAAAGGGTGGCCTGCGGATCGACGTAGGGGGCGGCGCCGGCGGCGCGGTCCGCGCGTGAAATCACTGAGCCCCCAGCTGACCAGCGTCGCGTTGGCCAACAGCACCCATGCCCCTGCGGGCACCGACTCCGAGTCCACCGTTGTGTGCACCCCGCCCGCGGTGCTGAGCTGCACAGCGGACGAGCTCTGTCTCACCACGTCCTGTCCGGTCGCGAGGTTCGGCGCGGCCACCACGGATCCTCCCGCCGTGCCCGCCGAGCCATCACCAACCAGGACGACACCTTCATGTTCCTGGCTTCCTCTCGCAGAACCGGTGAGTCCTCGCGTGCCAAAGGATGCTGCCGGGGAGGGCTACTCGATAGGGCGGGTTCGGCCGTCCGGGCCCGGGGACCGGGGACCGGGAGGACTGCTTCAGAATTGGCGGTACATGAGATGCAGGCCCACCGGGCCGAGTTCGGGATGCATGAAGGCACCGGGAACGGTCCCGAGCACGACGAAGTCGAGGCGCTTGTACAGGTCCACCGCGGCATGGTTGGACTCGACCACGGCGTTGAACTGCATTCCCGCGTAGCCGCTCTCCTCCGCCCAGTCCACCGCGAACCGGCACAAGGCCCTGCCCACACCCTTCCCCCGGGAGTCGGCCGCCACCATGAAGCTGGCGGTGGACACGTGAGAGCCGGGGCCCGGCCGGTTCGGTCCCATCTTGGCGGTGCCGAGGACGCGTTCGCCTTCGACAGCGACGACGGTCAGCCCCGGCGGCTCCTCGACCCACATACGGGCTTCCGCCTCGGTCATCTCCGGGTCGTAAACAAAGGTTTTCCGCTCCTGGACGACGTCCCGGATGATTCCCCATACCTGGGGCCAGTCGGATTCTGCGAATTCACGGATGTGCATGGCCGTACGTTAGCGGTGATCAAGGTGCGGTGATATGCAAGGGACGCGGCGGAGATCCGGTCAGTCGTCCTGGTTGCTCGCTGCCCTTGCCCCGCAGGCCACCAGACGCCTACGACCGCCGGTCTGCGGATGACTGTACCTGCGCCGGCGTGCCGACCGGCCGATGGGCCCGCTGCAGGCGGGCCCATCGGGGGCGGTTCTGCTCGTCTCAGCTGAAGAAGACCGACGAGACGTCGTTGTCGAAGCCGATCTTGGCGAGGTCGGCGACGTCACCGTCGACGACCTTGGACTTGCCGGTGCAGTTGCGGCCGGACCAGATCTTCAGGCTGCCCTGAGCCTGGAGGGAGGAGGCCACGTTGTCCCGGGCCACGTTCTGGCAGCCCTTGCCGGCCAGGCCCTGCGCGGGGTCGCCGAAGTTGCGGTCGTCGAAGAGGACGACGCTGGTGGCGGGCTTGGCCTGCGAACTGCCGCTCCCACTGCCACTGCCGCTACCACTCCCCGTGCCCCCGCCCGCGCCGCCGCCGGCCTTCTTGCCGTCGGGGGTGACGCCGAACCAGGTTCCCCCGACCCCCTGGCCCTTGGTGTCGCCGGGCTTGGTGTCCTTGTTGAAGCGGTAGACGGGCCAGCCGCCGACGGTGACCTGAAGGGTGCCGTCGTCCCGCTTGACGGTGCCGACCTTCGACTTGTCGACGCCGTCGAGGAAGATCCTGCCGCCCTGGGCGACGACGACCGGCGGCCAGGTGACGGCGCAGTCGCCGTTGCACGCGGACTTCGACGGGTTCGCGGTGTCCTTGTCGAAGCGGTAGAGGGTGAAGCCGGCGCCGTTGACTACGACCGGGTTCAGGCTGCCCGCCTTGGACGCGGAGAGCTGTACCCAGCGCTGCGCCTCGGGCTTCGTGGCGGGCTTTCCGGGCTCGTTCGCCCAGTCCCCGGTCATGGGCTGGGCGTTGTTCTTCTTCGCCGTGCCGCTGAGGAAGTTCAGCGCTTGCCCGTCGGACCGAGCGTCGGCGTTCGCGCCCGCCCGGGCGGCGCCACCGGCGGAGGCCGATGTGGCCGGCGCCGAGGAGTCCTTGCCGTCACCGCCTCCTCCGCAGGCGGTGAGCAACAGGGCTCCGGCGGCGGCCGACGTCACGATCACTGCAGTGCTCTTGCGGAACATAGGAGATCCCCCCAGCTGTGGGCCCCGGTTCCCTCCCGGGGCCGTCTCACCCCCTGTACGGAACCTGTTCCGCGAAGGCCTCAGCCGGTTACCGTTCCGATACACAACGTGGATGATGTAACAGTGCGATCAGCCGAAAGGCCTGCCCCAAGCCCGGATCTGCCCGCAGCAGATTCCCTTGGTGCCCGGCGCACGCGGTGCTTGAGTGACCGCATGGAGATCTTGGTACTGGGCGGGACCGCATGGCTGGGCCGGGAAGTGTCACGGCAGGCCCTCGGGCGCGGCCACGGGGTGACGTGTCTCGCACGCGGCGAAAGCGGGCAAGTGGCGGACGGAGCGGTGCTGGTGGCCGCGGACCGGCGCGATCCTTCGGCGTACGATCCGCTGCTCGACCGCGAGTGGGATGCGGTCGTCGAGGTGTCGTGGCAGCCCCGCTTCGTCCGCGAGGCGCTGCGGGCCCTGGGCGGCAGGGCGAAGCACTGGGCCTACGTGTCCTCGGTCAGCGCCTACGCCTCCCACGGCCTGCCGGGCGCGGACGAGTCCGCGGACCTGCTGGCTCCGACCGACCGGGACGAAGCCGGCCGCGAACTGTACGGCGAGGCGAAGGCCGCCTGCGAGCAGGCGTCGGCGGCCGCGGTGGGCGACCGCCTCCTCATCGCGCGCGCCGGCCTCATCGGCGGACCGGGTGATCCCAGCGGGCGCTGCGGCTACTGGGTGGCCCGCGCCGCGCGCGATCCCCACGGGCCGATGCTGGTTCCCGATACGCCCGCCATGCCGACGCAGGTGATCGACGTACGGGACCTCGCCGCCTGGCTGCTCGACGCCGCGGAAGCGGGAACCACCGGCACGTACAACGCCGTCGGCCCGGTCCTCCCGTTCGAGGAGTGGATCGAGACGTCCCGCAGCGCGGGCGGGCACACGGGGCCGTTGGTCCGTGCCGACTCGGCATGGCTGCTCGCCCGAGGGGTGGCTCAGGCCATGGGCCCGGAGTCGCTGCCGTTGTGGGTCGCCGAGCCGGGGTGGGAGGGCTGGTCTGCCCGGGACGGCGCCGCGGCACGCGCCGCCGGGCTGCGCCACCGCCCCCGGACGGAACTGCTGGCGGACACGCTGGTGTGGGAACGCGAGCAGGGGCTGGACCGGGAACGGCGGGCCGGTCTCAGCACCGGGCGCGAGCGCGAACTGCTCGACGCTCTCGGCTGAGGCCGCAACCCGGCGGTGCGGCGCGGCCCGGCCGGCGACCCGGGCCTTGAGCCGGCCGGATCACATCGGATGCCCATCGCCCATCACACCCCACCGTCCACCAACTCTTTCGGGTGGACGGTGCCGCCGGTCGGCGTGACGGGTCCATGCCCGGGCAGGGACCGCCGAGTCGGGGTTCGGCCCCGCCTATCCGCCACCGGAGGTTGCCATGCCCCTGAGCTTGCGCCGCGCCGCCGTCCCATGGCGCCGCCGCCCGCCGGTGCTCCTGGCCGTGGCCGCCGCCCGGCTGCTCGTCCTGCTGCCGCCCCGCCGCATCCGCCGCGTCCTGACCGCCGTCCGCAACGGGGCGGCGCCGGCCACCGCCGAACAGGCCCTCGCCGCCCGTCAGGCGGTCACCGCGCTCAGCCTGCGCTGCGCCGGAGAAGGCTGTCTGCAGCGCTCGGTCGCCACCGCGCTGCTGTGCCGGATGCGGGGCGTCTGGCCGGACTGGTGCACGGGAGTGCGTACCGGGCCGTTCCGTGCGCACGCGTGGGTGGAGGTGGACGGACGGCCGGTCGGTGAAGCCCACCAGGCCCCGGGGTACTACCACCGCCTCATGACCGTTCCGGCGCGGGAACCACGGGCCTGACGGTGCGGCATCGCGCCCTCCTCGAATTGCGCGTGCCTACCGCCCGGCGGCGACCGGCCGGTACGTGCTCACCTGCACACCCGCGCTGCTGGTGACCGTCGAGACCAGTTCCAGCGTGCGCTGCGCACCGTCCTCCGGGAAGACCGACTTACCGCCGCCGAGGAGCACCGGCATGATCATGAGCCGGAGTTCGTCGACCAGGCCCTCGCTCAGGAGGGTGCGCACGAGCGTGGGGCTCCCCATGACCAGCAGGTCGCCGCCCTCCTTCCCGTGCAGCTCCCGGATGCGGGCGACGGCCTCGCCGCCGGGGATGCGCGTGGTCTTGTCCCAGGTCAGGTCGGCGTCGCTCAGCGTCTCGGACACCACGTACTTGGGGAGGGCGTTCATCCGGTCGGCGAAGGGGTCCCCGGCCCGCTCGGGCCACGCCGCGGCCATCGTCTGCCAGGTGCGGCGGCCGAACAGCAGCGCCTCGGCCCTGGTCAGCGCGTCGTCGACCGCGCCGCCCACCGTCTCCGGGTCGAAGAACGGGTGCGACCAGCCGCCGTGGGCGAACCCGCCGTCGGTGTCCTCCTCGGGGCCGCCGGGGGCCTGCACGACGCCGTCCAGGCTCATGAACTCACTGACCACGATGCGCACGGGACTTGCTCCTCTTCCTCGCTCCAGGGGACACGGCACTCAGCCGCCGCAGGGCGGTGGTGGCGCTCGGAACGATCGTCGCACCGACCACTGACAACGCCTCCGGCGACAGGCGGACGACGCGCACCACGTCTCCGGCGCGGCCGCCCGCCACCACGTCGATGCGCACACCCGCGGCCGGATCGGTGAAGGACTCTCCGGGGGCGTGGGCCCTGGTCCTCACGACGCGGACGGGGCCCTCTCCGGTGGGGGTGGAGGAGTCGACCTCGTAGATGAGGACGCCGGTCGAGGGCGAGTCCTTGTCATTGCCCACGGCGCGCCGGGACTCGGCGACGTAGGCCTTCGCCGCTCCCGTGCGCACGACCGCGATCTTGGTGCCTCCCGGCCGCTCGACCGGGGTCAGCCGGACCGTGCGCCGGCCGGGGGCGGCGAGGCAGGCGACCTGGTCGTCCCGCGTCCAGCCGAGCTTCCAGGAGTGCCAGCCGAGGTACTGCGGGGCGGTGCCGGCGATGTCGCCCATGAGGTCCCAGCCGCCGACGTGGCGGTGGGTCTCGCCCGTGAAGGCGTAGAGGTCGGGCAGGCCGAAGACGTGGCCGGTCTCGTGGGCGGCGACCTTGTGCCCCCAGCGCCACATGTCCTGCCCGAAGGTGACGGCCCATCGGATGCGGGTGCCGTCGGCCCTGACGCCGGGGGTGGCGGGGTCGAAGAGGTAGGTCGGGGAGAAGGAGATCGCGGACGCTTCTCTCGCGGGGACGACGTACACCATGTCGTAGCGGGAGAAGTCCGCGTACGGATCGGCGGCCGTGACCGCGTCGCGCAGGTAGCGCTCGTGGGCCTCGAAGGTGAGGCCGCGCTGGAAGCCGTAGGAGGCGGAGGGCGCCGGCATCCGGATCCAGCGGTGCAGCGGCGTGATCTCCAGCCGTGTCCGCCCGTAGGAGGCCCTGCGCAGCCAGTCGGCGGCGGGGGCGAGGTGGGCGGCGTAGGGGGCGGTGGAGCCGGTGGCCTGCGCGTCGGGGAAGTCGGCGAACAGGGTCAGGACGCGGTGCTTGCCGGTGGCGCGCCGGAAGCGGACGGGGTCGGTGTCGTGGCCCTCGTCCGTCCAGCCCGTCGTGCCCTTGAGCGCACAGGCGCGGGCGGACGGGGGCCGGGCGGGGGACGACGCCCACGCCGTCGCGGGGATCGCCAGGCACCCGGCGAGGGCCGCCGCGATCAGGGGTGAAGTGCGCATGTCCGCCCTCCTTCTCGCGCCCGGCCTCCCGCGCGCGGTCATGAGTCCTTGTCGCTGCTGCCCTTTGCCCACAGGGAGCGCACGTGTCCGAGGTGCCGTGCCATGCACTGTTCGGCGCCCTCGGCGTCGCCGGCCAGCATCAGGTCGAGCAGTTCGAGGTGTTCCTCGGCGGAGGGGATGAGTTCGCCGCGCTGGTCGAGCGCGGTCAGCCCGTACAGGCGCGAGCGCTTGCGCAGGTCGCCGACGGTCTCGACGAGGCGTTCGTTGCCGGAGAGGGCGAGCAGGGTGAGGTGGAACTGGCGGTCGGCCTCCAGGTAGCCGATGAGGTCGTGGTCGCGGGCGGCGCGCACGATCTCCTCGGCGACCGGGCGGAGGGCTTCGAGGTCCTCGCGGGCGGCGGTGCGCGTGACGCGGCCGGTCGTGGGGACCTCGATGAGCGTGCGGATCTCGGTGTACTGGTCCAGGTCGCGCTCGTTGACCTCGGTCACCCGGAACCCCTTGTTGCGGACCGGCTCGACCAGGCCCTCGCGGGCGAGGTCGAGCATGGCCTCGCGCACCGGGGTCGCGGAGATGCCGAAGTCCTCCGCGAGCTGCGGCGCGGAGTAGACCTCGCCGGGGTGGAGTTCGCCGGAGATGAGCGCGGCCCGCAAGGCATGGGCGACCTGGTCGCGCAGCCGCTCGGTGGCGGTGATGAGAGTGCGCTGCTTGAGGTGGCCCATGGTGTCCCGTGTCCCTTCGTCGCCGGTGCGGCGGCCGAGGTCCGGCAGCCGCGTCCGCGGTACGTGCACAGCCGCGCTCCCCGGCTGGTCCGTACCTGGACGGACCAACGAGCGTACAATGTCACATCTTTCTCAGGGAGCGAGGGTGTAGGTCCGGCTGGAGGTGTAGAAGTCCAGCGCCGCGCGGCCCTGCTCGCGCGGCCCGTGCCCGGAGGCTTTCGTGCCGCCGAACGGCAGGTGGAAGTCGACGCCCGTGGAAGGGGCGTTGACGCGGATCATGCCCGTGTCGAGGCCGTCGAGACCGTGCAGCGCCGCTTCGAGCCCGCCGGTGTGGACCGAGGTGACCAGGCCGTACGGAACGGAGTTGCTGATGCGTACGGCGTGCGGCAGGTCGTCCGCGGGCAGCAGGGCGGCGACGGGGGCGAAGACCTCCTCGGTGAGCAGCCGGTGACCGGCCGGGACCTTTTCGGCCACGGTGGGTGCCGCGTACCAGCCGGGGCCCTGCGGAGCGGTGCCGGCGGCCAGGACGGAAGCGCCGGACAGAGCCTGGTCGAAGCCGTCCCGGGCCCGGGCCGAGATGAGGGGGCCGCACACGGTGGCCGGGTCGGCCGGGTCGCCCACGGGCAGGGCGCGCAGGGCTTCGGCGAGGGCCTCGCGCAGGGGGTCGAGGGCCGCGCCGACGGCGATCACCCGGCTGGTGGCCGTGCACTTCTGCCCGGCGTATCCGGCGACGGCCGCGGCGATGTGGGCCGCGGCCCGCCCGATGTCGGCGTCGGGAAGGACGATCGCCGCGTTGAGCCCGCCCGTCTCGGCCTGGACCGGGATGCCCCGGGCGGTGGCGGCGCGGGTGACCACGCTGCCGACGGCGGTGGAGCCGGTGAAGGAGACGGCGTCGGCGGTCGCGAGGACGGCGTTGCCCTCGGTCGCACCGCCGGGCACGACCGTGAACACCGCGGCGGGCACCGCCTGCTGGACGAGCTCGGCCAGACGCAGGGCGCACGCGGTGGCCTCGGGCGCGGGCTTGAGGACGACCGTGTTGCCGGCGGCGAGCGCGGGCGCGGCCTTCCAGGAGGGGATGGCGAAGGGGAAGTTCCAGGGCGTGATGAGGCCGGCGACGCCGTGCGGGCGGCGCCGGGTCAGCAGCAGGCCGGGGCCGCCGGCCGTCTCGTGGACGGCGCCGGTGGGCTCGTAGGGGGCCTGGGCGTAGTACCGCCAGATCGCGGCCGTGCGGGCCACCTCGGCCCGCGCCTCGGCGAGGGGCTTGCCCACCTCGCGCACGGCGAGGGCGGCGAGTTCGCCGGCCGCGGCCTCGACCGCCGCGGCGACGGCGGAGAGCGCGGAGGAGCGGGCTGCGGCACCGGCCTGCAGCCAGCCGGGCTGGGCGGCTCGGGCCTGCTCGACGGCCTCGGCGGCCAGGGAGGCTCCGGAGGCGGGCACGTCGCAGACGACGTCGGACGGGTCGGCCGGGTTGTGCGAAGCGAAGGAGGTCGGGGCGGCGGTCACAGGAGGAAACCTCCGGGGAAGGGGTCGTCCGGGTCGAGGAAGTACTGGGCGGTGCCGGTGATCCAGGCGCGGCCGGTGACGGCGGGCACGACCGCCGGCACTCCGCCGACCTGCGTCTCTCCCACCAGGCGGCCGGTGAACCGCGTGCCGATGAAGGACTCGTTGACGAAGTCGCAATCGAGCGGGAGCGCGCCGCGGGCGTGCAGCTGTGCCATCCGGGCGGAGGTGCCCGTACCGCAGGGGGAACGGTCGAACCAGCCGGGGTGGATGGCCATGGCGTGCCGGGAGTGGCGGGCGTCCGAGCCGGGGGCGGCGAGGTAGACGTGCTTGAGGCCGCTGATCCCGGGGTTTTCGGGGTGGACGGGCCGGTCCGGCGAGGCGTTGACCGCCTCCATGACGGCGAGCCCGGCGGCGAGCAGGTCGTCCTTGCGGGCCCGGTCGAAGGGCAGCCCCAGGGCGTCGAGTTCGACGAAGGCGTAGAAGTTGCCGCCGAAGGCGAGGTCGTAGGTGACCGTCCCGTAGCCGGGGACGTCGGCCTTGCGGCCGAGACCGACGCAGAAGGAGGGCACGTTGACGAGCGTGACGGACTTGGCCGCCCCGTCCTCGACCTGCACGTCGACGGTGATCAGTCCGGACGGGGTGTCGAGGCGCACGGTGGTCACCGGTTCGCTGACCGCCACCATGCCGGTCTCGACGAGCACGGTGGCGACCCCGATGGTGCCGTGCCCGCACATCGGCAGCACCCCGGAGACCTCGATGTAGAGGACCCCGTAGTCGGCGTCGGGCCGGGTGGGGGGCTGCAGGATCGCGCCGCTCATCGAGGCGTGGCCGCGCGGCTCGTACATCAGGAGGGTGCGCAGGTGGTCCATGTGCTCGATGAAGTGGAGCCGGCGCTCGGCCATGGTGGCGCCGGGGATCACGCCGACGCCACCGGTGATGACGCGCGTGGGCATGCCCTCGGTGTGCGAGTCGACGGCATGGAAGACATGACGGGTACGCACGGATGTCCTTTCCCTTCGGCGGGGGGAGGCAGCAGGAAGGAAGGCCCGGAGGCGGGCGGGGTCAGTGGTGCCCGTCGGCTACGGCCTTCTCCGTGGCGGCGCGCACCGCGGCTTCGGTCTCGCCCGTGAGCGGGAGGCGCGGCGGGCGGGTGGGGCCGCCGTGGTGGCCGGTGATGTCCATGGAGAGCTTGATGGCCTGCACGAACTCGGTCTTGGAGTCCCAGCGCAGGAGCGGGTGCAGCGAGCGGTAGAGGGGCAGTGCCGTTCGGAGGTCCCCGGCGACGGCGGCGCGGTAGAGCGCGGCGCAGGTGGTGGGGAAGGCGTTGGGGTATCCGGCGATCCAGCCGACGGCGCCGGCTGCGGCGAGTTCGAGGAGGACGTCGTCCGCGCCGATCAGCAGGTCGAGCTCGGGGGCGAGTTCGGCGATCTCGTAGGCGCGCCGTACGTCGCCGGTGAACTCCTTGACGGCCACGATGCTGCCGTCGGCGTGCAGCCGGGCCAGCAGGGCCGGGGTCAGGTCGACCTTCGTGTCGATGGGGTTGTTGTAGGCGACGACCGGTATCCCGGCCGCGGCGACCTCCGTGTAGTGGGCGCGGACGGCCTGTTCGCCGGCGCGGTAGGCGTTCGGCGGCAGCAGCAGGACGGAGCCGCAGCCCGCTTCGGCGGCCTGCTCGGCCCAGTGGCGCGCCTCGGCGCTGCCGTACGCGGCGACTCCGGGCATCACCCGCGCCCCGTCCCCGGCCGCCTCGACGGCGGTGCGCACGACGCGGGCGCGCTCCTGCGGGGTGAGGGTCTGGTATTCGCCGAGGGAGCCGTTGGGGACGACTCCGTCGCACCCGTTCTCGATGAGCCTGCGGACGTGTTCGGCGTAGGCGTCGTAGTCGACGGAGAGGTCCGCGCGCAGCGGGAGGGCGGTGGCGACCATGATGCCGCGCCAGGGGCGGTCGGGGGTCCAGGAGGAGGCGGTCATACCGGTAACCCTTCTATGGCGTTCTACGGCGTGGGACATGTGGGTGAGCGCGGGTGGGGCGGTGGTTCAGGCGTCTCCGGGTTCCCCGGGCCCGGCGGCGAGGGAGCCCAGCGGTACGGGCACGGCGAGCGGCCTGCGCTCGGCGGACGGCGGTACGGTCCCCTGCTCGGTACCGGACGCCGCGAGGCAGGCCACGGCCGCGCCGCACATCCGGCCCTGGCACCAGCCCATGCCGGCCCGGGTGAGGAGCTTGACGGTCCGGGCGTCCCGGGCGCCGAGGTCGGTGACGGCCTCGCGGATGCTTCCGGCGGTCACCTCCTCGCAGCGGCAGACGTCGGTGCCGTTGTCGAGCCATGCGGTCCAGCCGGGGCCGGGTGCGTGGGCGGCGGCCATGGCTTCGGCGAAGGCGCGCATGCGGTCGCGGCGCCGGGCCAGGTCCCGTACGCGCCGGCTCCGGGTGAGCGCGGGGAGCGCCCGCAGCCGGGCGGCCACCGCGATGCCCGCCAGCTCGCCCTCGACGCGGGCGAGTTGCCAGCCTCCGGTCCCGCCGGCCTCGCCGGCGGCCCACAGGCCGGGCACCGAGGTCTCCTGGAGGCCGTCCAGGACGAGTGCGTGCGTGCCGTCGGGCATACGGCGGGTCGCGCAGCCGAGGGCGGTGGCCGGCTCGGTCTGCGGTGCGAGCCCGTGGCCCACGGCCAGGGCGTCGCAGGCGATGCGGCGGCCCGTGCCGGGCACGGGGCGCCAGTCGCGGTCGAGCCGGGAGACGGTGACGGCCTCGACGCGGTCGGTGCCGTGCACCTCGGTGACCGCGCTGCGGGTGTGCAGCGGGATGCGGTGGCGCAGGAGTGCCGTGCCGTGGACGGCGGCTTCGAGGAGCTTGTGGGGGTTGGCCGCCAGGGCGCCCGGCCGGCGGGCGTAGGCGAGGTAGCCGGACGCCTCGGCCACCGCGGGGACGCGGGCGCCGGCGGCGGCGAGCGAGGAGGCGACGGCGAGCAGGAGCGGACCGCTGCCCGCGACGACGATCCGCTGTCCGGGCAGGACGAGCCCGGACTTCAGCATGGCCTGGGCACCACCGGCGCCGACGACGCCGGGCAGGGTCCAGCCGGGGAAGGGAAGTTGACGCTCGTAGGCACCGGTGGCGAAGAGCACGGCGCGGGCGTGCAGGCACACGGGGCGCTCGCGTACGCCGGTGAAGCCCGCGTGGGGGCGGCCTTCACGGTCGCTGCCGGTGCCGGCGCCGCCGGAGCTGCCGCCGGCAAGGGCACTTCGGCTGCCCGCGTCCGTACCGCCCACGTACCCGCCGGGGGTGCCCCGGCCCGCGCCGCCGTCGGTGGCCGTGCGGCCGTGACTGCCGTCCGCAACGGCACCTCGACCGCCGAGGCCCGTGTCACCCGCGGACCCGCCGCGAGAGCCCCCGCCCACGCCGCTGCCGATGTCCGTGCCGCCTCGGCCGGCGCCGCCGTGGCTGCCGTGGCTGCCGTGGCTGCCGTGGCCTGCAAGGCTGTCGCCCTCGCGACCGGTGCCCACGCCATCGTCCACGTCGGCGAGCGCGTGCACGCTCCACACTTCCTCGTCCAGTCGCGTCACGGCCCACACATGGTGTCCGGCCAAGTGCGTGGCGCCGCTCGCCTCGAAGCGCCCCCGCAGCTCGGTGAAGGCGGCCCAGTCGTGGTGCAGGGCCTGCGGGCGCGCGGCGCCCAGGCCCGGCGCGGGGTGGCGGAAGTACTGGCCGCCCACCTGTGCGGCGGCGTCCAGGACGGCGACGGACAGGCCGAGCCGGGCAGCGGTGGCCGCTCCGGCGAGCCCGGCGGGTCCCGCGCCGATCACGGCGAGGTCGTACGGTTCAGACGGCGAGCCCGGCACGGCCGTGTCCTTCCTGGGTGGTGATCGCGTCCCCGGGCCGGGCGGGCACCAGGCAGGCCCGGCGGTTGGGCTCGCCGTTGACGGTGGCGAGGCAGTCGTAGCACTGCCCGATGCCGCAGAAGGCCCCGCGCGGGCGGCCGCCGTACCGGGTGGTGCGCCAGGCGAGGATGCCGGCCGCCCACAGGGCGGCGGCCACGGACTGGCCGGGCAGGGCGGTGACCGTACGGCCGTCGAAGGTGATGTCGAAGGGCGGGTCGGGCTCCGCCCTGACCAGGTCGGCGGGGGTACGGGCCACGTGCGGGCCTCCTCTCGGGACGGTTCGGGGCGTCGGGCGGACGCGGGGCGGGGGTTCAGGCGGCCGGGGCGAAGCGGCCGGGGTGGAACGGGCCGAGGTCGAGCGGGGGTTCGCCGCCCGTCAGCTGCCGGGCGACGGCCAGGCCGGTGGCGGGGGCGAGCCCGATTCCCGCGCCTTCGTGGCCGCAGGCGTGCAGCAGTCCGGGGACGCGGGGGTCGGGGCCGACGGCGGGCAGGTGGTCGGGCAGGTACGGGCGGAATCCGGCGTACGTGCGCATGGCCCGCACCCCGGCCAGGACCGGGAACAGGGCCGTGGCCTGGGCGGCGAGGCGCCGGAGCACCTCCACCGACAGGGTGCGGTCGAAGCCGACCCGTTCGCGGCTGGCGCCGATCAGGACCGGGCCCGCCGGGGTGCCCTCGACCACCGCGGAGGTCTGCAGCGCCGCCGAGCCGCTGGCCACGTCGGAGACGTAGTCGGCCGCGTAGACCTTGTGCCGCACCACGCGCGGCAGCGGTTCGGTGACGAGCACGAAGCCCCGCCGGGGCAGTACGGGCAGGTGCGCGCCGGCGAGCCGGGCCACCTCGCCGCCCCAGGTGCCGGCGGCGTTGACGACAAAGGGGGCGTGCAGCTCGCCGGCCGCCGTACGCACGCCCCGCACCCGGCCGTTCGTGCCGGTGAGGACGGCGGTGACCTCCTCTCCGGTACGCACCCGGGCGCCGGATGCGCGCAGCAGGTGGGCGGCGGCGAGGGCGGGCTGCACCTGGGCGTCCTGCGGATAGCGGAAGCCGCCTCCGAGGCCGGGGGCCAAGTGCGGCTCCACGTCGTGCAGCCGGTCGGCCGGGATCTCCTCGGCCGTGACGCCCGCCCCTGCCTGGGCGGCGGCGAACTTCCGCAGCGCGGCCATGGCGGAGGCGTCGGAGGCGACGACGAGGCCGCCCTTGGCCTCGTACTCGATCCTGGCCGGGAGCTCTTGGGCCAGCTCGCGCCACAACCACGTGGAGAGCAAGGCCAGTTCGAGCTCCGGGCCGGGTTCCTTGTCGGAGACCAGGAGGTTTCCCTCTCCGGCGCCCGTGGTCCCGCCGGCGACGGGACCACGGTCGACCACGGTGACGGAGAGGCCGCCGCGGGCGGCGTAGTAGGCGCAGGCGGCGCCGACCACACCCGCTCCGACGACGATGACGTCCGAGGAGTTGGAGTTGCTCATGAGCACGTCAGTAATATTTCACATTGCACTGCGTGCTGCCAAGAGCCGGTCCGGACCTTGTGGTTGACGATTCCCCTATCCCCCGAGGAGTTCGCCCATCCACGCCTCGACCGCGTCGGGCGTACGGGGCAGCGCGTGCGACATCAGCCGGGCCCCGTCGGCGGTGATGACCAGGTCGTCCTCGATCCGCACGCCGATGCCGCGCAGTTCGGCCGGCAGCGTCTCGTCGTCGGGCTGGAGGTAGAGCCCGGGCTCGACGGTGAGGACCTGCCCCTCCTCCAGGACGCCGTCGAGGTAGGCGTCCGCCCGCGCCTGGGCGCAGTCGTGGACGTCCAGGCCGAGCATGTGGCCGCTGCTGCACAGGGTGTACCGGCGGTGGAAGTCGCCCTCGGCGCTCTTGAGCACGCCCCACTCGGCGAGCCCCTCGGCGATGACCCGCATGCCGGCCCGGTGGAAGTCACGGAAGCTCGCCCCCGGCTTGAGGGCGGCCATGCCCGCGTCCTGAGCGGCGAGGACGAGTTCGTAGACCTGCCGCTGGACGGGTGAGAAGCGTCCGGACAGCGGCAGGGTGCGGGTGATGTCGGAGGTGTAGAGGGTGTCGGTCTCCACGCCGGCGTCCAGCAGGAGGAGTTCGCGGGGGTCGAGCCGGCCGTCGTTGCGTATCCAGTGCAGGACGCACGCGTGCGCGCCGGAGGCCGCGATGGTCTCGTAGCCCGGGCCGTTGCCCTCGGCGCGGGCGCGCAGGCCGAAGACGCCCTCGATCCACCGCTCACCGCGCGGGTGGGCGAGGGCGCGGGGCAGCGCCCGCACGACGTCCTCGAAGCCGGCGGCGGTGTGGTCCACGGCCAGTTGCAGCTGCTCGACCTCCCACGCGTCCTTGACCAGGCGCAGCTCACTCAGGGCGGCGGCGAGTTCGCCGTCGCCGGACGCGTCGCGGCCCGGCGGCAGCCGGTCGTGGTCCTCCCGGTGCACGCAGCGGATGCCGGTCATGCGCTCGGCCTCGGCGAGGTCGGGGCGGCGGCCGACCCAGAACTCACCGTAGCGCCGGTCACGGTAGAACTCCTCGCCGGTGCGCGGCGACCGCGGCCGCACGTACAGCACCGCCTCGTGCCGGTGCGGGCCGTCGGGCTCCAGGACCAGCACGTGACCGGCCTGGTCCTCGCCGGTCAGCCCGGTCAGCCAGGCGTAGGCGCTGTGCGGGCGGAAGCGGTAGTCGCAGTCGTTGGAGCGGACCTTGAACTCGCCCGCGGGCACGATCAGCCGCTCGCCGGGAAAGCGCGCCGACAGCTTCGCGCGGCGCGCCGCGGCGAGGTCCGCCACGGGCAGCCGGATGTCGGCGGGCAGCGGCGTCGCCGCCCAGCCGTTCGCCATGAATTGCGCGAACTCCGCTGAAACGGGCAGGTCATGACTTACCGTCCGCGGTGCCGCGGTCGTCGGCTCGTTCATGAAGACTCCTCCTGGGACACAGGTGGGTAACAGAGCGACTGACACCTTGTCAGTGCAATTTCACATTACTATGTTACGGGTCACATTTCAGCCAGCGCCCGGCTGTTCGACTGTTCACGGAGTGACCACTGATGAACAAGCGCACGTGTACTGCCCTGGCCACGGTGGTGGTTGCCACCTTCGCCCTCGGGGCGACCGGCTGTTCCGGCGGGAAGAAGTCAGCCGACAGGGGAGCCGGGAACCCCGTCGCCGCCCAGGAAGGCGCGGTGATCGGCGGCACTCCGCAGAAGGGCGGCACCCTCACGGTGCTGTCCAACCAGGACTTCACGCACCTCGACCCGGCCCGCAACTGGGTCATGAGCGACATGGACTTCGGGACCCGGCTGCTCTACCGCACCCTGGTGACGTACAAGGCCGCGCCCGGAGCGCAGGGCGGTCAGCTGGTCCCCGACCTCGCCACCGACCTCGGCACCCCGTCGAACGACGCCAGGACCTGGACTTTCCACCTCAAGCAGGGTGTGGCATACGAGGACGGCTCGCCCGTCACCGCACAGGACGTCAAGTACAACGTGGAGCGGTCCTTCTCCCCCGACCTGCCCGGCGGCGCCGACTACGCGGCGCGCTACCTCGCCGGCGCCGAGGGCTACCGGGGCCCCGCCGGGGGAAAGCACCTGGACTCGGTCAGGACGCCGGACGACCGCACCATCGTCTTCGAACTGCGCAAGCCCTTCGCGGAGTTCCCCTACGCCACGGTGATGCCGACGTTCGCGCCCGTACCGCAGGCGCGGGACAAGGGCCCGCAGTACGACAACCGGCCCTTCTCCTCCGGCCCCTACAAGATCGACTCCTACGACCGGAACAAGAAGCTCGTCCTCGTACGCAACGACAAGTGGGACCCCAAAACGGACGAGGTCCGCAAGGCCTACCCCGACAAGCTGGTCGTCCTCATGGGGCTCAAGGCGAACCAGATCGACGACCGCATGATCGCCGCCCAGGGCGCCGACGCCTCCGCCGTCCCCTGGTACGCCCTGCGGCCGGAGAGCGCGGCCAAGGTGCTGCCCGACGCCCGGGTCAGACAGCGGCTGCTCGCCGAGTCCCAGAACTGCACGGACATGGTCCAGATGCACACCGGCCGGGCCCCCTTCGACGACGTCAGGGTCCGCCGGGCCGTGCAGTACGCCCTCGACCGGGACGCCGTCCTGACCGCCTCCGGCGGCCCCGCCTTCAACGACCCGTCGACCGCCTACATGCCGGCCTCGCTCTTCGGCGGCAAGCAGCCCGACACCCTGAAGATCCCCGTCGCCGGCGACGTCGGGAAGGCGAAGCAGCTGCTGAAGGAGGCCGGCAAGCCGGACGGCCTCTCCACCAAGTTGACCGTATCGTCCGGCGACAAGGGCCGGGCCGAGGCGATACAGCAGTCCCTCGCCAAGGCCGGCATCAAGGTCACCATCGAGACCGTGGACCCGTCCGCGTTCTACGCCACCATCGGCGACACCAAGAACCGCACCGACATGGTCTACACCGGCTGGTGCCCGGACTACCCCTCGGGCTCGACCTTCCTGCCCTTCGTCTTCGACGGCCGCTTCATCAAGGAGAGGGGCAACTCCGGCAACCACTCCCTCTTCCGCGACGAGGCGACGATGAAGCGCATGGACGAGATCGCCGCCATGACCGACACCAAGCAGGCCGCCCGGGCGTGGCAGGAGATGGACGGTGAGATCCTCGCCCAGGCCCCGGCCGTGCCGGTGCTGGTCCGGCGGTGGCCGCTGGTCCTCGGCACCAACATCGCCGGGGCGTACGGGCACACCTCCTTCGGCGGCCAGCTCGACTACGCCACCGTCGGTCTCAAGGACCCCGCCAAGAGCCAGGGCTGAGGGGCGGCACGCCATGACCGTCACCGCACCCTCCGCTCACGCCCGTACCGGCAGCGGCCCCTGGCAGCTCGCCCGCGCCGAACTGCGCCGCCGCACCGCCGTCAAGATCTCCCTCGCCGTCGTCGCGCTCTTCCTGCTGATGGCGGCGGGCGCCCCGCTGCTGAGCTCACTCGCCGGCTGGTCGCCCGAGGAGTTCGACAAGACCGCCGTCGACCCCTACCTCGGCGGCCGGCCCCTCGGCCCGCTGGGCGGGATCTCCGCCGACCACTGGCTCGGCGTCGAACCCGTCACCGGCCGCGACCTGTTCGCCCGGGTCGTGCACGGCGCCCAGGTGTCACTGCTGATCGCCCTCACCGCCACCGCGATCGTCGTGCTCGCCGGGACGGCGGCGGGCATCACGGCGGGCTACTTCGGCGGCCGCACCGACGCCGTGCTCTCCCGCCTGATGGACCTCACCATGTCCTTCCCCTCCCTCATCTTCATGATCGCGATGATGTCGGTGGCCAAGGACGTCAACCGCATCCTGCTGATGACCGCCGTCATCGGCCTCTTCGGCTGGCCCGGCGTCGCCCGCGTCGTACGCGGCCAGACCCTCTCGCTCCGGCACCGCGAGTACGTCGACGCCGCGCGCGTCGGCGGCTCCGGGCCCTGGCGCATCCTCACCCGCGACATCCTCCCCGGCGTCGCCGGGCCCGTCATCGCCTACACCACCCTCATCGTCCCCGGCATGATCGCCACCGAGGCGGCCCTGAGCTACCTGGGCGTCGGCGTCCGCCCGCCCACCCCCTCCTGGGGCCAGATGATCGCCGAGAGCGTCGCCTTCTACGACACGGACCCCATGTACTTCGTCATCCCGAGCACCTGCCTGTTCCTGACCGTCCTCGCCTTCACCCTGCTCGGCGACGCGCTGCGCGACGTCCTCGACCCGAGGAGCGGCCGGACATGACCCTCTACCTCGGCCGCCGCCTGCTCGCCGTCGCCGGCGTGCTCGTCGCCATCGCCGCCGTCACCTTCACCATCTTCTACGTGCTGCCCTCCGACCCCGCGGCCGCCGCCTGCGGCAAGTCCTGCAGCGCCGACCGCCTGGAGGCCATCCGCGCCCACATGGGCCTGGACCGGCCGCTGTGGCGGCAGTTCGCGGACTTCGTCACCGGCATCTTCACCGGCCGCACCATGGGCAGCGGCCGGTACGCCCTGCACTGCGCCTTCCCCTGCCTCGGCTACTCCTACGAGAACTCCGAGGCCGTCTGGGACCTGCTGACGGACCGCCTGCCGGTCTCCGCCTCCCTGGCACTGGGCGCGGCCGTGCTGTGGCTTGCGCTCGGCCTGAGCGCCGGCGTCACCGCGGCCCTGCGCAAGGACACCCTCACCGACCGCGCCCTGATGGTCGGCGCCGTCGCCGCGGCCTCGCTGCCCGTCTACTTCACCTCGATGATGCTGATCTACGGCCTGATCCGGACGGCCGGGCTGCTGCCGTACCCGCAGTACGTGCCCCTCGGCGACGACCCCCTGCGCTGGGCGTCCAACCTGCTCCTGCCCTGGCTGGCGCTGGCCGTGCTGTACGCCGCCATGTACGCCCGCCAGAGCCGCAGTTCGATGATCGAGACGATGGCGGAGCCGTATATCCGCACCGCCCGCGCCAAGGGACTGCCGCGCCGCACCGTCGTCGTCAAACACGGGCTGCGGGCCGGCATGACACCGATCCTCACCCTCTTCGGCATGGACCTGGGCGGGCTGCTCGCGGGCGCCGTCATCACCGAGTCGATCTTCGGGCTCCCGGGGATCGGGCGGCTCTTCTACGGCGCGCTGTCCACCGGCGACCAGCCGGTCATCCTCGGCGTCACGCTGATGGCGGCCGCCTTCATCGTCGTCGCCAACCTGGTCGTCGACCTGCTCTACGCCGTCGTCGACCCGCGAGTGAGGTACTGATGGCCGTCCCAGCCGTTTCACAGGAACAGCCCTTGCTGTCCGTCACGGACCTGACCGTCACCTTCCCCACCCGGCACGGGGACGTACGGGCCGTGGACTCCCTGAGCTTCGCGGTGCGCCGCGGGCAGACCCTCGGCATCGTCGGCGAGTCCGGCTCCGGCAAGTCCGTCACGTCCCTGGCCGTGATGGGGCTGCACACCGGCGCCCGGGTCACCGGCTCCATCGCCCTCGACGGCCGCGAGCTGACCGGCCTGCCCGAGCGCGAGCTGAACCGGCTGCGCGGCCGCCGCATGGCGATGATCTTCCAGGACCCGCTCTCCAGCCTCCACCCCTACTACACGGTCGGCGAGCAGATCGCCGAACACCACCGGGTCCACTTCGGCTCCCGCAGGGCGGCGGCCCGCAGACGGGCCGTAGAGATGCTCGCCGAGGTCGGCATCCCCGAGCCCGCGCGGCGGGCCGGTGAGCACCCGCACCAGTTCTCCGGGGGCATGCGCCAGCGCGTGATGATCGCCATGGCCCTCGCCTGCGAGCCCGACCTGCTGATCGCGGACGAGCCGACCACCGCCCTCGACGTCACCGTCCAGGCGCAGATCCTGGAGCTGATCGCCCGCCTGCAGGAACAGCGCGGACTCGCCGTCGTCATGATCACGCACGACCTCGGCGTCGTCGCCCGCGTCGCCCGCGAGGTGCTCGTGATGTACGGCGGCCGGGCGGCCGAACAGGCCCCGGTCGACATGCTGTTCGCTGACCCCGGCCACCCCTACACCCGCGGGCTGCTCGACTCGCTCCCCCGCCTCGACGACGGCGACGACGCACCCCTGCGGGCCATCCCCGGCAGCCCGCCCTCGCTGCTGGACCCGGCTCCGGGCTGCGCCTTCGCACCGCGCTGCCCGCGCGCGGCCGCGGCGGCTCCCGGCGAACGCGAGCGCTGCGCAGCGACCCGGCCCGGGCTCCGGCCCTCCAGGGGCCATCTGGTCTCCTGCCACCTGTCCCTGCACACCGCCACCCACGTGCCGGGAGGCACCCGATGACCGCCGGCACCGCACCCCTGCTGTCCGTACGGGACGTGACCATGACCTTCCCGGGCAAGCGGGGCCGCGCGGCGCCCGTCCGGGCCGTCGACGGCGTCTCCTTCGACCTGGCGGCGGGCGAGACCCTGGGCCTGGTGGGCGAGTCCGGCTGCGGCAAGTCCACCACCGGCCGCATGATCGTACGGCTCCTGGAGCCGACCGCGGGGTCGATCACCTACGACGGCCGCGACATCAGCCGGCTCGGCAGGCGCGAGCTCAAGCCGCTGCGCAAGGACCTGCAGATGGTCTTCCAGGACCCGCACTCCTCCCTCAACCCGCGCCAGACGGTCGCCCGCATCATCGCCGACCCGCTGCTGGTGCAGGGCGTGCCGGCGGCCGCGGCGCGTAAGCGGGCGGCGGAGCTGATGGAGCTGGTCGGGCTCATCCCCGAGCACATCGACCGCTATCCGCACGAGTTCTCCGGCGGGCAGGCGCAGCGCATCGGCATCGCCCGCGCGCTGGCCACCGGGCCCCGCCTGATCGTCGCCGACGAACCGGTCTCGGCCCTGGACGTCTCCGTACAGGCCCAGATCGTCAATCTGATGGAGCGGCTCCAGCGTGAACTCGGGCTCGCCTACCTCTTCATCGCCCACGACCTGTCGGTGGTGAAGCGGGTGTGCGACCGGGTGGCCGTGATGTACCTGGGGCGGATCGTCGAAGTCGGCGCCAAGGAGCGCGTGTACGCGGCCCCGGCCCACCCGTACACGCAGGCCCTGCTGTCGGCGGTGCCGCTGCCGGACCCGGCCGCCGAGCGGACGCGCGAGCGGATCACCCTGCTCGGCGACCCCCCGAGCCCGGCGGCGCCCCCGCCCGGCTGCACGTTCCACCCGCGCTGTCCCAAGGCGCAGGAGATCTGCCGGACCGAGGTGCCACTGCTGCGGGTCGCCGCGCCGGGCGAAGCGCGTGAAGTGGCCTGCCACTTCGCCCTCGCGCACAACTCGTAGCGCCTGAGGGGTTGTCAGTACCATTTCACATTACTACGTTACGCATGACATGGCGCAGCAGCAGTCCCCCACGTGCCGCCTGTCAGACGGCAGTTGAATCGCGCCTTGCGCCACGGTTCTCGCTGCTTCGCTGTTTCGCTCTTCCGCTGTTTTCACTGTTTTCGCTTTGCCGCGCGCACGCCCTCACTTCACGTGCGCGCGGCAACACACCTCCCACACAGGAGTCATCGGTGTCCCACTCCAGATCGCTGCGCAGATCGCTGCGCGCATCCCTACTCACCACCGCCATAGCAACGGCGCTCTGCGCCACCGTCGTCCAGCCCGTTCACGCGGACTCCCCCTCACCCTCGCCTGCGCCCAAGCCGTCCTCCGCCGCGTCCGCCCCGGCGCCGACGGCGGGCGTGCGGCAGGACACCCCCACGCCCAACCCCTTCGACGAGGTCACCCGGCTCGCCGACGCCCCCGAGCCGGCCACCGCCAAGCCCACCGCCCCCGGAGGCCTCGCGGAAGGCCGCATTCCCGGCGCTCTCACCGCCAAGCCGAAGCCCACGGCCGTACCGCCCCGCGCCACCCTCGGCGGAACCTCCGTGCCGTGCACGCTCGACGGCATCACGCGCCTCGCGCCCGAGCAGTTCGCCGACTTCCTCGCCGACCGGGCCGTCACCGCCGACGGCTGCCTGCGCACGCTCATCTGGACCTGGGACCAGCGGCTGGTCCCGGTCATGTCGAGGCCGCACGTCCAGGCGGTCTCCCGCCGGATCGAGAGCCTGGCCGCGGCGCACGACGGCAAGAACAACAGCCACCTGCTGGAGATGTTCACCTACCTCCATGCCGTCGCCTACCACGACTTCTCCCGCAGCGAGATCGACCTCACCGACGCGCCGACCGTCGAGGCCGTGCGCCGCGCGGTGTCCGCCTTCGGCGTCGCCTCGCGCACCTTCGACGCGACCCGCACCAACGCCGAGACCCTGCGCGAAGCGCTCTACGCGGCCAGTGCCCCGGGCCTGCGCCACCACCAGCTGCCGCTCATCAAGCGCGTCCTCGCCACCATGGACGCCGCGCACCCCGGCACCGCCAAGGACACCGCCTGGGCCGGAGCCGCGCTCGCCGCGCTCTCCCTCAACTACCTGGGCGTCTACCCGGGCAACCACGACACCGCCTTCCACGCCGCCGTCACGGCCGACGCCTCCTACCGCGCGGCCTTCAAGGCCTTCGCCGGCTACACCCACCTCAAGGGCACGTCCAACGCCTGGGTGGTGCGCGACGGCGTCGGGGAGTACGGGCGGATGGGCCAGATCGACGCGCTCAGGAGCCGGATCACCGCCGACCTCGGCGGGCTGCTGGCCACCACGACCGGCAACTTCGGCGAGGGCAGCGAGCCCTGGGCCAAGGTCGTCACCTGGCTGATCGAGTTCGACGCCTGCAAGCAGTACGGGGTGTGCAAGGCCGACATCGAGCGCCGCATCTTCCCCTCCACCTACACGTACGACAACGGCGCCATCAAGGTCCGCACGGCCCTGCCCCGCGCCACCGTCGACCGCCTCTACTACGCGAGCAAGCAGGTCAAGGCCCAGTTCCACCGGGTCCTGGGCACCGAGCAGCCGCTGGCGGGCGACACCAACACCACGCTCAACATCGTGCTGTACGCCTCCCGCGCCGACTACGAGGTCTACCACCCGCTGCTGACCGGCATGGGCACCAACAACGGCGGCATCTACATCGAGAACGGCGCCACCTTCTACACGTACGAGCGGCGCGTCCCCCAGGACTCCACGCTCACGCTCGAGGAGCTCTTCCGGCACGAGTACACGCACTACCTCAACGGCCGCTGGGCCGTCCCCGGCCTCTTCGGCGAGGGCCCCTGGTACCAGGGCGACCGCACCACCGCCATGGACGAGGGCACGGCCGAGTTCTTCGACGGCGCCACCCGGGGCGAGGGCATCAAGGTCCGCAAGTCCCTCGTCCAGAGCATCATCAACGACACGGCGGGCGGCACCAAGCCGCGCATGAGCGTGTACGAGCTGCTGCACGCGGAGTACGACCGGGACGGCTTCCGCTTCTACTCCTACGCCGGCACGTTCTTCGAGTTCCTGTGGGCCGAGCGCCCCTCGCTGCTCAAGGAGATGTACGACCGGCTCCGCGCGAACGACGTCGCGGGCTTCGACGCCTGGCGCGACCGGCTCGGCCGGGACACGGGCCTGCAGCGCGCGTACGACACCTTCCTCGACCAGCAGATCGCCAAGGTCAAGGACCTGTACGTGCCGAACACCTCGTTCACACCCGTCGGCGGGCTGGACGCCGGCCACCCCGCCACGGTCCGCGCCTCCTTCAAGGCCACCACCGGCATCACGCCCGAATGCCGCACCAACGAGGCCCCGGAGCGCCCCCGCTTCACCTGCACCGGCCGCGTCACCGCCAACCTGAGCAGCCCGGGCAGCCCCGACCTGGTCTTCAAGGACATGTCCGGGACGGTCGACTACTTCATCCTCGACCGCACGAAGAAGGGCACCAACAACTTCGCCGACATGAACTGTTCCTTCGGAAAGGTCGACCTCTGGCCGGACCGCCCCGCGGGAACGGCGGACTTCACCTGCGAAGGGCCGCTGAGGGGCTGATTCCACGCGGCTTCGGGCCCGTCCACGGGGGCGGGCCCGAAGCCCTGTGCTGAATGGAAGCGCCTGCGGGTCGCCCTGCTGTACGAGGCGGCCCGGCTGGTGACCGACGAGCAGGTGCCCGGCCTGGAGGAGGCCGCGCTGAGCATCGAACTCCTCCAGACGCAGGCTGGAGGTGCAGTTGCGTGCGGGTGCGGAGACCGTCGCCGGCCGGATCGCCGACCTGGAACGCGACTTCCAGCCCCTCCCGTCCGAGGACCTGCTGCACACCGTCTGCGAGTACAAGACCACCCGGTACTCGATCCTGGCCCCGCTGCGACTGGGGCTGCCGGCCGCCGGCGAGCACCTGGCCGGGCACGACGAGCGGCTGCGCCGCTACGCGACACCGGCCGGCATCAGCGGGCAGATGCGCGACGACTACCTCGACCTCTTCGGCGACGAGAACGTCAGGCCTGCCGGCGCGGCGCGGTGGGGACTTCCAGTGCTGCAGGTCAGGCCTTGCGGACCACGCTGGACTTGAGCTGCATGGCGCCGAAGCCGTCGATCTTGCAGTCGATGTCGTGGCCGTCCACGCCGTCGACGAGGCGGATGTTGCGCACCTTGGTGCCCGCCTTGATCCCCGTCGCGCTGCCCTTGACCTTGAGGCTCTTGACGACCGTGACGGTGTCACCGTCGGCGAGCACGTTGCCGACCGAGTCCCTGATCACCTTGTCCTGGTCACCGCTCGCGGATTCCGCTGCCGCGGGCGACCACTCGTGACCGCATTCGGGGCAGATCAGGAGCACGCCCATCTCGTAGGTGTAGGCGCTGGAGCACTCGGGGCACGGCGGCAGGGTCTCGTTCACCGGAAGAGTGTATTTCAGGTCGGACGTGCACAAAGGCCGGCGCTCGGCCGAGCAGTCCGGCGCAGTGGGCGGCGAAAAGGTTTCTTAGTGGGTTCTTAAAGCGTTTCGCCAAGCTGCGGCCATGGCTACAGCAGACGACAACCTTTCGGTGGTCATCGGCGCAGGCGGGACCGGCGGTCACATCTACCCCGGGCTGGCGGTCGCCGACGCGCTTCGCAGAGCGGTGCCGCACGCCGTCATCAGTTTCATCGGTACGGAACGCGGTCTGGAGACCCGTCTGATACCGGATGCGGGATACCGGCTCCACACCGTGGACATGATCCCCTTCGATTCCTCGCTCGGGGCCCGCCGGTATCTGCTCCCCGCCGATCTGTTGCGCTCGGGGAGACAGGCGCAGCGCGTGATCGAGGAGCAGGGTGCGCACGTCGTCGTGGGCATGGGCGGCTATCCGAGCGCGCCCGCGGTGCTGGGGGCGCGGATGGCGCGCCGCCCGGTGCTGGTGCACGAGTCCAATGCGGTGCCGGGCAGGGCGAACCGTTTCGCTGCTGCCCTCACCCCGCACATCGCGCTCGCCTTCGACCGCACCCGAGAGCACTTGCCGGCGCGGACGGCCCTGCGCGCGGAGACGGTCGGCATGCCGCTGGTCAGCGATGTCGCGGGGCTCGACCGGGCCGGGCGGAAGGCTCTGCGCGGGGAGGCCCGCCGCTGGTTCGGGGTGCCGGAGGGCACGCGGCTGGTGCTGTTCAACGGCGGGAGCCTGGGCGCGGCGCGGCTGACGGAAGCGGCGCTCGAGCTGGCCTCGCGGTGGCGCGGGCGGCCGGACGTACACCTGGTGATCAAGACCGGGCCGGGCGCCCTGGAGCAGGTACGGGCCCGCCTCACCGCCGAGGGCGGCGACCGGGTGGCCACCGCAGTGGGCTACCTCGACCGGATGGACCTCGCCTACGCGGCCGCCGACGTGATGGTGTGCCGGGCGGGATCGGCGACGGTGGCGGAGCTGTCGAGCGTGGGCGTGCCGGCGGTGCTGGTCCCGTACCCGCACGCGCCGCACGATCACCAGACCCACAACGCCCGGGTGCTCTCGGACGCCGGCGCGGGGCTGCTGCTCCCCGACGGCGAGGCCACCGGCGACCGGCTCGCCGGCCTGATCGAGCCGCTGTTTGCCGATCCGGCCCGGCTCGCCGCGATGGGTACGGCGGCCGCCCCGGGCACGCACGCCCTCGCGGCCGGCCTCATGGCGGCGTGGGCGCTGCGCCTGGCAGGCCGCACCCCCGCGAATCCCTTTCCGTTCCAGGCTGTTGAGAGGAACCACGCATGACCGGCATGACCACTGCAACGACCACTGCAATGACCACCGCGATGACCACCGAGCTGAACGACACCGACGACTGGGCCGGCCGCAGCGTGCTGGTCACCGGAGCCGAGGGCTTCATCGGCTCGACGCTCGTCGACCTGCTCGTCGAGCGCGGGGCGCGCGTGCGGGTGCTCGTGCACTACAAGCCCTACGCCGAGCGCGGCTACCTCGCCCGTCATCTCGGGCCCGGTTCGCCGGTGGAGACGCTCGCCGGTGACGTCCGCGACGCCGGGCGCGTGATGGACGCGGTGGCGGGGTGCGACACCGTCTTCCACCTGGCGGCGCTGATCGGCATTCCGTACAGCTACGCGTCTCCGGAGGCGTACGTGCAGACCAACGTGGCCGGTACGGAGAACGTGGCCGCGGCCTGCCGCCGCCACGGCGTGCGGCGCATGGTGCACACGTCGACCAGCGAGGTGTACGGCACGGCCCTGACCGCGCCGATCAGCGAGGAGCACCCGCTGCAGCCGCAGTCGCCGTACTCCGCCTCGAAGATCGGCGCGGACATGCTGGCCCTGTCCTACGCGCACTCCTTCGAGCTGCCGGTGACGGTCGTGCGGCCCTTCAACACCTACGGGCCGCGGCAGTCGGCGCGGGCGGTGATCCCCACGATCCTCGCGCAGCTGCACTCGGGGGCCGAGGAGATCCGGCTGGGGTCCACGTCGCCGACGCGCGACTTCACCTACGTCACCGATACCGCCGAGGGGTTCCTGGCGCTCGCGGACTGCGACCGGGCCGTGGGGCACGCGGTCAACCTCGGCACCGGGCGGGAGATCTCCATCGGCGACCTCGCCGAGTCGCTGGTCCGCGCCTCCGGCCGGGACGCGAAGGTCGTGGTGGACCCGTCGCGGCTGCGGCCCGCCGGCAGTGAGGTGGAGCGCCTGCTGTCGGACAACACCCGGGCCCGGGAGTGGGCCGGGTGGCGGCCCCGGGTGGGGCTGGAGGAGGGCCTGGCCCGTACCTCGGACTGGGTCCGGGACCACCTGCACCTCTTCGCCCCGGACCGCTATCAGGTCTGATCGGTGACGGGCCCCGCATACCCCGCATACCCCCCTCCGACCGGAGGGGGGTATCACCCGATTTGCCACCCATTAGGACGATACGCATCCGGCGGGCGCTTCGTAACGTGGATCACGTTGCCGTACAGCGGACAGACGAATCCCGAGGGAGGCGGACGGTATGTCTCGAACGGTGGAGCGCGTCGTCGTAGGCGTGGACGGCTCGGCGGGCAGTGTCGCCGCGCTCAGGCAGGGCGCGCAGGAGGCGGCACGCCACGGCGCGGCCCTGTGTCCCGTGCTGGCCTGGTCGCCGCCGGGCGGAGAGGCGGCGGACGCCCTGCAGCCCGCCCCGGCCGACGTCCGCGCGTACTGGGAGGCCCAGGCGCGCAGGGCCCTGACGAAGACGTGCGAGAGGGCACTCGGCGCCGCGCCGTTCCGCCTGAGGGTGGCCCCGCGGATCATCCGCGCCGAGCCGGGCCCGGCCCTGGTGGCCAGTGCCCGGCACGACACGGACATGCTGGTGCTGGGCGCCGGCAGCCACGGGCTGTGGCACCGGTTCCTCCACGGCTCGGTCAGCCGCCACTGCCTCCGGCATGCCCGCGGCCCCGTCATGGTCGTCCACCCCGGCGAGGAGGACGTGAAGGACGCCCGCGGGGCGGCGCGGCCGCCGCGGAGGCACCCTCCTGTCGTGGTGCCGGTCGGCCCGACGGACCCATGGCACCGGTCGACCGGCTCCGGCCCCGGCCCCGGGCGCGACGGCTGACCGGGGTCTCGACGACGGACGACTGACCCGGCCCGGGCCTCAGGCGTGGCTGCGGGCGGAGCGTCGCCGCATGGCCAGGAACAAGGTGGCGGAGCCGACTGCGAGGACGCCGGCGCCCGTAACGGCCAGCACGGCCGTACGGTCGTCGCCACCGGTCTCCGCGAGGCGCCCGCCCTGGGCGGCCGGGGCGTTGGCGGCCTTGACCGCGGACCGGGGCTCGTTTCCGGCACCGACGCCTCCGGCGCCAACGTCTCCGGCGCCGGGGCCGCTGTCGCCGGGGCCGTCACCGCCGTGCCCGCCGTGGTCGACGGTCGACTTCCCGGCCTCCTCGGCTATCTGCCGGTCGCTGGGAGCGGACGCGGCCGGGGCCGGGGCCGCTGCGGCCTGCGGCGCCGTCGCCGTCCTCCCCTTCCCGCCGAAGTCCACGTCCGAGCAGGTGTAGAAGGCCTCAGGGCTGTCCGAGCGCTGCCAGACGCTGTACACGAGGTGGCGGCCGGACCTCTTCGGGACGGTGCCGTCGAAGACGTAGCTCCCGTCCTTCAGCGTGGGGTCGGTGACCTTGGCGAACGGTTTGGCCTCCAGGTCGGCCCACTTCAGCGGCTTCCTCGGGTCGTAGCCGTCCTTCGTGAGGTACAGCTCGAACGTGCCGCGGTGCGGTGCGGTCGCCCGGTACCGGAAGGTGTGCTTGCCCGGGGCCAGCTTCGTGCCCGGCCAGTCGGCGCGCGGCAGGTCCAGCCCCTTGTACTTGGCGCGGCCTGCGCTGCACAGCTTGCCGTCCGGGATGATCCGGCGATGGCGCCCGGCGGCGTCGCCGATATTGACCTCGTTCCAGTCGTAGAGGGGCTGGGTGCCGCCCGCTGCGACCATCGCCTTGCAGGCCGCCGAACGCGGATGCTCCGGTCCCTCCGCGAAACAGGCGGACACACGGCTGACCGGGCCCGTCATGGAGCCGTGCGCCTCGGCCGGCGCGGCGGTCAGCGCGGTGATCGCGGTGAGCGCGAGAGGGACGGCGCCGAGCAGAGTCACCCGTACGGCCTTGTGACGCGTGCGCATGAAGATCTCCTTGCGGGTGGGTGAGGGGGTGGCCCCGCACGCCGGCCGTGAGGTGGGGGGTGCCGGACGTGCGGGGCGGTGTGGGGGTGTGGGGGGGCTTTACGTAGGGGAACGGGAAGCGCGTCAGCCCTTGCGGGCGGCGGCGAACGCCTTGGTGAAGGCGAGTTCGTCCTGGAGGATCGAGCTGCAGGTCGCGGATGCGGAGTTCTGTGCGCCGCCCGGGCACTGCTTGTCGCGCGCGGCCGACCACATCGACAGCCAGCCGATCCCCTTGGACCGGCCGAACGCGGCCAGTTGCGCCGCGTCGTCGACCTTGAAGACCTCGGCGGCCACGTCGTTGACGCCGATCATCGGGGTGACCGCCACGGCCTTCCACGCGGCCTTGTCGCTCAGCCCCAGCACGCCCTTGACCTGCGCCTGCGTCGCGGTGGCGGCGTCGATCGCGTACTGCCCCATGTCGCCGTCGAAGGACGACCCGTAGTCCATCGCCATGATGTTGACCGCGGAGACGGACACGCCGTTCTTCTTCGCGTTCCCGACCAGGTCGACGCCGTCCTGGGTGAGGCCCGTGGGCATGACCGGCAGGGTGAAGGAGACGTCGAGTCCGGGGTGCTTCTTCTGGAGCGAGGCGATCGCCTGGGCGCGCCGGGTGTTGGCGGCGGCGTTGGGCAGGGCGGCGCCCTCGATGTCGAAGTCGACCTTGGTGAGCTTGTACGCGTCGACGACCTTGCCGTACGCGGCGGCGAGTTCGTCCGCGGAGGAGCAGACGAGCCCCAGCTCGGAGCCGGCGGCGCCGCCGAAGGAGACCCGTACGTCGCCGCCCGCCTCGCGCAGCTTCCCGATCTGCTGCGCGACGGGGTCGCTCCCGAGGTCGGTGACACCTCCCCACTTGGGCGTGCAGCCGCCCCCGGAGGTGACGAAGGCGAGGTTGAAGTTCCTGACGCCGGTCTTCTTGGCGGTGTCCAGGAGGTCGTAGGCGGGGTGGAGGGAGGTGTCGACGTACGGGGCGAAGGCCGCGTTCGCGCCGCCGGGACCGGGACCGGGACCAGGGGCCGGGGAGGTCGCGGTCGGCTGCGGTTGCGTGGGCTGCGGGCCGGGGTCCTTGTCCACGGAACACTTCGTGCCGTTGATCCGGCAGTTGGCCGGGGCGTCGCCGGTGCCGGTGCCGACGCCGTTTCCGGCCGTGACGAAGCCGACGGTCACGGACTTGCCGGGGGCGATCGTCGCGTTCCAGCTCTCCGGCTCGACGGTGACGCTGCGGCCGCTGACGGTGTGCTTGCCGTTCCACAGCGAGGTGATCTTCGCGCCGGCCGGGAGGTCGAAGGTGAGCTTCCAGCCCGACAGGGCCTTGCCGGTGTCGTTGGTGAGGACGTACTGCCCGGTGTAGCCGCCCGACCAGGCGCCGGTCCGGGAGAAGGCCGCGCCGACCGAGGCGGCCTGCGCCGTGCCGGTGAGCGTGAACGCGGCGCCCGTCGCGATCGCCGCGGCGAGCCCGGCGCCGGCGAGCTTCGCCTTGCGGCTCACTCGTCGGCGGTGTGCGGAGGAACCCATCGCGTGCCTGCCTGTTCTGGGTTGGGGGGTGGGTACGTGCGGCACGCTAGCGAGACCAAACCCGGCAAATCGTCGAATCGGCTTCCGGGGCCCGCTCCTTATGGCGGAGTTAAGGAACGCATCGGCGGGGGTTAATGAGGAGCGCCTGCCACAGGACAGCGGCGTCGGGATCAGCGGCGTCGGGATCAGCGGCGCGACCGGCCGCCGCGCCGTACCCGTCGGCGGCGGCGCTCACGGCCCTTGGATCCGCCGCCGTCCGGCGAGAGCCACACCCGCACCTCCGTTCCGCCCAGCACCGACCGCCCGATCCGTACGTCGCCGCCCGTCGACTCCGCGACGCGGCGCACGATGTCCAGGCCGAGGCCGGTGGAGCCGGGGCCGCCGGCGCCGTGGCCGCGGCGCAGCGCCGCGTCCGGGTCGGCGATGCCCGGGCCCGCGTCGGAGACGAGGACGATGACGGCGTCGTCGCTGTGGTGCACGTCGACCGCGAAGGCGGTGCCCTCGGGGGTGTGCCGGAAGACGTTGCCGAGCATCGCGTCCAGTGCGGCGGCGAGTTCGGGGCGGGCGACGGGGACGCGTACGGTCGCGTCGACGCCCGAGAGCCGGACCGTGCGGCCTTCGTCCTCGGCGAGCGCGGACCAGAAGTCCATCCGGTCGCGGATCACTTCGCCGGCGTCGCAGCCGAGCGTGGGCCGTTGCTTCTGCTCGCCCTGCTCGCGGGCCGCGCGGATCAGCTGGTCGACCTCGCGCTCCAGCTGGGCGACGGCGGCGCGGGTCTGCTCGGCGGCCGGGCCCTCGCCGAGCGATGCGGTGTTCAGGCGCAGGACGGTGAGCGGGGTGCGCAGGCGGTGGGAGAGGTCGGCTGCGAGCTCGCGTTCGTTGGAAAGCAGCTGCACGATCTTGTCGGCCATGGAGTTGAACGCGACGGCCGCGGCGCGCAGTTCCGCCGGTCCGTCCTCGCGTACCCGGACGCCCAGCTTGCCCTCCCCCAGCTCGGCGGCCGCCTTCGCGAGCCGCTCCGCCGGGCGTACCAGGCGCAGGCCCAGGCGGTCCGCGGTGACGAGGGAACCGGCGATCAGGCCGAGGCCCACGCCGGCGAGGATCACCCAGGAGGTGGTGACGCCGTTGCCGACGGCGCGGTGCGGCACGTACACCTCGACGACCGCGAACTCGCCGGTGCTCAGGGCCGTCGGCTGCAACAGGGCGTAGCCGCCGGGCACGGAGGTGACGGCGGAGCGGCCGCGGCGGGCCGTCTCCACGTCCCGCGGGTCGGCCCGGCGCGGGCCGATGTCGTACGCCTTGTGCCCTTCGGCGCCCGCACCCTGCTGTGTGCCATCGTTCTGTTGGCTGTTGCTCTCTTTGCCGTCGTTCTGCTTGCCGTCGTTACCGGGTACGTGGACGGCCATCCGCCCGTCCCCGCCGGCCTGTGAGCTGGCGACCGCGCGTTCCAGCTGGTCGCGGTCGGTGGTGATGGCGAGCGCGGGGCGGATCTGGGCGGCCTGCCGTTCGGCGTCGGCGAAGGCGCGGTCCCGGGCCAGTTCTTTGACCACCAGGCCGAGCGGCACGGCGAAGGCCAGCACGACCATCACCGTGACGGCCAGCGAAACCCTGACGAGCGCCCATCTCACGGCTGCTCCGGGAGCGCCGTCCCCGCCGCCGGGGGCTCCAGCTTCACCCCGACCCCGCGGACGGTGTGCAGGTAGCGGGGCCGGGCGGCGGTCTCGCCGAGCTTGCGGCGCAACCAGGACAGGTGCACGTCGATGGTCTGGTCGTCGCCGTAGGACTGCTGCCAGACCTCGGCCAGGAGCTCCTTGCGCGGGACGACGACGCCCGGGCGGCCGGCCAGGTAGGCGAGCAGGTCGAATTCACGGCGCGTCAGGTCCAGGGGTACGCCGTCCAGTTCCGCCAGGCGACGCAAGGGGTCCACCGACAGGCCGGCGACCTGCAGCGCGGCGGCCGGCGCGGGCTCGCCCGCCGGCCCGCCCCGGCCCGACCGGCGCAGCACGGCGGCCATGCGGGCGGTCAGGTGCGCCACGGAGAACGGCTTGACCAGGTAGTCGTCGGCGCCGTCGGTGAGCAGCCGGATGATCTCGGCCTCGTCGTCCCGGGCGGTGGCCACGATGACCGGCACGTCGGTGATGCCGCGCAGCATCTTGAGCGCCTGCGCACCGTCGAGATCCGGCAGCCCCAGGTCGAGGATGACCAGGTCGAAGCCGACCTGCGCCACTTCGCGCAACGCCTCCAACGCGGTTCCGACACTGCGCACGGTGTGCGAGGCCTCGGTGAGCTGCCGGATGAGGGCGGAGCGCACGAACGGGTCGTCCTCGACTACGAGCAGTCTTGCCATGGGCCGCACCGTACGCCATACGAGTGAGGCACTATGAGCCAGGTGAGACGAGGAATCATGCAGGCCCTGGCGTGGATGCTGGCGACCGCGGCCGCCATGGCGGTGTCCTGGTACGGGGTGCGCACCGTCCTGGCGGGCACGGCCTACGAGCCGCCGCGTGCACTGCCGATCTCCGGCACCGCGGCACCGGCCATAGGCGAACCGGCCTCCTCGTCCCGCACCCCGGGCCCGCCGCCCTCCCCCTCGCCACCGGGCACCGCGTCCCCCTCCGGGAGACAACTCGCGCCCCCGGCCCCGGACACGTCCGCGCCCGGGGCCGGGTCGGGGTCCGGTTCCGGTTCCGGGTCGGCGCAGAGCCCTGAGGCCCAACCCCGGTCGGGCACCGGCGAAGTGAAGAGCTATCCGGTCCGGGGCGGCCGGGCGGTCTTCGACCTCGGCGAAAGCTCCGCCACGCTCGTCTCGGCGACGCCGGAGGAGGGTTGGCAGATGCGGGTGTGGAAGCAGAGCGCCTGGATCCGGGTGGACTTCATGGCCGGCACGAAGACGACGTCGGTGTTCGTCACGTGGAACGGCCATCCGCCGCGGGTCCAGACCGTGGAGAACTGACAGTCCGGAGAACTGACGGTCCCGGTTGCGAACGGTCCCGGTTGCGAAGGGGCGCGGTTCGCCTAGGGTGACAAGCGTGACGCGTCCCCCCGCCGGCCGGGAGCCGTCGTGGAGGTGACCGGCCCGCTCCGGTGGCTGCTGCGGCAGGACCAGGGGCCGGAGCACCTCCGGCGTGCGACCTGGGCCGCCGTCGCCGGGCTCACCGGCTTCTACACCTTGCGCTACGGCTTCGGCGCGCCCGGCATGGCCCTCTACGCGCTGTTCGGCGCGCTACCGCTCACCTTGTTCTCCCAGGTCCCGGGGGCTGCGCAGCAGCGGACGCGGACGTTCCTCGCGGTGCTGCCCGCCGGCTGGGTCCTGGTCACCGCCGGCACGCTGCTCGCGGCGCACTCGTGGAGCGCCGCCTGCGGCATGTTCGTGGTGGGTTTCACGGCCTCGTTCCTGGGGGTCGGTGGCCCGCGCCTGGGCGGGCTGGCCTCCGCCTTCCAGCTGTACTACCTGCTCCCGTGCTTCCCGCCCTACGCCCCCGGGACGCTGGGCGAGCGGCTCGGCGGGCTCACGGTGGGAATCCTGCTGACCGCCCTCGTCGACCGCCTCCTGTGGCGCGACGAGCAACCGGTCCCGTACCGGGTCCTCCTCGCCGACGCGGTGGACGCCGTGGCCGGTTACTGCGCCTCCACCGGGCGTCTCATGGCCGGCTCCGGTGCGGGTGACGGCGAAGCCGCGGACCGCTCCGGGGCGCAGCGGGACCAGGAGGCGGCCTACCTGGCGTTGCAGGCGACGCTGCTGTCCCGGGTGGCGCCTGCGGAGCGCCCCACGTCCGCCTCTCTGCGGGACCGGGCCTGTTACGACGTCCGTGCAGCCGTGCGGCACGTACGGGCTCAGCTGGACCGGCTGCTCGCCGGCGCCAGGGGGCCGGACCCCGCCGCCGCGCACCTGCTGGACCGCACCGCGGCGGCCTTGCGGGGTGCCGCGCGGGTGCTGCGCTCGGGCTCGCCCGGGCCGCGCGACGATGCGTTGGCCACGGCCTTGTCCTCCTTCCGCGCGGACCGGGCCCGACGCCTCGCGGGCGTCACGGCCCTGCGGCTGCGGCAGGACTCGGTCGTCCAGGCCGCCGCCACGGGCGCGTTGCTGGCCGGCGAGGGCGCCCGGATCGCCTTCGGGGCGCCGCTCGACGCCCGGTGGCAGCGGCCGGGCGGCCCGTTCCCGTACGCCGCACTGCGTGCTCCCGCCCGGTGGTGGCGACGGCTGCGGCTGCATCTGACACCCCGCTCGGTCCTCCTGCAGAACGCCCTGCGCCTCGCCTTCGCGCTGGCGGTCGCACGGCTGATCGTGGGGGCCCTGGACCTGCCGCACGGCTTCTGGGTGCTGCTGGCGATCATCAGCCTGATGCGCACCTCGGCCGCGGGCACCCGGGGCGCCCTGACGCCGACGTTCCTCGGGGTGGCCGTCGGCGCGGCGCTCGCGACGCTGATGCTCGTTCTGGTGGGCGATACGCCGGCCTTCTACATCGCCGCTGCGCCCGTCGTGTTCCTGGTGGGCTTCAGCGTGGGCCCCGTGCTGGGCACCGCCTGGACCCAGGCCGCGCTGACCCTCGTCCTCATCCTGCTCTTCGCCCAGATCCTGCCTCCGGACCGGCAGCTGCCCGCAGTGCGGCTCCTCGACGTGGTGATCGGAGGGTCCCTGGGCGCCGCGGCGAGCCTGGTCGCGTGGCCCAAGGGCGCGGGCGGCGAACTGCGGCGCGCCGTCGTGAACTTCATGGTCCGGGGCGCGGAGGCGTGCAAGGCGGTGACTCTCGGGCTGTGCCACGGCTACGGCTACGGCGGCGGCTACGGCGGCGATCGTGCCCACGACCGTACCCACGACCGCTCTGCGGATCCCCTGCGCCCGGCCCACGCCGCGATGCTCCTCGCCCAGGCGGCCCACACCCAGTACCGGACGGAGCACGCCGGCCGGGAACGGGCGACTCCTCCCTGGGAGACGGCCATGCAGCCCGGCCACCACACCGTCAGCGGCGGCGGACTGCTGCTCGCGGAAGCCCGCCGGGACGGGGAGGGCGCGGTACTGCCCGCGGACGCGACCGCCCTGCTCGTGGCCCTGGCCGACCGCGTGGCGGGCGACTGCCTGCGGGCCACCGAGTTCGTCCGTTCGGCGGGGGCGGACGTGCCGGAGCTCTCCGGACCGTATCCGGCGGCGGAGTCGGCGCCGTTGCACTGTGCGGTTGCACAGGCACAGGCACAGGCACAGGCGCAGGTACGGGCACAGGCGCCGGATGCGGGTGCAGATGCGGATCCCGCCACCGTCCTGCTGGTCGCCGACATCGAGGCGTGGCTCACCGGGGTGGCGCACGACGCGGCCCTGGTCGTGCGCAGGGCCGGGGCCGCTCGCTGAGCGCGACGCCGGCTGCCGCCGTCCCCCTCCCCCGCGACCTGCGACCTGCGACCCGCGACCCGCGACGTACGGTGGTGAGCATGAGCGATCTTTCCACCCCGTACGTCCAGGTCGACGGCCGTGCCCTCGATGCCGATCCGCTGTTCCTCGCGCTGATGGGCGGCTACGGGCACATGACCGCCATGCAGGTCCGGGACGGCCGGGTGCGCGGGCTGGACTTCCACCTCACCCGGCTGGACACGGCCACCAAGGAGCTCTTCGGCGAGGGGCTGGACGGCGAGCTGGTGCGGGACCGGATCCGGTGCGCCCTGGGCGAGGCGGGAGTGCGCGACGCATCGGCGCGGGTCTACGTGTACGCGCCGGAGCCGGGCGACAGGACGGTGACCACGGTGATCCTGCGGCCCGCCGTGCCGGAACCCGGCCCGCAGCGGGTGCGCAGCGTCCCGTACGCCCGGCCCGGCGCCCACCTCAAGCACGTAGGGGTCTTCGGGCAGGCCTACCACCTGCGGCAGGTGAAGGCGGCGGGCTTCGACGAGGCGCTGCTGGTGGAGCCCGACGGCACAGTGGCCGAGGGCGCCATCACCAACGTGGGCTTCCTCGACGGCGACACGGTGGTGTGGCCCTCGGCCCCCGCCCTGGACGGCATCACGATGCTGGTGCTGCAGCGGGAGCTGGACCGGGCGGGCCTGCCGTGGCGGCGGCAGCCGGTGCGGCTGGACGAGGTGGCGCGCTTCGACGCGGCGTTCGTCTGCAACTCCGTGGGCGTCTCTCCCGTGCCGCTCATCGACGACGTGCGCTTCCCCCTGGATGCGGAGCCCGTGCGCATGCTGAAGGGGCTGTACGACGCGGCGCCGTGGGATGCGATCTGACCCCGGCGGGCCTGCGCACGCTCCAGGCCCCGGAGGACAACAACATCACCGCAACGCCGCAGGTGCGCTCTCGGGCCGTTGCCCCTGAGTCGAGTACATCAGGCAGGAACTCGCCAGGAAGTCGGGGTGGCTCATGGCCGCGCCCGCCTCTTCGAGTTGCTCCTCGGTCATGCCCACTGCGAGGAACCGGTCCCGCAGGTGCCGCGTGTTGTGGCGGATTCCAGGAGACGGAGCTTGGCCCCGAGGTAGTCGCGGTACGCCTCGGCGGCCGCGTCCCCCGATGCGCCGAGCGGGATCAGCGGCCCGTACGTTGTCTCGTCGAACTCGTCGAACTCGTCGAGCTGCAGCCGGCCCCCGGGCTTGAGCGCCGAGACCAGGCGCCGGAGCACATCGATGCGCTCGGGCAGGTGCAGCAGCACCAGCCGGCCATCGCGCGACGCTGCCGCCGCCCGCCCCCACCTCCAGGCACACCGATCCCGGCCCGAGGGGAAGCCGGGACAGGCGGCGGGTGGTGAAGGCGTCGTACGCACCGGCCAGGCAGCGGTGCTGTTCTGCGGCATCCGCATGCTCGTTGTCGAACACGTAGCCCGGGACCTGCGTCGTCGTCATATACCGATGCCAGGGAGCGGCGCCGCCCCGTAGCGGCAGACTCGACGGCCCGGCACCCGATCGGTTCGCAGTGCTGCCGAGCCGCCGGAGCGGGCCGGAGCCGGCGCTGCGATCATGGAACCGGATGCAGGTACGTCCTCGTCCTCGTCCTTTTCCTCGTCCTTTTTCTCACCGCCTTAAGGAATGTTCGCCATGCCCGTTCCCGCCGATCCGACCGTGCTCCACCCGATGCCCGGCCAGCCCCGGGTGGTGCTGCTCAAACCGCTGGTGAAGTCCCCCTTGATCGAGGTCGGGGAGTACTCCTACTACGACGACCCGGACGACCCGACCGCGTTCGAGACGCGCAACGTGCTCTACCACTACGGGCCGGAGAAGCTGGTCATCGGCAAGTTCTGCGCGCTGGGCACGGGGGTGCGGTTCATCATGAACGGCGCCAACCACCGCATGGACGGCCCGTCGACCTTCCCCTTCCCCACCATGGGCGGCTCGTGGGCGGAGCACTTCGACCTGCTCACCGGTCTGCCGGGGCGCGGCGACACCGTCGTCGGCAACGACGTCTGGTTCGGCTACGGCACCACCGTCATGCCCGGTGTGCGGATCGGACACGGCGCGATCATCGGCTCGGGCTCGGTCGTCACCACGGACGTGCCCGACTACGGGATCGTCGGCGGCAACCCGGCCCGCCTCATCCGCACCCGCTACGGCGCCGAGGACATCGCCCGGCTGCTGGCGGTGGCCTGGTGGGACTGGCCCGCGGAGCACATCACCGAGCACGTGCGGACGATCATGTCGGGCAGCATCGCCGACCTGGAAGCCGCCGCCCCGGGGCGTGAGGCTACCGCCGGGGAGCCCCATGCGTGATCCCATGCGGTGATCCCATGCGTGAGCCTATGCGTGAGCCCGACGGTCGCCGGAAGCGCCGTCGCCGACGGCGGTACGGACCTCCCGATGCTCAGAGATTGCGCACTGCCCCGCCGTCGTCCAGGCGAGTGATCCGCCGCTGCGCGGCGTAGGCGGCGGCCGGGTAGCGCGGGTCGGGGCGCAGGGCGTACTCGCGCAGGCACGCCTCGGTGAACTTGATGACGTGCTCGTCGCCGTGTTCGGCGGCCCTGGCGCCCAGTTCGTCCAGTGGGGGCAGGTCCCGCGCTTCCGACCGCCAGGCGTCCGTGCCCTCCTCGCGCCGGTCGGTGGTGAAGGCGAGCAGGAAGGCGGTGTGCACCTGCCAGAGCCGGGCCAGGGTCGGCTCGTGCAGTTCGTGCGGCAGGTGCGGGAGCACGATGCGGACGGCGGCGGGGGCGGTGACGCCGTGGATCAGCGGGACCGGGAACACTTCGGGGTGGCCGAGGTAGACGTCGGCGAACTGGAGGGTCATCTCGCTCAGTAGCCTGGGCGCCTGCTCCTGGGCGAGCCGGCCCAGCGACTCGTCGTAGCCGGGCAGTCGGTCGAGCGTGTCCAGGCGCCGGCGCACGGCGCCCGGGCCCATCGGGCCGTCCGGGGCCACACGGGGCAGTGCGGCCACGGCGGCGTGCAGGTCGTAGGAGCCGCCGAGCCGCGGGTGGCCGGGGAGTTCGGCGTACCGGGCGGCCCAGTAGGCCAGGCCGCGGGCCAGCTCGTTCAGCTGGAGCGGGGTCGCATTGCCGGCGGCCGCGTACAGGCCGCGTACGGCGTGGGCGGTGCGGATGAGGCCGTGGGTGAGGCCGGCGAACAGGCCGGGGATCAGGCGCGGCCACCAGCGGGCGAGGACCTCGCGCCAGTGGGCGTCGGCCAGTTCGCGGGCGAAGAGCCGCTCCCAGTCCCCGGCCCGGTCGAAGGCCCCGAGGGCGGGGCGCCACGAGGACTCGTCCGCGGGGTCCAGGGCGAAGCGGGCGGCCGGAGGCTCGTGGTGCTCCATCGCCTTGCGGTAGCGCACCACCCATCGGGCGACCTCGCCCTCCTGCCCGAGCAGGGCGAGCGCCTCGGCTCCCATCGGGCCGTGGTTGGCGAGGTCGACGCCCTGCCCGCGCTCGTACCCGAGGTCGTCCATCCGTTCCAGAGCATCGTTGAGCGCATCGCTGTAGCTGATCGACGTCATGGCGAGACCCTTCGATTATCCAAATGGTTTGGAGATCAAAAGCATATACACTCGTAGTATGCAGCACACCCCAGAGGCCGGGAAGGCACCACGGAGACCGACACCGGCCGAACTCGAAGTCGTCGGCCTCGTCCCGCTGTTGGAGCCGTTCTACCGTGGAGCGGTGGTACGCGACCTGATGCCGGCACCGCTGCGCGAAGCGATGGAGACCCACGGGCTGACGCCCCGTCACGGGGCTGTCCTGCCCCAGCTGCTGGCCGGGCAGCCGCTGACCGTCAGCGAGATCGCCCGGCGGCTGCAGGTGTCGCTGCCCACCGCCAGCGACCTGGTCGGCGGCCTGAGCCGGGCCGGGATCGTGGAACGGGCCGAAGACCCGGCGAACCGCCGCCGGGTCCTGGTGTCCCTGGCCGAGGAGTTCCGCTCCCCGCTCGAAACCTTCATCGTGCGGCGCACCGAGCCGCTGCTGCGCGCCCTGGACGGGCTGTCGGCCGACGAGCGGGCGGGGTTTCTGGCGGGGCTCACCGCCTGGGTCCGCGAGGTGCAGAAGTAGGCTCAGTCGCGGGTTCGGCCCTGCTGTTCCTCTTCCCGGCGGTCGAGCACGAGGATCCGTCCCTCCGCCGTTCCGATGAACACCTCCCCGCCCGGTGCGACGCTCAGGCTCCTGGGAGTGAAGTCGTGCGCGCCTACGGCGGTCGGCCGGCGGCGTATCACCGCGCCGTCGGCCGGCCGCAGGGTCAGCAGCTCCTTCGCAGCGGTCACCGCGTAAAGGAGCCCGCCGCCTGCGTCCACCGCCCTGACCTCGGCCTCCATGCGGTGCGCCCACACCACCTCCCCGTGGGGCAACGCCCGGCGCAGCAGGAACGGCCCTTCGGCCGTGGCGGCGGCGTGGACGATCCCGGGGCCCAGGCCGTCCCTGACGTACACCCCGGGCCCGCCGCCGACCGGTCCGGCGGGGCACTCCTCCCACCGCAGCGGGAACAAGGGCTCGACGCCCCTGGGAGAGGCCTCGACCACCCACTTCTCCGGGCGCGGACCGTCGTCGGCGCCCTGCAGGAAGAGCAGGTGCGGGCAGCGGCGGACGTCGAACGCGAACGACCTGTCGCACTCCCCCAGCGCCACCGTGCCCAGCTGACGGCCCGTGGGCGTGAACACGGGCGTTTCGGAGGGCGGCCACCTGGCGGGCGGGAACAGATCACGCGAGTCGCGGGCCGCCCACGCGCCGTCGGCCCGCGCGGAGAGCCGGGCCGGGAAGTCGAGCCGGTGCTCGGCGACGATCGTGCCGTCCGCGAGGTCGACCCGCTGGAGAAGCGTCCGCCGGTTGTCACTGGTCCCGACGAGCACGGTGACCCACGCCGTGTCCTCGTCCGACGCCACGTACATCTGGCAGCCGGAGCGGTGGAAGGTGTCCTCGGGCACGGGCACGGACCACAGCAGGGAGCCGGCGGCCGACCAGCACTCCAGCAGGCTGCTGCTGAGCAGGCTGCAGAGCACCCGGCCGTCCCGCAACGCCTCCACCGCCATGACGTCGTCCCGGAACACCCACGTCCGCCCGGCCTCGGCGGCCAGGGCGACAAGGCGGTCGCCCACCCGGTAGCCGGGCTCCAGCCGCGGGCCCCAGTCCAAGTCCAGGTCCAGGCCCTCGCCCTCGCCCTCGTCCACAAGGGTCTTCCGCGTCCCCAGGTCGATCGCGCCGTCCTCGACGCCCAGCCACGCGTCGCGCTCGACGACGCATCGCGCGTAGGCGTCCTGGCCGTCCCGCTCGTAGGAGAGATCCGGTACGGAGAAGGTCACTTCGAGCCTGTGCGCATCAAGCCAGCGCAGCCCCGTCACGCCCGCGCCGGTGACGGGGAAGGAGACGCGGCGCCGCGTTTGCGGCTCGTAGAGGAACAGGCCGCCCACGCGATTCCACTCCTCGCCCCACTCGGTGGAGAGGACGAGCAGCGGCAGGACCGGGTGGAAGGAGAAGGCCTCCACCGAATGGTCGACCTCCACGAGGTCCCACAGCGAGAAGTCGCTCTTCCGGTAGACGGCCACCCGCGGCCCGCCGCCGGGCCCGGTCCCGGAGGCCTGGGTGGCGAGCCAGAGCCCGTCGGCGCTGACGGCGGCCCAGTGCGGCCGGCCGGCTTCGAGAAAGGGTTGGTCAGGTATCGCGCGCATCCCCGCATTCTCGGTGACGCCCGGACCGGCCCGTGCAACCAGGCCGTTCCGGACGGCCATGAGAGCGGAACGAGCCACCCCTGACGGACTTCTCTCCTCCTCCTCGGACGGGCCGGGATCCTTGAACGGTTCCGGTCACCGGACTGACCGCAGGGACGGGGAGCCGCATGTTCAGGTGGGGGAAGTCGCCGGATGAGGAGCCGCTGAGGAAGCTCGGAGAGGCCATAGGCTCCTTGCGGAGCGAGATGAGCAAGACGCTCCGGGAGGGATTTCAGGAACTGCGCCGGCAGAACGACGGGCTGCGTCAGGAACTCGGCGGCGGCCTGGGCGGCAGACTGGGTGAGCTGCACGAAGAGCTGCGCGACCTGCGGCGCGCCTTGACCGAGGTGCGCGAGGACGTCGCGGAGACCCGCCGGGAGAACGCAGCGCTGCTGCAGGAACTGCGGGCTGCCTGCCGGGAGGCCGCCGAAGGCCCCTCCGCGCCGCGCAAGGCCGGACCGGCACCGCACCCCGGCCCCGTGCCTCCCGCAGATGCGGGGGCGGAGGTCAGCGTCAAGGTCAGCGAGGGCGCGCAGCCGGAAGCCGGTGAAGAGACGCTGGAGAAGCGGCTGGAGAAGGCCGCGGGAATCGGCGCCGCGGATCTGGTGTGCCACCGCGACACCTGGGCGTACATCGTGGAGCAGGCCGCGCGGAACGCCCACTTCAGGGTGCCCGGCGAGGTCTCGGCCGGGGAGGACGGCCAGGCACGCGTCGTCGTGTCCGGCCGGTCTCTGATGGCCATCCTCACTGCGCTGCACGCCGTCATGCATCAGGGCCCCGGTGGCGACCCCGGCGACTGCGCTCTGGCCACGAAGTTCTACGAGCGCATCGCCGCGGTCGTGGACACCGTCCGCCCGGACGACCGCCAAGGCGCAGGGGGAAGGGAGGCGGCGCGGGCGCGGACGGTGATCGTCATCGACGACCGTCCCGGCCCGTCGTGACCGGTACGCGCGTGCGCGGCTCGGCGCGGCTCGGCGCGGCTCGCAGCCGGTCCGCCGGACACGGACCGGCTCCCCGGGCTCCCCTTCACTCCAGCCCGGGCCGGGCCGCTTCCTGCAGGGCGCGCCGCGTGATGTTGCGGGCCATGCCTCCGAAGACGATCGCGTGGAAGGGGGACACGCCCCACCAGTAGGCGTGTCCGGCCAGCCCGTGGGGGCGGAAGAGGGCCCGCTGCCGGTAGGTGGAGCGGGCGGGCCCGTCGGGCGTGACGGTCAGCTCCAGCCAGGCGCGGCCGGGCAGCCGCATCTCCGCCCGCAGCCGCAGGACGTGGCCGTGTTCGATCTCCTCGACGCGCCAGAAGTCCAGCGAGTCGCCGAGGCGCAGCGCGTGCGGGTCGCGCCGGCCGCGGCGCAGGCCCACGCCACCGGCCAGCCGGTCGAGCAGGCCGCGCAGGGACCAGGCCAGGGGGAAGGAGTACCAGCCGTTCTCGCCGCCGATGCCCTCGACCACGCGCCACAGTTCGCGGGCCGGGGCCTCGATGTGCGCCTCGCGGCGGTCCTCGTAGAGCGTGCCGCCCGACCAGTCCGGGTCCGAGGGCAGCGGGTCGCTGGGGGCGCCGGGCAGGGAGGCGGAGGACCAGCGGGTGGCCACGTCGGTGTCGCGCACCCGCTTGAGGGCGAGGCGGACCGCTTCGTTGAAGCCGATCGGGCCGTCGGGAGAGGCGGGGGCGTAGCGGGCGAAGTCGTTCTCGCGGCAGATGACTTCGTGGCGCAGCGACTCCACCAGCGGGCGGGCGATCGAGGCGGGCACCGGGGTCACGAGGCCGACCCAGAGGCTGGACAGGCGGGGGGTGAGGGCGGGCACGGGCAGGATGAGCCGGCGGGGCAGCCGGGCCACGGCCGCGTAGCGCATCATCATCTGCCGGTAGGTCAGCACGTCCGGGCCGCCGATGTCGAACCCGCGGTTGACGTCGGGCGGGAGCCGGGCGGCGGCGAGGAGGCAGCGCAGGACGTCCCGCACGGCGATGGGCTGGATGCGGGTGGCGACCCAGCTGGGGGTGACCATCACGGGCAGCCGTTCGGTGAGGTAGCGCAGCATCTCGAAGGAGGCGGAGCCGGAGCCGATGATGACGGCGGCCCGCAGCTGGGCGGTGGGCACTCCGCTGTTCAGCAGGATCCGTCCGACTTCGGCGCGGGAGCGCAGGTGGGGCGAGAGGTCGCGTTCGGCCACCTGGCGCGGGGCGAGCCCGCCGAGGTAGACGATCCTGCCCACTCCGGCCTTCTTCGCCGCCCGGCCCACCGCGAGGGCCGCCCGGCGGTCGGTCTCCTCGAAGTCCGCCCCGGTGCCCAGCGCGTGCACCAGGTAGTAGAGGACGTCGACGCCCTCGCAGGGGCCGGCGAGGGTGTCCGGGCGGGTGACGTCGCCCCGGACGGCCTCGATGCGGTCGGCCCACGGCTGGTCGCGCAGCCGCCGGGGGTCGCGCACCAGGCAGCGCACCCGGTATCCGGCACCGAGCAGGACGGGCACCAGCCGGCCCCCGATGTAGCCCGTGGCCCCCGCGACGAGCACCAGCGGCGGCCGCCCGGTGCTGCCGCCGGGCCGGGCGGTCCCCTCCGGAGTCGTCTCCATACCCTCACGCTCTCCCGGAACGGTCGTTTCGCGCAGGCGAAGCTGGGCCTTCCGGGTGTCCGCGCGCCCTCGTCCGCGCGGAATGCGGTTGCCCTGGACCGGGGCACGACGGCTAGGGTGCCGCGCATGGCGCCCTTGATCGTTTTCTGCAGCGACCCGCTCGGCCCCCGGCGGGCGGACCCGCATTTCGCCGACGAGGCGCGCGCCGCCCGCGGGCTGGGGCTGCGGACCGCGCTGCTGGATCACGACGCGCTGCTCGCCGGGGACGTCTCCGGCGCGGTCCGTGGCGTGCCGCGCGGGGCCGGGGCGGCCTGGTACCGGGGCTGGATGGTGCCGTCCGGGCGGTACGCGGAGCTGGCCGGCGCGCTCGCCGACCGCGGGGTCACGCTGCTGACCTCGCCGGACGCCTACCGGCGTGCGCACGAGCTGCCGGGCTGGTACTCCACGCTCGCCCCCGTCACACCGCGGAGCGTGTGGCTGCCCGCCCGTCCGGGTCACGCCCCTGGCGCCCGCGAGCTCGCGGCCCTCACGGCGCCCCTCGGCGGCGGGCCCGCGATCGTCAAGGACTTCGTCAAGTCCCGCAAGCACGAGTGGCACGAGGCGTGTTACGTGCCGGACCTCGCCGACACGGAGCGGCTGGGCGCCGTGGTGGCCCGCTTCGTCGAGCTTCAGGAGGAATTCCTCGCGGGCGGCGTGGTGATGCGGGCCTTCGAGTGCTTCACGGAGGGCGGCGAGGCCCGCGCGTGGTGGGTCGACGGGCGCCCCGTCCTCGTGACGGCCCACCCCGACCGGCCCGACCTGCGGCCGGCACCGGTCCTCGACGCGGTGTCACCGCTGGTCGCCGCCCTGGACTGCCGGTTCGTCACCACCGACCTCGCGCTGCGCGAGGACGGGGTGTGGCGGGTGGTGGAGGCCGGGGACGGACAGGTCAGCGACCTGCCGCGGGGCGTCGACCCGGGCCTGCTGCTGGAGGCCCTGGCCGGGGTGCGGTAGCCGGAGCGCGGTAGCCGGGGGTCGCGGGTCGTACCGTCGGCCCTTGAACGGCACCGTTCGGCCCTTGAACGGCACCGTTCAGCTCTTGAACGGCACCGTCCGCCAAGGGCTGTCCGGGTCCGTGGTCAGCGCCCGGTGGGCGTCGAGGACCGTCGTGTACCAGCGGCCGAACTCCTCCTCGTCGAAGTGCAGGCACCGGCCCAGGACGTAGCCGGCCGAGAACTCCTCCCACGAGTCGTAGGCGGCCTGCGCCTCCCGGGACGCGCGCTCGATCGCCGTGTGCATCTCGGTCTCCGTGGCGTACCGCGCGCCCCGCCCCCAGCGGGCCATCTTGGAGGCGCGGCCTATGTCCCAGGCGGCGATCGTGCGTACGAAGCCGTCCGGCGGCAGGAGCCCGTCGGCGCGGAAGCGGGCCTCGTAGCGCAGGATCTCACCCACCAGCTCGCGCAGGTGCACCACGAAACCGGCGAGCTCGGCGTCGTCCGCGGCGGTCCCGCCCTCCTGGGCGCGGACGCGCAGCGTCGACTCCACGGTGTCGCGCCACTCCCCGGGATCGACGCGGCCGCCCCGCGCGCGGGTCAGCGCGGTGCGCGCTCCCAGGACGAAGTCCCAGTACCAGGGGCTCACGTCGCGGCCGAGGAGCCGCTCCTGCGTCGAGAGCCAGTCCTCGCGGCCGTGTACGCCCCAGCTGTCGGCGATCCGCTCGGCCTCGCCGCGGTAGCCCATGCCGTGCCAGTGCAGGGTGTTCCACGCGTCGCCGTTGGCGAAGCACAGGTGGGCGCCGCAGGCCAGGCCGTGCAGCAGCGGGCCGGGCCCGGGGGCACCGGTGCGCCGGGTCACCACACGGTCCATCAGCTCGTCCGAGGAGAACAGCTCGTGGTGCAGGTCCAGCCACACGTCGCGTTCCTCGTCGCTGATCAGGAAGTACTGCTCGCAGGGCGTGGCCGCGTTGACGGCGAGGACGCCCACGTCCTCGGGGACGATCTGCGCGAGCGCGCCGAGCGTCGCGTACTCGTAGACGAGGAACGGGTGCGGCCGCGGCAGCAGACCGGCGGTGTAGACCTGTGCCGCGGTGTGCCCGTCGGGGGTCTCGATGGTGAGCATGGGGCGCTCGTCCTCGCCTGCGGCCTGCGCGTGGTCGAGGCGCACGGGGTAGTACACGCCCTCGATCGCGAGCGTGCGGAGGTACGCATACGCGTTGTCCGCCCGGCTGAGCTTGTACAGGTACTGCTCCAGATCGGTGGGCGCCTGCCAGCGGGAGCCGTCCTGCGGCGCCGGGACGAGGGGGAAGAACTCGTCGTGCGCCTCGTCGTGGGCTGCCGCGTGCATGGGACTCCTCGTCGTTCCGTTCCGGTCCGGGCCTCGTGACGGCCTCAAGATCGCCCGAGTACGGTAGCGGCGGGCTTTCCACGGCAGGGACCCGGGGCCGCCGGGTCAGGTCGTGTACTGGCCGAGGATCAGCATCGCGGTCAGCAGGACCACCAGGGCCCCCAGCCCGTAGGCGCCCACCCGGGCGCCGCCCCGGGGCAGGAAGATGCCGGTCACCGTCCCGAGCGTGACGAGCGGAACGGCGCCCCAGGCGACGGCGATCCCCCCGCCGAAGCGCAGCGGGCCGCGGACGCCGTCCTGGCAGGAGTCGCAGGCGATGGCGAGCAGCGGTCCCAGCACCCCGACGAAGGCGCCGAGGGCGAGGACGGCCACCGCGACGACGGTCAGCCAGATCCAGTCGCCGGCGGTGCGCCGCGGCGGGACGCCGGGGCGGTTCGGGGCGGGGCGGCTCGGGCCGGGGGCGGGGGTGTCGGACGCGGTGGCGGTGTTCTCCATGTGCCGGACCCTACGAACCGCACCCACCGGCGGGCATCCGCCTCCGTACTCAGATCGTCCCGGTCCGGGACCTGAGTACCTGCCTCGCCCGGGGCTGTGCCGTGCTGTGGCCTGCCGTGGCGTGCCGTCAGGCGGCGAAGCGGCGGACGTAGCGTTTCTGCCAGGGGGTTTCGACGGCGTGCCGGTCGTAGTGGCGGCGTACGAAGTCCACGGCGCGATCGGCGGGAACCCCGTCCAGGACGGCGAGGCAGGCCAGCGCCGTGCCGGTCCGGCCCCGGCCGCCGGCGCAGGCGATCTCTACGCGCTCGGCCGCGGATCGCTTCCACGCCTCGTGGAAGGCATCACGGGCGTCCGCGGCGCTGCGGGGCAGCCGGAAGTCCGGCCAGGGCAGCCAGCGGGCCTCCCACGGGACCTCGGGAGGCTGCTTTCCGAGCAGGTACACGGCGAAGGAGGGCGCCGGGCCCGCGGGCAGGGGCCTGCGCAGTCCACGGCCCCTGACGAGGCGTCCGGAGGGCAGTTGCAGAACGCCGGCGTCCCCCGGCGTCCACGGCCCGGCCCCGTCCGTCACGCCGCCACCTCCGGGCGGCGGTTGGTACGCACGGTGTCCAGGTATTCGGACACGGCGTCCCTGTTGCGGATCAGGCACTCGATGCGCTCGGTCATACGGTCGCGCTCGAGTTCGAGGGTGGCCAGCATCTCCGGCGTCGCGTCGGGGAAGTGGATGACGCGGGGCTTGTCCAGGCACGGGAGGATCTGCTTGATGATGCGCGTGGGCAGCCCGGCGTCGAGCAGCCCCCTGATCTGCAGGACGCGGTCCACGAGGCGTTCGTCGTAGTGGCGGTAGCCGTTCGGGGAGCGCCGGGAGACGATCAGCCCCTGTTCCTCGTAGTAGCGCAGCAGCCGGCGGGACGTGCTGGTGCGTTCCGACAGCTCCCCGATCCGCATGATCCGCCCTCGCAGTCCGTCGAGTCGACCCTGACATCCGTGTGATCGTTCGAGCATACACACCGGGTCGCGGAGCGGGACGTTCGTTGGTGTTCGCAGACGGGGGACGGCCCCGCGAGGACCCGGTCGGGTCTTCGCAGGGCCGCGATGTGCCACATGGGTGTTCACGAGTGCGCGCTCGCGCGTTCGGCGGGGAAGCCGTGCGCCCGGGCGGCGAGCACGACGACCAGGACCGGCACCAGCAGCACCAGCACGCTCCAGGGGAAGGAGCCGGTGCCCCACAGCCCGAGGAGGACGCCGCCGGCGACTCCGCCGCCGGCCATGGCCACGTTCCACAGGGTGACGAGCATGGCCTGCGCCGCGTCGGCCTGCTCGCCGCCCGCGTCGCCCACGGCGGTCTGCAGGAGCGTCGGAGCGCCTCCCCAGCCCAGGCCCCACAGCGCGGCCGCCACGTAAACCAGCGCGGGGCTGTCGGACAGCACGGCCAGGATGGCCGCCGCGGCGGCGACCAGCAGCGTGCTCAGGACCGTCAGCGAGCGCAGCCGGCGGTGGATTTGGGCACCGACGATCCAGATGCTGAGCAGGGAGGCGACACCGAAGACCAGCAGCACCAGGTCCGTCGAGCCGCCCATGCCGAGCCGGTCGAGGAAGGTGGCGATGTAGGTGTAGAGAATGGTGTGGGCCAGCACGAAGACGGTCACGACGAAGAGGACCGGTACCACGCCGGGCACCTTCAGGGCCCGCAGGATCGGCTCGCGCTCACCGCGCTTCCGCCCCGGGTAATCGGGCACCATCGCCACGATCCACGCGATGACGACGAGGGTGATCCCCGTCATGACCAGGAACGCCACCTGCCAGCTCAGTGCCTTGCCCAGGAACGTGCCGGCGGGCACGCCCAGTGAGAGGGCGACCGGGATGCCGGTCATCACGATCGCGATCGCCTTGCCCTGCAGGGGGACCGGCGCCATGCGGCGCGCGTAACCGGCCAGCAGCGCCCAGGCCAGGCCCGCCGCCACACCGGCCACGAACCGGGCCACCATGGTCAGGGGGTAGTTCGCCGAGACCGCCGTGACCGTGTTGGCTACGGCGAAGGCGCCCATCGCCGTCAGCAGCAGGCCCTTGCGCCGCCACCCGGCGGTGGCCGCGGTCAGCGGGATCGCCGTGAGTGCCGTGCCGATCGCGTAGATCGTGACCGTCTGGCCGGCGGCGGACTCGCTCACCCCCAGGTCACCACTCATCGCGGGCAGCACGCCCGCGGGCAGCGTCTCCGTCAGGCTCGTGATGAACACGGCCGTGGCCAGCGCCAGCAGCGCCATGAGCGGGAGCTTCTCCTCCTTCCTCGCCTGCTTCTCCTGCTTCTCCTGCTTCTCCTGAACGACACCGACTACGGGATCAACGGACGGCTCCGTTTTGCTCATTGACATGACGTGAATCCTGAAACCCTCACACATATGTGAAGGTCAAGCCGACGAGGATGTGAGGCCCGTCACGTGCGGACCGGAGAGCCGTCGGACCATACCGGCACGCCTCGCCGGCTACTGCGCTACTACGAGGAGCAGCAACTCATCACCTCGAACCGCACACAGATCAGAGCGCTCCTCAACGCGATCCGCAACTGCTGCGCACCACCTGGGTGCCAAATCCGCCTTTGGTCGCGGCCATATGAAATATTCGGCGATGTCCGAGAAATTCCCCGGACTTCTCCCGAACGCCGCCGCGCCCACTGCGGCCGACCGGCCTCGCGTGGCAATACGATCTTGATCGTTGTAGGGTCGGCGGCGGCTACAAGCAGTTTCGATTCACCATCAACAGGGGGAATTTCATGGGGAAGCACCTGATAGGCAAGCTCGCGGCGGCAGCGGTCATCGCGCCCGCCCTGCTCCTCGCCGGCTCGGGCGACGCCTTCGCCGACGGCAGCGTCACCTGGAAGAACAAGGGCACGAACAAGTGCCTGTCCCACATCGCCGGCATCGCCGCAGTGGGCGACTGCGGTTCCGGGTACGCGAGCTGGTGGGAGACCAAGAAGAGCGACGGCACCTTCGTCCTGCACGCCGGCGGCTACAACGGCGATTGCCTTGAGCACTACAAGGGCGAACTCCGCACCGTTTCGTGCACCGGCAGCAATAACCAGAAGTGGTACGAGACGAAGTTCTCCAACGGCTGGCGGCTCACCAACAAGGCCACCGGAAAGACCCTGGGAACGAACAGCAGCAACGGCATTTACGCGGGAATCGATGCCGGTGGCAAGCTCCAGCGCTGGGGATAAACCCCGAGGTATTGAGAGGCGCTGAGCGGTACGTCTTCCCTGTCTCATTCGGCAGTCCGGTGTCAGGGGAGCGGGGTGCTCAGTTCGACGGCGCGCAGTGCGGCGGCGAGCGCTTGTTCGTCGCCGACGTCCAGCGCGGTGTCGGTGAGTTTGATGACGTGCTCGTCGCCGTGCGCCAGGGCGCGTTCGAGGACTTCCCCCGCGGCGATACGCCCGGGAGACACGGCGGCGACGGGCTGCTCCGGGGCGTACATCGCCGTCACCGCGGCCGACGCCTGCCATGCCGTGTGCAGGCTCGGCACCCACAGGGTGCGCGGCAGGGCGCGGAGGCTGCGCAGTACGGCGTTGGGGGCGGTGGCCGCGTGGACCAGCATGGTCGCCTCGCCGTGGCCGTGGGTGGCGTAGCGGTGGGTCGTGGCGCGCACCAGCTCGGTGAGCCGCTGCCGGGCCTCGTCGGGACCGGTCACGTCACCGGACCAGACCGGCAGGCGGCCGACCAGGGCCAGCCGGGCCGGGAACCCTCCCTCACGGACTCCGATCGGGGGCACGGCCTCCAGGGCCTCGTCCGCGTCCGCGGCGCCGGGAAGCCATGTGACGCCGGAGAGGGGGTGGTGCCGGGCGGCCCAGTAGCCCAGGGCGTGCGCCAGCTCGGTCAGCCGGGGCTCGCTCTCCTCGTGGTCGAGGAGGGCGCGTACGGCGTGGCCGGTCCGGATGACGGGATGGGTGGATCCTCCGAACATCCCGGGCAGGAGACGCGGCCACCACGTCGCGAGGAGGCTCCTCCAGTCCTGTGCGGAGAGAGCGCGGGTGAAGTACGCGATCCAGTCGGCGACCCGGCGCGGATCCCCCAGCGCGGTGGCCCAGTCGGCGTCGGTGACGGGGGCCACGGGCCGGGGGAAGTCCTCGAGGCGCTCCTCGTAGCGGTCGAGCCAGCGGTGCACCGCGGCCTGCCGCCCGCGCGCCACGAGGGCCTCGGCCACCATCGGGGCGTGGTTGGTGAGCCGCCCGAGCCGCTCCGGGCCCGAGGCGTGCAGGCGTTCCAGCGCTTCGTCGAGCACACCGCTCGTGTCGATGGTGTTCATGCCGGACACGCTATGCAGGACCGACGGACTCCGCATCGGGCCCGGGAACGGGAATCCGTACGGCCGGAGGAGGAGGCAAAGGTCCCTGTCTTCTCCGGCCGCCGGTGGGGCAGGGGCTCACCCCGTCGGTGCCTGCCAGGCGTCCAAGACCTCCGTGGTGTGCTCGCCCGGCGCGGGGGCCGGGGCCGGGGTGCCTGCCGGGGTGCGGCTGAAGCGCGGGGACGGGGCGGGCTGGTGGCTGCCGGCCACCTCGACGAAGGTGCCCCGTTCGTGCAGGGCCGGGTGCCCGGGGGCCTCGGCGGCGTCCAGGACGGGCACGACGCAGGCCTCGTGCTCGTCGAAGACCTTGGTCCAGTGGTGGCGGGGGTGTTCCGCGAAGGCCTCGGCGAGGCGGGCGCGCAGGGCCGGCCAGGTGGATTCGTCGGCGCGGTCGGGCAGGGAGGCGGGGTCGAGGGCCAGGCACTCCAGGAGCGTGTCGTAAAAGCGCGGCTCGATGGCGCCGACCGCGACGGACAGGCCGTCCTGGCAGACGTAGGTGGTGTAGAAGGGTGCGTCGGTCACCGTGGTCATACCGGGCAGGTCCCGCCACTGACGGACCATCACGTCCAGCATCGCCGCGCCGTCGACCATCGCCGCGTCCACGACCTGGCCCCGGCCGGAGCGGCCGCGCACGTGGAGGGCGGCCAGGATGCCGAGGGCCTGGAACATGCCGCCGCCCGCGAACGTGGAGAGATACGTGGAGGGCGGGGCGGGGGGCGCGTCGGCGGGGCGGTCGCCGTCCAGGAGGCCGGCCATGGCCAGGAAGCTGAGGTCGTGGCCCGGGCGCATGGCCCAGGGCCCGCTCCTGCCCCATCCGGAGAGGCGGGCGTAGATCAGGCGCGGGTTGCTCGCGGTCAGGGCGTCGGGGCCCAGGCCGAGGCGCTCGCACATGCCGGGGCGCAGCCCTTCCAGGAAGACGTCCGCCCGGTCGATCAGGGAGCGGACGGTACGCAGGTCGTCCTCGTTCTTGAGGTCGGCGGCGAGCGAACGGCGGCCGCGGCCGAGGGGGTCGGCGGCGTGGTGACGGCCGCCGGGTGCGGGGCGGTCGATGCGGACGACGTCCGCGCCGAGGTCGGCCAGGAGGGTGGCGGCGTAGGCGGTGGGGGCTCCGGCGGCGAGTTCCACGACGCGCAGGGTGTTCAGGGGGCCCATCGGAGGGTTCCTCATTTCCTTCTCTGATCCTTCTCTGATCAATTCGGTTCGGGGTTCCGTATGGCCTGCGGGGCAGGCGTTTTCTAGGTTCCGGGTGTTTCCTTTCCTGCTCTCCGATCGTGAATGGAGTGTTTTCTCATGGGAGTTGTCTACACAGCCGATGTGGTGTCGGCGGGGGACGGCCGCAACGGGCGCGTGCGCTCGTCGGACGGTGTCCTGGAGCTGGGGCTGGCCGCGCCCAAGGAGGTCGGCGGCCCGGGCGGTTCCACCAACCCCGAGCAGTTGTTCGCGGCCGGTTATGCGGCGTGCTTCCACAGCGCCCTGCGGCTGTCGGCCCGCGAGGCCAAGGTGGCCCTGGCCGGGGACACGGTCTCCGCGCAGGTCCACCTGGAGCGGGACGAGAGCGGATACTCGATCAGCGCCGACCTCGTCGTCGGTCTGCCGGGGGTCCCGGAGGAGGTCGCGCGCTCCCTGGTGGAGCAGGCCCACGGGCGCTGCCCGTACTCCAAGGCGGTGCGTGACAGCATCCGGGTCGGCATCTCGCTGACGTCCTGAACGCCGGCGTCCTGAACGCCTTTGAGCTCGCGCCGCTGCCGGGTCCGGGAACGTCACCGGGCCCGGCAGCGGCGCGTACGGCTCAGGCCGCTTCCGCCGCCGCGGCCGCCTTGGCGGCCGCGGGAAGGGCCGACAGCACCCGGTCCACGGCACGGTCGTCGTGGGAGGCGGAGACGAACCACGCCTCGAACGGCGAGGGCGGCAGGTAGACGCCCTGGCGCAGCATCGCGTGGAAGAAGGCGCGGTAGCGGTGCGCCTCGGTGGCCCTGACCGCGTCGTAGTCGGTGACGGGCGCGGAGGCGAAGAAGACCGAGAACATGGTGCCGGAGTACTGCAGTTGGTGGTCGACGCCCTCGGCGGCCAGGGCGGAGGAGACGTGGCTGCCGATCGTGGCGGCGACGGTCTCCAAGCGGTCGTAGACGTCGTCGGTGCAGTGCCGCAGCGTGGCGAGTCCGGCGGCGGTGGCGACCGGGTTCCCGGCCAGGGTGCCGGCCTGGTAGACGGGTCCGGCCGGGGCGAGGTGCTCCATGACGTCGGCCCGGCCGCCGAAGGCCGCGGCCGGGAAGCCGCCGCCCATGACCTTGCCGTACGTGAACAGGTCGGCCGCGACGCCGTCCCGCCCGTACCAGCCGTCCCGGGCCGCGCGGAAGCCGGTCATGACCTCGTCGGAGATGTAGAGGGCGCCGTGGCGCCGGCAGAGGTCCGCAAGGCCCTGGTTGAAGCCGGGCAGGGGCGGGACGGCGCCCATGTTGCCGGGGGCCGCCTCGGTGATGACGCAGGCGATGTCGCCGCCCTGTTCGGCGAAGGCCTTCTCGACGGCGGCGAGGTCGTTGTAGGGCAGGACGATGGTGTCGCCGGCCTGGGCCCCGGTCACGCCGGGCGTGTCGGGCAGGGCGAAGGTGGCGAGGCCCGAACCCGCGGCGGCCAGGAGAGCGTCGACGTGGCCGTGGTAGCAGCCGGCGAACTTCACGATCTTCGTCCGGCCCGTGAAGCCGCGGGCCAGGCGGATCGCGGACATCGTCGCCTCGGTGCCGGACGTCACCAGACGCACGCGCTCCACGGGGGCGACGCGGGAGGTGATCTCCTCGGCGAGGGCGATCTCGCCCTCGGTGGCGGTGCCGAAGGACGTGCCCTTCGCGAGGGCCGCCCGGACGGCGTCCATGACGGCGGGGTGGCGGTGGCCGAGGATCATCGGCCCCCACGAGCAGATCAGGTCGACGTACTGGTTGCCGTCGGTGTCGGTGAGGTACGGCCCCTGGGCGGAGGCCATGAACACCGGGGTGCCGCCGACCGAACCGAAGGCGCGGACGGGCGAGTTGACGCCGCCGGGGATGACCTGTCCCGCGCGGGCGAAGAGCGTGTCGGACATGGCGGTGGTACCGGTGATACCGGTGGGTGCGGGGTGGGCAGGGGCGGTCATGGAACGGGCCTTTCGCGACGGGAGAGGAACGGGAGAGGACAGGAGAGGGGCCGGGGGCCGGGGGGGGACGGGAGGGGGGTGGAGCCGGCGTACGGGGCCGCCGGCTCCACCGGGGTGGTACGGGTGCGGTCGGCGTCAGCCGGTGGTGCCGGTGGTGCCGGCGGTGCCGGCGGTGCCGGCGGTCAGCGTGTACGCGGCGTCGAGGACCACCGCTCCCCCGCCGTCCTTCATGACGCGCACCGGGTTGAGGTCGAGCTCGAAGCCCTCGGGCCAGTCCTGGACCGTCAGGGCGATCCGCTCCAGGAGGCGGGCGAGGGCGGCGGTGTCGGCCGGGGCCGTGCCGCGCGCACCGTTCAGGAGCGCCGCACCGCGCAGTTCGGCGATCATCGCTTCGGCGTCGCCGGGGGCCAGCGGCAGCAGCCGGTGGCTGACGTCGTCGAGGACCTCGGTGAAGATGCCGCCCAGTCCGACGGTCAGGACGGTGCCCAGCGTGCTGGTGCGGGCGCCGACGAGGACCTCCACGCCGTCGGAGGCGAGCTCCTCGACGAGGACGCCGCCGCCGAGAGCGGCGAGCTTGTCGTACGCCGCGGGCGCGTCGTCCTCGGTGATGCCGACGAGGACGCCGCCTGCCTCGGACTTGTGCAGCAGCCCGGGAACGACGGCCTTGGCGACGGCGCTGCCGCCCAGCTCGGCGACCAGGCGTGCGGCGTCCTCGGCGCCGGTGGCGAGGCGGCCCCGGGGAACGGTCGCTCCGGCGGCCGCCAGAAGGGCCTTGAGCTGCGGCTCGGTGGCGTCCGGCGCGGGGGCCGGCACACCCGGGCCGGCGGGGGCGGCCGCCGTGAGGCGGGGACGGCTGACCTGCCAGAGCGCCGATGCGGCGCGCAGGGCGCGGGCGGGGGTGGGGTAGTCGGGCAGGCCGGCGTCGCGGAGCTGGGCGGGCGCGTCGGGGGCGAGGAAGTCGGCTCCGGTGCGGGCGACCAGGATGGGCTTGCCGCCCTTGCGGGCCGCCTTGGACAGGGCGGTGACGGCCTTCTCCACGTCGGGGCCGGCCATCACGCAGAAGCAGGCGATGATGATGTCGACGGACGGGTCGGCGATCAGGACGTCGAGGGACTTGTCGAAGAGCGACGGGTCGCTCAGGACGGTCGCGGTGATGTCGACGGGGTTGTCGACCGCGCCGAAGGGCGGCACGATCTCGGCGAGGGCGGCGGTGCTCTCGGCGCTGAGGCCGCTCAGTTCGAGGCCGGCGTCCTCGACGGCGTCGGCGGCCAGGATGCCCGAGCCGCCCGATGTGGTGACGACCGCCACCTTGGGTCCCTTGGGGCGCAGGGGGAATTCGAAGGCCTGGGCGACGTCGAGGAGTTCGTCGATGTCGTCGACGCGCGCGATGCCGAACTGGCGCAGGGCTGCGTCCAGGACGCGGTCGTCGGTGGCGAGGGCGCCGGTGTGGGAGGCGGCGGCCCGCCCGCCGGCCTCGGTGCGGCCCGACTTCAGCAGGGCCACGGGCTTTCCGGACTCGGCGAGCAGGCGCAGCGTGGCGGTGTCGGGGATGTCCTCCAGGTAGCCGAGGAGGCCGGTGCAGCCGGGTTCGGCGGACAGTTCGCGCAGCACTTCGAGGGCGGTGACGTCGGCGTCGTTGCCGGTGCTGACGACCCATCCGGGGCGCAGGCCGCGCTGCAGGGCGAGGCTGGCGGCGCCGAAGCCGAGGGCGCCGCTCTGGCTGACGAAGGCGAGGGTGCCCGGCTCGAAGGGGACGCTCTCGGCGCCGAAGAGGGGGCTGAAGGTGGCCAGGACACGGTTGTTGAAGCTGACGGCGCCGATGCAGTTGGGGCCGATCAGGCGCAGTCCGCCGGCGCGGGCGCGGGCCACCAGGTCGTCCTGGAGGGCGGCGCCCTCGTCACCGGTCTCGGCGAAGCCGGAGGAGGCGATGATGGCGAGGGGGACGCCGGCGGTGATGCAGTCGTCGACGGCGCCGGGGACGCGGTCGGCCGCCACCATGATCAGGGCGAGGTCGACGGGTCCCGGGGCCTCGGTGAGGCTGCGGTAGGCGGGGACGCCCAGGACCTCGCCGCCGCGGGGGTTGACGGGCAGGATGCGGCCCTCGTAGCCGTGGCGCAGGAGGAAGTCCATGGGCTTCCGGCCGAGGGCGCCGGGGCGTTCGGTCGCACCGATGACGGCGATGGATCCGGCGTTCCACAGGGCTGATATGGCGCTCATGCCATGACCTCCTGAGCAGTGGCGGCGGTGAGGGGGGCGGCCGTGGCGGCGGCATGGCCGGGGGCCTGGTCGGGTGCGTGGTCGGGTGCGTGGTCGGGTGCGAAGAGTTCGCGCAGGGCGTCCACGTAGACGTCGCCGTCGGGGGCGCCTGCGAGGCGGCGGGCGCGGACGGTGGGCTGGTGGAGCATCTTGTCCACGATGCGGCGGACGCTGTGGGCGACTTCCTGCCGGGCGGCGCTGTCCATGGCGTCCAGGCGGCGGCTGAGCCGGTCGAGTTCGGTGGCGGTGGCCTCGGCGGCGCTGGTGCGCAGGGCGGCGAGGATCGGGGTGGCGCGGGCGGCGCGCCGGGCCGCCTTGAAGTCGGCGACCTCGGTGTCGACGATGCGGTGGGCGCCTTCGACGCTGGCGACGGAGAGCTCGTCGTCGCCGCCTTCCGCGGCGATGCGCTGGAGGTCGACCAGGACGGTGCCCTCGACGGACGCGACCTCGGACTCGATGTTGCGGGGCAGGGAGAGGTCGAGCAGGTACAGCTCGCGGCCCGCGCGGCGGGCCATGGCGTCGGCGACGTGCCCGCGGGTGACCAGCGGGGTGGTGGAGGCGGTGCAGCTGACCACGACGTCGACCTCCTCCAGGAGGCGGGGGATGTCCTCCAGGGGGTATCCGGCGCCGCCGGCGGTCTCGGCCAGGCGCTGCGCCTTGTCGGGGGTGCGGTTGGCCATGTGGACGGTCTGCAGCCCGGAGCGGCGCAGTGCGGCGAGGACGACGCCGCCGAAGGAGCCGGCGCCGATGACGAGGGCCGTCCTGCCGTCGAGGGAGCCGACGAGGCGTTCGAAGAAGGCCAGCCCGGCGGTGGCCAGGGAGCGGCCGGCCTCGTTGAGGCCGGTCTCGTTGCGGGCCCGCTTGCCGGCGCGCAGGGCCGCCTGGACCGCCTGGTTGAGGGTCTTGCTGGCGGTGCCGGTGCGCTGGGAGCGGTCGAGGGCCTCCTTGACCTGGCCGAGGATCTGGTCCTCGCCCAGGACGACGGAGTCGAGGCCGGCGGCGACCTGGAAGAGGTGGCGCAGCGCGTCGTCGGCGGCGCGGACGTAGGCGTAGGGGGCGATCTCGTCGGCGCCGACGCCGGTGTGGCCGGCGATCAGGCGGGAGACGGCGGGCGCAGGGTCGATGCCGGGGGCGGCCTCCAGGTAGACCTCCATCCGGTTGCAGGTCGACAGGACGAGGGAGGCGCCGAGGCCCTCGGTGGCGGCCATGTCGGCGGAGAGGTCCTCCAGGGGGCGGCGGGTCTCGTAGAGGCGTTCGAGGAGGTCGAGGGGGGCGGTGGCGTGGCTGATGCCCACGGCCATCAGCCGGCTGTCATCGGGTGTGTGTCGTTCCACGGTGTGTTGTTCCACGGTCTGTCGTTCCACGGTCTGTGCACCTTGGTGTGTGACGGGCGGGAGCGGGGTGCCTGCCGGCCGGGCGGAGGGGGGCCGTCCCGGCCGGCAGGGGAGGGAGGTTCGCCGCGCGGGGCGGAAGGGCGGTCAGCGGCCCAGGCGCGGGGCGAACTCGGTGGCCCAGTACGTGATGATCTGGGAGGCTCCGGCGCGGTGGATGGCGGTGAGGCTCTCGACGACGGTGCCGTCGCGGTCGATCCAGCCGCGCTCGGCGGCCGCCTCGATCATGGAGTACTCGCCGGAGACCTGATAGGCGGAGACGGGGACGTCGACGCGGTCGGCGATGAGGCGGACGATGTCGAGGTAGGCCAGGGCGGGCTTGACCATGACCATGTCGGCGCCCTCGGCGAGGTCGAGGTCGACCTCGCGCAGGGACTCGCGGATGTTGCCGGGGTACTGCTGGTAGGTGCGCCGGTTGCCCTGCAGGGAGGATTCGACGGCGTCGCGGAAGGGCCCGTAGAAGTGCGAGGCGTACTTCGCGGAGTAGCCGAGGATGGCGACGTTGTGGTGGCCGGCCTGGTCGAGGGCGGCGCGGATGTGGCGGACCTGGCCGTCCATCATGCCGCTGGGGGCGACGATGTGGGCGCCGGCGTCGGCCTGGACGACGGCGGCCTGCGCGTAGAGCAGGACGCTGGCGTCGTTGTCGACGTCGCCGTCGGCGCCGAGGACGCCGGTGTGCCCGTGGGTGGTGTACTCGTCGAGGTTGATGTCGCCGATGACGACGGTGGCGTCGCCGACCTCGGCGGTCACGTCGCGCAGCCCGGTCTGGAGGATGCCGTCGGGGTCGACGGCTCCGCTGCCCTGCTCGTCCTTGTCCGTCGGGATGCCGAAGAGCATGATGCCGCCGACGCCCGCGGCGACCGCCTCGGCCGCGGCCTTGCGCAGGCTGTCGCGGGTGTGCTGGTAGACGCCGGGCATGGAGGGGATGGGGCGGGGCTCGGTGATGCCCTCGCGCAGGAAGAGGGGCTGGATGAGGTTGTTGGCGTTGACCTGGGTCTCGGCGGTCAGGCGGCGCAGCTGGGGGGTCCGGCGCAGGCGCCGGGGGCGGTGCAGGGGGGCCGCGGCGGGGGTGCTGACGGGGGCGGGGCCGAGGGTGGAGTGGGTGTTCATGGTGGTCTTTCACGCTCCCTGGAGGATCGAGCCGAGGAATACCTTTTCGAGGTGGTGTGCGATGTCGGAGGGCGGGCGGTGGAACCAGTAGCCGGCGGTGGAGCGGGCGAAGATGCCCAGCCGGCCGAGCTCGGTGGTCAGTTCGGCGAGCTTGACGGCCAGGCCCGCGGGGTCGACGACGGGCATGCCGGCGAGCTCGCGGACGCCGAGGTGCCAGAGGATCTCGTTGGGGATGCCCTCGGCGGGGATGATCACCTCGGCGCCCGCGGCGCGGGCGCGTTCGGCGGCTTCGGTGTAGACGGTGAGGAAGGGGTCGCAGTCGCCGTCGAGGGCCCGGTGGACGCCGTCCCAGCCGCCGGGGACGACTTCGTAGGCGGCCAGGTGGGTGTCCAGGCCGTAGCGGGTGATGTTGGCGCGGATGGGTTCTTCGAGGGGCGGCATGAAGCCCAGGAGCCCGAAGCGCTGGCCGGTCATGGCGGAGAGGAAGAAGGCGCTCTCGCCGTAGCCGAGGGTGGGGATGCCGGCGAGGTGGCGGGCGTCGCGCAGGCCCGGGTCCTGGCCCGCGGCGGTGATCCAGGCGTCGTAGCCGGCGCGTTCGGCGCGCACGGCGGCGTGGGCGAAGTGCTGGGAGAACAGCACCTGGGCGGCGTGGTGGCCGACCAGGCCGAAGGGGGTGTTGTCGGGGTAGGTGTCGGCGGGCAGGGTGTGGATGTCGATGACCGTGCCTGGGGCGGCGATGGCGTCGAGGTGCTCGCGGTACCACTGGTCGAGAAGGGGGATACGGCCTTCCACGGTGTGCTTGTGAAACCAGATGCGCATGGGGTTCCTTAGGCAGATGACGGTCGGATGACGGCCTGTCAGAGACGACGGACCGTCAGGTGACGGCGGCCTGTCAGAGCTTGTGGTCCGTGCCCGGGCGGGCGGGCCGGAGGTTCAGGCCGCCGCCGTGCGCCGGGGACGGGGAGCGCAGTCCAGGAGGGACGCCTTGACGAGGTAGTCGGTGCGGGCGCCTGCGTCGGCGGTCATGCGGCCGATGTCGTCGAGGGCGGCGCGCAGGGCCGTGGCGTCGTCGATGCCGGCGGTACGCGCTTCGCTGCGCGGGATGACGGCTTCCTGCACGGCCGCGCGGCGGGCGGCGGCCACGGTGGTCAGGGAGCGGTCCGCGGCCTCGCCGCGGTACAGGCGGATCAGGGCGCGGCCGTAGGCGACGGCGTCGTGCAGTCCGCAGTTCATGTTCATGCCGCCGGCGGTGGAGGTCAGGTGGGCGGCGTCACCGGCGAACAGGATCCGCCCGGCCCGGAACTGCGGCAGGACGAAGGCGGCCAGGCGGTACGTGTGGGCGTCGCGGATCCGGATGCGGGCGTCGACGCCGGGCAGGCTGCGGGCGACCAGGGCCCGGACGGCCGCCGGGGCGGTGACGTGCTCGCGCGGGGTGGTGGCGGGGATGCGGTGGATCAGGCGCCAGTGGTCGGGCATGCCCAGCACGCTGAAGGACTGGCGCGCGTCGCGGACGTAGGTCAGTGGTGACAGCCCGGGCACGAGGTCGTCGAGCGGGGTGTCGGTGACGATGCGCAGGGCGTAGGAGGGGTAGGGGCGGGCCCGGGAGTCCAGCTGCAGCAGGTCGCGGACGGTGCTGCGGGCGCCGTCGGCGGCGATGACGTGGCGGGCGGTGAGCGGGGCGCGGGCGCCGTCGGGGCCGCGGGTCCACACGCGCAGGCCGTCGGGGCCCTGCCGGAGGTCGAAGACGGTGTGCCCGAAGGCGATGTCGGCGTGGGGGTGGCGGGCGAGGGCGTCGAGGAGGAGCGGTGTCAGCCGGGCCTGTTCGGCGTGGACCCGGTAGGGGTGTGCGGTGCGGCCTTCGAGGGGCGCGTAGGACAGGCGGTGCAGGAGGTTCCGGTCGAGGTCGCGCCACTGGATCTCGGTGACGTCACGGCCGGCGGCGCGCAGGGGGGCGGCGACGCCGAGTTCGCCGAGGAGGTCGAGGGTGGAGGGGTGGAACGTCGAGGCCCTGGAGGCCGTCGAGAGGTGCTCGGCCGCTTCGAGGACGGTGACCGGGACTCCGCCGTGGGCCAGGACCAGGGCGGCGGTCAGCCCCACGGGGCCGGCGCCGACGACGACGACCCGGTTGCGGCTCAGGCTCATGCCCGGCTTCCGGCGCGGTCGGCGAGGCGCTGCAGCGGCCCGGGAAGTGCGCCGTCCGGGCCGGCGGGCGTGGCATCGGTGTGCTTGAGGGCCCACCGGGCGGCGCAGATGTTGGAGGTGAGCAGCGTGCGGTCGTTGCCGTCGCCGATGCGGCGGAGGGCTTCGAAGGTGAACATGCCGGTGCCGGTGAACAGGAGCGTGGCGTCCGGGGCGAGGTCTGCGGCGCCGACCTGGCGTACGAGGTCGTCGGTGGTGACGTCGTACGGGGAGAACCGCTCGCCCGCCCGGACGGGAACGACCCGGGTGATGTTCAGGCCCGCCTTCTGCCAGTACTGGTGGGAGAGTTCGGTCAGCCACGGCTCGTACGGGGAGACGAGCACGATGTCGGTCAGGCCGAGGTCGGTGCACGTGTCGAGGGTGGTAAGGGTGGAGGAGGCCACGGGGTAACCGGCCGTCTGCGCGATCCGGTCGCACAGCTCGCGGTCGCCCTCGGGGTCGAGGAGGTAGTGCGAGCCGCTGCACGCCACCACGACGGCGTCCAGGGCCAGTCCGCCGAACCCGGCGATGACGTCCGGCAGTTTCTCGTTGTAGATGTCCAGGCGCCCGCGCAGGCTGTGTCCGGGCAGGACGGGGAAGCGGGAGGTGTGCAGGTTCATGGCCGGGGCGGTGAGCCGGGCGATCTCCGGCTCGGCGGCGGCGTTCCCGGAGGGGACGACGACGCCGAGGCGGGCTGTGCTGTGCATGGTCATGGCAGGAAGCCCCCTTGTTCTCGCGTGAATGGCGGCGGCAGCGGCCGCGGGAAGTCCTCGGTCGCCGCGGGCCGGGTGTTCCGCGTGCCCTGCGGCGTAAGTGGACGGTATGACGGGGGCGTTGGGCCTCGCACTACGGGATCACGCAGTCAGCTGCTCCTGCTGCCGGGCCGGGGCGAGGGCGGCGGGCAGCGCGGCCCCGAGGGCGGGGGCGAGCTGGGCGCGGCGCTGGATGGAGAGCTTGCGGTAGGTGCGGGTGAGGTGCTGTTCGACGGCCCGGCAGGAGACGCCCAGGCGCCCGGCGATGTCCTTGTTGGTGTGCCCGGCCAGGACGAGGTGGGCGATCCTCCTCTCGTGCGGGGTGAGGGCGGCCGCAGCGGGCGGCGGGCTCTGGGCGGCCCCGCCGGTGAAGCCCGGCCGGCCGTAGGCGACGTTCCAGTTGCGGATGCGGGACTGGGCGACGAGGGATTCGCGGACGAGGGGGTCGGGGCGCAGGGCGCGGTGCAGGGAGATCTCGTCGGGTGCGTCGATGAGGAGGATCTCCCCTCCTTCGCCGTCCCAGGGGCCGCCGCCGATGAGGGTGCCGCGGGCGGAAAGGGCGTGCAGGTACGCCTCGTGAGCGCTCCACAGGCGGCTGAAGCGGCTGTCCAGCGTCCTGAAGGTGCGCTCGACTACGTAGGTCATGGCGAAGTCCTCGGGGTTCCGTCGCGCCCGGTCGCCGGGGAAGGGGAAAAGGTTCGCCGGCGGGCGCGGGATGGGGTGGGTGAAGACGCGAAGGGGGCGGGACGGCGGGGCACGTCGCCCGCGGGGCGGTGCGTGCTTCCCGAGTCCCGCCCCCTGGGGGCGACGCCGCCGGGGGGCGGCCGTCGGCGCGGTGCCGGCAGGTCTACTTCGCGCCTGCCGCGGGGGCCGTGCCGACCTGCGGGGCCGGGGCGGCACCGGCGTCCCGGGAGGCGGGGGCCGGGGCGGGCTTGCGGCGCAGCAGGGCGGTGGCGGCGAGGACGGCTGCGGTGCCCAGCAGGACGGTCCAGCCGATCGGTTCGTCGAGGAAGACGGCGCCCAGGACGACGGAGACGACGGTCATGAGGTAGATGACGGTGGCCGCCGCGGCGGCGCCGTCCTTGGTGATGATGATGGTGTTGAGGAGGACGGCGAAGCCGGTGCAGACGACGCCGAGGATGATCAGGGCGACGACGGAGTCGGTGCGCCACTCGACCGGCTCGAGGCCGATGAAGGGCACGGCGACGAGGGTCATGACGGCGGCGATGGCGAGCTGGCCGCCGGCCAGCATGAAGACGGGGATGCCGCGGCCGGCCAGGAAGCGCCCGACGTAGGCGAAGCTGCTGCCGAAGCTGATCGCGCCGAGGACGAAGCAGATGATGCTGCTGGTGGAGGCGTGCGTGCCCGCGCTCCAGGGAGCGGCGACCAGGACGACGCCGAGCAGGCCGATGAGCATGCCCCAGCCGCGGGCGGCGCCCAGGCGCTTCTCGGAGCCGAGGAGGACGGCGGCGCCCAGCGTCCACACCGGGCCGGTTCCGCTGACGATGCCGGCGATGTTGCTGGAGCCGGTGCGCTCCCCCTCGGCGAACAGCAGCCAGGGGACGGCGTTGCCGAGGAAGGCGGCCACGGCCATGTGCCCGAGGACCTTCTTGTCGCGCGGGAACCCCTGGCCCTTGGCCATGCCGATGGTCAGCAGGACGCCGGCGCCCAGGACGAGGCGGACGAAGACCATCTCCACGGGGGAGAAGGCGTATCCGGAGATTTTGATCCACAGGAACACGGAGCCCCACAGCAGGCTCAGTGCGGAAAGCCGCAGGACGGCACCCTTCGACATGATTCTCCTCGGCGTCGCGGCGCCCCGTGGACATCGCTTCCATTCGGGGCATTTCGGTCTCATGGAGGGCAGGGCCGGTCCGGGCGCAACAAAGGAGATCCGGGGGGAGTTGCGGCGCCGGGAACGGCCGTGCCGGGCAGAGGCCCGGAGGGATGTGCGGCGGCCGGGCTCTGGGAAGAGCCTCACACCGCCGCCCCCGCGGCGTCCATCGAGGGATTCTTCCGATGACCGTGAAGGCCCGCTTACGGTTCGCCGCCCTCCTGCGCGCGGGCCGTCGCAGCCGCCTGTGCCAGGGCGTCGACCACGGCTGCGACCTGGGGAAGCCTGCCGTCGCCGGCGCGGACGGCGGCGAAGACCTGCCGGCAGGGAGCGTCGTCGAAGTTCTTGACGACCACGCCCTCACGGGCCGCGGAGCGGGCCAGGCGCGGTACGAGGCTGATGCCCATGCCGTGGCGGACGGCCGCGAAGGTCGCTTCCCAGTCGCCGATGGCGTGGGTGGCGCGCGGGGTGAACCCGGCTGCGGCGCAGGCGGCCAGGGGGATCTCCTGGCACATGCCGGCCGTGGCGAAGATCCACGCCTCCTCCGCGAGGTCGGCCAGCGTCAGCGCCGGTGCCTCCGCCAGCCGGTGGCCGAGCGGCAGGGCGACGTCGAAGACCTCCTGCATGAGGGGGAACTTCTCGAACCGCGGGTCGCCGGCGGGAGCGGCGGGCGACTCGACGGCGATGACCACGTCGGTGCGTCCGTCGGCGAGCATCTCGAAGCTGACCGGCGGGTCGACCTCGGCGAGGGTGGTGCGCAGCTGGGGCCGGCTCTCCTTGAGGAGGGCGGCGGCGGGCAGGATCAGCGGGGTGAGGGTGGTGGCGAAGCCGGCCACCGACACCTCGCCCGTCTCCCCCTCGCGCCAGGCGGCCACCGCTTCGTGGAGCCGGTCGGTCCAGGTGAAGATCTCCTCGGCGTGGCGCAGCACGATGCGGGCCGCGCCGGTCAGGCGCAGGCGGCGGCCGGCCGGTTCGGTCAGGCGCACCCCCAGCTCCTTGGAGAGGGCGGCCAGTTGCTGGGACACGGCGGAGGGGGTCAGGTGCAGGGCGGCGGCGGCCGCGCTGACCGTCTTGCGGCGGTCGAGCTCCGCGAGGACTCTCAGCCGTCGCAGGTCGATGTCGGGGTGGCGCGGCGCCGGGGCCGCGCCGGTGGTGGGTGTGGTCATGCTGCGGGCAACATCAGCGCAGGCGCTGCTGTTCCGGGTCGATGACCGTGCGGGCGAGGGTCTCGAGGGCTGCGAGGTCGCGTTCGTTGCGTGCGGGGGTGCGGGGCTCGCCGGGGAACGTCGGGTCGAGGACGACGGTGGGCGCGCCCAGGGCGTCGAGGAGGGCGAGGTCCTCGCGGATCTCCTCCAGGCTGCCCTCGCCCAGCAGCCTGCCGTTGCCCAGGGGGCGGGCGGTGACGCGGAGTTTGATGCGGGGCACGAGGGCGGGGACGGGCAGGCCCAGTTCCGCTGCGGTCTTCTCCAGGGCGGGCAGGCCGTGGCCGGTCAGCCACCGGGCGGTGACGGAGGTGGGGTGCCAGGCGTCGCCGAAGCGCACGGCGCGGCGCATGGCGCCGGGGCTGTGCCCGCCGACCCACACCGGCGGGCCGGGCCGCTGCAGCGGCAGCGGGCCGGTGTGCAGGTGGTCGAAGGAGACGAATTCGCCGTGGTGGCTGACCACTTCGTTCGCCCAGCAGGCCTTGATCACGGCGAGGTACTCGTCGCTCCGGGCACCGCGGCGGGCGTACGGGACGCCGAGGGCGGCGAACTCGGCCGGGGCCCAGCCGGCGGCGGCGCCGAAGACGAAGCGGCCGCCGCTGAGCCGGTCGACGGCGGCGGCCGTGCGCGCGGTGAGGACGGGGTGACGGTAGGGCAGGATCGTCACGGTGGTGCCCAGCCCGATCGTGCGGGTGGTGCCGGCCAGGTAGGACAGCACGGCGAAGGGGTCGTAGAACGGGGCGGCGAACAGGCGCTGCACCTCCGGCGTGGGGGCGACGTGGTCGGACACCAGCAGGTGGTGGTAGCCCAGCTCCTCCAGACGCCCGGCCCACTCCCCCAGGGTCTCGGGGGTCGCGCCGGGGCCGTAGTTGGGGACGTTGACGCCGAACTTCACGTGTTTCTCCGATCGTTTCGCGGCCGGGCGCGCAGGACGGTGCGGGGCCTGGGGCTGATCACGGGGCTTACTGCGGGGTCGCCGGCAGGTCCCGGGGGGCGGCGCGGGCAGCGGTGCCGGGCGCGGTGTCGGGCGCGGCGCCGGGCCCGGGCCCGTACCGGAGGCCGGCGAGGTGGACGGCCAGGGCGAGGACGGCGCACCCGGCGGCGGCCAGGGGCAGGGCGCGGGGGGCGAGGCCCGCCGCGAGGGCCGCACCGCCGAGGGCGGCGCCGGCCGACCCGCCGAGGTAGGTGGCCGAGCTGTTGAGGGCGAGTGCCGCGGCACCACGGGCGGGTCCGGTGGCCAGCAGGCGGTGCTGCTGGGGCACGACGAAGGCCCAGCCCGCCGCGCCCCACGCGGCCAGCAGCGGCCACAGCCACACCGGGCCGGGGACCAGAGGGATCGCCGCCAGGACCGCTGCCAGCGCGGCCAGCAGCCATCCGGTCAGCAGGCCGGGGCGGGGGATGCGGTCCAGCAGCGGACCGATGGCGAGGCTCCCGAGGACGCCGCCCAGCCCCCACACCCACAGCCCGACGCCGCCCGGTCCCGTGCCCGCGGCCTCCAGCACCGGCAGCAGGTAGGTGTACAACCCCAGGCCGGCGACGGTCTGGCAGAAGGTGGTCAGCACGGCCGCGGCGGTCCGCGGGTCCTTCAGCTGGACGACGCGTTCGGCCGGCGAAGGCGGCGGCGGGGTCTGCAGGGAGGGCAGCAGGAGGGCGGAGCCCAGAAGGGCGGCGGCGCCGACGGCGGTCACCAGCCACAGCGCGGAGCGCCACCCGGTGTGGCCGGCGAGCAGCAGGCCCGCGGGGACGCCGAGGACGGTGCCGCAGCTCAGCCCGCCGAGGACCAGGGCCAGGGCCCGGCCGCGGCGTTCGGGCCCGGCCAGGAGGGCGGCGGCCGCCGCGGCGGCGGGCATGAAGACGCCGGCCGCCGCGCCCGCCGCCACGCGGGTGCCCGCCAGGGCGAGCACGCCGGGCGCGGCGGCGCCCGCGGCATTGGCCAGGGTGAACACCGCCAGGGAGACGAGCAGCGTCCGGCGCATGCCCAGGCGTCCCAGCGCGGCCTGCGCGAGCGGGGCGAGGAGTGCGTAGGAGAGGGCGAAGACGGTCACCAGCTGCCCGGCCGTCGCGGCGGACCCGTGGAAGTCGCCGGCGATCTGCGGCAGCAGTCCGGCGGTCATATAGGCATCGGTGCCCACCGCCAGGGCGCCCAGGGCCAGCAGGCTCACGCGCAGCACGTCCACATCCCTTCTGCCGGCCTCGGCGAAACCCACGGGCTCCTGGGCCTCTACGGGCTCGCCGGGCTCTTCGTGCGCCCCTTCGCCGGGGCGACCGGGAACAGCGTGGCTCACCGGCGGGCGCTGCGGGCCGTCGCGGAAGGCGGAGGGTTCGGGTTCCCACATCACCGTCGCGGCGGGCACGGGGCCGGGAGGGCGGGGCGACCTAGGGTCGGCAGCCGGACACCCGCTCTCTTCATCACCGTTGCACGACGGAAGGATGTGCCATGCAGGACCGTGACGTCATCGATTCGTGGTTCCCCGCCGACCTGCGCTCCTGCGAGGTCTGGGAGGAGCACTTCGCACCGCGCAGGCTCCCCCCGGACGCCCACGTGACGCGTTTCGCCCCCAGCCCGACCGGGTCGGTGCACCTGGGCGGGCTGTACGTGGCCCTGCTCGCGCAGGAGGCGGCGCAGCGCAGCGGCGGCACCTACCTGGTGCGCATCGAGGACACCGACAAGCGCCGGGAAGTCGCAGGTGCCGCCGAGGAGTTCGAGCGGGTCTTCGGCTACTTCGGCCTCGTCCCCGACGAGGGCGGCGCCCGGCAGGGGGCGTGGGGCCCGTACGTGCAGTCGCAGCGGGAGGGCGTCTACCTCAGCTACGTGCGCGAACTCGTGCGCAAGGGGCTGGCGTACCCGTGCTTCTGCTCGCCCGAGCAGCTCGCGCGGAACACGGCCGAGCAGCAGCGCACCCGCTCACCGATCGGCTACTACGGCAAGTGGGCGCACTGCCGCGGGCTGGGGACGGACCGGGCACAGGAACGGATCGCAGCGGGTGAGGAGTTCACCGTCCGCTTCCGCTGCCCCGTGGGGCTGCCCGGGCGGGTGCGCTTCCGCGACCGTGTCCGCGGTGCCCTGACGATGCTCGACAACGGCAACGACATCGTGATCCTGAAGTCGGCGGAGCAGGGCCGGCGGCTGCCCACGTACCACTTCGCACACGTCGTCGACGACCACCTGATGCGGGTGACCCTGGTGATCCGCGGCGACGAGTGGATCTCCTCCCTGCCGGTGCACCACCAGCTCCACCGTGCGCTCGGCTTCACCCCGCCCCGGTACGCCCACATCGCCCCGCTGATGAAGGTGGAGGGCGCCGGCAGGCGCAAGCTCAGCAAGCGCAAGGACCCCGAGTCCGCGGCCGCCTTCTACGTGACCACGGGGTATCCGGCTGCGGCGGTGCGGCACTACCTGCGCGGCCTGGCCAACAGCCGCCTGGCGGACCTGCCGGCCGACCGCGCCCGGACCGAACCCGTACGCCTGGAGGAGGCGGGGGCGGCCGGGCCGATGGTGGACCTGGGCAAGCTGCGCTCGGTCAGCCGCGACTACATCGCCTCGCTGCCCGCGGGCGACGCCCTCCGGGAGCTGTCGGCATGGGCCGAGGGGCACGACGCCGAGCTGGCCCGCGTGCTGCACGCCCGGCGGGACCTCGCGCTCCAGGCCCTGGAGATCGGCCGGAGCGGCACGGGAACGCCGCGCAAGGACCTGGCGTGCTGGAGCGAGTTCCGCAGGGCCTACGGGTTCTTCTTCCCGGAGCTGCACACTCCGGTGCACTCGCTGGACGACCTCCGGCTGGGCCTGCCGGCCGGGCAGGTCGCCGATCTCGTCACCGACCTCGTCGGCAGCTATCGCCACGCCGGGCCCGCGGAGGACTGGTTCGCACAGTGGCGCGACCTCGCACAGCGGCACGGCTTCGCGCCGGACGTGCGGACCTACAAGGCCGGTCCGCAGGCCTTCCACGGGTCGGTGCGCGAGGTGATCAACGTCCTGCGCGTGTGCGTGACGGGCACGGGCCGCAGCCCCGACCTCTTCCAGATCGCCCGCGCGCTGGGCGAGGCGGAACTGCTGCGCCGCATCCGCCCGCTGGCGGCCGCGGCGGCCGCCGCCCGTGCCGCCGTGTAGGGGCGCCCGAAGGCGTGAGCGTGACGCCGGGCGGGCCGGAGATCTCCGGCCCGCCCGGCGTCATGTGCGCCTTTCAGCTGATGGCGGCGAGTTCACCGGCCCGGGGCAGCTCGCCCTGGATGGCGACGGCGAGCTGTGCGCGACGGCTGATGGACAGCTTCCGGTAGATCCGGGTGATGTGCTGTTCCACGGCCCGGGGCGAGACGGCGAAGTGCTCGGCGATCTGCCGGTTCGTCAGGCCCGCCAGCATCATGCGGGCGACGCGCCACTCATGGGCGCTGAGGCCATGGGCGCCGAGTCCGCCCGGGCGCTCCGGGGCCGCCTCCGGCTCCTCCCCCGGCGCCCGGCGGGTGTCCGTCCGCGCGTGTTCGGCGGCTTCCACCAGGGCTTCCAGGGCTCTGATACGCGTCTGCAGGACGAGATGCTCCTGGACGTAAGGGTCCTCGCACAGCACCCGCTGCAGCTCCGTCCGGGTGGCGGCCTTGACGACGAGCATCTCGCCGCAGCCCTCCTGCCAGGAGCCGCCGTGCAGCAGGACGCCCAGGCGGGACATCCTCCGCCAGTACGTGCGGTGCGCAGGTCTCGTCAGCCGCAGGCGGTCGTCGTCCCGGAGCTCCCTGTCGACCAAGTACCTCACGATCATCTTCCCCCGTTCAGTTGTGGACTCACGAATAAATTTATATTTGCATGCAATCTTGAACTCAAGCCCAACTTTTCGGGAGAGCCGCATCACAGCTCCGATGGCGACCGGTACCGCAAATGCTGATCAACAGGCATGCAGCGGGCAGTTCATGACGGTCGTTCGGAAGGTCCAAGAAGAGACCTTGAGGACAATATTGATCTCCAGTGCATCTTTGGACCACAATCACTTCGCCGGGGGCCGTCGGTCGCTTCTCCTCTCCGCAGCCCCTCCGCTCCGCACACGTTCGGAAAAGACCTTCAGCACTTGACCGAGGTGGGGTTTCACATGGACGCCTTCGCTCCCGAGCACACCGTCGCCGTGGTGGGGATGGGATGCCGGTTCCCGCAGGCCGCCGGAATCGACGAGTTCTGGCACAACCTCGTCGCCGGGCGGGACTGCATCACAGCCGTCCCCCGCGAGCGGTTCGACATAGCCTCGTTCCACGCCGACACACCGGGCACGCCGGGGAAGACCGTCTCCCGGCACGGCGGCTTCCTGGACGACCCGTTCTCCTTCGACGCCGCCTTCTTCGGCATCTCGCCCGCCGAAGCCGCAGGGCTCGACCCCCAGCACCGGCTGCTGCTGCCGGTGGTCTGGGAGGCGCTGGAGTCCGCCGGCATCGCCCCTTCCTCCCTGGCCGGCAGCAGGAGCGGCGTCTTCATCGGGCAGGCCACCGCGGACTACGCCGACGGGGCCGACCCGGCCGGGCACACCCTCGGCGACGTCACCGGAAGCCACCTGCGCGCGATGGCCGCGGGCCGCATCTCCTACGCCCTCGACCTGCGCGGCCCGAGCGTGACCCTGGACACCGCCTGCTCGTCGTCCCTGGTCGCCGTGCACGCCGCACGCCGGAGCCTGCTCAGCGGCGAGACCCGGCTGGCCGTGGCCGGAGGCGTCAACGTCATCCTCTCCCCGCAGGACGCCATCGCCTACTCGCAGGCCTCGATGCTCTCCCCCGACGGCCGCTGCAAGTTCGGCGACGCCTCCGCCGACGGATTCGTACGCAGCGAAGGGGCCGGTGTCGTCGTCCTCAAACTCCTCGCGGACGCCCTGCGGGACGGCGATCCCGTCCTCGCCCTGCTGACCGGCAGCGCCGTGACCAACGACGGGCGGGGCAGCGGCCTGCTGCTCAAGCCGGCGGTCTCCGGGCAGGTCGACATGCTCACCGCCGCCTGCGCGGACGCCGGGATACGCCCCGCCGACCTCGCCTACGTCGAGGCCCACGGCACCGGCACGCCGGTCGGCGACACGGTCGAACTGCGCGCCCTGGCCCGGGCCCTGGAGGACCTGCCCGCCGGACGGCGGATACGCACCGGCTCGGTCAAGAGCAACATCGGCCACACGGAGGCCGCAGCCGGCATCGCCGGGCTGATCAAGACGGTCCTCGTCGCCCGCCACGGCCTCGTCCCCGCCTCCCTGCACCGGCGCACCCCTCACCCCCTGCTCGCACGCCCGGGCTTCCCCGTCGAGGTCGTCACCCGCAACGAGCCCCTGTGCCGGGAGGAGGGCTCCGCCGGGGACCCGGACCGGCAGGTGGTGCTGGGGGTCAGCTCCTTCGGCCTGTCCGGCACCAACGCCCACGTCGTCGTCGCCCGGTACGAGGCCCTCCCGGCCCCGCTTGCGCCGGCACTCCGGCAGCCGGAGCCGTCCCGGGCGCGACCCGTCCACCTGCTCGTCCTCAGCGCCCGCTCCCGGGTCTCCCTCGAGCGCCTGGCCGCCGCCTACGCCGACCACCTCGGCCCGGACGGCGCGGGCCGGGACCACCGGCTGCACGACATCTGCGCCACCGCCGCCCTCCGCCGCGACGCCCACCCCTACCGCCTGTGGGCCACCGGTACGGACCACGACGACCTCGCCCGCACCCTGCGGGACCTGGCCGCGGGCGCCGCCACTCCCCACGGCGCCTACGGGACGGGCGTCTTCGGACCGCCGCGCCGCACGGTGCTCGTCTTCCCGGGGCAGGGCTCGCAGTGGGCGGGCATGGGCCGGTCCCTGCTGGCCTCCTCCCCCGCCTTCGCACACGCCCTGCACGCCTGCGCCGAGGCCGTCCGGCACGAGACCGGCTGGTCGCCTGCCGGCCTCCTCACCGCCCCGGCGGACGCCTTCCCGACCACGGTGGACAAGGTCCAGCCCCTGTTGTGGGCCATGGAAGTCGCCCTCGCCTCCCACTGGCAGGACATGGGCATCACCGCGGACGTCTGCGTGGGGCACAGCATGGGAGAGGTCGCCGCCGCCGTCGTCTCCGGCGCCCTGACCACCGAGCAGGGGGCGGCCGTCATCTGCCGTCGCAGCCGTCTCATGCAGAACGCGGCCGGGCGCGGCGGCCTGCTCGCCACCGAACTGGCGGGTCCCCAGGCGCAGGAGATCGCCCGGCAGGAGGGCCCGGGCGTGAGCGTGGCCGCGGAGAACGCCCCCACCGCCACCGTCCTCGCCGGAGACCTGGCCGCCCTGCAGCGCATCAAGGACCGCCTGGACTCCGCGGGCGTCTTCAGCCGCTTCGTCAAGGCCGACGTCGCCTCCCACTCCCCCTTCATGGACGGGCCCGCGGCCGAACTCACCGGACTGCTGGCGGATCTGGCCCCCTCGGCCGCCGGTACCCCCCTGCACTCCACCGTCCGCTGCGCGCCCGTGGACGGCCACGAGCTGGACGGCTCCTACTGGGCGGCCAACCTGCGCGAACCGGTGCGGTTCCACGACAGCGTCCAGGCCCTGGCCAAGGCCGACGAGTCCGTCTTCATCGAGGTCAGCCCCCACCCCGTCCTCACGGCCGCCATGGAGGAGACCCTCCGCGAGGCCGGTGCCGGCGGTGCCGTCGTCGCCTCAGCCCACCGCGACGGCGACGAGAGCGCGGACCTGGCCTCGGCGCTCGGGCGGGTCTTCACCGCAGGCGGCGGCGTCGCATGGGAGCGCTGGTTCGGCGGCCCGGCCCGCCACGTACCCCTGCCCGCCTACCCCTGGGACGAGCAGCACCTGCGCCGTGCCCCCGTCACGGACTCCGGCAACGGCTCCGGGCCGGCGGGCGGCGTCACCGCCGACTTCCCCCAGGACGCCCGTGCCGCCGCCGTCTCGCTGCGCGGCCTGATGCCCGTCCCCCCGGTCGTCCACCTGCGGGCCCTGTACGAGGCCGTCACCGCCGCGGCGCGAGGGCAGGCCGCCGCGGACGACCGGGCGGAGCGCGAGGGGGACGGAGCGGAGCGCGAGAGGGGAGGGCTCTTCGTCATCAAGGACGCACGCCTCGCCGCCGGGTCCGCGGGCATCACCGCCGCCGGCGGGCTGACCCTCCGGGCCCGCCTGGGCAGCCCGCTCGAAGGGGCCCGCCCCGCGCTGGTCGAAGCCGTGCCCACCACGCGCGGCGCGGTCGCTCCGGTGACGTGCCTGACCGCGACTGTGCATGCGCTACCGGGCCCCGGCGAGGCCGCCGACGCCGCGTCCGGCACATCACCCGTCTCCGTCGCATCAACCGTCTCCGTCGCATCCGGCGCTCAGGGCGGGCCGCGCCGTCTCGAGGACGCCGTCGGCGCGGCCCTCGCACGCTGCCGCTCCTACCAGACGCCGGGCCGGTTCCTCCTGGGCGCGGCGCAGCGCGGCTACGGCATCCCCGGCGCCTACGCGGGGACGCTGCAGCACCTGTGGCGGCGCAACGGGGAATCGGTGGCCTATGTGGCCCGCCCGGACGGCCTCGGGCAGGCGGCCTGGGAGGCGTGCCTGCTGCCGCTGCTGGCCGCCGTGCCCACGGGTCTGCCCGGCCGTCACGCCTTCCACCCCGTGTCCTTCGACGAGGTGCGCTTTCTGGGCGAACTGACGCCTCGCTTCTGGGTGATGAGCACTTTCACCCCGTTCCAGGCGGGTGAAAGAGCGCTTGCCCATGTGGTCGTCGTGGGAACGCACGGCGGAAAACTGGCCGAATTCCGTGGCATCCGGCTGCGGCGCCTTCCCGGGGCCGCCGGCACCGGTTCACGGACCGGTGCCGCACGACGGCTGCCGGAATTCGCGGCCCATCTTGCGGAAGGTGCGGCACAGGCTCCCCGGGCCCTGGCTTCCGCGCTGCGCGGAGTCATGGACCCGGTCCGTACGCGCGCATTCGGGAATTCCGCCGCTATTCCCGCACGCGTTCCGGCGAAACCCGTCTCCGCCGCCCATCCGGAACCGCGATCCGGCCACGAAGCGGAAGGCCCTTCCCAGTTGCCCGCACGGACGGGCCGGGGTGCCGGCCCCGAGGCGGCTGCGGACGCGGCCGGGCCGACGGCACTGGTCCAGGGCGCGGCCCGCCTGTTGGCCATGACCGCCGACGGCATCGACCCCCGGCGTCCCCTGCGGGACTATGGCCTGGATTCGCTCATGGCCACCCGGCTGCGTCAGCAACTGCTGGCCGAGCACGGTCTGGTGGTGTCCGTCTCCCGGCTGCTGGGCGGGGAGAGCGCCGAGCGCCTGGGCCGTGAACTGCTAGGAGCCGAGGCCGTCTAACCGGAAGGCGGACGGGCTTTGTCCGGCGGGGATACGGCGCACGACGCGGTATCCCCGTCTCGGCGTCACGACTCCTTCACACATCATGAACTTCCAACCATTCATGGATCGTGGTACAAGTAGATCGCCAGACGGGGGCGGGTCTTCATGTCAGAGGGCGAGCGCACCGCGTCTGCAAGGCGACGGCGTGATCATCCATTCGCGGCGGGGCGGATTTGCCGATGCGCCCCGGCAGCTGGCATGCGAGGCAGTGAGCCGGACAGCAGGAAACAGCAGGAGCAGCCATGGATGACACGCCCCCGACCACGGACGGCGCCCCCCTCGGGCGCCGCGAGCGCAACAAACTCAAGGTCAGGAGCCGGCTTTACGAGTCCGCCCTGAAGCTCTTCACCGAGAAGGGCTACGAGCAGACCTCCGTCGACGAGATCGCCGAAGCCGCGGACGTCGCGCGCGGCACGTTCTTCAACCACTTCCAGCGCAAGGAAGACCTCATCAGCGCGTGGGGGGAACAGCGGCGCACCCGCCTCAGAGCAGGTCTGAGCGCCTCCGTCACCGGCCGTCAGGAATGCCTGCGCGTCGCACTGGAGCGGTGCATGCGCATCCTGGCCGACATCAACGAGGCGGAGCGGGACGTCACCCGCTCCATGCTGATGGCCTGGGTGAAGGCCGGCCGGCCGATGCAGGAGGCGCCCTACGCCGGCGAGATATTCGCCGAGGTCGTCGAAGCCGCCCGCGAACGCGGCGAACTTCCCGAGGGCGTCAACGCCTACCGCGTCGGCTGTCTGCTGCGCGACGTCTACCTGGGCACGCTCTACCGCTGGTCCCAGGCACAGGGCCAGGACGCCCACCTGGATCTGCGCACCGAACTGCACGCCGTCTGCACCATCATCCTCGACGGGGTCCTCCCCGCCGGGCGGTTGGAGCCCGCCACCGTTTCCGGCTGACGAACGGGCGGGCCCCGCGACGCAGGACGGCGGCCCCGGCCGGGGTCAGACGACCTCGACGGGGTGGCGGACCGCGGCGTCGAAGAAGTAGCCCTGCTCGTTCGGGACGGAGCGGGCGGGCTGAGTGTTGCCGGCCGAGTCCGTGGCCCGGGCCAGCAGGTGGGCGGGGCCGGTGGCGCACGGGTGCCAGGACGTGCTCCAGCGCACCCAGCCGCCCGGGCGCGGGGCGTCGTGCAGCCGGGCCGGCCGCCACGCACCGCCGCCGTCCGTGCTCACCTCCACCCCGCGTATCCCTCCCCGCCCCGACCACGACCGCCCCGTCAGCCGGTGCGCGCGGCCCGCGGCGAACACCGCGCCGGGCGCGAGCTCGAAGGCGCTGCGGACCGGCTGGCTGGTCAGCGGTGCGCTGCCGCCGGGCGGGTGCGCGGGGCCGAAGAGCCGGTAGAAGACGGTGTTCCACGGGGAGAACAGCGGGCGGTCGGACACTTCGATGTCGCCGACCCATTTCACGGACGCGATGCCCACCCAGGACGGCACCACCAGCCGCACCGGACTGCCGTGGTCGGGGATGAGCGGGCGGCCGTTCATCTCGTACGCCAGCAGGACGTCGTCCAGGGCCTTCTCCACCGGCATCGGCCGGCGCACCCGCCCGTGGTCGGTCCCTTCGGTGACGAACGCCGCGTCCAGACCGCGCGGCATCACGTCCACCGCCCGCGGCGAGAGGCCCGCCAGGCGCAGGACGTCCGACAGCCGCGCGCCCCGCCAGCGTGCCGCTCCGACGGCGCCCATCGTCCACGGGGTACCGCTGACCGGGTCGCCCTGCTGGGTGGTGAAGTAGCTCCGGCCGTTGCCTGCGCACTCCAGGCACACGCTGGAGGTCACGGCGGGCAACGCGCGCAGGTCCGCGTACGAGAACTCCACCGCACCGCCGCGCAGCCCGCCGCCCCACACCGTAAGGCGCCACCGGGCGGGGTCCAGGAGGGGCGTCGCCGTGTGGTTGCGGACGAAGAACCGGTCGACCGGGGTGTGGTAGCCCGTGCCCCGCAGCGCCGCCCAGTTCGTCTCCGCGTTCGTGCCCCGGACCGTCAGCAGTCCGGGGGGCAGCGGCTTGACGATCCCCGGAGCGCCCGGCGTCTCCGCAGCCGCAGCGGGCCCGGCGACGGCGATTCCCGGGAGCGAAGCCACGGCCCCAAAGGCGCTCACCGCTCCCAGGAGGCGCAGCACGCCCCGGCGGGAGACCCCCTCCCCCACCGCATCTCCCGACAGGAACCGCCGCAGCCTGTCACGGTCGTAGGCGCGCTCGTCCGCGCCGGATCCGCGTCTCGCCGTTCCCATCCGAGCTCCTCCCCGAAGAGCGGGCCGCAGTGCCCACCACACGCTAGGCGACGCCGACCCCGCAGTCCCCACGGCAAATCAGCCACCACCGGCTGCCGCTCCACGCCGGACGCCGCCGTGACCCGATCGGTGGAGTTCCCCTCCGTTACCACCCCCGCCCCGCACCGGCCGCCTACCGTCGTCCCGGACCACCGCACCGCCCTCTCCTCCCTCTCCCACCTGTGCAGCACGCGAAAGGTGACAGCAGATGGCCGACGCTTCACGCCGGGATCTCCTTCGTTACGCCGCGGCCGCCGCCGGGGCGGCGGGTCCGCTCGCCGCGCTCGCACCGGCCGCCGAGGCCCGTCCCGCAGGGCGCCGCGCACCGGCCGGGCGCCGGGCGGGGCGGCGCGTGGCCGTGCTGGGAGCCGGGGTCGGCGGCATGACCACCGCCCACGAACTCGCCGAGCGCGGCTTCGACGTCACCGTCTACGAACGCCGCGCCGTCCCCGGCGGCAAGGCCCGCTCGCTGTACGTGCCGCACACCGGCACCGGGGGCCGCCGGGACCTGCCCGGCGAGCACGGGCACCGCGGGGTCTTCGGCTTCTACCACAACCTCCCCGACACGCTGCGCCGCATCCCGCGGCCGGGCGGCGGCTCCGTCTTCGGCAACCTGACCACGGTGAAGTGGATGGAGCTGTCCCGCACCGGCAGCCGGGTCGACCTCCCCGTCCCCCTCCAGCCGCGGAAGCCACCCCTGGGAGACCTGGGGCTGCTGGTGAAATCGGTCGCCGGCGCCCTGGAGCTGACCCTCCACCTGCCGCCGCAGGAGGCGGCCTTCTTCGCCCGGCGGGCCGTGATCCTCTTCACCAGCTGCGACGAACGGCGGTTCGGGCAGTGGGAACACGTGGGCTGGTGGGACTACATCGAGGCCGGGCGCATGTCCCAGGACTACCAGCGCCTCCTGGGCGGAGGGGTGCAGCTCCTGCAGGCCCTCCGGCCGGCGACCGCCAGCGCCCGCACCTGCGGCCAGGGCCTGGAGTCGATCCTCTACGACCTGGCGGAGCGGGGCAGCGACGGGCCCTTCGACCGCATCTTCGACGGGCCCACCAGCGAGGCGTGGATCGACCCGTGGGCGGCCCACCTGCGCGGCCTCGGCGTCCGGTTCGCCTTCGGCTGGTCCGTCGAGGCGCTGGAGCTGCGCGACGGCCGGATCGCCGCGGCCCGCGCCCGCACCCCCGACGGCTCGTCCGCCCGGATCGAGGCGGACTGGTTCGTCGCCGCGGTCCCCTCCGACCGCGCGTCCGCGCTCTGGGACCGCGCCCTGCGCGCCGCCGACCCGCGCCTGGCCGCGATGGACGGCCTGCAGCAGACGTGGTGCAACGGCATCCAGTACTTCCTACGCCGCCCGGCTCCCGTGCTCAAGGGGCACATCGTCCACGTCGACTCGCCGTGGAAGCTGGTATCGGTCCCGCAGTCGCGGTTCTGGCGCGCCCCGTTCGCCCGCACGTGGGGCGACGGCGAGGCACAGGAGTCGCTGTCGGTGGTGATCTCCGACTGGGACACCCCGGGCGTCGTCCACGGCAAGCCGGCCCGGCGGTGCACGCGGGCGGAAGTGGCCCGCGAGGTGTGGGCGCAGATGCAGCAGCACGTCGGCGGCGCCGCCGGAAAGGGGCTGGCCGACGACCTGGTGCACACCTGGTACCTCGACGAGGCGATCGCCGAGGACGGCCGCGGCGGGCTGACCAACGACGACCCGTACCTGCTCAACACCGCCGGCTCCTGGGAGCTGCGTCCCGACGCCACGACAGCGGTCGGCAACCTCTTCCTCGCGGCCGACTACGTACGCACCTACAGCAACATCGACTTCACGTCCATGGAGACGGCGAACGAGGCCGGACGGCGCGCCGCCGGCGCAGTGGTCACGGCGGCGGGGGCCGGGGGTGCGGCGGACGTGCCGACGTTCGCCGGCTACGAGGCGCCGGAGTACGCGGCCCTGAAGGGCGAGGACCTCCGCCGCTGGCGCCGGGGACTGCCGCACGTCCTGGACACGCCGCGGCACTAGCCCGCCTGCGTCCGGAGGACCCGGCCACACGGGCCGGACCAGGGGCTGAGCCGCACCGCCGGACGGACCGCGGCGGTCGGCACGCCTACGCCCCGCTGCCGTCTCCGCCCTCGACGACCCGCCGGGCCGCCTCGCTCTCGGCGGCGGCCGGCGACAGCTCGCTCAGCGTGTCGAGGTCGGTGTCCTCCCGCAGTTCCTTCTCCCAGGCGGCGGCCAGCTTCTCCTGCTGCTCGCGCGGCCGCCGGCCGACCTCCTCGCGGTGAGCCGGGCTCAGGGCCTCCAGGAATCGCGCGACATCGTCGGTCGGCATGGGTTCTCCCTCATCAGCGTCGACGGGCATCCCCTTCCCGGCGCCGGGAGGCCACCGACGGGCCGGGCCTGCCCCTTCACCTGAAAGGGGACGGGTCCGGCGCCGGCAGGCGGAGCACGCGGGCCGTCCGCTCCCGGGGGCCGGGAGCGGGCGGCCCGCCGGGCGGGCCCTGCTACTCCTGCCGCACGTACAGCAGCAGACGGGCGAAGAGGCCGGGCCGGGCGGGCGGTGCTCCGCGGGGCGCGGCCGGCTCGGCCTCCGCGACGGGGACACTCGCGCCGGGCCCGGCGGGAGGCTTCTCCCCGGCCGGGGACGCGGGTTCCGCACCGCGCAGGGGGCTCGTGGTGCCCGGAGGGTGCTCACCGTCGGTGGAGGCGGGCTTGGGTTCTGGGCCGTGGGCGCGGTAGACCTGGGCGCGCAGATACGCACTCAGGACACGCGCGGGATCGAGGGGCATGACGTCTCTCTGCTCTCGTGCCTGCCGGTGTGAAGGGAATGCCGCACGTGTACGCCTGCCCCGGACGGGCAGGGGCCGGCGCGGGCCTTCTCAGCAGCGCAGGACGTCGTTGCGCGCGGGGCCGGCGGACGACGCGGGGCCCTCGGGGTCGGCCAGGGGCGACAGCGGGCAGGACGGGGCCGCCGGCGAGGCGGACGCCCGGAAGGGCGGGAGGCAGGAGCGCCTGGAGGGCGATACCGAGGAGCGGGGCGAACGGGTGTCCGCGACGCAGTCGTCGGTGGCGGCGAACTCCACGGAGACGGAGCTCTCCTCCGCGGGGCCCAGGGCGTAGACCGTACCGCTCCCTCCGGAGAACAGCAGGAGGACGGAGACCAGCACGGCGACGACGGCCCGCACGGCGGGCCGCCACGGCAGCGGCTCAGGACTCCACAGGTTCATGCACTAAGCGTAATCAGTCAATTACTTTCGGCGCATTCCACCGTTCGGGTGAGGCCGTTGAATCGGACGCTGCATCTTCGTGCGGGAGCCGGGCACCTGGCCCGGATGGTCGCACAGCCCGCGCCGGAGCACCCGGGCGCGCCGTACGGTCGAGGCAGGGCCTCTCCGCTCGGCGGCGGACCCCGAACACGGCCAGGACGGCGAAGGAGGAGCAGTGACGGATGCCCGGGAGAGTGCGGACCACGTCAGCGTGCATCTGACGGACTGCGGCCACCAGGACGCGGGCGCCGTCTTCGGCGTCCTCGAGGCGGTCTTCCCCGAGGCCGGGCCGCCGCGCGGCGAGACCGGGCCCGGCGCCCCCGGCGCCGGCCCCATGATCTGGTGCATGAGCGTCGACACCCGGACGCGCACCGGCGGCGACGCGGTGCAGCCCGCGGGGACACCCCTGGCGGGCACGGTGACCGCCGATCTCTTCGGCGCGGCGGACCCCGTCCGCCAGGTCAAGGAGGAGCTCGAACGGGCCTTCGCCGTCGAGCACCGCGGGCACGTCTCCGGCGAGCACGAGATGGAGCTGCGCCTGCGCCTGGCCACGCTAACGGCCTCCTGAGGAAGGCCTGTTCGCGCGTTACGTGTCCCATGCCACAGTCCGGTATCCGAACAGGTCTGTCCGTGGGCCCGTCCGGCACCATATGGTGACGGTGCAGCCGGTTCGCCCTGCTCGCCAGGCAGGCGCGTCGCAAGAGGGAACCCGGTGGGAATCCGGGACTGCCCCGCAGCGGTGAGCGGGAACGACCGCCGTCATACGCACTGGATCCGCACGGATCCGGGAAGCGACGGCCAGTAGGTGCCCTATGGCGTGCCCGCGAGTCCGAAGACCTGCCGACTGCCCGTGCGCTGCCGAGCGCACGGAGATCCCGGTGACCTCGAGGGCGGGTCGGCGCACATACCAGGCGGGCACGGACGGCGGCGCACACGCGACCGCACTCCGGTGGCAACCCGCCCGGTTCCGTCGTTCCTTCGCGCCTTCCGCCCGTCCCCCGGGGTCATGGACGCACGCACGCTCGCGAAGGAGAGTTCCGTGACCAGCAAGTCCGCAGCCGCGGCAGCCCAGGCCACCGTGTACGGCTATCCCCGTCAGGGCCGCAACCGTGAACTGAAGAAGGCGATCGAGGGGTACTGGAAGGGCCGCGTCACCGCGGGCGCCCTCCGGGACACCGCCGCCGCACTGCGCCGCACCAATTGGCAGCAGCTGGCCGATGCCGGCGTTCACGAAGTGCCCACGGGTGACTTCTCGCTCTACGACCACGTCCTGGACACCAGCGTCATGGTCGGCGCGATCCCCGCGCGGCACCGCGCGGCCGTCGAAGCCGACTCCCTCGACGGCTACTTCGCCATGGCCCGCGGCACCCAGGACGTGGCGCCGCTGGAGATGACCAAGTGGTTCGACACCAACTACCACTACCTGGTCCCCGAGCTCGGCCCCGATACGGTCTTCACCGCGGACTCCACCAAGCAGGTCGCCGAGCTGAAGGAAGCCCTGGCCCTCGGCCTGACCCCCCGTCCGGTCCTCGTCGGCCCCGTCACCTACCTGCTGCTGGCCAAGGCCGCACCCGGCGTCGCCGCCGACTTCGAACCGCTCACCCTCCTCGACCGGCTGCTGCCGGTGTACGCCGAGGTGCTCGCCGACCTGCGGGCCGCCGGGGCCGCCTGGGTGCAGCTCGACGAGCCCGCCCTGGTCCAGGACCGCTCCCCCGCCGAGCTGAACGCCGCCGGCCGCGCCTACCGCGACCTGGGCGGCCTCACGGACCGGCCCCGGCTGCTCGTCGCCTCCTACTTCGACCGGCTCGGTGAGGCCCTGCCCGTCCTCGCCAAGGCCCCCGTCGAGGGCCTCGCCCTGGACTTCACCGGGCCCGCCGCCGCCAACCTCGACGACCTCGCGGCCGTAGGCGGACTGCCCGGCAAGCGCCTCCTGGCCGGCGTCGTCAACGGCCGCAACGTGTGGATCAACGACTTCGAGAAGTCCCTGTCCACCCTCGGCACCCTCCTCGGCCTCGCCGACCGCGTCGACGTCTCCTCCTCCTGCTCCCTGCTGCACGTCCCGCTGGACACGGCGGCCGAGCGGGAGATCGACCCGCAGATCGTGCGCTGGCTCGCCTTCGCCCGCCAGAAGACGGCCGAGGTCGTCACCCTGGCCCGCGGCCTGGCGCAGGGCACCGACACCATCGCGGCCGAACTGGCCGCCAACCGCGCCGACCTGGCCTCCCGCTCCGGCTCGGCCATCACCCGCGACCCGGCCGTGCGCGCCCGCGCCGCGGCCGTCACCGACGCCGACGGCCGCCGCTCGCAGCCGTACGCCCGGCGGGCGGCCGCACAGCGCGCCCACCTCGGCCTGCCGCTGCTGCCGACCACCACCATCGGCTCCTTCCCGCAGACGACGGAGCTGCGCACCGCCCGCGCCGACCTGCGCGCCGGGCGGATCGACGAGGCCGCGTACGAGCGGCGCATCGAGGCCGAGATCCGCGAGGTCATCTCCTTCCAGGAGAAGGCCGGCATCGACGTCCTGGTGCACGGCGAGCCCGAGCGCAACGACATGGTGCAGTACTTCGCCGAGCAGCTGACGGGCTATCTGGCCACGCAGCACGGCTGGGTCCAGTCGTACGGCACGCGCTACGTCCGCCCGCCGATCCTCGCCGGCGACATCTCCCGCCCCGAGCCGATGACCGTGCGCTGGACCCGCTTCGCCCAGTCGGTGGCGGGCCGCCCGGTCAAGGGCATGCTGACCGGCCCGGTCACCATGCTCGCCTGGTCGTTCGTCCGCGACGACCAGCCGCTCGGCGAGACCGCCCGCCAGGTGGCCCTCGCCCTGCGCGACGAGGTGAACGACCTGGAGGCCGCCGGGACGTCGGTGATCCAGGTGGACGAACCCGCCCTGCGCGAGACGCTGCCGCTGCGCGCCGCCGACCACGCCGGGTACCTCGCGTGGGCGACCGAGTCCTTCCGCCTGTCCACCAGCGGCGTCCGGCCGGACACCCAGATCCACACGCACATGTGCTACGCGGAGTTCGGCGACGTCCTCCAGGCCATCGACGACCTCGACGCCGACGTCATCAGCCTGGAGGCGGCCCGCTCGCACATGCAGGTCGCCGCGGAGCTGGCCGTCACCGGCTACCCGCGCGAGGTCGGCCCGGGCGTCTACGACATCCACTCCCCGCGCGTCCCGGGGGCGGACGAGGCGGCGGCGCTGCTGCGCAAGGGCCTGGAGGCGATCCCCGCCGAGCGCCTGTGGGTCAACCCCGACTGCGGTCTGAAGACCCGCGGCTGGCCCGAGGTCCGGTCCTCCCTGGAGAACCTGGTCACGGCGGCCCGCACGGTCCGGGCCGAGCTCCCCGGCCGGACCTCCTGACGGTGAGATGACGGGAGGGGGCGGCGCCGGGCGACCCGGCGTCCGCCCCCTCCTGCCGCGCCGTCAGTGCACGGGCAGGATCCGGCCGAGGTGGTAGTCCAGCGTCGTCCGGACGTCGGCGAGGGTGCGCCGGCCGTGGAGCACGTCCATGCCCAGCCCCGTCACCCCCGACACCAGCAGGTCCGCCTCCCGTCCCGGGTCGGTGCCGGGCGCCGCCCCCGCCTGTGCGATCAGGCCGGCGACGAGCTGCTCGACGGGCTGGGAGGCGTGCAGGAAGACCTCGGCCAGCGCCGGGTCGGTCAGGCTGCGCACGTAGTACGCGACGAAGACGCGCAGGGCGCTGCGGCGCTGCTCGTCCAGGGGCAGGAACTCGTTCAGGACGGCTCCCAGCACCGCCCGCAGATCCGCCGGGTCGGGCAGTGCGGCCATGCGCGCCCGGGCCCGCCGGTCGTTCTCCTCGTGCAGCAGGTGCAGTGCCGAGACGAGGAGGCCGTGCTTGCTCCCGAAGTGGTACTGGACGACGCGCAGTGAGACCCCGGCCTCGGCCGCGACCTCGCGCATGCTGGCCGCCTCCAGGCCCCGCTCCGCCGCGATCCGCCAGACGGCCTCGGCGATCTGACGCCGCCGCCCCTGCCCCGCGCCGCCGGCGAGGGGCTCCCCGGCCGCGGCCGCCGCCGCGCGGCCGCCGCGCTCGCCGGCCCGCCGCCGGTACGCCTTGGCCTGGCAGCTCCGCGAGCAGTAGACGGGCGGGCGGCCCCGGACGGCCACGGCGAGCGGCGCGGCGCAGACGCGGCACCGATCCTGATTTTCGTCACGCACGAATACAGCCTACCGCTTGCTTAAATGCGTGACGAAACCCGACATTCTCCCCCTTTTCATTGATACAGTCGTATCACCGAAACGGAACTCCGGCCGGAGGAGGCGGAATGAACGAGGGCTGGTACAGGCTCCTGTCCATCGTGGTGCTCATCGTGGGTGTCTGGGAGGGCCCGATGTCGATCGTCTACCGGCTCGTCAGTGACGACGGGGGCACGGTTCTGCGCGCGGCGAACTATCTCCCCTCGCCCTGGTGCTACGTCGTGGCGACCGCGGCGGCGCTCTTCGCGTACGGCGTGCTGGCCGTCCTCGACACGGGGCGCAAGAAGGCGCTGGCCCGCCAGAACGCCGCGTAGCGGCCTCCGCGGCCCCTCCCTCCCACCGCGCGCTCCGGGTGACACCCGGCGGTCATGCGGTTGAGCTCCGGGCGCGCCGGTTACCCATCAGCCGCGGTCCCGCGCGCGGAAGCGGGTGCCGGAGGCGACAGGGAGCGTGACGGGTGAAAGAGAAGGTCCGGGAGGCGGCCCTGACCGGCTTCGTGGCGCTGGACCGGCGGCTGCCGGCCGCCGAGGCGGCCAAGGCGCTGCTGCGCAAGGCGTTCCCCGACCACTGGTCGTACCTGCTGGGGGAACTCGCCCTCTACAGCTTCGTCGTCCTGGTGCTCACCGGCTCCTACCTCACGCTCTTCTTCGATCCGGGCATGACACAGAGCGTGTACGACGGGCCGTACGAGCCGCTGCGGGGGATGCGGATGTCGCAGGCCTACCTCTCGACGCTCGACCTGAGCTTCGAGGTGCGCGGCGGGCTGCTCATGCGGCAGGTCCACCACTGGGCCGCACTGATCTTCGTGGCCGCGATCGCCGTGCACATGCTGCGCGTGTTCTTCACGGGCGCCTTCCGCAGGCCCCGGGAGATCAACTGGATCGTGGGGCTGACACTGTTCGTCCTCGCGCTCCTCGAAGGGTTCGCCGGCTATTCGCTGCCCGACGACCTGCTGTCCGGAACCGGGATGCGGACGGCCCACAGCATCGTGCTGTCGATCCCGGTCGTGGGCACATATCTGAGCTCGTTCATCTGGCGCGGGCCGTTCCCGGGGCATGTGATCATGCCCCGGCTGTACGTCGTGCACGTGCTCTTCGTGCCCGGCGTGCTCATCGCCCTGATCACCGTGCACCTGCTCCTGGTGGTCTACCTCAAGCACACCCACTGGGCGGAGCGCGGCCGGACCAACCGCAACGCGGTCGGGACGCCCATGTTCCCGCAGTTCGCCACCAAGTCCTCGGGCCTGTTCATGATGCTGTTCGGCCTGCTGACCGCGCTCGGCGCGCTCGCGCAGGTCAACCCCGTGTGGGCCTACGGGCCCTACCGCGCCGACCAGGTGGCGACGGACGCCCAGCCCGACTGGTACGTGGGGTTCCTGGAAGGGGCTCTGCGCGTCATGCCCCCGTGGGAGAGCGTGCTGTGGGGGCACACCTTCATGTGGAACGTGCTCATCCCTGCGGTCATCCTGCCGGGCGTGCTGTTCACGGGCCTCTACCTGTACCCCTTCATCGAGAAGTGGGTGGCGGGCGACCGCAGCGAGCACCACCTGAGCGACCGGCCCCGCAACCAGCCCGCCCGGACCGCCCTCGGAGTGGCCGGCATCGTCTTCTACAGCGTGCTGCTGGCCGCCGGCGGGAACGACGTGATCGCGTTCTCCTTCCGGGTCTCCGTCAACACCCTGACCTGGATCTTCCGTATCGCGGTGGTCGCCGGTCCGGTGCTGGCCTTCTGGGCCACCAGGCGGATCTGCCTCGCCCTGCAGGCCCACGACCGCACGCTGCTGACCGAGGGCCACGAGAGCGGGAACGTCGAGCAGGACGTCCAGGGCGGGCTCGGCGAGGGCCACGTGCCACTGTCCGCCGCCCGCGGCTACCACCTGATGGTGCGTGAGATCCCGCGGCCGCTCGCGGCCCCCGCCGGGGAGCTGCCCCGCAGACAGCGGCTGCGGCTGGCCCTGAGCTCGTGGTACTACCGCGACCGCGTGGAGATCCCGGTGACGCCCGAGCAGCGGCGGGCGATCGAGGAACGCACCGCCGCCCCGCTCGAGCCCGGCGAGCCCTCCCCGCCCGCCGGACCGAACGCGCCGGCCGAGCGGGGCTCGTAGGCGCACCGCGGGCCCGGACGGGCGCCGCCCCTACTGCAACAGCCGGCTCTGGACGAGTGTCATGACCTCGGCCGGGCTGCGTTCGCCGTGGTCGACGTCCAGGAGGCGGTTGCCGATCCACACGGTGAAGCACAGCGTGCAGCGGACCTCGACGTCGTCGGGATCGGCGCAGAATTCGCCGAACAGCCCGCGCAGGTAGTCCATCCGCCGGTTGTCGACGCGTCGCAGCCGTTCCGCCACCGCCGGGTCGCGCCGCGACCAGTCGCGTACCGCGAAGTCGGTGAAGATGTCGGTGAGCAGGCCGTCGCCGGAAGCGGCGACGGAGAACAGCCGCCGCAGCCTGGTCCGCGCGTCACCGCCGGCGGACTCGGCCTTCTCGATCACCGCCGTGGTCGCGTCCCCTTCCCAGGCGTCGAGCATCTCCTCCAGCAGGGCCTGCCGGTCGGCGAAGTGCCAGTAGAAGCCGCCCCGGGTGACGCCGAGCGCCTTGGCCAGCAACTCGATCCGCACCGCCTCCACTCCGCCGGAGGTCAGAGCTTTAAGGCCCGCGGCAATCCAACTGCCGCGCGCGGTACGCGGAGGCGCCGCGGCGGCGGCCATTGCACGGCCGTGGGCTTTGTGGGCCGCCGTGGCCGTGGCGACGGTCACCGCGGTGCTGCACACGTTCGTGCAGGCCACCCCGACCGTCGACGCGCTGATGGCCGGCGACGCCGCTGAGGAGGCTCAGCAGGGGCTGCGGATGATGTGGCACGGCATGTCGGCGATCGCCTGGAGCTACCCGGTCGTCCTGGTGCTCCTGCGGCACCGGCCGGCCGCCGTCACCAGGCCGGCACTCGGCTGCGTCGCGCTGCTGAACGGCTCACAGGCGGTGTCGTACGTGGCGACCGGGCTGGGGGGCGACGGCACATCCGGGCTCCTGTCCCTGCCGGAATGGGCGCTGCACGCTTCCGTAGCAGTCCTGGCCTGGTCGGCCCGCCCGGCCAGGCCCCCGGACAGGCCTGCGCCGCAGACTCGCCGCAGCCGCGGACGGCTGGTGCTGCTGTGGCTCGCGGTCGCCTTCTCCGGCTACATGGCCGTCTTCCACTTCGTCTACGGCACCTTCGACTCATGGCCGGCCCAGTTACTGGACAGCGACACCGCCCTCGACCCGAAACTGACGCTGTACGCGATGTGGCTCTTCAGCTGCGTGCTGTTCTGCACGCCCCCGTTGACCGTGCTGTGGTCACTGCGGGCGGGCACGGAAGGGGGCCGGTTCCTCCTCTTCTACGTCGCCGTCCTCGTGACGGCCCTGGCGGTGTCGTGGACCCTCTCGAAGGCGCTCGGGGTCGCACCCGGCCTGCCGCCGGTCGGGCCGGTTTCCCTCGGCCTCAACGCCGCTCTCACCGCTCTGAGCGCACGGCCTCGGCCACGACCGGGGAATCGAACCGCCGAAGAGCCGCCGGACCCTGCCTAGTCGCGCTGAACGTACTGGAAGGACATGCCGCCCACGCCCGCGGCCAGGACGCCGAAGCCGATGATGAACAGCCACAGGCCGAAGACGATGCCCAGGGCCGAGAGGGCGGCGCCCAGGGCGGTCAGGGCCGGGTAGGCGCTGCGCGGCGGGAAGAAGTCCAGGGGGCCCGCCCGCTCGGCGATGTCGGCCTTCTTCCGGTCCTCCGGCCGGGCGCCCCGGCGGCGGTAGTTCATGGTGAAGAAGAACGCCATCAGCGCCGCCATGACGAAGGAGACCGTCAGCGCCGCGGTCCCCGCGGGCTCACGGCCGGAGAGCCAGACGTAGACGCCTCCGGTGGCGAGGAAGAATCCGGCGACGCCGGCGAAGAGGACCGCCTCTGTCTTCACTTGGGGATGCTCCTCGTCGGCGCCGGCTCCAGGACTTCGGGGTGGTGCAGGTCGAAGGCGGGGGAATCGGAGCGTACCCGCGGCAGGGCGTGGAAGTTGTGGCGCGGCGGCGGGCAACTGGTGGCCCACTCCAGGGACCGGCCGAAGCCCCAGGGGTCGTCCACGGTCACCTTCGGCGCGTGGCGGGCGGTGTACCACACGTTGTAGAGGAACGGCAGGGTCGAGATGCCGAGCAGGAAGGCCCCGATGGAGGAGACGGTGTTCATGAGGGTGAATCCGTCGGCGGCCAGGTAGTCGGCGTAGCGCCGGGGCATGCCCTCCTCACCGAGCCAGTGCTGCACCAGGAAGGTGATCTGGAAGCCGGCGAAGAGGGTGAAGAAGTGGATCCTGCCGAGGCGCTCGTCGAGCATCCGCCCCGTCCATTTGGGCCACCAGAAGTAGAAGCCGCCGAACATGGCGAAGACGACCGTGCCGAAGAGGACGTAATGCAGGTGCGCGACGACGAAGTACGTGTCGGTGACGTGGAAGTCGAGCGGCGGGGAGGCGATGAGGACGCCGCTGAGCCCGCCGAGCAGGAAGGTGACGAGGAAGCCGGTCGCCCAGAGCATGGGGGTCTCGAAGGAGATGCTGCCGCGCCACATGGTGCCGATCCAGTTGAAGAACTTCACTCCCGTGGGGACGGCGATCAGGAAGGACAGCAGCGAGAAGAACGGCAGCAGGACGGCGCCGGTGGCGAACATGTGGTGCGCCCACACGCTGGCCGAGAGCATGGTGATGGCGATGGTCGCGCCGACCATTCCGGCGTAGCCGAAGAGCGGCTTGCGGCTGAAGACCGGGATGATCTCGGTGATCACGCCGAAGAACGGCAGGGCGACGATGTAGACCTCGGGGTGGCCGAAGAACCAGAACATGTGCTGCCACAGCACCGCGCCGCCGTTGGCCGCGTCGAAGACGTGCGCCCCGAACTTCCGGTCCGCCTCCAGGGCCAGCAGGGCCGCGGTCAGCACCGGGAAGGCGAGCAGCGCCAGGATCGAGGTGAAGAGGATGTTCCAGGTGAAGACCGGCATGCGGAACATCGTGAGGCCGGGCGCGCGCAGGCAGACGATGGTGGCGATGAAGTTCACCGAGCCCAAGGTGGTGCTCAGGCCCGCGACCACCAGGCCCATCGCCCACAGGTCGCCGCCGGCACCGGGTGAGAAGACGGCGCTGTTGAGCGGGGCGTAGGCGAACCAACCGAAGGACGCGGCCCCGCCGGGCACGACGAATCCGGAGACGACGATCAGGCCGCCGAGGAGGAACAGCCAGAAGGTCATCGCGTTGAGGCGGGGGAAGGCCACGTCCGGGGAGCCGATCTGCAGGGGCATCACGGCATTGGCGAATCCGGCGAACATGGGCGTGGCGAACAGCAGCATCATGACGGTGCCGTGCATGGTGACCAGCTGGTTGTACTGGGTGGCGCTGACCATCTGCAGCCCCGGCCGGGCCAGCTCCGCCCGCATCACCATCGCCATCAGCCCGGCGAACAGGAAGAAGCAGAAAGCGGTCACCAGATACATGTTTCCGATCACCTTGTGATCGGTGGTGGTGAGGTAGGTGAGCATTCTGTTGCCCAGCCGGAGGTGCGGACTGTCGGCGGTCTCCGCCGTCCCCTCGGGTCTCTCCTGCTCCAGCTGCGGCATCGCCCCTCCGTGGGCCCTTGCCCGTTACGGCGGGCGCCACGTGTGTAGCCGTGGCCGCCGTCGCACAAACCAGGGCTGGGCCATTCGGACGGGTGGGGCGCCGGCTCACTCGCGCGGCAGCAGGGAGCCCAGCGGGCCGAGGTCGAGGTTCAGGTCGCGCAGCTCCAGACCGTAGTGCGCGCACAGCTCCCGCATGCGCCGCTCCAGCAGCATCAGCGTGAGGCCGAGGCGCTCCTCCTGCTCCTCGCTCAGCCCGCCCAGCTCCACCCGGCGCAGCGCCTGCGCCTCCATCAGCCGGCGCAGGAGTTCCACCACGGTCAGCACGATCGTGACGAGGTCGCGTTCGACGGCCTCCTCGTCGAGCTCCAGGCGGCGGCGCGTCGTCATGGGGGCTCCTCCCCTTCGACCGAGCTGATGAGGGCGCGCAGGTCGACGCGGACGAGGTCGACGTCGGCGATGCTCAGGGTGAGGTCCCCGGCCAGCACGACGCCGCCCGCGAGCAGCCGGTCGAGGAGGTCGAGCAGCGACAGGCGCCGCTCGGCGAGGGGGCCGCTGCCGCCGCCGGTCACGGTGTGCCCGCGTCGTGGGCGGGTTCCCGCGAGGGCTCGCCGGTCACGAACGAGTACGGCGCCCACGGCCCGGTCAGCTCCACGCGCAGCCCGTCCCGGGGCGCACGGCCGGCCAGCCCGGCGACGGCGGCGGTGAAGGCGGGGCCGCGCTCGCGGGGCACGAGGTAGGCGGCGTTGAGGACGTTGCGGCCCGGGTGCCCGGTGAGGCGGGGGTTCTGCGGAGGGTAGAGCCGGGTCTCCTCCGCGAGGGTGGCGAGGGCGGCGTGAATGCCGCGCGCGGCCTCGTCCACGTGCCGCCACTCCTCCTCGCGCGCCTGCCGTTCCGCAGCGCGCCGGCGGAGGTAGTCGCGGCCGGACGTGGCGGCGCGCGGCGCTCGTGGGCGGGCCCGGGAAGGCGGGCCCGGGGGCGGGGCGGCCGGCGGCGGCCCGGCGGCGCCCTCCGCCACCGTGTGGATCTTGACCCCCCACTCGGCGCGGCCCTCCAGCCGGTCGAGGGCGGCACCGAACGCGGCGTGCCGGGACGTCAGCATGCGGCGCACGCCTGCCTCGTCGCGGTAGACGGTCGCGAGCCGCAGCGGCAGGACGCACGGGGCACCGGCCGACGCCGCGTCGACCACCCGCTGGTGGCCGCGCGCGACGTGCTCCAGCCAGGCGAGGTCCTCCAGCCGCTCGCGCAGCCCCTCCTCGTCGAACTCGGCCGCGGGGACGGGCCCCACCAGGACCACGAGGTCGCCCTCCCGCACCGCGCGCACCGGCTCGCCGGCCACACCGGTGACCGTCTCCAGCCGGCTCCCGGCGCCACCGGTGTCCCGCAGGACGGCATAGGCGTACAGCAGTTCCATACGGTCACGGTTCACCGGAACTCCTCCTTTCGGGTCCTTCGAGCTCTTCGAGCCCGTCGTGTGCTTCGCGCCCGTCGTGTGCTTCGAGTTCGGCGATACGGGACCGCAGCCGTGCGTTCTCCGCATCCATGGCGCGCCGGCGCGCCCCCGAGGACAGGGAGGGATCGCTCTCCCACCAGTCGATGCCCATCTCCCTGGCCTTGTCGACGGAGGCGACGACCAGGCGCAGCTTGATGGTGAGGAGCTCGATGTCGAGGAGGTCGACACGGATGTCGCCGGCGATGACGATGCCCTTGTCGAGCACGCGCTCCAGGATGTCGGCGAGGTTCGCCGAGCTGCCGCCGCCGGAGAGCGAGGTCTCGGACCGGCCGGTCATGCCGCACCTCCTCCGGGCTGCTGCCGGACCGCTTCCATGCGGTCCAGCAGGGCGTCCTCGCGCCGGTCGAACTCCTCCTCGTCGATGGCGCCGCTCACCAGCTGCTCCTCGAGCACCTCGAGTTCGCGCCGGACGGCCGCCGGGTCGTGGTGGAGGCGCTCGGCCTCGGCGACGACCCGGCGCAGCACCCAGCTCACGAAGGTGATCACGTCGCGAAGCTGTACGGCGGGAGCGGACCGCTGACCTTGATGTCCAGCTGCGGGTGGCGCTCGCCGAGCCGCCCGGCCTCCGCCAGCAGCCGCCGGGCGGCGGACTCCTCCACGAGGAAGGACACGTTCAGGAACCAGCCCGCGCTCTCGGGGCCGTCCCGGTGCTCCTCGGCCAGGGGCACCAGCGCGTCGCGCACCAGCCCGGCGTCCAGGACCTCGCGTTCGCGCATGCTGTTCGCGACCATCTCGCCGAAGCGCAGCCGCTGTTCGTAGGAGCCTCCGCCGGCGGCCTTGTTGGCCTCGGCCAGGGCCCGCAGCTCGGCGTTCCCCGCGAGAACGAGGTGCAGGGCGGCGTCCTCCCGGTGCACGGCCTTGACGTTGTACTCCACACGGCCGGCGAGCCGGTCGAGCTGTTCCTCGTAGCGGCCGGAGTGCTCGGACAGCACCTCGGCCACCTTGTCGTCGCTGTCGGAGACGCTGCCGAAGCGCATCGGCAGCACGGGGGTGCGGCGGCCGGCCGCCGCCAGCACCTCCTGGTGGGCCAGCAGGTCGCGGCGCTTGGGGCGCAGCTGCTCGGGGCAGTCGCTGACGACCGCGGCCAGGCCGTCCCGGCTCACCACCCGTACGGGGCGTGGCGGGTCCCCGATGCCGGTGAGGCCGTCGGGCAGGTCGGTGCCGGCGGCGCGCGCGATGCCGTAGACGTAGGTGGTCACTCGGTGTCCTCCTTCTTGCGGGAGGTGGAACGGCGGCTGCGGCTCGTCTCCTCGCCGCGGTCGCGCACCTGGTGCAGGGCGTCGGAGACGGTCTGCGCGGCGCCGGACAGGGCGCCCTTGGTCTTGCCGTGGGCGCCGCTCTCGGTCACCTCGCCGACGAGTTCGGGCAGGCCGGCGCTCTTGTGGGGCCCGGATTCCAGGTCGAGGCGGTTGCAGGCCTCCGCGAAGCGCAGGTAGGTGTCGACACTGGCGACGACGACGCGTACGTCGATCTTCAGGATCTCGATGCCGACCAGCGAGACGCGTACGAACGCGTCGATGACCAGCCCGCGGTCCAGCACCAGTTCGATCACGTCGTACAGACCGCTGGTGCCGCCACCGGCGGCGGAGCCGGTGCCCGGTTGCGCAGGGACAACGCTCATCTCGGGCGGTTTCCTCTCGTCTTGTTCTCTCGTCACGGCGCGACCGGCGCACGGCGGTCCGTACGGCCCGGGGGCTCGTGCTCCGCCCGGGGGCTGGTGCTGCGCGGCTCGCCCGCAGCAGAAAGCTCAGCGGGCGTCGGACCTGCCGCGCTCGTAGCGCCGGACGCGGCGGTAGCCGGTGAGCAGGCCGTCGGGGCCGAGGGTGAGCTCGTAGAGCGCCATGACGCTCATCGTCTCGGGGATCCGGGCGACCTCGACCGCCTCGGCCTCCAGCGTCCAGCCGTCCTCGGTCCGCTCGAACCGGGAGACGCCTTCGGGCTGCAGCCCGGTCAGTTCGGCGAACTGCTCGCGGGCCGCGCGGAGTACCTGGGCTGCGGTGAGGTCCGGCCGTGTTCCCGCTTCCGGGCCCGTGCCGGTCTCGTCGGGTATGTCTGCCTTATCAGTCATGAAGAGCCTCGTCCTGCGGATACCGCGTCCCGGCGGACCCAAACACCCGATCACGGCGTCGAGGTCCTCTGGTGGATCGCGATCGTCGTCATCGTGCTCCGGCTGCTCGGCTTCCTCGTCCGCTCCGGCGGGGGGCGCTGGTACCGCTGGTAGCCCCGGCCGGGGCGTCCTTTGCCCGCCGGGCCCGCCACCGTACGGTGTAATGGCCCGCACAAGGCGGTCGAGGGCACGGCACCGGCACCCGGGAGCGAGCGTGGAGACACCACCGCACGAGGCCGCGGCCTCGGCAGCGCGCCAGGAGGCGGCGCGCCTGACGGCCAAGGACGTTCACGGCGTCGCACTGACCTGGGTCGACAACGCGGGCATCGCGCGCGCCAAGGCCGTCCCCACCGCCCGGCTCGCCCACGCGGCGCAGTGGGGCGTCGGCATGTCCCCCGTCTTCGACGTGTTCCTCAGCGACGACTCCGCCGTCACCAGCGCCCGCATCGGTGGGCCCGACGGGGACCTGCGTCTCTTCCCCGACCTCGACCGGCTGACCGTCCTCGCCGCCCAGCCGGGCTGGGCCTGGGCCCCGGCCGACCGCTTCGAACAGGACGGCACCCCCTACGCGGCCTGCCAGCGCGGCTTCGCGCGGCGCATGGCCGAGCGGGCCGCGCGCTCCGGCCTCGAACTGCGCATGGGCTACGAGACCGAATGGGTCGTCACCCACGCGACGGGAGCGGACGGCGAGGGGGACGGGCCGCAGGCGCCGGGGCCGGACCGGACGCCTCCCGGCCCCGCCCGGCGCTACGCCGGCCCCGGCCCGGCCTACGGCATGACCCGGATCACCGGGCTCTCCGGCTACGTGCGCGACGTCCTGCAGGCCCTGGCCGCCCAGGACATCGTCGTGCTGCAGATCCACCCGGAGTACTCCCCCGGCCAGTTCGAGGTCTCCACCGCCCCGTCCGGCCCGGTGGCCGCCGCGGACGACGCGGTGCTCGTACGGGAGACGATCCGCGCCGTGTCCGCGCACCACGGCCTGCACGCCACGTTCGCCCCCGTGGTCGAGTACGGGTCCGTGGGCAACGGCGCGCACCTCCACCTCAGCCTCTGGAAGGACGGCGCCAATCTGTGCCGCGGCGGCGACGGCCCGTTCGGGATGACGCGGACCGGCGAGGCGTTCCTCGCCGGCGTCCTGCGCGCGCTTCCCGAGCTGCTGGCCGTCACCACCCCGCACCCCGCCGGCTACCTGCGGCTCGTACCGTCCATGTGGGCGGGGGTCTTCCAGTGCTGGGGGCCCGAGAACCGGGAGGCCGCCCTCCGCTTCATTCCCGGCCCGGCGCAGGACCTCCAGGGCGCCAACGCCGAGATCAAGTGCATCGACGCGACGGCCAACCCGTACCTGGTGGCCGGCGCGGTCATCGCCGCCGGACTCGACGGCATCGACCGGCAGTGCACCCTGCCGGCCCCCGTCAGCGGCGATCCGGCGGTCACGCACGCCCGGGTTCCCCGTCTGCCGGCCGGCCTGCCGGAGGCGCTCGAGCACTTCCGCGGCTCGGCCCTCCTGCGCGAGGCCCTCGGAGAACCCCTCTACGAGGCCTTCCTCGCCGTCCGCGAAGGCGAGCACGCGCGCCTGCAGCACCACACCCCGGAAGCCGTCGTCGCGGACCTCCGGCACCGCTACTGACCCGACGTCGTGAAGAAGGCGGCAGCCATGGCGAACCGGACAGCGACCGCACCGCCCGCCGAGCAGCCCCCCGGCGGCGGGCTGGTGGACCACCACTGCCACGGCGTGGCCCGGGGCCCGCTCAGCGCGTCCCGCTTCACGGCGTACCTGACGGAGTCCGACGCACCGGCCGCCGACGGCACCACGTTCTTCGACAGCCAGCTGGGCTTCGCCGTGCGCCGCTGGTGCCCGCCGCTCCTCGGTCTCCCGGCCCACTGCCCGCCCGCCGGCTACCTGGCCCGGCGCGCCGAGCTGGGCGCGGACGAGGTGAACCGGCGGCTGCTCGGCGCCACCGGAATCACCGACTACGTCGTCGACACCGGCCTGGCCGACGACCTCACCACCCACCACGAGCTCGCCCGCGCAGGCGGAGGGCGCGCCCACGAGATCGTGCGGCTGGAGACCCTCGCCGAGCACACGGCGGACAAGGCGGGCACCGGCCGGGAGTTCCTCGACTGCCTGCAGGAAGCGGTGCACGCGGCGGCCCGCACCGCCGTGGGCTTCAAGTCGGTGGCCGCCTACCGCCACGGGCTCGACTTCGACCCGGCACCGCCGGGCCCCGGGGAGCTGCGGGCCGCCACGGACGGCTGGCTGGCCGCGCGGGAGCCCGGCGGCCGCCTCCACGACCCCGTGCTCCTGCGTCACCTGCTGTGGACGGCGGCCGCGACCGCGCTGCCCCTGCAGATCCACACCGGCTTCGGCGACCCCGACCTGAGCCTCCACCGCAGCGACCCGGCGCTCCTCACCGGCTTCATCAAGGCGGTGCGGCCGACGGGCTGCCCGCTGGTCCTGCTGCACGCCTACCCGTACCACCGCAACGCGGCCTATCTGGCCCAGGTGTTCCCGCACGTCTACGCCGACGTCGGGCTGACCCTCTCCTACACCGGGGCGCGGGCCACGGCCGTCCTCGCCGAGGTTCTGGAGCTCGCCCCGTTCGGGAAGGTGATGTTCTCCACCGACGCCTACGGGCTGCCGGAGCTGTACGTCGTCGGCACCCGCCTGTTCACCCGGGCGCTGGAGCGGTTGACGCAGACGTGGGCCGGTGAGGGCGCATGGCCCGCAGCCGAAGTGCCCCGGATCACGGGGCTGATCGGATCGGAGACGGCGCGGCGGCTCTACAAGCTCCCGGGGTGAGCTCCCGACGGGGCGTCAGCGTGCCACCCCGGGCCAGGGCTCCTCCGCTTCCTGCAGGCGTGCGCGGATGTGCTCGGCCGCGCCCTCGCCCCCGGGAATCCGCTCCCACAGCGCGAGCAGGGCGGGGGCGAGGCGGACCGCCCCGTCGCCGCTGTGCTGCCAGCAGTAGTGCGCCCGCTTCACCGCGGCCACCACCTCCTCGTCGGCCGGTCCGCTGCGGCCCAGGCGTACGCCTGCGGCCGTCATCCACAGCTCGGCGGCCCGCGCATGGTCACCCGCCATGCGCGCGAGGTCCGCGCGGACCTCGACCCACAGACCCGCCTCGGGACTGTCCGGGCCGTGGCGGCGCAGGGTCTGCTGCTCGCCCGCGGCGGCCATGGCCGCGGCCTCGTTGTGCCGCCCGGCGTGGGCGGCGGCGAGGATGACCGGCAGCAGGTCGTCCCGGGGCGGGGCCTGCTCTTCGGCGGGGGCGGGCGCTACGGGCACCGCGTGCGCCTCGGGCTGCTGCACCGGCGCAGGGTGCGGCCGGGGGGCGGGGGCAGGTGCCGCCGCGGGCCGGGGCCGGGTGCGTGGGCGGGCGGCCGCGGCGACGTTGGCCAGGACCGGTCCCGGCACGCCCCACTGCAGGGGCAGCGTCTCCGCGCCCAGGCCCGCGCCGAGCAGGGCCCGTTGGTGCAGGGCGGACGCGTCGAGCACGGCGCCGGCCCGGTGGTCGCCGGTCTGCAGCGCTTCGAGGAGCGCCCGCGTGTACGGGCCCGCTTCGCGCGCGGCGACCGGCGGGGCGGGGTGGACGACGCCGAACAGCGGGACGCCTTGCGAGAGTTCCCCGGAATGCGCGCCGCTCTCCACGTGCGGCCTGGCGGCCGGGTCGGCCTCCAGGTCGGCCAGCACCAGCACCGGGCCCGCGTGGGCCTGCAGGGTGCGCAGCAGCCAGGCCCAGGGCAGGCCGGTGTAGCGGACGGTGGCCGGGGTGCTGCCGGGCAGGGCCAGGTGGAGCTCGCCGCCGCGGCGGGCCGGGATCATCAGCCGTCCGGTCACCCAGACCAGGAGCGGGCCGGGCACGGCCGCGGCGTGCTGCAGATAGGCCAGGGCGCTCTGCGGCCCCTCCACGGCGGGCAGTTGTACGACGTCGACGGCGTCCGCGGCGAGGAAGCGGCGGGGGTTGGCGCCCGCAATGGCATGTGCGGTCGGATTCGGCAGGACACCTCGTCGCCGGTCAGGCGTACCGTCCAGTAACAGCACACAACCCCGGGCCGTGTCGACCACTACGCACTTCCTCCCTGGCAGCACACAAAGGCACAGGCCACTGTAGAGCCCATGGGCACGGGCAGGGGAAGAACGTCCCTCCCGCCACCCCGGACGGTGGGACGGCAGACGGTCGGAGCAGGTCAACCCGGGGGTGGAATCAGCCGTTTCGCGTGCGGCCGGGCGGCGTCGCGCGGACGGGAAGGTGCCGCGGGCCGCGGACGAGGAGGCCGGGGCGGTAGGGAAGGAGCGCGGGGTCGGTCGCGAGGGAGAGCTCCGGCATCCGGGAGCCCTCACCGAAGAGCATCGGAAGCGCGATCTCCGCTTCCAGCCGGGCCAGCCGCGAGCCGAGGCAGAAGTGCGGGCCGTGGCCGAAGGCGGCGTGGGGCGCGGCCCTTTCCCCGGTCCAGTCGCCGGTCCTGTCGCCGGTCCTGCCGCCTCCCCCTTCACCGGCTGCGGCGTAGCGGGCGGGCCGGAACGCGTCCGGTTCGGCAAAGACCGCCGGATCGCGGTTGGCGGCGGCGAGGACCACGAGGACCGAGGCATCGGCCGGCAGGACCACGCCCTCGCCCAGGTCGACCTCCTCGGTCGTGCGCCGCCACGTCGTCCCCTCCAGCGGGCTCGCGTGCCGCAGGGCCTCCTCGGCCACGGCGGCCCAGCCCCCGGGGCCGCCCTGCCGGGCCGCGGCCAGCTCCCGGGGATGGGTGAGCAGCAGGAGCGAGGCGGACGCCAGCAGGTTCATGGTCGTCTCGTAGCCGGCGAAGAGCAGCAGGAACGCCATCGCCAGCAGTTCGCCGTCGTCCAGGCCGCCCTCGCCCGTATCGTGGATCAGGGCGCTGAAGAGGTCGTCCCCGGGTATCCGGCGCTTGTGCGCGATGAGGGCCGTGAAGTAGGCGTGGAGGGACGTCCAGGCCTCGTCGACGGCTCCCGCGGGCAGGGCGTCGGCGGGCGATCCGACCCGGTACGTCCAGGTGCGCAGGTCCGCCCGGTCCGCGGCGGGCACGCCGAGCACCTCGCCGATGACGAGGACCGGCAGGGGGAAGGCGAAGGCGTCGACGAGGTCGGCGGTGCCCTCGCGGGCCAGCCCCGCGGCCACGTCCGCCACCAGCTCCGCCGTGAGCTGCTCGATGCGGGGGCGCAGGGCGTCGACCCGGCGCGGGGTGAACGCGGCCGTGGTCAGCCGGCGCAGCCGGGTGTGGTCGGGTGCGTCGGTGTTGAGCATGTGGCGGGCGAGGCAGCCGCGGGCGCGCTGTGCCGGCGAGTCGGGTTTGGGGCGTCCCGCGGCGTGCGGGGGGACGTTCGAAAAGCGCGGGTCGGCGAGGACTTCCCGGGCCTGCCGGTAGCCGGTGACCAGCCAGGCCTCCGTGCCGTTGGCCAGCGCCACCCGCGCCGCGGGGCCCGTCGTGCGCAGCCGTGCGTAGTAGGGGTACGGGTCGCGTGCGAAGTCGGGGTCCGCCGGATCGAGGGTATCGAGCACCCGTTCATCCTCGTCCGTCCCACGCGTTTACGGACAGCGGGGCCGGCGCCAGTCCCGGCGAGGGGTACCTGTGCGGTTCCCACAACCCCGGGGGCGGCTACCGCTTCGGCGGGCACTCCTTCCAGGCGAGGCGGTAGAGGGTGTTGATGGCGGTGTCCGTGGAGTCCATGGCCATGAAACTGGTGGTCTTCGTGGGGTCGGAGGTGCCGGCGTTGACCGTCAGTTCGGTGTTGATGTTGAAGTTGCGCCGTTCCCCGCACGGCGCCCACACGTACTGTGCGATTTCGTTGGTGTCGGTCGCCTGCCAGTTGTCGTCGAGCGCGCCCTTGAACTGATGGGACTTGGCCGTGGTCTGCGACTGCCCCTGGAAGTAGTACGAGGCTTTCTGCTCACCCGTGGCGCCGGGTTCGAGCTGGGCATATCCGCGGTAGTCGACACTGGCGACGGCATAGGTGAATCCGTGCGGCACATGGACGATCAGATTCAGCTGACAGTTCTTGCGGAAGTCCGTCGGCTTAGCGCCCAGGCCCACCTGGGCGAGGTACTTGCTGTAGGTGACGGTGAAGGCCGTGTTGTCGAGGGAGACGCCCACGGCGGCGGAGCCGGCGGGACACCCGGAACCATTGACCGTGGCCACCTCGATCACGATTTTATCGGGCGGCACGGTGATCCCGGGGGCCGCCGCATGCGCGGGCAGCACCGGTCCGCATAACGCCGCTATTGCCGCGCTGCAGACGAAGAGAACTCTAGGTCTGGACATGGCGCTCCTGTGACTGGGGACAGGGGACTGAGGACGGGGGCCGAGAGGAAACTGAGGAATCCGGGGAATGGCGAAAGGCCGGATCCGGGTGGGGAATCAATTCCACAGGGCGGCGGAGAAGTCAACAGCACCGATAACCGGGGAAAGAGGTTCCGGACACGGGGGTACGGTGTGGGCATGGCAGGCGATGCGATCGTCGTGGGGGCGGGGGTCATCGGGCTGACCGCCGCCGTGGTGCTGGCGGAGGCCGGGCGCCGGGTCGGGGTGTGGAGCCGTGAGCGGGCCGCGGACACCACGTCCGCGGTGGCCGGCGGCCTCTGGTGGCCGTACCGGATCGAGCCCGAGGAGGCGGTCGCCGCCTGGTCGCTGGAGTCCTTCCGGGCGCTGTCCGCCCTCGCCGCGCGGCCCGGGGAGACGGGGGTCCGGCTGGTCGACGGCACCCATGCGAGCACGGCACCGGAAGAGCAGGGGCCCTGGACGGCCGGCGTCCCCGGTCTCCGGCCGGCCGGGCCCGGCGAGCTGCCCCCGGGTTACGGCCACGGCCTCCGGGCCCGCACCCCCTTGGTGGACATGACGGCATATCTCGGCTATCTCCAGCGCCGGCTCACGGCCGCGGGCGGCACCGTCACCGGCCGGGACGTGCCGGACCTGACCGAAGCGGGGCGGGCGGCACCGCTCGTCGTGAACTGCACCGGCCTCGGCGCCCGCGACCTGGTGCCCGACCCGCTGGTGCACCCCGTGCAGGGTCAGGTCGTCGTCGTGGAGAACCCCGGCGTGGACGAGTGGCTGGCCGCGGAGGACCACGACACGGGCGAGATCCTCTACGTCCTCCCGCAGCCGTACGGGGTCGTCCTCGGCGGCACCGCGCGGGAGCACGTCTGGGACCGCACCCCCTCGCCCGGCACGGCGCGGTCGATCGTCAGCCGCTGCGCCCGTGCGCATCCGCGTCTGGCCGGGGCGCGCGTCCTCGCCCACCGGGTCGGGCTGCGTCCGGCCCGCTCCCCCGCGCGGCTGGAAACCGACCGGCTGCCGAACGGTGCGAGGCTGATTCACAACTACGGGCACGGCGGCGCGGGCGTCACGGTGTCGTGGGGCTGCGCGCTCGCGGTGGCGGAGCTCGCCGACGCGGCGGGCTGCTGAACCCCGGCCGTCAGTCCTGGGCGCGCTGGGTGACCGGTGCGTCCGTGCAGTCGCCGAGGAACTCGTACCAGCGCCGGCGCAGGCAGACGTAGCGCGTGTCCGCCTCGACCAGCCGCAGGAACGACGTCACCGATTCCACCAGCCGCTCGTGGAGCCCGCTCTCGGCGAGGTCACCGTCGGCGGTGAAGCCCTCGTGCGCCTTGGCGAGGCTGAACATGTCGGGGTAGACGCGCGCCCCCAGGTGTTCGAGCGGAACCCGCAGCGCCCACAGCCCGCGGTTCCCGCCGACCATGGACGGCGACGCCGAGACCAGCAGGGCCTGCTTGTCCTTGAACGGCTGGGGGCGGACGCGGGAGACCCAGTCGATGGCGTTCTTCAGCCCGCCGGGCAGCGAGGCGTTGTACTCCGGCGAGGAGATCACCAGGGCGTCGCACGCGGTCAGGCGGTCGCGCAGCGCGAGCGCTCCGGGCGGCAGGCCCTCGGCGATCTCGGCGTCGCCGTTGTAGAGCGGCATCGCGAACTCGTCCATATGGGCGTGGTCGGTCTCCGCCCCGGCCTCGTCCCGGACCAGACGGGCCACGAGTGCGGCCAGCCGGGCGTTGAGCGAATCGCTGCGCAGCGACGCGCCGAGCACGAGTACGCGCACGGGGCCGGGCGCGGTGCCGGTGGCCATGGTCCTGCCTCCTTCGGTCCTGCCTGCCGGGCGCCTCCCGGGAGGAGGCGCCCGGCAGGCCCGGGTCAGACGGTGCTGTGCTGGGCGCGGGGCCGGGAGATGGTCGGTCCGCCACCGCCGGTGTCGCGCCCGCTCGGCCAGCGCCCCCGGGCACGGCCCGCCAGCCACATCCCCACCGGGCCCAGCGCCGTCAGCAGCGCCAGGCAGGCCCACACCCGCATGGCCGCCGACGTGTGCCCCAGCACGACCGACGCCATCAGGCACGCCCCGAACACGCCCGCCCACCACAGGTGCGTGCGGAACGTGGCCGCGCAGTCCCCGGACACCGACGCGCCCTTCGGCGTCACCACGAACCCCGACCGGCGCCGCAGCAGCGCCTGCGTCAGCGCCCGCGCGTACAACGGCGCCGACATCGCCGACATCACCATCCCCGCCACGCCCGAGGAGCCTTCCGGCTCGTGCGGGCTGACGTTGTGGCGGCGGTTGATGACGTACAGGCAGATCTGCAGCACGGCCGCATCGCCGTAGAGCATCAGCCACACCTGCGAGGGCACGTTGATCCCCGAGGCTCCGAGGCCGAGGAAGAGGACGCAGGAGACTCCGCCGAGGACCCAGGTCATGGCGGCCATCGGGTAGTAGGCGATCAGCAGGCAGTAGTTCCACAGGCGGCCCGGGGACAGGGACCACACGGCGCGCCCGAACTGCCGCAGGAGGGTCTCGAACGTGCCCCGCGACCAGCGCAGTTGCTGCGAGAAGAAGTCCGTCCACGACGACGGGCCCTCCCCCACGGCCAGGACGTCGGGGGTGTAGACCGAGCGCCAGCGGCGGCCCGTCACCGGGTTCTTGCGCCGGTGGATCTCCAGGCCCGTGGCCATGTCCTCCGTGATCGAGTCGTAGAAGCCGCCGATCTGCTGCAGCACGCTCACCCGCAGGCAGTTGGACGTCCCCACGAACATGGGCGACCCGTACCGGTTCCCCGCCCGCTGCACCAGCGCGTGGAAGAGGAACTGCTGGCTCTCCGCCGCCTTCGTCACCCGGGCCGAATAGTTCCCGTACACCTGCGGCCCCACCACGAACGCCACGTCCGGGTCACGGAAGTACCCCAGCATCCGCTCCAGGAAGTTCGGCAGCGGCACGTGGTCCGTGTCCACGCACGCCACGAAGTCGTATCCGTCGCCGTGCGCATCCAGCCACGCGTTGTAGTTGCCGTGCTTCGTCCGGGCCCGGAACTTCCCCGACGGCCGGTTGTAGCGCGCCACGCCCTTCCGGGAGAAGTGACGCACTCCCAGGCGCGCGCACAGCGCCCGCGCCCCCGGGTCGTCGCCCTCGTCCAGCAGCCACACGTCGACCAGGCCGTCGTAGCAGACCCGTACCGCCCCCTCCAGCGTCGCCGACACCATGGCGAGGGGTTCCTTGCCCGGCACGAACGTCGTGCAGAAGGCCACCCGGGCACCCGGCTGCGCCCGCACCGGCACCGGATCGCGGGCCGCGCAGGAGGCGTGGGCCACCGAGACCACGTTCACCACGCGGAACACCTCGACCAGCCCCATCGACGCCAGCATCACCCCGTCCCCCACCCCCAGCCATCCGCCCCGCACCACCCAGTGCCCCGGCCACATCAACCACACCAACACCCCTGCCGCCATCAGCGGCGCCAGCGCCACCAGCAGTCCCACCCATACGCTCACCGCCCCCTCCCGGCCCGGGAGCCGCCGGAGCCCCACCCGGTACGTCCCCAGCGGCGGCGGCTCCTCCATCACTCCCGCCAGCCGGCTGAACCCGTCGTAGTCGTAGGTGCCACCCGGACCCGGGCCCACGGGAGGAGACACGACGCCCCGTTCCCCCGCGGGCCCCGGCACGGCGCTCGCGCCACCGGCACCCTCGTCGGCGACCACACCGCGCCCCGACACCCGCACTCCACCCACCACCACAACCACCACCCGCTCCCCCGCCGCCGGAACCACCACCAAAGGGGTTATTAGTCAGCAAAACGTAACAACGCACCGGAGCGATCATCTGACGATTGCGCCCAACACACCCCCCGATCACCCGCCCAGCCCATACGGCCGTACGACAGGCATATGAACCGACCGGCCGCATCGGACGATCCCCCCTGCTCACCGGCTGCTCTCACCGGCTGCTCACCGGCGCCGTGCCGCTTTCCGCCCCGCAACCGCTCCATCCGGCCAAAAGCGGCCCGCACAGCGGCGGGTCCAGTGACCGGTGCGGCGCCGCGCCGGTTGTATGAGTCCCGGATGACACCTCACGTGCCGAAGGACGAATCACACGGATGACCAACAACCGCATCGCCCACCGACTCGCGGCCGCAGCGGCGCTGGCCGCCGCACTGAGCGTCGGGTCCGTGCCCAGTGCCCTGGCCGACGGCCGCGCGGGATCGCACCAGGCCTACGCCGGCAAGACGGCCAAGGCGGAGCTGCCGCCCGGCGACGAGGGCGGGTGGCGGGGTGACGGCCTCTCCCTCAACGCCGCGGACAACAAGAAGGTCGACCGGTTCCTCGCCCGTGCCCGGTCCGCGGAGCGGACGGTCAGCCCCGAGATGCAGGCCGTGGCCCGCATCAGCCACGCGAACCTGATCGGCTTCGACCACCGGCTGAAGTCGCCGGACTCGCTCAAGCGCAAGGTCGCCTCCGCCATGAAGGAGGCGCCCGGGCAGACCGCGGACGCCGCCCTGTCCAAGATCAGCGACTCCGTCCGCTACACCCTCCAGTGGCCGGACGGCAGCTACAGCCGGGGCGTGGCCATCGCCTCCTCCGCCCTGGCCCTCTGGGGCAACGACAGCGTCAAGTGGTCCAACACCTGGGGCCGGAAGCAGGGCTACAAGGGCATCAACTCGGCCTGGCGCGACCCGCGCTCCGGGCACGTCTTCGAGGTGCAGTTCCACACCCCGTCGAGCAAGTGGGCCCAGGAGGCGACGCACAAGCTGTACGAGGAGCAGCGGCTGCCCAGCACCTCCCCGGAGAGGGCCCGCGAGCTCCAGGAGCAGCAGGACGCGATCTTCGCCTCCGTGCCCGTCCCGGAGGGCGCGGTGCAGCTCGGCGCCCCCGCGCAGACCCGGCCGACGGACGCGCAGACCCTTCCGGCACCCGTGGACCGTCCCGCCGCCGCGTAGCACACCCTGCCGTACGGGCTCGTGATCCGCACGGCGGAACGGCCGGCCGGGCAGGGGGCTCGCCCCTGTCCGACTGGCCGTTCCGGCGTCGCCGGGGTGCAATTTTCCGGGAGGGCCGGAATCACCGTCGTCCCCGTTTCGCCGGGTGCCCCTGACTCCGCCACCGTGGGCACCGGCGCGGGCGCTCCGGCCCGCCGCCGTCGGCGTGACCGGCCCGGTGCCGGTGCCTCCGGCACGACGCCCGCAATACGAGCAGGAGCCTCCATGATCTTCATCGTCGTCAAGATGCCCGTCCGCCCCGAGTACACCGACAAGTGGCTCGAGCTCGTCGGCGACTTCACCCGGGCCACCCGTGACGAGCCGGGCAACCTCTTCTTCGAGTGGTCCAGGAGCGTCGACAACCCGAACCAGTTCGTCCTGGTGGAAGGCTTCGCCTCCCGTGAGGCGGGCGAAGCGCACGTGAACTCCGTGCACTTCAAGACCGCCATGGAGACGATGGCGACGGCCATCGCCACCACGCCGCAGATCATCAGCACCGAGGCCCCCGGCAACGGCTGGTCCGCGATGGCGGAGCTCACGCCGCGCAACCGCTGAGCGGCGGCCCGGCGGGCGGCCGGGTCACCCGGACGGCGCAAACGCCGGGGCCTGCGCTGTCCGGGTGACCCCCGCACCACGCCCGGGCCGCGGAGCGCCCTCGGCCGTCAGGACCGTGCGGGCTCCCCCGGGCGGTCCGGCGCCACCAGGTCCCGGGCGAGGGCGACGCGGGAGAGCGTGACCGCCCCGTACAGCACCAGGGCCGCTCCGAGCGCTTCGGGCAGGATCCACCAGCCGCTGCGGACGCGCTCCTCGTACAGGGTGATGCCCAGCGCGAGGCTCACCAGGGCGTCGCCGAGGGTGAGGGCGGGCTGCGAGGCCGTCAGGGGGCCGGACTGCATGGCGTTCTCCAGCAGGAACAGCGCCATCACGCCCACCACGGCGAATCCGTACGTCTGCCAGGAGAGGAAGAAGGCGGTGACGCCGCCGTCCTGCCAGGCGTGCGTGGCGTCCTTCATCAGGGCGGCGGTGAGGGCGTAGCCCACGGCGGCCGCGGCGGCGAAGCACAGGGCCCGCAGGCCTCCTTCGGGGTGGCGCAGCGCCGTCGCGGCCAGCGCCGCGATGACGGTGAGGCAGCAGACGACGGCGATCACCCAGCGGTCCGCCGGCGGCCGTCCGGTGCCGGGCGAGGGTGCTGCGGCTGCGAGGGCCAGTCCCAGCCCGGCGGCGATGCAGACGGCTCCGCTCCACACCGGGCGGGTGACCTTGCGGCCCAGCAGGAGACCGCCCAGGAGAAGGGCGAACGGCAGCTCCAGGACGAAGACGGGCTGGACGACGGCCATGGCGCCCTGCGAGAGCGCGAGGGCCTGGAGGCAGGCGGCGGCCATGACAGCGGCCATTCCACCGAGCCAGGCCTTGCGCCGCAGCAGTTGGGCGAAGAGGGAGAGCCGCAGGCCCGGGGCGAGGGGGACGGTCCGCGCGGCCCGGCGCTGCAGGACGATCGCCAGGGCGTTGCTGACCGCGGCGAGCAGGGCGAAGAGGAGGGCGGGAAAACTGCGCACGCCGTCGCTCCTTTCGTGCCGCACCGCGGAATCGGGTATTCCTGGGGGGTGGATCCGGAATGCCCTTTCCATCTTCTGCCGATCGCGGGCGGATGGGGCCGAGGCGCACCGGTGGCGGAGAATCGCTGGCCGTCCGCACCGATATTCGAGCGGACATTGACAAGCGGGCACGGCGCCGTAAGGGTTGGCCGGCAGGCGAAAGGCACGGTATTCCCGGCGAGTTGAGCTCTTCCCCCACTTCCGTTCACGGTTGGAGGAAATATGTCCAGACGCTCGTGGTTCGCTGCCCTGGCCCTCGTGGCCGCCTCCGTTTCCGGCCTCGCCGCGGCGCCCGCGGCCCAGGCCGCCACCGACGCCACGTCAGAAACGGCAGTCGAAAGCGCCGTAGCGCGCGATTCCGGCGGCGCGCAGCTCCGCGGCCGGCACCCCGAACTCAACGGTGCCCGGCTGAAAGGGGTGAACAGCCCCGCCGTCTATCTGGTCCTCGACGGCCAACGGCGCTGGATCCCCAACCCGGCGACGTACAACAACCTGTTCCGGAACTGGAACGGAATTCAGACCGTCGTCGACATCGCGAGCATCGACGACGGCGGCCAGCTGTCCGACGGCGCCATTCTCGCGAAATCCCCCGACGGTCCCGCGGTGTATCTGGTGAGCAACGGCATCAAGCGGTGGATCACCAGCCCGGCCGCGATGGACAAGTACTACTTCGACTGGAACAAGATCGTCAGCATTTCTCCCGTGGCCCTGAACGCGATCCCCACGGGCGCCGCCATCTCCTAGCGCCCGCTGCTCCGTTCGAGGGACCGCCGTCCGGGACGGCGGCGGGCCCTCCGCGGGCCCTCTGCGACCCCTCGGCCCCCTCGGTCCCGGCTGCAACCACCGGCCGGTGCTATCAGTCTTACGTCATATGGGAACACTTAGCAGAAGGAAGACGGCGCGGCCGGTAGCGGCACGCCGGCTCGGGGTGCTGCTGGGCGCCCTCGGGCTGGCGGCGCCGCTGACGCTCGCGATGGGCGGATCCGCCGAGGCGGCCCCCTCCTGCACGACGAGAACCGGGCCCTATCAGAAGGAGGCCGAGAAGTTCCTGGGCAGACCGGTCGACGGCCGGCAGTCGCCCGCCGACTGCAAGGCGATCCAGGACTTCCAGACCGCTCACCGCATCACCCCGGACATCGGCTTCGCGGGACCGATCACCTGGGGGGTGATGCAGGAGGAGATCACGCGCCGGGATCCCAACGCCGCCGGGAAGTGCCCGGTGGACAAGGGCCGGATAGCCTGCGTCGACCTCAGCCGCCAGATCAGCTGGATACAGGACGGCAAGGCCCTCAAGTTCGGCCCGGTGCCGGTACGCACCGGGCGTGACGGCTACGAGACGCGGACCGGAGCCAAGAAGATCTACTGGCGCTCGGCCGACCACTGGTCGACGATCTACAAGGTGCGGATGCCCTACGCGCAGTTCTTCGACGGCGGGCAGGCCTTCCACGCCATCGACGGCAGTGTCTGGTCGCCGCCCGGCTCGCACGGCTGCGTGAACATGCGCACCGCCGACGCCAAGACGTACTGGTCCATGCTGGGCAACGGGGACGACGTCTTCGTCTACGGCCGCAAGCCCGGCACCTGAGCGGACCCGGAGCACCCCTCCCCTCCGCGGTCCCACGGCCCCCGCACCCCGAGCGCGGGGGCCGTCCCGCCGCCACCTCCGGCATCCCGTCCGGCACCCGTCCTGCCGAACACTCATACGAGTGAAGGGGGTTTGTTTCCTCTTCACTCACCGTGGAGTCTCCGATAGACATGCGTCAGGTCCCACGGATGGGTGGTCACGGATGACACCGAAGACGAGCACGTCCGCACGTTCCCTCGACGACTTCCTCACCGCCTCGGCCGCCCTGACCGGCTTCGACGCCTTCGAGCTCCACGGCACCGGCATGGCCGAGCTGTACCACGAGACCGCGCGCGAGCAGGTCGGGGAGCCGGCCCTCAGCCGCTTCCTCGACGCCCTCGCCGCCGCTGGCGGCGACCCCGACGCCATCGCCGACGAGACCTCGCGCGACATCGCCCGCGCCCTCGCCCACACGTGGTATCTGGGCGTGTGGCCGCAGCTCGCCGGTTCCGTCCACGCCGCCCTCGGCCGGGAGCGGGCCAACACCGCGTTCACCGTCTCCCCCGAGGCCCATACGGAGGGCCTGGTGTGGCGCACGTTCCACGGGCACCCCGCCGGGGCCAAGCCGCCCGGCTTCGGCACCTGGGCCGATCCGCCGCCCGGCGCCCCGCCGGTCGCCCGGGCGGGTGACCGCTTCGCCGGCGTGCCCGGCCCGCGCGGAGGCGGCGCATGAGCCCGGCGCCGCGCCACGGCCGCGGGCGGTACGACGTCATCGTGGTCGGCGCGGGCCTGTCCGGCTCGCTCGTCGCCAAGGAGCTGGGGGACAAGGGCTGGCGCGTCCTCGTCCTGGAGGCCGGCACCGGCACCCTGGACTCCTGGCCCGGCCACCTCGACGCCGTCGACACCTTTTACGGCGCCCTGGCAAAGGTGCCCAACTCCCCCTACCGGCCCAACGCCGCAGCCCCCTCCCCCGACGTCCTCGACCTCACCGGCCTCCCCTCCGGCGGCTACCGCGCCCACGGCTATTTCGTCCAGCAGGGCCCCCTGCCCTACGCCACCGACTACCTGCGCGCCCGCGGCGGCACCGTCCTGCACTGGCTCGGGCTGACCCCGCGCATGCACCCCGAGGACTTCAGGACCCGCCGGACCTACGGCTACGGCCGCGACTGGCCCCTCGGCTACGACGATCTGGAGCCCCACTACCGCGCGGCCGAACGGGCCCTCGGCGTCGCGGGTAACGCCGCGGAGCAGGCCGCTGCGATCGGCCTCCCCTTCCCCGGCGGCTATGTCTATCCGATGCACGAGATCCCCCGGAGCTACGTCGACGACGTCTTCGCCGCCCGCCTCGACGGGGCCACGGTCCGGGAGGCCCCCGGTGCCCCGCGCACCACCCTGCGCGTCGTCGGCACCCCCCACGCCCGCAACAGCACCCCCGACCGGCGCTACGACGGCGGCCGGGGCTACCGCCCGGCCGGCGCGGCGGGCCTGCCCAACTACGGGGAGCGCTGCGTGGGCAACGCCTCCTGCGTGCCGATCTGCCCGGTGCAGGCCAAGTACACCCCGCTCAAGACCCAGGCCGTGTGGGACCGCCGGCGGGTCCGCCTCCTCACCCACGCCGTCGTCAGCCGCGTCCTGGCCGACGGCAACGGCCGCGCCCTCGGCGTCGAGTACCAGGAGTACGAGGACCCGGCCGTCCCCGTCGCCACCACCCGTACGGCCGAGGCGGACGTCGTCGTCCTGGCCGCGCACGCCGTCGAGAACGCCAGGCTGCTCCTCGTCTCCCGGCTCGCCGGCCACAGCGACCAGGTCGGGCGGAACCTGATGGACCACCCGGTCCTCCTCGGCTGGGGCCTGGCGGGCCACCCGGTCGGACCATTCCGCGGGCCCGCGTCCACCTCGGGTCTGGAGAGCTTCCGCACCGGCCCCGCCCGGCGCGAGCGGGCGCCCTTCCGCATCGAGATCAGCAACTGGGGATGGGGCTGGCCCACGGGCTCCCCGGCCAGTGACGTGGCCCGGCTGCTGGGCATCGGAGCCGACTCCGCGCAGCCGCGCGGCAAGGGCGTCTTCGGGGCCCGGCTGCGCGCCGCGCTGGGCGAGGAGATCGGCCGGCAGGTCTCCGTGCAGTTCCTGATGGAGCAGGAGGCCGAGGAGCGCAACCGGGTCACCGTCGACCCGCGCCACCGCGACCGGCTCGGCAATCCGCGCCCGGTCATCACCTACGACCTCTCCGACCGGGTCAAGCGCGGCATGGCCGCGGCGAGGACCGTCTCCGGGGAGATCTTCCGCCTTCTGGGAGCCGAGGACCGCACCGCGTACGCGCCCGGCCCCCTCTCCCCCGGCTTCTTCCGCTTCGAGGGCCGCGGCTTCACCTTCAACGGCGCCGGGCACGGCGGTGGTACGCACATCATGGGCACCTCCCGCGGCACCTCCGTGGTCGATGCGTGGCAGCGCTGCTGGGACCACCCCAACCTCTACGCCGTGGGGTGCGGCAGCATGCCCTCGATGGGCACGTCCAACCCCTCGCTGACCATGGCCGCCCTCGCCCTGCGCAGCAGCGAGCGCATCCACCGCGACCTGACGGCCTCTCACCGGCCCGCCGCCGTGGGCCCGCCCTCCGCCGCGCCCGCCCGGGACGGACGGAAGGAGGGCCGGGCATGAGCACCCTTCCCCCCTCCGCGGGCCTCGCCGGCCTCTCGGCCGAGCCGTCCCGGGTCGAGGAGCCACCGTTCCGGGTCCCACGCGACCGCGCCGACCTGCACGTCTTCCTGCAGGCCGCGCTGACGCTGGAGCACCTCACCATCCCGCCCTATCTGACGGCGATGTACACCCTGCGCCCCGGCACCAACCGGACCGCCTTCTACGCGATCCGGGCCGTCGTGCTCGAAGAGATGCTGCACATGACGCTGGTCGCCAACCTCCTCAACGCCGTCGGCGGCAGGCCCCTGGTCGCCCACTCCCGGTTCGTCACCGGCTATCCGGCCCTGCTCCCCTACAGCCGGGACAAGGTCCCCGTCGCCCTGCGCCACTTCGGGACCGCCGCGCTGGACACCTTCCTGTACATCGAGCGGCCGGAGTACGTGGCGGAGCCGCCCGGCCACCCCTCCGTGGCCGGCGCCACCGGCTGGACGTCGATCGGCCAGTTCTACAGGACCATCCGCACGGGTCTGGTCCGCCTGGCGGAGGAGCTGGGCGAGGCCGGGCTGTTCCGGGGCGATCCCCGGCGCCAGGTGGGCCCGGAGGACTTCTACAACTCCGGCGGCGAGGTCTTCCCCGTCACCGGGCTGGCCTCCGCCCTCAAGGCCCTGCGCGTGATCACCGAGCAGGGCGAGGGCGTGAGCCGCACCATCTACGACACCGACGACCGGCTCTTCGGCGAGGCCCGCGAGCCCGCGCACTACTTCCGGTTCGACGAGATCCGCCGGCGGCGCAGCTACGGCCCGCACGACACCCCGGCCTCCGGGCCCACCGGCCCGGCCCTCGACGTCAGCTGGGAGGACGCCTACCCCATCGACCCCGAAGCCAAGGTCGCCCACTACCCGCCGGGCAGCGCGATCCGGCGCGCCGCCGAGCGCTTCAACGCGACCTACGCCCGGCTGCTGTGGGTGCTGGAGGCGGCGTTCACCCGGGATCCGGCAGTGATCCAGGCCGCCGTCCCGACCATGCTGCGGCTGCGCGATCTGTCGGTGCAGCTGTACCGCAATCCGCACCCCGACCCGGCCCGGCGCGCTCGGGGGCTGTACGCCTCCGCGACGTACGAGATCACCGAGGAGCTCCTCGGCGAGGCCCGCCGCAGCCTGCCCGGCAATGTTCCCGGCAGCACCGCGCTGCCGGGCGGCCCGAAGTGGTGAGACGGGCAGTGCCCGGGGCGCGGGGTGGGCACCCCGCGCCCCGGGGAGGGCGGGTCAGGCGGTCATGCCGCCGTCGGCCACCAGGTCGTGGCCGACCACGAAGCTCGCCGCGTCCGAGGCGAGCCACTGCACCGCGGCGACGATCTCCTCCGTCTCGGCCACGCGCCCGATCGGCACCGTCCCGGCCACCCGCGCGTTGCGGTCGGCCTCGCTCTCGCCGGGGCGGAAGGACATGGAGGTGTTGGAGGCGCCGGGGCTGACGGCGTTGATGCGGATGCCGTCCTTGATGTGGTCCAGCGCGGCCACGCGCGTCAGCGCGCTGACGCCCGCCTTGGAGGCGACGTAGGCGGCCATGCCGGGGCGGCGGCCGTGGAAGCCGATGTTGGACGAGGCGTTGACGATCACACCGCCGCCGTGCTCGCGCATGTGCGCGATCTCGTACTTCATCGACAGCATCACGCCGGTGAGGTTGACGCCCAGGAGCCGGTGCCAGGAGGCGAGGTCGGTGTCGGCCAGGGGCGTCGGCCGGGCGAAGAGCCCGGCGTTGTTGTGCGCGATGTGCAGGCCGCCGTGGCGGGACACCGCCGTGGCGACCATCGCCTCGACGTCCTGGGCGCTGGTGACGTCGGCGGCGACGGCGCTGGCCTTGCCGCCCTCCTCCTCGATGAGCCGTACGGTCTCCACGGCGGGTTCCAGCGCGACGTCGACGGCGACGACGGTGGCGCCCTGGCGTGCGAAGGCCAGGGCACTGGCCCGGCCTATGCCGGAGCCCGCCCCGGTGACGAGGGCGACCTTGCCTTCGAACTGTGCGGTCATCTGGTTCTCCTCCAACTGGGGTTCCCCGGGCCGGCCGGGTGTTCCGCCGGCCGGACCGGGGCTCGGACGGGGTCAGGACTTGGGCAGGGCGATCGACTGCGAGTGCCGGAAGACGTTGCGCGGGTCGTAGGCCGCCTTCACCCGCTGCAGGCGCGGGTAGTTGTCCTTGTAGTAGAGCGTGTACCAGGGCACGCCCGACTTGTTCTGCTGCGGGTCGGCGATGTCGCTGTCGGGGTAGTTGATGTAGCAGCCGTCGGCGGCCGGTCCGGGGACCGGGTAGCCGCCGGTGGAGGCGAAGACCTCGGTGTAGATCTCCCGGGTCCAGGCCAGGTTCTGAGGATCCTGCTTCTTGTCGGGCCAGAAGCTCTGGAAGAGGCCCTTGAAGATGGAGTCGCGCTGGGCGGAGGCCGTGTCGCCGGAGCGCACGGTGTTGATCTTTCCGCCGTAGGAGAGCAGGACCACCATGGAGTTGGGGTTCTGCAGGTCGGTGCGGGTCAGGTGCTTGTACATCGACGCGATCTGGGCGTCGTTGAAGCCCTTGCGCAGGTACGCGGACTTGTGGATGCCGCGCAGGGTGGGGTTGGTGAGCGTGGGGTTGTTGGTGCCCAGGAAGCGGACGGAGGCCAGCCAGGGCACCCGCTGGGGGGTGAAGAAGTCGGGCATCGGGCCCTGCTCGCCGACGGCGGAGGTCAGCGGCTCGGGCTTGATGCCGAGGGCGGAGGTGATGGAGGCGACGTAGGCGGTGATGAGCTTCTCGGCGTCGGGGACCCCGGCGTCCATCTGGGTGAGCAGCCCGATGCTGGTGTTCGCCTTGTGATTGATCATCAGGAAGCTGCACAGCGACGCGTAGGGCGAGTCGGGGCCGGCGTTCTTCTCGTGCCAGGTCCCGAAGTTCTTCACCAGCGTGGTGAAGCGCGCCTTGTCGAGCTTGCTCCACGGCAGGGAAATGGCGCTGACGAAGACGTCCTTCGGCGGGTGCATCAGCTGCTTGGCGGGCTCGCTGCCGGTCGCGCCCGGGGAGCGGAACCAGTAGCGGGTGATCACGCCGAAGTTGCCGCCGCCCGCGCCGGTGTGCGCCCACCACAGGTCGCGGTGGGGGTCGTCGGCCTCGCGGGTCGCCACCACGGCCCGCGCGGTGCCGTCGGCGTCCACGACGACGACCTCGACGGCATAGAGGTGATCGATGGTGAGGCCCTGCTTGCGCGAGAGCATTCCGTAGCCACCGCCGCTGATGTGACCCCCGACGCCCACGGAATAGCACATGCCGCCGGGGAGGGCCACCCCCCAGCCCTTGTAGAGCGATTCGTAGACGTGCAGCAGCGTGGCCCCGGCCTCGATGCAGAAGGCCTTGCGCTGCTCGTCATAGGTGACCTGGTCCATCGTGGTCATGTCGATGACGATGCGCACGTCGGGGTTGTAGACGAAGTCCGCGTAGCAGTGGCCGCCGCCGCGTATGGACAGGCGCTTGCCGGCGCGGACCGCCTCCTGGACGGTCCGGACGACCTGTTCGGTGGTGTGGACGATGCGCACGGACTCGGGGCGGCCCACCCACCGGGTGTTGTTGCCGACGACCAGGTCGGCGTAGCGCGGGTCGTCCGGCAGGACGGTGACCGCCGGAGGTGCACCCGCGCCGGCCTCCGCCCCGGCGCCGGTGCCCGCTGCGGCGGCCCGGGTGGGCGCGAGGCCCGTCTGTGTCACGGCGGCGCCCGCCACGGCGGCGGCGGTGCCGGTCAGCATGGTTCGTCTGTTCAGCATGCCCATGGTTCTCTCTGTGCGTTCCGAGTGGTTGCGCCGGTCAGGTGCCCCAGGTGATGCCGAGGCCGAGCCTCTCCGCGACCTCGTGGGTGCGCTCGACGGACCAGCGGTCGCCGACCGGTGCGTCGGCTCCCATGTGCACGGGGTATCCGCCCTCCAGGAAGAAGCGCTCGAATCCGCCGGGGCAGGTGAGCACGTAAAGGTCGGCCGTCTCGCTCTCCACCAGATACGAATGCGGAATTCCGCGCGGCAGGAAGAGCACGCTGCCGCCTTCGAGGAGTTCGGTGCGGTCGCCCACCGTGGCGCGCACACCACCGCTCCCGATCATGAAGATCTCGTCCTCGAGTGTGTGGATGTGGCTCGGGGAGCGCTCGCCGAGCTTCGCCGCGAAGTGCGTCATTCCCATGGCGCCCCGGGTCTGTTCGGCCGTGAGCTTCACGGTGACCAGGGAACCTTTCCCCCAGAGCCGCTGCACGCCGTCACCCGGCTTGAGAACGGCCGGCACGATTCCGTCCTGGCCGAAGGGGAGTTCTTCCCGCCCGTACGGCGCTGTCGTCATTTCTCCTCCAGATCCGTCGCGGTGCGCTCCAGCGCCCGACCGGCTGGTTCCGAGCGTTCCCCAGTAAACCGGGCGGCGGCAAGACAACTGAGCCCAATCCGTCAAGTGGCCGAGGGCAGCGAGGAGTTCACGCTGCGCAAGGCCGGAAACGGATTGGGCTCTGCTTCTTTATTTCGGTTGTGCCGGGGCCGCAGGAGATGCGCCCCGGTTGAACGGCGTGTGCCTACCGGGCGCCCTGAACGGCTCGTTCCCGGTAATCGCAGTACAACTTCGCGGGGTCGCCGAAGTAGTGCCAGGGCAGCGCGCCGACGCACCCGTCGACCGCACGGAATTGTTCGAGGGCTTCCGCGTGGCGCTTCTGCTGCACCAGGAAGAAGGCGAGCAGGTGGCGGACCTCCGCGAGGCGCGGGTGGTCGGGCCGGACGGCCGGGAGGTCGGCGAGCACGGCGCCGATCATGGCCGTGACTTCGGGGGTGCGGTAGTGCTTGGCGTTGAGCGGCCGGTCCAGGTGCTCGAAGAAGGCGATCAGCCGCAGGGCGGGCAGCAGGGTGCCGGCGGGGGCGCCGGAGGCGGCCTTGTCCGCGAAGTCGCGGGCGAGCTCCGCCGAGCCGTGCCACTTCGCGCACCAGTACTGGAGGGCGCCGTAGTGCGCCTCGAAGTGGAACGGCGCCCGGGTGGTGATCTCCGTCCAGAGCTCGTCGACGTAGGCGTGCGGGTAGCCGAGGCCGAGGCCGGCCCAGAGGTCGGAGACGTGCGGGGAGGGGTCCTCGGCGTCGAGCTCCACGGCCCGGGCGATGTCCTCGCGGGCCCGGAGCAGGACGCGGTGGAAGGCCTCGAACTGCTCGGCCGTGGTCTCCTTCGCGTAGCTGCTGCCCCTGAGCTTCCCCGCGAGGAAGACGGTGGAGCGGGCGCGGACGGCGGCGGCGCCGGGGTCGCCGGGGCACGCGGCCTCCCAGGCCGTCAGCCAGGCGTCCTCTTCGGCCGCCACGTGCGCCAGGGCGATGACGAGCGCCGTGCGGCGCTCCCAGTCCCGGCCGGCGTCGGCCAGGGCCCGGGCGGCGGGCTCCCATGCGCCGCGCTCCGCCGCTTCCTGTGCGCCGTCGATCTGCGGATCGCGCATCAGCCGCTCGGCGTCCTGCCGGTCCTGCGGGAGGAACCCGAGCGCGGCGGCCTCCTTGGACAGGCCCGGTGCGGAGCGAGCGGCGCCGCCGGAGCGCCCGGGCCGGCCGGCGGCGCTCTTGCGGGACCTGTACCAGAAGAAGATGCCGAGGGCTATGACGAGGAGGGGCAGCAGTCGTGCCACGGGGGTTCGGCTCGATTCGTGAGGAGGGGGTGGGGGTGGCCGACGGGGTGTCAGGCGGGTGAGGCCTGCGGCAGCAGCCGGCGCAGGGGTGCGGTGTCCGGGACGTCGGCGGCGAGCGCCTCCAGGGCCGGCTGCAGCCAGGTGTCGTACCCGTCCGGCAGGCGCAGTCGCGCGCTCTCGGCCCAGGACATCTCCCACCAGGCCATCCGGGCGTCGGCGAGCTCCAGCAGCACAAGGCTGGAGAGGGCGTCGAGCAGGGCGGGGCGCAGGAATTCGCGTGCGGCCCGGCCACTGGCCTGCTCGGCCGTCCGCGACTTGGGCAGGCCGGCGGCTATCTGCCACAGGGCGCCGCGGTCGGCCGCGTCCAGGAGGGCGTGGAGGCCGGTGTGACCGCCGGTGACCCGGGCGAGGGCGTGCCGCAGGGGCTCGGCGTCGGCTTCGTGGCGGGCGCGGATGCCCAGGTGGACGAGCTCGGGCCAGTCGGCTCGGCGCATGTGCAGGGCCTCCTCGGTGAGGGTGGCCGCTTCGAGCTCGGCGAGGACGCGCCCCGGGCCGTGCAGGAGGGTCAGGGCGGGCCCGGCGAGGTGTCCGCCGCGGCCGTCGTCGGGCAGGGCCTCGATGAGGCGGATCCGCTCGGCGGTCGGCGGGTGCGCGTCGTAGGGGGAGGGCTCCTCCGCGGGGAGGTCGTGGCGCAGCTCGTCGAGCTCCGCCTGGCGGGCGGGTTCGGCGAGCAGCCGGGCCAGGCCGCCGTGGAACTGGCCGTACGGGGGCAGGAGGCCGGCGGGTATGCCGCAGGTGGCGTACCCGCGGAGGTAGAAGTCGTGGGCGGCGGCAAGGACCGCGGTCTCGCGGAGGGCGGAGGCGGTGGCGTCGCGGCCGGCGATCCGCACGGCGAGCCGGTCGGCGGCGAGCTCCTGGCGGCGGCCGTCGCTGCGGGTGGCCCGCAGGGCGAACAGGCCGTAGGCGATGAAGAGCTTGCCCATGCGGCGGTAGGCCCACCCGGCGCCGGAGGTGTCGATCTCCTTGGCCTTCCGGCCCTTGCGCACGGCCTTGGCGGCGGCCTTCTCCTGCCGCAGCCGTTCCTTCTCGGCCTGCTGCTCGGCCTTCTCCGTGAAGGCGTTCACGGTGCGGGCGATCGCGTGGCGGCCGCGGGCGGTGATGGCGGACAGGCGGGTGTCGGCATGGCCGTAGTGGCCGAACTCGTGGGCCAGGACGGCGCGCAGCTGTGCCTCGTCGAGGCCGGTCATCAGGGGTGTGCCGAGGTAGAGCCTGCGGCGGCCGGGCAGGAGCCCGAGCATGCGGGCGTTCTCGGTGACGGCGGCGTTGACGTCGCCGGTGAGGAGGATCTCGTCGGGCGTGCGGGTGCCGGCGGCGCCGGCCACCTCGCGGACGGCGGCCCACAGCCGTGGCTGCTGGGCTTCGCTGACGGAGAGCCCGTCCGCGCCGTCGTCCTTGGGTGTGCGCAGGAGCAGCATTCCCCGGACGACGGGGAACGCCAGCAGCGCGAGGACGACGGTGATTTTGAGGGCGAGGGGGTTTACGCCCCGCCAATAAGCGGCGGCGCCGATTCCGGCGAAGACGCCGAGCACGGCAAAGCACAGGAGATAGAAACCCGCGAGCAGAACGAGTGCACGCAGGGCACGCAGAAAGACGCCCATGGGGCAGGGCCTCACACAGAAAGGAAAAGGGGGTGGTCAATGCGGTGGGGGGAGAATGGCCAGTATGCCGCAAAGGGTTTCACATCGGCAAAAAGTTTTTAAATGCGGCGACGGCGGCCCGCGGGGGCCGCCGTCGTCCGGAAATGCCGGTGGGTCAGGTCAACGCCTCCGGCCGGGCGTCGTGGAGGGCGGGGTCCTCGGTGGCGGGGCGGGGGCGGAGCTCGGGCGGGGTGGCGCCGTTGGACGGGTAGAGGAGGCGGCCGATCGGGTAGGGCTCGGCGTAGGTGGTGACCAGGCGCCGGACCGTGGCGGGGTCGGCCGTCACCGGGAAGCGGCGCCGGTCGGCGTCCGCGTCATCCGCGCTGGGGTCGGGGTCGGTCAGGGTCGACCACATGTCCTCGGCGGCGCTGATGAGCTGGTCGAGTTCGTCGCGCACCCCCTGCCAGGCGCCTTCGCGCACCGCCTCGTCGATGCGGGAGAGGGTGCCGAGGACGCTGGCGTAGTCCTCGGCCAGCTGGTCCTCCTGGGGAGACGGGGCAAGGGAGTTGGCGACTGGCTCGGTGGTGTACACGGCACCTCCACGCAAGGGGAAACGGTTCAAGGCCGGGGTGGATGCGTACGAAACCCCCGCCCCGGCATCGTCGCGCGCCGCAGGGCCGGCCGCGGCTCTACACCGTCACCGGTCGGCTATATATCACTCGCACGGGCGAGCGGAGCGCCCGGCCGCGGCGAGCGGGTGGCCCGGGCGAGCCCCAGGGCGGTCAGTACGCAGACCACCGTCATGCCGCACAGCACCAGTGGCACCGCCCGCACGCCCGACAGCTCGATCGCCCTGCCCAGCGCGGGTCCCGCGGCGACGCCGCCCACCATGGACGCGGCGATCACGTAGGCCGCGGCGCGGCGGGCGGTGGGGACGGTGCGGTGGAGCCACGGCAGGGCGGTGGGGAAGATCGGCGCGATGAACAGGCCCACGCCCGCGTAGGCGTAGGGGGCGAGGCCCGGCAGGGCGGCCGCCGCCGCGCAGACCGTCATGCCGGCGCAGCTGACGACGACGATCACCGGTTCGGTCAGGCGGACGGCCAGGGGCACGACCAGGAACCGGCCGGCCGTGAGCATCAGCCAGTAGACGGAGGTCGCGGAGGCGGCCGTGGCGGTGCCGTAGCCGACGGTTTCGAGGTGGGTGGGCTCCCAGCCGCCGACGCCCGCCTCGACGCCCACGTGCACCACGTACAGCAGGACGAACGCGCCCAGGAGCAGCACCGCCCGGCCGGGCCGCCCGGGTGCCTGCGGTGGCCCGCCGGTGCGGGTGGCCGCGCCGGCCGGGTCCTTGTCGCCGACGCCCTTCAGGAAGAGGACGAGGGAGGCGGCGAGGGCGGCGAAGGCGAGGAAGACCACCGGGTAGCGGTCCGGCCCGAGCAGGCCGATCAGGGCGGGACCGGCGACGGCGCCGATGCCGAAGTGGGCGTTGAGGACGTTGAGCATGGCGGTGCTGCGGCGTCCGAAGCCGACGGCGAACAGCTGGTTGAGCCCGTAGTCGATGCCGCCGAAGCCGAGGCCGGTGACGAGCGCGGCCACGAGGGCGACCGGCCAGAGCGGGGCGAAGGCGAAGGCGGCGCTGCCGAGGGCCATCAGCGCGTAGGAGGAGCCGAGGAGCACGCGGTTGCCGGTGCGCCCGTGGACGCGGTTGAAGAGCAGGACGCCGCTCACGCCGCCGACGAAGTGGGCGCTGAGCCCCAGCCCCGCGGCGGAGGGCGACAGGCCGAACTCCTCGCGCAGGGCGGGGATCGCGGGCCCGTAGAGGGACTGGAGCGCGCCGATGAGGACGAAGCCGGCGCAGGAGGCGGCGACGGCGGCCGGGGTGAACATCGGGGCGGTGCTCCCGCTGCCGTGCTGCGCGGGGGCCGGTGCCCGCGTGGCCGGGTCCGTCACGGGCACCCCGCCCCGGTGTTCAGGAAGCGTTCGGCGATCTCGTGGGCGAACGCCATGACGGTGCCCTGCGGGCTGATGCCGGTGACGCCGGGCAGGACACTGGCGTCGCACACCCGCAGCCGCCGGAAGCCGTGGGGGCGGCCGTGCTCGTCGCAGACGCCGCCGCGCTCCGGCAGGCCCATGCGGGCGGACGCCATGCCGTGTACGGACACCAGTTCCCAGTCAGCGGGGCGCACGCGGCGGCAGAACTCCCCGGCCTCCGCGGGGGTGTGCAGGGGGCGGGCTCCGGCTGCGGGCGGGATCAGCTCCCGTGCCCCTGCGGCGAAGAGCAGCTCGCTCGTGCGCCGGAACGCCTCGCGCAGCCGGCTGTGGTCGGCGGACGTCATGCCGTGCCGCAGGAGCAGCCCGCCCCGCGGCACGGCCCGCAGCCGGGCCTTGCCCTGCAGCCGGATCTGCGTGGTGTAGGAACCGAGCAGGCCGAAGGCGGCGAGCAGCCGGTCGAGGAGCCGCGGTGGGCGGTCGGCGAGGGCGGCGGCGAGCGTGCCGCGGGTGAGGTTCGACGGCATCATCAGCACCCCGTCGTCGGCGAACTGGTGGACCTGTGCGGTGAAGATGGTGCCCCGGTCGGCGTGGACGGGCTCGTCGAAGCGGGCGACGGTCCGGAGGTTGACGTGCAGGGAGAGCTCGTGCCCGGCCGTCTCCCGGTGGATGCGGCTGCGCTGCATGAGCGCGGGCGTCTGCAGGGGACCCGCGGCGAGGAAGACCTCCCGGGCGCGGTGGACGAGCCTCCGGCCGCCGGGCCCCGCCGCGAGGACGCCGCGGACCTCGCCGTCCTCGTGCAGGATCCGCAGGACGCGGGTGCCCGGCACGATGCGCGCGCCGTGGGACTCGGCCTCCGGGAGGTAGCTGACGGCCATGCTCTGCTTGGCGCCGCCGGGGCAGCCGGTGGTGCAGCGGTTGCGGTGGAGGCAGCCGGGGACGGCCCGGCGGGAGGGCTGCCAGCGCCAGCCGAGGCGCTCGGCGCCGGCCGCGAGCAGCCGGGAGTCGCGGTTGCCGTCCCCGTGCGGCTGGGCGGCGACGCCGAGGCGGCGCGCGACGGCCGCGAGGTGCCCGGCGAGGTCGGCGGCGCGGTAGCCGCCGATGCCGGCTTCGGCTGCCCAGCGGTTGAGCAGGGCGGACGGGGGGTCCCACAGCAGCCCGCCGTTGACGACGGTGGTGCCGCCGACGCAGCGGCCTTCGCCGTAGGCGAGGGTGGGCGTGCCGAAGACGGGGGTCAGCCCGCCCTGTCGGTAGAGGCGGCGCATGTTCTCGGCGGGGGTGGCGGCGGCGATGCGGTCGGTGCCGACGCGCGGGCCCTCTTCGAGGACGGTCACCTGCCGCCCGGCGGCCGCCAGCTCCCGCGCGACGACGCTGCCGCCGGCGCCGGACCCCACGACGAGGACGTCGCTGTCACAGGGGTGTGCCCTGTGCGAGGACCGGAGGCTCACCGGCTCGCCCCCGCGGGTGCGGGCGGCTGCTGTGCGGGACGGCCGTCGAGCGCGCCGAGCAGGGCGAGCGCGGTGCCCGAGCGCACGACGTCCGCGAAGCCCGGCAGGGCGGCCAGCCGTTGCATGCCGCGGCGGCCTTCGGCGGCGGAGGCGCTCCGCAGCCCGCGCCCCGTGGCGAGGAAGAAGGCCGCGGGCAGCAGGCGCAGGGCGAGGGCGTAGCCGGCCCGGTAGGGCAGCGGGAGGGTGCTCAGGGTCTCGGTCACGTGGGTCTCGGCGGCGGTGCGGGCACGGGGGTCGCCCAGGCAGGCGTACTGCCGCAGCCAGTACGAGCGCAGGCCGCTCGCGCGCAGTGCGCCGCGCATCATCCGGTCACCTTCTCTTTGAGGAATGCGGCCAGCAGCCGGGCCGCGCCCTTGGCGAGCACGGCGTCCAGGGCGTGCAGGAAGGCGGTCGTCTCCTCCTCGCCTGCGACCAGGGGCGGTGAGACGACGAGGGCGATGTCGCGGTTGGAGCCGAAGAAGGTCAGGACCCCGTGGTCGCGGTACAGGGCGGCGATCACGGCGGCGGTGAGCAGCTTGGGTACGGCCTGGGGGTCGCGGGCGGCCGCAGGGAGCGCGGTGCGGATGCGGTCCGGGATGCCCGGGCCGGGCCGCAGGAAGACGCCGTGGAGGGCGCCGCGGCCGGTGGTGGAGGCCACGAGGCGGGGGTGGCGCTCGGCGATGCGGGCGAGGCCGGCTGACAGCAGCTGACCGAGTTTGCGGGCGCGGCCGGGGAAGTCCTCCTCGACGGCCACGGAGACCGCTTCCAGCGCGGTGGCGGTCTCCTCGCCGAATCCGTAGTAGGTGGTGCTGTGCAAGGTGGCGTCGCCGAGGTTGTCGTAGGCCTTCCGGAAGACGGGTTCACGGGCCACGTATCCGGAGATGGAGGATTTCCCGCCGCCGAAGGACTTCGACATGGCGAGGACGTCGGGGACGAGGCCCGGGCAGTGCATGAAGTGGAAGAGCTCGCCGGTCTTGCCCCAGCCGGTGTACACCTCGTCGAAGACCAGGACGATGTCCTGCTCGGTGCACAGCCGCCGGACCTCGCGCAGGAATGCGGGCGGGCTCTCGCGCAGGGCGGAGGCGCTGAACGGTTCGAGGACGACGGCGTATACGTCGCTGCGCCCCGTGGTGTCGCGGTGGCGTTCCAGGGCCAGTTCGAAGGAGGCGAGGTCACCGAAGGCGAAGGAGTCGGTCCCGGGGATCCGCGGGAATTCGAAGTGGATCTCGGGCGAGGCGGTGAGGCTGCCGGCGCCGAGCAGTTTGCCGTGGAAGGCGATGTCGGTGTGCAGGACCGTGCCGCGCCGCCCGCCGTGGTATTTGTAGGCGAGTTTCACCGCGCCTTCGACCGCTTCCGCTCCGGAGTTGGGGAAGTAGCAGATGTCGAGGTCGCCGGGGAGCAGTGCGGCCAGGTTGTGGCTGAGGGCGGCGATGTAGGGCGAGAAGTAGTTCTTGTGGACCTCCATGCGGCGGCGCTGCCGGAAGCGGTCGCGGGCGGCAAGGATGCGCGGGTGGTTGTGGCCGTGGTTGAGGACGCCGATGCCGCCGGTGAAGTCGAGGATGCGCCGGCCGTCACGGAGGGTGATCCAGGCCCCTTCGGCGCTGTCGACGAGGTCGCGGCCGAAGCCGAAGGAGCCGATGAGCGAGACCTGGCTGCGGCTGACGTACTTCTCGTAGAGGGCGTGGACCTGGTCGATGCCGAGGTGTTCGGCCTGGTCGAGCGAGATGAGTTCAGGCATGGGCGTCCTCGGGCTCAGGCAGGGGGTCCTCGTGCTCAGGCATGGGTGTCCTCGGGGAAGGTGTGCCGGTCGCCGGGTTCGGTGCGCAGCCGGTCGGCGATGAGGCGCCCGGCGCGGCGGCCGTCCCGGACGGCGTAGTTGGTGCCGCGGTCCTCGGGGAAGACCTGTGCCATTCCGGCGAGGTAGAGGCCGGTCACGCGGCTCTGCACCGGGGGCATGACGCGGGTGTAGCCGGGGGTGATGACGGGCTGGGCGTGCTCGGCGCGCCACACGTGATGGGCGTCGACCCAGCTCCGGTCGAAGCCGGGGAACATCCGCTGCAGGTACGGCAGGCTGTGCTCGAACACCTGCTCGTCGTCCATCCGGTACAGCTCGGCGTCGGCCGGAAGGTACTTGGAGAGGTAGACGATGTGCCGGCCGCCGTAGCGGGCCGGGTCGTCCATGTTGGTGTGCTCGATCACCCCGACGTAGGGGAAGGACGGGTCGTTGACGTTGAGCCAGTAGGTGTCGGACAGGGGGCGGTTGTTCTCCAGGACCAGGCAGATGTTGGCCAGGTAGCGGATCCTGCGGAGCTGCCGGAGGAGGGGCGGCACGGAGGGGTGGGTCTCGCTCTGCTCCTCCAGCATCGCGGCGGCCGGCTCGGGGGCGACGGTGAGCAGGACCCGGCGGGCGGGGTGGAACTCCCCGTCCCCGGTGCGCACGCCGGTGACCCGGCGCCCGTCGGTGACGACGGCCCGGACCTCGGTGTCCGTGCGGATGTCGACGCCGTGGTCGGCGAGGCGTTTGCGCAGGGCGGTGAGCAGGACGTCGCTGCCGCCGCGCAGGTAGTAGAGGGTCTCGCTGCCGGAGCGGGTGCGGCTGCCGCCGCGCAGGTGCAGCTTGGTCCACATCCAGGTGGCGCCGACCTCCGCGGCGTGGTCGCCGAACTTCCCCTCCAGCAGGGGCCGCCAGACGACGTCGTAGACCCGGCGGCCGCCGAGGGAGACGAGCCACTCCTCGGCGGTGCGGTGCTCCAGCAGGCGCCAGTCCCGCACGCGCTGGGCGCGCACGGTCAGCAGGCCGAGCCGCAGCCGGTCGAGAAGGGGCAGTGGGGCGAAGCGCAGCAGGTCGAGGGGTTTTGACAGGCGGTATACGGAGTTGGCGTAATACATGCCGGTGCGCGTCAGGTGGGGTTCCATCAGGTCGGATATGCCGAGCCGGGCGCAGAGCCGGAGCATTTCCTCGTCGGAGGCGAACCAGTGGTGGTAGAAGCGTTCGAGGCGGCGCCCGCCGACCGTGAAGGTCCCCGCGAGGCCGCCGATGTCGGGGTCGCGTTCGAGGAGCTGCACGGAGTGGCCGAGCTCCGCGAGCTCCAGGGCGGCGGACAGGCCGGTGAATCCGGCACCGACGACGATGGCGTCCGTGTGCATCACGCGACCTCCTCGACCGAGGCGAGGACGGCCCCGGGAATCGTGCTCCGTATCCGTTCGCTGATCACGTAGGCGGGCCGGGCCTGCCCCTGCCGCAGGACGGCGTGCAGGTACTCCCCCACGACGCCGACCGCCAGCGACTGCGCGCCGAACAGGGCGAGGGGCAGGGCCTTGGGCCGGCCCCGGCGGGTCAGCGCCATGACGAGCGCACCGGCGAGTGAGGCCGAGCCCGTACAGAGGGGAATCCGCAGCGGGAGGGCGGATCCGCTGGTGAGGAAGGCGCTGCGGGAGAGGGCGAGCATTTTCGGCAGGGTGTATTTGGAGGTGCCGGCGGCCCGCGGCTCCCGCTGGTATTCGATGGCGGTCTCGGGAAAGCCCGCCCAGCTGACGGCGCCGCGCAGGAAGAGCTCCCGGTCCGTCAGCCCGGTGAGCAGGTCGACGACTTCCCGGTCGAGGAGGTGGAAGTCTCCGGTGTCGAATGCCACGGGGTGGTCGGAGAGCCTGTCCAGGAGCCGGTAGAAGGCGAAGGCCGATAAGTTCTTGAAGACGGTCTCGCCGTGTCTCGCGGTGCGCCGTGCGGACACCACGCGCCAGCCCTGGCGCCAGCGGGCCACCATTTCCGGGATGATTTCGGGAGGGTCCTGCAGATCGGCGTCGAGGAGGACGACCGCATCCCCCCGGGCCTCTTTGAGACCGCCGAGGCAGGCCGCCTGGTGGCCGAAATTCCGGCTGAACCGGACCGCGCGCACCATCGGGGACTCCCGGGTGAACGTGCGGATGAGATTCCAGGTGGCGTCGGCGCTGCCGTCGTCCACGTAGATGACCTCGTAGCGGACGCCTTCCGCGGGGCGCAGGGCGCGGGCGATGCGGTCGTGGGTGGTGCCGAGGACCGCTTCTTCGTTGTAACAGGGGAGAACGACGCTGATCAGCTGTGTCGTGGGGGACGGAGTACTGGTCTGGCTGGCGGGCATAGGCCTCTCCTGTGCCGGGAGCCGGTTGTCGCCATGCTGTCTTTTCTGCCGCGCATTCAGATACTTTCCCCTTGCACCAATCGACGGTAGCCGACGGCGGAGCGGGCGGGCAAGATCCCCGCGACCCGGCTCCGGGCCGGTGAATCGTCGCTGCCGGAGCGTATTTCCCGGGTGGCGCAGTGCCGGATGCGGCGCCCGCGGCCGGGCCCGAGACTTAAAGCCAGGCCCCGGCCGGACGCAGCCTGGAGGAGGAACGGCACATGCCCTGCGACCCGCGCCCCGCAGCCGCCGCCACGAGCCCCGTGGGGACGGGCCGCCGGGCCGTCCTCGCGGGAGCCGCGGGGCTCGTCCTCGGTGTGGCCGGGTGCGGGACCGCGCCCCCGCGCAACACCATGGGCAGCAGCCCGCCGTCACCGGCCGCCGGCCTCCCCCGCCCCGCGGCCTGGCGCCCCGCCCCCGCGGACATCCGGCCCGACGTGAAGCTGCGCGCCGTCCGGCTGGTCGAGGCCCTGGGCACCTGGGGGCGCGGCGCCGGGGGCACGGAGAAGGCGCGGGAGCGGGTGAGGGCGCTCGGGCTGCCGCCCGCGCTCGCCGGGCAGGCCGGCCCGCTGCTCTCCGGAGCGGACGAGGCCGTCGTGCAGGTGATCGACGCCCAGTACGGCGGGATCCTGGCGGACTCCGCGAGCGTGCTGGTGACGTGCCGGCAGTGGACGCGCAAGGGCGGCGGGCCCGTGGTGACGGGCGGGACGACCGTGGACGTACGCCTCGCGCAGGGCGCGACGGCCGGGGCCCCCTGGTCGGTGGGCGAGCTGCACCCGGCCGATCCGGGCCCCGCCGCCCGTTCGCTGCCGGAGGCGGCGCGCCGGGTGCTGGCCGAGCGCCGGATCCGGCTGCCCGCGGCCGCCGAAGCCGACATCCGCAACGGGGGCGTGCACGCCGGCGTGCTCCGATCGATGCTGAAGCTGGCGGAGCGCTACCGCTACGACGTCAGCATCGTGCGCTCCGGTCATCCGCAGAACGTCTTCGGCACCGACCGGCCCAGCGACCACCCGCCGGGCCGGGCGTTCGACGTGTGGCGGATCGACGACCGGGCGGTGGTCGACCGGGCGACGCCGCGCGCGCTGATCGAGGCGTTCATGCGCGACGCCGCTGCTTCCGGCTCGTACAACGTCGGGGGCCCGGTCCTCCCGGCCGGGGGGAGCCCGGGGCGGCCGTTCTTCTCCGACGACACCCATCACGACCACGTGCACGTCGGCTTCGGCAGCTGACGCACGGCGCGGCAAGAGGAGACCCCGTGACCGTCGAGTACATCCGCTACCGCATCGGCGATCCCGAGCGGCGCGCCGCCTTCGAGAAGGCCTACGCGGCCGCCGCCGAGCACCTGTACGCGGCCCCGCAGTGCCTGGGCTACGAGCTCGCGCACGGGGTGGAGGAGCCGGAGCGGTTCGTCCTGCGGATCGAGTGGACGTCCGTGCACGACCACGAACACGGGTTCCGGGAAGGGCCGCACTTCCGGCCGTTCTTCGCCGAGATCCGCCCGTTCGTGGACGACATCGAGGAGATGAAGCACTACGAGCGGATTCTCGTCGTCAGCAAGGGGAGGGCGTAGGCGCGCTCGCCGGAACAAGCCAGGGGGGCAGGCGCGCGCCCCGAGGGGTCAGTCGACGCAGGGGACGCCGCCCATCTTCACCGGCGGGCCCTGGAAGGAGTCGGAGGAGACGGGGGCTGAGCCGCCGCCCTTGGCGTCGCCACCACCGCCACCACCGCCACCGCCGCCTCCCGGCGCCTTCGAGCCGCCCGGGCCGTCGCCCCGGTGCTGCGGGCCCGCGACCTGCCCACCGTCGCCCTGACCCGCCTTCCGCCCCTCCTTCTGCCCGGTCATCGCCCGGACCAGGGACCTGACCTTCTCCGCGTCGACGAGGTTGACCGCCTCCCCCTTGCGGGTGGCGAACCCTTCGATGGGCAGCGTGTGGAACTCGGCGTTTCCCCCGGTGAGGTTGGGGGCCTGCCGGGCGAAGTCGAGGATGTTCCAGCGGTTGTCGATGACGACGTCCTTCTTGATCACGTCGAACAGCCCCTGCAGCTTGCCGAAGTCGCTCCACACGCCCTGTTCCTTGAGCTTGTGCGTGACCGACGACAAGAACGCCTGCTGGCGGTGGGTGCGGTCGAGGTCGCCGCCGGCCAGGCCGTGCCGCTGCCGCACGAAGGCCAGCGCCTGGCGGGCGTCGAGCTCCTGCAGCCCGGCGGGGAAGTCCGCGCCGGAGTACCGGTCGCGCACGGGGTGCTTGAGGCAGACCTGCACGGGCTGGACCACCTTGGCGATGTCGTAGAAGCCGAGCAGGTTGAGCTCGGCGAAGTGGTCGATGGGCACGCCGAGGAAGCTCTGGACCGTGGCCAGGGTGGCCTCGCGGCCCGCTTCGCGGCCGCGGTGCTCCAGCTCGGCGCCCTTGACACCGCGGGCGGACAGCTTCTCCTCGGCCTCGGCCTTGGCGATCCCGTACGCCTCCTTGATCTTGTGCTCGCCGCGCCCGCCCGCGATCTCGACGTAGTCGTCGCGCGGTATCGAGAAGGCCGTCACCTTGCCGCCGCCGGCCGGGATGTGCATGAGGATCAGGGTGTTGGTGTTGTAGCCGCCGATGTCGCTGGAGCCGGCGTGCAGTTCGTCCTGGACGAACTCCTTGGGCAGGTCGTTGCCGTTCATGTCCTTGCGGCTGTCCAGGCCGATCAGGAGCAGGTTCACCGCGTCGCCGCGCCCCCGCGGTGCGCCGTCGCGCAGGGCGTCCAGGGCGCTGGAGGTGTTCACCCCGCGATCCAGCCAGTGGTACGCGCACCAGCCGACGCCGCTGGTCAGCATGACGGCGGCCGAGGTGAGGCAGATCGCGATGCGGACCGCGCGGCCGGGCCGCAGGGGGCGCCCGGCGCGGCGCCTGCGGGGTGCCGGGCGCGTGGCCGGGCGGGCGCGGCCGGTGCCCGGGGAGCGGGTCCGGCCGTCGGGCCGGTAGGGGTCGCGGCGGTACGGCTCACGCATGGCAGGCCCGCCTTCCGCGGCCGGGGCGGAAGGTGCGCACGGCCAGGACGAGGGCCGCCGAGGCCCCCGCCGCCGCCATGGCGGGGAACGTGTCGAGGGCCCAGTGCGCCGCCGCGGCGAGGGTACCGCCGCCCGGGCCGGCCGGGGCCGCGACCAGCTGGGCGCCGACGGCCACCGCCGCGATCACCAGGGGCGGTGCGGCGAGCACCCACCACGCGTGGGCGCGGGCGCACAGCACCGCGGCGAGGGCGGCGGCGGCCGCGGCGGAGAGGGCGAAGACCCGGCCGAGGCCGGCCCCGCCCGCTTCGTCCGCCACGGCGCCGGCCAGGAGCACCGCTCCCGGAACGAACAGTGCCGTGCCGGCCCGTCGCGTCCGCTTCCCTGGCGTCTCGGTCCGCCTACGGCCCATACGTGCTCCCCATCGGTCCGGCCGCCGCGCCCGCGACGACCTCGCAACTTTCACAGTTGCGCAATATAGCAAGTGTTATTTCCGGACTGCCGCACGGGTGCCGGGCGCGGGGCCGGAGAGGGCGAAGTGTCCACGGCCGGCGCCTCCCGGGAACGTATCGTCTCATTCGCCCGGACCGTACCAATAACAGTGGTTCAAAGGGGAGTTGGCGCGGAAAATATGAATTCCCCGGAAAAATTCCATGTGAACGACCGGATCGCAGAAGGGTGGGCCATGACACTCGACCCCGAGCGCCTCCTCCCCCGCGCCGCCGCGGCGGCGCTCCTCGGCGTCGCCGCGCTCTCCCTCGCCGCGGCCCCCGCGACCGCCGAGGGGGCGATGGCGATCACCGCCCCCGGCCGTCCCGTCCGCGCCGGGCAGGCCCTGCGCATCAGCGGGGACGGCGACGACGACGGGGTGCGGTACCTGCGCGCCTGCGTCCAGGAGCGGGCGCTCGGCGCGGCCGCCTGGCACACGGCCGGCTGCGGCCGGACGGTGTCCTCCGGCTCCGGGGCGACGGTCGAGGCGAGGGTGCGGGCACGGCACCGGGGCGCGCTGCAGCTCCGGGGCGTGCTCTACGGCCTGGACGCACCGGGGGACCCGCATCCGGACGTGGTGCGCAGCTCACCGGTCCGGATGGTCCGCATTCACTGACGGCACGGCCGGTCAGGCGTTGAGATAGGCCAGGACGGCGAGGACGCGGCGGTTGCTGTCGCTGTCCTGCGGCAGCATGAGCTTGGCGAAGATGTTGGAGATGTGCTTGGCCGCCGCGCCCTCGCTGATGGTCAGGCGCTGCGCGATGGCCATGTTGGAGCAGCCCTCGGCCATGAGCTCCAGGACGTGCCGTTCGCGCGCCGTGAGGGCGCCGAGGGGCTCGTCGCGCGCATGGCTGACCATCAGCTGGGCGACCACCGCGGGGTCCATGGCGGTGCCCCCGGCCGCCACCCGGCTGATGGCGTCGATGAACTGGTCGTTGTCGAAGATGCTGTCCTTCAGCAGATAGCCGATGCCGCCGGTGCCGTCGGCCAGCAGCTCCCTGGCGTACATCTGCTCGACGTTCTGGGAGAGCACGAGGATCGGCAGCCCCGGGATGTCGCGGCGGGCCTGCAGCGCGGCCTGGAGGCCCTCGGTGGTGAACGTCGGGGGGAGCCGCACGTCCACGATCGCGATGTCGGGCCGGTGCTCGGCGAGGGCCGCGGACAGGTCCCGGCCGTTGTCCACGGCGGCAACGACCTCGAAGTCGTAGGCCTCCAGGAGCTGGATGAGCCCCTGCCTCAGGAGGAAGAGGTCTTCGGCGAGGACAACGCGCACGGTATCTCCATTTTCGTCACGGTCGGACCGCCCACGGGGCTGCTGATGTCCAGGGTTCCGTCAAAAGTGGCCAGGCGGCGGCGGATGCCGTGCAGCCCGGTGCCCCCGCCGACGTCGGCGCCGCCGCGGCCGTCGTCGGCGACGCGGGCGTGCAGCACGTCCCCCTCGTGCCGGAGCACGATCTCGACGCGGTCCGCCCCGGAGTGCTTCAGGGCGTTGGTCAGGAGCTCCGACACGGAGAAGTACACGGCGGACTCGACCGGCGCCGGCAGCGGGCCGGGGACGTCCGCCTCCACCGCGACCTCGAGCGGGCTGTCGATGCCCAGGGCGCGCACGGCGTCGGCGAGGCCGCGCTCGGCGAGCACGGGCGGGTGGATGCCGCGGACGAGGTCGCGCAGCTCCCTGAGGGCGAGGACGGAGGACTCGCGTGCCTCGCGCAGCAGCCGCCGCGCCTCCTCCGGCTTGCGGTCCATGGTGCGCTCGACCGCCCCGAGGGTGAAGCCGAGGCCCACGAGCCTGGCCTGGGCGCCGTCATGGAGGTCCCGTTCGATGCGGCGGAGCTCGGCCGCCTGCGTGTCCAGCGCGGTGCTCCGGGTCTCGGCCAGGTGCCGTACGCGGGAGGCGAGCACGGTGCGCTCGGCCGGGCCGAGGAGGAAGCGGGTGAAGTAGGCGTGCGCCTTGAGGGCCGGCCGGCTCACCCACAGCCAGGCGGCCAGCAGGCCGCCCGCGGCCGCGAGGGCCAGGAGGGCGCTCGGCCAGCTGTCGACGGTGATGAAGCAGTACCACCGGCCGCTGCCGTTCGCGTCGAGGATGGGCTGCCAGAGGCCGGCGCCCACCGCGAGCCCTTCCAGGGCGTAGTAGAGGACGGCGGCCGGCACGAGGCCGATCATCCCGGCCGCGGTATCGAGGAGCAGCCACAGCAGGTCGCGCCAGGTGGCGGGGTCGGTGAGGATCCACTTGCAGCGGCGCATCCACCCGACGATGTCCTTCTCGAACTCCTGGGGCTCCGGGTGGTAGGGGACGGCGACCGGGACGCCCGCCCGGCCGGCGGCGCGGCGGTTGAGGTTGCACAGCCACCGGACGCCCTTGGTGACGATCGGCAGCGCGACGGCGCCGATGCCGATGACGAAGAGGATCACGAAGTAGACGGTGACGAGGAAGAGTCCCAGGGCCGCCATCGATCCGGCCGCGATCGCCGCTCCGACCACCGTGTCGGCGCCCGCGCGGCGGGCCCGGGCGCGCCATGCGCCGAGAGCGTCGGTCAAGGTCCCGGTCGTCCTCATCAGGATAGGTGGTCTCGGTATCCGCATGCTAGGTGAACCCGGCTCGTGCCCACAATGTGCCTATGCGGGGCGCCCGTTGGAGACGGGTCTTTCCCGGGCGGCTACGGGGGCACCGCCCGGGAAAGACGTCCGTGGGGAACGGCGGCCGGCCGGCCGCCGTCCGGTCAGGCGGGCTTGGCCACCGTCTCGATCGGCGGGGTGCGCATGCCGCGCCAGGACGGCACCAGCGTCGCGCCGAAGATGAGGACGAGGGCTCCCCCGATGATCGCCAGGTAGATGCCGATGGATCCCTCGGGCATCGGGGTGCCGTTCTTGACGAGGCTGTACGGGACGATGGTCGTGGCGGCGGCGACGGTGCCGAGCACGGTGCCGATGACGGCGACCAGGCCGCCTTCGACGCTCAGCATGCCGATCACCTGGCCGCGGGTGGCGCCGGTCAGCCGCTGGAGGCCGAACTCCCGGTTGCGCTGCCGGGTCACCGCCACCAGGGCGTTGATCACGGTGATCGCCGCATAGCCGACGATCATGGCGACGATCGTGTAGTTCGCCGAGACCAGGATCTGCTGGATCTGGTTGTTCTGGCTCGTCAGCGTGGCGCGTCCGGCCACCTCGGCGCCGGGCTGGGCGGCCGCGAGCCGGTCGAGCTTCTCCTGGAGGGCGCCACGGTCGGCGTCGGCGTCTGCCCGGACCAGGATCTGCCCGGGCAGACCGGCGGTCGTGTGCGGGGCTAGGACCGCGGACGGCAGCAGGAGGTACTGCTGCTTGGGGTTGTCGGGGAAGAGCGCGACGACCTTCGGGTCGGTGCGGGTGCCGTCGCCGAGGCGCACCGGCAGCGTGTCCCCGACGCGGACGCCGAACTTCTGCGCCTGCTTGTCCGACAGGGCCACGGTGTTGCCCTGCAGTCCGTCGAGCGATCCGGAGACGGGGCTGACCGCGAGGGTCTTGTCCGCGTCGGCGGCGGAGACGCCGCGCAGGGCGATGCCGGAGCCGCCGTTCTTGCCGGCCTGTCCGTCCGAGGAGACCAGCTCGGAGGCGCCGGCCACCCCGGGGACGGCACGGACCTGTTCGACGACGCCCGGGCCGAAGCCCCCGGCCGACGAGTCGATCACGTAGTCGGCGAGCACGTTCTCGGCGTAGCCGCGTGCGGAGACGCTGTCCTCCGTCGACTGCATGTACAGGGTGCCGGTGGCGATGCCGATCAGCAGGATGATCGGGGCGACGGCGCCCGCCATGCGGACGTTGCGCGTCGCCGCGTTGTGCAGGGCGAGTTCGCCGGAGAGCCCCGTCAGCAGCCGGACCGGCAGGCGCAGCACGGTCACGATCCCCTTGGTGATGCCGGGGGCCAGCAGGGCGAGGCCGATGGCGAAGAGGACGGACGCGGGGCCGGCGGTGCTCGCGAGGGACGGCCCGTCGTCCATCACCGTGGCCGTGACGATCGACAGGATGATGCCGTTGGCGAAGAAGAACAGGGCGAGCAGCAGCCGGGGGACGGTGAACCAGCGGGTCTGCGTCGCGCTCTCGGCGAGCGCGGCGACGGGCTTGGTCCGCGCGGCGCGCCGCCCGGCGAAGAGCGTCGCGCCCAGGGCCGCGGCGACGGCGGCGACCGCGCCGACGGCGACCGGGATCCAGCCCTCGCGGAAGGCGACCGCGTCCGACACGACACCGTGTCCGGTCAGCTGGCCGTAGAGCAGCTCGCCGAGGTACCGGCCGGGCAGGATCGCCAGGGCGGTGGCCAGCACCGACAGCACGGCGGTCTCGCCGAGGATCATCCGGCGCACCTGCCGGGAGGTGGTGCCGATGGCGCGGAGCAGGGCCATCTCGTGCTGGCGCTGCTGCAGCGACAGCCCCAGGGTGGAGGCCACGCCGAACATCACGATGAGGATCGCCCAGCTGCCGAAGATCGACGCCAGGATGGTGACCGTCTTCTGGCTGGCCATGGTGCCGGGCAGTTCGGCGAGACCCCGCCGCTCGCCGGTGAGGACGATGGCGCCGTCCCCCACTTCGGCCTCGACGGCCTTGCCGAGTGCGGCCGTGCTCGTGCCCGGCGCGGGCAGCACGCCGATGGAGTCGATCTTCCCGTCGGTCGCGGCCAGCCGCAGGGCCTCGGCGCCGGAGAAGAACACGGCCGGATCCGTGCTGCTGCCGCCCTTGCTCTCCACGACGCCGGTGACCACGTACTTCCGGGTGGTGCCGTGTGCGGCCAGGTCGACGCTCGAGCCGACGGAGGCTCCCGAGCGGGCGGCCAGGCCGGAGTCGAGGACGACCTCGCCGTTGCGGGCGGGGGCCGCGCCCTGCGTGAGGGCGTACGGGGTCAGCCGGGCGCTGTCCCAGTTGTGCCCGGCGGAACCGGAGCCGCCGGCGACCGGCTTCCCGCCGGTGAGCACGGTCGCGGGAAAGGACACGTCGGCGACGGCCTGCCGGACCCCGGGCACCGAGCGGACGGTGTCGAGCAGGGCGGGGTCGATGCGGTTGCGCTCGCTGAGCGCGGTGCCGTCGTGCTTCTGCTGGCCCGTCACCACGATCGGTGCGGCGGCGAGCCGCTGCGGCGGTGCGGCCATCCGGATGCCGGTCTCGAGGAGACCGCCGCAGCCCATGACGATCGCGGCGCCGAGGAACATCGCGAGGAAGGTGGCGATGAACCCCGTCTTACGGAACTTCAGCGTACGGAAGACCAGGGCCCACATCAGTGCAGACCTCCGGCCACCGTCGCGGACGGCTCGCGGGTCTCGTCGTCCCAGGCGCCCAGGCGCGTCATCCGGGCGGCGACCGCTTCGGCGGTCGGCCGGTGCAGCTCGCCGACGAACCGTCCGTCCGCGAGGAAGACCACGCGGTCGGCGTACGAGGCGGCCACGGGGTCGTGGGTGACCATCACCAGGGTCTGGCCGATGGCGGAGACCGACTCGCGCAGCAGGGCGAGCACCGCGGCGGCGGTCCGGGTGTCCAGGGCGCCGGTGGGCTCGTCGGCGAAGATGACGTCGGGCCGGGTGACCAGGGCGCGGGCGATGGCCACGCGCTGCTGCTGGCCGCCGGAGAGCTGGCCCGGCAGGTGGTTGATCCGCTCGGCCAGGCCGACCCGGTTGACCACCATGAGGATCTGGTTCTTGTTCGGGCGCTTACCGGCGAGCTTCAGCGGCAGCATGATGTTCTGCATCACGGTCAGCGCGGGCAGCAGGTTGAAGGACTGGAAGATGAAGCCGATGCGGTCGCGGCGCAGCTTGGTCAGCTGCACCTCGTCCAGCCCGGCGAGGTCCACGTCGCCGACCGTCACCGAGCCCGACGTGGGCTGGTCGAGGCCCGCGGCGCAGTGCAGGAAGGTGCTCTTCCCGGAGCCCGACGGGCCCATCACGGCGGTGAAGGTGCCGGTGCCGAAGGACATGCTCAATTCCTTGAGCGCGGCCACCTCGTTGTCGCCCTTGCCGTAGATCTTCCGGACCGCTTCCAGCCGCACTGCCGTCGTTGATCGCACGTCTTCTCGTGTGTGCACCGAGACCCCCCACCGGACTGTCACGCACCCCGCGTGATCTGCAAACAACGCTAGGAGCCGGGCGGGTTCGAAAGAATGACGCTGAAGGGTGTCTTGGGAGTAGAGGTTTCTCCACCTCCCGGCACCCGTTTCCTCCTTCTTCCGGTTCAGTCAGCCCGGTTCCGCCGGGAGGCGACCGTCTGTAGCGTCGACAGCGATGCGGGCCGCCGCACGGGCGGTGCGGACCCACGAGGGCGCCCGTCCAGGTTGCGTCCCAGCCGGGAGGATCCATGGTGTTGCATTCGATTCGCCGAACGGCCCGCCGCCTCGGCGGTGAACAGCCGCCGGAGAAGACGGCGGTGGAGGGCTTACGGGCCGAGCCGGATCTGATGGCCAGGGTCCTGCCCGACGGCCGGCTGGACCTGTTCTCGCCGCGCACGGGCATCCGGCACCGGTGCGGGCCGCTGGGCACGTCGATGTGGATCGCCCTGCAGCAGAACGACTGGGACCCCGGGCGTGCGGCAGCGGAGCTCGCCCCGCTGCGGGGCGGCGACGAGGAAGGGATCCGCGCCGAACTCAACGGATGGGTGGGCGAGTTCCTGGCCGCGGGCCTGCTGACGCTCCGGCCGCGCTGACGCACACCGGCGTTGGTCCGGCACCGCGGATCGCGGTGCCGGACCGACGCCGGACAACGCCGGTGACGTTTCGTCAGATATGGGTGGCGGGTCAGTCGCCGAGGGAAGGCAGCCAGGCGTCCACGGCCGCGGCGGTGGAGGCGGCCGACTCCTCCAGGATCGTGAAGTGGTTGCCCGGCACCTCCCGCAGCACGTGCTCGCCGTCCCACGTGGCACGCCAGTCGTCCGTCCCCGCTCCGGTCGCGAACGACTCCGCCGGCCGGACGAAGAGCACGGGCGCGGACAGCGCACCGGGCATGCAGTCGGTGATGAGGTCGCTGTAGCGGCTCATCGCGGCGAGCCGGGCGGCGCTGAACCGGCCGAAGGAGGACTCCCGGTCCAGCATGCCCATGAACATCTGCCGCCAGAGCTCGTCCTTGCCGTCGTCGCCGGGCAGATAGGTGTCCAGCAGGACGACGGCCAGCGCCGGGGTGCCCGCCTTCTCCAGCACCTCCGCGGTCGCGTGGGCGAACTGCCCGCCGGAGGAGTAGCCCACCAGGACGAAGGGCTCGCCCGCGGCGGCGGTGCGCACCTCTTCGGCGAACACCTCGATGGCCGCGTCGACCGACAGGGGCAGGGCGTCGCCCTTGCCGAAGCCCGGCACGGCGGGCACGACGACTTCCCGGCGGCCCCGGAAGCGGGCCGCGAAGCGCGCGTACTGCTGGGCGCCGCCGAGCGCCATCGGCGAGGGGAAACAGATCAGCTTGGGGCCGTCGCCGCCCTGCGCGAGGCGTACGGACGGCTCGAGCCCGCCCAGTTCGGCCGCGGAGGAGAAGCCGGGCAGGATCTCGGCGACGGCGTTGAGCAGGGCCATCCCCTTCATCATGTCCCCGCCGGCCGCCGCGCGGCGCAGCAGGCCACCTATCGACTCGGACTCCGCGGCCTCATCGGTGTCGGGCGCCCGCCCGCCATCGGCGAGCATGGTGCGCAGATGGGCGGCGAGCGCAGCCGGGGTGCCGTGCTCGAAGACGACTCCGGCCGGCAGCGTCAGCCCGGTCGCGCCGGCGAGCGCGTGCCGCAGTTCCGTGGCCGACACCGAGTCCATCCCGGTCTCCAGGAACCCGGTCTCCGGGTCGACCTCATCGGGTCCGGTGTGGCCGAGCACGGCGGCCGTGCGGGCCCGTACGAGACCGGTCAGCAGTTCCTCCTGCCCGGCCGGGGAGGCGGCGGCCAGCCGGTCGTGCAGGGGCTCCGCGGCGGGCTCCGGTCCGGGGTCCGTGAGCGGGCCGAAGGTCAGCGGGACGTCCGCGGCGAGCCAGTAGCGCCGGCGCCGGAAGGCGTACGCGGGCAGGGGCGTCGTCGCGGCCCCGGGGAACAGGGCCTGCCAGCCGGGGGCGAGGCCGTCCACGTACAGCCGTGCCAGGCCCTGGGCCAGGGTTGTCGTCTCGGGGCCGCGGCGCCGTCCGAGAGGAATGAAAGACCCGTCCGGGACGCTCTCCCGGGCCATGCCGGTCAGGACGGCGTCGGGCCCCAGCTCGACGAAGCGGCGCGCGCCGGCGGCGGCGAGGGCCCGTACGCCCGCCGCGAAGCGGACCGGCTCGCGCACGTGGCGGACCCAGTACGCGGGGTCGCGCAGGAGGTCCTTGCCGGCGAGCTCTCCGGTCAGGTTCGACACGACGGGGATACGCGGCTCGTGGTACGTCACGCTCTCGGCGACCGTACGGAAGTCGGCCAGCATGCCGTCCATGAGCGGCGAGTGGAAGGCGTGCGAGACCTTGAGCCGCTTGGTCCGCCCGAAGCCCTCCGCGATATGGAGCACCTCGCCGAGCTCACCGGAGATCACCACGGAGTCGGGGCCGTTGACGGCCGCCAGGCCCACCCGGTCCGTCAGCAGCGGGCGGATCTCCTCCTCGGTGGCCCGCACGGCGACCATCGCACCGCCCTCGGGCAGGGCCTGCATCAGGCGCCCGCGGGCCGCCACGAGGGTGCAGGCGTCCTGAAGGGAGAGGACGCCCGCGACATGGGCGGCCACCAGCTCGCCGATCGAGTGCCCGGCGACGAGGTCCGGGCGGATGCCCCACGACTCCAGCAGCCGGAACAGGGCGACCTCGTAGGCGAAGAGGCCGGTCTGCGCGTAGAGGGTGAGGTCGGCCCGGTCGGCGTCCGTGCCGAAGAGGACGCCGGACAGACCGACGTCCAGGGCCTCGTCCACCTCGTCGAAGGCGTCGGCGAACACCGGGTGGGCCGCCCGCAGTCCGGCGCCCATCCCGAGCCGCTGCGCGCCCTGCCCGGTGAAGAGGAAGGCCGTGCGCCCGCCCTTGCGCGCCGTACCCCGGACCGCGGCGGGCGAGCTCTCGCCCGCGGCCAGGGCGCGCAGGCCGAGGAGGAGCTGCTCGCGGTCGGTGCCGACGACGGCGGCCCGGTCGGCGAAGGCGGCCCGCCGGGTGCCCAGCGACCGGGCCACGGCAGCCGGTTCGAGCTCCGGCCGCTGCTCCAGGAAGGCGTGGAGCCGCTCGGCCTGGGCGGGCAGGGCCTGCTGCCCGCGGGCGGACAGCGGCCAGACGACGACGGGCGGTACGAGGCCGGGCTCCGGCTGCTCCGCCGCCGGACCGTCCTCGGCGGGCGCCTGCTCGATGATGGTGTGGGCATTGGTGCCGCTGATGCCGAAGGAGGAGATCCCGGCCCGGCGGGGGCGGCCGGTGTCCGGCCACTCCTCCGGCTGCGTCAGCAGCTCCACACTGCCGGCCGACCAGTCGACCTGCGTCGACGGCTCGCCCACGTGCAGGGTCCTGGGCAGGACACCGTGGCGCATCGCCTGCACCATCTTGATCACTCCGGCGACGCCCGCGGCGGCCTGCGTATGGCCGATGTTGGACTTCACGGAGCCCAGCCACAGCGGACGGCCCTCCGGCCGGTCCTGTCCGTACGTGGCGAGCAGCGCCTGGGCCTCGATCGGATCGCCGAGCGTGGTGCCGGTGCCGTGCGCCTCCACCGCATCCACATCGGACGGCGAAAGCCCCGCGCTCTCCAGCGCCTGCCGGATCACCCGCTGCTGGGAGGGGCCGTTCGGGGCCGTCAGGCCGTTGGACGCACCGTCCTGGTTGACGGCGCTGCCCCGTACGACGGCCAGCACCTCGTGCCCGTTGCGCCGCGCGTCCGACAACCGTTCCACGACGAGGACGCCGACGCCCTCGGCGAATCCTGTGCCGTCCGCGCCGTCGGCGAAGGACTTGCAGCGGCCGTCGGGCGAGAGCGCTCCTTGCCTGCTGAACTCGACGAACGTGCCCGGCGAGGCCATGACCGTGACCCCGCCGGCCAGCGCCAGGGTGCACTCGCCCTGGCGCAGGGACTGGGCGGCCAGGTGGAGGGCGACGAGGGAGGACGAGCAGGCGGTGTCGATCGACAGCGTCGGCCCCTCCAGACCCAGCGTGTACGCCACCCGCCCCGACACGATGCTGCCCGACCCGAAGCTGCCGAAGTAATCGTGGTACATCACCCCCGCGAACACACCCGTCCGGCTCCCCTTCAGCGAACCCGGATCAATACCCGCACTCTCCAGCGCCTCCCACGAACCCTCCAGCAACAACCGCTGCTGAGGATCCATCAACAACGCCTCACGCGGACTGATCCCGAAGAACCCCGCATCGAACTCCCCCGCATCGTGCAGGAACCCGCCCTCGGCGGTGTAGCTCCTGCCCTCGACGCCGGGTTGCGGGTCGTGGAGGGCGGGATCCCAGCCGCGGTCGGCGGGGAAGCCGGTGATGCCGTCCCCGCCCTCCGCGACCAGGTCCCACAGCTCCTCCGGCGAGCGCACGCCGCCCGGGTACCGGCACGCCATCCCCACGATCGCGATCGGCTCCCGCAGCGCGGCGGTCAGCTTGCGGTTCCGTTCCCGCAGCCGGTCGGCCTCCTTGAGCGAAGCGCGGAGCGCTTCGACCATCCGGGCGTCCGGTTTCTCGGGCTGAGCCACGTTCCCACTCCTTGTCACAGGGCGTCGTCGTCCCCGGCCGTGCCTTCGAGAGCCAGGCTGATCAGGCTCTCCGCGTCCATGGCGTCGATCGACGCGCCGCTCTCGCCCTCCTGGTCCGCGCAGGGCCGCGGCCGGACCCCGGCCAGCTCGAGCAGGCCGTCGAGCAGGCCCGCGTCGCGCAGTGCAGCCAGGGGCAGCCCCGCGAGGGCGCGGCGGACGGCTGCCTCCTCGGCCCCGTCGGCCCCGTAGGCCTCGTAGGCCCCCTCCGCGCCGGCGGCGGACGGCCCGGCCGGGGCCAGTTCGGCGGACAGGTGGTCCGCCAGCACCTCCGGGCTCGGGTAGTCGAAGATCAGCGTGGCCGGGAGCCGCAGGCCGGTCGCCTCGTTGAGGCCGTTGCGGAACTCGACCGCGGTCAGCGAGTCGAAGCCCAGCTCGCCGAACGCGCGGTCCGGCTCGATCGCGGTGATCCCCAGCACTGCCGCGGCCTGTTCGCCGACCACCTCCAGGAGCAGCGGGGTGCGCTCCTCCGCGGGCAGCCCCGCCAGCCGGTTGCGGAGCGCGGCGGACGCCGTCGACGCGGACCGGACGACGGTCCGGGGCGAGCGGACGAGGCCGCGCAGCAGCGGCGGGATCCTGCCGGAGCGGGCCATGGCGGCCGTGTCGAGCCGGGCGGGCATCAGCACGCTCTCCTCGTGGCCGGACGCCGCGTCGAACAGGGCCAGGCCCTCGTCCTCGCCGAGGCCGGCCACGCCCGCCCGGTCGAGGCGCCGGGTGTCGGCGTCGCCGAGGCGGTCGGCCATGCCCCCGCCGCCGGACCACGCGCCCCAGGCCAGGGAGGTGGCCGGCAGGCCGGCCGCCCTGCGGTGCACGGCCAGGGCGTCGAGGAAGGAGTTGGCGGCGGCGTAGCTCGCCTGTCCGGGGCTGCCGAGCAGGCCGGCGGCCGAGGAGAAGAGGACGAACGCCGACAGCGGCTTGTCCTTGGTGAGCTCGTGGAGGTGCCAGGCCGCGTCCGCCTTGGGGCGGAGCACGGTGTCGATGCGCTCCGGCGTCAGGGAGTCGATCACGCCGTCGTCGAGGACGCCGGCGGCGTGCACGACGCCGGTCACCGGGTGCTCGGCCAGGAGCCGCTCCAGGGCATCCCGGTCGGCGGCGTCGCAGGCGGCCACGGTGACCTCGGCGCCCAGGGCGGTGAGCTCGGCGCGGAGCTCGGCCGCCCCGGGGGCGTCCGGGCCGCGCCTGCCGGTCAGCAGCAGCTTCGGCACGCCGTGTCGGGTGACCAGGTGGCGTGCCACGAGGCGGCCGAGGGCGCCGGTCCCGCCGGTGACGAGCACGGTCCCGTGCCAGTCGGCGGAGTGCGCGGCGGACGGTGCGGCCCGGGTGAGCCGCGGTGCGCTGAGGACGCCCGAGCGCAGGGCGAGCTGGGGTTCGCCGCCGGCGACGGCTGCGGGCAGCAGCCGGTAGGCGTCGGGTCCGGCGTGCGCGTCGAGGTCGATCAGGACGATGCGGCCGGGGTGTTCGGACTGTGCGGACCGCAGCAGGCCCCAGGCCGCGGCTCCGGCCAGGTCGGTGACGTCCTCGCCGTCGGTGCTGACGGCCCCGCCGGTCACGACGGCCAGGGTCGAGGCCTCGAACCGCGGGTCGGCGAGCCAGGAGCGGAGCCGGCCGAGCAGGGCGGCCGTGCCGGAGCGGACGGCCTGCGGGCCTTCGCCGCCGGTGTACGGCAGCACGAGCACGCCGGCCGCGGCGGGCAGGTGTGCCGCGGCCTCGTCGAGGTCCGCGACCGCGTGGACGGCCTCGACCTCGCCTTCGAGGGCGCCGGCGATCCTCCCGGCGATCCCCCGCCCGTCGTCGAGCACGGCCCAGCGGCCGGTGCCGGGGGCCACGTCGTCGCCGGGCGCCTTGACCCACTCCACGGCGAACAGCGTGTCGCTCCTGCCCGCGGCGGCGGAGGCGAGGCGGTCGGCGGAGACCTCGCGCAACGTCAGCGACTGCACGGAGAGCACCGGTGTACCCAGGGCGTCGGTGGCTTCGATCCGTACGGAATCGGGGCCGGCGCCGGTGATCCGTACGCGCAGGGCGGTCGCTCCCACGGCGTGCAACTCGACGCCGGTCCAGGCGAACGGCAGCGTCATGCGCTCGGCGGCGCCTTCCCGCAGCCCGATCGCGTGCAGCGCGGCGTCGAACAGTGCCGGGTGGAGGGCGAACGCGTCGCCCTCCGCAGGGAGTTCGATCTCCGCGAAGACCTCGTCGCCGCGCCGCCAAGCGGCGCGCAGGCCCTGGAACCGCGGCCCGTAGGCGGCGCCGAGCGCGGCCAGCCGCTCGTACACGCCCTCCAGGCCGAGCGGTTCGGCGGCGGGCGGCCAGGCCTCCGGCGCGGCCGGGGCCGGGGCCGGGACGGACCCGGCCTTCAGGAGGCCGGTGGCGTGCGTGGTCCACGGTTCGCCCGCGGCGGCTGCGGAGTAGACCCGGAAGGTCCGGGCTCCGGAGGCGTCCGGTTCGCTCACGGTGCACTGCAGGCGCACGGTGCCGTTCCCGGGCAGGACGAGGGGTTCGGCGATGGTCAGTTCCTCGACCGTGCCGCATCCGGCGCGTGCCCCGGCGGCGAGCGCCATCTCCACGAACGCCGTGCCGGGCAGCAGTACCGTGCCGCCGACGGCGTGGTCGGCGAGCCACGGGTGGCTGTGCAGGGAGAGGTCGCCGGTGAACAGCAGCCCGTCGGCGCCGGCCAGTTCCACGGCGGTGCCGAGCAGCGGGTGGTCCGCGGCGGCGCGGAGGCCGGGGGCGTCGCTCGCCATCCAGTAACGGCGGCGCTGGAAGGCGTACGTGGGCAGGTCGACGCCGCGCCCGTCGGGCAGCAGCCGGTCCCAGTCCACCGTGGCGCCGTGGGCGTGGAGCGCGCCGAGTGCGGCGGCGACCGCGGCCGGTTCGTCCTTGTCCTTGCGCAGGAGGGGGATCACGGTGGCGTCGCCGGTCAGGCACTCGGCGGCCAGCGCGGTCAGCACCCCGCCGGGCCCGATCTCGGCGAAGCGCCGCGCTCCCGCGTCCTCGAGGGCGCGCACGGCGTCGGCGAAGCGCACCGCCGAGCGGGCGTGGCGCACCCAGTACCCGGGCGAGCACAGCTCGTCCGCGGTGGCCCGGGCGCCGGTGAGGGCGGAGACGAGCGGGATGCGGGGCGGGTGGAAGGCGATGCCCTCGGCGACCTCGCGGAAGGCGTCGAGCATCGGTTCCATGAGGGGCGAGTGGAAGGCGTGGCTCACGGCGAGTTCCCGGGTCCGCTCGAAGCGGCCGGCGATCGCGCGGACCTGCTGCGCCGGGCCCGAGAGCACGACGGAGTCCGGGCCGTTGACGGCCGCGATGCTCACGTCGCCGGTCAGCAGGGGCGCGACCTCGTCTTCGGCGGCCTTGACCGCGATCATGGTGCCGCCGGCGGGCAGGGCCTGCATGAGGCGGCCGCGGGCGGCGACCAGGGTCGCCGCGTCGGCCAGGGACCACACGCCCGCGACGTGGGCGGCGGCGAACTCGCCGACGGAGTGGCCGGCCAGCAGGTCCGGCCGGACGCCCCAGGACTCCAGCAGCCGGAACAGGGCGACCTCGACGGCGAACAGGGCGGGCTGGGTGTACCCGGTGCGCTCCAGCAGCTCCGCGGAGGACAGGACGTCGCGCAGGGGCCGGTCCAGCAGCGGGTCGAGGTGCCCGCAGACCTCGCCGAGGGCGCGGTCGAAGGCCGGGAAGGCCGCGGCCAGTTCCAGGCCCATGCCGGCGAGCTGCGAGCCCTGGCCGGAGAAGAGGAAGGCGAGCCTGCCGTCCGTCGCCGTGCCGGTGACCACGGACGGCGAGGCGGTTCCGGCGGCCAGCGCGCGCAGGCCGCGCAGGAGTTCCTCGCGGTCGCCTCCGGTGACGGCCGCGCGGTGGGTGAGCGCGGTGCGCGTACCGGCGAGCGCGCCGGCGATCCGGTGCGGGTCGAGGTCGTCCCGGTCCGCCAGGTGGGACAGCAGGCGGCCGGCCTGGGCGCGCAGTGCGTCCTGGTCGTGGCCGGACAGCAGCCACGGTACGGCCGGGAGCGGCGCGGTCTGCGGCTCCGGCGCGGGCTCGGGGTCCGCCGGGGCGGCTTCGAGGACCACGTGCGCGTTGGTGCCGCTGATGCCGAAGGAGGAGATGCCGGCGCGGCGCGGGCGTCCGTACTCCGGCCACTCCCGGGACTCGGTGAGGAGGCGGACGGTGCCGTCCGACCAGTCGACGTGCCGGGACGGCTCGTCGACGTGCAGGGTCCTGGGCAGTACCTCGTTGCGGAGGGCCTGCACCATCTTGATCACGCCGGCGACGCCGGCCGCGGCCTGGGTGTGCCCGATGTTCGACTTGACCGAGCCCAGCCACAGCGGGCGGTCGCCGGTGTGCTCCTTGCCGTAGGTGGCGATCAGGGCCTGGGCCTCGATGGGGTCGCCGAGCGTGGTGCCGGTGCCGTGCGCCTCGACGACGTCGACGTCGGCGCCGGAGACGCCCGCGGCGGCCAGGGCCCCGCGGATGACGCGCTGCTGGGCGGGGCCGTTGGGGGCGGTGATGCCGTTGGAGGCGCCGTCCTGGTTGACCGCGGTGCCGCGGACGACCGCGAGGACGCGGTGCCCGTTGCGGCGGGCGTCGGAGAGCCGTTCGAGGAGGAGGACGCCGGCGCCCTCGCCGAAGCCGGTGCCGTTGGCGGCGTCGGCGAAGGGCCGGCAGCGGCCGTCGCGCGAGAGGCCCCGCCGGCGGCTGAACTCGACGAAGGTCCCGGGGGTCGCCATCACCGTGACGCCGCCGGCCAGGGCCAGCGTGCACTCGCCGCGGCGCAGGGACTGCACCGCGAGGTGCAGGGCGACGAGGGACGAGGAGCAGGCGGTGTCCACCGAGAGCGTCGGCCCCTCCAGGCCGAGCGTGTAGGCGACGCGGCCCGAGACGACACTGCCGGAGCCGAAGCTGCCGAAGTAGTCGTGGTACATGACGCCGGCGAACACCCCGGTCCGGCTCCCGCGCAGCCCGGCGGGGTCGATGGCGGCCCGTTCGAGCGCCTCCCACGACGTCTCCAGCAGCAGCCGCTGCTGGGGGTCGGTGACGAGTGCCTCTTCGGGGTCCATGCCGAAGAAGGCGGCGTCGAAGTCGCCCGCGTCGTGCAGGAACCCGCCGTGCCGGGCGTAGCTGGTGCCCTCGCGGTCGAGGGTCGGGTCGTAGAGCGCCTCCAGGTCCCAGCCGCGGTCGGCGGGGAACTCGCCGATGGCGTCGCTCTCCCCGGCGATCAGCCGCCACAGGTCCTCGGGCGAGTTCACCCCGCCGGGGTAGCGGCAGCTCATCCCGATGATCGCGACGGGTTCGTCGTCGGCCGCCGCGGGGGCGGTCTCCGCGGGTGACGCGCCGAGTCCGCCGACGAGCTCGGCGAGCAGGTGACGGGCGAGGCCGGCGGGGCTGGGGTGGTCGAAGACCACGGTCGCGGGCAGCCGCAGGCCGGTGGCCGCGCTCAGCCCGTTGCGCAGCTCGACGGCGGCCAGCGAGTCGAAGCCCAGCTCCCGGAAGGCCTTGTCGCGCTCGACGGCGTCGCCCGACCGGTGGCCGAGGACGGCGGCGACGTGCGTGCGCACGAGGTCGACCAGGACCGGCTCGCGCTCGGCGTCCGGCAGGCCGGCGAGGCGGGCGCGCAGGGAGTCGGTGCCCGTGGCCGGGCCGCCGGACGCCGCCTGCCGGCGGCCGCGCACGAGGCCGCGGAAGAGCGGCGCGAGGCCGTCGCCCTGGGCGCGCAGGGCCGCGAGGTCCAGCTTGACGGGGAGCACGGCCGGGTCCTGCGCCCGCAGTGCCGCGTCGAAGAGGGCGAGGCCCTCGTCGTTGTCCAGGGCGGCCACGCCGCCCCGGGAGATGCGGGAGCGGTCGGTGTCGCCGAGGGTGCCGGTCATGCCGCCGGACTGCGCCCACAGGCCCCAGGCCATGGACTGCGCGGGGAGGCCGAGGCCGCGGCGGTGCGCGGCCAGTGCGTCGAGGAAGGCGTTGGCGGCGGCGTAGTTGGCCTGGCCGGGCGAGCCGAGGGTGGCGGCGGCCGAGGAGAAGAGGACGAACGCCTGCAGGTCCAGCCCTGCGGTGAGTTCGTGCAGGTGCCAGGCGGCGTCCACCTTGGGGCGGAGCACCGTGTCGAGGTGTCCGGGCGTGAGGGAGGAGAGCACGCCGTCGGCGAGGACGCCGGCCGCGTGGACCACGGCGGTCAGCGGTTGCTCCGCCGGGATCCCCGCGAGCACTCCGGCGAGGCCGTCCCGGTCGGCGACGTCGCAGGCGGCCGTGGTGACCTCCGCGCCGAGCGCGGTCAGGTCCGCGACGAGGGCGGCGTCCGCGCCGCGGCGGCTGAGCAGCAGCAGGTGCCGCGCTCCCCACTCGGTCACCAGGTGCCGGGCGATCAGGCCGCCCAGAGCGCCGGTCGCGCCGGTCACCAGGACGGTGCCGCCGCGCAGGTCCACCGCGGGGGCGTCGTCGGCCGCTTCGGCACGGGCGAGCCGGGGGACGTGGACGGCGCCGTCGCGGAGGGCCACGTGCGGCTCCCCCGCGGCGAGCGCGGCGGCCAGTGCGTCGTCGTCCGCGAGTTCCGTGCCATCGGTGCCGTCGGTCTCGACGAGAACGATCCGGCCGGGGTTCTCGGTTTGGGCCGAGCGCGTCAGGCCGGCGGCCGCGGCCCCGGCGAGGTCGGGGCCGGTGACGACGACCAGGGGCGCGTCCCCGGCGAGGCCGTCGCGCAGCCGGTCGAGGAGGCCGGCGACGGCTGCCCGCACCTCCTCGGCGCTCGTCCCGGCCGCGGCGTGCAGGACCTCGTAGTCCCGGACGGGTTCGGCGGTCGTGGCCGGTGCGGGGATCCAGTCGACGCGGTAGAGCGACCCGGCGCGGGCCGACTTGGCGGCCGCGGCGAGCTGTTCGGCGGGGATCGGGCGCAGGGCGAGGGAGCCGACGGTCGCCACGGGGGCCCCGGTGGCGTCGGCCAGCGTCAGGGAGACCGTCCCCTCGGCTCCTGCGGGCCGTACGCGGACGCGCAGGTCCGTCGCCCCGGTCGCGTGCAGCTGCACGTCGGACCAGGCGAACGGCAGGAGCGCGTCGTCACCGGCGACGGAGGTGAGGCCGACGGCGTGCAGGGCGGCGTCCGACAGGGCCGGGTGGAGGCCGAATCCGTCGGCCTGCTCGCCCAGGCTCACCTCCGCGTAGACGTCCTGGCCCAGGCGCCAGGCGGTGCGCAGGCCCTGGAAGGCGGGCCCGTAGGCCAGGCCCGCCTCGGCGAGCTGCTCGTAGACGCCGTCCAGCGCGACCGGTTCGGCGCCGGCGGGCGGCCACACGGCGAGCTCGGGCTCGGCGGGGGTGCCCGCCGGGGCCAGCAGGCCGTCGGCGTGGCGGGTCCAGGGGAGTTCGTCCCCGGCGCTCTCGGGACGGGAGTAGACGGTCACCGGCCGCACCGATGCGTCCCCGGCCTCCCCGACGACCACCTGCAGCTGCACGGCGCCGTGCTCCTGCAGCACCAGAGGGGCCTGCAGCGTGAGCTCGGTGACGCGCCCGCAGCCGGCCTGGTCGCCGGCGCGCACGGCCAGTTCGAGGTAGCCGGTGCCGGGGAACAGCAGCTCCCCGCCGACCACGTGGTCGGCCAGCCACGGGTGGGTGCCCACCGACAGGCGGCCGGTGAGGACCACGCCGTCGGAGTCGGCGCGCGTCATCGCCGCGCTCAGCAGGGGGTGGTCCGTCGGCGCGAGGCCGGCCGAGGTGACGTCGGCTCCGCCGGACGCGCTGTCCAGCCAGAACCGCTCGTGCTCGAATGCGTACGTCGGCAGGTCCACGCGGCGCGGCCGCCCGCCGTCGAAGAGGGCCTCCCAGTCGACCGGCGCGCCGTGGGCGTGGGCCTCGGCGAGGGCGGCGGTGAACCGCTCCCGGCCGCCCTCGTCGCGGCGCAGCGAGCCGATGGCGGTCACGCCGTCGTCGGTCTCCTGGATGCCGAGGGTGAGGACGGGGTGCGGGCTGGACTCGACGAAGAGCCCGTGGCCCTTGCCGACGGCCGCCCGCGTGGCCTGCTCGAAGAGCACGGTCTGCCGCAGGTTGGTGTACCAGTACCCGGCGTCCAGCCCGGTGGTGTCGAGGAGCCCGCCGGTGACCGTGGAGTAGAAGGGCACGTCGGACGGGCGCGGCCGCACGCCGGCCAGGGCGTCGAGCAGCCGGTCGCGGATGGTCTCGACCTGCGCGGAGTGCGAGGCGTAGTCGACCGGCAGCCGCTTGACCCGGACCCCCTCGTCCTTGAGCTGTGCCTGCAGGAGGTCCAGGGCCCCGGTCTCGCCGGACACCACCACCGATCCTGAGCCGTTGACGGCCGCGACGGAGAGCCGCCCGTCCCACGCGGACAGCCGCCGGGCGACCTCGTCGGCGGGCAGGGCGACGGACATCATGCCGCCGCCTCCGGAGAGGTCCTCGGCGATCGCCTTGCTGCGCAGGGTGACGATGCGGGCGCCGTCCTCCAGGGACAGGGCGCCGGCGGCGCAGGCCGCGGCGATCTCGCCCTGGGAGTGGCCGATCACGGCCGCGGGGCGCACCCCGTACGCGCTCCAGGTCTTCGCGAGCGAGACCATGACCGCCCACAGGAGCGGCTGTACGACGTCCACGCGGTCCAGCGGGCCGCGCAGCTCGGCCATGAAGTCCCAGTCGGTGAAGGGGGCGCAGGCGGCGGCGCAGTCGTTCATGGCGGTGGCGAACACCGGGGAGTCGTCGATGAGTTCGGTGGCCATGCCCTGCCACTGCGAGCCCTGGCCGGGGAAGACGAACACGGGCCGGGCGCCGCCGGCGGCGATCCCCTCGACCAGGCCCGGCGCGGTGGCGCCTTCGGCCAGTGCGGCGAGGGAGTCCCTCAGGGCGGCGCGGTCCGTGCCGGTGACCGCCGCCCGGTGGGCGAAGTGGGCACGGGTGGTGGCGAGGGAGAAGCCGATGCCGGAGGGGTCGAGGTCCGGGTGGGCGTCCAGGTGGGACAGCAGCCGCCCGGCCTGGGCGGGCAGGGCCGCGCGGGTCTTCGCGGACAGCAGCCACGGCATGGAGGGGGCGGCTGCGCTCCGCTGCTCCGGTGCGGGCTCGGCCGGGGCTTCCTCGATGATGGTGTGGGCGTTGGTGCCGCTGATGCCGAACGAGGAGATGCCTGCCCGGCGCGGACGCCCGTCCGGCTGCGGCCACTCGCGCGCCTGCGTCAGCAGCTCCACGCTGCCCGCCGTCCAGTCCACCTGGTCCGACGGCTCGTCGACGTGCAGGGTCCTGGGGAGCACGCCGTGGCGCATGGCCTGCACCATCTTGATGACCCCGGCCACGCCGGCGGCGGCCTGTGTGTGGCCGATGTTGGACTTCAGCGAGCCGAGCCACAGCGGCCGGTCCCCGGGGCGGTCCTGCCCGTACGTGGCGAGCAGCGCCTGGGCCTCGATCGGGTCGCCGAGCGTGGTGCCGGTGCCGTGCGCCTCCACCACGTCGACGTCAGCGGTCGCCAGGCCGGCGTTCTCCAGCGCCTGGCGGATGACCCGCTGCTGGGAGGGGCCGTTGGGCGCCGTCAGGCCGTTGGACGCGCCGTCCTGGTTGACTGCGCTGCCCCGTACGACGGCCAGGACGCGGTGGCCGTTGCGGCGTGCGTCGGAGAGCCGTTCCACGACGAGGACGCCGACGCCCTCGCCCCAGACGGTGCCGCCCGCGGAGGTCGCGAAGGCGCGGCAGGTGGCGTCGGCGGCGAGCGCTCCCTGGCGGCTGAACTCCACGAAGGTGTCGGGCGTGGCCATCACGGCGACGCCGCCGACGAGGGCGAGCGAGGACTCGCCCTGGCGCAGGGACTGGACGGCGAGGTGGAGGGCGACCAGGGAGGACGAGCAGGCGGTGTCGATCGACAGCGTCGGCCCCTCCAAGCCCAGTGTGTACGCCACCCGCCCCGACACGATGCTGCCCGACCCGAAGCTGCCGAAGTAATCGTGGTACATCACCCCCGCGAACACACCCGTCCGGCTCCCCTTCAGCGAACCCGGATCAATACCCGCACTCTCCAGCGCCTCCCACGAACCCTCCAGCAACAACCGCTGCTGAGGATCCATCAACAACGCCTCACGCGGACTGATCCCGAAGAACCCCGCATCGAACTCCCCCGCATCGTGCAGGAACCCGCCCCGCCGTACGTAGGTGGTGTCCGGGCGCTCGCCCGTGGGGTCGTAGATGCGGTCGGTGTCCCAGCCGCGGTTGACGGGGAAGTCGCTGATGGCGTCGGTCTCGTCGGCGACCAGCTGCCAGAGCCCGTCCGGGGAGGTCACCCCGCCCGGGTAGCGGCAGGCCATGCCGACGATGGCGATGGGCTCGTCGGTGCGGGCGGCCGCGGTGGTCCGGACGGCTTTGCGGGCCCCGGTGCGCCCGCCCGCGGCCTGTTCGGCGAGGTGGGCGGCGAGCGCCTGGGAGGAGGGGTAGTCGAAGACGAGCGTCGAGGGCAGGCGCTGTCCGGTCTCGGTGGACAGGGCATTGCGCAGTTCGATCGCGGCGAGCGAGTCGAAGCCGAGGTCCTGGAAAGCCCGCCCGGGGTCGACGGCCTCCGGGCTGCTGTGCCCGAGGACGGCCGCGACCTGGGTGCGCACGAGCTGCAGCAGCGCGTCCAGGCGCTCGGTCTCCCCGAGTCCGTCGAGCCGCTCGGCGAGGGAGAGGCCCGCGCCCTCGGTGACGGCGGCCTCGCGGCGCACCGTACGTCCTGCGAGGGAACGGAAGACGGGGGCGAGCGCGGCGCCCTGGACGCGCAGAGCCGGCAGGTTGAGCCGTACGGGCGCGACGGCCGCGTGCCCTGTGCGGCGGGCGAGGTCGAAGAGGGCCGTGCCGTCCTGCTCGGAGAGCTCGGCCATGCCGCCGCGGGAGATCCTGGCCCGGTCGGCGCTGTCCAGGCCGCTGGTCATGCCGCCGGTGGGCGCCCACGGGCCCCAGGCGAGCGAGAGGGCGGGCAGGCCCCGGGCGTGCCGGTGGGCTGCGAGGCCGTCGAGGAAGGCGTTGGCGGCTGCGTAGTTGCCCTGCCCCGGGGCGCCGGCGACACCGGCGACGGAGGAGAAGAGCACGAAGGCCCGCAGGTCCGCTCCGGCGGTGAGCTCGTGCAGGTTGAGCGCGCCGTCGGCCTTGGGGCGCAGCACGGCGTCGAGGCGCTCGGGGGTCAGCGAGGCGACCACGCCGTCGTCGAGGACGCCCGCGGCGTGGACGACGGCGGTGAGCGGGTGGGCGGCGGGTATGTCCGCCAGGGCCTTGGCGAGGGCGGCGCGGTCGGCCACGTCGCAGGCGGCGACGGTGGCGTGGGCGCCGAGGGCGGCGAGTTCGGCGACGAGGTCCCCGGCGCCGCCGCTCCTGCTGAGCAGCAGGAGCCTGCGGGCGCCGAGGGCGGTCACCAGGTGCCGGGCGAGGACGGGGCCGAGGCCGCCGGTCGCGCCGGTCAGGAGCACGGTGCCGTCGGGGTCGGGCCCGGGCGCGGCGTCGAGGGTGGGCGGGGCGGCGGTCAGCCTGGCCGCGTGGGCCGCTCCGTCCCGTACGGCCACCTGGGGCTCGTCCGTGGCGAGCGCGAGCCGGACGGATGCGCCGGTGTCGGCGGCCGCGTCGAGGTCGAGCAGGACGAAGCGGCCGGGGTTCTCCGACTGCGCGGACCGCACGAGCCCCCAGACGGCGGCGCCGGCCAGGTCCGGCACGTCCTCGCCGGCGACGGAGACGGCTCCGCGGGTGACGACGACGAGGGTGCGGGGGTCGTCGTCCTGGAGCACTGCCAGGGCCGCGCGGGTGGCTGCGCGGACGGCGTCGGCGCCGGTGCCGGGGGTGCTCTGCAGGAGGCGGTGGCCGGTGTCGGCGGCGGAGGCGGCGGGGGCGGCCTGTTCGGGCAGGGGGTTCCAGCCCAGGCGGAACAGGGCGTCCGCGTGGGGTTCCTGAGCCTGCTTCAGGTTCGTCAGCGGCCGCGAGGCGAGGGTGGTCACCGTCGCCACGGGCGCGCCGGTCGCGTCGGCGAGATCGACGGCGAAGGCGTGGGCGCCGGCCGGGGTGAGCCGCACCCGCAGCACGGACGCGCCCGCGGCGTGCAGGGACACGCCGGCGAACATGAAGGGCAGGCGTGCGGTCTCGTCGTCGGAGCCGTCGCCGATGAGGGCGAGGGCGTGCAGGGCGGCGTCGAAGGCTGCGGGGTGCAGGCCGAAGCGGCTCGCGTCGGCGGCGGGTTGCTCGGGCAGCCGCACCTCGGCGAACACCTCACCGTCGCGGTGCCAGGCGGCCTGCAGGCCCTGGAAGACCGGGCCGTAGTGCAGGCCGGAGGCGGCGTGCCGCTCGTAGAGGCCGGTGGTGTCCAGCTCCTCGGCGCCGGCCGGGGGCCAGGTGGTGAGGGGCTCCCCGGGGGCCGGCGCGGCGGAGCCGAGCAGGCCGGTGGCGTGCCGGGTCCACGGCTGATCGGCGAGGGCGTTCTCGGGGCGGGAGTAGATGCTCACGGTCCGGCTGCCGGCGGGGCCGGGGGCGCCGGCGGTCACCTGCACGCGGACGCCGTCCCGCTCGGGCAGGACCAGCGGGGCTTCGAGGGTCAGCTCCTCCAGGTGGCCGCAGCCGACCTGGTCGCCCGCCCGGACGGCCAGTTCGACCATGCCGGTGCCGGGCAGCACCACGGCTTCCCCGACGACGTGGTCGGCGAGCCAGGGGTGCGTGCGGACCGAGATGCGGCCGGTGAAGACGGCGCCGCCCTCGTCCGCGAGCATGGTGGTGGCGCCCAGCAGCGGGTGCTCGGCCGGGTCCAGGCCCGCGGAGGTCACGTCGCCGGCGGAGGCCGGGGCGTCCGCCCAGAAGCGTTCGCGCTGGAATGCGGTGGTGGGCAGCTCGACGCGCTGCGCGCCCTCGAAGAGGGCCGCCCAGTCCGGGGAGTGGCCGCTGACGTGCAGCTGCGCGACCGCGGTCAGCAGCGTCTCCGGCTCCGGGCGCCCGCGCCGGGTGGCGGAGGCGAGGACGGCGTCCGCGGACGTCGCCTCGCCGAGGCACTCGCGCGCCATGGCGGTGAGGACCGCGTCCGGGCCGAGCTCCAGGAAGCGGGTGACGCCCGCCTCTTCGAGGGTGCGGACGCCGTCGTGGAAGCGGACGGCTTCGCGGACGTGCCGGACCCAGTACTCCGGTGAGGTCATCTCGTCCGTGGCGAGGCGGCCGGTCACGTTCGACACGACGGGCACGGCGGCCCTGGTGTACGAGACGCTCTCGGCGACCGCGCGGAACTCCGCCAGCATCGGCTCCATCAGCGGGGAGTGGAAGGCGTGGGAGACCGGGAGCCGCTTGGTCTTCTCGAAGCGGGCGGCCAGGGCCGTGACGGCGTCCTCGTCACCGGAGACGACGACGGCCTCCGGGCCGTTGACGGCGGCCAGGCCCACCCGGTCCGTCAGCAGCGGACGGATCTCGTCCTCGGTCGTGCGCACGGCGACCATCGCGCCGCCCTCGGGCAGGGCCTGCATCAGGCGCCCGCGGGCCGCCACGAGGGTGCAGGCGTCCTGGAGAGAAAGAACGCCCGCGACATGGGCGGCCGCCAGCTCGCCGATCGAGTGCCCGGCCAGGAAGTCGGGCTTCAGGCCCCACGACTCGACGAGCCGGAACATCGCCACCTCGACCGCGAAGAGGGCGGCCTGGGTGCACGCCGTCCGGTTCAGCGGCGCGGCGTCGGTGCCGAAGACGGTCTCCTTCAGCCCGGCGTCGAAGTGGGCGCACACCTCGTCGAAGGCGCGGGCGAAGGCGGGGAACTCCGCGTAGAGCTCCTTACCCATGCCCGCGCGCTGCGCGCCCTGGCCCGTGAACAGGAAGGCCGTCAGTCCCTTGGCGATGCGGCCCTCAAGCGGCCCCGGCCCACCCTCGGCGAGCGCGGCGAGGCCGCCGAGCAGCTCGTCGCGGCCGCGCCCGAGGACGACGGCCCGGTGCGGGTACGCGGTCCTGGTCGTCGCCAGGGAGAAGCCGACGTCCACGGGGTCGGCCGTGCCGACGGCGGTGGCGAGGCGTGCCGCCTGCTCCCGCAGGGCCGCGGCGGTACGGCCGGAGACCGTCCAGGGCACGAGGGAGGGCGCCGTGCCGGGGGTACGGTCCGCCGCTTCCCCGGCCGGCTCCTCCTCGGGCGGCGCCTGCTCGATGATGGTGTGGGCGTTGGTGCCGCTCGCGCCGAAGGAGGAGATGCCGGCGCGGCGCGGACGCCCGCCGGCCTCCGGCCACTCACGCGCCTCCGTGAGCAGCTCCACGCTGCCCGCCGTCCAGTCCACCTGGTCCGACGGCTCGTCCACGTGCAGGGTGCGCGGGAGCACGCCGTGCCGCATCGCCATGACCATCTTGATCACGCCGGCGACGCCGGCCGCGGCCTGGGTGTGCCCGATGTTCGACTTGACCGAGCCCAGCCACAGCGGCGCTCCGGCGGGGCGGTCCCGGCCGTACGTCGCCAGGAGCGCCTGGGCCTCGATGGGGTCGCCCAGGGTGGTGCCCGTGCCGTGCGCCTCGACGGCGTCGACGTCGGACGCGGACAGCCGTGCGTTCGCCAGCGCCTGGCGGATGACGCGCTGCTGGGAGGGGCCGTTGGGCGCCGTCAGACCGTTGGACGCGCCGTCCTGGTTGACGGCCGAGCCCCGGACGAGGGCCAGCACGCGGTGGCCGTTGCGGCGGGCGTCGGAGAGCCGCTCCAGGAGCAGCATGCCCGCGCCTTCGCCCCAGCCGGTGCCGTCGGCACTGTCCGCGAAGGACTTGCACCGGCCGTCGGGGGCCAGGCCCCGCTGCCGGCTGAAGGCGACGAAGGAGCCGGGGGTGGACATGACGGTCGCGCCGCCGGCCAGGGCCAGCGAGCACTCCTTCTGCCGCAGGGCCTGCACCGCCAGGTGCAGGGCGACCAGGGCGGAGGAGCAGGCGGTGTCGATGGTGACCGACGGTCCCTCGATGCCGAGGGTGTACGAGATGCGGCCGGAGATCACCGCGGCGAGGCTGCCGGTGCCCAGGGCCGCCTCGGTGTCCTGCGGCAGCTTCGCGAGCAGGTCGCGGTAGTCCTGGCCGTTGGTGCCGGCGAACACGCCGACCTGGGCGCCGCGCACCGAGTCCGGGGCGATGCCCGCGCGCTCCAGCGCCTCCCACGAGACCTCCAGCAGCAGGCGCTGCTGGGGGTCCATGGCGATGGCCTCGCGGGGCGAGATGCCGAAGAAGCCGGGTTCGAAGTCGCCCGCGTCGTGCAGGAAGCCGCCCCGGCGCACATAGCTCTTGCCTGCGGCGTCGGGGTCCGGGTCGTAGAGGGAGCCGACGTCCCAGCCGCGGTCCTCGGGGAAGCCGGTGATGGCGTCGGTGCCGTCGTGGACGAGCTGCCAGAGCTCCTCCGGCGTGCTGACGCCGCCGGGGAAGCGGCAGCTCATCCCGACGATGGCGACCGGTTCTTCGTCCCCGCTCTCCACGTCCCGCAGCCGCTGCCGTGTCTGGTGCAGATCCGCGGTGACCCTCTTGAGGTAGTCGAGCAGCTTGTCATCGTTGGTCATCGGGTGTCGCCACTTCTGTGCGGAAAGATTCGGCTGCAGGCGTGCGGGACGGGGGGAGCGGCTCGGGTCACGTCGTGCCGAGCTCGTTGTCGATGAAGGCGAAGACGTCGTCGGCGGAGGCGTCCTCCAGCCGTCCGGCGACCGACGGGGCGTCAGCGCCGGCCAGCGTCCCGGTCAGCCCGCCCAGCATGGTCTGCAGGCGCGCGGTGATCCGTGCCTGTTCGAGGTCCTCGGCGCTCAGTTCGCGGAGCCGGGCCTCCAGCCGGTCCAGCTCGGCGAGGACGGAGTCGGCGGAGGCCGCCGCCCCGCCGAGCTCCCCGCCGAGGTGCGCGGCCAGGGCGGCGGGGGTCGCGTAGTCGAAGATCAGGGTGGCGGGGAGGGTCACTCCCGCGGCCGTGCTGATCCGGTTGCGCAGGTCGACGGAGGTGAGCGAGTCGAAGCCGAGGTCGCGGAAGGCCGTCGTCGGCTCGACCGCGCCGGCTCCCGAGTAGCCGAGGACCAGCGCGGCCTGGCCGCAGACGAGGTCCACCAGGGCGCGTTCGCGCTCGCCCGCGGTCATCGCGGCGAGCCGCCGGGCGAAGTCGTCGGGCACGGGGGCCTCGGCGACGGCCGGCTTCAGGTCCCGGACCTCGGGCAGGTCGGCCAGCAGCGGGCTGCTGCGCACGGAGGTGAACGCCGGTACGAACCGGGTCCAGTCCACGTCGGCCACGGTCAGCGTGGTCTCGTCGCCCTCCAGGGCGCGGCGCAGTGCGGTCAGGGCACGGGCGGGGTCCATGGCCGTGATGCCGAGGCCGCGCCCGGCGTCGCGCACGTGGTCGCTGTCGGCCATGCCCGCGCCGCCCCAGGGGCCCCAGGCCACCGAGGTGGCCGGGAGCCCGTGGGCGCGCCGGAATTCGGCGAGACCGTCGAGGAAGGCGTTGGCGGCCGCGTAGTTGGCCTGGCCGGCGCCGCCGACGGTGGCGGTGAGGGAGGAGAAGAGCACGAAGGCGGAGAGGTCCAGGCCGGCGGTCAGCTCGTGGAGGTGCCAGGCCGCGTCGGCCTTGGGGGCGAGCACGGCGCCGAAGCGCTCGGGGGTGAGGGCGTCGAGGACGCCGTCGTCCAGGACCCCGGCCAGGTGCATGACGGCGGTCAGCGGCGCTTCCGCGGGCACCGTGCGCAGGAGCGCGGCGAGGCTGTCGCGGTCGGTGACGTCACACGCGGCCAGGGTGACCTTGGTGCCCGTCGCGGCCAGCTCCTGCACCAGTTCGGCAGCGCCCGGGGCGCGTTCGCCGCGGCGGCTGGTGAGCAGCAGGTGCTCCGCGCCCTCGGCGGCGAGCCACTTGGCGACCTCGGCGCCGACGGCCCCGGTGGCGCCGGTCACCAGCACGGTGCCGGTGGGCCGCCACGGCGTTCCCGGGCGCACGGGGGCGTGCTCCAGGCGGCGGGCGTACGCCCCGGAGGCGCGGACGGCGATCTGGTCCTCGTCGCCGGCGCCGGTGAGCAGGGCCGCGAACCGTGCGACGACGTGCGGTTCGAGCGTCTTCGGCAGGTCGGCGAGGCCGCCCCACAGGTCGGGGTGCTCCAGAGCGGCCACGCGCCCGAGGCCCCAGACGGCCGCCTGCCGGAAGCCTTCGGGGCGCGCCTCGTGCGCGACGGCCTCCCGGGTGACGGTCCACAGTTTGGCGCCGGTCCCGGTGCCGGCGAGCGCTTGGACGAGGGCGGCGGTCGCACCGGCCGGGGCTGTGGGGGCGAGCAGGTTGAGCACCCCGTCCACGCCGGTGCGGCCGGTGAGCAGCGCGGTCAATCCTGCGCGGTCCTGCGCGGCGGCGGGCACCGGGAGGACGTCGAGGCCGAGGCCGGCGTCGGCGAGCGCGGCGAGCAGGGCGCCGGTCCAGGGGTCGCGGTCGCCGTCCTCGGGGACGACGGCGAGCCACTGCCCGGCGGTGGCCGGGGCCTGCGCGGCGGACAGCATGCGCCAGCCCGCGCGGTAACGCCAGCCGTCCACGGTGGCGTTGGCCTGCCGGTCGCCGTGCCACGCGGCGAGCGCGGGCACGAGGGCGGCGAGGGGGGAGGCGTCCTCGACGCCGAGGGTGGCGGCGAGCGCGGGCACGTCCCCGTCCCGTACGAGCTGCCAGAACCCGGCGTTCTCGTCGACGGGCCGGTCCGCGGTGACCGAGGGGGCGTTCTCCCAGTGGCGGTCGCGCAGGAAGGGGTACGTGGGCAGGCCGACGCGGCGGGCGCCCGCGAACAGCGCGGACCAGTCGGGGCTCAGCCCGCCGGTGTGCAGGCGGCACACCGCGTCGACGAGGGCCTCGGCCTCGCCCTGGTCGCGGCGCTGGGTGGCGACGACCTGGTCCGTGGCGTCCTGGGCCATGCCGGTGAGCACGGCGTCGGGGCCGACCTCCAGGAAGCGGGTGGCGCCCTCGGCTGCGAGGGTGCGCACGCCGTCGTCGAAGCGGACGGCGTCGCGCACGTGCCGGACCCAGTACTCGGGCGAGGTCAGTTCCGTGGCGAGCCGTCCGGTCACGTTGGAGACGACGGGCAGCCGGGGCTCGTGGAAGTCCAGTGCCTTGATCGCCTTGCGGAACGGCTCCAGCATGGCGTCCATGCGGTGCGAGTGGAACGCGTGCGAGACCCGCAGCCGGGTGGTCTTGCCGAACCGGCCCGCGACGGCCAGGACCGCGTCCTCGTCGCCGGAGACGACGACGGCGCGGGGCCCGTTGACGGCGGCGAGTGCGGCGCCCTCGGTGAGCAGCGGGGCGACGTCGGCCTCGGCGGCCCGGATGGCGACCATCGCGCCGCCGGGCGGGAGTTCCTGCATCAGGCAACCGCGCGCGGCGACCAGCGTGACGGCGTCCGGCAGGGACAGCACGCCGGCGACGTGCGCGGCGACGACCTCGCCGATGGAGTGCCCGCCGAGCAGGTCGGGGCGGATCCCCCACGACTCCAGCAGGCGGAAGAGCGCGACCTCGAAGGTGAAGAGGCCGGCCTGGGTGAACTGCGTCTGGTGCAGCAGCTGGGAGCCGGGGTCCAGGATGACGTCCTGCAGCGGCCGGTCGAGGTGCTTGCCGAACTCGGTGCACAGTTCGTCGAAGGCCTGCGCGAAGACGGGGAAGGCCGCGTGCAGCTCGCGGCCCATGCCGGGGCGCTGGGAGCCCTGGCCGGAGAAGAGGACGGCGAGGCGTCCCGGCCCCGCCGCCGTCACCGGCAGCTCCCGGCCGCCGGCCAGCGCGCGCAGGCCCTCCAGCAGCTCCTCGCGGTCGCGGCCGGTGACGGCTGCCCGGTGGGTGAACAGGGAGCGGGTCGTGGCCAGGGAGAAGCCGGTGTCGAACGGGTCGTTGCCGCCCTCGCCCCCGGCCCCGGCTGCGGCTTCGGCTTCGGCTTCGAGCAGCCGGCCGGCCTGGGCGCGGACCGCGTCGGCCGTGCGGGCGGAGAGCACCCACGGCACGACGGGCAGGGCGGCCCGCGGCCGGTCCTCCGGCTCGTCGGCGGCCGGGGCCTGTTCGAGGATGGTGTGGGCGTTGGTGCCGCTGATCCCGAACGAGGACACCCCGGCGCGGCGCGGCGCGCCCTCGGTCCGCCACTCGCGGGAGCGCGTCAGCAGCTCGACGTCGCCGGCCGACCAGTCGACGGCGGTGGTGGGGTTCTCGGCGTGCAGGGTCGGCGGCAGGACGCCGTGACGCATCGCCATGACCATCTTGATGATCGCCGCGACGCCGGCGGCGGCCTGGGGGTGGCCCATGTTGGACTTGATGGAGCCGAGCCACATGGGCCGGCCCTCCGGCCGGTCCTGCCCGTACGCCGCGATGACGGCCTGTGCCTCGATGGGGTCGCCGAGCGTGGTGCCGGTGCCGTGCGCCTCGACGACATCGACCTGCCGGGGGGCGAGCCGGGCGTCGGCGAGCGCCTGCTCGATCACGCGGATCTGGGCGGGGCCGCTGGGCGCGGTCATGCCGTTGGACGCGCCGTCCTGGTTGACGGCGCTGCCGCGCACCACGGCGAGGACCTCGTGCCCGTTGCGCAGCGCGTCCGAGAGCCGCTCGACGAGCAGGACGCCCGCGCCCTCGGCCCACGCGGCCCCGGCGGCGTCCGCGGAGAAGGACCGGCAGCGGCCGTCGGGCGACAGGGCGCGCCGCTCGCTGAACTCGATGAACATCTCGGGGCTCGCCATCACGGCGGCTCCGCCGGCGAGGGCGAGCGAGCACTCGCCCTTGCGCAGGGCCTGGACGGCCATGTGCAGGGCGACCAGCGACGAGGAGCAGGCGGTGTCCATGGTGACCGCGGGGCCTTCGAGGCCGAGAGTGTAGGCGATCCGCCCGGAGACGATGCTGCCGGATATGGTGCCGCCCACGTAGTCGTGGTGCATCAGGCCGACGAAGACGCCGGTGGGCGTGCCCTTCACGGAGGCCGGGTCGATCCCGGCCCGCTCGAAGGCCTCCCAGGAGGTCTCGAGCAGCAGCCGCTGCTGGGGGTCGGTGCCCGCCGCGTCCTTCGGGCTGATGCCGAAGAAGGCGGGGTCGGACTCGGCGGCGTCGTGCAGGAACCCGCCGTGGCGCACGTAGCTCTTGCCGGGGCGGCCGGGCTCGGGGTCGTAGAGGCTGTCGATGTCCCAGCCGCGGTCCACGGGGAAGCCGGACACCACGTCGATGCCGTCGGCGACGATCCGCCACAGGTCCTCGGGCGTCCGGACGCCTCCGGGGTAGCGGCAGCCCATGCCGATGATCGCGATCGGTTCGCGCTCCCGCTCCTCCAGCTCGCGCACGCGGCGTCGGGTCCGCTCCAGCTCGGTCGTCGCCCGCTTGAGGTAGTCGCGGAGCTTGTCGGCGGTGCCCGGCTCTTCCATCACTGGACTCCCAGTTCGTTGTCGATCCTCGCGAAAAGCTCTTCGTCGCTGGCGCCGCCGATGTCCTCGGGCGGCGCGGTGCCGGCCGGCCCGCCGTGTGTGTCGTGCCAGGTCCGCAGGAGGGCTTCGAGCCGCGCGGTGATGCGCGCGTGCGAGCCGTCCGCGTCGGGCAGTGCGGCCAGTGCGGCCTCCAGCCGGTCCACTTCGGCGACCATCGCCCGGGCGGCGTCGGCGGGCCCGGGGACGAGCCCGGCCTTGAGGTACGCGGCCAGGGCCTGCGGCGTCGGCTGGTCGAACGCGAGCGTGGCCGGCAGGGCCAGGCCGGTGGCGGCGCCCAGCAGGTTGCGCAGCTCGACGGCGGCGAGCGAGTCGAAGCCCATTTCCTGGAAGGCCCGCCCGGGGGCCGGCGCGTCCGCCGGGGCGTGTCCGAGCACAGCGGCGACGTGGGTCAGCACCAGCTCCGTCAGCAGCCGGTCCCGCTCCGGGTCCGGCAGGGGCGCCAGCCGTTCCCGCCAGGACGTCGCGCCCGCTGCGGCGCCCGCCGCGGCGGCCCGCCGCGGCGCGCCCCGGACGAGGCCGCGCAGCAGCGCGGGCACCCCGTCGGCGCGGGCCCGCACCGCGGCGGGGTCCAGCCTCGTCGGCACCACGAGCGCGTCCCCGGTGTCGAGGGCCGCGTCGAACAGTTCCAGGCCCTGGGCGGCGGACAGGGGCGGCAGGCCGGCCCGGTGCATGCGCTCCAGGTCGGAGGCCTCCATCTGCTCGGCGAGCCCGCCGGTTTCGGACCACAGGCCCCAGGCCATCGACACGGCGGGCAGCCCGGCGGCCCGGCGGTGGGCGGCGAGCGCGTCCAGGAAAGTGTTGGCGGCGGCGTAGTTGGCCTGGCCGCCGCCGACCAGGAGCCCGGCGGTCGAGGAGAACAGCACGAAGGCCGTGAGCTCCCGGTCCGCGGTGAGCTCGTGCAGGTTCCAGGCCGCGTCGACCTTCGGGCGCAGCACCCGCTCCACCTGATCGGGGCTCAGCGCGGCGAGCATGCCGTTGTCGACGACGCCGGCCGCGTGCACGACCCCGTGGATCTCGTGCCGGGCGAGGAGGGCGGCGAGCTGCTCGCGGTCGGCCGCGTCGCAGCGGGCCACGGTCACCTCGGCGCCCAGCTCCTCCAGTCCGGCGCGCAGCGCGGCCGTGCCGGGGGCGTCCTCGCCGCGCCGGCTCGTCAGCAGCAGCCGGCGGACGCCGTGGGCGGTGACGAGGTGGCGGGCCAGCAGGCTGCCGAGGCCGCCCGTGCCACCGGTGATCAGCACGGTGGACCCGGGCTCCCACTGCGGCCGGCCGCCCGGCTCGGCCCTGGTGAGCCGCGGCGCCTGCAACGCGCCGTCCCGTAGGGCCACTTCGGGCTCCCCGCACGTCAGGGCGGCGGCCAGACCGTCGCTCCCGTCGGTGTCGACCAGCAGGAACCGGCCGGGGTTCTCCGCCTCGGCGGCGCGCACCAGTCCGGCGAGCGGCGCGTGCGCGAGGTCGCCGGCCCGGGTCACCACCGCGAGGCGCGACCGGTCGAAGCGGCTGTCGGCGAGCCAGTCCTTCAGGACGGCCAGTACGGGGGCGAGCGTCCCGCGGACGGCCGAGGGCACGTCGTCGCCCGCCACGGAGGGGGCCACGGGCAGCACGACCACGTCCGGCACCGGTCCGTCGAGCGACGCGAGGCCGGGGTGGACAGGCGCCGCCAGTCCGAGGTCGTCCGTGCCGAGCACGGCCAGGACCGCGGCGGGCGGTCCTGCGGGGGCCGGCACGGGGACGCGGTCGACGCGGAACAGCGACTCCCCCGGCCCGCCCGCCAGTTGCCCGGGCGAGACCGGGCGGGCGACGAGCGTGCGCACGGTGGCGACCGGTGCACCGGTGCCGTCCGCGATCTCCAGCGACACGGCGTCCTCACCGGCCTTGCCGATGCGCATCCGCAGCTCGGGCGCCCCGGCGGCGTGCAGGGTCACGCCGCTCCAGCTGAAGGGGAGGACGGCCTGTCCCGGGCCGAGGCCGAGGAGGTTGGCGTGGAGGGCGGCGTCGAGCAGCGCGGGGTGCACGCCGTACGAGCCGACCGTCGCCCGTGCGCTCTCCGGCAGGGCGGCCTCGGCGAACAGGTCGTCGCCGCGCCGCCACACCGCGCGCAGGCCCTGGAAGACTTCGCCGTAGCCGTAGCCGGCCGCGCCCAGCGCCGGGTAGAGCTCGCCCAGCTCCACCTCTTCGGCGCCTTCCGGCGGCCAGGCTGCCAACTCCGCGGGCGGGGCCTCGCCGACGGTGGCCAGCACTCCGGTGGCGTTGGCGGTCCACGGCGCGTCGGGGGCGTCCGCGGGCCGGGAGTACACGGCCAGGGAGCGCCGGCCGCCGTCGTCCGGGCCGACGGCGACCTGCACCGCCACGGCGCCCCGCTCGGGCAGGACGAGCGGCGCCTGGAGGGTGAGCTCCTCCACCATGGCGCAGCCGGACTTGTCACCCGCCTGGACGGCGAGTTCGACGAGGGCGGTGCCGGGCAGCAGGACGGTGCCGTGCACGGCGTGGTGCGCGAGCCAGGGCTGCGCGGACAGCGAGAGGCGCCCGGTGAGGACGAGGCCGCCCGAGTCGGGCAGCTCCGTGACCGCACCCAGCAGGGGGTGGCCGGCCGGCAGCTGGCCGAGGCCGCTCGCGTCCCCGCCGTTGCCGGCCGAGTCCAGCCAGAAGCGGCTGCGGTCGAAGGCGTAGGTGGGGAGGCCGACGCGGCGTGCCCCGCGGCCGGCGAACAGTGCGGCCCAGTCGACCGGGACGCCGGCCGTGTGCAACCGGCCGAGGGCGGCGACGAATTCGCGCTCCTCCGCGCCGTCGCGCCGCATCGTCGCGACGGTCACCGGCTCGCCGGCCACGCAGTCCCGCGCCATCGCCGTCAGCACCGCGTCGGGGCCCAGCTCCAGGTACGTCCCCACGCCCAGGTCGTGCAGCGTGAGCATCGCCGAGGCGAACCGCACGGGCCGGCGGACGTGGTCCACCCAGTAGTCCGGGGAGCACAGTTCCTCCGCCGTGGCCGGGGCGCCGGTCAGCGTCGAGACGACCGGGATCCGCGGCGCGTCGTAGGTCTGCGCCTTGGCGACCTGGGCGAAGTCGGCCAGCACGGGCTCCATCAGCGGCGAGTGGAACGCGTGCGACACCTTGAGCCTGCTGCTCCTGGCGAACCGCGCGGCGATCTCCGCCACGTCGTCCTCGGCACCGGAGATCACCACGGACTCCGGGCCGTTGACGGCCGCGAGGCCGACCGTGCCGGAGAGCAGCGGCTGCACGTCGGCCTCGGTGGCGGCGATCGCCGCCATCGCGCCGCCGGGCGGCAGCTGCCGCATCAGGCCGCCGCGGGCGAGGACCATCGCGACGGCGCCCTCCAGGGACAGCACGCCGGACACGTGCGCGGCGGCCAGTTCGCCGACGGAGTGCCCCACGAGGAAGTCCGGGCGGACGCCCAGGGACTCCAGGAGCCGGTAGAGCGCCACCTCGACGGCGAAGATCGCGGCCTGCGCGTAGTCGGTGCGGCGCAGGGTCCCGGCATCCGTCGCGATCACCTCGGCCAGCGGCACCTCCAACTCCGCGTCCATGAGCGCGGCCACCTCGTCGAAGGCGGCGGCGAACACGGGGAAGGCCCGGTACAGCTCGCGGCCCATGCCGAGGCGCTGGGAGCCCTGCCCGGTGAAGAGGAACGCCAGTTTCCCGCCCGGGAGGGAGCCGTCGCTGCCGGGGCCGGCGGTGACCCGGGCCAGGCCGGCGAGCAGCTCCTCGGTGTCCCCGCCGACGACGACCGCGCGGTGTTCCCACCGGGAGCGGGTGACGGCCAGTGAGTAGCCGATGTCGGCGGGGTCGGCGCCGGGGCGGGCGGCGACCCACTCGCGCAGTCGGCGGCTCTGCCCTTCGAGGGCCTGCGGCGTCCGCGCGGAGAGGATCCAGGGGACGGCCGTGAGCCGCGGGGCGTTCGGAGGCGTCCCGTCCGGGGTCTCGGAAGGCGCCGCTCCATCCGGGGTCTCGGAGGGTGTGGTCTCGGAGGGTGTCGCTCCGTCCGGTGCGGGCGCGGCCGCATCCCCGGGAGCCTCTTCGAGCACCACGTGCGCGTTGGTCCCGCTGATGCCGAACGACGAGACGGCGGAGCGGCGGGGCCGCCCGGTCTGCGGCCAGGCGCGGTGCTCGGTGAGCAGCTCCACCGCCCCGGAGTCCCAGTCGACCTGCGGCGAGGGCTCGTCGACGTGCAGGGTCTTCGGCAGCGCGCCGTGGCGCATCGCCATGACCATCTTGATCACACCGGCGACGCCGGCGGCTGCCTGGGTGTGGCCGAGGTTCGACTTGACCGATCCGAGCCACAACGGCCGTCCGCCGGTCCGCTCCCGGCCGTACGTCGCCAGCAGGGCCTGGGCCTCGATGGGGTCGCCCAGCGTGGTGCCGGTGCCGTGGGCCTCGACCGTGTCGACGTCCGCCGGGGACAGGCCCGCGTTCGCCAGCGCCTGACGGATCACCCGTTGCTGGGAGGGGCCGTTCGGTGCCGTGAGCCGGCTGCTGGCGCCGTCCGAGTTGATCGCGCTGCCCTTGACGACGGCGAGGACGCGGTGGCCGCTGCGGCGTGCGTCGGAGAGCCGTTCCAGGAGCAGCATGCCGGCGCCCTCGCCCCAGCCGGTGCCGTCGGCGCCCGCGGCGAACGCCTTGCAGCGGCCGTCGGGGGCCAGGCCCCGCTGCCGGCTGAAGTCGACGAACGTCTCGGGCGTCGACATCACGGTGACGCCCCCGGCCAGGGCCAGGGTGCACTCGCCGGACTGCAGCGCCCGCACCGCCCAGTGCAGGGCGACCAGCGAGGACGAGCAGGCGGTGTCGACGGTGACGGCCGGCCCTTCGAGGCCGAACGTGTAGGCCACCCGGCCCGAGGCGATGCTGGCGGCGCTGCCGTTGGCGAGGTAGCCGTCGAGGTCCTCGGGAACGGACCGGATCCGGGTCGCGTAGTCGTTGTACATGACGCCGGCGAAGACTCCGGTGCGGCTGCCGCGCAGGGCCGACGGCACGATGCCGGCGTCCTCGAACGCCTCATGGCAGGTCTCCAGCAGCAGCCGCTGCTGGGGGTCGGTGGCCAGCGCCTCGCGCGGGCTGATCCCGAAGAAGGCGGGGTCGAACTCCGCGGCGTCGTGCAGGAATCCGCCCGTGCGGGCGTAGGTCCGGCCGGGGCGCCCGGGTTCGGGGTCGTACAGGGCGTCGGTGTCCCAGCCGCGGTCGGCGGGGAAAGCGGACACGGCGTCGGTGCCCGCGGCCACCAGGTCCCACAGTTCCCCGGGCGTGGTGACGCCTCCGGGGTAGCGGCACGCCATGCCCACGATCGCGACGGGTTCGTGTGCGCGTTGCTCGGACTCGCGCAGCCTGCGCCGCGTCTCGCGCAGATCCGACGTCGTCCGTCGGAGGTAGTCGAGCAGTCGGTCCTCGTTGTTCACCAGCGCAGCCGTCCGATCGGAATCGACAGAAGCCTTCGGAAAACGCGGGGCTCCCGGGCTCCTCGGTCCGCGCCCCCGCCAATCGGAGGCTAAGGAGCCGCGGACGGCCCGGCCAACCCCTATCCCCCCCAGCCCGGGCAGGGGGGTGGAGGGGCTCAGGGGGCCCGGCTCGCGCCTCCGGCGCGCGCCGGGCGGACTTTGCCTTCAGCGGGGCAACCGAGGGCGGTGGGACGACCTTCCATACTCTTGGAGGGCCGGAACTTGGAGGACCGGCCTACCGTTGACACCCATGTGACACGCTACGTAAGTTTCGTGTCCATATTTCGCTGATGTCCTAGAACAATAGGGTTCGCTGGACGCGTGATCCGTTGTGGTGACGAAACGTTTACGCAGGATCTATCGGTTTCGGCTAGACCATGCGGTGGACTGCATGGGGCCGGCACCTCGTGCACGGGGGCCGGTAAAGGGTTGCAGTTCCGCAGTGTTGTTCGGTGAACCCGGATTCTCGGAATACTGACCGCGGGGGCGATGTATGCATCTGTTCGACCGCCATAAAGAACTGGAAGCTTTGAGCGAGGCGTTCGCCGACTGCGTCGGCGGATCGGGACAGCTCGTGATCATCAGTGGAGGCCCGGGCTCGGGCAAGACCGAACTCCTGCACGAGTTCGCCGATACGGTGGCCGCGGCGGGGGCCCGGCTCCTGATCGCCACCGCTTCCGCCACCGAGCGGAACCAACCGCTGGGCACCGTGGGGGACCTGCTGCTCAGCGGCGAGGTCGCAGCGGACGTGCTGGACCGGATCACCCGCTGCCGCACCTCCGGCGAGAGCACTCCCCCGCCGTCCGGGCAGGAGCAGCACAAGTGCGTCGCGCGCGCCGTCCAGGACTTCTCCCGGGGCGTGGTGGAACTCGCCGGCGACCGGCCCGTGGTGATCGGCATCGACGACTGCCACCACATGGACGGCGCTTCGCTCCAGGCCGTCCTCGCGCTGCTGCAGCGCATCCGTACCAAGCGGGTCCTGGTGGTGTGCACCGGCTGGGAGCAGTACGGGCCGGCCCACCCGCTCGTCCGTACCGGGCTCCTCCGCCGGCCGCACCGCAGGGTCCCCCTCGCGCCGCTGTCCGAGGAGGGCGTGGGCCGCATGCTCGCCGCGCAGTCGGAGCGGCCGTTACCGCCCGGTGCCCGCTCCCGCTACCACCGCATGACCGCCGGCAACCCCATGCTGGTGCGTGCCCTCCTGGACGACACGACGCGCTTCGGCGCCGACGTCGGCGAGCCGGTCGCGAGCGTCGCCTACCGGCAGGCGGTGCTCGCCTGCCTGGCGCGCACCGAGCCCGGCCACGCGCGGATCGCCGCGGTGCTCGCCGCCCTCGGCGAGGCCGCCTCGGCCCGCAGCGCGGCGGCCGTGACGGGCCTGTCCCCGGACGAGGTGCAGCAAGTGGCCGAGCTGCTCTCCCAGACGGGGCTGCTCGACGGATACCGCTTCCGGCACGCGGTCGCGGCGAGCGCGGTGCTCAGCAGCCTCGCCGCGAGCGAGCGCTCGCACCTGCACGGCGCCGTCGCGCAACTGCGCTACGAGGTGGGCGACCCCCTCGCCGACGTGGCGCGCCACCTCCTGGCCGCCGGCCGGGCCCCCGAGCCCTGGGGGCCCGCGGTGCTGCGGCGGGCGGCCGAACAGGCCCTGGCCGCGGACGACGTGGAGGAGGCCGCGAGCTTCCTCGGGCTCGCCCTGCGCGAGTGCGAGGACCAGCGCGAACGCCAGGCGCTCTCCGCGACCCTGGCCCGGGCGGTGTGGCGGGTCAACCCCGCGGCCGCCGGGCCGCACCTCGCCCCGCTGTACGCCGCGGCCCGCAGCGGCACGCTGGACACCCGCGACACGGCCACCGTCCTGCGCCACATGCTGTGGCAGGGCGACACCGATCTCGCGGCGGAGACGATCAGCGCGTTAGGCGGCCTGCGCACGCGGACCGACGCCCGGCTGCTGGCCGAGATGGAGTTCGTCAGACAGTGGTTCTACGGCGTGCCGCGAGCCCTGCAGCGCGGTGACGCCGGCCGGACGAGTCCCCTCGAACCCACCATGGTGGACCACACCAGCAGCCTCTGGGCCAGCGTCGCCCTCATGGCCGGCGGCACCGTCACCGACGAATCCGTGACGCACGTGGCCGAGGCCCTGCAGGCCCACCAGCTCAGCGACCTGCGGCTCGAACTCACCACGATCTCCCTCATGGTCATCGCCCACGCGGACCGGCCCGCGACCGCGGCGGAGGTGTGCGATTCCCTCCTGGCCGAGGCCGGGCGGCGCGAGTCGACCACCTGGCAGGCCGTCCTCGGCGCCGTCCGGGCCGAAATCGCCCTGCTGCAGGGCGACGTGGAGACCGCCTCGGAGAAGGCCGTCGAATCCCTCGGCCTGCTGCACCCGCAGGGCTGGGGCGTGCTGGCCGGCCTGCCGCTGTCGACGGCCCTGTTCGCGTACACGGCCATGGGCCGGCACGAGGCCGCGGCGGACCTGCTCCAGCGCAAGGTGCCGGACAGCATGTTCCAGACGCTCTTCGGCGTGCAGTACCTGCGCGCCAGGGGCCATCACTACCTGGCCACCGGGCGGGCCTTCGCCGCGCTCAACGACTTCGAGACCTGCGGCCAGCTCATGCAGGACCGCAGCGCGGAGCTGCAGGCGGGAATCCCCTGGCGGACCGACCTCGCCCAGGCCAACCTGCGCATCGGCAAGCAGCGCGCCGCCAAGGACTGGGCGCAGAAGCAGCTCAGGCTGCGCGGGGGCTTCGGCTCCCGGTCGCGCGCCATCACCCTGCGCGTCCTGGCCGGGGCGAGCCAGCTGCGCCACCGCACCGCCCTCCTGCGCGAGTCGGTCGACCTGCTCCAGGCCTGCGGCGACCGGCTGGAACTCGCCCTCGCCTACGCCGAACTGTCCGCCGCCCACTACGAGCTGGGCGAGTTCGCCCGCGCCCGGCTCCTGGCGCAGCAGGCCGCCCAGGAGGCCGCGGTGTGCCGGATCGATTCGCCGGTCGGCAACCGCCTGGAGCGGGCCGAGCCGGAGGGCCCCGGCGCCGCACCGGCCCTCAGCGACGCGGAGTGCCGGGTCGCGGCGCTGGCCGCGCTCGGCTACACCAACCGCGAGATCAGCAGCCGCATCCACGTCACCATCAGCACGGTCGAGCAGCACCTCACGCGCGTCTACCGCAAGCTGAACGTCGCCAGCCGCACCGAGCTGCCGTCCAAGGTGATCGAGTACCGGATACCGACGCCGTCGGACCCGGCCCCCGCGGGCCGGTCGGCCGCCGTGCGCGGCACCGCCTGAGCGGACAGGGCGAACCTCGCCGCGGCGGGCGGGCCGGGAGTCCCGAGGGGTTCCCGGCCCGCCCCGCCGCGCTCAGTTGTACGTCTCCAGCTCGTCGTCCAGGATGCCGAACAGCTCGTCCGCGGTCGCCGTCTCCAGCCCCGGCCCGCTCTCCCGCTCCTCCTCCCGGGGGCCTGCGTCGGCCCACTTCGCCGTGAGGGCCCGCAGCCGGACCGCGACCCTCGCCCGCTGCTCCGCGTCCACGGCCGCGGCGTCCAGCAGGGCGTCGAGGCGCATCACTTCGGCCTCGGCGTCCGGCACGGCTCCGTCCGCGTCCCCGGCCAGTTCGCCGAAGAGGTGCCCGGCGATGGCGGCGGGGGTCGGGTAGTCGAAGGTCAGGGTCGCCGGCAGCCGCAGCCCGGTGTCCGCGCCGATGCGGTTGCGCAGCTCCAGGGCGGACAGCGAGTCCACGCCCAGTTCGCCGAAGCCCCGCTCCGGGTCGACGGCGTCGGCGCGTTCGTGCCCGAGCACGTCGGCGACGTGCCCGCACACCGTCTCCAGCAGCAGCTTCCTGCTCTCCGCGGGCGACAGTTCCGCGATCCGCTGCGGGAGGGCGGCGGTCTGCTGCCGCCCTCCGGCGGGGACGGCGACGGCGGGTACGGCCTGCGCGGTCCGCCGGCCCGGTGCGCCGGCGAGGGCCCGCACCATCGGCGGCGCGTCCTCGGTGGGCCGCACCCGCATCGGCAGGAGCACCGCGCGGTCCACGGTCAGGGCCCGGTCGAAGAGGGCCAGCGCCCGGTCGGCCGGCAGCGGCTCGACGCCGTCGCGGGCCAGCCGCCGCAGCTCGGCCTCGCCGAGCGAGCCCGCCATGCCCGAGGCGGTGTCCCACAGGCCCCAGCCGAGGGACAGGGCGGGCAGCCCGGCCGCGCGCCGCCGGGCCGCGAGGGCGTCCAGGAAGGCGTTGGCGGCGGCGTAGTTGGCCTGGCCCGCCGCTCCCAGGGCGGCAGCGGCGGAGGAGAACAGCACGAAGGAGGTGAGCCCGAGGTCCCGGGTGAGCTCGTGCAGGTTCCAGGCCGCGTCGGCCTTGGGCCGCAGGACCGCGTCGAGGCGGTCCGGGGTCAGCGCCGGGAGCAGGCCGTCGTCCAGCACCCCGGCGGCGTGCACCACGGCCGTGAGCGGGTGTGCCTCCGGTATCGCGGCGAGCAGCGCGGCCAGGGCCTCGCGGTCGGCCGCGTCGCACGCGGCGACGGTCACCGTCGCACCGAGCTCGCGGAGGTCGCCGAGGTCCCCCGGGTCGCCGCCGCGGCTGCTCAGCACCAGGTGCCGGACGTTGTGCCGGGTGATCAGGTGCCGGGCGAGCAGCCGCCCGAGGCTGCCGGTGCCGCCCGTGACGAGCACGGTGCCGTCCTGGTCCGGCCCGGTGAGGGCGGGGGCGGCACCGGGCGCCCGGACGGCCGGGGACAGCCCGGGGACGTACGCCTCGCCCGCGCGCAGGACGAGCTCCGGTTCTCCTGCGGCCACCGCCGCGGGGAGGGCGGCCCGGGAGGCCGGGTCGTCGTCGAGGTCGACGAGCGCGAGCCGGCCGGGGTGTTCGACGGCAGCAGACCGCACGAGGCCGCGGATCGCGGCATGGGCGAGGCCGGGTGCGCCCTCGAGGTCGGCCGCTCCCCGGGTGACGACCACCAGCCGCGCGTCGCCGGCGGACTCGTCGGCGAGGCGCTCCTGGAGCGTGGCCAGCATCGTGTGCAGGGTCTCCCGGGCGGCGGCCGGAGCGTCCTCGGCCGTGGGCTCCGGGGCGAACAGCACGGTCTCGGGAAGAGAGTCGGCCGCAGCGGGCAGCGGCACCGGCTTCCACGACGGTTCGTACAGGTCTCCCGGCGCCGGGGCGGCCGCGTTCAGCTGCTCCGCGGTCACCGGCCGGATGCGCAGCGAGGACACCGCTGCGACCGGCGAGCCCGCGCCGTCGTACAAGTGCAGGCCCATCTGCTCGGTGCCGTACGGGGTGAGCCGCAGCCGCACCGCCGAGGCGCCCGCCGCGTGGAGCGACACACCCTCCCAGGCGAACGGCAGGGTCATCACCGTCGGGTCCTGGCCGTCGACCAGATCGATGGCGTGCAGCGCCGAGTCGAGCAGAGCCGGGTGCAGCCCGAAGCCGGCCGTCTGCGCGCCCTCCGGCAGGGCGAGTTCCGCGTAGACCTCCTCGCCGAGCCGCCAGGCGGTGCGCAGGCACCGGAACAGGGGGCCGTAGCCGTAGCCCTGCTCGGCGAGGTGGTCGTAAGTGCCGGTCAGGTCGACGGGCACGGCGCCCGCGGGCGGCCAGGCGCCGAGCGCCTCGGGCTCCGCCGCGGGGGCGGGGGCCAGGACGCCGGTGACGTGCCGGGCCCAGGCCTCCCCGGCGCCCTCGGTGCGCGCGTGGACGGTGAGCGTCCTGCGCCCGGTCGCGCCGGGGGCTCCGGCGACCACCTGGAGCTGTACCGCGCCCTGCGCGGGCAGCGCCAGCGGCCGCTCGACGGTGAGTTCCTCGACCAGGCCGCAGCCCGTCCGGTCCCCGGCCTGGACGGCCAGTTCGACGAAGGCGCTGCCCGGCAGGAGGACCACTCCGGCGACGGCGTGGCCGGCCAGCCAGGGGTGCGTGTCCAGGGACACCCGTCCGGTCAGCGCGACGGCGTCGCCGTCGGCCAGCCGGATCTCCGCGCCCAGCAGGGGGTGGTCCGCGGGCGTCTGCCCCACCCCGCCGGCGCCGGCCGGTGCGGCCGGCTCGTCGTCGAGCCACAGCCGCTGCCGCTGGAAAGCGTACGTGGGCAGGTCGATCCGGCGGGCGCCGGCCGCGGCGAAGACCCGCTCCCGGTCGAGGGGCACCCCGCGGACCTGCAGCGTCGCCAGGGCGGTGGCCAGGGCGACGGGCTCCTCCCGGTCGCGGCGCAGCACGGGGACGAACAGTGACCGCTCGGCGTCGTCCACGCACTGGGCGCCCATGGTGGAGAGCACCGCGTCGGGCCCGACCTCCAGGAAGGTCCGGACGCCCGCCGCTTCCAGGGTGCGGATGCCGTCGGCGAACCGGACGGCCTCGCGGGCGTGGCGCACCCAGTACCCGGGCGAGGTCAGCTCCTCGTCCGTGGCCTGCACGCCGGTCAGGCCGGAGACGACGGGCACGGACGGCGGCGCGAACCGCAGGCTCCGCGCGACCTCCTCGAACTCCCCGAGCATCGGCTCCATGCGCGGCGAGTGGAAGGCGTGGCTGACCCGCAGCCGCTTGGTCCTGCGGTCGCCGAAGACGGCGCCGACGGCGGCCACCGCGTCCTCGTCGCCGGACACGACCACGGCGCGGGGCCCGTTGACGGCGGCGATGCCGGCGCCGTCGCCGAGGTGCGCCCGCACCTCCTCCTCCGTCGCGTCGACGGCCAGCATCGCGCCGCCGGCGGGCAGCGCCTCCATGAGCCGTCCCCTGGCCGCGACCAGGCGGGCGGCGTCCTCCAGGGTGAGCACGCCCGCGACGTGGGCCGCGGTCAGCTCGCCGACGGAGTGCCCGGCGAGGAGGTCCGGCCGGATCCCCCAGGACTCCAGCAGCCTGAACAGGGCGGTCTCGACGGCGAACAGGGCGCTCTGGGTGTACGCCGTCCGGTCGAGCAGGCCGGCTTCGGCGCTGTCCGGCCCGGCGAGGACCACCTCGCGCAGCGGGCGGTCGAGGTGGGCGTCGCAGTGGCGGCACGCCTCGTCGAACGCGGCCCGGAACACGGGGTGCTGCGCGTACAGCTGCCCTCCCATCCCGGGGCGCTGGGCGCCCTGCCCGGTGAACAGGAAGGCGACCTTGCCCGCGACGGGCCTGCCACGGACCACTCCCGGCGCTGTGGTGCCCGCCGCCAGCGCGGCGAGGCCCGTGGCGAGTTCGTCCCGGTCGCGGGCGACCACGGCGGCCCGGTGGCCGAGGGCGGCCCGGCCGGTGGCCAGGGAGAAGGCGAGGCCGGGCAGGGGTGCGTCCTGGACGGCCGCCAGGCGCCCGGCCTGTGCCGCGAGGGCTTCCGGGGTGTTCCCGGACAGCAGGACGGGCAGCAGGGGCGCCCCGGCCGCGGGCGCGGCGGCCTCCGCGGAACCGTCGCCGGGCTCCGCGGCCGGGGCCGGGGCCTCGATGATGGTGTGGGCGTTGGTGCCGCTGATGCCGAACGAGGAGATGCCCGCCCGGCGCGGACGCCCGGCGGCCTCCGGCCACTCCCGCGCCTCCGTCAGCAGTTCGACGCTGCCCGCCGTCCAGTCGACCTGCCGCGAGGGCTCGTCCACGTGGAGCGTGGCGGGCAGGACGCCGTGGCGCATGGCCAGCACCATCTTGATCACACCGGCCACGCCGGCGGCGGCCTGGGTGTGGCCGATGTTCGACTTGACGGAGCCCAGCCACAGGGGCTGTTCGCGGTCCTGTCCGTACGTGGCGAGCAGCGCCTGGGCCTCGATCGGGTCGCCGAGCGTGGTGCCGGTGCCGTGCGCCTCCACCGCGTCGACGTCGGCGGGCGAAAGCCCCGCGCTCTCCAGCGCCTGCCGGATCACCCGCTGCTGGGAGGGGCCGTTCGGGGCCGTCAGGCCGTTGGACGCACCGTCCTGGTTGACGGCGCTGCCCCGTACGACGGCCAGCACCTCGTGCCCGTTGCGCCGCGCGTCCGACAGCCGCTCCAGGAGCAGCATGCCGGCGCCCTCGGAGAGGGCGGTGCCGTCGGCGCCGTCCGCGAAGGACTTGGCCCGGCCGTCCCCGGCGAGGTTCCGCTGCCTGCTGAAGTCCACGAACGTGTCCACGGTGGACATCACGGACACGCCGCCGGCCAGGGCCAGGGTGCACTCCCCCTGCCGCAGGGCCTGGACCGCCAGGTGCAGGGCGACCAGCGACGAGGAGCACGCGGTGTCCACGGTGAGGGTCGGGCCCTCCAGGCCCAGGGTGTAGGCGACCCGGCCGGAGGCGACGCTGCCGAGGCTGCCGTTGCCGAGGTAGTCCCGTACGGACTCGGGGGCGTTGGTGAGCCTGCTGCCGTAGTCGTGGTACATGACGCCGGTGAAGACGCCGGTGCGGCTGCCCCGTACCGTGTGCGGGTCGATGCCCGCGCGCTCCAGGGCCTCCCAGGAGGTCTCCAGCAGCAGCCGCTGCTGCGGGTCGGTCGCGAGGGCCTCGCGCGGCGAGATGCCGAAGAAGTCCGGGTCGAAGCCGGCGGCGTCGTGCAGGAATCCGCCCTCGCGGGTGCTGCACCGGCCGGCCTTGCCCGGCTCGGGGTCGTAGAGGCCGTCGAGGTCCCAGCCGCGGTCGGCGGGGAAGGGCGACATGCCGTCCCCGCCATCGGCCAGCAGGCGCCACAGCTCCTCGGGGGTGGTGACGCCGCCGGGGTAGCGGCAGCTCATGGCCACGATCGCGATCGGCTCGTCCGTCCCGGCGGCCGCCGCGGCGGGTACGGCTGCGGCGGCGTCCGGGGCGTCGGGGCCGATCAGTTCGGCCTTGAGGTGGCCCACCAACGCGGTGGCGTCGGGGTAGTCGAAGACGAGGGTAGCGGGCAGCCTCAGGCCGAGCGCGCCGGAGAGGCGGTTGCGCAGTTCGACCGCGGTCAGCGAGTCGAAGCCGGTCTCGCGGAAGGCGCGGCGCGGGTCGAGGACCATGTCCGCGTCGTGGCCGAGGACGGCGGCGACGTGGGTGCGGACGAGTTCGAGGAGCAGCGCGTCGCGCTCGGCGGGCGCCGCGGCGGCCAGCCGGTCCTGCAGACCGCCGCCTGCGGTGCTCGCCGCCGCGGTGCGCCGGGCGGGGGCGCGGACCAGTCCGCGGAGCACGGGCGGGACCGGGTCCGCGCGCCGGAGGGCGGGCAGGTCGAGGCCGACCGGCAGCAGCAGCGGTTCGCCCGCGGTCAGCGCGGTGTCGAAGAGCCCGAGTCCGTCCTCGGTGGCCAGGGGCCGGACTCCGGAGCGCGCCATGCGCTCGACGTCGGCGTCCGTGAGGTGCGCGGTCATGCCGGTGCGCTGTTCCCAGAAGCCCCAGGCCAGGGAGACGGCGGGCAGGCCCCGGGCGGCGCGGTGGTGGGCCAGGCCGTCGAGGAAGGCGTTGGCGGCGGCGTAGCCGGACTGGCCCGCGCCGTCGACGGTGCCGGCCGCCGAGGAGAACAGCACGAAGGCGGCGAGGTCGAGTCCCTCGGTGAGTTCGTGCAGGTGCCAGGCGGCGTCGGCCTTGGGCCGCAGGACGGCGTCGAGCCGTTCGGGGGTGAGCCCGGTGACGAGGCCGTCGTCCAGGGCGCCCGCCAGGTGGACGACCGCGGTCAGCGGGTGTTCGGCGGGGACCGCGGCGAGCAGGCCGGCGAGCCGGTCCCGGTCGGAGGCGTCGCACCGGGCCACGGTCACGTCCGCGTCCAGGCCGGCGAGGTCGTCGGACAGGACGCCGCTGCGGCCGGCGATCAGCAGGTGGCGCACGCCGTGCGCGGTCACCAGGTGACGGGCGATCAGGCCGCCGAGCACACCGGTGCCCCCGGTGATCAGGACGGTGCCCTCGGGGTCGAGTGCGAGGTCCTCGGCGCCGCTGCCCGCCCTGGCCATCCTGGGCACGTGGGCCCTGCCCTCGCGGAGGGCGAGCTGGGGTTCGCCGGACGTCTCGGCCGCGGCGGCCGCATCGCCGGGCGTGGCCGCGGCGTCCGCGTCGACCAGGACGAGGCGGCCGGGGTTCTCGGCCTGGGCCGCGCGGACCAGGCCCCAGACGGCGGCCGCGGCCAGGTCGGTGACGTCCTCGGCGCCGACGGCCACGGCGCCGCGGGTGAGCACGATCAGCCGGGACGAGGCGGCGCGGTCGTCGGCGAGCCACCGGCGTACGGTCTCCAGCACCCGCCCGGCCTCCTCGCGCGTGGCGGCGAGGGGGTCGCCGGTTCCGCTCACGGGGAGGACGGCGTACGCGGGCACCTCGTCCAGTGCGTCGAGGCCGCCGTCGCCGAGCACGGTGTGGCCGGCGGTGACGGGTCCGGCGGCGGGGAGGGCGGGCCAGTCGAGGCGGTAGAGGTCGTCGGAGCGGCCGGCCGCGGCGAGCGCGCCGGGGTCGGCGGTGCGGGAGACCAGGCCGTCGACCGCGGCCACGGGCGCCCCGGTGGCGTCGGCGAGCCGGAGCGTCGTGACGTCGGTGCCGGTGATCCGTACGCGCAGGGCGGTGGCCCCGGCCGCGTACAGCGAGACGCCGGTCCAGGAGAAGGGCAGCCGGGCCGTCCCTTCCTCCGGTCCGCCGAGTCCTGCGGCGTGCAGGGCGGCGTCGAACAGGGCGGGGTGGAGGCCGAAGCTCTCGGCCTCCACGGGCAGTTCGATCTCGGCGAAGGTCTCCTCGCCGCGCCGCCAGGCCGCGCGGAGCCCCTGGAAGGCGGGGCCGTAGTGGTAGCCCTGTCCGGCCAGCCGGTCGTAGAGGTCGTCGACGGCGACCGGCTGCGCGCCGGCGGGCGGCCAGGCGGCGAGGTCGAACCCGGCGTCCGCGGCGTCGGGTTCGAGCAGGCCGGAGGCGTGACGGGTCCAGCCGGCATCGCCGTCCTCCGGCCGGGAGTGCACGGTCACGGGGCGCTGTCCCGCCCCGTCGGCGTCGCCGACGCGGACCTGGACCTGGACGGCTCCCCGTGCGGGCAGCAGCAGCGGCGCCTCCAGCGTCAGCTCGCTCACCCGGCCGCAGCCGAGCTCGTCGCCCGCCGCGATCGCGAGCTCCACGAACGCCGTGCCGGGCAGCAGGGCCGTCTCCCCGACGGCGTGGTCGGCGAGCCAGGGCGCGGTGGCGGTGGAGAGCCGGCCGGTGAAGAGCATGCCTCCGCCGTCGGCGACGGTGACCGCGGCACCGAGCAGCGGGTGGCCCGTGGCCGCGAGCCCGGCCGCGGCCACGTCGCCGGCGGCGGTCGAGCGGCCGAGCCAGAACCGCTCGCGCTGGAAGGCGTACGTCGGAAGGTCGGCCGGGCGGACGGGCATGCCGTCGAAGGCGGGCCGCCAGTCGACGGGGACGCCGTGCACGAACGCTTCGGCCAGCGACGCCAGCCAGCGGGCCGGGCCGCCCTCGTCGCGGCGCAGCGAGCCGAGGCCGGTGATGTCCGCGCCGGCGGCGTCGGCGGTCTCCTCGATGCTGTGCAGGAGCACGGGGTGCGGGCTGCACTCGGCGAAGACGCCGTAGCCGCCGGCCAGCAGCACCCGGGTCGTGGGCTCGAAAAGTACGGTCCGGCGCAGGTTCGTGTACCAGTACTCGGCGTCGAGCCCGGCGGTGTCGAACAGGGCCCCGGTGACGGTGGAGTAGAACGGCACGTCCGCGGAGCGCGGGCTGACGGGGGCCAGTTCGGTCAGCAGCCGCTCGCGGATCGTCTCGACCTGCGCGGAGTGGGAGGCGTAGTCGACGGGCAGCCGCTTGACGCGGACGTCGTCGGCTTTGAGCAGCTCCTCCAGCGCGTCGAGGGCGCCGGTGTCGCCGGAGAGGACCACGGAGGCGGCCCCGTTGACGGCGGCCACCGAGATCCTGCCGTCGTAGGCGGCGAGCCGCTCCCCGATCCGCTCCTCGGGCAGCGCGACCGACAGCATGCCGCCGCGGGCGGAGAGCTCGTCGGCGATGGCCCGGCTGCGCAGGGCCACGACGCGGGCGCCGTCGGCGAGGGAGAGCGCCCCGGCGACGCACGCGGCGGCGATCTCACCCTGGGAGTGCCCGATGACGGCGGCGGGGCGGATGCCGTACGAGCGCCACAGCCCGGCGAGCGACACCATGACCGCCCAGAGGGCGGGCTGGACGACGTCCACGCGCTCCAGGGGCGCCGCGTCGCGCACGGTGTCCAGCAGGTCCCAGTCGGTGAAGGGGGCGAGGGCCTCGGCGCACTCGGCCATCCCGGCGGCGAACACCGGGGAGGCGTCGAGGAGTTCGGCGGCCATGCCGGGCCACTGCGAGCCCTGTCCGGGGAAGACGAAGGCGATCCGGGACTCGCTCGCCCGCCGGCCCTGGACGACCTGGGAGGCGGTGGTCCCGTCGGCGAGGGCCGCCAGTCCGGCGAGCAGGCTCTCGCGGTCGTCGCCGATCACCACGGCGCGGTGGTCCAGCGCGGCTCGCGAGGTCGCCAGCGTGTGGGCGACGTCGGGGAGCGGGGCCGCGGCCGGGCCTTCCCCGCCTTCCCCGCTGCCGCCGGTGAGGTGGGCGAGCAGCTGCCGGGCCTGGGCGGCCGGTCCCTGCTCGCCCTGGCCGGAGAGGACCAGCGGGACGGGCCCGGTGAGCTCGGCCACCGCGCCGGGCCGTTCGGGCCCGGGGACGCCTTCCAGGATCACGTGGGCGTTGGTGCCGCTGATGCCGAACGAGGAGACGCCCGCCCGGCGGGGGCCGTCGGTGCCGGGCCATGCGCGGGCCTCGGCGAGCAGTTCGACGGCGCCGGAGTCCCAGTCGACCTGGGGCGTGGGCTCGTCGGCGTGCAGCGTCTTCGGCAGCCTGCCGTGGCGCATGGCCATGACCATCTTGATGATGCCGGCGACGCCGGCCGCGGCCTGGGTGTGCCCGATGTTCGACTTGACCGAGCCCAGCCACAGGGGCTGTTCGCGGTCCTGTCCGTACGTGGCGAGCAGGGCCTGCGCCTCGATGGGGTCGCCCAGGGGCGTGCCGGTGCCGTGGGCTTCGACGGCGTGCACCTCGTCGGGGCGCAGCTCGGCGTCGGCCAGGGCCTGGCGGATGACGCGCTGCTGGGACGGGCCGTTGGGCGCGGTCAGCCCGTTGGAGGCGCCGTCCTGGTTGATGGCGCTGCCCCGGACGACGGCGAGGACCGGGTGCCCGTTCCGCCGGGCGTCGGAGAGCCGCTCCAGGAGCAGGATGCCCGCGCCCTCGCCCCAGCCCGTACCGTCGGCACCGGCCGCGAACGACTTGCAGCGGCCGTCCAGGGAGAGCCCGCGCTGGCGGCTGAAGTCCACGAACGTGTCGGGGGTCGACATCACCGTCACCCCGCCCGCCAGCGCCAGGGAGCACTCCCCCGTGCGCAGCGCCCGGACCGCGAGGTGCAGGGCGACCAGCGACGACGAGCAGGCCGTGTCCACGGTGACCGCGGGGCCCTCCAGGCCGAGGGTGTACGAGACCCGGCCGGAGGCGACGCTGCCGAGGTTTCCGTTGCCGAGGTAGCCCTCGACGCCCTCGGGCACGTCCGTCAGCCAGCTGCCGTAGTCGTGGTACATGACGCCGGCGAAGACGCCGGTCCGGCTCCCCCGGACGGTGTGCGGGTCGATGCCCGCCCGCTCGAAGGCCTCCCAGGAGGTCTCCAGGAGCAGCCGCTGCTGCGGGTCCATCGCGATGGCCTCGCGCGGCGAGATCCCGAAGAACGCCGCGTCGAACCCGGCGGCCCCGTAGAGGAATCCGCCCTCGCGCACGTGGGTCTTGCCGGGGGTGTCCGGGTCCGGGTCGTAGAGCCCTTCGACGTCCCAGCCGCGGTCGGCCGGGAAGTCCCCGATGGCGTCGGTGCCCTCGTCGACGAGGCGCCACAGCTGTTCGGGCGAGCCCACGCCGCCGGGGTAGCGGCAGCTCATCGCCACGATCGCCACGGGTTCCGAGGCCGCTGCCGTGATCCGGGCGTTCTGCCGGCGCAGCCGCTCGTTCTCCAGCAGTGACTCGCGCAGCGCCTCGACGATCTGCTCGACGGATGTGTCCACGGTAGGTGTCGCTCCCTGATTACTTGGCGTCGCTGCGGTCGAGTGCGGTCCGCACGAGATCGGCGATGTTCATGCTCTTGATGTCCGACAGGCTCCGGGCGGCCGCGGCCGCGGCGTCGTCGTCCGGGCCCGGGGCGGGGTCCGGGGCGGGGCGGGCAGCGGGGTCCGGTCCGGACAGCTCCAGCAGGGAATCCAGCAGGCCGGCTTCGCGGATCCGGGCCGGTGGGATGCTCGCCAGCAGGTCACGCAGGCGCGCGTCCTCGGCGTCGCCGGCCGGTGCCGCGCTAGCCTCCGGCCGCTCCGGTACGAGCCGGGTGAGCAGGTGGCCCGCCAGCGCCGCCGGGGTGGCGTAGTCGAAGATCATCGTGGAGGGGAGCCGCAGCCCGCTCACCGCGTTGAGCTTGTTGCGCAGTTCCACGGCGGCGAGCGAGTCGAAGCCCAGCTCGGTGAAGGCGCGCTTGGGTTCGACCGACGCCGCGCCGTCGTGGCCGAGCACGGCGGCGACTTCGGTGCGCACCGCCTCCAGGACCGCGTGGTCGTGGTCGGCGGTGGGCAGGGTCTCCAGCCGGCGGGCGAGCGGCGCCCCGCCGGCCTCCGCCGCGCCGCTCTCCCCGCTCTGCCCGCTCGCCTGGCGCCGGGGCGGGGCGGCGGCGAGGCCGCGCAGGACGGCGGGCACGTCGTCGGCCCGCCGGCGCAGTGCCGCGAGGTCCAGCTTGACGGGTACGAGCGTCGCGGCGCCGGACAGGAGGGCGGCGTCGAGGAGCGCGAGCCCGTCGGCGGGATCGAGGGCGCCGATGCCGGCCCGGGCGATGCGCTGCCGGTCCGCCGCACCGAGCTGCCCGCCCATGCCCCCGGGCTGGTCCCACAGGCCCCAGGCCAGGGAGACGGCGGGCAGCCCGGCGGCCCTGCGGTGGGCGGCGAGCGCGTCGAGGAACACGTTGGCGGCCGCGTAGTTGCCCTGGCCGGTGGCGTCGAGCGTGCCGGCCGCCGAGGAGAACAGCACGAAGTTCGCGAGGTCTTGCCCCTGGGTCAGCTCGTGCAGGTGCCACGCGGCGTCGGCCTTGGGTGCGAGCACCGTGTCGATCCGCGCGGGCGTCAGCGAGCCGATCAGGCCGTCGTCCAGGACGCCCGCGGTGTGCACGACACTGCGGACGGGGTGCTCGGCGAGCAGGGCGGCGAGGGCGGCCCGGTCCGCGACGTCGCAGGCGACCACGTGGGCCTGCGCGCCGAGTCCGGTCAGCTCCTCCTGCAGCTGCCGCGCCCCCGGGGCGTCCGGGCCGCGGCGCCCGGCGAGGACCAGGCGGCGGACCCCGTGGCGCTGCACGAGGTGCCGGGCCACCAGCGCGCCGAGGCCTCCGGTGCCGCCGGTGATCAGCGTGGTGCCCCACTCCGGGGCGCCGTCCCGGTCACCGGGAGGGCCGTCCGCAGCGCCGTTCGCAGCGCCGGCCCTGGCCAGCCGCGGCACCAGCACCCCGCCGTCGCGCAGCACGACTTCGGGCTCCCCCGCGTCGAGGGCGGCGGCCAGGGCGGTCAGGGACGGCGGCCCGTCGCCGGTGCCGGCGAGGACGATCCGGCCCGGGTCCTCGGCCTGCGCCGCACGGACCAGGCCGCGTACGGGCGCTCCGGCGAGTCCGGCCCCGCTCAGCACGACGAGCTTCGCCGCGGCGAACCGCTCGTCCGCCGACCACTCCTGGAGGACGCCGAGCACGCCGTGCAGGGCCGACCGTACAGCCGCGGGCACATCGCCGGCGTCCGGCCGTACGGGGAGGAGGACCACGTCGGGCACGGTGGCGCCGAGCGAGGCGAGGTCCGGGGACGTGGGCAGGCCGAGCCCGAGGTCGTCGCTGCCCAGCACCGCGAACCGGCGGTCGCTTCCGCTCCCGGCGGGCGCCTGCGGCAGCGGCAGCGGCACCTGCTCCACGGCGAACAGCGCGTCGTGGCCCGTGGTCAGGCGGCCGGCCGCGACGGGCCGGGTCGCGTAGGACCCGATGGACGCGAGCGGCCGGCCGGACGGGTCCGCCAGCTCGATCCGTACGCTCCCGGCCGCCGCGTCGCCCCCGCCGCCGGTGCGGGAGAGCCGGACGCGGGCCGCCGAGGCGCCGGTGGCGTGCAGGGCGACGTCCTCCCAGGCGAAGGGGAGCCGCACCCGGCCGCCGTCCTCCGCGCTCCCGTCGTCGAAGAGCGAGGTGACGTGCAGGGCCGCGTCGAGGAGCGCGGGGTGCAGGCCGTAGGCGGCGGCCTCGGCCCTGGCCGGGGCGGGGAGCGCGAGTTCGGCGAAGAGTTCCTCGCCGCGGCGCCAGACGGCCCGGACGCCGCGGAAGACGGGCCCGTAGGCGAAGCCGTCGGCCTGCAGGCGGTCGTAGAGCCCGGCGGTGTCGACCGGGGCGGCGCCCGGCGGCGGCCACTCGGCTAGGGACTGCGGCTGCGGTCCGCCCCGGTCGGTGAGGAGCGCGGTCGCGTTCCTGGTCCAGCCTGCGCCGGGCGCGGCGCCCTCGGGCCGCGAGAAGATCTCCGCGGTGCCGTCCTGGGCCACCACCTGGAGCTGTACGCCTCCGCGCCGCGGAATGACCAGGGGCGCTTCGAGCGTGAGCTCTGCCAGGACGGGACGCCCCGTCAGGTCGCCTGCGCGGACGGCGAGGTCGACCAGTGCGGCCCCGGGCAGCAGCACGGTGCCGAGGACGGCGTGTTCGGCGAGCGTGGGGTGGGTGGCGAGGGAGAGCCGCCCGGTCAGCATGACGCCGTCGGAGGCGGCCATCCGGATCTCCGCGCCGACCAGCGGGTGGTCGAGCGGGGTCTGGCCGAGCCCGCCCGCGTCGCCCTTGCGCACGGGGGCGTCGAGCCAGAAGCGCCGGTGCTGGAAGGCGTACGTGGGGAGGTCGACCGGCCGCCCGGTGCGGCCGCCGTGGAGCACGGACCAGTCGACGCCGGCGCCGCGCGTGTGGACCCGGGCCAGGGCGCCGAGCAGTTCGCGCACCTCGGGCCGGCCCTTGCGGGAGACCGCCACGAACTCGGCGTCGTCGGTGCAGTCCCGGCCCATCGCGGCGAGCACCGCGTCGGGGCCCAGCTCCAGGAAGGTGGTGACGCCTTGCGCCTCCAGGGCGGCGACGGCGTCCGCGAAGCGCACGGTCTCCCGCACGTGCCGGACCCAGTACTCCGGGGAGCACAGCTCCGCTCCGGTGGCCGGGCGGCCGGTCAGCGTCGAGACGAGCGGGATGACCGGCTCGGCGGCGGGGAGCCCGGCCATGACCTCGCCGAACTCCGCCAGCATGGCGTCCATGTGCGGCGAGTGGAAGGCGTGGGAGACCCGCAGCCGCTTGGACCTGTCGAAGCCCTCCGCGAGAGCGAGGACCGCGCCGGCGTCACCGGAGACCACGACCGAACGCGGCCCGTTGACGGCGGCGATGCTCATCCGCTCGTCCAGCAAGGGCGCCACCTCGTCCTCCGCCGCCCGCACCGCGACCATCGCGCCGCCCTCGGGCAGCGCCTGCATCAGCCGGCCGCGCGCCGAGACGGCCGCCACCGCGTCCTCCAGCGACCAGACCCCCGCGACGTGCGCGGCCGCGAACTCGCCGACGGAGTGGCCCGCCAGCCAGTCCGGGCGCAGCCCGAAGGACTCCAGCAGGCGGAACAGCGCCACCTCGGTGGCGAACAGGGCGGCCTGGGTGCAGGCCGTCCGCTCCAGCAGCGCGGCGCGGTCGTCGCGGGCGGCGGGCCCGGCGTGCTCGCCGAACAGGACCTCGGCCAGCGGCCGTTCCAGCGACTTGTCCAGCAGGGCGGCGGCCCGGTCGAAGTGCTCGGCGAAGACGGGGAAGGCCTCGTACAGCTCGCGGCCCATGCCGGGCCGCTGCGAGCCCTGGCCGGAGAACAGGAACGCCAGCCCGCCCTCGGTGACCGAGCCGGTGACCAGGCCCGGCGCGGACGTCCCCTGCGCGAGCGCGGCGAGTCCGGCCTCGGCCTCGGCGCGGTCGGCCGCCAGGATCACCGCGCGGTCCCGGTGCGCGGTACGGGCCGTCACCAGCGCCAGGCCCAGGTCGGCCACTTCGGTCGCTTCGGTCGCCTCGGTGCCCGTCAGGGGCAGCAGCCGCGCGGCCTGCTCGCGCAGGGCGGCGGTGCCGCGGGCCGAGACGGGCAGCGCCACGAGCGCCGGAGCGGGGATCTCCTCGTCGGAGCCCGCCGCTTCGGGCGCGGCCTCCTCCAGGATCACGTGGGCGTTGGTGCCGCTGATGCCGAACGAGGACACCCCGGCCCGGCGCGGGCGGCCGTCCCGCTCCCACGGCCGTGCCTCGGTGAGCAGGTCCACCGCGCCGGCCGACCAGTCCACCTGGTCCGAGGGTGCGTCCACGTGCAGCGTCCGGGGCAGCACCCCGTGACGCATCGCCATCACCATCTTGATCACACCGGCGACGCCGGCCGCCGCCTGGGTGTGACCGATGTTCGACTTGACCGAGCCGAGCCACAGCGGCCGGTCCGCCGGCCGGTCCTGCCCGTACGTGGCGAGCAGGGCCTGGGCCTCGATCGGGTCGCCGAGGGTGGTGCCGGTGCCGTGCGCCTCGACCGCGTCGACGTCGGCGGCGGTCAGCCCCGCGCCGGACAGGGCGGCGCGGATCACCCGCTGCTGGGACGGCCCGTTGGGGGCGGTCAGGCCGTTGGAGGCGCCGTCGGAGTTGATCGCGCTGCCCTTGAGGACGGCCAGGACGCGGTGGCCGTTGCGCCGGGCGTCGGAGAGCCGCTCCACCACCAGGACGCCGGCGCCCTCGCCCCAGCCGGTGCCGTCGGCCGCGGCCGCGAAGGACTTGCAGCGGCCGTCGGCGGCCAGGCCGCGCTGCCTGCTGAAGTCCACGAACGTGTCGGGGGTCGACATGACGGTCACCCCGCCGGCCAGGGCCAGGGAGCACTCGCCCTGCCGCAGGGCCTGCGCCGCGAGGTGCAAGGTGACCAGTGAGGACGAGCAGGCCGTGTCGACCGTGACCGCCGGTCCCTCCAGGCCGAGCGCGTAGGCGACCCGGCCGGAGACGACGCTGCCGAGGTTGCCGTTGCCGAAGTACGCGGCGACGTCCTCGGGCACGTCGGTCAGCCAACTGCCGTAGTCGTGGTACATCACGCCGGCGAACACGCCGGTGCGGGAGCCGCGGACGGCCGCCGGGTCGATGCCGGCCCGTTCCAGCGCCTCCCAGGACACCTCCAGCAGCAGGCGCTGCTGGGGGTCCATGGCGACGGCCTCGCGCGGGCTGATGCCGAAGAATTCGGCGTCGAAGTCGGCGGCGTCGTAGAGGAAGCCGCCCTCGCGGGCGTACGTCTTCCCGGGCGTGCCCGGCTCGGGGTCGTAGAGCTCCTCGGCGTCCCAGCCGCGGTCCTCGGGGAAGGCCGCGATGCCGTCGACGCCGTCGGCGACCAGCTGCCACAGCTCCTCGGGCGAGCGCACGCCGCCGGGGTAGCGGCAGCTCATGCCGACGATGGCGATGGGCTCGTCCGCGGCGGCGGGCGGCTGCGCGGGCTGCGGCGGGGCGTCCGGTGCGGTGCCGAAGAGCGTCTCGCGGATGTGGTCGGCCAGGATCGCCGGGGTGGGGTAGTCGAAGACGAGGGTGGCGGGCAGGCGCAGACCGGTCGCCGTGTTCAGCCGGTTGCGGAGTTCGACGGCCGACAGCGAGTCGAAGCCGGTCTCGGTGAAGGCCCTGGCCGGGTCGACGGCGGCGGCGCCGTCGTGCCGCAGGACGGCCGCGACCTCGGTGCGGACGAGCTCCAGCAGCGTGCGGTCCCGCTCGGCGGCCGGCAGCGCGGCCAGTGCGCCGCCGGGGGCGGGCGGGGCGGGTGCCTGAGCCGCGGCGGCCCGCCGGGGCAGGGGGCGTACCAGACCGCTGAGCAGCGGGGGTATGCCGCCCGGCCGGGCTCGTACGGCGGCGGCGTCGACCTCGGCGGGGACGAGCCGGGGTTCGCCGGAGCGGACGGCGGCGTCGAACAGGCGCAGGGACCGCTCGGCGCTCAGCCCGGGCAGTCCGTACTGCGCGATGCGGGCCAGTGCCGTCGCGTCGAGGTGGGCGCCCATCCCGGCGTCTGCCGCCCACAGGCCCCACGACAGTGCGGTGACGGGCAGCCCGAGGGAGGCGCGGTGGTCGGCGAGGGCGTCGAGGAAGGCGTTGGCCGCCGCGTAGTTGCCCTGTCCGGCGCCGTCGAGCACGGCGGCCAGGGAGGAGAAGAGGACGAACGCCTTCAGGTCCCGGCCGCGGGTGAGCTCGTGCAGGTGCCAGGCCCCCTCCGCCTTGGCCCGGAACACCTCGGCGAGCAGCTCGTCGGTGAGCGAGCCGATCACGCCGTCGTGCACGGTGCCCGCGGCGTGGACGACCGAGTCGACGGGGTGGGCGGCGAGGAGCCGCTCGACGGCGGCGCGGTCGCCCATGTCGCAGGCCACGGTGGTCACGTCGGCGCCCAGCGCGGTGAGTTCGGCCTCCAGCGCGGGCGCGGAGCCCCTCCTGCCGGCCAGCACCAGGCTGCGGACGCCGTGGGTGCGCACCAGATGCCCGGCCAGGATGCCGCCGAGGCCGCCCGTACCGCCGGTGATCAGCACGGTGCCCCAGTCCGGTGCGGCGCCGCGTGCCGGCTGCACGGCGGTCAGCCGGGGGACGCGCAGTTCCCCGCCGGAGAGGGTGAGTTCGGGCTCTCCGGTGGCGAGGGCGGCGCTCAGGTCGGCGTCGGAGGGTGCGGAGTGCGGGCCGTCGTGCTCCAGCAGGACGAAGCGGCCCGGGTTCTCCGCCTGGGCCGAGCGCACCAGGCCGCGGACGGGCGCGTGGGCCGGTCCCGCGGAGGTGACGACGACCAGGCGCGCGGCGGCGAGGCGGTCGTCGGACAGCCAGGACTGCAGGGCGCGCAGGGCGGCTCCGGCGGCGGCCCGCCCTGCGGTCGCGAAGTCGCCGTCGTGCTCCCCGGCCCGGTACACGACCACGTCCGGCACCGGCCCGGACCGTACGCCGTCCGGCATGTCGCCGAACGCGGCCGTGCTCAGCGGCGGGGCCTGCGCGGGCCGGGCCGTACGCACCGGCCGTATCGCGTAGAGCGGTTCGGCGTCCGGCACCGGGCGTGAGGTCAGGCCGCCGATGGTGGCGACGGGGGCCCCGGTGGCGTCGGCGAGCCGGAGGGAGAGCCTGTCCTTGCCGTCGCGGGAGATCCGGACCCGCACCGCCGAAGCGCCGACCGCGTGCAGGCGGACCTCGCTCCAGGCGAACGGGACGAGCACCTCCGGGCGGGCCTGCTCCCCGAGGTCCGCGGCGTGCAGGGCCGCGTCGAGCAGGGCGGGGTGCAGTCCGAAGCCCGCCGCGTCGGCCGCCGTCGCCGGGTCCAGGGCGACCTCGGCGCAGATGTCGTCGCCGTGCCGCCAGGCCGCGCGCAGGCCCTGGAAGGCCGGGCCGTATCCGTAGCCCTGGGCGGCCAGGTCCGCGTAGACGCCGTCGAGGCCGACGGGTTCGGCGTCCTCCGGCGGCCAGGCGTCGAGGGGGGCCTCGGGCGGCGCGGCGGCGACGACGAGGACGCCGGTGGCGTGCCGGGTCCACGCGCCGGGTTCGGCGCCGTCGGGCCGGGAGTGGACGGTCAGCGGATAGCGCCCCGATGCGTCGGGCTCGCCGACGGCGACCTGTACCGCCACTCCCCCGTCGGCGGGCAGCTCCAGCGGGGCTCCGAGGGTCAGCTCTTCGAGGGTGCCCGCGCCGGCGTGGTCGCCCGCGCGCAGGGCCAGTTCCACGAACGCCGTGCCGGGGAAGAGCACGCGGCCGGAGATGACGTGGTCGGCCAGCCAGGGGTGGGTACGGAGCGAGAGGCGGCCGGTCAGCACCACTTCGCCGGCGCCGACGGCGACGACGGCGCCCAGCAGCGGGTGGCCGGCGGGAAGCTGTCCGAGGCCGGTGGCGTCCGCACCGGCCGAACCCGGCTCCAGCCAGAACCGCTTGCGCTGGAAGCGGTAGGTGGGCAGGTCGATCCGCCGGCCGCCGCGGCCGGCGTGGAAGCGCGCCCAGTCGACGTGCACGCCGCGCCCGTGGGCCAGGGCGAGCGCCGACACGGCCTCGTGCTCCTCGGGGCGGTCGCGGCGCATCAGCGGGGCGAAGGCGAGGCCGGTGCCCTCGGCGCACTCCTCGGCCATCGCGCTGAGCACGCCGTCGGGCCCGAGCTCCAGGAAGGTACGGACTCCGGCTTCCTCCAGGCCGCGCACGGCGTCGTGGAAGCGCACCTGGGCGCGGACGTGTTCGACCCAGTAGTCGGGGCTGCACAGTTCGCCGGTGGTGAGGGCGCCGGTGACGGTCGAGACGACGGGGATCCGCGGCTCGGCGTAGGTCAGCACCTGGGCGATGCGGCGGAACTCCGCCAGCACCGGCTCCATCAGTGGTGAGTGGAAGGCGTGGCTGACCTGCAGGCGCTTGGTGCGGTGGCCCCGCTCGGCGAGGGCTTCGGCGATGCGGGCGATCTCGTCCCCGTCGCCGGATATCACCACGGACGCGGGGCCGTTGACGGCGGCGATGCCCGTACGCGGGGTGAGCAGGGGGCTCACGTCGGCTTCGGCGGCCTGCACCGCGACCATGGCGCCGCCGGCGGGGAGTTCCTGCATGAGGCGGCCGCGTGCGGCCACGAGGATCGCCGCGTCCTCCAGCGTCAGCACCCCGGCCACGTGGGCGGCGGCGAGCTCGCCGACCGAGTGCCCGGCGAGGTAGCCGGGCCGCACGCCCCAGCTCTCCAGGAGCCGGAACAGCGCGACCTCGACGGCGAAGAGTGCGGGCTGGGCGTATTCCGTGTCGTGCAGCCGTGCGGCCTCCGGCGTGTCCGCGTCCGCGAACAGCACGTCGCTCAGGGGTGGTTGGAGCTGCATGTCGAGGTGGGCGCAGACCTCGTCGAGCGCCTCGGCGAAGGCCGGGAAGGCCCCGGCCAGGCCGCGTCCCATCGCGAGGCGCTGGCTGCCCTGGCCGGTGAAGAGGAACGCGAGCCCGCCGGGCCCGGCCACGGCGGTGGGGGCGGTGCCGGAGGCGAGGGCGGCCAAGGCGGCCTGCAGTTCGGCGCGGTCGCCGGTGACGATCGCGGCGCGGTGCGGGAGGGCGGCGCGCGTGGTGGCCAGGGAGAGGGCGAGGTCGGCCAGGGGCGCCTCGGCGGCGAGGGGCAGCAGCGCGGACGCCTGGGCGCGCAGGGCCTGTTCTCCGCGGGCCGACAGCAGGAAGGGCAGCACGCCGGGGGCGCCCGCGTCCGCGGGCGCGCGGCCGGCCGGCTCCGCCTCCGCCGCGTCCTTCTCGGGGTGCTCGACGATGAGGTGCGCGTTGGTGCCGCTGACGCCGAACGACGAGATGCCGGCGCGGCGCGGGCGGCCCGTCTCGGGCCAGGGCCGGCCCTCGGTGAGCAGCTCCACGGCCCCCGACGACCAGTCGATGTGCGGGCTGGGTGCGTCGACGTGCAGGGTGCGCGGCAGATGGCCGTGGCGCATGGCGAGGACCATCTTGATCACCCCGGCGACGCCGGCGGCGCCCTGGGTGTGGCCCAGGTTCGATTTCACCGAGCCGAGCAGCAGCGGTTCGCCGCCGCCGCGCTCCTGCCCGTAGGTCGCGAGGAGTGCGTGGGCCTCGATGGGGTCGCCGAGCGTGGTGCCCGTGCCGTGCGCGTCGACGGCGTCGACGTCGGCCGCGGTCAGCCCGGAGTTGGCCAGGGCCTGGCGGATGAGGCGCTGCTGGGCGGCGCCGCTGGGCGCGGTGAGGCCGTTGCTGGCGCCGTCCTGGTTGACGGCCGAGCCGCGGACGACGGCGAGCACGCGGTGGCCGTTGCGCCGGGCGTCGGAGAGCCGTTCGAGGACGAGGACGCCGGCGCCCTCGGCGAATCCGGTGCCGTCGGCCGCGGCCGCGAAGGCCTTGCACCGGCCGTCGCGCGCCAGGCCGCGCTGGCGGCTGAACGCGGTGAAGACGCCGGGTCCGCCCATCACGGCGACGCCGCCGGCGAGCGCCAGCGAGGACTCGCCCTGCCGCAGGGACTGGCAGGCCAGGTGGATGGCCACGAGGGAGGCCGAGCAGGCGGTGTCGACGGTGACGGCCGGCCCCTGCGTGCCGAGGACGTAGGCGACGCGGCCGGAGATGACGCTCGGGGCGTTGCCGGTCAGCAGATAGGCGTCGAGGCCGTCGGGCGCGTCGTGCAGGCGCGGGCCGTACTCCTGCACCTCGGCGCCGAAGAACATGCCGGCCGCGCTGCCGCGCAGGCCCGTCGGGTCGATGCCGGCGCGCTCCAGCGCCTCCCACGCGGTCTCCAGCACCAGCCGCTGCTGGGGGTCCATCGCCGGGGCCTCGCGCGGGCTGATCCCGAAGAAGTCCGCGTCGAACCCGGTGGCGGTGTCCAGGAACCCGCCGGCGCGCACATAGCTGCGGCCCGGCGCCTCGGGGTCGTCGTCGAAGAGGTTCTCCAGGTCCCAGCCGCGGTCCTCGGGGAAGCCGGACAGCACCTCGCCGCCGTCGGCCAGCAGCCGCCACAGCTCCTCCGGCGAGTCGATTCCGCCCGGGAAGCGGCAGCCGATCCCCACGACGGCGACGGGCTCGTCGGCGGGCCCGGCCGCAGCGACCGCAGGGACCGGCGCGGGCCGGGCCGCGGCGTCGCCCAGGGCCCCGGCCAGCAGCCGTTCGGCGAGGGCGACGGGGGTCGGGTGCTCGTAGGCGAGCGTGACCGGCAGGTCGAGGCCGGTCTCCGCACTCAGCCTGCGGTGCAGGTCGACCGCCGCCAGCGAGTCGAAGCCCAGCTCGGCGAAGGGGAGCGTGAGGTCCAGGGTTGCCGGAGCGTCGGGCCGGGCCGCCCGCAGGGCCGCCGACGCGTGGGCGTGCACGAGATCGAGGACCACCCTGCGGTGTTCCGACGGCGCGGTGGTGGCCAGCAGCCGGGCCAGTGCTGAATCGGAACTGGACTCGTTCATCCGCGCATCTCCACTTTCGGCCGAAACCGTTTTCCTGTTGACAGTAGTGAGACCCCGGCAAGGGCCACACCCTTACGCACCCCTAGGACGTGTGCGCCCCGGGGCCGATCGCTCCCCTGCCCGGTGTGCCGGACACCTGCTCGTAGTCGAACTTCCGGCGCACGTAGGACAGGGAATCCAGCAGATCGCCGGAGGTGACGGTGCGGGACCCGCGCGTTTCCACCACGCCGGACAGCGGCAGCCTGCCGGTGTCCGCCCAGCGGAGCCGTCCTTTTCCGTCGATGTAACTCCTGCTGCGCCCCGCATTGTCGGGGTGCAGGCAATAGGGGATGTCGAGATATCCCCTGCGGAATGCCAGCAGCAGGGCCTCGCCGGGATCGGACGCCATATTGAGTACGGCGGCCACGAGGGCGGCGGCTTCGGCATACGTCTGTGAATCGGCGCCCGTACCGGCGGCGGTGACGGGCCGCCGGGTTCCGGCCGCGGTGGCCGCCGCGAATTCGAGCGCGCTGACGTTCTCCTCGACCGTCGGAATCCGTACGGATTCGGCGACGGTCTTCACGATCAGGCGTTCGGATCCGGTCGCGGCGGCGAGCTCCGCCGCCTCGCCCAGCAGCCGGCGGGCACCGTCCGGCGAGGCCGGGTAGAGGCCCATGTAGGCGTAGATGACGACGTGCCAGTCGGTGTCCGGCAGCAGTTCCGCGCACAGCCGGCGCAGCGCCGCGACGGCTTCGGCGTCCTGCGCCGGGCTCGTCTGCTGGGCGTAGCTGACGGAGATGCTGCGCAGGCCGTGCCGGTGGAAGAACAGGGCTTCCAGCACGCTGATCGCCACCAGCTGGCTCGGCGGGCAGAGCTGTCCGAGCATGCACCCGCCGAACGTCTCCAGGTGCGGCTCCAGGCCGGTCTCCCGCAGCCGGGCGAACAGCTCGCAGGAGCGCGACCAGTTGTCCACGGACTCCTGCAGCGGAATGCGCCCGTAGGGCAGGCAGTACGAGACGGGGCCGCCCTCGGAGGCGTCGAGTCCGACGGTCATCAGCGCCCGGAAGATGTCGACGGGGTCGGCCGAGCCGTGCCGGACCTGAACGGGGAAGTCCGGTCCGTGGGAGCCGTCCAGGACCCATCGCGTGGTGGCCGGGTCGTGGTTGACGATCGGGTAGCCGTTGAGCGACTCGCCCTCCAGGAGGGCGAGTCCGGCGGACTCCAGGTCCCGGACACGGGTGTAGCTGTCCAGGGTGATGGTGCCGACCGTCCGCCCGTTCGCCGCCCGGGTGGCCCGCAGGCCGGCGCGCATCCGCTCGGGTTCGCTCATGCCCATCCTGGGCTGCACGACGAGTTCGCCGCCGGCGCGTGCCCGGCGGACGAACGCGCCGAACCCGGTCACGCCAGTGCCCGCTGCGGGAGCGCGTCGAGCAGCCGCCGGAAGGAGGCGATCCCCTCGGCGCCGTCGTCGAAGACGGCGTCGTACCCGGCGGTGACCAGGGCGCCGAGCTGCTCGGCGCTCTGGGCCCCGGCGATCCCCAGCTTGCCGCCGATGACCGCCGGCACGGCGCTCAGGCCCGGCTGTCTGCGCAGCCGGCTGATCAGCCGCATCCCGTCCCGGTAGCCGTGGCCGTTGACGCTGCTCACCACGAGCAGCGCGGGCCGGCGGGCGAGGCATTCGGAGACGACGAGCTCCTCGGGCGCGCAGGGGCCGAGGTTGACGACGCCGAAGCCGAGCTCCTCCAGGAGCAGTTGCAGGAAGACCAGGTTCCAGGTGTGCGAGTCGGAGGTCACGCCCGTGACGACGACGGTGGCGTCCCGCCGGGCCGGGGCCCCGTTCCCGGCCGGTACCGCCCCCGCCCCCGTCGCGGCCGGGGTGCTCATCGCTCCCCCCGGCCGTACGCGTACGCGCGGGTGTGCTCGATCCGGGAGGCCGATACGACGTCGTCGCCGCGCACGACGATCTCGACCGGGGCCGGTCTGCCCAGGAACATCAGCAGGCTGGCGGTGGGGCCGTAGGCACCGGCGTTGGGGACGGCGACGACGTCCCCGGGCGCGAGCGCCGGCAGCGGGATGTCACGGCCGAGGACGTCCCCGGGGGTGCACAGCGGGCCGACGAGGCTGGCGACCTGTTCGGCCGGCGCCTGCGGCCCGTGGAGCTCCACGGACACCGGCAGGATCCGCCCGAGGCCGGACATGCCGCCGAAAGTGTTGATGCCGCCGTCCAGGATCGCGAAGCGCCGGCCGCGGCTCTCCTTGAGGTTGACCACCCCGGCGAGCAGCGTGCCGCTGTCGCCCACGAGGTAGCGCCCGGACTCGAAGGCGATGCGCGGGGCGCCCTCGCGCCACCCGGGGAAGTGCGCGTCCAGCGTCTGCGCCAGGGCGGCGCGCAGCTCGCCGTACACCGGCCGGTCGCCGGCCACGGCGTACGGGGCCGCGAAGCCGCCGCCGATGTCCACGAGCCGGAACCGCACGCCCAGCTCTTCCTGCAGCCCCGCGGCCACCCCGATGGTGTGGCGGAACTCGGCGATCAGGCTCGCCTCGTCCTTGGCGTTGCTGAGCGGGAAGAAGTGGGCGCCGGCGATCCGGGTCCCGGGCACGCCGGTGAGCTCGTCCCGGAGGCCGGGCAGCGTCTCGCTGTCGAAGCCGAACTGGGAGGGGACGCCGGTCATCCGGATGCTGGTCGAGGCGCTCGCCGAGGCGCTGTTGACCCGCAGCAGGCAGTCGGCGACGACGCCGAGCCGGCCGGCGGCCTCCCCGGTGCGCCGCAGGTCGCCGGGCGACTCGACGGAGAACAGCCGCACGCCCCGCTCCAGCGCCTCGGTCAGTTCGCCCTCGGTCTTGCCGGGCCCGGTGTAGAGGACGTCCGCCGCGCAGGCCCCCGCGGCGAGCACGGCGGCGAGCTCGCCGACGGAGCTGATCTCCGCCCGGCAGCCGCGCCCGGTGCCGGCGCACATCTCGCGGACGAGCTCCGGGTGCGGGTTCGCCTTCACGGCGTAGAAGAGGTGGGCCTCCTCGGGCAGGGCGGCGAAGAGGTCGCGCTTGGCCGCCGCGATGCGGTCGAGGTCGTAGACGTAGGCGGGGGTACCGAAGCGCTCGGCGAGCTCGGTGTAACCGGTCACCGGTCGTTCCCTTCAAACAGCAGTGCGAGCTGCTTGCGCTCGTGCTTTCCGTGCAGGGTCAGGGGCAGGTCCGCGACGACCTTGCAGAGGGCGGGGACCTTGGCGGGCTCCAGCCGGCGGGCCAGCTCGCGCAGGACGGTGTGCGAGGCCACGTCGCCCTCGACGCACACCGCGAGGTCGCGGTCCCCGCCGGGCGGCAGGACCGCGGCGGCGCGGACGCCGGGGATGTCCATCGTGGCGGCCTCGATCTCGGTGGTGCTCATGCGCACGCCCTTGCGCTTGAACACGTCGTCGCGGCGGCCCTCGTAGTAGAGGAAGCCGTCCTCGTCCACGTGCCCGTAGTCGCCGGTGTGCAGCCGCCGGGCACCGGTGACCGGGTTCTCCCGGAAGGTGCGGGCGGTGAGCTCCGGCGCGCGCCAGTACCCGGGCATCACGTGCGGGCCCTCGACCACGATCTCGCCCGTCCCGCCGGTGGGGAGCTCTGCTCCGTCCTCGCCGAGGATGAACACCCTCGTGCCCGGCAGGGGCCGGCCGACGGAATCGCGCTTGCTGTCCTCGAACGCCGGCGGCAGGACGGAGATGCGCTTGCACTCGGTCTGGCCGAACTGGCGTATCACCTCGGCGCCGGGGAACGCCGCGCGCAGGGCGTCGGCCGTCGGCCTCGGCAGCGCGGCCCCGGTGTTGGTGAACATCCGCACCCGGGAGGTCCCCTCCGGCGCGGGCTCGCGCTCGGCCAGGGTCAGGATCATGGTGGCGAGGGACGGCACGATGGGCACCACCGTCGCCCCCGACTCCCGGATCCGCTTGAGCAGCACCAGGTCCGACTCGCCGTCGGCGAGCACCAGCTCGGACCGGCCGAGGGCGGCCAGGAGGATCTTGTACAGCCCGTAGTCCCAGGAGATCGGGAAGCGGCAGAACACCACGTCGTCGGGGCGGTAGCCGAGTTCGAGGTGGATCGCGTGCGAGGCGAAGAGCATGGGCCCGTGCGGGCAGATGACCGCCTTCGGCGCGGCGGTGCTGCCGGAGGTGTACACCAGCGCCGCGATGTCCTCGGCGGACACCTCGACCGGGCCCGAGGCTCGCGCTCCCCGCTCGTGCAGGGCGGCGACTTCGCTCCAGAACTCCGCCGCACCGACGACCGGGACCGGGGAGAACTCCGCGATCCGCGCCGCGGCCGCGTCGGCCGCGATCACCAGGCGGGGCCCGGCGTTGGTGAGCACCGAGCGGAGGTGGAAGTCCTTCATCCCCGGGTTCAGCGACACGAACACCGCGCCGCGCCGTGAGGTCCCGTAGAACAGGGCGACCAGTTCGCGGGTGCTGGGCATCTGCACGAGCACCCGGTCGCCGGGGCCGATGCCCCGGGATTCCAGCCAGGCGTCGACCGCGTGGCTGTACGCGGTGAGCTCCCGGTACGTCCAGCGCCCGGCTCCGTCGCCGACCGCCGTGGCGTCGGGGGCGGTGTCCGCCGTGGCCTCGTCCAGCAGCGCGTGGACCAGCGCGGGCGGACGGGTATCCGATGTCGAATTACGGTTCACTGCGCCCCGTATGACCTTTCATGAGAGCCCTCCTGCACAGCCCGGGCGGCCGGCTCAGCCGGCTGCGGGCGCGGCCCGGAGGGCGAGCTTCTTGCGGTCGATCTTGCGGTTCGGGTTCAGCGGGAATTCCGCCAGGTGCACGTACTTCTTCGGGACGATCGCCAGGGGCAGCACGCTCCGCAGCTCGCGGGCCAGCTGCACCTGCGGCACGGCGGATCCGGTGTAGAAGACCACCAGTTCGCAGGTGTGGCCCGCCGCGACCGCCACGGTGACGGCGTCCTGCACGCCGGTGCAGGAGCGCACGGCGGCGTCCACCTCGGCCAGCTCCACGCGCACGCCGTGCACCTGGACCTGGGCGTCCTGCCGCCCCAGGTAGAGCAGTTCACCGCCGTCCGCCCGGCGGACGCGGTCGCCGGTGCGGTACCAGCGCCGGCCGTCCCGGTGGAAGAAACGGCCGGTGTCGTCGGAGGGGTCGAGGTAGCCGGGCGTCAGCTGGGGCCCGGCGATGCACAGTTCCCCTTCGTCCGTGCGCTCCGCGCCGTCCGGCCCCAGCAGCAGCACGCCGTGCCCGGCGTGCACCGCGCCGATCGGCACGACGCCGTGCAGCCCGCGCCCGGCGGACCACCGGTGGGCGGAGACCGTGATGGTCAGCTCGGTCGGCCCGTAGAGGTTCTCCAGGAACGCGCCCGGCGCCGCCGCCTGCCAGTCCTCGGCGTCCTGGCAGTTCAGCGCCTCCCCCGCGAAGAAACTCCACCGCAGGGACGGCATCGCCCCCGGCCGCAGGCCGCCCATGCGCCGGATCAGGGCGATGGCGCTGGGCGTGGAGAACCAGACGGTCAGCCCTTCCGCGGCGGCGAACGCCGGCATGTCCCGGAACGCCTGCGGCGGTGGAACGGTCAGGGTCGCACCGGCACCCCAGGCACAGAACAGGTCGAACATCCCGCAGTCGAAGTTGAGGTCGAAGTTCTGCGAGAAGACGTCACCGGGCCCGAAGTCGTAGCGCTCGTCGAGCAGGCCGAAGTAGTGCGCGGTGTTGGCGTGCGTGACCGGCACGCCCTTCGGCCTGCCGGTCGAGCCGGAGGTGAACAGGACGTACGCGACGTCCGACGCCCGCACCGGCTGCGGGGACATCAGCGCGGCGGCCGGGTCGTACGGCACGGCCGGCATCGGCTGCCCCCCGGGAGGGAACAGCACGGGCAGGTCGGTGCCGGCCTCCCGCAGCGCCGTGAGCGCGGGCAGCGCGTCATCGTCGGCGATCAGTGCGCCGACGCCGCTCGCCTCGATCATCTGCCGGGTGCGCAGCGCGGGGAAGGCGGGCTGCAGCGGGACCGTGGTGATCCCCGTGTACAGACCGGCGAGGACCGCCGGGTACGCGGAGAGGCCCTTGCCCGCCAGCACGCCGATCGCCCGCGGCCGCTCCGGCAGCCCGGACAGCAGCGAGCCCGCCAGCGCCAGCGCGCGCTCGTGCAGCTCCCGGTAGGTCAGCCCGGCTCCGCCGGCCCGGACCGCGGGGCGGTCCGGCGACAGGGCCAGGCCGCGCAGGAAGCGGCCGGGCAGAGCGGCGTCCATGGTGTCGTTCATGGTGGTGTCCTCCGGCCCCCGCTACACGGCGGCGGTGCCGGCCAGCATGCTCTCCACGGTCTTCCAGAGGATGCCGGGGTTCTCGAAGTTCTCCATGGCCAGCGCGCCGTCGAGGAACCGCACGTCATAGGTGCTCTCGAGGTTCCCGAGCAGCTCGACCACGCCCAGGGAGTCCAGCCCCAGGTCGCGCAGGGCGGTGCCGCTCTCCAGGGGCTCGTCCGGTGCCAGGAACGGCAGGAACTTGCGCAGAAGCTGTTCGAACTGGTCGTCCCACATGGTGGATCCCATCGTCGGAGGGTGCTCAGGCGGCGCCGGCACGGCGCCGTGGTGTCATCGCCAGCCGCGGATTGGCCTGGATGACCTCGAAGTTGTCCGTCGTGCGGCCGACGCGGCCGAAGAGGCTGTCCGGGCCCGCGACGCAGACCCGCTCGACACCGGCCTCCTTGAGGGCGGTCACGACCGCCGGCCAGTTCAGCGGGCGGGTGAAGCTGTCCAGCAGCATCGTGCGGATGCCGTCGGCCGAGTGCAGGAGCGTGCCGTCCTGGTCGGCGACGACCGGCAGCTGCGGGTCGGCGAAGTCCAAGGTGGCCAGCACCTCCCGCTCGGCCTTGGCGCGCAGTCCCGCGAAGGCGGCCGAGTGCATGGGCGGCCGCATCGTGTACAGCGACATCCCGCCGGCGGCGCGCAGCCGCTCCTGCAGCCAGGCCACCCGTCCCTCGGCCAGCGAGAGCATGAAGAAGTCGTCGTCGATGAAGCAGGAGATGTCGTGCCACGCACCCTGCTCGTCCAGGTCGGCGAGGATCTCGTCGAGCCGCTCGCGTGGCGTGCGCACGAAGGAGAGCGTGACGATGTCGCGGTGCTCGTGCCGGAAGTACTCGTCCATGCAGCGGGCGAGCCCGGCGGTCATCCGTATCGCCTCGGCCACCGGCAGCGCCCCGGAGTAGGCGATCGCCGCCTTCTCGCCGAAGCTCGGCCCCGCACAGAATCCGGGCTCGATCCCCAGGTTCTGCCGCGCCCATTCGGCGGAGGCGAGACAGTTCACAAGAAAGGCGACCTGGGCCGCCTCGGAATAGTCCCCGTCGGCCTCGCGGAACGCATCGACCAGGGAATAGCCGAGCACGTCGTCGGCGACGGCGACGAGTTCGCGGGCGAACGGGTTCACCACCATGAACCGGCCGACGTCGGAGAACGCGGACGGGCCCATGCCGGGAAAGACGACGGCGGTGCGGTGTGTCTCGGCGGCCATGAGTGCCACGTCCTCTCTACAGGCTCTTCAGGAATCCGGTCAGCACCTCGGTGAACCGTTCCGGCTCCTCCAGGTGCGGCACGTGACTCGAATGCTCGAAGACCTCCCAGCGCACGTCCGGAATACGGTCGTGGAACGGCTGCATCGTCACCGCCGTCGCCTCGTCGTAACGGCCGTTGATGAGCAGGGTCGGCGCCTGGATCGCATCCAGGCAGTCGATGACCGACCAGTCCTTCAGGGTGCCGATCACGTGGAATTCGCTCGGCCCGTTCATCGTGTAGTACACGGTCGGGTCGTTGTAGATCTCCATGAAGGAGGAGAGGAAGTCCCGCGGCCACGGCAGGGTCCGGCACACGTGCCGGTCGTAGAAGACGCGCATCGCGGTGAAGTACTCGTCCGAGTCGGTCGTGCCGGCCGCCTCGTGGCGCCGCAGCGTCTCGTCCACGCCCGGCGGGAGCTGTGAGCGCAGCACCTCCATCTCGCTGAGCCACAGGGGGTACGAGGCGGGCGAGTCGGCGATGACGAGGCCGCGCAGGCCGCAGGGGCGGGCCGAGGCGTGCCGGGCGGAGAGCAGCCCGCCCCACGACTGGCCGAACAGCACGTAGTCGCCGGCGATGCCGAGGCGGTCGAGCAGGTTGTCCAGCTCGGCGAGGAAGAGCTCGGGGGTCCAGAAGTCGGCTCCGCGGTCGGGCAGGTGCGTCGATCCGCCGTTGCCGAGCTGGTCGTAGTGGACGACCGGCCACCCTGCGTCGGCGAGGGCCGTGAGACCCAGCAGGTAGTCGTGCGTACTGCCCGGGCCGCCGTGCACGGCGACGACGGCCGGCCGGCCCGCACGGAGTTCACCGGTGATCCGGTACCAGGTCCGGTACTCCCCGAAAGGGACCGTTCCCTTTGCGCTGGGGTCCGAGGACACGGCAAGCACCTCACTCGACGTCGTGCAGGGGGTCGTGACCGACGCTAACCCGCTGCGGCGCCGCACCAGGACCCCTAACGGCCCCTAGCGGAGCAGGGGTTGCCGCCGGAGTGCGCCGGCGCCGTCGAACTGGGGCCGGTAGGGGGTGCTTCCGCGCACCGGGGGTGTTTAGCGTGCGAACGGCGGCAGCCCGTTCCCAGGTGCCCGCCCGTACGACGTACCGAGTGCGAGAGGGCATCATGAACCCATCTGCCGAGCAGCATCCCGCGTTCCCCATGGCCCGCCGGTGCCCCTTCGGCCCGCCGGAGGAGTACGCGAAGCTCCGCGCGACGGAACCGGTCTCCCGGGCCACCCTCAAGGTCAACGGCAAGCCCGCCTGGCTGATCACCAAGCACGAGCACGTCAAGCAGGTGCTCGGCGACTCCCGGGTGAGCGCCAACCTGAAGCTGCCGGGCTATCCGCTGCAGGTCCCCGTGCCGGAGGAGATGCTGCAGTCCGTCCCGCTGACGTTCCTGTCGATGGACCCGCCGGACCACACCGTCCAGCGCCGCATGCTGGCACCCGAGTTCAGCGTCCGCCGGATGCGGGAGCTGCGGCCCCGGGTCCAGCAGATCGTGGACGAGCGCATCGACGCGATGCTCGCCGCCGGCGGCCCGGTGGACCTGGTGACCGCACTCGCGCTGCCCGTGCCCTCCCTCGTGATCTGCGAGCTGCTCGGCGTCCCCTACGAGGACCACGCCCGGTTCGAGATCTGGGCCGGGCAGATCATGAACCGCGACATCACCGAGGAGGAGCGCGGGAGGGCCCACTACGAGCTCGACCGGTACGTCGACGGCCTGGTCACCGCCAAGGAGGGCGAGCCGGGCGACGACATGATCAGCCGGCTGATCGGGAAGAACCGCGCGGAACCGGCGGTCGAGCACGCGGACATCGTCAGCATGGCCCGGCTGATGCTCGTCACGGGACACGAGACGACCGCCAACATGATCGCCCTCGGCACCCTGGCCCTGCTGGAGCACCCCGAGCAGCTCGCCGCGGTCAAGGCGGACTCCGCACTGCTGCCCCGGGCCGTCGAGGAACTCCTGCGCTACTTCAGCATCTCCGACTCCGGCACCGCGCGCGTGGCCCTGGAGGACATCGAGATCGGCGGCACCGTCATCCGCGCCGGCGAGGGCATCCTGCCGCTCAACAACGCGGCCAACCACGACGAGGCCGTCTTCGCCGACCCCGGCATGCTCGACGTCCACCGCGAGGAGGCCCGCAGCCACCTCGCCTTCGGCTACGGCGTCCACCAGTGCATCGGGCAGAACCTCGCGCGCCTCGAACTCGACGTCGTCTACGGCACGCTCTTCCGGCGCATCCCCGGCCTGCGCCTCGCCGCCTCCCCGGAGGACCTGCAGTTCAAGGACGACGCCGTCGTGTTCGGCGTCTACGAGCTGCCGGTCACCTGGTAACCATCCGCACGACGTAACGAGTTCGAGAGGGCACCATGACGCACTCCGCCGACCGGGCGCGCCACCCGGCGTTCCCGATGAAGCGCACCTGTCCCTTCAGCCCGCCGGAGGAGTACGCGAAGCTCCGCGCGACGGAGCCGGTCTCCCGGGCCACCCTCAAGGTCAACGGCAAGCCGGCCTGGCTGGTCACCACCTACGAGCACGTCAAGCAGGTGCTCGGCGACTCCCGGGTGAGCTCGAACCTCAAGCTGCCCGGCTATCCGCACCAGTTCCACATCCCCGAGGAGATGCTCCGGTCGGTGCGGCTGATGCTGCTGTCGATGGACCCCCCGGACCACACCGCCCAGCGCCGCATGCTGATCCCCGAGTTCACCGCGCGGCGGATCAAGGCCATGCGCCCGCGGATCCAGGAGATCGTGGACGAGCGCATCGACGCGATGCTCGCCGCGGGCGGGCCGGTGGACCTGGTGACCGCGCTCGCGCTGTCCGTTCCCTCCCTCGTGATCTGCGAGCTGCTCGGCGTCCCCTACGAGGACCACGCGCAGTTCGAGGAGTGGTCGGCGCTGATGATGAACCACGACGCCGCCCCGGAGGAGTACGGAGCGGCGGTCCAGGCGCTGGACGGCTACCTGGACGCGCTGGTCGCCGGCAAGGAGGAGCAGCCGGGCGACGACCTGATCAGCCGGTTCATCGAGAAGAACCGGGTGGAGCGGGTCGCCGACCACACCGACGTCGTGACGATGGCGCGGCTGATGCTCGTCGGCGGCCACGAGACCACCGCCAACATGATCGCCCTCGGTGTGCTGGCGCTGCTGGAGCACCCCGGGCAGCTGGACGCGGTCAAGGACGACCCGGCCCTGCTGCCCCGCGCCGTCGAGGAACTCCTGCGCTTCTTCAGCATCTCGGACTCGGGTGCCGCGCGCGTGGCCCTGGAGGACATCGAGGTCGGCGGCACCGTCATCCGCGCCGGCGAGGGCATCCTCCCCCTCAACAACTCCGCGGACCACGACGAGTCCGTCTTCCCCGACCCGGACGTTTTGAACGTCCACCGCGAGGAGGCCCGCAGCCACCTCGCCTTCGGCTACGGCATCCACCAGTGCATCGGCGCGAACCTCGCCCGCGTGGAGCTGGAGGTCGTCTACGGCACCCTCTTCCGGCGCATCCCCGGCCTGCGCCTGGCCGCGCCCCTGGAAGAGCTCAGGTTCAAGGACGACGCCATGGTCTACGGCGTCTACGAACTGCCCGTCACCTGGTGACCGGCTCCGGAGAGAGGTTCCCCGCCATGCGTGTCAGCGTGGAGACCCCGCGGTGCGTGGGGTCCGGACAGTGCGTGATGCTCACCCCGGACGTCTTCGACCAGGACGACGACGGGATCGTCGTCCTGCTCCAGGAGGCGCCGCCGGAGGAGGTGCACGAGGACGTCCGCCAGGCGGCCATGACGTGCCCGACCCAGGTCATCAGCGTCGGCGAATAGCAAGGCGAATAGCATGGGGCGTATGCATGCGCGTCTGATCGAGTTCCCGGAGCAAGGCCTTCCAGGCACCCTCGTCCGCTACACGGAGGGCGGGGGCGAGCCCGTGGAGGTGGAGGCGCGCGGCCCGGTGGCCCTGTCCTCCGGCTCCCGGCTCGTCTACGTGATCGACGCGGCCGATGCCGAGGCGGCCGACAAGGACGCCCTCGCGGACGGCCTCGCCGGGCTGCCGTCCGACGCATTCGTCGTCGCCGACCTGAGCGGCGCGACGGACGGCATGCTCCGGGCCGTCGCGGGGCAGCGGGCGGTCAAGACGCTCGTGCTGTCGGGCGACTTCACCGACGAGGGCGTCGCGGCGCTGGGGACCATGCCGGAGCTGACCGACCTGGTGCTGGAGTCGCCCCGGTTCACCGGGGCGGGGCTGGCCGCGCTCGCCGGGTCGGAGACGGCCGGCTCCCTCGACACCCTCGTCCTCAGCGGCACCACGGCGTTCGAGCCCCGGTCGCTGGCCGCCCTGGCGCAGGCGCCGCACCTGGCGTCCCTCGCCTTCGAGGGCGTCCGCGTCGACCACGCCCTCGCCGACGCCCTGGTCGCGCTCACGCCGCACCTCGCCGAGGTGTCGGTGGCCGAGCGCCCCGGTCACGACCTCGCCCTCGACGTACTGGAGCGGCTGCTGGCCGCCGGGCTCAGCGTCAACGGCATCTCCGCGCCGCCGGAGAACGCCGTCCTCTTCGCCCGCGCCGCCGCCGAGGCCGCGGACACCGGCGCCTTCGAGGACGAGGACCAGGACCAGGACCAGGACCAGGAGGACGCCGAGGACTTCGAGGACGAGGAGCCGCAGGAGCGCGGCGTGCTGCGCGAGGTCACCGACGAGGCCGAGCTGGACCGGCTGCTCGCCGGGCCCGTGCCCGTCCTGGTCGACCTCACCGCCCCGTGGTGCGGCCCGTGCGCCCTGCTCACCCCCGTCCTGGAGGACGTGGTCGAGTCCTGCGGGGACGCCCTGACCGGAGTGAAGATCGATGTGGACCGGGCCGGCTGGGCGCAGGAGCGGTTCGGCGCCATGGGCGTGCCCACCGTGATCCTGCTGCGCGAGGGCAAGGAAAGCTTCCGCTTCAGCGGTGTCGTGTCCGGGCCCCGGCTCACCGGCTGGCTGGCCGCAGTGGGAGTCACCGCCGGCTGAGCAGGCTAGGCGCAGGCCGGTGCGGTTCAGCCGCGCCCGAAGGGGCCGCGGGGAACTGCGCGACCGGCCACGGTGCCTCCCGCGGTCTGGGCGCAGGCCCCGAGGCGCTGTAGCGTCCGTCCATGCCTGCCCGATCCGGTGTCGTCGCGCCGCCGGGGTGGAGCCGCTGGCTGGTCCCGCCCGCTGCGCTGTCCATCCACCTGGCCATCGGCCAGGCCTACGCCTGGAGCGTGTTCAAACCGCCGCTGGAGTCCTCGCTGGGCCTGTCCGGCACGGCCTCGGCGCTGCCCTTTCAGGTGGCGATCGTGATGCTCGGCCTGTCGGCCGCCTTCGGCGGCACGCTCGTGGAGCGCAACGGCCCGCGCTGGGCGATGTCCGTGTCCGCCGTGTGCTTCGCGTCCGGCTTCCTGGTGGCCGCCCTGGGGGCGGCCACGCGCCAGTACTGGCTCGTCGTGGCGGGCTACGGCCTCATCGGCGGGACCGGGCTGGGCATCGGCTACATCTCGCCGGTCTCCACGCTCATCAAGTGGTTCCCGGATCGCCCGGGCATGGCCACCGGCATCGCCATCATGGGCTTCGGCGGCGGCGCCCTCATCGCCTCGCCGTGGTCGGCCGCGCTGCTGTCGCACTTCGGCACGGACTCCTCCGGCATCGCGCGGACGTTCCTGGTGATGGGGGTGGCCTACGCCGTGTTCATGACGCCCGGCGTGCTGCTCGTACGGGTCCCGCCCGATGCGCGGCGGCCGCGGGGAGGAGCGGCGGAGCGCACTCCGTCCCGGGAGCTCGTCACGAGCGCTCAGGTGTCGGCCCGCAACGCCTTGCGCACGCCGCAGTTCTGGTGCCTGTGGGTCGTTCTCTGCGCCAATGTCACGGCGGGCATCGGCATTCTGGAAAAGGCCTCCCCGATGATCACGGACTTCTTCGCGGACTCCTCCTCCCCCGTGGGTGCGGCCGCCGCCGCGGGATTCGTCGGCGTGCTCTCGCTGGCCAATATGCTCGGCCGGATCGTCTGGTCCTCCGTCTCCGACCTCACCGGCCGCAAGAACGTCTACCGGCTCTATCTCGGCGCGGGCGCGCTCATGTATCTCGTCATCGCGCTCGCCGGCAGTTCTTCCAAGCCGTTGTTCATCGCCTGTGCCGGTGTGGTGCTGTCCTTCTACGGCGGCGGGTTCGCGACCGTGCCCGCGTACCTCAGGGACCTCTTCGGGACCTACCAGGTCGCTGCGATCCACGGCCGGCTGCTGACGGCGTGGTCCACGGCCGGGATCCTCGGGCCGCTCATCGTCAACTCCGTCGCCGACGCCGGGAAGTCCGCGGGCCGGACGGGGCCCGGCCTCTACACCACGTCCTTCGTCGTCATGATCGGGCTGCTGGCCGTGGGCTTCGCGGCCAACGAGCTCGTCCGGCCCGTGCACCCGCGCCACCACGAGCCGGCCGGCGGCGGGGGCCGGCCGCCGACGGCGGCCGTACCGGAGGAGGGGGCGGGGCTGTGACACGCGTGCGCAAGGCGGTGCTCGTGCTGAGCTGGCTGTGGGTGGGGGCGCCCTTCGCCTACGGAGTGTACGAACTCGCCTCAAGGCTTCGGCAATTGTTCACCGGGTGAGCCGCCCGGAAAGCAGGAAATCCCCCGGCCGTATTGACGGACGGGGGATTTCTCTGCGTATATTGAGTGTTTCCCTGCCTTGCGGAAACCAGGGCAGGGGGAAGCCTTATGAAGTCATCGTATCCCGGCGGGAGCTGAATTGTCAATCGCGGACATGCGCAACGAGCAAGAATTCATCGATCTGCTCCACGAACGCCTGGCCGAGCTGCGCGCCGGAGCCGAGACGGCGGTGGCGCAGGCCCTGGCGCAGGGCGGCAGCACCTTCCAGGCCCGGCTGGAGCGCGATGTCATGGTGGCCGAGCAGTCCGGGCTCCTCTCCGCCTTCAACGCCGGCGAGCGGGGCCTGTGCTTCGGCCGGCTCGCCTTCCGGGACGGCCGCGACCACCACATCGGCCGCATCGGCATCCGGCGTGACGACGCCGAGCGCACCCCGCTCGTCATCGACTGGCGCGCCGAGGTCGCCCGCCCGTTCTACCTCGCCACCGGGCACACCCCCATGGGGCTGCGCCGCCGGCGGCACATCACCACCGAGGGCCGCCGCGTCACCGCCCTGCACGACGAGATCCTCGACCTCACCGACCCCGAGCGCACCGGGCACGAGGGCTCCGACGCCGACGCCGTGCTGCTCTCCGCCCTCGACGCGGCGCGCACCGGCCGGATGCACGACATCGTGCAGACCATCCAGGCCGAGCAGGACCGCATCATCCGCGCCCCGCACCGCGGCGTCCTCGTCGTCGAGGGCGGGCCCGGCACCGGCAAGACGGTCGTCGCCCTGCACCGCGCCGCCTACCTGCTGTACGCCCACCGCGAGCAGCTGGCCCGGCGCGCCGTGCTCATCGTCGGCCCCAACCCCGCGTTCCTCGGCTACATCGGGGAGGTGCTGCCCTCGCTCGGCGAGACGGGCGTGCTGCTCGCCACCCCCGGCGAGCTCTTCCCCGGCGTGACCGCGACCGGGACCGACACGCCGCGGGCCGCCGAGGTCAAGGGCGGCGCGGCGATGGCCGGCGCCCTGGCCGCCTACGTCCGCGACCGGCAGACCCTCCCCGACCCCGTGATCGTCATCAACCACGAGGACGGCGAGCTGCTCCTGGACGCGGACATCGCCTCCGACGCGCGGCACCACGCGCGCGCCACGAACCTGCCGCACAACCTCGCCCGCCCGTACTTCGCCTTCCACGTCATCGACGCTCTCACCCGGCAGCTCGCCGACCGCATAGGCGCGGACCCCTTCGGCGGGCCGAACTTCCTGGGCCCCGACGACATCGCCCAGCTCGGGAAGGCGATCGCCGCCGACAGCGCCGTGCACGCGGCCGTCGAGGAGCTGTGGCCCGCCCTCACGCCCCGGCAGCTGATCGCGGACTACCTCGCCGACCCCGTGCACCTCCCCGAGGCCGACGCCGCGGCCGTCCGGCGCGAGGGCGGCGCCTGGACCCCCGCCGACGTCCCGCTGCTGGACGAGGCCGCCGAGCTGCTCGGCGAGGACGACTCGGCCGCCCGCGCCGCCGCCGAGGCCGAGCGGCAGCGGCAGGTCGCCTACGCCCAGGGCGTGCTCGACATGTCCTACGGCTCCCGCACCCAGGAGTTCGAGGACCGGGAGGACGAGGATTCCGAGGTGCTGGCCGCGCACGACCTCGTCGACGCGGAGCGGCTCGCCGAGCGGCACGAGGAGGAGGACCACCGCAGCGCCGCCGAGCGCGCCGCCGCCGACCGCACGTGGGCCTTCGGCCACATCATCGTGGACGAGGCGCAGGAGCTGTCCCCGATGGCCTGGCGGCTGCTGATGCGGCGGTGCCCCACCCGCTCGATGACCCTGGTCGGCGACCCCGCGCAGACGTCCGAGCCGGGCGGCTGCGGCGCATGGCGGACGGTCCTCGAACCGTACGTCGGGGACCGCTGGGAGCACGTGCGGCTCGGCGTCAACTACCGGACGCCGGCCGAGGTCATGGAGGTCGCGGCGAGCGTACTGCGCTCGGCCGACCCGTCCTTCGAACCCCCGCGCTCGATCCGCTCCACGGACGTACGCCCCTGGGCGCTGCACACCGGCGACCTGCCGCGCGCGGTCGCCGAGGCCGTCGCCGAGGAACTCCCGCAGGAGGGCCGCCTTGCCGTCATCGCACCGCGCCCGCACCACGCGGCACTCTCCGCGGCCCTCCCGGACGCCGCCCACGGACCGTCACCGGACCTGACGCGCCCGGTCGTCCTGCTGGACCCGCGGCAGGCGAAGGGCCTGGAGTTCGACGCGGTCATCGTGACGGAACCGGCGGAATTCGGCCTGAGCGACCTGTACGTGGCCCTGACCCGAGCAACACAACGCCTCGGAATCATCCACACCACCCCCCTCCCGGAGGGCCTGGAAGCCGCGTTGCCCGCCCACTGACGCGCGGGGGCAGCTCGCCGGCGCGGCGGGCCCAGGTTCCGGGGCGCCGACGCAGTCAAGGAGCCCCGCACCCGAATCCCCGCCGCAATGGCGATCAACCCTACGCAGCGACCGGCGGTGCCGAACCGGGAACGGCCCATGGCCGAGGGCAGCCCGGTCCGCCGTAGGAAACCAAGGTGCCGCGTATCCGACCTCCGCCGCGTAGCGGCGATCCTGGTGCCGCGGCACCAAGGCGAACAAGGCGCTGCGCGCCGGTCGTCAGGCGCCCTCCGCCGGGGCCTCGTTCCACGCGCCCGTGACCGCCGCGACGACCACCGAGCCGATGACGATCAGACGGTGGGTCAGCGCGTCGAGCTGCTGCCGCTGGGCGGGCGGGAGGTGCCACTCCTCCCACCAGCTGACCTGCTCCTGCGTGCGCGGCGCGGGCGACTCCGACGCCCACGCCTCGCGCAGGTGGGTGGCGAGCGGCGCCACGGCGCGGGCGTGCTCGGCGTAGGCGGAGATCAGCGCCGTCATATGACTGGTCGGCAGGTGGGCGTACCACTGGTCGCGGACGTTCTCGGCGAGAGCCGCGACGTCCTCGAGCCACAGCACGTGCTGGGTGATCCACCCCTGCGGGTCGGTGCTGCGGGGCATGTCCGGCAGCAGGCGCGGCTCGACCGCGTCGCGGTGGGCGAGGAACGTCCGGCCGAGGGCCAGCTCTTCGTCGTGGGGGATCCAGGCGCGCTCGCCCAGGGCGACCGCGGCGGCATCGACAGCATCAACGGGATGGGTCATTTGATCACTTTACGGGTCTGAACGGAGCACTCCGCACGCGCCCGCCCGGGCGTACACGGCCTTCGGGTGGACGGGAGCGGCTGCTGGGCGACGGGCGCAAGCGAGTGTATGCGCCGGGCGCGCGCCGGTCCGACGGGGCATCATGGCCCCATGACGAGCCTCGGCCTGCCCGAGTCCATCCGCGCCTGTCTGTTCGACCTGGACGGGGTGCTCACCCGGACGGCGACCGTGCACGCGGCCGCCTGGAAGGAGATGTTCGACGCGTTCCTCAGGGCGCGGGACGGGGCGGGCTTCCGCCCGTTCGACGCGGTGGAGGACTACGACCGGTACGTGGACGGCATGCCGCGGGCCGACGGCGTGCGTTCGTTCCTCGCGTCACGGGGTATCCGCCTGCCCGAAGGAGATCCGGACGACCCGCCGGAGCGGGACACCGTCCAGGGCCTCGGGACCAGGAAGAACGCGATCGTCCTCGAGAAGATCAAGGAGATGGGCGTGGAGGCCTTCGAGGGCTCGGTGCGCTACGTGCACGCCGCCCGCGCCGCCGGCCTGCGGCGGGCCGTCGTCTCCTCCAGCGCCAACTGCCACGACGTGCTCGTGGCGGCGGGCATCGACGACCTGTTCGAGGTACGGATCGACGGCGTGGTCGCCGCCGAGCGGAAGCTGCCCGGCAAGCCGCACCCGGACACGTTCCTGGAGGCGGCGCGGGAGCTCGGCGTGCCCCCGGCCCAGGCGGCCGTCTACGAGGACGCGCTGGCGGGCATGGAGGCGGGCCGGGCGGGCGGCTTCGGCTACGTCGTCGGCGTCGACCGCGCCGGCCAGGCCGAGGCCCTGCGCAGCCACGGCGCGGACGTGGTCGTCCAGGACCTGGAGCAACTGCTGGGAGAGGCGGGCGAGCACACGTGATCACCCATCCGGCCTATGCCGTCGAGCCGTGGTGCCTGCGCGAGACCGAGCTGAACCTGGAGGTGCTGCCGCAGAGCGAGTCCGTCTTCGCCCTGGCCAACGGCCACATCGGCTGGCGCGGCAATCTGGACGAGGGCGAGCCGCACGGCCTGCCGGGCTCGTACCTGAACGGGGTGTACGAGCTGCGCCCGCTGCCGTACGCGGAGGCCGGGTACGGCTATCCGGAGTCGGGGCAGACGGTCATCGACGTCACCAACGGCAAGGTGGTCCGGCTGCTCGTCGACGACGAGCCCTTCGACCTGCGCTACGGCCGGCTCCTGCACCACGAGCGGGTGCTGGACTTCCGCACGGGCCTGCTGAACCGCACCGTGGAGTGGACGTCGCCCTCCGGCCGGACGGTGCGGGTGCGCTCGACGCGGCTGGTGTCCTTCACCCAGCGGGCGGTCGCGGCCGTCGCCTACGAGGTCGAGCCGCTCGACGGCGAGGCGCGGATCGTCCTGCAGTCGGAGCTGGTGGCCAACGAGCAGCTGCCCCGCGCCGGCGGGGACCCCCGGGTGGCGGCGGTGCTGGAGTCGCCGCTCGTCCCGGAGGAGCACTCGGCCGAGGAGGGCGTGCTGCGCCTGGTGCACCGGACCCAGCGCAGCGGGCTGCGGGTCGCGACGGCCGCCGTCCACGCCCTGGACGGCCCCGAGGAGACGAGGACGTACTCCAAGAGCAGCGCGGACCTCAGCCGGTACACCGTCACCACGGTGCTGCGGCCGGGGCAGCGGCTGCGGCTGGAGAAGACCGTCGCCTACGGCTGGTCGAGCACCCGCTCGCTGCCGGCGATGCGCGACCAGGTGGACGCGGCCCTGGCGGGCGCCACGAGCACCGGATGGCGGGGGCTGTGCGCCGAGCAGAAGCAGTACCTGCAGGAGTTCTGGGAGCGGGCGGACGTCGAGGTCGACGGCGACGCCGAGATCCAGCAGGCCGTGCGGTTCGCGCTGTTCCACGTGCTGCAGGCGGGGGCGCGCGCGGAGTGCCGGGCCATCGCCGCAAAGGGGCTGACGGGCCCGGGCTACGACGGCCACAGCTTCTGGGACACCGAGACCTTCGTCCTGCCGGTGCTCACGTGCACCGCGCCCCTGGCGGCGGCGCAGCCGCTGCGGTGGCGCCACGCCACCCTGCCCGCCGCGCTCAACCGCGCCCGGCAGCTGGGGCTGAACGGCGCGGCGTTCCCCTGGCGGACCCTCAACGGCGACGAGTGCTCGGCCTACTGGCCGGCGGGCACGGCGGCGTTCCACGTCAACGCCGACATCGCGGACGCCGTGATGCGCTACCAGCTGGCCACGGGCGACACCACCTTCGAGCGGGAGGTCGGCCTGGAGCTGCTGGTCCACACGGCACGGCTGTGGCGCTCCCTGGGCCACCACGACCACCAGGGGCAGTTCCACATCGACGGCGTGACGGGCCCGGACGAGTACAGCGCCGTCGCCGACGACAACGTCTACACGAACCTGATGGCGCAGCAGAACCTGCGGGCCGCGGCGGATGCGGCCGAGCGCCACCCGGACCTCGCCACGGGCTTCGGGGTGGACGACGAGGAGACGGCGGCGTGGCGGGACGCGGCGGCGCGGATGAACCTGCCGTACAACGAGGTGCTCGGCGTCCACGAGCAGTCCAACGGCTTCACGGGCCACCAGCAGTGGGACTTCGCCGGGACCGCTGCCGACCAGTATCCGCTGATGCTGCACTTCCCCTACTTCGACATCTACCGCAAGCAGGTGATCAAGCAGGCGGACCTGGTCATGGCCATGTACCTGCGCGGGGACGCCTTCACCGACGAGCAGAAGGCCAGGAACTTCGCCTACTACGAGCCTCTGACGGTGCGCGACTCCTCGCTGTCCGCGTGCGTCCAGGCCGTCATGGCGGCCGAGGTGGGGCAGCTGCGGCTGGCGTACGACTACCTCGGCGAGGCCGCGATGATGGACCTGTCCGACCTGGAGAGCAACACGCGCGACGGCCTGCACATCGCCTCGCTCGCGGGCACGTGGATCGCCCTGGTCGCGGGCTTCGGCGGGCTGCGCCACTGCGACGGCTCGGTCGGCTTCGCCCCGAGGCTCCCCGAGCAGCTGGGCCGGCTGGCGTTCACGGTGCAGGTGCTGCAGCGCCGGCTGCGCGTCGAGATCACCGGGCGGACCGCGACGTACGAGCTGGTGGACGGCGACACCCTGGAGGTCGAGCACTACGGGGAGCCGATGACGCTCAAGCAGGGCACGGTCGTGAGCCGGAAGGTGCCGCACGTCCCGGACACGCCCGCACCGGCGCAGCCCGCGGGACGGCAGCCGGCGCACCGCGGCTGGGCGGCGGGGCGGCAGGAGAGCGGGGCGGCGGAGGTGTGAGTGCCCGGAGTGCCCGGCTCCGGAGTGCCCGGCTCGAATGCCCCACTACCGGCCCCGGCCCCGCGTTCGGACAATGATCTGCATGTCCGATGACTGCGTCTCCGAAGCCCGCGTGTCCGGTGTCCCCGCATCCGATGCCCCGGCATCCGATGCCCCGGCGTCCGATGCCCCGGCATCCGATGTCCCGGCATCCGGCGCCCCCGCGTCCGGCGGGGAGGGCAATCCCCTGCGCCGGCTCTCCCTCGACGAGCTGCGGCGCCGTACGAGCGCGAAGTGGCGCACCTATCCGCCGGACGTCCTGCCGCTGTGGGTGGCCGAGATGGATGCGATGCCGGCCGGCGCGGTGACGCGCGCCCTGACCGGTGCGCTCGCCCTGGGCGACACGGGGTATCCCTCCGGGACGGGGTACGCCGGGGCCCTGGACTCCTTCGCCAGGAAGCGCTGGGGTTGGGACGGTGTGGCGCCGGAGCGGACGGCGACCGTCGCGGACGTGATGCGCGGCTCGGCCGAGATGCTGAAGCTGGTGACCGGGCCGGGCGACGCGGTCGTCGTCAGCCCTCCCGTGTACCCGCCGTTCTTCGGGTTCGTGGAGCACGAGGACCGGCGCGTGGTCGAGGCGCCGCTGGGCGAGGACGGGCGGCTGTGCACGAGCGCCCTGGAGGCCGCGTTCCGGCGGGCGGCCGCGGGCGGGCGGCGTGCCGCGTACCTGCTGTGCAACCCGCACAACCCGACGGGCACGGTGCACACCCGTGCCGAGCTGACGGCGGTGGCGGAGCTCGCGAACGCCTACGGCATACGCGTCGTCGCGGACGAGATCCACGCCCCGCTGGTGCTGCCCGGCGCGGAGTACGTGCCGTATCTGTCGGTGCCCGGGGCGGAGGACGCCTTCTGCCTGCTGTCCGCCTCCAAGGCCTGGAACCTGGCGGGCCTCAAGGCGGCCGTGGCCGTCGCGGGCCCTGCCGCGGCGGCCGACCTGGCCCGGCTGCCCGAGGTCGTCGGCCACGGCCCCAGCCACCTCGGGGTCATGGCGCACACCGCGGCGCTGCGCGACGGCGGCGACTGGCTCGACGCCGTCCTGACGGCGCTGGACGAGAACCGGCGGCTGCTGGGCGAACTGCTGGCGCAGTACCTGCCGGACGTCAGGTACGTGCGCCCGGAGGGCACGTACCTGGCGTGGCTGGACTGCCGGGCGCTCGGGCTGGGCGACGACCCTGCGGCCGTCTTCCTGGAGCGCGGCCGGGTCGCGCTGAGCAGCGGCGTCCCCTTCGGCACCGGCGGGGCGGGCCACGTGCGGCTGAACTTCGCCGCCTCGCCGGAGGTGCTCACCGAGGCGGTGCGCCGGATGGCGGCGGCCGTGGAGCGGTGAGGCGCGGGCTCCGGGGCGGGCGCGCAGCCGGGGCCGGAGCCGGAGCCGGCGGAAGAAGATCTTGACAAGCCCGGTGTCGTAACTGAAATAGTTACACCGCCGGACCCGGAGAACCGCCCGACGAACCGAGGAGGATGCGATGGCCGCGAACAGCAGGCTCACCGTGGCCGTCCACGTGCTGACCTGGATGGCGCTCGTGAAGGGCCGTGGCCGGGACGTGGTGACGTCGGATCAGATCGCCGACAGCGTCAACACCAACCCGGTGGTCATCCGGCGGAGCCTGGGCGAGCTGCGCAAGGCCGGCCTGGTGGAGGCCCTGCACGGGGCCGGTGCGGGCTGGCGGCTGCTGCACGAGGCGGACGCCATCACCCTGCTGGACGTCTACCGGGCGGTGGAGACCGAGCCGTTGTTCGCCCTCCACCGGGCGGAGCCCAATCAGAAGTGCCCGGTCGGCGCGGGCATCCGGCCGGCCCTGGAAGAGGTCTACGACGGGGCCGAGACGGCCGTGCGCGGCGCCCTCGACGGCACCTCGATCGCCGACGTCCTGCGGGGCACGCTGGCCGGCCGGGCCGGCTGAGGGCCGGAGCACCGGCCGCACACGAACGGACCAGGGAGACCCATGCGCGCGATCCAGTACGGCGACCACGGCGGCTACGACGAACTCCGGCTGGTCGACCTGCCGGTGCCCGAGCCGGAACCCGGGCAGGCCCTGGTCCGCATCACCTACGGCACGGTCAGCCCGCTGGACGACACCGTCCGGGCGGGACGGATGTCACCGGACCTGCACAAGCCGCTGCCGATCGTGCCAGGCGGAGCCGCCGTCGGCGTGGTGGCCGACCCGGGCACGTCGGGGCTGGCCGCGGGCGCCCGGGTGCTCGTCAGCGGGCAGGGCCGCGGCCTGAGCGTGGACGGCACCTGGCGCGAGTACGTCGTGGAGCACCCCGGCGACCTGTCCCCCGTCCCCGACGAGGTGACGGACCCGCAGATGGCGGCCCTGATGGCGGGCGCCGGGCACGTCACCGCCTACCTTGCCCTGACCGAGCTGGCCCGGATCCGGCCGGGGCAGAGCGTGCTCGCCCCGGGCATCGGCGGGGCGGTGGGCATGGGGACCGCCCAGGTGGCCGCCGAGCTGGGGGCGTCCCTGGTGATCTCCACGGCCGGCAGCACCGCCAAGGCCGAGCGGGCCCGCGCGGCTGGCTTCGCCCACGTCGTCGACCTCTCCCGCGAGACCCTGCGCGAGGGCGTCGCCCGCCTGACCGGCGGCAAGGGCGTGGACGTGGTGGTCGACGGCGTCGCCGGGCCCCTGCTGGGCGACGCCCTCGCCTGCCTGTCCCGGGGCGGGAACTACGTCTCCGTGGGCTACGCCGGCGGCACGCGCGGCACCGTCGACGTGACGGACCTGATCTGGCGGACCGCGCGGGTCCACGGCTACATGTTCAACATGTTCCCGCCCGCGACCGCGGCCGCGGCGCGGCGCACGGTGACCGGCTGGCTGGCCGAGGGGCGCTTCGACCCCGTCGTCGCCCGGGAGTTCCCCCTGGAGGAGGCCGCCCGGGCGCAGCGTCACCTCATCGAGGACCGGCCGTTCGGACGCGTCCTGCTGAGGGTCGCCGGAGACGGCCGGTAGGGCCGGGGGCGCGGCCCCTCACTCACGGACGACGTTCTCCGCCTGGGGTCCCTTGGGGCCCTGGGTGACGTTGTAGGAGACGCGGTCATCCTCGTGCAGTTCCTTGAAGCCCCCCTGCCCCTCGATGGCCGAGAAGTGGACGAACACGTCCGGGCCACCGTCGTCCTGCTGGATGAAGCCGAAGCCCTTGTCCGCGTTGAACCACTTCACCTTGCCTGTTGCCATGTGATTCCAGTCCTTCGTCCTTCTCGCACGGCGCGACGGGCTCGACGCGCCGGCCGCGGCCGGTCACCGCCGGCCCGGTCCCTCACCTTTCCCCGCCCGGCGGGCGGAGATGCCCTCCGTTTCCCTCTCTTCACCCCTTCGGAGGGAATGCCGCCGCTTCCCGTCTCCCGTCCTCGTTTGCCCCCATTTGGCGGCGCGGTCCCGCTATATTCGACGACCGGGAGCGACGGGCGGCGACGGCCGGTGCTCCGGGTGTCCGTGACCGCAGCGGCGGAAAGGACCAAGTGATCGGCTCGTACGCGTACGCATCACTGCCGGAAGCGACCGCACGCCATCCCCTGGCCCCGGCGCGCGGCCTGTACAGCAGCGACTCCTGGCTGGAGCTGCTGCACGGACACGGCCACCGTTACCGCTGGCTGCTGATGTGCGCGCGGGAGCGCGCGGCGGCCCTGACCCCGCTCACCGACGGCCCGGCGGTGCAGACCGCGCGCTATCACCCGGGCTTCCTCCTCCACGGGCGGCTCCCGGCCGAGCGCTGCGTCGTCGCCGGGCCCCGCACGGGCTACCTCAACGAACTGCGCTACGGGCCGGAGAGGCTGCCGGCCGACGAGGTCGCCGAGGGCCTGCTGGCCCCCGGGGAGCGGGAGCCGGCGCCCGAGGCCGCCCTCCTGCCGTACCTGCCGAGCGGGCCGGCGGCGGCCTTCGAAACCGCGGGCCACCCGGCCGGCCTGATCGCCTGGGACGCCTGGCTCGACGTTCCGCCCGCCGGCTTCGACGGCTACCTCGCCGGGCTGGAGAAGACCCACCGCCATCAGGTGAAGGACGACCTGCGGCGGTACACGATGGCGGGCGTCGCCTTCTCCACCCGCCCGCTGACCGGCCCCGACGACGACACCGGCGACCTGCTGGCGCTGCACGAGCGCATGTACGGCTCCGTCTACGACCGGCCCGGCTCGCGCTTCTCCCGCTACCTGGCCCGCTGCGCCGAGCTCCCCGGCGCCTACGTCGTGCGGGCCCGGCTCGCGGGCCGCACGGTCGGCTGCCACCTGGTCTTCCACTACCGCGACGTGCTGTGGGTGCGGCTGATCGGCGTCGACGAGTCCCGCCCCGGCACGCGCGGCTGCTATTTCGGCCTGATGTTCTACGAGCCGCTCCGGCTCGCCCACGAGCTGGGGGCCCGCGCCGTGCACCTCGGCATCGGCACCTCCCGGGCCAAGTCGCGGCGCGGCGCACGGCTGGAGCCCCTGTGGACCGTGGCCGTCACCACCGGCGGCCGGGCGCGCGACCGGGCGCGCGAGGGGCTCGCCGCACGGGCCCTGGACCTGCCGGACCCCGCACCCGAGGGGGACGGCCCCGCGCCGGACTCGCCGTCGGCGTGGGTCCGGCCGTCGTGGGCGGGGTGACGGGGGGCCACGGGGCGGACGTGCACCGTGAGCTACGGATACGGCCGGTGTTCGATGGCGGACGTGATGTTCCTTGACGTAACGTCAGGGGATGGCCGAACTCGTTGACCTGTCCGAGCTCAGCGTCCGGTACGGCGGAGCCCCGGGGCTCCGCGGCCATCTCGCGCGGCCCCCGGGGGAGGGACCCCGGCCGGGCGTGGTCGTCCTCTTCGAGGCGGCGGGCGCCGATGCGGTCAACCGGCGGCTCAACGAGCGGATGGCCGAGGCCGGTTACCTGTCCCTGATGCCCGATCTCTACCGCGGCCGGTCCCCCTACCGCTGCCTGGTGCCGGCGATGCGGTCGCTGATGTCCGGCCGCGGCCCCGTGTACGGGGACATCGAGGCCGCCCGGCAGCGGCTGCTGGCCGACCCCGGCTGTACGGGCAAGGTCGGGGTCATCGGGTTCTGCATGGGCGGCGGCTTCGCGCTCGTCCTGGCGGGCACGGGCCGCTACGACGCGGCCTCGGCCAACTACGGGCGGCCGCCGGCCGACTTGGAGGCGGCGATGCAGGGCGCGTGCCCGGTGATCGCCGGTTACGGCGCGAAGGACCGGGCTTTCCGGGGCTACGCGGAGCCGCTCCGGAAGGCCCTGGAGAGCGCGGGTGTCCCGCACGACGTCAAGGTCTACCCGGACGCCGGGCACTCGTTCTTCAACCACACCGACAACGTGCCGTTCCTGCTGCGGCCGGTGATGCGCGCGGTCATGGGCATCGGCCCGGAGCCGGCGTCGGCCGCGGACGCCTGGCGGCGCATCGAGGCGTTCTTCGCGGAGCACCTGGCCGCGGACTGACCGGCGGTGAACCGGTGGGCCGCCGAGGGGCGGGTGCCCGCCCGGGCCCGGCCAGGGCGCGCTCCTGGCCGGGCCGGACCTACGGCTTCGTGCAGCGAGGGTCCGGCGTGGCTCAGTGCCCGGCGCCGGCCGCCTTCCCGAGGGTCCCCGACGTGTTGCAGGCGATGTCGGTGCCGACCGAGTTGACGCCGTCCTTCTTGGCCTGACCGCCCTGGTACTCGTAGTACAGGTAGGTGTAGAACTCGATGCGGCGGCTCGGGCCGCAGGCCGAGTCCGCGGCGACGTTGTAGGTCAGGGTCACGGTGCGGCTGGCGCCGGGGAGGATCGGCACGGCGTAGTTCATCGAGCCGCTCTGCTTGCCCGTGACGTTGCAGCTGGTCACGTCGCCGGTGCAGGAGGCGAAGGCGTACTTCAGCGCGGGGTCCTGCGACGTGCTCCACGTCGGCTGTATGGACTGGTACACGAACTGGGTGTTCGTGGACTGGTCGTTGGTGAACTTGAGGGTGATGCTCACCGTGGACCCGGGCGTCGCGGACGCCTTGTCGACGGTGACGGTCATCGGCGGGGTGTCGGCGGCGGAGGCCGGCTGGACCAGGCCCAGCAGGGCGACGACGGAGGCGAGAGTAGCGGACAGCCCGAGGCGTCCGAACAGTGATCTGCGCATGGCCCGGGAGAGTAGACAGGCACTTCGCGTCCTGACTGCACCGCAGGTAGAGGACCGGCCACGCGCGAGAAGGCCGCTGAGGCCTCCGGAGCAGGTGTGGGCCGGGAGGCATAGGTTCCGCAGGTAAAGGAGTTGGCCGGGAAGTGCTGCCGGGACGGGTGTGACAGGCCGTTCGAACGGGGAGGCCGTGATCCAGCACATACGATGCTGAATCATGGAACTCAGACACCTCGAACACTTCGTCGCCGTCGCCGAGGAGCAGCACTTCACGCACGCGGCGGAGCGGCTGCGGGTGGCGCAGTCGGGGGTGTCGGCCTCGGTGCGGGCCCTGGAACGGGAGCTGGGCGCCGAGCTGTTCCTGCGCACGACGCGGCGCGTGGGACTGACGGACGCCGGGAGGGCGCTGCTGGTGGAGGCGCGGCGGACGCTGGCGTGCGCGGCGGCGGCCCGGGAGGCCGTCGCGGCGGTGCAGGGGCTGATGGGCGGCACGCTCTCGGTGGGGACCGAGCAGTGCATGGGCACCGTGGACGCCGCCGCGCTGCTGGCCTCCTTCCACGCGCTGCACCCGCAGGTGGAGGTGCACATGGAGCAGGCGGGCTCGGGCCGGCTGCTGGAGCAGGTGCGGCGCGGCGAGCTCGACGTGGCGTTCGTCGTGCACGACGGCTTCCACGAGGGGGTGCGGCTGCAGCCGGTCGCGGAGGAGCCGCTGATGCTGCTGTGCCGGGCGGACCACCCGCTGGCCGGCCTCAGCGGGCCGGTGCCCCTGGCGCGGCTGGCCGGGGAGGTGTTCGTGGACCTCCACCCGGACTGGGGCGCCCGCCGGGCCGCGGATCTCGCGTTCGCCGACGCGGGCGTGGCCCGGAAGGTCGCGCTGCAGGTCAACGACGTCTATACGCTGCTCGACCTCGTCTCGCGCGGCCTGGGCGCGGCCGTCGTGCCGCGCCCGGTGACGGTCAAGGAGCAGGCGCGCGGGCTCAGTGCGGTGCCGCTGGAGGGGCCGACGCTGTGGAAGGTGGCCGTGGCCGTGCCGGCGGCGGGCAAGCCGACCGCGGCCGCCCGTGCGCTGCTGGCCATGACTGATCAGCAGAACTGCTGAATGTGATCGGTCAGGGATGTTGGACACGGTCCGGTTTCCCGCGCAGAGTGGGGGGCGGTCCGACCACAAGATCCGACCACCGAGAAAGGCAGCACCCCCATGGCGCAAGAAGTACGCGGTGTCATCGCACGAGGCAAGGGCGATCCCGTGCGGGTCGAGACGATCCTCGTCCCGGACCCGGGCCCGGGCGAGGCCGTCGTGAAGATCCAGGCGTGCGGGGTGTGCCACACCGACCTGCACTACCGGGAAGGCGGGATCAACGACGAATTCCCGTTCCTCCTCGGCCACGAGGCCGCCGGTGTGGTCGAGTCGGTCGGTGACGGGGTGACCGAAGTGGCGCCGGGCGACTTCGTGATCCTCAACTGGCGTGCGGTCTGCGGCCAGTGCCGGGCGTGTCTGCGCGGCCGCCCCTGGTACTGCTTCAACACGCACAATGCGAAGCAGAAGATGACGCTGACGGACGGCACGGAGCTCTCGCCCGCGCTGGGCATCGGGGCGTTCGCGGAGAAGACGCTGGTGGCCGCCGGGCAGTGCACCAAGGTCGACCCCGCCGCGGCACCCGCGGCCGCCGGCCTGCTGGGCTGCGGCGTGATGGCCGGCCTGGGAGCGGCCATCAACACCGGCCAGGTGGGCCGGGGCGACTCGGTCGCGGTCATCGGCTGCGGCGGCGTGGGCAACGCGGCGGTCGCCGGGGCCCGGCTGGCCGGCGCCGCGAAGATCATCGCGGTGGACCTCTCCGACGCCAAGCTGGAGCAGGCCAAGGCCCTGGGCGCCACGCACACCGTCAACTCCTCCTCCACGGACGCCGTCGAGGCGATCCGGTCGCTGACCGGTGGCTTCGGCGCCGACGTCGTCATCGACGCGGTCGGCCGCCCGGAGACGTACCGCCAGGCCTTCTACGCGCGTGACCTGGCCGGGACCGTGGTGCTGGTGGGCGTGCCCACGCCGGAGATGAAGCTGGAGCTGCCGCTGCTGGACGTCTTCGGGCGCGGCGGCGCGCTGAAGTCCTCCTGGTACGGCGACTGCCTGCCCTCCCGCGACTTCCCCATGCTGATCGACCTGTACCTGCAGGGCCGCCTCGACCTCGACGCGTTCGTCAGCGAGACGATCGCACTGGACGGGGTGGAGGAGGCGTTCCACCGGATGGAGAAGGGCGAGGTGCTGCGCTCGGTGGTGCTGCTGCCGACGGCGCAGACCTCGTCGCACGCGACGCCGACGACCTCGCCGGGGACCGTGTGATGACCCGCATCGAACACCTCGTCACGTCGGGCATGTTCGCGCTCGACGGCGGCGTCTGGGACGTCGAGAACAACGTGTGGCTCGTCGGCGACGACGAGGAGGTCCTCGTCATCGACGCGGCCCACGACGCCGAGGCGATCGCAAGGGCGGTCGGCGACCGCCGGCTCGTCGCGATCCTGTGCACCCACGCGCACAACGACCACATCGACGCGGCGCCGGAGCTCGCGGCGCGCACGGGCGCTCCGGTCCTGCTCCACCCGGACGACCGGGTCCTGTGGGACCGCACCCACCCGGACACCGCGCCCGACGGGGACCTGACGGACGGCCAGGTGCTGTCCGTGGCGGGCGTCGAGCTGAAGGTGCTGCACACCCCCGGCCACAGCCCCGGCGGCGTCTGCCTGTACGCGCCGGCGCTGGGCACGGTCTTCACCGGCGACACCCTCTTCCACGGCGGTCCGGGCGCGACGGGCCGGTCCCTCTCGGACTTCCCCACCATCATCGACTCGATCCGGAAGCGGCTGCTGTCGCTGCCGCCGGACACGGTGGTGCGCACGGGCCACGGAGAGAGCACGACGGTCGCAGGCGAGGCCCCGGCGCTGCCGGAGTGGATCGCGCGCGGGCACTGACACGGGCCGCCGGACCGGTCTGCGGACCGGTCCGGGGACCGGTCTCCCGGAGTAGGTCCGAAGTCCGATGACACCTCACGGGCGGCCAATTATGATCATCTCGGGCATTCGGGCGCCTTCACCATCCGGGTGGAACGCGGCCGGTGTCCGGGAGATGCCTGTGGAGGCATTGATCGTGTCAGTCGAGCTGAATCACACCATCGTTCATTCCCGGGACAAGCGGGAGTCCGCCGCGTTCCTCGCGCACATCCTGGGCCTTGAGGTCGGGCCCGACATGGGGCCCTTCACCCCCGTGGTCACCGGCAACGGCGTCGCGCTGGACTTCGCCACCAGCGACCAGCCGGAGATCGTCCCGCAGCACTACGCGTTCCTGGTGCCGGAGGAGTCCTTCGACGGCATCTTCGCGCGGATCGAGGAAGCCGGAGTGCCGTACTGGGCCGACCCGTACCGCACCCGGCCGAACGAGATCAATCACAACGACGGCGGACGGGGCGTCTACTTCCCCGACCCGTCCGGCCATTACCTCGAGGTGCTCACCCGCCCGTACGGCAGCGGCGCGTAGCACCGGCTGAGCGACCGGGGCCCCGGGCCGGGGGACGGCCCGGGCCCCTTCGCGTCAACGCAGGGCGTACCCGCCGTCCGGGTAGAGCACCGAGCCCGTCATGAAGGTGTTCGTGAAGAGGAAGAGCACCGCGTCGGCGATCTCGCCCTCCGTCCCGGGCCTGCGCAGCAGGCTGTCCCTGCCGTACTGCGCGAAGCTCGCCTCGCGCACCGCGGCCGGGCGCCGCGCCCACAGGCTGCCGTCGACGGTGCCGGGCGAGACGACGTTGACGCGCACGGGCGCGAGCTCCACGGCGAGCCCGCGTCCGAGCCCCTCGATCGCCGCGTTGCAGGCGACGTAGGCGGGTGCGGCGGCCGGGGGGCGTACGCTCGCGGCGCCGGACATCAGCACGACGGAGGCGTCCTCCGTCAGTCGGGGCGCCGCGCACTTGACGGCGTGGTACTGGCCCCAGAACTTCGACACGAACGGGCTCTCGGCGTCGCCGTCGCTCAATTCGAGCATGGGGCCCACCCGGTAGGAGGCGGCCGGGGTGAAGAGGTGGTCGATCCGGTCGACGCCGTCGAAGAAGCGGGCCAGCGACTCCTTGTCGGTGGTGTCCACCGCTCCCCACCTCGCCCGGTCCCCGAGCGACCGCGCGGCCGCGGCGATCTTGTCCTCGTTCCGCCCCCCGAGCACCACGCGCGCGCCGGCCGCGACCGCGCGCCGCGCGACCTCCAGGCCGATGCCCGACCCGCCGCCGACGATGACGACGTCACGGCCGTCGAGCGGAGCGGCGGTGGGAGGCGGGGTTGCGGGGGCGGGGGCCGCGGAGGAGGCGGAGGAGTCGGAGGCGGAATCGGGTGAATGCGGGCTGGTCATGCGGGCGCCTTCCGGTGGTCGCGGGCTCTTCTGGCCCGAACCACCGCCCGTGATCGTTTCATTCCCGCGCCGGGGAGGCCGCGGCTGCACCGAACGGGTGCAGTGGCGGCCCCGCGCGTTTGCGCGGAGGCGGAGCGGGGACCTCGTGACGGTGCCGGAGGGAACCAGTGAAGGCGAGGCACCGTGGCCGCACCGCAGACCACCTCCCCCGTGACCCTGCACGTCAACGGCGTCGCGCACCACGGGGAATTCGACCACCGGACGACCGTGCTCGACGCCCTGCGCGAGCACCTGGGGCTCACCGGGGCCAAGAAGGGATGCGACCACGCGCAGTGCGGGGCGTGCACGGTGCTCGTCGACGGACGGCGGGCGAACAGCTGCCTGCTGCTGGCCGTCGCCCACGACGGCGCGGAGATCACCACCGTGGAGGGGCTGGCCGAAGGGGACGCACTGCACCCGCTCCAGGAGGCGTTCCTCGAACACGACGGCTTCCAGTGCGGCTACTGCACGCCGGGCCAGCTCTGCTCCGCGGTGGGAATGATCGCCGAGGCGGGCGAGGGCGCACCCTCCCATGTGACGCCCCTCGCGGCGGCACCGCCCGGAACGCCCGTCCCCCTCTCCCCCGACGAGATCCGCGAGCGGATGAGCGGCAATCTGTGCCGCTGCGGCGCGTACGTGAACATCGTCGCCGCGATCGGGGACGTGACCCGGTGAAGGCCTTCGCCTACACGCGCGCCGACGACGTGGACGGGGCGATCGCCGCCCTCGCGGCCTCCCCCGGCGCCATGTTCCTCGGGGGCGGCACCAACCTGGTCGACCTGATGAAGCTGGGTGTCGCCTCCCCCGGGCTGCTGGTGGACGTCAGCCGCCTGCCGCTCACGGAGATCGAGGAGACGCCGGACGGCGGGCTGCGCATCGGGGCCAACGTCCGCAACAGCGACCTCGCCGCCCACCCGGCCGTGCGGACGCGCTACCCCGCCCTGTCCCAGGCGGTGCTGGCAGGCGCTTCCGGGCAGATCCGCAACACGGCCACCACGGGCGGCAACCTCCTCCAGCGCACCCGCTGCCTGTACTTCCAGGACGTGGGCAAGCCGTGCAACAAGCGGGTGCCGGGGAGCGGCTGCCCGGCCCGCGAGGGGGTGCACCGCGATCTGGCGGTGCTGGGGCACTCGCCGCAGTGCGTCGCCACGCACCCCTCCGACATGGCCGTGGCCCTGGCGGCGCTCGACGCGGTCGTCCACCTGCGCGGGCCCGGCGGCGACCGCACGGTCCCGCTCTGCGACTTCCACCGGCTGCCGGGTGAGGAGCCCGAGCGGGACACGGTGGCCGGGCCCGCCGAGCTCGTCCTGGCCGTCGGGCTGCCGGCCCCTCCCGCGGGCCGGTCCGCCTACCGCAAGGCACGCGACCGCGCTTCGTACGCCTTCGCGCTCGCCTCCGTCGCCGCGTCCCTCGACGTCCGCGCGGGACGGGTCGGCGACGTGCGCCTGGCCTTCGGCGGCCTGGCCCACAAGCCCTGGCGGGCGCGCGTCGCGGAGGACGCGCTGCGCGGCGCCCCCGCCACCGAGGAGGCCTTCGCGCAGGCCGCCGAGGCCGAGCTGGCGGCCGCCGAGCCGCTGCGCGACAACGGCTTCAAGGTGCGGCTGGCCCGCAACCTGGCCGTGCGGGTGCTCGCCGGGCTCGCCGCGCCGGGCGAGGAGGGGACGGTCTCATGAGCAGCGCCCCCGGCCTCGTCCGCCTCGAAGGCCGCGAGAAGGTCACCGGCTCCGCCCGTTACGCCGCCGAGCACACCCCGCCCGGCACCGCGTACGCCTGGCCCGTGCCCGCCACGGTCGCCCGCGGCCGGGTCCTGTCGGTCGACGCCGCGGAGGCCATGGCCGAGCCCGGCGCCCTGGCCGTGCTGACGCACGAGAACGCGCCGCGCCTGAAGGACGTGGAGGACCGCACCCTGCTCGTGCTCCAGAACGACCGGGTGCCGCACCGCGGCTGGTACGTGGCGCTGACGGTCGCCGAGACCCCGGAGGCGGCCCGCGCCATGGCCGCAGCGGTGCGGGTCGCGTACGCGCCCGAGGAGCACGACGCCGTGCTGGCTCCGGGCCATCCGCGCCTGTACTTCCCCGAAGAGGTCAACTCGGGCATCCCCGGCTGCCGCGAGCGGGGTGACTTCGACGGCGCCTACGAGCGCGCCGCCGTCCGCATCGACGCCACGTACACGCTGCCCGGCCTGCACAACCACCCGATGGAGCCGCACGCCTCGACCGCCCGCTGGGAGGACGGCCGGCTCTTCGCCCACGACTCCTGCCAGGGCACGACGGCCGTCCGGGAGACGCTGGCCGCCCTGTTCGGCATGGCCGAGGAGCGGATCACGGTCGTCGCCGAGCACGTGGGCGGCGGCTTCGGCTGCAAGGGCACGCCCCGCCCGCAGATCGTCCTCGCCGCGATGGCCGCACGGCACGCCGGCAGGCCCGTCAAGACCGTGCTGCCGCGCGCACAGCTCGCGGCCGTGGTCGGCCACCGGCCGCCGGTCGTGCAGCGCCTGCGGCTCGGTGCGGGTGAGGACGGGGTGATCACGGCGCTCGCGCACGAGGTCACCACCCACACGTCCACCGTCCGCGAGTTCGTGGAGCAGGCCGCCGCCCCTTCGCGCGCGATGTACGTGTCCCCCAACAGCCGCACCACGCACCAGGTCGCCGCGCTGGACGTGCCGAGCCCGTCGTGGATGCGGGCGCCGGGCGAGGCCTCGGGGATGTACGCGCTGGAGTGCGCGATGGACGAACTCGCCGGGGCCACCGGGGTGGACCCGGTCGAGCTGCGGGTGCGCAACGACACCGCGACCTACCCGGACAGCGGAAAGCCCTACAGCAGCCGGCACCTGGTGGAGTGCCTGCGCGAGGGGGCGCGCCGCTTCGGCTGGGACGCGCGCGACCCCCGGCCCCGCTCGCGCACCGAGGGCCGCCTGCTGATCGGCTCCGGGGTGGCGTCGTCCTTCTACCCCGTCTACCTCATGCCCTCCTCGGCACAGGCACAGGCCACCGGGGCGGGCCGCTACCGGGTCCGGGTCAACGCCACCGACATCGGCACGGGAGCCCGGACCGTCCTCGCACAGATCGCGGCCGAGGCGCTCGGCGTCGCACCGGACCTGGTCACCGTCGAGATCGGCAGCACGATGCTGCCGGCGGCCTCGCTCGCCGGGGGCTCCGCCGGCACCGCCTCGTGGGGATGGGCCGTGCACAAGGCCTGCCGCACGCTCAACGGGATGATCGACGAGCGCGGGGGCACGCTGCCGCCGGACGGCCTGACCGCCACGGCCGACACCAAGGACGACGTCGCAGCCGACCCTCCGCACGCGAAGGCCGCCTTCGGCGCGCAGTTCGCGGAGGTGGCGGTCGACACCGACACCGGGGAGGTGCGCGTCCGCCGGCTGCTGGGCGTCTTCGCCGCCGGGCGCATCCTCAACGCCCGTACCGGCCGCAGTCAGTTCATCGGGGCCATGACGATGGGGATGGGCATGGCGCTCATGGAGGGCAGCACGATGGACGCCCGCTTCGGCGACTTCGCGGAGCGGGACTTCGCCTCGTACCACGTGCCGACGTGCGCGGACGCCCGCGGGATCGAGGCCCACTGGATCGACGAGCACGACCCGTGGCTCAACCCGATGGGGAGCAAGGGCATCGGGGAGATCGGCATCGTGGGCACCGCCGCGGCCATCGCGAACGCGGTGCACCACGCGACGGGGGTGCGGGTCCGCGATCTGCCCGTGCTGCCGGACAAGGTCCTGGCCGGCCTGGAACAGGCCCGCTAGGGGGCGGCCTCAGAGGGGGCGGCTGTCCGGCCCCGCCCGTCACTTGTCGGCGTGGCCGCCGAGGTAGAACAGCAGCCAGATGAAACCGGCGAAGAGGTGGGTGACGAAGACGTAGACCAGGACCCGGAAGGCGACCTGCCGCTCCGCCCGCTTCTCGCTCATGGCGAGCCTCCTCCTGGTGTCGCCGACCGCCGCCGTACCGGCGCGAGTCTACCCCTCGGACGCGGCCATCGGTTCACGGAGGGTGATCGGAGCGTCCGGCACGTGGTGTCGCAGAGCGCCTCAAGCAGAGCGCCTCAAGGGGCGAGGTCACGGCGGGCGACGAGGCCGAACGCCAGGAGGATGCCCACGGCGCCGACGCCGGCGAGGACGCCGAACTGCCCCCAGGGCACGGTGCCGTGGGCCAGCGCGTCGCCCGGCGTGTAGTAGTGGAAGGGGCTGACGAAGCGCAGCGGCGCAACCTTCGACCAGGCCATGGCGACGAAGTTCACCGCGAACCCGACCGCGCCGAGGGCGATCGTCACCCCCATGACACGCGTCCGGCTCCGGCCCGCCGCCGAGACGGCCAGGGCGGGGCCCGTCAGGCACAACGCGAAGCCGAAGCCCAGCAGCCCGGCCGCGTAGACCCCGCTCTGGGGGACGGCGTCGCTCAGGTCGGGCAGGAGCGCCACGCCGGCGGACACGGCGAGGGTCGCGGCCGCGTTGAGCAGCAGGGAGACGAGGACGAGCGCGGCGGTCCGCTCGGCCAGCAGCCGCGCCCGCGAGACGGGGCGGACCATCAGCAGCTCGATGGTGCCCGCCTCCACGTCCGCGGCGACCGCGGCGGCGGCGAGTGAGCCGACGGCCGTCAGTTGCATGGCGATCCAGAAGGGGTGGGTGAGCCCGGCGCCCAGCAGGCCGGGGTAGCTCGCGATCGACACGTCGCCGTTCGATCCGCTGAACGCCTTGAAGGCGTCCGGGAGCGTCCGCCCGCTCGCGCCGAAGATCTGGTCCGGCGTCACGGTCGTCGTGATCACCACGATGAGGACCTCGAAGGCGGCGATGCCCACGGTCAGGGCGGTGATCATCCGGCGGCGGCGGTGCAGGGCCAGCCGCAGCAGGGGGAAGCCGCCGGTCATGGGGGCTTCCCCTCGTCCGGATCGCTCCGGCCGCCCAGGTCGTCCCGGTTCCGGTAGAGGTCGTCGTCCCGGTTCCGGTAGAGGTCGAGGAACGCCTCGTCCAGCCCGGCCTCCTCGACCGTGAGGTCGTGCAACGGCAGCGCCAGCAGCTCCCGCAGGACGGCGACCGTCCGGTCCGGCGGGATCATCAGCACGGCCTGGTCGCCGTGCCAGTCGGGCGACCAGCGGTCGGCGGCGCCGAGGGGCCGCCGGCCGAGGCCGTCGGCGAAGGTCAGGCGCACCTTGCGGGCCCGGGCCTCGCGCAGGGCGGCGACCGCCCCGACGGTCACCAGCCGGCCGGCCCGGACGATCGCCACCCGCTCGCACGTGCGCTGGACCTCCGGCAGCACGTGGCTGGAGAGCAGTACGGTGCGCCCGGCCGCGCGGACTTCCGCCAGCAGGGCGTAGAAGGTCTCCTGGACGAGGGGGTCGAGCCCTTCGGTGGGCTCGTCGAGGATCACCAGCTCGGGTTCGTGCTGCAGGGCCTGGACCAGGCCCAGCTTCTGCTTCATGCCGCGCGAGTAGGCGCGGACGGGGCGGTCGAGGTCCGTGCCGGAGAGGTCCAGGCGTGTGCAGAGTTCGTCCTGGAGGCGGGCGGGGGCGCCCTGCAGCGCCGCCAGCAGCCGCAGCGTCTCGCGGCCGGTGAGCTCGGGGTAGAGCCGCAGCTCCCCGGGGAGGTAGCCGAGGGACGGGGCGAGCCTCAGGTGCTCGGTAAAGGGGTCGCGGCCGAGCACCCGGACGCGGCCCTCGGTGGGGCGCAGCAGCCCCACGAGGCAGCGCATCGTGGTGGTCTTGCCCGCCCCGTTGGGCCCCAGGAAGCCGAAGACCTCGCCCTCGCCGACGCCGATGTCGAGTCCCTCGACGCCGGTCGTGCGGCCGTAGCGCTTGGTCAGCGAGACGATGTCGATGACGTTCCGCGTCTGCTCACCCAAGGCCGCCTCCCGGACGGTCGCCGGAGGGTCTCCCTCTCCTTCCAGCTTCGGTCACCCGGTGCCGGGCCGCCACGGCTCGCGGGGTGCCGGTGGGCTGTGGCAAGGCCGGGCCGCCGGGGCGGGCCCGGCCCCGTGCCGGACGGCGGCGCATGGGCGAAGCTGGAAGGAGACCGGAGGGAGAGGCGGGCGGGGAGGGGCCGAGCGCAGAGGAGCCGACGATGCCGCACACAGCCGAATGGAACGTCCACCTCGACCTGGTCGAGGAGGACGGCAGGACGAGGGCCCGCGCCACGCTCGACACCGGGGCGACGACCGTCACGGGCAGCGGGACCGCCACGTGCGCGCCGGGCGACAAGGACATCCCGGCGATCGGGGACGAGTTCGCGGCCGGCCGGGCCCTGCGCGACCTGGGCGAACAGCTCCTGCACGCCGCGGAGCACGACGTCGCCGCGGTGGGCGCGGCGCCCGAGCCCAGGAGGTCGCCGATGTACGGGTGGCCGCTGTGAGGCCGTGAGGCGGGCCCGCCGGGGTCAGACCCCGACCGTCTCCTCCATCTCCTCCTCGGCCGCGGGCCCGGTCCCGGCGGCCGGGCGGGCCCTGCGCGCCTCGACGGCCCATGCGAGGGCGGTCACGGCCGCGCCCAGGACCAGCCACAGCGCCAGCGTCGCGACGTGGCGGCCGAGTCCGGTGCGCTCGAAGTAGACGAGGCTGCGTGCGCCCTCGACGAAGCCGGCGCCGTTCCAGAAGGAGTGCAGCCCGGCGAAGAAGCCGTTCTGCAGCTCGGGCCGGTACACGCCGCCCGCGCTGGTGAAGTTGAGCATCACGAAGAGCACCATCATGCCCAGCGTCGTCCAGCGCTTGAGAAAGGTGTGCAGCCCGACGCCGACGAGCAGGATGCCCGCCGAGTAGGCCCAGGCCATCCCCCACAGCCCCCACAGGCCGTGGTCGACGAGGTGGAAGACGGGCCCGGCCAGCGCGGCGCCGATCACGCCGACCACGAACGAGGTCGCCACCGCCAGCGCGGCGCGCAGCCTCATGGGCAGCGCGCCGCCGGCGGCGCCCAGCACGGCGACGGAGGCGTACGAGCCGATGCTGACCGCGACCAGCAGGAAGAAGATGCCCTGGCCGGTCGGGTCGCCCTCGGCGGGCGGCGCGACGTCGGTGACCTTCAGGGGGGCGCCGGTGCGGGCGGCGACGGGCGCGAAGACCTTCTGCACGGCCATGGCGGTGGTGTCGGACCCGGCGGAGGCGACGAGCAGTTCGGGCGCGTGCGGGTCCGGTATGTACGCGCCGGAGACGTCGCGGTGGCGGAGCGCGCGGACGGCCTCGTCGCGGTCGGCGACGGTGCGGACGGCGAGCCGGTCCCCCGCCTTGTCGGCGATGCCCCGCGCCAGGGTCCCCGCGCCCTGGCCGGACTCCACGACGGCGACGGGCAGTTCGTGGGGCGTGGGCTGGGCGAACGCGCCCAGGTAGGCGAGGCCCATTCCGATGCACATCAGCAAGGGGGTGAGCAGGTGGCTCAGTACGTGGCGCAGCGCGCCGCGGGTGGCGGGTCCCATCGTGTCCTTCCTCGGCCAAATTAGCTGGCTTTTACAACTTTCCCTTTAAGTTGTACTATACAACCAGACCTCGAAAGGAAGCCGCCGTGCCCGATCGTGACGCCTCCGTGGAGACCATCCAGCGCGAGCTGACCGCCTTCGCCCGCCGCGCCCGGGCCGCGGCGGCCCGCATGCACCCCGAGCTCTCCCTGGTCTCCTTCACCCTCCTCGCCCACCTGGAGGACCGCGGCGGGTGCCGCGCCACGGACCTGGCCGCGCACTACCTGCTGGACAAGTCCACGGTCAGCCGGCAGATCGCGGCCCTGGAGCGGCTCGGCCTCGTCGAGCGGCGGCCCGCCCCCGAGGACCAGCGCGCCCAGGTACTGCACCTGACCCCCCGCGGCGCCGGGACCCTCGCGCAGGTCACCGCCAACCGCCGGGCGGCCTTCCGGGAGCGCCTCGCCGACTGGGACGAGGCCGACCTGGACCGCTTCGCCGGCTACCTGCTGCGTTACAACGCCTCGGTGGAACCGCTCGACTGAGCCGCCGCTCCCCGCCGGGACCTCGCACCCACTCCCCGAATCCGGGGTGGTTGGTCACTCGATGGGCTGTTTTGCCGCCGTTGAGGGTGAGTCGCCCTCCCCGGAGCGGCTATGCAGGCCTGACGGATACGACCTGCCGGCAGGCTCGGACGGAAGGGTGTGGGGACCGTGCAGCCACGCGGAGACGACCGTGACCGGGGCGGCCCCCCGCCGTCCGTGGCCGCGTCGCCGGGAGAGGAGCTGCGCCGGCTGCGGCAGGAGCGGGGCATGTCCCTGGCCGGGCTGTCCCGTGCCGTCCACTACACCAAGGGCTATCTGAGCCGGGTCGAGACCGGCGAGAAGCCGATGACGCCCGAGGTGGCCCGGCGGTGCGAAGAGGCCCTCGGCGCCGGCGGGGTGCTGTCCGGGCTGGTGCCGGAGCCGGCCGAGGGGCGGCGCTCCGCTCGCAACGGGCTGCTGGAGGTGTGCCCGTACCGGGGCCTGGCCGCGTTCGACGCCGCGGACGCGAGCTGGTTCTTCGGCCGGGACCGGGCGACGGCCGCCCTCGTGCGTCAGCTGACCGAGCGCCTGGACGGCTCCGGGCCGACCGCCGTGGTCGCCGCGTCGGGCACCGGCAAGACGTCGCTGCTGCACGCCGGGCTGGTGCCCGAGCTGCGCCGGGGCGTCCTGCCCGTGCCCGGGTCGAACCGCTGGCCCGTGGTCACGATGCGCCCCGGCGAACGCCCCCTCGACGAGCTGCTGGGCCGGGTGGCGGACGCCGCCGCGGCGGATCCGGACCACCTGACCAGGGCGCTGGCCCGCGGCGGGGCGGGGGCGCTGGCCCGCGCCGTCCACGCCGCGCTGAACCGCCGCCCGCGGGGCGCCGGGAGGGCGGGAGCAGCGGGCGCGGAGGGGGCGGAGCCGGCCCGGGTGGTGCTCGTCGTCGACCAGTTCGAGGAGGTCTTCACGCTGTGCCCGGACGCCCGGCAGCGCACGGATTTCGTCCGCGCGCTGCACGCCCTGGCGACGGGCCCCGCTCCGGCCGACGGCCGGGAGGGGTCCGCGGCGCTGGTGGTGCTGGGCATGCGGGCCGACTTCTACGGCAGGTGCCTGGCGTTCCCCGAGCTGGCGGCGGCGCTGCGCTCGGGCCAGCTCCCCCTGGAGCCCCTGCGGGTGCAGGAGCTGCGCGACGCCGTGGTGCGGCCGGCCCACGCGGTGGGCCTGGAGCTGGAGCCGGGCCTGGCCGAGCTGATCCTGCGCGACCTGGGCGCCGGTGACGACGGCGGGGAGCGGGAGGGCGGCGGGTACGAGCCCGGTGCGCTGCCGCTGCTCTCCCACGCCCTGCTGGCGACCTGGCAGCGGCGCAGCGGCAGGCTCCTGACCGTGGCGGGCTACCAGCAGGCCGGCGGGATCGCGGGGGCGGTCGCGGCGACGGCGGAGCGGGCGTACGGGCGCCTGTCGCCCGGCTGCCGGGAGGCCGCCCGGGCGGTCCTGCTGCAGCTGGTCCGCGTGGACCAGGACGGGCGGTCGGCGCGCCGGCGGGTGTCGCGCGAGCGGCTGTCGCAGGACCTCGGGGCGCAGGCCGGGGCAGCGCCGGAGGTGGTGGAGGCCTTCACGCGGGCGCGCCTGCTCACCGTCGACGCCGACCAGGTCACGCTGGCCCACGAGGCCGTGCTGCGGGCGTGGCCGCGGCTGCAGACGTGGATCGAGGCGGACGCGGCGGCCCTGCACGGCTGGCAGCAGCTGAGCGCCGCGGCCGGGCAGTGGGAGGCCGAGGGGCGCGACCCCGCGCTGCTGCCGCGGGGCAGCAGGCTGGCCGCCGCGCACGAGACCGCGAGCCATCCCCTGGCCGCGGTGGGCGGGGTCGAGCGGGCGTTCCTGGATGCGGCGACGGCGCTGGCCGCCGCCGAGCAGGAGACGGAGCGGCGCCGGACCCGGCGGCTGTACCGGCTGCTGGTGTCCATGGCCGTCCTCCTCGTCCTGGCGCTGGCCGGCGGGGTGGCGGCGGTGCACCAGGGCCTGCGGGCGGAGGCCGAGCGGCGCGCGGCACGCTCGGAGGAACTGGCCTTCCGGGCCGTCTCGGGCAGTGCGCCCCGGCCCGAGGTGGCGATGCTGCTGGCGACCGGAGCCTGGCGGGACGCCCACACCCCGGCCGCGGCCGGCGCCGTGCTGAGCACGCAGGCGCAGCCGTACGCCGGGCGGCTGGCCGGGCACCGCAAGCGCGCCCACGCCGTGGCCTGGCTACCGGGCGGGAAGCGGCTGCTGTCGGCGGGTGCGGACGCCACCGTCCGGGAGTGGGACGTGCGGACGCGCCGGCAGGTGGGGGCGGCACGGAGCGGGGCGGCGGTGCGCGCGCTGGCCGCGGCGCGGCGGCGGAACCTGGCCGCCTGGGGGGACGAGGCGGGCGTCGTCACCCTGCGGGAGGGCACGGGCGGGCGGACCGTGGCGCTGCCTCCGCAGAGCAGGCACCGCGGGGCTGTCCGGGGAGCGGCCCTGTCGGACCGCGGGGACCTGCTGGTGACCGCGGGCGAGGACGGCACGGTGCGCCTGACCCGCCTGGGCGGCGGCCCGGCCCGCACCGAGGTCCGGGACGCCGGGCTGGGATGGCTGTACGCGGCCGCCGTCAGCCCGGACGGCGAACAGGTCGCCGTCGCCGGCTTCGACGGGCGGGTGTGGGTGCTCGACGTGGACAGCGGACGGTCGAGGGTCGTCGGCAGCCGGGACTTCGGCCGCGTCCGGGCCCTCGCCTTCTCGCCGGACGGCCGCCGCCTGGCCACCGGGGAGTGGCTCAACCGCATCGGCCTGTGGGACACCCGCACCGGCAAGCGCGAGGCCGCCCTCGAAGGGCCTTCCGACTCCGTCTTCGGCGTGGCCTTCTCCCCCGACGGCACCCGGCTCGCCGCGGCCAGCCAGGACGACACCGCCGCTATCTGGGACCTCGCCGAGCACCGCCGCATCGCGCAACTCGCCAGCCACATCGGCCCCGTATACGCCATCGCCTACTCCCCCGACGGCCGCACCCTGGCGACGTCCGGGGAGGACGGCACGGTGCGCCTGTGGACCCCGCAGGCCGCCGTCACCACCCCGCCGCCGGGATCGGCCTGGCAGGACGGGGCCCTCAGCCCCGACCGCTCCCTCCTCGCCGTCGCGGGGCGGGACGGCACGCTGCGCCTGCTGCGCACCGCCGACCGCAGCCTGCGCACGGTGCGGGCCGGGGAGGATCCGGTGCGCGCGGTGGCGTTCAGCCACGACGGGTCGCTGGTCGCCGCCGGCGACGAACACGGCACCGCCACCGTGTGGCGCACCGCGGACCTCCGCCGCCCGCTCCACCGCTGGCGGGCGCACGGCCGGGCGCTCACCTCGCTCGCCTTCCGCCCCGGCGACGCCGGAGCGCTCGCCACCGCCTCCGAGGACCACAGCGCGAAGCTGTGGCGGCTCGCGGGGGACGCCACCCTGCCGGAGCGCACGCTGCTCGGCCACGACGACGGCGTCTACCGCGTGCTCTTCCTCGGCCGGGACGCCCTCGCCACCGGCAGCCTCGACAACACCGTCCGCATCTGGCGCTACTCCGACGGCCGTGCACTGCGCAGCCTGACGGAACACGAGGACACCGTCTTCGGCCTGGCCCGCAGCCGCGACGGCGTCCTCGCCACGGCGAGCCGCGACCACACCGTCAAGCTCTGGGACCCCGAGGGCCGCACGAGCCTGCGCACCCTGGCCGGGCACACCGGCCCCGTCACGTCCGCGGCCTTCAACCCCGCCGGCACCCGGCTGGTGACCACCGGCCGCGACCACACCGTACGGATCTGGGACCCGCGCGACGGCCGCCTGCTGCTGACCCTGACCGGCCACACCGGCCGGGTCCGGGCCGCGGCCTTCCTCGGTGACGACGGCCCGGTGGTGTCGGTGGCCGAGGACGGGACGGTGCGCTGGTGGAACCTGGACGTTCCGGAGGTCCTCGCCCGCACCTGCAAGGCCCTTGGCAGCGCCACGGACCGGCCGCTGTGGCAGCGCCTGCTGCCGGACGTGCCCTACGCGCCGGGCTGCCCCTGAGCGCCCGCCCTCCGTGCGCCGCGGGGCGCGGGGCCCGGGAGCTTCCACCGGCGGCACTTCACCCACATGCGCATCACGGCCGGTGGGACGCGGTTGCCCGCCGCCTTGTCCGCCGAGGCAACAGGAAACCCCTGTTCCGCACCGCTGCCCCGCTCCGAGACTCGGAGTACCGGGACAACAGGGGTGAAACCACCCCCGGTGACTCGGCCTCAGTTCCCCATCGCCATCCGCATCCCCGTCCGCCCACCCCCGTCACCCCTCGCCGACCCCGGAAGGACGACTCCCATGGACACCCGCTCCTCCCCCCTCGCCCGCCTCCGCGACGCCGGTGCGCTGCTCCTGGCCGCGCTCACCCTCGCCGGAGGCGCCGTCGCCACCACGACCACGACCACCGTCACCGTCACGGCGACCACGACCGCCACCGGCGGCGCGGACGGGGCCGACCCGTGCCGGGCCTTCCAAGCCGGAGCCTGCCCCCACCGGAACTGACGCGGCCGCTCACGTCCCACCGGCTGCGCGCAGCAGGGCCGTCGTCCCGCGGGCGGCCCTGTCTGCGCACGCCGGCCGGGGGCCCGGCGCGCCGCGACCGCCCCGGCTCGCGCCGTTGCCGCCCGTCCCCCGGATGGGTGATCATGCACGTCATGCACAGTGACCTCTTCGCCCAGCAGAACATGGCCAAGCCGGCCGCCGCGCCCGGCATGGCCGTCCACAACGCCAAGTCCATCGTCTACGCCGTCGACGGCGAGTGCTACGCGCGCCAGGGGTCCATGGTCGCCTTCCGCGGCGACCTGCAGTTCGAGAAGCTCGGCCAGGGCGTGGGCAAGTTCCTCAAGCGCGCCGTCACCGGCGAGGGCCTGGCGCTGATGGCCGTGCGGGGCCGCGGCGAGGTGTGGTTCGCGCACGAGGCCGCCAACTGCTTCATCGTCGACATCGCCCCCGGCGAGAGCCTCACCGTCAACGGCCGCAACGTCCTGTGCTTCGACCCGACCCTCTCCTACGAGATCCAGACCGTGAAGGGCGCGGGCATGACGGGCGGCGGGCTCTTCAACTCCGTCTTCAGCGGCCACGGGAAGCTCGGCGTCATATGCGAGGGCAACCCCATCGTCATCCCCGTCTCCGCCCAGGCCCCGGTCTACGTGGACACCGACGCGGTCGTCGGCTGGTCCGCCTCCCTGCGCACCTCGCTGCACCGCTCCCAGAGCCTCGGCTCCATGCTGCGCGGCGGCTCCGGCGAGGCCGTCCAGCTCAAGCTGGAGGGAGAGGGCTTCGTGATCGTCCGGCCGAGCGAGGCCAAGCCGCAGCAGCAGACCGGCTGACCCGGTGCTCGGTCGCATAGCCTCCGCCGTGCTGCCCGCGGCCGGGCGGCTGACGGTGACGACCGACGACGCTGCCGGCGCCGGGCCCGCACCCGGCAGCATCGTCGCGGCGAACCACACCTCGACGGCCGACCCGGCGGTCGTGCTCGCCGCCCTGCACCGGCTCGGGGTCTCCCCCGTCGCCCTGGCCGCCGCCGGCCTGTGGCGGATCCCGCTGCTCGGGCGGCTGCTCACCCGGGAGGGGTACGTCCCCGTCCACCGCGGCGACCCGCGGGCGGCCCGGGCCCTCGACGGGGCCGTGGCCGCGCTCGCGAGCGGCCGCACCGTGCTCATCTACGGCGAGGGCGCCATACCCCGCCGCAGGGACTCCGGCGAGGCGGCGCCCCGCCCCTTCCGCGGCGGGCTCGCCCACCTCGCCCTCGCCACCGGGGCCCCCGTCGTGCCCCTGGGGCAGGCGGGAGCGCGCCGCATCTGCTCCGGCAGCCGGACCCGGCAGCTCGCCGGCCTGCTCACCGCGCCCGTGCGCCGGCCGCCCCTGCACGTCCACATCGGCGCCCCGGTCCGGCTGACCGGCGACCGCGCGGCGGCCACGGCGCGCGCCCACGAGGCGGTGACCTGCGCCTGGCGCACGGCGGCCGCACGCCTGGGAGAACGGCCGCCGCGGTGACCGGCGGGCCCGGCGGCCTGAAGCCGTCGGGCCCGCCCTTCGCGCCTTACCGTCTGGCCTGGGGATCGTCGCAGGCCCGGCCGTCGCCGCCCTTCCCTTCCGGAACGATCTCCGAGGCCCAGCCCTCGGGAGGTTCCTGGTACGGGCTGCAGGTCCCGCACGAGGCACACGTCCACCTGCCGTGTACCCCCAGGACGACGGATCCGCAGCCGCTACAGGTGTTGGTGGTGTAGTAGGGCTCGCCGGGTGCGGCGTGTGAGCGCCATGCCTGCTCTTCCATGTCACCCAGACTGCCATGAACACTGTGAGCACGAGGACTTCCCGTCAGGACCGTTGATGGTCGACGCGCCACATTCGGGACAGTTCATGACCCCCCTTCCTGCCTGCAGCGCATGCCGGGCAGCGTCAAATGCCGGTGGACCAGCCGTAGTTGCCTTCACCATCGGACAACCGGGCCGAAGGCACCAGACACCGTGCTCGAAGTGTGATAAGCGCGATGAGCGGAGGCGCGGCCGCCGGTGGCACGGGCCCCCGAGGCGCCGCGCGCCGGGTGGTGCGAGGCTTGCCGCATGCAGCAGACACCGTCTTCCCGCGTCCTCGTCGTGGACGACGACCCGACCGTCGCCGAAGTCGTCGCCGGCTACCTCGACCGCGCCGGCTTCACCGTCGACCGGGCCGCCGACGGCCCCCGGGCGCTGGAGCTGGCGGCGGCGGTCCGGCCCGACCTCGTCGTCCTCGATCTGATGCTCCCGGGCATGGACGGCCTGGAGGTGTGCCGCCGGCTCCGCGCGGACGGCCCGGTCCCGGTGATCATGCTCACCGCGCGCGGCGACGAGGAGGACCGGATCCTCGGCCTGGAGGTGGGCGCGGACGACTACGTCACCAAGCCGTTCAGCCCCCGGGAGCTGGTGCTGCGCGTCACGTCCGTCCTGCGCCGCGCGCACGCGCGCTCCGCGGGCCCCCGCCCGGCGCCCCTGCTGCGGGCGGCCGGCCTCGTGCTCGACCCGGCCGCCCGGCGCGCCACCAAGGACGGCGCCGAGCTCGCCCTCACCCTGCGCGAGTTCGACCTGCTGTCCTTCCTGCTGCGCCACCCGGGGCGGGCGTGTTCCCGGGAGGAGCTGATGCACGAGGTGTGGGGCTGGGAGTTCGGCGACCTGTCGACGGTGACCGTGCACGTGCGCCGGCTGCGCGGCAAGGTCGAGGACGACCCGGCCCGGCCGCGGCTGATCCGGACCGTCTGGGGCGTCGGCTACCGCTTCGAGGCGGACGGCGCGCGGCCTCCGGGCGGGCCGGACTCCCGCAGCGAAGGGGCCGGCCGTGCGTGACGCCCTCCTGATCGCCCTCTACTCGTTCCTCGGCGCGGCAGCGGCCGGGCTGCTGGGTGCGCTCGCCCTGCGGGCGCTGCGCCACCGCTCGGTGGCGGTCTCCCTCACGGTGGTGGCCGTCGTGTCCGTCGTCGCGATGCTGGCCGGGACGCTCGCCGTGGCCCGGGCGATGTTCCTCTCCTCGCACGACCTGACCGTCGTCACGACGGTCTGCGCGACGGCCGCCGTGGTCTCCCTCGCCACCGCCCTGCTGCTGGGCCGCTGGGTGGTGGCGCACAGCAACGCCCTGACGCGCGCGGCGCGCTCCTTCGGCGACGAGGGCAGCTTCGCGGCGCCGGGCGGCGGCGCCACGGCCGAGCTCGCCGCGCTGGGGCGCGAGCTGGCCGCGACGAGCGAGAAGCTCGCGCGCTCGCGGGAGCGGGAGCAGGCGCTGGAGACCTCGCGGCGCGAGCTGGTGGCCTGGATCTCGCACGACCTGCGGACCCCGCTGGCCGGGCTGCGGGCGATGTCCGAGGCCCTGGAGGACGGCGTGGCGGAGGACCCCCCGCGCTACCTCCGCAGGATGCGCACGGAGGTGGAGCGCCTCGACGCCATGGTCGGCGACCTCTTCGAGCTCTCCCGCATCCACGCGGGCGCGCTGCCGCTGCACCCGAGCCGGATGTCGGTGTACGACCTGGTGGACGACGCCCTCGCCGGGGTGGGGCCGCTGGCCCGCGAACACGGCGTCCGGCTGACCGGGGACGGTGTGGAGGCGGTGCCGGTCGAGGTCGACGGCAAGGAGATGACCCGCGTCCTGGGCAATCTCCTCGTCAACGCCGTCCGCCGCACTCCGGCCGACGGCACGGTCGCGGTCGCCGCGCACCGGGAGGCGGACACGGTCGTGCTGTCCGTGACGGACGGCTGCGGCGGCATCCCGGAGGAGGATCTCCCGCGGGTCTTCGACACGGGCTGGCGCGGCACCGAGGCCCGTACGCCGCCGGGCGGCGCGGGGCTGGGCCTGGCCATCGTCCGCGGCATCGTGGAGGCTCACGCGGGCCGCGCCGCCGTACGCAACGTGCCCGGCGGCTGCCGCTTCGAGGTGGTCCTGCCGGCGGCCCGCTAGCCGGGGCGCCGCGGGCGCCGGCCGCCTCACCGCCGCGGGTCCGTAAGTCGGTTGACGAAGATCAACTTGTGTAGTGGACTCGCACGCGTGCCCTCGCCTCGAATGACCCGGATCGCGCAGCGCATACGCTCCGCAGCACCCGCCGACGCCGTCACGGCGGGCTTCCTCGCCGTGCTCATCGGCATCACCAGCTCCGTGGCCATCGTCGTCACCGCGGCGGAAGCGGCCGGGGCCACCCCGGCGCAGCTCACGTCCTGGATGTTCGCCCTGGGCATCGGCATGGGCGTCACCTGCGCGGGGCTGTCGCTGCGTCACCGGGCGCCGGTGGTCACGGCCTGGTCCACGCCCGGTGCGGCCCTGCTGGCGACCGGCCTGCACGGGGTGTCGATGGCCGAGGCCGTCGGCGCGTTCCTCCTCTCGGCGGTCCTGGTGATCGTCAGCGGTGCGACCGGCTGGTTCGAGCGCGTCATGGACAGGATCCCGGTGCCCTTGGCGTCGGCGCTCCTCGCGGGCGTGCTCGTGCAGTTCGGCACGGGCCTGTTCACGAAGATGCAGCAGGACTTCGCCGTGGTGTTCCCGATGTTCGCGGTCTACCTCGCCTGCAAGCGGTGGCTGCCCCGGTACGCGGTCATCGGCGCACTGGCCACCGGGGTCGTGGTGAGCGCGTTCCGGGGCTCGTGGCACCTGCAGGGCCTGCACGTGGCGCTCGCCGAACCGGTCTTCGTGCGCCCGGAGTTCTCCTGGCAGGTGCTGGTCGGCGTCGGTCTGCCGCTGTTCGTGGTGACGATGGCCTCGCAGAACCTGCCGGGCGTGGCGGTGCTGCGCGGCGCGGGCTACCGTACGCCGGTCTCGCCACTGCTCACCTGGACCGGGATCGTCAACGCGGTGCTGGCCCCGTTCGGCTGCTTCGGGCTGAACCTGGCCGCGATCACCGCGGCGATCTGCACCGGCGAGGAGGCCCACCGCGACCCGCGCAGGCGCTACCTGGCCTCCGTGTGGGCGGGCCTGTTCTACATCACGGTCGGTCTCTTCGGCGGCGTCGTGGGCTGGCTGCTGACCGCCATGCCCGCCTCCCTCGTCATGGGCATCGCCGGGCTCGGCCTCCTCGGCACGATCGGCGGCTCCCTCACGGCCGCCCTCGCGGACGCGCGCATGCGCGAGGCGGCCGTCGTCACCTTCCTCGCCACCGCGTCGGGGATCACTCTGGCCGGCATCGGCTCGACGTTCTGGGGCCTGCTGGCCGGGGTGCTGGCGACCGTGGTGCTGAACGGGCGCCGCCGCGAGCCCGCGGCGGCGCGGGAGCGGGAGACGGCGGACGAGCCCGCCGGGCCGGTGAGCGCCGCGCAGGAGAAAGCGGCGCAGGAGAAAGCGGCGCGCTGAGGAGCCGCCGCGCCCGCGCCCGTCAGGCGGTGGGGGCTCCGGCCACGCGGCGCTCGCCGCCGTTGCGCTCCTGCCAGAACCGGTAGACGGCGGTCGCCTCGTCGCGGGGCTCGTGGCGCATCGGCAGCCGCCGCTCGCTCCAGTCCTTCGCGAACTCCGCGTAGAAGGTGTTCAGCTCGAAGTACTTGCGGTCGTCGACATAGTGGGGCTCGTAGTCGTCGCGCTGCGTGAGGAAGACGACCTCGTCCGGGCTGCAGTAGTAGAGCGAGCCCAGGCACATCGGACAGGGGTGGGCGAGCACGTAGATCGTGGCACCGGTCAGGTGCTCGGTGCCGAGCCTGGTGCAGGCCTCGCGGATGGCGAGGATCTCGGCGTGCGCGGTCGGGTCGGAGGTCTGGGCGACGAGGTTGGGGCTCTCGGCGAGGATCTCGCCGTCCTTCACGATGACGGTCGCGAAGGGGCGGCCGCCCTCCTCGACGTTCTTGCGGGCGATGTCGATGGTGCGCCGGATGAAGTCCATGGTGCGGGTGCTCCTGGGGAGGGGTGCGGGCCCGCGCCCGGCGGACGGCCGGGCGCGGGGGGTCCTGTCGGACGCGATACGGGCGACTGCGTGTCAGAAGGGCTTGGTCGGCAGGTACTTGCCGTCCAGGGTGATCACGGCGCGCTCGCCGCCCTCGGGGTCGGTGACCTTCTTCACGTCCAGCTTGAAGTTGATCGCGCTGATGATGCCGTCGCCGAACTGCTCGTGGACCAGGGCCTTGAGGGTGGTGCCGTAGACCTGGAGCATCTCGTAGAAGCGGTAGATGGTCGGGTCGGTCGGGATGCCGCCGGGGATGGAGCCGCGGGTCGGTACGGTCTGCAGCAGCATCACGGCGTCGTCGTCCAGGCCGAGCAGCTCGGCGACGGCCTCGGCCGCACCGGCCGGGAGTGCGTGCTGGCCGAGGACGGCGGCGGTGACGAAGGCGACGGACAGGCCGGCGGCGTCGGCCAGCTGCTGCCAGGTGAGGTCCTTGCGGGTCTTGGCCTCGACCGCGGCGATCGCGAGCTGCTGACGGGCCTGGGGGTCGAACTGGGCGTGGACGGTCATGGGACTTCCTTCACTGGTGATGCGACTGGTGATGTGACTGTGATGTGTGACTGGTAAATGTGGCCGTGATGCGGCCTGGTGATGCGGCCCGGCTGTTGACCGAGCCGGCGGCGGAACCGTCAGGCGGCCGGGAGGGCCTCGAAACGGCCGTTCGCCGCGTCGAGTTCCTCGACGGTGCCGGTACCGATGTCGAAGACCCAGCCGTGCAGGCGCACCGTGCCGCGGTCGAGGGCGCGGGCGACGGAGGGGTACGTCGCCAGGTTCGCCAGCTGGGCGAGGACGTTGGCCCGCACCATCGCGGCGACCTTGTCCTCCACGGAGGTGGTGCGGCACCTGGCGCGGGCGGCGTCGGCGTGCCGCAGCCAGCCGGCCAGGGCGGGCAGGGCCGAGAGGTCCTCGCCCTCGGCGAGGGCGGTCATGGCGCCGCAGGCGGAGTGCCCGCAGACGATGACGTCGGCCACGCCGAGGACGTCCACGGCGTACTCGACGCCGGCCGCCACGGCGTCGGCGCCGGGTGCGTGGGCGGGCACGAGGTTGCCCGCGGTGCGGATGACGAACAGCTCGCCCGGCTCGCGCTGGGTGATCAGTTCGGGGACGACGCGGGCGTCGGAGCAGCCGATGAACAGCGCATCGGGCCGGTGCGTGGTGGCGAGCCGCTCGAAGAGCTCCGCGCGGGCGGGGAAGACGTTCTGCCGGAAGCGCTGGACTCCCTGGGCAAGGTGGTGCATGGGTCACTCCCTTGGTGGATGCCGGTGGGGCTGACGTCATCCACTGTGCATGACCTGCACCTATAACGTCCAAGAGATGTAATCCATGACTTCTATAGGGCTCATCTATACCTGCGGAGGTCCGGTGTCGGGCGCCGCCGTCACGGCAGCAGCTTCGTCACGGCAGCAGCTGCTCCGTCCAGACCGTCTTGCCCTCGCGCCCGTACCGCGTGCCCCAGCGCTCGGTGAGCTGGGCGACGAGGAAGAGGCCACGGCCGCCTTCGTCGGTCGTCCGGGCCCGGCGCAGGTGGGGGGCGGTGTTGCTGGTGTCGGAGACCTCGCAGATGAGGCGGGGCCCGCGGATGAGCCGCAGGGTCACCGGCCCGCCGGCGTAGCGGTAGGCGTTGGTGACGAGCTCGCTGACGATGAGCTCGGTGGTGAACACCAGCTCGTCCAGCTCCCAGGCGCCGAGCTGTTCGGCCATCAGCGTGCGGGCCTGCCCGGCGGCGCGGGCGTCCGACGGCAGCGTCCAGGTGGCCACGCAGTGCTCCGGGAGCACGCGGGTGCGGGCGAGGAGGAGGGCGACGTCGTCCCCGGGCTCGGCGGGCAGGAGGGCGTCCACGACGGCCTTGGCCGTCTCCTCCACCGAGCGGTCCGGGCGCGCGAGTTCGTGCGAGAGGCGGTCGAGCGCCGCGTCGATGTCGAGGTCGTGGCTGTGGATGAGGCCGTTGGTGAAGAGGGCCAGGAGGCTGCCTGCGGGCAGTTCGATCTCGGTCGCCTCGAAGGGCAGCCCGCCGAGGCCGAGCGGCGGCCCGCCGGGCAGGTCCAGGATGCTCGCCTGCCCGCCGGGGGCGACCAGGACGGGCGGCGGGTGGCCGGCGCGCGCCAGGGAGCAGACGCGGGAGACCGGGTCGTAGACGGCGTAGAGGCAGCTCGCGCCGGTCACCTGGTCCAGGGGGAAGTCCCGGTTGTTGCTCTCCTGTTCGGCGGCGAGCCGGTACACGAGGTCGTCGAGGTGGGAGAGGACCTCGTCGGGGTCGAGGTCGAGTTCGGCCAGGGTGTGGACGGCGGTGCGCAGGCGCCCCATCGTGGCCGCGGCGTCGATGCCGTGGCCGATCACGTCGCCGACGACGAGGGCGACGCGCGCCCCGGACAGGGGGATGACGTCGAACCAGTCCCCGCCGACGCCTTCCACGGCGCCCGCGGGGATGTACTGGTGGGCCACCTCGGCGGCCGGCAGCTCGGGCAGGTCGCCGGGCAGCAGGCGGCGCTGCAGGGCCAGGGCGGCCTGGTGCTGGCGGGTGTAGCGGCGGGCGTTGTCGATGCAGACGGCTGCGCGGGCGGCGAACTCGCCCACGAGGGTGAGGTCGTCCTCCTCGAACGGGTCGGGGCGGCGGGAGCGCCACAGACTGACGAGGCCGAGGACGAGGCCGCGGGCGGCGAGCGGCAGCATCATGACGGAGTGGGCGCCCAGGGCCCGGGCGTGGGGGGCACGTTCCTGCGCCACGACCGCGAGGTCCTCGGGGGTGCGGAGCTCCGGCACGAGGATCGGGCTCTTTTCGGCCAGGCACCTCCCCTGGGGGGTCTCGGGGCCGAAGCGGATGAGGCCGCCGAGCGGGTTGAGTGCCTCCTCGGCGCCCGGGGTGTCGGACCTGACGGCCGTCCGGCGCACGGGCCCGAAGCCGTCCTGGGAGGGCTCCTCGCCGCGGCTGACGGGTTCGAGGAGGTCGACGGTGACGGCGTCGGCGAGCTCGGGGGCGAGGACGTCGGCCAGTTCACGGGCGGTGGTGGCCACGTCCAGCGTGGTGCCGATGCGGGCACCGGCTTCGTTGAGCAGGGCCAGCCGGAGCCTGGCCCGGTGCCGTTCGGTGACGTCTTCGACCAACTGGGTGACGCCGAGGATGTCCCCGGCCGAATCCTCCATGCGGAACGCGGAGACGGAGACGTAGCGGACCTGGGAGGGGTCGGCGAGCAGCCGGCACGGCTGCTCGGTGAAGATCATCGGCCGCCCGGTCTCCACCACCTCGTGCAGACGGCGCTCCACCGTCTCCGTGTCCGCCGCCACGAGGAAGTCGCCCGTGCGGCGGCCGCGCGCCTGCTCTGTGGTGATGCCGCCGATCCGGGCGACGGCCCGGTTGATCCGCAGGATGCTCAGGTCCGGGGCGTGGACGGCCAGTCCCACGGGGGCGGTCCGGAACAGCCCGTCCAGCACGGAGCGGTCCGTCTCCCACTGGATCACGTCCCCGGCGGGCGCGCCGACCAGGAACCACTCGGGAGCGGCCCCTTCGCGGACGATGCGGCGGGCGCGGACGCCCACGTGGATGCGGCGGCCGTCGCGGTGGAGGACGGGGACGATGCCGAACCAGCCGGAGTCCTGCAGGCAGGCGGCGGCCGCCGCCACGACTGCGTCCCGGTCGCCCGGGTCCACCAGCGCCTCCAGCGCGGGCCGCCCGATCACCTCGCCCGCCGGGTGGCCCAGCAGGGCCTCGGCACGGTCCCCCCAGCCCACCACGGTGCCCCGGTGGTCCAGCACGACCGACGCCGAGTTGCCGACCGAGAAGGGGTCCTCGGGGCTCTCGTGGAAGAGCGTCATCGGTTCGTCCGCCACACCGTCCTCCTTCCGTCGGACGCGCCGCGCCTGCCGTCTTCTGCTTCCACAGTGATGGGTGAGGGGCGTCGGCGCTTGCCGACCCGGCGGGCCGGTGGCCGCCTCAGACGATGCGCCGGCGCCTGCGCGTGCCACGGTGCCTGCCCAGCGTGCGGCGGGGCGTGCGGCGCGGCGTGGCGGGGCCGGTCAGTATGCGCTCCTCATAGCGGCCCAGGGCGAGGATTCCGCACAGCAGCAGAGGGGGGAGGGCGAGAGCGATGACGACCACGGGAGGCTCCTGCCGGGAGGAGGGGCTCATAAAGTCGCGTTGCCGCACAGGGGCGGCGCAAACCTGGCCAAGTGGCGCACATGGGTGTTCTGCGCTCCCCCATGTGGAGCAGGAGCATCCGCGGGGCGTACGGGGCCGGATGGGCTGGCCCCTGAGCCCGGCCGCCGCGTCCCTGCCCTTACGCGCCCGAGCCCTTCGTCTTCCCGCCCACGGCCTCCGGTGGCAGCGCCTCGGTGATCCGCTGCCGCATCGGGCGCCGGCGCAGGGCGTCGAGCGCCTCGGTGACGAGCTTGCTGAGCGGATACGACAGCTCCGCCTCGAATTCCGCGGCCGCGGCGGCCGTGGCCGCCCATTCGGCGTCCAGCACCGGCAGCAGCGACTCGGCCCGGGCGGTCAGGCGCACGACGCGCTGCCGTGCGTCCTGCCCCGGCGCGAGGACGACGAGTCCCTCCTCGGCCATCCGGGCCACCGTCTGGCTCGCCGCCGAGTGGGTCACGCCGACGGCTCGCGCGAGGTCGCGGATGGTGCCCGGACCCGAGGCCGCCAGCGCGCGGACGACGGGGGTGAAGCGCGGGCGGAACCCCTCCAGGCCGAGGTCCGCGTACACGGCGCCGACGTCGCCGTCGAGCAGCTCCAGGAGGTGGCGCAGCCGGGTGCCGAGCAGCTCGGGGCCGGGCACGTCCCCGTCCCCGGCCTCCGGGGCATCAGGCATCTCTGAGGTATCCGGCGTCTCTGAGGTATCCGGCGTCTCTGAGGTATCCGGCGTCTCTGAGGTATCCGGGGAAGACGTCACATGGCGTAATGTAACAGCGCTGTTGTAATGACCGAGTGGCGGGAGGCGGCGCACATGGGCGCGGATGCGGACGCGGACGGGCTGTATCCGCCGGTCGAGCCGTACGAGAGCGGCCTGCTCGACGTCGGCGACGGCAACCTCGTGTACTGGGAGGCCTGCGGCAACCCGGAGGGCAAGCCCGCCCTCGTGGTCCACGGCGGGCCCGGGTCGGGCTGCGGCACCGGTGTGCGCCGGTACTTCGACCCGGACCGCTACCGGGTCGTCCTGTTCGACCAGCGCGGCTGCGGCCGCAGCACCCCGCACGCGAGCGACCCCGCGACGGACATGCGGCACAACACCACCGTGCACCTGATCGCCGACATGGAGCGGCTGCGCACGCACCTCGGCATCGATCGCTGGCTGCTGTACGGCGGCTCGTGGGGGTCGACGCTGCTCCTGGCCTACGCGCAGACGCATCCGCAGCGGGTCTCGGAGATCGTCGTCTCCGGCGTCACGACGACCCGCCGCTCGGAGATCGACTGGCTCTACCGCGGCGCGGGCCGCTTCTTCCCCGAGCAGTGGGAGCGCTTCCTCGCCGGGGCCGCCGGCACACCGCGCGACGGCGACGTCGTGGCGGCCTACGCGCGCCTGACGGAGCATCCCGACGCCGCCGTGCGGGGGAAGGCCACGGCCGACTGGTGCGCCTGGGAGGACGCGGTCCTCTCCGGCGAGACGGACGGGGCCACCGCGCCCTACACCGGCCGGGCGGCCGCCGACCGACTGGCCCTGGTGCGCATCTGCGCGCACTACTTCTCCCACGGAGCCTGGCTGGAGGAGGGCGCACTGCTGCGCGACGCGGGCCGCCTGGCGGGCATCCCGGGCGTTCTCGTCCACGGCCGCCTGGACCTGGCCGGCCCGCTCGGCACCGCGTGGGAACTCGCCCGCGCCTGGCCCGGATCACGGCTGGTCGTCGTCGACGGAGCGGGGCACCTGTCGACCGCCGCGACGCGCCGTCACGTGCTCGGCGCCCTCGACGCGTTCGCCCGGCGCGGCGGGCCCGCGCCCGCACGGGGCCGGGCGCGCTAGGCCGGCCCGAAGAGCTGCTCCAGGACCGCGGCGACCCCGTCCTCCTCGTTGGTCCCCGTGCGCCGCCGCACCGAGGCGAGCACCGCCGGGTGGGCGTTGCCCATGGCGTATCCGGTGCCCGCCCACGTCAGGATGGTGAGGTCGTTGGGCATGTCCCCGAAGGCGACGACCTCCGCGGCGGGGATGCCCCGCCCGGCGCACAGCTCCGCCAGCGCGCCGGCCTTGGTGACGCCCGGCGCGCTGATCTCCAGCAGCCCGCGGCCGCCCGAGTGTGTGAACTGCGCCTCGGTGCCTGCCGCTTGCTCCGCGGCGGCGAGCAGCAGGTCCGCGTCGAGCCGCGCCGACCAGGCCAGCAGCTTGGCGATGGGGACGTCCGCCGTCCACAGGTCCGCGAGGGACGCCACGGGCGACTCCGCCCCGGCGTCCTCGGGCAGGCGCAGCCCGTACGCCGGCTCGTACAGCACGTTCCGGCCGGTCTCGACGGCGAACCCCACGTCCGGCACGACGGCGGACAGCGCGGCGACGACCTTGCGGGCGACGTCGACGGGCAGGGCGCGGGACGCGGTGACGGCACGTGCCGCGAGGTCGTACACGAGCGCGCCGTTGCTGCAGACGGCCGTTCCGGCGAGGCCCGTCGCGGCGGCGAGCCGGTCGACGAAGCGGGGCGGGCGGGCCGTGACGAAGACGACCTCGGCGCCGGACGCGGTCGCCGTGCGCAGGGCGCGGAGGGTGCGCGGGGAGAGGGTCCTGTCGTTGCGCAGGAGGGTGCCGTCGAGGTCCGTGGCGATCATGCGAGGGCGCGTCATCGCCCCACGCTACCGGAGGGGTCCGGCGCCGCAAGGTGCGGAGCGGGCGTGAACCCGCAGATCAGCGGCCCGCGTTCGGAGGCCCTGCCTCCGCCCCCGCCCCTGCCTCCGCCCCCGCTCCCGCGCCGGGGCGGCGTCCGGCGGGCAGGGCGCAGGCCGCCGTGCCGCCGGGCATGCGGTGCCGGTTGTCCGCGACCATCCGGTACAGGCCGTGCGCGGCCCAGCGCACGGGCGGCAGCGTGAGCACCGCCCCGGGGACCGCCCATCCGCCGCGGGCACTGAGCAGGAGCTTGGCGACGGCCTGGGCGCCGCCGTACACCGTGCCGCCGGGAGCGATCCACAGCAGCTCGTGCTCGGCCCGTTCCTGCGTGACACCCAGCGCGCCCAGGTCCGCGAACTGCCATGCGACGACGTCGCAGCGCGGCCGTACGTACTTCTCGGCGCATCGCACCGAGGTCGTGCAGAAGCCGCAGTCGCCGTCGTAGACGAGCACAGGTCGGGTTCCCATGGGGCCATCATGCCGCGCCGGGCGCCGGCCCGGGCGGCGGGGTCCGGCGGCGGGGTCCGGCGAGGACTCCCGCCTCGCGGTTCAGCCGTCGAGCGCGATGCCGTGCTTCGCCTTCTCCATCGACTCCTCCGACGCGTTCCCGCCGGCGTTCTCCTGCGCGAGCGCCTGGTTGAGGGCGACGAACGGCCGCATGCGCGACTCGTAGCGGGCGAAGGCGGCGGCGTGACCGCCGTCCTCCTGCCGGCCGAGTTCGCAGGCCAGGACGTAGGCGCCCACGAGCGCCAGGCTCGTGCCCTGGCCGGAGAGCGGCGATGCGCAGTAGCCGGCGTCGCCCGCCAGGGCCACCCGGCCGGTGGTCCACCGGTCCATGTGGATCTGGGCCATCTCGTCGAAGTAGAAGTCCGGGGCTTCGCGCATGGCCTGCAGGAGCCGCGGCGTCTCCCAGCCCACGTGCGCCAGCCGCTCGGCCATGAGCGCCTTCTGCTGCTCGGTGTCGCGGTAGTCGTAGGCGACGGGGTCCGACCTGAAGCCGAGCGTGGCCCTGATCTCGCTGTTGTCCCGCACCGGGTAGACGCAGTAGGTCGCGCCGCCCGCCGCGGACTCCTCGTTGAGCCATATCTCCCAGTTGTCGAGGCCGAGGAAGTTGGGAGCGCTGAAGACCGTGATGTAGGCGCCGAGGCGCCGGATGAACCGCTCCTCCGGGCCGAAGGCCAGCTGCCGCACGCGCGAGTGCAGGCCGTCCGCGCCCACGACGAGGTCGAAGGCCCGCTCCGGGCCCTGCTCGAAGGCGACCCGCACGCCGTCCGGCCCCTCGTCGAGAGCGGCGACGGAGTCCCCGAAGAGGAACTCCACGCCTGCGCCGATCGCCTGCCGGTACAGCAGCCCGGTGAGGTCCTCGCGCAGCAGCTCGATGTCCGCGCCGTCGAGGCGGCCGCCGCTCAGGGTCATCTCCTCGGAGCGCCACACCTCCTGACCCTCGGCGTCGAGCATCGCCATGCCGCGCAGCCGGGTGCGGGCGCCGCGCGCCTCGTCCAGGATCCCGGTCCGGTCGAGGACGTCGAGGGCGACGCCGCGGACGTCGATGGCCTGACCGCCCGGGCGGACGGCGGGGGCCCGCTCGACGACGGTCGCGGCGAGGCCGTTGCGGCGGAGCCAGTAGGCGAGGGTGAGCCCGGCGACGCCGGCACCGGAAATGAGGACGGTCTTCATGGCGAGCACCTTCTCGAATACGCTGCTTACGCTGTACGCAACTGAATGTACGCCGTAAGCGAAGCATTGACAAGCAGATTCTCCTCCCTGCACTAGCACAGAGACACTCACAATCACTCCCCTGCTAGGCTCTGTGCTAGTACAGAGAAGGAGGCCGTCGTTGGCCGGCACATCGGTTCCCCCCTACCTCCGCATCGCCGCCGAGCTGCGGCGGCGCATCGCGGACGGCGAGCTCGGCCCCGGCGACCGCGTTCCGTCCACGCGGCGGATCGCCGAGGACTTCGGCGTCGCCCTCGCCACGGCCACGAAGGTGCTGACCACGCTGCGCCAGGAGGGGCTCGTACAAGCCCGGCCGCGCGTGGGCACGGTGGTCGCCGCGAAGGGCGCCGCCGGACCGGCATCGGCCCCGGCCCCAGCACAGGCACAGTCACAGTCACAGGCACAGGCACAGGCACAGGCACAGGCACCTGCCGGCACCGAACACGAGCTGACCCGGGCCCGCATCGTCCGGGCGGCCGTCGCCGTCGCCGACGCCGAGGGGCTGGCCGCGCTCTCCATGCGCGGCGTCGCCGGCCGTCTGGGCGTCGCCGCCATGTCGCCCTACCGCTACGTCACCAGCAAGGACGACCTGGTGCTCCTCATGGCGGACGCGGTGCTCGCGGAGCTCTCCTACCCCGACGACGCCCCCGCCGGCTGGCGGCAGCGCCTGGAGCTGGGGGCCCGCGCACTGTGGGCGGTGCACCGCAGGCACCCCTGGCTCGCACACATCGGGCCCCTCACCCGCCCCCTCGCCGTGCCCCGGCTCATCGGCTACTCCGAGTGGATGCTCGGCGCGCTCGACGGCCACGGCCTGGATCCGGCGACGATGCTCGACCTGAACGTCCTGCTCTACAGCTACGTCCAGGGCACCGCCGTCCACCTGGAGCGGGAGGCCCGGGCCGCGAGCGAATCCGGGCTGTCCGGGGAGGAGTGGATGGATTCCCAGGCCGCGGCCTACGACGCCCTCACCTCCTCCGGCCGGTATCCCGTCTTCGCCAAGGTGATCGGGTCGTTCGCCGAGGGCGACGGCTACGACCTGCACCTCGACGAGGTCTTCGAGCTCGGCCTCACCTCGATGCTGGACGGCCTGACCACGCTGGTCGAGGGCCCGGGGGCGAGGCCGGAGCGGAAGGTCTGAACGGCCCACGGACAGCGCAATCGGCGCCGGGGCCGGCGGGCCCGCGGACAGTTGTACGCGTGAAGCCGCAGCCCGGTGCCGCCCTCACGACGGCGATGGTGGTGCTGACCGTGACGACGGGGATGGTCGAGGCGGTCAGCTTCCTCGCGCTCGGCCCCGTCTTCACCGCCGTCCAGACGGGCAACACGCTCTTCCTCGGCTTCGCGGTCGTCGGATCCGGCGAGTTCTCCGCCGCCGCGTCGGGGGCGTCGCTCCTCGGGTTCGCCGCCGGCGCCGCCCTGGGGGCGCAGCTGAGCTCCCGCGCGGACGCCCGCGGGCGCCGGTGGTTCGCGCCGGCCCTGGTCGCGGAGTCCGTACTCCTGGCCGTCGCAGGCCTGACGGGCTGGAGCATCGAGCGGTTCGGCCACCCCCTGACCTTCCGTCAGTACCTGGTGACGACCCTGGTCGCCCTGGCCATGGGCATGCGCAACGTCACGGCCTTGCGGGCGAGCGTGCCGGACATGCCGACCACCGTCGTCACCCGCACCATGACCGCCCTCATCGGCACCTCCCCCTTCGGCCTCGACTCCAGGATCCCCTCCGGCACCGCCTACGAGATCCGCCGCACGGCGTCGGTCGGCGCGATGTTCGCCGGCGGCCTGCTGGGCGCCTGGATGCTCCACGAGGCCGTGCGCCCTCCCGCCGTCCTCCTGGTGACGGCCGCCTGCGTCCTGGCCGTCGCCCTCGCCCTCACCTGCACCCCGCGCCACCGCACCCCCGACCCGTAGTACTGCAGAGCTACGCCACGGGTGTACTCCCGCGAGGGACGCCGACCACGGGCCGTGGTTCATAGCTTCCGTGCCGGAAGCACCACCCACATCCGGCACGGAAGGAACCGTCCTTCATGGCGTCCCCCACACAAGCCCCCCGGCCTTGCGGCAGCCCCCCGTGGCCCGCCCTGCGCGGCGCGACGCCGCCCGCGCGCGACCGCGCCGTCGACGGCCTGCGGGCCTTCGCCGTCCTCGGTGTCGTGGTCGGCCACTGGCTGGTGACGGCCCTCGTCGCCGACGGCGGACCGGTACACGCCGCGAGCCCGCTCACCTTTCTGCCCGGGCTCGCCCCCGCCTCCTGGCTGTTCCAGACCCTGGCCGTGTTCTTCCTCGTGGGCGGGCAGGTGGGCGTGATGAGTCACGCCTCGGCCCGCGCGCGGGGCATGACGTACGGGCAGTGGCTGCGCGGCCGGCTCGTCCGCCTGTTCCGTCCGGTCGCCGCGGTCCTGGCGGTGTGGGCCGTCGTCACGGGCGTGCTGCTGGCGTCGGGCACCGGCACCGCGACCGTGCTGACGCTGCTCAAGCTGGTGTGGTCGCCGCTGTGGTTCCTCCTGGTCTTCGCGGCGCTGACGGCGGCGACTCCGCTGGTCGCGAAGGTGTCCCCGTGGTGGCCGTTCGCCGTCGTCCTGTGCGTCGACGCGATCCGGTTCGCCCTGGACGGGCCGGCGTGGCCGGGATGGATCAACGTGGCGGCGGGCTGGCTCGTCCCGTACTGCCTGGGCGCCGCATGGGCCCGGGGACGCCTCCGGAGCCGCGCGACCGGCCCGGCGCTGCTGGCCGGGGGCGTGCTCGCCACCACGCTGCTCGTGACGTTCGCCGGCTATCCGGCGGCCATGGTCGGGGTGCCCGGCGCGCAGGTCTCCAACCTCAGCCCGCCGACCCTGGCCGCCGTCACGTTCGGCCTCGCCCAGTGCGGCGCCGCCCTCCTGCTCCTCGGGCCGCTGCGCCGGGTACTGCAGCGCCCGGCGGCCTGGACGGCGGTGGCGCTGGTCAACCTCTCCGCGATGACGATATTCCTCTGGCACCAGACCTCGATGATGGCGATCACCGGGGCCGGGCTGCTCGCGGGCGCGCCCCTGCCCGGTCTGCACACCGTCCCCGACGGGCCCGGCTGGGTGCTCGCCCGGCTCGCGTGGCTGCCGGTGTTCGGGGCGGCGCTGCTGGGGTGCTGGGCGCTGTTCCGCCGCTTCGAGCACGGGCGTCCCCGGGGCCGCGGGTCCACGCGGGTCGTGCGCGAGCACCGGCCCGGACCGGCCGCGACGCTGCGGCGTTCGTAGGCGTTGTCGGCGTCCGTAGGCGTTCGTAGACGTTCGTAGGCAATCCTAGAATGGATCACTTGAGCGCCGGTGGCGCGGGGGGCACAGGGGACGGAATGCGCGTGGAGCAGCGGCGATTGAGGGCACTGGCGGCGGGGCCGCGCGCCGTGTACGAGGATCTGTGGACGGTGGCGCGCGACCCGCTGCCGCTCGGGAGGCACCTGGGCCGGCTGCCGCACGTCCACACGGTCGTGCTCGTGATCCTCCTGGGCATGCTCAACGCCAACGAGTCCGAGCACAGCAGGTACGGGGCGGACACGGAGATCGGATTCCTGATCGTCGTGCTCCAGTCGGCGGCCGTCGCCGTCGCCATGGTGCGCCCGGTGCCCGCCTGGTGGTTCTCGACGGGCCTGCTCTTCGCAGCCGCACTGGTCGGAGAGAGCTCGATCGACCCCGACAGGCTGTGGCCCTGGAACGTGGCCGGAATCGCCCTGCACTCCCTCGTCCTGCTCCTGCTCGCGCTGCGGATCCGCCCGCAGAGCGCGGCCGTGGCCGTGGCGATCACCGTGCTGACGGGGGTGGCCGGCACGGCCTGGGCGACGCAGGAGCACAACCAGGGTGTCACCCGGGGCTCCATGTGCTTCATCGCGGCGGTGGTGATCGGGGCGGCGCGCCGCTCCGGGCGCCTGGCCAAGGCCCGGCTGGCCGAGCAGGAGGAGCTCACCGCGGAGGAGCGGGCCCGGCGCACCCTGCTGGAGGAGCGCAACCGCATAGCCCGCGAACTGCACGACGTCGTCGCCCACCACATGTCGGTGATCTCCATCCAGGCGCAGGTCGCCCCGCACCTGGTCACGGAGCCGCCGCAGGAGCTCAAGGAGAACCTCGCGGGCATCCGGCAGAACGCCGTCGAGGCGCTGGCCGAACTGCGGCGCGTCCTGGGCGTGCTGCGCTCGGAGGACGCCCGGGCCGACGGGGTGCGGCACGCTCCCCAGCCCACCCTCGACCGGCTGGACGAACTGCTCGGCAACGTCCGCAGCGCCGGCCTCGCGGTCACCTCCTCGGTCACCGGCGCGCCGCGCCCGCTGCCGCCGGGCGTGGAGCTGTCGGCGTTCCGCATCGTCCAGGAGGCCCTCAGCAACGCGATGCGGCACGCGCCCGGGGCGCCGGTGCGGGTGGAGACCGCGTACGGGGCGCGCCGGATCACCGTACGGGTCGTCAACTCCGCACCGGACGTGCCCGCTCCGCGCTCGCCCGGTGCCGGGCACGGGGTGCTGGGGATGCGCGAGCGGGCCGCCATGCTGGGCGGCGACCTGGCCGTGGGCCCCACCCCCGACGGCGGCTACGAAGTGACCGCCGTCCTGCCCTGCACCCCCTCCGGCCTTCCCGGACTCCCCGGCCCTTCCAACCTTTCCGACCCTTCCGACCATGCCGAGGACGCCCGGTGACGACCATTCGCGTGCTGATAGCCGACGACCAGATGATGGTCCGCCAGGGCTTCACGGTGCTGCTCAACGCCGAACCCGGCATCGAGGTGGTCGGCCAGGCCGTGGACGGCCTCGACGCCGTCGCCAAGACCACCGAACTCGCTCCCGACGTCGTCCTGATGGACATCCGGATGCCGGAGCTCGGCGGCATCGAGGCGACCCGCCGCATCACCGCCCCGGCCGGGGCCGCCACCAAGGTGCTCGTCCTGACCACGTTCGATCTCGACGAGTACGTGTACGAGGCGCTGCGCGCGGGCGCGTCCGGATTCCTGCTGAAGGACGCCTCGGCCGAGGACCTCGCCCAGGCCGTCCGGGTGGTCGCGGCCGGGGACGCGTTGCTCTCCCCGAACCTCACCAAGCGGCTGATCTCCGAGTTCTCCCGGATGACCGGGGCTCCCCGCGCGCCGCTGAAGGAGCGCGTGGGGAGCCTGACGGAACGTGAGACGGAGGTGCTGTCCCTGGTGGCCCAGGGTCTGTCGAACGCGGAGATCGCCACGCGGCTGGTCGTGGCCGAGCAGACCGTCAAGACGCACGTGAGCAGGATCCTGGTCAAGCTGGGGCTGCGGGACCGGACCCAGGCCGCGGTCTTCGCGTACGAGACGGGTCTGGTCAGACCGGCCGGCTACTGACGCGGACCGGGGGACGGCGGGTCAGGCGGGTCAGGGATGGCGGATCAGGCGGGTGGGTCAGGGCGCTGCCGTCCCGCGGGGGCACTGCTTCCAGGCGAAGTGGTAGAGCGTGCTGATGCTGCCGTCGGTCGAGTCCATCGCCAGGAAGCTCGTGGTGCGCGTGGGGTCCGAGGTGCCGGCGTCCACCCGGAGTTCGGTGTTGATGTTCAGGTAGCGGACGGCCCCGCAGGGCGCGTAGACCACCGACTCGATGTCCGTGGTGTCGGACGTCTGCCAGTTGTCGTGGAGCGGGCCGGTGAAGTGGTGGTTCACGAACGTGGTCTGCGACATGCCCTGGAAGTAGTAGTTGGCCCGTTCCAGGCCGGTCGCGCCCTTCTCCAGGTGCGCGAAGCCCCGGTAGTCCGCCTCGGCGACCGCGTACGTGAAGCCCGGGGGGACATGGACGTTCAGGCTGAGCTGGCAGTTCTTCCGGAAGTCGGTCGGCTTGGCGCCCACGCCCACCTGAGCCGAGTAGTTGCTGTAGGTCACAGTGAAAGCGGTGTTGTCCGGGCTGACGGTGACATCGGCCGTACCGGCCGGACAGCCCGAGCCGTTGACGCCCACCACATCGATCACGATCTTGTCAGGCGGAGGGTCCCCGTCCGCAGCGGCCGACGACGGCACCATCGAAGCGGCGAGCAAGGCGACGGCCGCGCTGCCGATCACCACCGGTCTCAACATGGAGATACCTCCCCCTGGTCCAGGAATCACGGACGAACACCTCTGCCCGAAGACGGCCGGTCAGGGGCACTCCTTCCACGTGAAGTGGTAGAGCGTGCTCACGCTGCCGTCGGTGGAGTCCATCTCCATGAAGCTGGTGCTGTCCGACGGGTCCGAGCTGCCCGCGCTCACCCGGAGCTCGGTGTTCACGTTGAGCAGCCGCTGTGCGCCGCAGGGGGCGTAGACGACTTCCGCCGCGTCCGTCACGTCCGTCGTCTGCCAGTTGTCACTGAGCGGACCGGCGAAGCGGTGGGAGACGGTGGTCGTGTGGGACATGCCCTGGAAGTAGTAGCTGGCCCGCTCCATGCCCACGGCACCGCTCTCCAGGTGCGCGAAGCCGCGGTAGTCCGCCTTGGCGATCGCGTAGGTGAAGCCCTGCGGGACGTGGATGTTCAGGCCGAGCTGGCAGTTCTTGCGGAAGTCGGTCGGTTTGGCGCCGACGCCCACCTGGGCGAGGTACTTGCTGTAGGTCACCGTGAAGGCCGTGTTGTCCGGCGCGAGCGCCACGGCGGCCGTCCCCGCCGGGCAGCCGGAGCCGTTGACCGCCATGACGTCGATGACGACCCTGTCCGGCGGCGGCACCCTGTCCGCGGCGGCCGACGAGGGTGCGAACGATGCGGCGGCCACCAGCGCCACGGCCGCTCCGGCGGTCATCACCGGTCTGAACATGGGATTCCCCTTTCCTTCCCCCGTGCGGACTCGCTGTGCGCGCGGCCCATGCCACCACCGGGGAGGGGTCGTGCATAGGCCAGGTTGAGCCGACCCTGAGGACCGGTCGGCCCACCTCCCGGGCCCCGGTGGCAACGGTGGCACCGGTGGCACCACCGGCAGAGGGGAACGGGGCGTCCTAGGCACGTTCGAAGGAGTGCATGCGGCCGACGGCCGTGAAGCCCCGGCGCGCGTACCAGTGGCGCGGCCAGTCCGCGGCGTCGGCGGTCAGGAAGCGCGTGCCGCAGCCCGCACCCATCGCCAGGCGCAGGGCGGCGGCGAGGACGGCGCCGGCGTGGCCGCGCCCGAGGCGGTCCTCCGCCGTGACCAGGTCCTCGATCTGGGCCGTGCCCGATGCGGGGTCCATGTACAGGTCGGCCCAGGACGCGACCTCGCCGTCCTCCGCCCGCGAGCCGATGAAGTGCACGGTCTCGGCACCGCGCCGCCGGGCCTCGCGGCGCTCGACGAGATGGCGTACGACCTCATCGCCGGCGTCCGGGACGAAGCCGTGCCAGCGCCGGGCCAGCGGTCCCCGGAGCGCGTCCAGGTCCACGATGCCCGCCTCGGGCCCGGCGCCCGGGGCGAGCGCGGGCGCGGGGCCGGAGTGCAGCATGATCAGGTAGACGGAGTGCCTGTAACCGGCCTGCACCAGGGGCTCCGCGCACGCCGTCCCGGTCGCGTCGTCCAGGACCGACACCAGACGGTACGGCAGGTCCCCCAGCGCTTCGTCCGCGAGGGCGGGCAGCGCGCCGGGGTCCACCGCGCCGTCGACGACGACCTGGTTGTTCGCCCGGGAGTGGGCGAAGGCGTCGTCCCGCACGGCGAAGCCGCCCGGGAGGCCGATGGTGCGCCCGGCCTGGCGGCGGGCGAATTCCGAGAGGAAGGCGTGGATCCGCCGCAGTTCAGGGTGCAGTTCGGAGGCCGGCATGAGCCGACCCTAGGCGGCGGCCCGGGCCGGGCGCTCGGGAATTACGGGGCGGCAGTCGTCACGTGGCGGCGGCGCACGACGGGTGGCCCCATCCGCGCTCGCCCTTGGAGATCTTCTCGCCGACCGCGTACGACTGACCGCACGGGCAGCGGCCCGCGAACTTCGCCTTGATCGTCGCCGTTCCGGAGGAGCGCGGCTTGCGGCTCTTCGGCGGGCCGGAGCGCCGGGGCGCCGAGGCCTCGCGCGGCGCCGGGACGGGCATGCCCTCGGCTCCTTGCGCGGTGCCGGCCGGCTGCTGGAGGGACGCCGCGTCACTCGCGGCCTGGTCGGCGATCGCGTTCAGGGGGTCGCCGTTCTCCTGGTGGGCCGGCACGTACCGGAACTCGACGGAGCGGCCCGCGAGGAGGGCGTCGATGCGTACGACGAGGTCGCGGTTGGCCACCGGCGAGCCGGACGAGGTCTTCCAGCCGTTGCGCTTCCAGCCGGGCAGCCACTTGGTGACGGCGTTCATCGCGTACTGCGAGTCCATCCGCACCTGCATCGGCACGGCCGGGTCCGTGGCCTCCAGGAGCCGTTCGAGGGCGGTCAGCTCCGCGATGTTGTTGGTCGCCTTGCCGAGGGGGCCGGCCTCCCAGCGCTCAGGGGTGCCCGTCGCATCGGCGACGACCCAGGCCCAGCCCGCGGGGCCGGGGTTGCCCTTCGATGCCCCGTCACAGGCGGCGATGATCTGTTCAGACATCCCTCGATCATGCCAGGGTTCCCGGCCCCGCCGTGCCCGTCCGGCGGGACGGCCCCGCCCCCGCCCGTCCACCCGACCCCGCGGACGCTCTGCGGTACCCGGACACCGATTACCGGACATTCCCCCGGCGCACCTCGCCCGGTGGTCCCCTCCTCCCGCCCGCATCGGACCACCGCAGGTCACGCCGGGGGCCGTTCAGATGTCGAGCACCTGCGGTTCACTGGGCGGTCGATAGGAGTTGTCCATATCGAGAAGGTTAATGACCGAAAATATCCGTCATTTTTGACTGAGCGCATAGTCATGCCCAAATGTCTGCCAAATGTTGTCAATGAAGCCTCACAGCGGTGGCCTCTTACGGAATGAGGATTTCCGTTTACTGCTGGCCGGTGCCGCGGTGAGCCAGATCGGCGCTCAGGTGACCGTGGTGGCGCTGCCCCTGGTCGCCGTGGTCGTGCTCGACGCCTCCCCCATGGAGGCCGGCCTGCTGACCGCCGCCGAGACCGCGGCGTTCCTGCTGGTCGGCCTGCCGGCCGGAGCGTGGGTGGACCGGATGCGCCGGCTGCCGGTCCTCATCCGCGCCGACGTCGTCCGCGCGGCGGCCATGGCGAGCCTGCCGCTCGCCGCCTGGGCCGGCGCCCTGACCATGGCGCACCTCTACGTGGTCGCCCTCGTCACCGGCGTGGCCACCGTCTTCTTCGACATCGCGCACCAGAGCTACCTTCCGTCCCTCCTGCCGCGTGAACAGCTGGTCGCGGGCAACGGCGCCCTGGAGACGGCCCGTTCGTCCGCCCAGGTGGCGGGCCCCGGGCTGGGCGGCGCCCTGGTGCAGCTCCTCGGGGCGCCCTTCGCCCTGCTGGCCGACGCGGTCGGCTACCTGCTGTCCGCCGTCTTCCTGCGCGGCATCCGGGCCCCCGAACCGCAGCCTGCGCCCGCGCCGGGCGTCCCGCTGCGCGCCCAGATCGCCGAAGGCCTCGCCTTCGTCTTCCGGCACCCGGTCCTGCGCATGATCGCCTGCGCGACGGCGCTCGCGAACTTCTTCACCGCGATGCTCATGGCGGTCCAGACCGTGTTCCTGGTGCGGGTGCTGGACCTGCCGCCGGGCGCCCTGGGACTGATGATGTCCGCCTCGGCCGTCGGCGGCCTGGCCGGTGCCCTGTGTGCCGGGGTGCTGGCACGCGCATTCGGCCGGGCGAGAGTAATCTGGCTGTCGACGGTGGTCACCGGCCCGTTCGCCCTGCTGTGGCCGCTGGCCGGCCGGGGCGCCTCCGCCGTGTGGTTCGCCGTCGCCTCCGCGGCCGTCTTCTTCGGCGCCGTCGTCTACAACGTCGCACAGGTCAGCTTCCGGCAACTGCTGTGCCCCGCCGAACTGCTGGGCCGGATGAACGCCACGCTGCGCTTCATGGTGTGGGGCACCATGCCCCTCGGCGCGCTCGTCGGCGGGGCCGTCGCCGAGGCGGCCGGGCCGCGCGCCGCCGTGTGGGTGTGCGCCGCCGGGATCCTGCTGGTGCCCGTGCCGCTCCTGGCGTCGCCACTGCGCCGCCTGCGCGAACTGCCGCCGGCGCCGGCGGTCACGGGCTGACACGGCACGCGGCCCGTTCCGCCGGCGGGCGGACGGTCGCAAGACCCGGGCCGGGGTCCGGGCCCCTGTCCCTCCGAGCCGCACCGGCCCCCGGCCGACGGAGCCACCCGGCTTCGGCCCCGGACGATCCGAACCCGGCCTTGCCGACCGACCGTAGGCCTCCGGCGCGGCGGACCGAGCCGCACCGTCACGGCTCCGCCTCGACGAACCTTCCCGACCGGCCGGGCCACCCCGATCACGGCCCGCCCCGGCACCCGGCCCGAGCCGGCTTCCGGCACCGCCCCGGCCGTACGAGCGACTTCGACCGGCTGTGCCGCTCCGGTCCCGGACCCTCCCGACCGGACGATCCGTCTCTTCCGACCGAGCCACCAAGGTCACCGGGATCACCGAGATCACCGAGATCACCGGCCCATCCCGGCACCCGCCCCGAACCCGCCTTCGCACCGACCCGACCACACGAACCATCCCGACCGACCACGCCACCCCGCTCACCAACCCACCCCGTTCACCAACCCATCCCGACTCCCGACACGGCCCCGACCGGCCGAGCCGTCCCGAACGACCGGGCCGCCTCGCTCGTTCGACCGGCCCGGCACCGTCCCGGCCACCGTCCCGACCGACCGCGCCACCCCCGTCGTACCGCCGCACCGCCGTACCCGCCACGAGCGCAACTCGTAGCACCTGCCCGACACCTGCCATAGCTCCTCTCGTCCCACGAGCCGTCGCGCCCCTCGGCGCACGGGAGGTCATCGTGCAACCCGGCAACATCACCTCGTCCTATCTCGCCCGCTACCGGCGCCTCACCGAGGGTGCCGCCGAGCCCGGCGGCACCACGCTGCCCGTGACCGGAGCGCAGCGGCGGTTCCTGCTCGCCCGGCAGCTCGACCCCGCCGGGCGGCCGGTGCTGGTCCCGTTGTTCTTCGTCTTCCCCGCGGGGGCCGTCGACACCGAGCGGTTACGGGCGGCCTCCGCGCACCTGGCCGCCCTGCACCCGGCGCTGCGCACGCGCCCGCTGGTGCGGCGCGGAGTGCCGCTCCAGGTGCCCGGCGACCCCGTCGGGCAGGTGGACCGGGTCCGGCCGCGGCCCGGGGAGAGCGCTCGCGACGCCCTGCTGCGCACGCTGGCCGAACGGCCCGTGGACGGCCCGCCGTTGCGGTTCGTCCTGGCGGACGACGGCGGCCCGCAGGAGATCCTCGCCGTGGTCCTGGACCACACGGCCTGCGACGAGCAGTCCCTGGGCCTGATCACGGCGGGCCTCTCCGAGGCCTACCGCGACGGGCTCGGGCCGCAGGACGTGCCCGCGGGCGTGGCGGCCGACGGCATGGCCGCCTACGCGGACGCCGTGCACCGTCAACTCGCCGCCGAGGACAGGGCGTCGCAGCCGGAGGCCCTCGCCTACTGGGCGAAGCGCCTCGCGGACCTCCGCGGCGGCGGCGCGAGCGCCCCGGTGCACGCGCCGGCCCGCCCCGCCCCGGGCACCGGCTCCGGCACCGCCCTGCGCCGGATCCCGGTCCCCGGCGACGGCGCGCGTTCCACGGCCTTCCCCGTCCTCCTCGACGCCTGTTCCGGGGCGGCCCGCACGCTCCACGGCCCGGACGCCGTACCGGCCCTGGGCTACCCGTGGGGCGGCAGGCCCCCCGGCGCCGCGCCGGTCCTCGGGTGCTTCCTCAACACCGTCGCGCACCCGGCGGCCGACACCGGCCTCGCCGAGCGGGCCTCGGCCTGGTGGGACGACCTCGACCGCGCCGACACCCCCTTCGACGAGGTGGTCCACGCGGCCCGCCGGGCCGGGGCACCGTGGTCCGGCCGGCTGGACGGCCTCCTCACCTTCGAGGATCTCGGCCGCCGGCCACCGCTGCGGCTCGGCGACGCCACGGGGCGGGAGACGCACATCGACGGCCGCCCCGTACAGGCCCCCTTCGCCGTCTCCGTCTCCTACGGCTCCGACCTGCTGGTCCGCATGGCCTGGGACCGGTCGGCCGTTGCGGACCACCGTGCGGAAGAGGCCTTCGACCACCTGACCGACGCGCTCGCCGCACTCGCCACGCGCACCGCGCATCCCGCGCCTGCGGGCTGAGCCCGCCGCGAGCCGCCCCGCACCGCGCCGCACCGCCCGACCGGCGCGCGGCGCCGGGGCGGCCCCTCCGGCGGCCGCACGGGCCCACCCGGCCCCGGCCCGCACACCTCCCGATCCGGAAAGGTTGATCATGTTCGGACTCTCCACATCCCAGGAGATCGTCTGGCTGCACGAGCAGATGCTGCCCGGCAGTCGCGCCTACAACTTCACCGCCACCGTGGACCTGCGCGGCACCCTCGACGAGGCCGCGCTCCGGGAGGGGCTGGCGGCCGCGCTGGACCGGCACCCCGGCCTGCGCCTCGAGCTCGTCGACTCCCCCGGCGGCCTGCCCGGCCAGCGCGTGCGCGAGAACTGCGCGCCCCGGTGGCGGACGGTCGACCTCAGCGGCGAGGCCGCCCCCGAGGAGTCGTTCGCGGCGCTGCTGCGCACCGAGGCCGAGACGCCCCTCGACGTCCACGAGGCGCCGCTGCTGCGCTGGTGCCTCGTCAGGCTCGGCGCGGATCACCACCGCCTCGTCCACGTCGAGCACCATCTCGTCCACGACGGGCACTCGTTCGCGATCCTGCTGCACGACGTGTTCACCGTCTACCGGGCCCGCGTGCTGGGCGAACAGGCGGTCCTGCCGCCGGCCGCCTCCTACACCGATCACGTCGAGGCCGCCGGCAGCCCCGAGCGGGCGGCCCGGCGCGAGGCGGGCCTTGCGTACTGGCGGCGCGAGCTGGGCGACGCGTCGTTCGACCTGCCGCTGCCCGGTCTCGCCCGTCCCGGGGCCCGGCGCCGGCACGCGGGCGGCCAGTTGCGGCAGGCCGTCGACGCCGCGCTCGCCGAGCGCCTGCGCGCCCACAGCCGCGCCCAGGGCCACACCCCCTTCTCCACGCTCCTCGCGCTCTTCGCCGAACTCCTGCGCCGCCACAGCGGCCGCGCGGACCTCGTCGTCGGCACCGCGGTCGGCAACCGCCCCGAGGGATTCGAGTCGGCCACCGGCATGTTCGTGAACACGATCCCGCTGCGGCTGCGCCTGGACCCGGCGGCCGGGGCGGACGAGGCGGTGGACGAGGTCACGGACAGCCTCATCCGGGCCCTGCCGTACCAGGACGTCCCGGTGCAGGTGCTCACCCGCGAGCTCGGCCTGCACACGTCCGGCGCGGACAACCCGCTCTTCAGCGTCATGTTCAGCGCCCACGACGCGGCGCTGCCGGAGGTCGAGGTGCCGGGTCTGGACGTGTCGCTGTTCGAGGGCTTCAACACCGGCACCACCCGCTTCGACCTCGACCTGGTGCTGCTGCCCGACGACCGGCGCACGGTCGGGCCGCGGCAGGGCGCGGCCGGCATGACGCTGGTCTGGGACTACGACCGGGACCTGTTCGACGAGGACGCCGCCCGGCTGCTGGCGGATCGTTTCCTCGGTCTCGTACGGGCCTATCTGGAGGCTCCGCAGGCGCCTCTCGCGGAGCTCGGCGCACAGCCGGCCTCCGTACCGGCGGCGCAGGCTCACGAGTCCGGGGCTGCGGACGCCCCCGACGCCGTCCTCGATCCCGTCACCCGTCACGACCCCGGCCTCCCCGCCCTCGTCAGCGGCGCCCGGAAGATCACCTACGGTGAACTCGGCCGGCTCGTCGACGAGCTGGCCGCGCGCCTGCGTGCGGCGGGCGTCACCGCCGGCCGGCCCGTCGCGGCCGTCCTGCCGCGCGGCGTGGACACCGTCGTGACCCTGCTCGCGTGCCTGCGCCTCCGCGCGGTCTACTGCCCGCTGTCCCCCAACGACCCGGCGAACCGCCTGGAGACGCTGCTGCAGCGCCTGTCCCCGGCCCTGGTCGTGACGGACCGCGAGAGCGCCCTCGCGCTGCCCGCGGCGGGCCTGCCGGTCCCGGTCGCGCTGCTCGACGCCGAAGGTGCCTTCCCCGCCGCCGCGCCGGCCGAGTGCATCGACGGGGCCGCGTACGTCATCCACACGTCCGGTTCCACGGGCCTGCCCAAGGCCGTGGCGGTCGGCCGGGCCGCACTCGCCCACCACGCGACGACGGTGGCCGGGCGCTTCGGGCTGCGCACCGACGACAAGGTGCTGCTCTTCGCCCAGCCCTCGTTCGACGTGGCGCTGGAGGAGGTGCTGCCGTCCCTGCTGGCCGGTGCGTCCCTGGTCGTGCCGCAGCGGGAGGTCCCGACCGCGGCCGAGCTGATCGCCGTCCTGGCCGCCCGCCGCGTCAGCGTGGCCAACCTGCCGACGAGTTACCTCCTGGCCGTACGGGAGGAGCTGTGCGAGGCGCTCCGCGACGGGATGTGGGAGCCGCGGCTGCTGGTCGCCGGCGGCGAGCGGCTGCCGGCCGCCGCGCTGCGGGACGTCCTCGCCGCGACGGACGCGAGGATCCTCAACGCCTACGGGGTGACCGAGGCGACCATCACCTCCACGGTCCACGAGGTGACCCGCGAGGGGACCGAAGGCACGGGCGAAGGCGGCGAGAGCGGCGAAGTGCCGCTGGGGACCGCACTGCCGGGCGTCGGCGTGCACGTCCTGGACGCGGGTCTGCAGCCGCTGCCCGTGGGCGCGGTCGGCGAACTCGCCGTCTCCGGCGCGGGGCTCGCCGAGGGCTACCTCGGCGGCGAGGCCGCGGCGGCCACCGCGGCCCGGTTCGTCACCGTGCCCGCGCTCGGCGGGGCACGCGCCTATCTGACCGGCGACCTCGGCTACCGGGACCGCGACGGCCTGCTGTGGTTCCTCGGCCGCCGCGACAACCAGGTCAAGCTGCGCGGCTACCGCATCGAGCCGGAGGAGATCGAGGCGGTGGCCTCCGAGGTCCTCGGCGGGCGCTCGTGCGCGGTCGTCCTCGGCCGGGACGCGACCGGCGGCCCCTGCCTGACCGGCTTCGTCGACGGCGGCGAGGAGCCCGACCAGGCCCTGCTGCACAAGGCGCTGTCCGAGCGGCTGCCCGCCGCGCTCGTCCCCGCGCGCTGGATCCGGCCGGCGGCGGCCATGCCGGCGCTGCCCGGCGGCAAGCCGGACCGGGCCGCGCTGGCCCGCCTCGCCGCCGAGGCGGGAACGGCCGCCGGCCCGGCGGATCAGGAGCAGGCGGACGCCACCGACCCGGCCGTCGCCCTGGTGGCCGAGGGCTGGCGGGAGGTGCTGGGGCACGACCGGTTCTCGCCGTCGTCCCACTTCTTCCAGGTCGGCGGGCACTCCCTGCTGGCCGCCCACCTCGCCGCCTGGCTGGAGACCCGGCTCGGCAAGCGCCCGCCGCTGCGCGTCCTCTTCCAGCACCCCGTCCTCGCCGACCAGGCCCGAGCCCTGACGGAGACCGCCCGATGAGCGCCACGACCCCCTCCTCCGTCCTGGAGACGGAGCACCGCGAGATCGCCGACGCCTTCACCGCGTTCGTCCGCCGCGAGCTGGTCCCGCTGGCGGCCGAGCTGCCGGAGAACGGGGACATGCCGCCGGCCGACCTGCGCGCGTACGTCCGCCGCCGCTCGGCGAAGCTGGGCTTCTACGCCGGCGACCACCCCGAGGAACTGGGCGGCTCCGGCATGCCGTTCAGCGCCGTCGTGCTGCTGCACCACGCGGCCGGCCGCAGCGGCTGCCCGCTGGCCCCGTACGCGCTCGCCGGCTCGGACGGGCCGAGCCCGCTGCTGCGCCAGGGCACCGAGCAGCAGATCGAGCAGTACCTGAAGCCGCTGGTGCGCGGCGAGGCGACGCGCTGCCTCGCGCTGACCGAGCCGAACGCCGGGTCCGACGCCTTCCACCTCACCACCACCGCCGCGCGGGACGCGGACGGCGGCTGGGTGCTGTCGGGGCGCAAGACGTTCGTCAGCAACGCCGGTCACGCGGACTTCGTCATCGTCGTGGCCCGGGCCGTGGACGGCGACGGGGGCGAGGGCGGCCCCACGGCGTTCGTCATGGGCATGGACCAGCCGCGCCTGCGCATCGGCCAGCGCTACCAGGGCATGTCCGGCGAGGAGCTGTACGAGCTGGTGCTGGACGAGGTGCGGCTGCCCGCCGACGCCGTCATCGGCGGTGAGGCGGGCGTCGGCGCGGCGCTCGGCAACGGCATCGACAGCCTCTCCCGCGGCCGGCTCGTGGTCGCGGCGATGTGCAACGGCATCGCCGAGCACGCGCTGGAGCTGGGGGTCGGGTACGCGCGCGAGCGGCGGGCCTTCGGGGAGCGCATCGGCGCGTACCAGCACGTCCAGGAGCACCTCGTGAGCAGCCGGGCGGAGGTGGAGGCGGCCAAGCTGCTGACGTTGGCGTGCGCGCGGCTGGTGGACGAGGGCGTGGAGACCCCGGAGAACGCGGCGCTCGCCAAGCTGACGTCCTCCGAGACCGCGGTCCGGGTCGTGGACCGGTCCCTGCAGGTGCACGGGGCGACGGGCTGGGTGCGGGGCCACCCGCTGGAATTCCTGTACCGGTACGTCCGGATGATGACGATCATCGAGGGGACCTCCGAGATCCAGAAGGTGATCGTCGCCCGGGCCATGGGACTGGGCTGACCGTTTCCGTACCCCTTCTCCCCCCTTCTCCCTTCCGACGTCATCCACGGAGGAATCATGACTTCTTCACCTGACACCGCCCCGGCCGCCGGCCCTTCCACCGCCTTGTCCGTCGCCCACGGAGGCACCGCCACCGCGCACGGCTGGGACGACGTCCTGGCCCGGTACGCCCGGCAGCTCTCCCGGGACCCGGACGCCCCCGCCGTCGAGGACGGTGAACTGACCTGGACCTATGCCGAACTCGACGCCCTCGCCGGCCGGACCGCCGACGCGCTGCGCGACCGCGTGCGCCCCGGCGACCTCGTGGGCGTCTGCCTGGACCGCTCCGTCGCCCTGGTCGCCACGGCCGTCGCCCTCGCCCGGCTCGGGGCCGTCTACCTCCCGCTCGGGCCGCGCCCCGGCGAACGGCGGCTGGCCGCCGTGGCGGACGGGCTCCGCGTCACCTGCCTGATCGGCACGCCCGGCGCGCTGCCCGGGGCGTACGACGACGCCGAGCGGCTGGCCCTGCCGCTGCCCGCGGCGGGCGCGAACGCGCACGGGGAGCCCGTCGCGGCGTTCCCCGCCGCCCGCACCGCCGCCGGCCGCCCCGCCGCTCCCGGCGGCACCTTCTACGCGGTGCTCACCTCGGGGTCGACCGGAACGCCCAAGGCCGTGGCGGTGACCTCCGCCGCGCTCGCCGCCCGCCTGCGCTGGTACGCCGCGCGCACCGGCGCCCGCCCGGGCGACCGGCACAGCCTGCTGGTCGGCGTCTCCTTCGACCCCCACGTGCTGGAGCTGTGGGCCGCCCTGACCTCCGGCGCGGCACTCACCGTCCCCCCGGACGACGTCCGCTGGGACCCGGACGTCCTCACCGCCTGGTGGCGGCGGGCGGGCGTGTCCGTGACCATCCTGCCCACCCCCCTGGCGGAGATCGTCCTCGAACGCCCCTGGCCGGACCTGCCCGCACTGCGCCACCTCAGCATCGGCGGCGACCGGCTGCGCCGCCGGCCCGGACCGGACGTCACCGCGCGCGTGGACAACGCCTACGGTCCGGCCGAGGCCACGGTCGTGGCGACCACGCACGCCCTGGTGGCGGACGGGGACTCCCCCGGCACCCCGCCGCCGATCGGCACGCCCGTCGACGGCACCGTCGTATGCGTCACGGACCCCGCCGGGCACGTCGTGCCGCGCGGCGAGGCGGGCGAGCTGCGGATCGGCGGCGCGGGCCTCGCGACCGGCTACCTGGACGAGGCCCTGACCGCGCGCCGCTTCGTCGCCCCGCCGCCGGAGGTGACCGGAACCGACCGCGTCTACCGCACCGGCGACCGGGTGCGGATGCGGCCGGACGGCGTGCTGGAGTTCCTCGGCCGCCTGGACGACCAGGTCAAGGTGCGCGGCGCGCGCATCGAACCGGCCGAGACCGAGGCCGCGTTCGAGGACGACCCGCGCGTCCTGCGGGCCGTCGTCGCGGCCGAGTCCTCCCCCGCGGGCGACGTCCGGCTGATCGCGTTCGTCCGCCTCGCACCCGGTGCCGGGGCCCCGCCGGCGGCGGAGCTGCTGGAGGCGGTCCGCGGCCGCCTGCCCGAGCAGGCGGTGCCGTCGGCGCTGCGCTACGTGGAGACGTTCCCGCTCGACAGCAACGGCAAGGTGGACCGGGCGGTGCTGCTTGCCGGAGCGGCTCCTGCGGCGGCCCCGGCTGCGGCGGGAGACGCGGTCACCGGTACGGACACGGAGCGGATCGTCGTCGAGCTGTGCCGCGGTGTCCTGGGCCGCCCGGAGACCGGTCCGGACGACAACTTCCTGGAGTCCGGCGGCGATTCGCTGAGCGCGGCCCGGCTGCTGACCGCCCTGGAGGAACGGTTCGGCGTCCGGCTGCGGGCGCCCCAGCTGCTGCGCCGGCCCGACCTGCGCAGCCTGGCGGCACTGGTGGACTCCCACCGGGAGAAGACGCCGGTGACACCCCCGGCGCAGGGCAGCGCGGTCCCCGCGCCCTCGGACGGCGCACGGGGCAGCGGCACGGAGGACCCGGCCGGGCGCGCAGACTCCCCCCAGGAGCACACGCCGGTGACGGCAAACCCCGCCCCGGGCAAGGCTGTTACCGCAGCCCCGGGCGCCATACCGGACCACAGCACGGGCCACTCTGCCGAGCTCACGGGCGCCCACCAGGAGCGCACAACCACTACCGCAAACCCCACCCCGGACAACCCCGTTCCCGCGGCGCCGGGCGCCATACCCGGCCGCGGCACGGACGCCCCGGCCGTGCCCACGAGCCCCTCACCGGGCAGCGCCCTGCCCGCCGCTCCCGGCGGCGTCCTGGGGCGCGTGCTCGCGCACGCCGCGGCCGAGCCGGCCGCCCTCGCCGTGACGGACGGCGAACTCACCCTCACCTACGGGGAACTGGCCGCGGCCGCCCGGCGGCTGGCCGGCGGTCTGCGGGCCCGCGGCGTCGGACAGGGCACTCCGGTGGGCCTGCTCCTGCCGCACTCGGTGGGCGTCGTCGTGGCGGAACTCGCGGTCTGGTGGGCGGGCGGCCACTACGTACCGCTGGACGCGGCGTACCCGCGCCCCCGTACCGAGGCGATGCTCGCCGACGCCGGCGTCTCCCTGGTCGTCGGCGAGAAGGACCTGCTCGAAGCGGCCGGCGTACCGGCCGTCCGGGCGCTGGTCCTGACCACGGGCGGGCTCGCCGGGAGCTGTGCCGTGGAGCACTCCGAGGACGACCTGCCGGAGCCGCCCGCGTACGACCCCGGCGCGACCGCGTACGTGATGTACACCTCGGGCTCGACGGGCCGCCCGAAGGGCGTCGCGATCACCCACCGGGGCGTGGCGGAACTGACCGCCGAACCGGCCTATCTGACAGTGGGCCGGCGGGACCGGGTCCTCCTCCACTCGGCGCTGACCTTCGACGGCTCGCCGTTCGAGACATGGGTGGCCCTGGCCAACGGCGCCGCCGTGGCCGTCTCCACCGCGGGCCGGCAGTCGCTGGAGAGCCTGGTGCGGGACGTGGAGCGGCTCGGCGTCACCGTGGCGTTCCTGACCACCGCGCTCTTCCACCACCTGGCCGCGCGCCGCTCGCCGCTCTTCGCCGTGCTGCGTTCGGTGATCGTGGGCGGCGAGGCGCTGTCGGCGCGGCACGCGCGCGCGGTCCTGCGGGCGCACCCCTGGCTGGAGCTGGTCAACGGCTACGGGCCGACCGAGACGACCAGCTTCGCCACCGGCCACCGCGTGCGGGACGCCGACTGCGACGGCCCGCCGCCGATCGGCCGCCCGCTGGCCGGGGCGACGGTGCACGTCCTGGACGAGCACGGCGACGCGGTTCCCGCGGGCACCCGCGGCGAGCTGTGGGTCGGCGGGCCGCGCCTGGCCGCGGGCTACCTCGGGCAGCCCGCGCTGACCGCGGAGCGGTTCGTGGAGCACCCCTCGGCGGGGCGGATCTACCGCACGGGCGATGTCGTGTCGGCCCGGCCCGACGGGACGCTGGACTTCCACGGCCGGGTCGACGACCAGGTCAAGGTCCGGGGCTTCCGGATCGAGCCCGGCGAGATCGAGCACGCCCTGCGCGACCACCCGCGCGTGGCCGACGCCGCGGTCGCCGTCGTGCGCCCCGGCGCCGACGACGCCCGGCTCGTGGCGTTCGTCGTGCCGGACGGCGAGGGGCAGCCCGCCGTCGCGGCGCTGCGCGACCACCTGGCCGGGCGGCTGCCCGCGCACCTGCTGCCCAACGCGTGGTCCGTGGTCGACGCACTGCCGCTGACGGGCAACGGCAAGGTGGACCGCCCGGCCCTCGCCGAGCGGCCGCTGCCCGGTCTCCCGCCGGCCGCCGGGGCGCAGGGACCCGCGCCCGTACGGCAGGAGCTGACGCCCGTGCAGCGGGCGGTGGCCGACGCCTGGGGCCGCGCGCTGGAGTGCGAGGTCGGTACGACGGACGCCGACTTCCTCGCCCTCGGCGGGCATTCGCTGCTCGCGCTCGGCGTCGTCGACGACCTGCGCGAGGACCTGGGCGTGGAGCTGACGCTCGCCGCGTTCTTCTCGGCGCCCACCGTGGCCGGGCAGGCCGGACTCATCGAGGAGGCGCTGGTGGAGATGTACGGCACTGAGCCGGAGACCGAGGAGAACGGGGCGTCCCGGTGAGCGGTACGGCTTCGGAGACCTCCCGGCAGGAGGCGCTGCTGCGGCTGGCCCGGCGCCGCAGCGCCGACGCCCGTGCGCGGCGGGAGCGCCCCTCGCCCGCGTCCGCACCGGCGGAGGCCGGGGACGGCCGCGCGCCGCTGTCCCACGCGCAGCACCGGATGTGGCTCATGGAGCGCCTCGGCCGGGGCGGCGCCGTCTACAACGTGCCGTTCGCCACCCGGGTGCGCGGTCCGTTCGACGCGGACGCTTTCGGCCGGGCCCTGACGGGGCTGGTGAGCCGTCACGAGGTGCTGCGCACCCGCTACGGGCAGGCCGGCGGCGAGCCGTACCAGGAGGTGACGGCGGCGCGGCAGGTACCGGTGCGGACCGTGGACGCCGCGGGGGGCGCCGCACAGAGGCTCCTCGACGCGGAGGCGGCCCGCCGGTTCGACCTTGCGGCCGGCCCGGTGCTGCGGGCCCTGCACGTCCGGCACGCCCCGGACGACCACACCCTCCTGCTGACGTTCCATCACATAGCCGTCGACGGCGGCTCCCTGGAGGTGATCGCCCACGAGCTCGGCGAGCGCTACCGCGCGGAGCTGGAGGGGCGCGACGGGGAGCCGGAGCACCCCGCCCCGCGGTACGCGGACTTCGCCCGGCGCGAACGGGCCGGGTCGGACGCGCTCGACGCGGGCCTGGCGTACTGGGCGGAGCGGCTCGCGGACGCCCGCCCGGTGCCGCTCCCCCGGGCCGCGGCGGAGGCCGGAGGGCGGGGCGAGGCGCGCACCCTGTCCGTGACACCGGCCCCCGGGACCGTCGAGGGCCTGCGGGCGGCGGGCCGCGTGCACCGCGCGACGCTGTTCACCGTCGTGCTCTCGGCGGCGTTCGCGGCGCTGCTGGAGGCGACCGGCGAGGAGGACCTCGTCGTCGGGTGCGCCAGCAGCCACCGGGACACGGCCGGGGCCCGCGATCTGGTGGGCCTGTGCGTCAACACGCTCCCGATCCGGCCGCGCCTGGCCGGGGCCGGGGACGCCGGGGCGCTGCTGCCACGGGTGAGGGACGCGTTGCTGGAAGCGCAGGGCCACCGCCACGTCCCCTTCGATCTGATGGTGGAGCGGCTCGGCGCGGCTGCTCGCGACAGCGGAGGCAACCCCCTGGTGGGCGTCACCGCGGACGTCCTGGGCAGGCCCGCGGCGCTGCAGCTGGCCGGGGCGCGGTGCGAGCCGGTCGACATCGAGCTGGGCGGGGTCAAGTTCGGCCTCGGCCTCTACCTGGAGGAGGGCACGGACGACGCCGGACCGCGCTGCCTGGTGCGCTTCGACCGCGGACGGGTCGACGAGGGAGCGGCCCGGAAGCTGCTGGAGACCTTCGCGGAGGTGCTGGAGGCGCTGGCGGCGGGCCGGAGGCGCCCGCTGGCGGCCGGTTCCCGCCCGGGCGCGGTGGGCGCCGGGGCGCCGGAGACCCCGGAAGAACGGAAGAGCCCGCAGGAGCCGGAGAACCAGCAGGGGCCGAAGAGCCCGCAGGGGCCGGGGCTCGGCGCCTCGGCGGAGGCCGTGACGGCGGTCTTCGGCGAGCTGCTGGGCGAACGGCCCGGCCCCGACGGGGACTTCTTCCTCCTCGGCGGGCACTCCCTGCTGGCGGTACGGGTGGCCGAGCGCCTGCGGGAGCGGCTGCGGGTGCCGCTGACGGGGCTCGACGTCCTGGAACAGCGCACCCCGCGCGCGCTGGGGGCGCTGCTGGACGAGCGGGCCCGCGCGCGCCGCCGCCCCGCGGCCCGCACCCCGGCGGCCCGTACCCCGTCCGCGCGGGCGGGCACGGTCCTGGTCACGGGCGGCACCGGCGGCGTCGGGGCGTTCGTCCTGCGGGAGCTGGCCGCCCGGGGGCGCCCGGTCCGGGCGCTCGTGCGGCCCGAGTCGGCGCACCTGGTGGCGGCCGACGGGGTCGAGGTGGCCGAGGGCGACCTCGCCGACGCGGACAGCCTGCGCGCGGCGGTCTCCGGCGGCGTGGACGCGGTCATCCACGCGGCCTGCACCTTCACCTCTCCGGAGGTGGACGTCGCGGCGATGCGCGTCCTGCTGGACGGCTGGCGGCGCGGCTCGTTCGTCTTCGTCAGCAGCGTGGACGCCTACGGGCGCCCGTCCGTGACGGACGTCGCCGAGGACACTCCGCCGCAGGAGCCGCTCACCGCGTACGGGCGGGCCAAGGCCGACTGCGAGCGGATGCTGTGGGAGGCCGCGGGCACGGCCGGGCGGGGCGGGGCGGGTGTGGTCCGCGCCCCGATCGTCTGGGGGCCGCACCCGAGGCTGCGCGACCAGCTGCGCTGGGGGGCGACGGGTGCGCTCTTCCAGGCGGCCCGCGCCGGCCGGCCGGTGGTCCTGCCCGCAGCGGGCGCCGTGCCCCCCTCCGGCGACGCCTGGTCCGGCGTCCCCTGGATCCACGCCGCGGCCCTGGCCCGGACCCTGGTCACCTGCGCCGAGCGGCCTCCGCAGGGCACGGTGAACGCCATCGGCGGGCACGTCGGCTGGGAGGAGTTCGCCACCGAGCTCGTGCGGCTGCTGGAGAGCCCCAGCGAGATCGTCCCCTCCCCCGGCCCGGGCCCCGGCCTCCTGCACCGCCACCGCTACCGCGCCGAGGCCCTGGCCGAGGAGCTGGTGGAGCGCCCGGGCGAGGACTGGCGCTCGGCGATCGCGGCGATGCTGGCGCTCTGACGGGCCCGGCCGTCCGGCACGCGGAAACCGTCGGGCCGCCAAGGCGATCGCCTTGGCGGCCCGACGGTATTACGTGCACCCGCCGTGAAGAACGACCGGAGCAGGCGAACGTCACGCCCCGGCCGCGAGATGATGCGGAATCCCGTAATCCGGCACCGGGAGGTACCGCGGCCATGAACGGCATCACCCTGCGCGGCCTGGCCGGCACCCGGCCTCCCACCCGCACCGAGGTCGAGTCCGTCCTGCGCCGCATCCTCACCCCCAACCCCAGGTTCCCCTCCCCGGACACCCCGGACATGGCCTGAAACCGCCGCTCCGCACGAGGCGCGTCACGTAGCATCCGAGATCTCACACGACATACGAACAACTGTCGCAGCGGCCGGTACGGCCAGGGGGCTCCGCGGCAGTTCAGGGGGGAAGGAACCGTCATGACGTCGTCCCGCTTCGCGCGCCGCCTCGCCGGCGCCGCGGCCGCTGCACTCGTGATCGGCGCAGGCGCACTCGCCACCGCCCCGTCCGCTGCCGCCAAGGCCAACCTCCTGGAGATCGGCAAGGTGGCGCTCCACGAGCCCGGCCTGCAGGCGGACGTCACGTACTCCTGCGACCCGGGCATGAACCACCAGCTGGTCGCCAACGCGGTCAAGCCGGGCACGACCGGTCACGACCAGTCCGTCGCCGCGGGAACGATCAAGGTCGACAAGCTCACCTGCGACTACGAGAGCCACGCCGCCCGCGTGACGCTGCGCCCCGCCACGGGCTCGCACTTCGCCAAGGGCGACCAGGTGAAGGTCACGGTCTTCTACTTCGACGACGAGGGCTTCAGCTACGCCCACCAGGAGTCCGTCACCAGGCTGTGAGCCCGGGGGCGGCGGGGCGCGGCCGACACGGGACTGACATACGAGTATTGGCCACGCTCCGGACCCCGAGTCACTAGCCTGTGGCCGGTGGCAGCAAGCGAGACAGATCATGACGGCCGTCCCCCGCACAGCCCTGCCCGCCGGCGGCTGAGCCTCGACGCGGACCTCGACCGGCTCGGGGAACAGCTGGCCGAGTTCGCCCGCGCCCAGGAGCGGATGCGGGGCTTATTGGGGGCCATACTCACGATCAGCGGTGAGCTGGAGCTCCCGGTCGTCCTGCGCCGCATCGTGGCGACGGCGATGGAGCTCGTCGGAGCGCGCTACGGCGCCCTCGGCGTGCTGGACGAGGAGGGCACCAAGCTCGCCGAGTTCATCCCCGTGGGCCTGCACGGCGAGGAGGAGGAGCGGCTCACCGGGGTGGCCCTCCCCCACGGCGAAGGCCTCCTCGGGCTGCTCATCACCGACCCCCGCCCCCTGCGCGTGGACGTCATCGCCGATCACCCCCAGGCCGCCCAGTTCCCGCCGGGCCACCCCCCGATGCGGTCGCTGCTCGGCGTCGCCATCACCGTGCGCGGCAAGGTCTACGGCAACCTCTACCTCGCCGACCGGCAGGGCGGCGGCACCTTCGACGCCGACGACGAGTCCGTGGTGGTCGCGCTGGCGGGCGCCGCCGGCGTGGCCATCGAGAACGCCCGGCTCTACGGCCGCGTCCGGGCCGGCGCGGAGCAGTTCCAGCGGCTGCTGCTGCCGAGCCTGCCGGACCTCTGCCCGTTCGACGCCTGGGCCACGTACCAGCCGGCCGCGGACCCCGCCCTGCTCGGCGGCGACTGGTACGACGCGCTGGTGCTGCCCGACGACACCCGGGTGATGATCGTCGGGGACGTGCTCGGCCACGACGTCCGCGCCGCCGCCACCATGGCCCAGATCCGCAATATGCTGCGTGCTTTGGCCTTCGATTCGGACGCGCTGCCCAGCGAACTGCTCAGCCGCCTGGACCGTACGCTCGAGGCGGTCGCCGAGCCCACGATGGCGACGGCCTGCCTGGTGCGCCTCGCACCCCGGGACGACGGGTGGTCGCTGGTCTGGAGCAGTGCGGGGCACCCCCCGCCCCTGGTGGTGACCGCGGACGGCAGCACGCACTTCCTCGACGCCGAGCCGGACGTGCCGATCGGGGTGGACGCCCGCTTCGCCCGCCACGACCACCGGTACGTCCTGGCCGCCGGGGCCACCGTGCTGATGTTCACCGACGGCCTGGTGGAGCACCCGGGCCACGGGGTGGACGCCGGGCTGCGCACGATCGCCGACGTCGCGGCGGCCCACGCGGGAGCGCCGCTCGACGTCCTCGGCCGGGCCGTGGCCGAGGCCCGGCCCAGCGACGGCCACGACGACCTGGCCCTGCTCGTCCTGCGGGCGCCGCCTGCTCGCGCCTGACATGAAATAAGCCCCCGCCGACGGATCGGCGGGGGCTTCACTGTGCGCCGCCAGGGACTCGAACCCCGGACCCGCTGATTAAGAGTCAGCTGCTCTAACCAACTGAGCTAGCGGCGCGCGACATGAATATTACATGACTTTCGCGGGCGCGCCGACCCGGCCGACCGGGCTGACCAGCGGGAAACCGGCGGCCGGCAGGAGCTCCCCGCATGGACAGCGACGGGGGATGAGGAAACCATGGAGGTGAGGGTCCGCCTGTCCTACGGGCTGTCGTACAGGCAAGGGAGGTAGTCCCATGTCATCCACCCTCCATCCGCGCTCGGAGAGCTCCCAGGCCGCTGCCGGTGGGCTCACCTTGTTCGCGGCCGTGATGATGCTGATCGCGGGCTTCGTCGATATATTCCGGGGGATCATGGCCATCGTCCATGACAACGTCTTCGTCAGTACGCCGGACTACGTCTTCGAATTCAGTCTGGCGGGCTGGGGATGGATCCACCTGTTCCTCGGAATCGCGGCGCTGATGGTGGGCGTCGGCCTGTTCCGGGTGTCGCTGTGGGCCAGGATCCTCGGCGTGGTCGTCGCGGCGCTGCTGCTGATCGCCAATTTCCTGTCCATTCCGTACTACCCGCTGTGGTCGATCGTGGCCATCGCGCTGTGCGCCCTCGTCATCTGGGGGCTGTGCGTCGTCCGGGACGACGACGTTGCGGGCGGCTGAGAGCCGCTCCGGACGGCCGCGAGGCCGGGCCGTCCGGAGGCGAACGAACCTGGGCGCTCCCCAGAGCATCCCCAAGGCATCCGCGACGGGTCAGACGGGTCGGACGGGTCAGACGGACTTGCCCACGAGCTGGTCGGCGAGCTTGCACAGGCGGCGGACGGTGCGGTCCTCCATGGCCACGGGGGCGGCCGGGGAGAGCGCCGTGCGGTCGTAGTAGGCGCCGGGGACGACCTCGGTCGCCGGGTCGCACAGGCGCACCACCCGCTGGGCGCCGTCGACCGCGGAGTCGCCCTCGTGCGCGTACAGGGGCAGCAGGGCCGTGTTGCAGACGCCCGGGTGCACGCTGACCGCGGTCCAGGGCGCCGTTTCCCGCGCGAAGATCGTCAGGGCCAGCTGGGACTGGGCGTAGGCCGCGAGGCGGGAGTAGCGCTTGCCCCGGTGCGGGTCGTTCCACGCGATGGACGCGGTGCGGTGCATCGAGGACGACACGTTGATCACGCGGCTGCCGGGGCGGGCGCCGAGGGGGCCGGCGAGCTCGTGGGTGAGCAGGTAGGCGGCGAGGAAGTTCACCTGGAGGGAGAGTTCGTTCCCGTCGCCGGTGAGCACGCGCCGCTCGGGCGCGGCCACGGCCGCGTTGTTGACGAGGACGTCCAGGGCCGGGTGCTCGTCGGCGATGCGCGCGGCCATGGCGCGGACCTCGTCCAGGCGCGAGAAGTCGGCGACGGCGAGGCGCAGCCGCAGGGTGTCGGCGCCGGACGCGACCAGGCGGGCGACGGCGTCGTCGCCGGAGGCCTGGTCCGGGGCGTGGACGATGACCGTGTCGCCCCGGCCGGCGAGCAGCCGGGCGGTCTCCCAGCCGATGCCGGAGGTGGCGCCGGTGACCAGCACGGTCCGGGGGGAGGGCGAGACAGCAGAAGACATGGTGATCCACTCCGGGAACGGGTGAAGCGGCGGTGTTCCGCCGGATGACGGGACCGCCGTGCGAGCGGGTGCGCCGCGACGGGCGCGGCAGCGCGCGCCGGTCAGCGGCCGGGAAGAGGAAGGTGACGGTGTGCGACTGCGCGCAGGGCGCGTCGGCTCGGTGGAGAGCGGTGGCGCCTAGCGCACCGGGAGCACACGGCGCACGGTGCCGGGCGTCGCCGTATGAGGCGGCCGGTCGTCGTGGCGCAGGTGGTTGTTCACGTCAATCATCCAAGGGCGCGGTGAGCACGGGCGCAAGCACCGGCGCCCGTTCCTGACGCCCCCCTGACAGGCCGTCGGGAGGCGGCCCCTCCGTCGCAGGCCCGCTTCGTAACTGAGTACGACAGCGGATGCGCGCCGGTGACGCTCACGCCCAAGGTGGTCCTCATGACGGATGCGGGCGCGGAGAACCGGGCCCGGTACGTGACGGCCATGCTGGTGCTCACGCGGGCGTCCGCCGCAGACACGGCGGGCCGAGCGCTCGGCCATCTGCGCGCCGAGGCGGGCCCGGGCCCGCCGGTCGATGACGTCGCGGCGGATCCAGGTCCGCAGGACCTCGCTATCCGCTGCCAGTCGACGCTTCCGCCGGCGTGCGTGTCGATCGGCGCCCGGCGTCGTTCACTCTGTGAAGACATTTCGTGCATTTCCTGTGCATTCCTCTGCAATCGAATGGAAGGATCAGTGATGCGCTTCATCCGCCCCGCGCTCGTCGCTCTCGCCGGATGCGCTCTCGCCCTGGCCCTGCCCACGGGATCGGCGGTCGCCGCCAAGGGCTGGTTCTCCTGGGCGGGCCCCAAAGGCGCCCCGTTCTACATCCAGAACCCGCCGGACGGCCGGTGCCTGACGATGAGCGACGAGGCCCGCGGCGCGCACAACGGCACGGGGGTTCCGGTCGCCCTCTACACCGACAAGACCTGCAAGCAGCAGGCGCTGCGCCTCTCCCCCGGCCGGGACGCCCCCCGCAGCCTCCGCTTCGCCAGCGTGAAGTTCGGCTCCCGCTGATCACCCTCCCCGCTCCCGGGCACCGCGATGTGTGGGCGCCCCCTCTCCCCGGCCGGACCTTAAGATCACCGCAGCCGCGGTGAGAAGGCCGATTGATGCAGGCCCCCACGGCGCTTCAGCTATGTTGAGCGCCGTGGGACGAGAACGAGGCACACCGGTGCCATCAGGGCAGCAGGCGCGCGCTCAGGCGTCCGCGATCACACCGGGGAAGCCCGGCGGGCCGGGGCAGCGGCCCCGCGTCCCGGATCCGCTCCCCGCGGACAAGGTCCGGGCCCTGTTCGGCGGTCACCGGCTGTCTCCCGGGCAGCGGCGCATCGCGCAGTACATCACCGACCACCTCACCGAGGCCGCGTTCCTGTCGATCACGGACCTCGCGGACCGCGTGGGCGTGAGCCAGCCGTCGGTGACCCGCTTCGCGGTCTCCGTGGGCTTCAGCGGGTATCCCGCGCTCCGCGAGGCGCTGCAGCCGATCGCCCTGAGCGCGGTCGCCGGCTCCCCCGGCGCGCGGGAGGAGGACCGCCGCAACGAACTGCAGGCGGCGGTCGACGCCGAGATCGGGAACCTGGAGAGCCTGCGCCGTGCGTTCACGGACACCGACCAGGTGCTCGAGATCGGCCGCGAGCTGGCCAGGTCGGTCCCGCTGACGATCCTCGGCCTGCGGATCTCCGTCTCGCTGGCGGAGTACTTCGCGTACGCGGCGAAGCGGATCCACCCGGACGTGCGCCTGGTCTCGCGCGGGGGCAGCGTCGCCTACGACGCCCTGCTCCAGTCGCGCGAGGCGGGCGGCACGTGGGTGCTGGCGTTCGCGATGCCGCGGCACTCCAACGAGATGCTGGCCGCGATGCGGGCCGCCCGCAGCACGGGCCTGCGCGTCGCGCTGATCACGGACGCGAGCCTGGGGCCCCTGGTGGAGGAGGCGGACGTGGCGCTCACCGCCGGCACCGGCTCGCGCCTGGTCTTCGATTCGTACGCGGCGCCGGGGGTGCTCTCCGCGGCGATCCTCCAGGCCATGGCCGACGCCGATCCCGAGCGCACGCAGATGCGGCTGGAAAAGTACGAGCAGGCGGCGGAGCAGCACGACTTCTTCCTCGACGACTGACGCCCACCGATACCGGGACTTTCACGCCCGGACCGGGCTCCGGATCGAATGAAAATTTTCATACTCTTGCTTACTGGGCAGTAAATATATTTACTTCCTGTGGCACCCGGGCCTGCAGCGCTCACGACGGTGAGCACCCGCGGCGCCAATGTGGGCGAACACCAGGGACGAGACCCTCCTCATCGGCCCTGTGCGTTCCGTTCGGGTGGTCCGCTCCCCTCGGACACCCCCGGTGGTCCCGGTCTACCCCTGGGCCGGGACCGCCGGCAACACCCCTCGCACCCGCCTCACGGGGCGACGGGCACCCGCCCTCACGGGGCGTCGAAGAGCCTGCTGCCGTCGCTCAGCAGCCCCGCCCTCTTCACGTGCCGAAGCACCGGGAGGACCTCCAGCCGGTGCACGGCCGTCAGCGCGCCGATGCCCTCGGTCATGTACCGGTACAGGTCGCGCTGATCGCGGCAGATCACCGACGCGGCGAGATTGGCCGCACCGGTCACCGCCGCGGCGAACGGCACCTGGGGATGGCGGGCGAGCGCCCGGCCGACCGCCGCCAGCTCGCTCGGCGCGACCGTGGCGGAGATCCCGGCCTCGATCGCGTAGCCGAGGTGGACGGAGTGGACCTCGACGTCGAAGGAGAGCGCGCCGCTTCCCCGCAGGTACTCGATGCGCCGCCGGACCGTGGACTCCGACCGGCCGGCCGCCCCGGCGAGCTCCGGGTAGCCCGCCCTGCCGTCCCGGGCGAGCACGGCCAGCATCGCGTAGTCGGCGTCGTCGAGCCGGACGACGTCCTCGTCCGCGCCCTCCCCGCCGGCCGGTGCGGGCTCAAGCGCCGCGATCTGCTCCCCGGTCAGCTCGTCCCGCCCGAAGCGGCGGTTCGCGCCGCCGGTGTACTCGTAGAGCATGGTCTGCGCCGTGACGCCGGTGACCTGCCGGGTGCGCGGCAGCTTGCGGAGCAGGAGCCCCTCGTGGTCCTCGCGCGTGCGCGAGCTGACGAGGCAGCCCACCTCGGTGCCGCCCGAGTAGATCTTGACCCATCCCGTGTCCGGACGGCGTGCCAGCGCCTCCGCGATGTCGACGGCCGCTCCCGGGACGCACTGGATGCGCAGCCGCGATTCGTACAGGCCGACGCGCTCGCCCTCGGGCAGGCCGAGCACCCGGAGCAGGCCCGCGCCGCGCAGCCTGCGGTAGCGGCGGATCACCGTCTGGTCCGTGACGCCGAGGACGGCGGCGATGCGGCTGAAGGCGGCCCGGCCGTCGACCATCAGCGCCTGCACCAGCTGCCGGTCGAGAAGGTCGAACGTCTGCTCGTCATGGCTCATGCTTTCCATCATTTCATGGCTACTTCACACCGGATTCCGTCACCGGACCCGCCCTGAGTTCTGAGAAACAGCCAGCGGATGCGACCTTCGGTCCTCGTCGGACAACACCCTCCGGAGGTATGGAACATGCGTAAGTGGCTGCCGCTCGTGGCGGTGTGCCTGGGGACGTTCATGCTGCTCGTGGACGTGACCATCGTCGTCGTGGCGCTCCCCGACATGGCCGGGAGCCTGCACACCTCGTTCGCGGACCTGCAGTGGGTGATGGACGTCTACGCGCTCGCGCTGGCCGCACTGCTGCTGGGCGTCGGTTCCCTCGCCGACCGCACCGGCCACCGGCAGGTGTATGTGGCCGGCCTCGCCCTGTTCGCCCTCGCCTCGCTGGCCTGCGGCCTGGCGACCGGCCCGGAGGCACTGATCGTCTTCCGCGGCGTCCAGGGCGTCGGCGGCGCCGCGATGCTCGCGACGACGACGGCACTGATCAGCAGCATCTACCACGGCAGGGACCGGGGCGTGGCGTTCGGCGCCTGGGGCGCGGTCAGCGGAGCCGCCTCGGCGGCCGGGCCCGTCATGGGCGGTCTGCTGACCGAGCACCTGGACTGGCGCTGGATCTTCTTCGTGAACCTGCCCATCAGCGTGCTGGCCATCGCCATGACGCTGCGGTTCGTCGCCGCGGCGGCGCCCCGCCGGGGCCGCGGGGTGGACGTGCCCGGGCTGGCCGCCTTCACCGTGGCGGCGGGCGGCGCGACGTACGCGCTGATCAAGGGCAGCGACTACGGCTGGACCTCGGCCGCGACCCTGGGCGTCTTCGGGCTCGCCGCAGCCGCCCTGGTCGCGTTCCTGCTGATCGAGACGCGCCGCGAGCAGCCGCTGCTGGACCTGACGCTGTTCCGCCGGGCGTCCTTCTCCGGCCTCATGGCGGCCGCGGTCCTGCTGTCCGTCGCCGCGTTCTCCTACCTCGCCTACACCTCGCTGTGGCTGCAGTCCGTCCGTGGCATGGGGCCGGTCGCCGCAGGCCTGACCTGCCTGCCGATGAGTGCGGCCGCCTTCGTCGTCGCGTCGCTGGCCGGGCGCTTCCTGCACGACGTCTCGCCGCGCTGGACCGTCGGCGGCGGGCTGCTGCTGATCGGTGCGGGCGCCTTCCTCCAGGCGACCGTGGACGCGGGCTCGACGTGGACCGCCCTCGTACCGGGCCTCGCGGTGACCGGCATCGGCGTCGGCATCGCAACGCCCATGCTGGCGTCCGCGGCGATGGCCTCCGTGGCCCCGGAGCGCGCCGGGATGGCCAGCGGCGCCGTCAACACCGCGCGCCAGCTGGGGAACGCCCTGGGCATCGCCGTCCTCGGCGTGGTCTTCCACGCCGGGCTGGCGGGCGCGCTCCGCGACCACGGGGCCGGGGCCGTCGCCGACCCGTCCGCGACCGCCGATGCGCTGGCGGGGGGCCAGGCCGCAGCGGTCGTCGCCCAGGCCGGCCCCGCGCAGCGGGATCTGATCGGGCAGCTGGTGCACGAGGCCTTCGCGGCCGGCCTGCGGCAGACGTTCCTCGTCTCCGGGGTGCTGGGAGTCCTGGGCGGGCTGGTGGCGCTCGCCCTCGTCCGCCGGTCCGCGGGCCCGGCCCCGGCCCCCGCCGCGGCCCGGCCGCAGCAGGCGCAGGCGGCGCCGCCCGTCCCGGCGGCCCGCGGCTGATTCGGGCTCCTGCGGCGCCCCGGAACGGCCCGCTACGGTCGGGCATTCGGCACACGCAACCGGCGTACGGAGCACGTGGCTTCGTACGCCGGTGCGGCGCCGTGCAACGGTCCGATCGACGAAGGGACGACCATGGTCAAGCCCGGCACAGCGGCAGCGCTCGAAGCGCGGTACCAGAACTCGTTCGGCCGCGCGGCCGGATATCTGCCGCGCAACCGCAGGGCCGTGGACGCGTGGCTGACACAGTTCGTCGCCAGGGCGCGGCAGCGGACGGCGGGCCACGTCCCCGTCGTCCAGGAGCTGGCGGAGCTGCTCGAACGGGACAAGCCCCTCCGGGACCTCGTGAACCTGATGATCGAGCAGGCCCAGCAGCTCGACCCGGAGCATCAGCACAAGCACGTCAGGAACATCGAGGAGATGCTGAACTGCCTCGACGAGATCACGGTGACCGCGCCCGAGTACCGCCTGGACCCGAACGAGCGCGTCTTCTTCCCCCTGTCCGCCCTGTTCTGCTACATGATGGCGACGGACGCGGGCTGGGAGGCCTTCCGCAACGAGCCTTTCAACGACGCGCTCCGGAAGATCCTGACGGTGTGGTGCGGATTCCTGGACAGCCCGGAGAGCCGCTACGTCCTCAACGAGGGCCCCGACGGCTGGCTCTGCCAGGCCGCCTCCGAGCAGAACAAGCTGTATGAGTTCGTCATCCCCGACCCCGGTGCCCTCTACGGCGGCTTCGCCTCCTTCAACGCGTTCTTCCACCGGCACATCAAGCCGGAGTTCCGCCCCAACGGGGCCAAGGAGGACCCGAAGGCCGTCGTCTCGCCCAACGACGGGTCGGTGGTGCGGTACGTGTCGGACGTTCAGCTGGATGCCGACATCTTCGACGTCAAGGGCCAGCCGTACTCGCTCCGCCGGATGCTCAACGGCTATGCGGACACCGAGCGGTTCACCGGGGGCGACGTCTTCCAGTCCTTCCTCTCCGGCGCGGATTACCACCGCTGGCACGCCCCGGTCGACGGGGTCGTCAAGCACGTCGAGCTCGTCCCCGGCCTGATGTTCAGCGAGCTGAAGATGGAGAAGGTCGACGAGAGCGCCGGCACGCTCTCCCAGGGCTATCAGGCGAACGTCAACACCCGCGGCCTGGTGGTCATCGAGAGCACCACACCCGGTATCGGCCAGGTCTGCGTCATCCCGGTCGGCATCACCGAGATCTCCTCGGTGCGGTTCAGCGTCAGCGTGGGCGACGAGGTCACGAGGGGCGACGAGCTCGGCTACTTCAGCTACGGCGGGTCGAGCATGTGCCTGGTCTTCGAGCCGGGCAAGGTCGGCTTCACGGTGCCGGGCAACACGATCGAGCACGCCGACGACGGCGCCCCGGTCTTCGTCAACGGGCGGATCGCCACCGCGAAGTGAGCCTGAGCGGCGCCCCCGCCCCGCAGGCGGGGGCGCCGCCCGGCTCGGGCCCCGTACGCGACGAACCGGATCAGCTGACTAGCATGCGCATGCCACACCCCTGGGAGTTTTCCGCTCCTTCCCACCGACGAAAGCCCCGCATGCGCATCAAGCAGACCCTCGCCGCGGCCGCAGCGGCCCTCATCGCCCTCTCCGCGGTCACCGCGTGCGACGACAAGCCGGAACCCGGCCGGGCCGGTGGCGTCACGACGCCCGCGCGGCCGGGCGCCCCCGCCCCGCAGGCGGGACCGCCGTCGGCCGGTTCGACGGCCGACGCACAGAAGTACCTCCGTCAGTACACCTCCTGCGAGAACCTGGCGACGGGCGGCCCGGACGACGTGCGCCTGCGGTCGAGCAGCGTCAAGAGCGTCGGCGGGTCCGTGACCGGGCTCGGAGTCTGCAGCGACCTGCGCGAGAACGGCGCGACCGGCATCTTCCTGACGCCGGACATGAAGAAGTTCCAGGAGGCCTACCACAAGCAGGTCATGGACAAGATCGCCGCCGGCGAGCCGGAGTACGGCCTGTACAGCCGCGTCCTCGTCGGCAAGGACTTCGTGGCCGAGCCGACCTCGGCCACGACGGCCCGGGCGCTCGCGAAGTCCGGCATGCGCGTCCTGACCTGCAACCCGACGTTCGGCGTGCCGGAGGGCCACAAGAAGGAGAAGGCCCTCGTCGACCACTGCGTGCTGAGCGACTTCGTGCACACGGCGGACGGCGCGGGCGCCGGAAGTCCGGAACCCGGGGCCTCGCAGGACGGGCGGCAGAAGCCACCGGCGAACCCCGGCCTGCCGAGCGCCGGCAGCCTCTCCGAGCTGAGGAAGCTGATCGCGTCCAGCGTCGACTGCAAGCGCTTCTCCACGGATCCGGAGACCGTCGCCATCCGGTCCATCGACTACGAGCCCTTCATCGACGGCGACCCGGCCGGATGGGGCGTCGGCGAGCGCGGACTGTGCGGGCAGCCCGGGGGCGCACAGCGCGCCCACGGGCTGGTCTGGCTCGACAAGGTCGACGACATGGCCGCCCTGCAGTCGCGCGCCAAGGCCGTCCAGCTCAAGGAGATCCAGGAGAACGGCGGCCGGCCGAAGGCGACGAAGAGCGTGCTGCTCCTCGGCGGGAACGTCGCCATCGAGACCAACGACCCTTCCTCCCGGTTCGGGCTGTACCAGCAGCAGTTCTTCCGCCTGGAGTGCCGGCCGGGCTTCACCACCCCGCAGGGCTACCGCTCCGAGAAGGCGGTGGTGGACGGCTGCGTCCTGACCAACTACGAGCCCGACGGGATCAAGCCTTGAGGTAGGAGGCCACCTGGGACAGCAGCCCCTCGTCGGTCAGGAACCCCAGGTGCGTCACGCACGGGAGCAGGGTGTTGACCGCGCCGTCGAGCACGGTGCTCGTGAACGGGTTGATCACCCCGTCGCACGGCGAGTACCAGGTGCGGTAGTCGACGGCTCCGGGCGTCTCGTCGCCGGAGGCGAGTCTGCCGAGGAAGGCCGAGCCGGGCGTCATCTCCCGGCAGGAGGGGGAGACCACGGTGCAGAGCCCTGCGGTGTACGTGCCGTGGTTGCTCCCCGCCAGCGAGGCCATGTGCTTGATGTCCGCGGCGCCGCCCAGCTCCTTGGCGTACCAGAGGGAGACGAGGCCGCCCATGGAGTGGTTCACGATGTCGACCTGCTGCGCCCCGGTGTCCTTCTTCACCTTCGCGACGAAGCCGGCCAGCCCGCGGGCGCTCGCCTCGTTCGAGGCGAGGAAGTCGTAGGCGTACGAGAAGAGTTCACCGTCCTGGTAGCCCGCGCTGCGGAAGGCGGTGCGGGCCGAGTCCCAGATCACGGCGTCGCTGAGGTAGCCGTGGACGAACACGACGGGGGTGCGCGCGGGGGCGGCCTCGGCGGTGCCGGTGCCGGCGGGCGCGGTCGTCAGGAGGGCGGCCACGGCTGCCGTCAGGGCCAGGGCACGGCTGATCTTTCGCATACGGTCCTCCAGGGAGTGGTCTGCCGAGCGGCTGCGGAGAGCATGCGTCCGCATCGGGGGGCCACGCATCGGCGAAATCGCCTACCCGGTGGTTTTACTTGCGGGTAACTTGCTGGCAACGCACTCCTTTTCCGCCGCCCCCGGAACGACGAGGAGCAACCGTGCGCGACTCCCAGGCCGTACGTCCTCCTCGCTCCCGTCCCCGGCCGGCCGCCGGCAGAGCGGGCACCACGCGGCGCCTGCACGTACGGTGCTCGTCCGTCCTCCTGCGGGCCGCCGGGCGCACGGAGGAGGACGGCACGCGCGACCGGCTCCTCGTGGCGGCCGCGGACCACGCCCGGCTCGCCGGGCTCTCGCGGCGCGCCACGGTCCTGCGCACGCTGTCCGTCCGCCGGAAGGCCGCCTCCGCCGCCCGCGGGCAGCAGGAACTCGTCCGCGGCCTGCGCTCCTTGCGCACCGGCGAAGTGATCAACGCGCGCGAAGCCCTGCGCCTCGCCGCCACGCTGTTCCGGCACGCGAACCGCACGGACGAGGAGCTCGCCGCCCTCCTCCACTCCGCGGAGGCGAGCTGGACCGCGGGCGACCGGACCGGATACGCGGGGGCCGCCGAGCGCATCGGCGGCCACGCCGCGGCGCCCCCGGTGGTGCGCGACTACTACCGGGGCATCGCCGCGGCCCTGCGCGGCGAACACGCCCTGTCCGTCCCGCTGCTCCGCGCGGCGTCCGGCGGCGTGCCCGCGGCGGACGGCCGTACGCACACACTCGTCCACGCCTGCCGCGCCGCCCTCATGCTGGGCGAGGTCTCGCACGCCCGGGACCTCGCCACCCGCGCCCTGGCCCGGGCCGCAGCGCCGCAGCGGGCGACGCCGGAACTCCTCGGCCTCCTCGCGCTGGTGGAACTCGTCGCCGACAACTACGCCCGCGCCGCGTCCCACGCCGGGCGGGGCCTGGAGGCCGCCCTCGCCGCCGGCCGGAGCAACGCCGCGGCGCAGCTGCGCAGCACGCTCGCCATGACCGCGGCGATCCGCGGGGACGCCGCCGCCTGCCGCGACCACGCCCGGTGGGCGCTCGGCACGGCGCAGGCCCACGGCCTGATGGTCCCCGCGCTGATCGCGACGTGGAGCCTGGGATGGCTGGACCTCGCGCACCAGCAGCCGCGGGAGGCCGTCGAGCGGCTGCGCCCCCTCGTCCTGGGCGAGTCGGGAGTGCATCACTTCGCCTGGCGCCTGCGGGTCATCCCCTCCTTCGTGGAGGCCGTCGCCCTCGCCGTCGCCGAACTCCCGGCCCCGGCGCGCAAGCGCGCCTGCCGCCAGGCCCGGCTGATCCTGCGGACCCTGGAGGACTGGGCGGCGGTCAACGGCGACCAGCGGGCCCGGGCCGTGGCCCTGCACTGCCGGGCCGTGCTGTCCGCCACCGCGGACCCGGCCACGGCGGACCCCTGCTTCGACCGGGCGCTGGCGCTGGTGGAGCGGGTGGGCTCCGAGTTCTCCCAGGCCCGTACGAAGCTGGTGTTCGGCATGGCGCTGCGGCGCCTGCGCCGGCCGGCCGACGCCCGCGGGCACCTGCGCGGCGCCATGCTGCTGTTCGAGGCGTGCGGAGCCGACGTGTGGGCGGAGCGGGCCCGCGAGGAGATGCGGGCGGCGGGCCAGGCGGAGCCGGGCGGCGTCCCCCGCCCCCGCTGCCCGGCCGGCCTCACCCCCCAGCAGCTGCGGGTGGCGCGGCACGTGGCCGAAGGCCGCACCAACCGCGAGGTGGCCGCCCTCCTCGCGCTGAGCCACCGGACCGTCGACCACCACCTGCGCAACGTCTTCGCGGCGCTCGGGGTCCGCTCCCGGGTGGAACTGGTCCACGCGCTGGCCTCGTTCGGCGGCGGCCCGCCGTCCGCCGTGCGGAACGGGACGCCGTGACCTCCGGGTCGTGCCCGCTCAGCGCACCGGAAGGTGGCGAGCGAAGAACGAGAGCACGTGGCGGCGCACGGCCGGCACCGACTGCTCGGGACCGGCCGGGCCGGTCAGCGAGGCCCGGCCCGCCGCCGTCATCAGCCCGGCGGCCTGCAACTGGGGCGCCAGCGCGGCGTAGTCGGTGAACACCCCGTGCGCGGCGCCGTCGAGCTGCCGTCGGCGGGCGCGCCCTCCCGAGCGGGCGAGCACCGCCCGCCAGGAGGCCTCCAGCTCCTGCCTGCCGGGGAAGCCGTCCGTGCCCAGCAGGAGCAGCGGCCGGTCCGACCCGTGCCGGGCGACCGGATAGAGCTCCCCCGCCCGGCCGGGCGTCTCCGGCGCCCGGTCCAGGTAGCCCTCCAGGTTGACCGCGGCGCCGATGCGCCGGTCCTCGTACATCGTCTCCGCGGCCGTGGTGCCGCCTGCCGAGTGCCCGTAGACGCCGACCCGCCGCAGGTCCAGGGCACGGCCGAGGTGTTCCGGCAGGGCGCGCCCGGCCGCGTCCGGGTTCCGTCCGGCCGCCACTTCCGCCAGCCGGTCCAGGACGAAGCGGGTGTCCGCGATACGGGTGTCGATCAGGGTGCGGAAGAGCTCCGGGTGGTTCCTGGGGTCGTCGCGCAGCACCGTCGGGCGGACCGTCTCCCGTCCGGTCAGGGCGCACGGGAACTCCACCTCACCGGCATCGCCGGGATGGTCGACGGTCACCACCACGTAGCCGTGGCTCGCCAGTTCCTCGGCGAGCGCGGTGCCCATGGTGCGCGGATCGCCGCCGCCGGGGCTGTACAGCAGCACCGGCCGCCGGCGCGAGGCCTGTGCGGGGGCGCCCGTGTGCGAGTGGGTCATGGTGGCCGACCAGTCCGCACCGGCTTCCGGCAGCTCCGGGTGGACCCTGCGCCCGCCCAGCCCGAAGGACTCGGCGGCGCCTGCGCTCATCTGCCGGGCGACCGGGAAGCCGCGGACGGTGCGCGCCGGGTAGAAGACGGTGGCCATCGCCTCCCGGACGGGGATGCCCGGCTCCCACGGGTCGGGCCGCGAGCGGTCGACGAGGTACAGCGTGGTGACCCCGGTGCGGTACGGGCCCGTCGGCGCGGGCAGCCGCAGGGTGAGGCCGGCCGCGGCCCGCGCCTGCGCGACGGCCCCGCCGGTGCCGCCGATCCCGCCGATCCCGCCGGGGCCTCCCGGGAGCAGCAGGGCGGCGGCGGCCAGGACGGCCGACCTGGTGACGGCCCGACGGCTCACCCCGGCTTGTTCACGAACTCTGTGCTGACGCATGGCTCTCCCCTGGTGCCCACTGTGACGCCGGCCCTTGTGGCGCCCGGCGGCCCCCTGCGTGAATGGCAGGGGCACGCCTGCATGCTGGTGCCCGGCGGGGATCGCGGTCGATCGTTCAGGCCCTGCCCGAAACGATGGCGCTGCGGCGCCGGGGAGAGTAGTGATCCGGATCCATTTCACGGCCGCCGACTTCGCGCGGGTCCGGTTCGCGCCCCGCCCGGCTCCGCTGCAGGAGCTCAACGCGGCGTTCATGATGGTGTTCCGCCGCGACGACCAGCTGCTCTTCGGCCGCTGGCGGCAGCGGCTGCTGCGTTCCCTGCCGGCCTCCGCCGAGCCGCTGGGGGACCTCGTCCCCGCGGGAGCGGCGCCGGGCTTCCTCGACGTGTTCAGCGACACGCTGGAGGACGCGCTGGACAGTGTGCTCGCCGCGCGCCCGGAGCTGGTCCGCTCCGAGATCGAGCGCGTGTACGCCGGGCACGCCGCCCCCGTGCCGCCGTGGATCCGCGAGCTGCACCGGGGTGACGCCGGTGCCCGGCAGCTGATCCGCCACGCCCAGCACACGGCCTTCGAGACGGTCCTGCGACCCGTGTGGCCCCTGGTCCAGGACCTGCACCGGGCCGAGTTCACCCGGCACGCCCTGGCCGTGGCCGAGCACGGGACCGGCGCCGCGCTCGCCGGCCTCGTCCCCGGCGCCCGGCTGCGCGGGGACGTCTGGGAGATCGAGGCTCCCGGCGAGCGGGAGGTGCGGCTGCACGGGCGCGGCCTCCTGCTCCTGCCCACGTTCCACTGGAACGGCCCTCCTGTCCTCGCCGATCTGCCCGGCGGCCCCCTGGGCCTGACCTATCCGGCCGGTCCCGGCCTGCCCCTCGCGCCGGACGGAGCAGGGGGAACGGGCGGCGGTACGGCAGGCGCGGACGACGCCCTGGCCGGGGTGCTCGGGCGGACCCGGACCGACATCCTGCTCGCGCTCGCGCAGGAGCACACCACCAGCGGCCTGGCCCGGCGCGTGGGCGTCAGCAACGCCACCGCCTCCGCCCACGCGGCCGCATTGCGCGACGCGGGTCTGATCACGACGGTCCGGGCCGGACGGGCGGTGCTGCACCGGCGCACGGCGCTCGGAGGCCTGCTGGCGGGCCGGTTCTCCGGCTGAGCCGCGTGCACGGCCGGGTTGGTCCTACGGCTGAGGGGAACGCGCGTCGTAGCGCGCGAAGTTGCGCCACTGGGCCGCGATGAACGCGATCGCCGCCAGGCAGGCGAGGCCGCCGCCGACGACGGCCCAGGAGGGTGAGGCGAGGTCCGCGGCGGACCCCGCGAGGAAGTCGCCCAGCCGGGGCCCGCCCGCGACCACGACGATGAAGACGCCTTGGAGGCGGCCGCGCATGTCGTCCGGGGTGGCCGCCTGGAGCATGGTGGTGCGGAAGACCGCCGATATGCTGTCGGCGCATCCGGCCAGGGCGAGGAAGAGCAGGCCGAGCCAGAGGTTGCGGGTCAGGCCGAAGACGGTGACGGCCGTTCCCCAGCCGGCGACGGAGAGCAGCACGGCGAGTCCGTGCCGGTGTATCCGGCCGAGCCAGCCGGAGAACAGCCCGCCCAGCACCGCTCCCACGGCGGGCGCGGCGACCAGCAGGCCGACCGTCTTCGTGTCACCGCCGTACCAGAGTCCCGCTATGGCCGGGAAGAGCGCTCGGGGCTGGGCCAGCACCATGGCGGCCAGGTCGGCCAGGAACGTGATGCGCAGGTTGGGGCGGGTGACGAGGAAGCGCAGGCCGCCCCGTACGGAGGCGCGCCCCTGCGGCCGCCGGTCCGCAGAAGCACCGGGCGCCCCGGCCGCACCGGCCGCACCGCCCGCCCCCGTGACCCCCGCCGGCTCGGGACGCATCGACGGCAGGCGCCACATCGCGTACAGGGAGGCGGAGAACGCGGCCACGTCGATCAGGTAGGCGGCCTGGAAGCCCCAGAGTCCGACGACGGCGCCGCCGAGCATGGGGCCGCCCATGAGGCCGAGGTTGGTCGTCAGGGAGGACAGGGCGTTGGCGGCGGGGAGCTGTTCCCGGGGCAGGAGCTTGGGGATCATCGAGCTGCGGGCCGGGGTGCTCATCGCGAAGCAGACAGACTGCAGGGCGACGACCGTGTACAGGAGCCACACCTGCCGGAGTCCGAGCAGCGCAGCGCCAGCCAGGACGACGGACAGCAGCGCCGCGCCGGACGCGCTGACCAGGCCGAGGGCCCGCCGGTCGACGGTGTCGGCGACGGCTCCGCCGTACAGGCCCGCGACGATCAGCGGGACCAGGGAGCACAGGCCGACCAGGCCCACCGAGAACGTGGAGCCGGTGATCGCGTAGACCTGCAGGGAGACCGCGAGCGCGGTCATCTGCTGGCCCATCCAGGACACGGTGTTCCCGCACCACAGCCGGCGGAAGTCCGCGGAGCGGCGCAGGGGTGTGACGTCGGCGAAGAAGCGCACGGGGAGGTCTCCAAGGGGTACGGGGGTGTCGGGGCGGCCCGCGGCATCGCCGCCGGCGGGCTGCGGGCGGCGGCGGACGTCACGGCCGTACGTACGCAGGCGTCACGGCCCGGAGTCTGGCGGCCGGTGCTTGAGGAGACGTCGAGCCCGGCCTGTGCCGGTGTCAGGCCTGGCCGGAGGGCTTGGCGCGGACGTGCATGCGCTCGCCCTGGGGTCCGAACAGGCTGAGGACCTCCACCGGCGCGTCCCCGGTGCTGCCGAACCAGTGCGGCACCCGGGTGTCGAACTCGGCGGCCTCGCCCACCTGGAGGACGATGTCGTGCTCGGCGAGGACCAGCCGCAGCCTGCCGCCGAGCACGTACAGCCACTCGTAGCCCTCGTGCGTGCGGAGGTCGGGGCGGCTGCGTGAGGTGCCCATGACCATCTTGAACGCCTGCAGCCCGCCCGGCTGCTGGGTCAGCGGCACCACCGTGGAGTCCCCGCGCCGGACGGGCTTCAGCCGCACGCGCGGATCGCCTACGGGCGGCGCGCCGACCAGCTCGTCGAGGGGGACCTGGTGGGCGTGCGCGATGGGCAGCAGCAGCTCCAGGCTCGGCTTGCGCTGCCCGGACTCCAGCCGGGACAGCGTGCTGACCGAGATGCCGGTCGCCTCCGACAGGGCGGCCAGGGTGCACTGACGCTGCCGGCGGATGTTCTTGAGACGGGGGCCGACGGCGGCGAGCACTTCTTCCATGCCCCTATTGCAGAAACAGCAACAAGGTTTGTCAAGGATCGCCATCCGGCCGCACAGTCTGCGCCAGAGGGAAGAGCCGGCCGACGGAGCCGGCCGACGAGCCGAGGGAGCACATCCGGTGAACGACTTCGACTGGGCGGCACTGGCCGACATGCTGGAGCTCGAGGGCGAGGCGCACGGCCCCTACGTACAGCAGGCCGTCGAGGAGCTGCGGCAGCTGACCGGCGGCGCACCGCGGCGGATCCTCGACATCGGCAGCGGCCCGGGGGTGGCGGCCTGCCGCCTGGCGCAGGCGTTCCCGCAGGCCGAGGTCGTCGCCGTGGACGGTTCGCCGGAGCTGCTGGCCCGCGCCGAGAAGCGGGCCGGCCGGCTCGGGGTCCGGCTGGGGACCAGGGCGGCCGGGTTCCCCGAGGGGATCGACGGCCTGGGGTCGGCGGATCTGGTGTGGACGGCACAGGTGGTGCACCACGTCGGCGACCAGCAGGACGCCCTCGGCCGGCTCGCCGGGCTGCTCGCCCCCGGGGGTGTGCTGGCCGTCGTCGAGGGTGAGATGCGGGCCCGTTCGCTGCCGCGCGACCTCGGCTTCGGGCGGCCCGGCCTGCAGGCCCGGCTGGACGTGGCCATGGCGGAACGGTTCAGCCGGATGCGGGACGAACTGCCCGGATCCGTCGCCGTGGTCGAGGACTGGCCCGGCATGCTGCGGGCCGCGGGGCTCGCGCAGGTGCGCAGCAAGACCTTCCTCGTGGACCGCCCCGCACCGCTCGACGAGCGGACGCGGCAGTCGGTGCGGCAGTCCCTGGAGCGGCAGCGCAGGATGTGCACCGAGCTCCTGGACGCCGGGGACGCGGCGACGCTCGACCGGCTGCTCGACCCGGCCGACCCGGCGGGGATCGACCGGCGTGCGGACCTGTTCCTGCTGACCGCGAAGACGGTGCACTTCGGCCTGCGCCCGGAGGACGGCAACTGAGGGAGCATTGCCGATCGCCCGACATTCAACTTAGGGTTACCTAAGTTGAATGTCGGGCGATCGGGCCGCCCCCGCGCCACCGGCCCCGGCATGCCGCACGATCGTTGACGGGTGCCGGAAGGCGCCATGACGGGAGGGCCGCAATGACCACGACGGGAAACGACGACGGGCAGGCACCGGCGGGCTGGCAGGAGCGCAACACCGTGGCGCAGCTGGTCTTCGGCCAGATGGCCACGCAGACGCTGGGCGCCGCCGTCCGGCTGGGCGTCTTCGAACGCATAGGCGGCGGCGAGTGCACGGCCGACGGGCTGGCCGCCGCGCTCGGCACCCACCCGCAGGCCACGCACCGGCTGCTGCGGGCACTGGCCGGCCTGCAGCTGCTCACCGAGAAGGCGCCCGGCACCTTCGCCACCACGGCGGCCGGCGACCTGCTGCGCCCGGACGTCCCCGGTGCGATGACCGCCGTGGCCCGGATGTTCACCGACCCCTCGCTGCAGCGCGGCTGGGAGCTGCTGGACGAAGGCGTCCGGACGGGGGCGACGACCTTCGACACCGCCTTCGGCACGGACTTCTTCAGCTACCTGCGGGAGCGGCCCGAGCTGTCCGCCCAGTTCAACACAGCCATGAGCCAGGCCACGCAGCTCGCCGCCGGGGCCGTCCCCGGGCACTACGACTTCGGCCGCTTCGGCACCGTGGTGGACGTGGGCGGCGGAGACGGGACCCTGCTCTCCGCGGTCCTCCGCGCGCACCCCCGGCCGCGCGGCATCCTCTACGACACCCCCGAGGGCCTCGCCCAGGCACCCGCGCGGCTCGCGCGCGACGGCCTCACCGACCGGGTCTCCCTGGAGACCGGCGACTTCTTCGCCTCGGCCCCTCCCGGCGGGGACCTCTACCTGCTCAAAAGCGTGATCCACGACTGGAACGACGAGCAGTGCACGACCATTCTGCGCCACATCCGCAAGGTCGTCCCGGACGGCGGCGCCCTCCTGATCGTCGAGCCGGTCCTGCCTCCCACCGTGCCCGCCGGGAACACCGACCTGACCTACCTCAGCGACCTCAACATGCTGGTCACGGTGGGCGGCCGGGAACGCACCGCCGAGGACTTCGCCGCCCTGTGCGCCCGGGGAGGCTTCCGCCTGGACTCCATCACGCCCTTGCCGCGCCCGAACGCCTTCCACCTCATCGAGGCGGTCCCGGCCTGACCCCTCCCCCGCACCGGGGCCCGTCACGTCGTGCGCTCGTGCTCCGCGAGGAAGTCCAGGACGAGCGGGCCCGCCGTGGCGCGGAACTCCTCGAAATAGGCGTGCCGCGCCCCGGGGATCAGGTGCAGCCGGGCACCCGGGATGCGGTCCGCGAGGAGGTGCGCATTCACCGTGGGATTGAGGAGGTCGTCGCTGCCGTGCACCACCAGGGTGGGCGCGGTGACGCCGGGCAGCGCGTCCCACGCGTCGTGCCGGTTGCTGGCGGCCAGGTGCCGGCGCCGGGCGTGGGCCGGTATGGCGGGGTCGCCGAGCGTGGGCGAAGGGCCCGGGTGGGCCGCGAGCCAGGCCGGGGTGTACATCAGTTCGCGCAGGGCCCGCACGGCCGCGGGCCCCGGCCGGGCCAGCGACCTGCGCACGTCGTCGCTGCGCTCGACGGCGTGCGGGCCGCCCGGTGACGTACAGCCGAGCACCAGCGCGCGGACCCGCTCCGGGTGACGGACGGCCAGCAGCTGGGCGACCCGCCCGCCCATGGACGTGCCGTACACGTGGGCCCGGTCGGCACCGAGGTCGTCCAGCACCGCGATCACGTCCCGCGCGAACCCCTCGATGCTGTACGGCTCGTCGGGTTTGCCGCTCTCCCCCGTGCCCCGGTAGTCGAGGGTGACGGTGCGGTGGGCGGCGTGGAAGTCGTCCCGGACGCCGTCCCACCAGTGGTGGCTGCAGGCCTGGCCCGACAGCAGGACCAGAAGGGAGCCCTCGCCCCCGGCCCGGTAGGCGATGCGGACCCCGCCCGCGCTCACGGCGTACGGCACAGCGCACGTCCCTTCACTCCCGGCCCGGCCCGGCATGTCCGAACCGGTGGCCTCCTCCCTGACATCCTCCTCGTGACGCCCGGTCACCCGGCCCTTCCGTGACCCGGATCACGAGAACGCACGGCACGGGGGTACAGCACGGACCGCGGCAGAAGTCCGCTTCCGCCCTTGCCTCTCTCCCGTCCGGCCGGGAGGATCTCCTGGCCCTTCCGGACCTTCCGGACCTTCCCGACCAGGAGGCACCATGTCCGCTCCCGCTTCGCCGCCCCGGCTGCGCGTGATGTCGTTCAACCTGCGGTACGCCTCCGAGACCGGTCCCCACCCCTGGTCGGAGCGGCGCCCGGTGATGCGGCGGCTGCTGCGGGACGCAAGGCCCCACGTGCTGGGGACCCAGGAGGGCCTGTACCGGCAACTGCGCGACGTCGCCGAGGATCTCGGCCCCCGCTACGCGTGGATCGGGCTGGGCCGGCACGGCGGGAGCCGCGACGAGTTCGGTGCGGTCGTCTACGACACGCTCCGGCTGGCGCCCGAGGAGTTCGACCACTTCTGGCTGTCCGACACGCCCGCCCTGATCGGCTCGGCCACCTGGGGGAACACCATCGTCCGCATGGCGACGGCGGTCCGGTTCACCGACCGGCGCACCGGCGGCGGCTTCCACGTCCTCAACACCCACCTCGACCACCTCCACCAGTACGCGCGGGAGCGCAGCGCGGCCCTGATCGGCGAGCGGCTGCGGGCCCTCGACCCGGCCCTCCCCCGGATCGTCACCGGCGACTTCAACGTCCCCGCCCACGGCAACCCGGTCTACGACGCGCTGCTCGGCGACGGGTCCCTGGCCGACACCTGGGACACCGCCGCCGAGCGCGGCCCGCAGTACGCGACGTTCCACGGCTACCGGCCCCTGGTCCCGGACGGGGACCGCATCGACTGGATCCTGGCCTCGCCGTCGGTGCGCACCGTCCGGGCCGGCATCAACACCTACTCCGAGGACGGCCGCTTCCCGAGCGACCACCTCCCGGTGCAGGCCCTCGTCGAGCTCTGAGCCGCGGCACGCCGCCCGGAGGAAACAGGCCACCCTCCATGCGCGCGCGGAACGGTAGCAGCGCGCGGGGGACGGGAACGGGGGTTTGTCAGAGGGAGCGAAGGCTTGTCCGCCGTGTTCTCCGCGGGGTTAGCGTCCGTGGGCGTTCCGGGCAGACGAGCGAGTGAAGAAGGTGCCATGCGATCCATGCGACCCGTGCGTTCCTTGCGGTCCGTACGTTCCTTGCGGTCCGTCGGCTCCCTGCAGGCGCGCCGGCCCGTGTCGTGGCGGACCCTCGGCACCGGGCTCGTCGTCTTCTCGCTGGCCGCGACCCTGCTGGCGCTGCTGGTGCCGGTGTACCTCTTCGGCAGCGCCGGGCCGGCGGCGGCCGGCGCCCGCACCGCGTGGACCGACGACGGGGAAGGGACCCGGCAGACACCGTCCGGGCCGCTGACGGCGCTGGACCGGGACTTCGTCCGGCGGGTGCGGATGGCCGGGCTCTGGGAGAAGCCCGCGGGGAAGCTCGCCCAGGAGCGCGGGACGACGGATGCGGTGCGGATGGCCGGGGACCATCTGGTCGACGGCCACACCGAGCTCGATCAGCGTTCCATCGACACGGCCCGCTCGCTGGGCGTGAGCCTGCCGGAGCGCCCGGGCGCCGATCAGCAGGGGTGGCTGGACCAGTTGCAGGACTCCCGCGGCGCCACGTTCGACCGGGTGTTCGCCAATCTCGTGCGCGCCGCCCACGGCAAGGTCTTCGGCCTGGTGGCCCTCGTGCGCGACCGCACCGGCAACGCGACCGTGCGGGCCCTGGCGACCCGCGCCAACACCGTCGTCCTCGACCACATCACCGTCCTCGAGAACACCGGACTCGTCGACTTCCCCCACACAGGCGACAACGAAAAGAAGTGACCCCACATGATGCGACAGGCCCATAAACGCTCGAAGTTGCGGACCCGGGCGGTGGTGGCGGCCGCGGCGCTGCTGCTCGGCGGAGGCGGTACGGCGATCGTGGCCGACTACGCCTCGGCCGGCGCCTCCCGGGACGCCGCGGGCCGTGACGGCGGCAGCTCCTCCCGGGATGCGCGGACGCAGGCCGCCGCCGCGGCGACGACCCTCTCCTGCCCCGACGTCGGCGACCGGCTGCAGGACGTGCCCGCGCCGGCCCGCGCCGAGGTCTCCAAGGGGCTGTCCCAGCTCGACGCCCAGGTGGCCCAGGCCTACGGGCGGATGACGGAGTCGGAGCCCGAGGCCGTCCTCGGTGATCTGCAGCGCAAGCGCACGGAGACCATCGGCCGGATCGCCGGCTCCCTCCGCGCGGCGGGCGCGGCGGACACGGCCGGCACCTCGCCGGGCGAGCTCACCGGCCTCAGCGGCTGCCGGACCAGCAAGGTCAGCACGGCCGCGGCCGACGACTCCTCCCGTTCCCTGAGCTCCCGGCTCGGCAGCGGGGGCATGCCGGGCGGCCCGTCCCGCGCCGACTTCGCCGACATCAGGAACGCCCCGGCCGCGAAAGGCACGCCCGCCGCCGCCCGCGGAGGGTCGACCGGCACGTTCACCACCGTGTGCGGTCGCAATGAGAACGGCCACTTCAACCCCGACAATGTCATCGTGACACCGGGGGTGCGCAACGGCGCCCACCATATGCACGATTACGTGGGCAATAAATCCACCGACGCCTTTTCCACCGATGCGAGCCTCGCCGCGGCGGGGACCACCTGCACCAACGGGGACAAGTCGACGCACTACTGGCCGGTGCTGCGCGTCCTGGACGGAAAAGCCGCTCCGGACGCCCGGGCACCGGGTGGCGGGCACGACGGGAACATGGGAACCATCCTGCGGCCCGCGTCCGTGACCCTGCAGTTCCGGGGCAGCCCGGTGACGAAGGTGACCGCGATGCCGCGATTCCTGCGCATCATCACCGGCGACGCCAAAGCGCTCACCAACGGCACGGCCAACGCGAATGCCTCGTGGAGTTGTGCGGGCTTCGAGAACCGGCAGCTGAAGGACAAATACCCGGTCTGCCCGAACGGCGCGGACGTCGTACGCACCTTCGCCTTCCAGAACTGCTGGGACGGGCGCGGCACGGACAGCGCCAACCACCGCACCCACGTGGCGTTCGCCCGTGCGGACGGCTCGTGCCCGCGCGGCTTCCGCGCCATCCCGCAGCTGGTGCAGCGGATCACCTACGACGTTCCGGCGGGCGTCCCGTTCGCCGTGGACAGCTTCCCCGAGCAGCTGCACAAGCCCGTCACCGACCACGGCGACTTCATCAACGTGATGCCTGACTCCCTGATGGCCAGGGCGGCGAACTGCATCAACACCGGCCGCACCTGCTGAGGAGCCCTCGCCCCAACCCTCCTGTCCCTCCTGCTCCTCCCACCGACCCCCGGCGCCGGGTGCGCCTCCCCCCACTGCCACCCGGAGCCGGGAAGGCGGCGGCCCCGAACTGCCGGATTCGGGGCCGCCGCGCCATGTCCGGGCCCGGCGGAGCGCGCAGGGCTCACAGGCCGTTGACCCGGGCCCGCCCTGCGGAACCCAGCGGCTGCACGGCCGCGCCCACCGCCCGTGCGGTGCCGTGGGCCCGCGAGCGCAGCAGCCGGGCCCGGGCCAGCAGCCGCCGGCTGCGCAGCGCGAGCTCCAGTTCGAAGCGGCTGTGCGGCTCGCGCATCGCGGGCCCGAAGAGCTTCTCGATCTGGCGCAGGCGGTAGCGCACGGTCTGCGGGTGCACCTTGAGCGTGCGGGCCGCCTCCGGTGCCCCGCCGCTCTCCAGCCAGGCCAGCAGCGTCACTTCCAGGCGCTCGCTCTGCCGCGGGGTGAGGTCGTCCAGGGGCCGCAGCCACCGTACGGACAGGGCCCGGGCCAGGGATTCGTCCTGCAGCACGATCAGGTCGGAGAGGTGGTCGTCGACGAACGTGACGCGCCCGCCCGGGCCGTTCACCGTTCCCGCGAGGCCCATCAGCCGCCGCGCCCAGCGCAGCGACGCCGCGGCTTCGGCGACCGGCACGGAGTGGCCCACGGCGGCCGGCCGGCCGCCCAGCGCCGCCTCCAGGGCGGCGTCCAGCGCGGGCCGGGCCCGCGGCCCCGGGTCGGGGATCAGCAGGCACAGGTCGGCCTCGACCGTGCCCGGCAGCCCCTGGCCGAGCGCCGCGGCCAGCTGGGACGTCAGCTGCGGGGACGGCTGCGGTACGAGGTGGGGCGCGGGCGACGGCACGTCGCCGGGGGCGGCGAGGACGACGGCCCGCACCCGGCGGGGCAGCGGCCAGCCGGCCTGGCCCGCGAGCTCGGCCAGCACGTCGGAGGGGATGCAGCGGTCGTCGGCGAGTGCGGCGAAGAGGGCCTGGCGCGCCCGGGTGCCGGGCATGGCGGTGACGACGCGGGCGGGTTTTCGCCTCGGCTGCGGTATGCGCCCCGCGGCGGCCTCGGGCCCCAGCCCCAGCGTCAGCAGCAGCGCCTGCTCGACGGCGGTCCGCGTCGCTTCCGGGCCGATGCGCTGTGCGACCGCCGAGAACGCCGGTGTGCTGCGCTGGAGTTCCTCGGCCAGCCGGGCGGCGACCGCGGGGAGTTCCCTTCTCACGGCCCGGGTCCACTCACCGCGCGGCCGCGACCAGATGCGGTTCAGGATTTCGCACATCGTCTTACCTCCGGACTTCCGTTCCGGGCGCGAGGGCCGGGAAACCGGAGAATGCGGGCCGGGCCCCTCTCGCCTGAGTGGGCATCATCAGCAGTCGGCGGCCGTCAGGGGGACAGCCGTACGGGAATTTGTCACAGCGCGATAAACCTTATGAAGATCCTGCGGAGATGGACGATGCTTCTGCACATTCGGCCGCCGGGCTTCCCGTGGCCGACCGGTCACACCGTGTGAATTCAACAAGGGCCCTCCCGGCGGATATCGCCGAAGCGAGGGATTTCCGGATTTCTCAGGAACACGGGCGGTCGCCGGAAGCACCGGAGACCGCCCGGCGGAGACCCGTATGCACATGTCGCGAATGCAAACTCTTCCTCGACCCCGGGCCACGAGGGCGCGGGCCCGGCCGCAGCTGCGGCCCTCGGCCCGCCCCGCCCTTCCGGCGGCGATCCTGCTCCTCCTCGCCGTCGCCGCCCGGGCCAAAGTGGCCGAACGGACGCAGGAGTTCCTCGACTTCGGCGCGGGGGTCCTCGCGCTCGTCTCGCTCACCTCCACCGTGCTGTGGGGGCTGGCCGCAACCGACCGGCGGCTGCTGGGCTCGGCCCACCGACTCCTCGCCCAGGGCGTGCACCGCGGGCTGGCCGTGGCCGGGCTCGGCTTTCTCGCCCTGCACATCTGGGTGAAGGTTGCCGAGGACCGTACCAGTACCGCGGCCGCGGCCGTTCCGTTCACCGACAACACACAGCCACTGCTCATCGGCCTGGGCACGATGGCGGGTTACCTGTTCGTCGCCGTCGCGGTCACCGGGGCGTTCCGCAGCGCGTTCAGCAGCGTCGGCAGCTCGCGCCAGTGGCGGGCCCTGCACATGGCGGCCTACCCGGCCTGGGGCGCGGCCCTGGTGCACGGGCTGCACGCGGGCCGTCCCGCGGCCGGCTGGGCCACCGCGGCGTACGCGCTGTGCCTGGCGGGAGTGGCGGGCGCCCTGGCCCTGCGCCTGCGCTCGCGGCTGCACGAGGAACGCGCGGGCCGCGGGGGCCGGGGAGGCACGCCGTGAACCGGACCGTGCCCGTACTGGCCACCGTCGGGCCGCCGAGGCTCCTGGCGGGCCTGGACGAGACGGCGTGGATGGACCGGGACGCCCACTTGGCCGTGCACGGCCCCGTCCCCGGCCTGGACACCGGCGAACTCGCCGGGCTCGCCGAGGAGATCGGCCTGCGCGGCCGGGGCGGCGCGGGCTTCCTCTTCGCCCGCAAGCTGCGCGCGGTCGCCGCGTCCCTGCACCGCAAGGGCTCTTCCGCCGCCGTCGTCGTCAACGGCAGCGAGGGCGAACCGGGCTGCCTCAAGGACACCGCCCTGCTGCTCTACGCCCCGCACCTGGTCCTCGACGGCGCCGTGCTCGCGGCGAAGGCGCTCGGCGCCCGGCGCGTGGCCGTCGGCGTGACCCGCCCCGACGTCGAGCGGTCGGTGAACCGCGCCATCGCCGAGCGCGACGCCTCCGAGCCGCGGGCGGACGTGACCCTGCTGCCCGAACGCTTCGTCACCGGCGAGAGCTCCGCGCTCGTCCGCGGCATCGACGGCGGCCCCGCGCTGCCGTCCGGCCGCAGGATCCGCACCAGCGAGAGCGGGCTCGGCGGCTCCCCCACTCTGCTCTCCAACACCGAGACCTTCGCCCAGCTCGCCGCCGCGGCACGGCTCGGGGCCGCGGGCTACGGCGCGTGCGGGCTGCCCACCGAGCCCGGCACCGTGATGCTGACCGTCGCCGGCACCCACGTCGTCGAGACCCCGACCGGCGTGCCCCTGACGTACATCCTCGACCTGTGCCGGACCGCGCCGGGCCAGGGCGTCCTGGTCGGCGGCTACCACGGCGGCTGGCTGCCGGCGCAGGCCGCACGCTCGGCCACCGTCTCGCGCGACTCGCTCGCCGCGGCCGGCGGTGTCCTCGGCGCCGGAGCCGTACTGCCGCTGCCGGAGACGACGTGCCCCGTGGGCGAAGTGGTCCGCACGGCCCGGTGGCTGGCGGCCCAGTCGGCCGGCCAGTGCGGGCCCTGCGCCCTCGGCCTGCCCTCCCTCACGGACGCCCTGGCCGACGCGGCGGACGGCGGTGGGCAGCGCGCCCTGGACGCGGCCCGCGCACGGATGGCCGCGGTGGAGCGGCGCGGCGCCTGCGCCCACCCCGACGGCACCGCCCGGTTCGTGGCGTCCGCGCTCACCGTGTTCACCGACGAGTTCGCCGCCCACGCCCTCGGCCACGGCTGCGCCCGCCCGACGCTGGGCGCCCTGCCGCTGCCCGAGGGGCCTGCCGTGCACACGTCCGTGTCACCGGCCCGTGCCGACGGCTCCGCCCGGCCGCCCGCCGAGCAGCTGCTCGTGGACTGGACGCTGTGCCGGGGGCACGGGTTGTGCGCGGACCTGCTGCCCGGGCTGCTGCGGCTCGGCACGGACGGCTACCCCGAGCGGGCCGTGATGCCCCTCCCGGCACGGATGCGCGGCCGGGCCCTGCGGGCGGTACGGCGCTGCCCGGCCCTCGCCCTGCGCATCGCGGCCGCCGGGTGAGCGCTTTCTATCACCGCGTGACAAACCTCCGGTCCCGTTGAGCGGACGAAGGACCGGCTCCGTATCCCCCCAGCAACGGCGGTTCACCGCCGGAACACGAGCAAAGGACGGTTCATGAACAAGCTGCGTCACGCCTCTCTCGCAGGAGCGGCGATCACGGTCATGATGCTCACGGCGGCCTGCGGCGGCGGTGACTCGTCCACGAAGGACGACTACGGCAAGGCCCCCGCCGGGAGCTCCTCCAAGATCGGCGAGGGGTACGGGGCCGGCGGCGGCTACGGCTCCGGCGACTCCTCGCAAACGCAGGCGAAGAACGCCCCGGCCAAGGAGATGACGGTGCGTGAGGCCCCGGGGATCGGCTCCGTCGTCGCCGACAGCGCGGGCATGACCCTCTACCGCTTCGACAAGGACACGGCGCAGCCGCCCGCCTCCACGTGCGACGGCGACTGCGCGAAGGCCTGGCCTCCCGTGCCCGCCGGCGACGCGACCGCCGCGTCCGGGATCGGGGCGACGGTCGGGGAGGTCAAGCGCGCCGACGGCACCAAGCAGCTCACGCTCGCGGGCTGGCCCGTCTACCGCTACGCCAAGGACACGGCGCCCGGCGACACCAAGGGCCAGGGCGTGGGCGGCACGTGGAGCGCGTTCGCCCCGGACGGCAAGAAGGCGGGCGCGAAGCCCGCCGCCGCGGGCGTGTCCGTCGCCGACAACCCCGCTCTCGGCAAGATTCTCGTGGACGGCCAGGGCCGGACCCTGTACCGGTTCGCCAAGGACAGCGCCTGGCCGATGAAGTTCGCGTGCACCGGCACGTGCCTGGAGACGTGGAAGCCCGCCGAGCCCGTCGAGAAGAGCGCGGTGCGCGGCGTGCCGGAGAAGCTGATCACCACCGTCACCCGCCCGGACGGCACCGAGCAGCTGGCGGTCGACTGCTGGCCGGTCTACTGGTTCACGGGCGACAAGAAACCCGGCGACACGGCGGGGCAGGGCAAGCAGGGCCTGTGGTTCGCCGTGAACGACCAGGGCAAGAAGGTCACTTCGGCCCCTGCGGCCTGACACGGGGGCAGGCCGGCCCCGGGCCGGCCTGTCGGCGGGGTGGCGCCGGGCGCTGCTGACCGGGCGCCCGCGCCCGCCGGGCGGAGGCGCTCAGCGCAGTTTCGAGCGGCTGCCGCCCGGCCGGGTGGCGGCCCGGCCGCGGCGCCGCGCCGGCTCGGGGCCGGGCTCCGGCTCCTTCGCCGTCCACTGTGCGGCCTGCGCCCAGGCCAGTTTCGCGTAGAGGTCCCGGTGCACCGGGGGGATCGCCGCGGCGGCCCGGCGGCAGCCGGCCGCGCCGCAGTGGAAGGGGGAGGCGGTCGTGCCCAGGTGCGGATACGCCATGGCCTTGGGCGGCATGTAGACGCACCCGCAGATCACGCAGGTGAAGACGGGACGCATGGGCTCGGATGGCACGAGGACCTCTTCCGTGTGCGGTTGTGCGACGGTGCGGCTGTGCGACGGTGCGGCGACTGTCCGGCTGAGCGCTATCCCGAGGTGCTGCCGGTGCCGCCGCAGAAGGTGCAGGACGAATGGCGGGTGTGCGTGACCGGTTGCTGACGGCCGCTCTCGTCGGTCTCGACGCTGTGCTCGATCTTGGTGGTGATGCCGTCGCCGTTGCAGGCTCCGCACCTGTGTTCCTGCTGTCCCGGCACCGCCGCCACCCCCTCGGTCACCCCGAGGATAGCGAGGTGACACCCGGCTCCACAGGGCCGGGCGTCACCCCTGCGTATCAGTGCCACAGCCACGGGCCGAGGAACTCGGCCGCGGCGGGCAGGGTGCCGCTCAGGAGGGCGCCGGCGATCTGGATCCGGTGGGCGCGGGCGAAGCGGCGTACGCCGCCGTGCTGCCGCGGCGTAGGGAACCGGCGTCGCCGGGGCCGGCGCGGGCGGGGGATGCGTGGTCGGGGCATGGTGATCCTTCGGTCCGGGGTCGGCATGGCGGTGCCCTGCGGCCCGCACGGGTCCGCAGGGCACGGGCGGCGGCGTTCAGCAGCGGTGGCAGAGGAGTTCGTCGCGTTCGGCCGGGGAGGCGTCGTCCAGGTAACCCTCGGGGATGGGCACCTGTCCGTGCCCCGAGCCGGTGTTGACCTCGCGGATGTGTTCGCTGACGGCCGTCGGCCACGAGGCGGTGGCGGGAGCCCCGGCGTCGGGCCTCTCCCAGTCCTCCTCGCACAGGAATCCGCCGGCGTTCAGCTCGCGGTAGCAGTGGACGGCCTCACCGGGCCGGTCGCGCAGCAGCCCCTCCAGGAAGAGGCAGTAGGCGCTGGTGGAGTCGTCGGCGCCGGCGGCGTACCGCCACCAGAACCGCGCCCCCGCCTCACAGCCGTTGAGGTAGAGCAGGCAGCCCAGGCCGCGGGCGCCCACGGGGTCGGTCGGGCGCTCGGCCTCCGCGAACTCCACCAGCCGATCGGCCGCACCGGGCGCCTGGGCGACCTGGCTGCACAGCTCCTTCAGATCGCGGCGCAGGCGTCGCTTGAGCTTCCACAGCGAGGCGAGGGCCTCGTCGTCGACGGACTGCAGGAGCAGGTCGGCCAGTTCCGGGGAGGTGGGAACCAGCCAGTCGTGGGCCGGGCTGCGGGCGGCGAGGGCGCGGCGCCGCTCCACCTGCTCGATCCGGGCCCGCAGCAGGCGGTCGTCCTCGGCGCGCTGCTCGCTGCTGTAAGCGGGGGTGCGGATCTGCGTCCCGCGCAGGATGTCGTCGATCATCCGTGGTGGCCTTTCTCGTGAGCGGGCGGCTCGTCGGCGGACGCGTCGAGGATCGCGGCCAGGGCACTGCGGCCGGCGGCCAGGTGGGAGCGGACGGTGGAGGCGGCAAGGCCCGTGATGTCGGCGATCTCCTCGGGGGTGTAGCCGAGGAAGTAGTGCAGGGAGATACAGCGGTTCTGCCGCTCGGAGAGCCGGGCCACGGCCCGGTGCACCTCCATGCGCGCGGTGATCTGGTCGACCTCCTCGCTGGGGATGCCGGCGATGGGCTTGACCGTGGGCTCGAAGGCGAGGCCGACCGGAACACAAGGACGGCGGTCGCGTTTTCGTAGTATGTCGGCCACGACATCACGGAGGATCTTGAAGGCGAAGGCGTCGGTGCTGGCGCTGGCCAGCGCGTCGTCCCAGTGCAGGTACAGCTTGAAGAAGGCCTCGTTCGCCGCCTCACGGGCGTCCTCCATCGAATACAGCTTGACGTAGGACCAGTTCACATAGGCGCCCCGTTTGCGCAGGACGAAGGACTCGTACACCACCGAGTGCTGATCCTTGGCGGCCGTGCCCAGCACGGCGTGCCGGGCGCTCACGCCGGTCCCCGCACGTGGTGCTGTTCTGTGCGCCGTGCGAGGGTCGCCCCCCTGCGGCGTCCGGGCGGCCTCGTGCCGTCGAACATCACGTTTCCCTAGTCTCTTTTCCGAAGCGGTCCAGGCCTGTTGCCCCCCGAGAACCCGGGAGAGCATCACGCGCTCTCACTTCTGATGCCGTCCCGGAGGCCCCGTGCGTCCAGTCCGTCGCATAAAAACCTTGACGTAACGTAACTTCGCCCGTGCGAACGGTGTTCGGACCGTCATGCGGTGCGGGCGGCGGCGCCCCGGGCCAGCTGGCGCAGGGCGCCGAGCGCGGCGGGCGGGAAGGACTCGTGGTCGAGGGCTTCCTCGGCCTGCTCGCAGCGGGACCGGATGAGCCGTTCGACCGTGGCGTGGGCGCCGGTCTCGGCGAAGACGGCACGGATCCGGTCGGCGCCCCTCTCGTCCAGGTCCGGGTTGCCCAGCAGGGCGTGCAGGGCCCGCCGCTGGGCCCGGTCGGCGCGTTCCAGGGCCAGGGCGACGAGCGTGGTGTGCTTGCCGTCGCGCAGGTCGTCCAGCCGGGGCTTGCCGGTGACGGCCGGGTCGCCGTAGACGCCGAGGAGGTCGTCGCGGAGCTGGAAGGCGTCGCCGAGCGGCAGGGCGTACTCGCTCAGCCGCGCGCGGAAGGCCGGGCCCGCACCGGCCATGGCGGCGCCGATGTGGAGCGGGCGTTCGACCGTGTACTTGGAGGTCTTGCAGCGGACGATGGCCAGCGCGTGCGCGGTGCTCGCGGTGGGGCGGCCGGTGGCCAGCAGGTCGAGGCACTGGCCGTACATCACTTCGGTGCGCATCGTGTCGACGACCCGCAGGACGTCGGCGAGGCGGCCGGCGCGCAGTCCGGCGGTGTGCAGGAGTTCGTCGGACCAGACGAGGGCGACGTCGCCGATCAGGAGGGCGGCGTTGCTGCCGAGCCGGTCGGCGGCGGCCTCGCTGCGGCCGGCCCGGTGGCGGTCGGCGAAGGCGCGGTGCACGGTGGGCCGTCCGCGGCGGGTGGCGGAGTCGTCCATGAGGTCGTCGTGGACGAGGGCGAAGGCGTGGAACATCTCCAGCGAGGCCGCCACCCGCAGCGTCGGGGCGGGGGTGCCGTGGCCGCCGGCGGCGTGCCAGCCGATGACGCACAGCAGGGGACGCAGCCGTTTGCCGCCCGAGAAGAGGAAGTCGCCGAGGAATTCGGTGACCACGGCCGGGTGGCCGTCCGCGGCGGCGGCGCGGGCCTTGCGTTCCAGGAATGCGGACAGGACGACGTCGACCTGACTGCGGACCGCGGGCAGGTCGAGCGACGCGGTCGCGATATCCAGGGTCGACATGAGGCGGTCCCCTCCGCTGTCGCGTCCCAGCGCAAAGGTACAACTGGTAGGACCCCGTTCATCAGGGCGTTCAGGAGTGCACGGAGGGCTCCGGAGCGCGGACCGGCGCCGCCGGGCGCCGGTCCGCGCCGCGGCTCCGGGGGCCGCGGCGGACCACCGCTACGTCCAGCGTGCGTTCAGCGTCCACCACTGCGTGGCGTCGTTCAGCCGTCTACCGGCCTCGTCCGCGGTGTCCGCGGTGACCATGACGGCCGCGGCGGCCTCTCCCGCGTACTGCAGTCCCTCGCTCCTCGTCCCCGGGGCGAGGTGGAGGGTCAGCTCGGCGCCCGGCACGGGGCAGGGGCCGGCCGGAGGGGCGAAGACGCCCTTGCCGGGCGGGAAGATGGCCCAGGCGACCGCCGGGGCGGGGGCCGCGGGCTGCTCGGTGAGGGTGAGCGGCAGGCCGCACTGGGCGCGCAGGCCCTCCTTGGCCAGGTGGACGCCGAAGGCGCGCTCGTAGGCGTCGGCGATGAGCACTCCCCCGGCGCGGCAGGCGATCTCGCAGAGCACGGGCCGGCCGTCGTCGCCGATCCACGCCTCCAGGTGGAAGGCGGTGGTCTGCTCCGAGCCGGGCAGGGCGGCGATGACGGCGGCCGCGAACTCCGTGAGGAGGGGGGTGCGTTCGTCGTCCGGTGCGAGCAGCGTGCTGCTGAAGCCGGTGGCGTCCTTCAGGTGCTCCGCGATGCCGCCGCTGTACCGGGACGGCCAGCAGTGCACGACGGCGCCGTCGCGCATGATGCCGTCGACGTGGAAGAAGGGGGCACGGACGAAGGCCTCCGCCATCCACCGGCCGGGCAGGAACGGCGTCTCGGGGCCCGCCCGCCGGGCGCCGGGGTCGAGGAACGCGTCCAGGTCCTCCTCGGAGTGCAGCATGGCGACGCCCTCGGCGCCCGCGCCGAAGCGCGGCTTGACGACGACCGGGTAGCCGTGGGCGTCGATGAAGTCCAGCAGGTCCATCGGGTCGTCGACGGGCGCGAAGGCGGGGACCGCGAGGCCGGCGTCCCGGGCGTGCCGCTTCATGACGGCCTTGTCCCGGTAGGCGAGCGCGGAGGCGGTGTGCTGGCCGGGCAGGCCCAGCCGCTCGCGCAGCCGGGCGGCCCGGATGACGTCGTCCTCGCTGGTGCTGGCGACGAGGCCGACCCCGAAGGAGCGGGCGGCCGCCTCCGCCGCCCGGTCGGCTGCCCAGGAGTCGTAGGAGTCGACCGGTTCGTGGCCGAGGAAGTGCTGCTCGACGACGTCTTCGGAGCCTTCGACGGCGGGGCGGGGCGTCACCAGGACGACGTTGCCCGCCGTGGCGCCGAGCCACTCCTGCAGGGGGCGCTTGCCGAGCGAGCGGCGGGAGAAGAGGAGGACTTTGTGCACGGGTCAGATCCTTGCGGGTGTGGTGGAGCCGACGGCGCGCAGGGCGCCGTGCAGGTGGACCAGGCCGTCGGCGGGCTCGCCGCGCTCGGCGTGCTCGACGGCGGCCACGACCAGGTGGTGGTCGCCGGCCCGGACCACGTCGCGGCGCGAGCAGACGAGGCGCGCCGGGCAGCCCTCCAGGAGCGGCACGCCGTGGGGGCCGGTGCTCCAGCGTGTGGGCGGCGCGAACCGGTCGGCGCCCTTGGCGGCGAACCGTTCCGCCAGCTCGGCCTGGCCGGCCCCCAGCGTCTGGATGCCGAACCAGTGCGCGTCCTTCATGCGCGCCCACGTCGAGGAGGAGTCGGCCAGGGCGAAGGAAACCAGGGCGGGTTCGGCGCTCAGCGAGGTGAAGGAGGTGATGGTCACCCCGGCGGGCCCGGCCGGGGTGGCCGCCGTGAGGACGGCCACGCCCGAGGCGTGGGCCCGGAGCACCGAGCGCAGGGTGGTGGCGTCGACGGTCACGACTCGGCCCCGCTGCGTGCGAAGCCGGGGCGCTGCAGCCCGAGGTGGTCGCGCAGCGTGGTGCCCTCGTACTCGGTGCGGAACAGCCCGCGGCGCTGCAGCTCGGGGACGACGAGGTCCACGATGTCGTCGAGGCCGTCCGGGAGGTAGCCGGGCATGACGTTGAAGCCGTCGGCGCCGCCTTGCGTGAACCAGGATTCGAGCTCGTCGGCGATGGTCTCCGGCGTGCCGAGCAGGAAGTGGTGGCCGCGGCCGCCGGCGACGGAGAGGAACAGCTCCCGGATGGTCAGGCCCTGGCTGCGGGCCTGCTCGTAGACGAGTTGCTGCCGGCTCGTGCTGCCCTCGGTGGGCGGGAGTTCGGGCAGCGGGCCGTCCAGCGGGAGGTGGGAGATGTCGACGTCGCCGAGGAGGCCGGTGAGCAGGCCGAGCCCGACGACGGGGTCGACGAGGTCCTGCAGGACGGCGTACTTGTCCTCGGCCTCGGCCTGCGTGCGGCCGGCCACGATGAAGACGCCGGGGAGGACCTTGACGTCGTCGGGGTTGCGGCCGTGGCCGGCCACCCGGTCCTTGATGTCCTTGTAGAAGACCTGCGCCTGGCCGAGGGTCTGCTGCGCGGTGAAGACGACCTCGGCCCACCGGGCCGCGAAGTCCATGCCGTCGCCCGAGGAGCCGGCCTGCACGATGACGGGACGGCCCTGCGGGGAGCGGGCGAGGTTGAGGGGGCCGCGCACCTGGAAGTGCTCACCCTTGTGGCTGAGGACGTGCAGCTTCGCGGGGTCGAAGTAGCGGCCGGACTCCTTGTCGTAGAGGAACGCGTCGTCCTCCCAGGAGTCCCACAGGCCTGTGGTGACCTCCATGAACTCCCGCGCCCGGTGGTAGCGCGCGGCGTGCGCGGGCTGCCGGTCCAGGTTGAAGTTCTGCGCCTCGGCGTCCGTCACCGAGGTGACGACGTTCCAGCCCGCGCGCCCGGCGCTGAGGTGGTCGAGGGAGGAGAACTTCCGCGCGACGTTGAAGGGCTCGTTGTACGTGGTCGACGCGGTCGCCGTGAGCCCGATGTGCGTGGTGTGCACGGCGAGGGCCGACAGCAGCGTGAGCGGCTCGAAGTGGACCATGCGGCCCTGGCGGCTCAGCTCGTCGGCGTCCTTGTAGTGCGTGCGGACGCCGGCGCCGTCGGAGAGGAAGACCATGTCGAACTTGCCGCGTTCGGCGGTCTGCACCAGGGAGCGGTAGTAGGCGAAGTCGAGGCCCCCGTCCGGGCGGGCGTTGGGGTGCCGCCAGGCGGCGACGTGGTGTCCGGGCGCCGGGAGGAAGGCACCGAGTTTCATCGTGCGACGAGCCGTGCTGATGATGCTCACAGAAGTGCTCCGGTGGGACGGGTGAGGCAAGGGAAAGAGGTGGGGCGGGTGGCCGGCCGGCGCGAGGCGGCCGGCCGGGGCCGGGCGGGTGCCGTCTCAGCCGAGGCGGCGGACCGGCGAGCCCGCCAGGAACGCCTGGATGTCCTCGACGGCGTGGCCGTAGTAGGTCGCGTAGTTGCTGCGGGAGACATAGCCGAGGTGCGGGGTCGCGAGCAGGCGCGGCGCGCTGCGCATCGGGTGGTCCTGCGGCAGCGGCTCGACGTCGAAGACGTCGACGCCGGCGCCCGCGATGGTCCCGGCGTGCAGCGCGGCGACGAGCGCGTCCTGGTCGACGACGGCGGCCCGCGAGGTGTTGATCAGATAGCTGGTGGGCCGCATCAGGCCGAGCTCCGCGGCGCCCAGCAGGCCCCGGGTGCGCTCGCTCAGCGCCAGGTGGATCGAGACGAAGTCGCTGGTCTCCAGGAGCTCCTCCTTGGAGGCCGCGAGGCCGGTGCCGACCTCGTCGGCCCGCTCCTTGGTGAGGTTTTGACTCCAGGCCACCACGTCCATGCCGAAGGCGAGGCCGACCTGGGCGACCCGGCTGCCGATCTTCCCGAGGCCGAGCAGGCCGAGGCGGCGGCCGTGCAGGTCGGCGCCGACCGTGGACTGCCAGGGGCCGCCGAGGCGCAGCGCGGTGGCCTCGGGGACGATGCCGCGGGCGAGGCCGAGGAGCAGGGCCCAGGTCAGCTCGACGGGCGGGGTGGAGGAGCTGGCGGTGCCGCACACGGTCACGCCCTGCCGCTCGGCGGCGGCGTAGTCGATGACGGAGTTGCGCATGCCGGAGGCGACGAGCAGCTTCAGCCGGGGCAGCCGGGCGAACAGGGACGCCGGGAAGGGGACGCGCTCGCGGAGGGTGACGACGATGTCGAAGTCCGCGAGGGCGGCGGCGAGTGCGTCCTCGGTGCCGAAGTGCTCGGGGAAGGAGACGACGTCGACGTCGCCGGCGACGGGCGACCAGTCGGCGACGGTGGTCGCGACGGACTGGAAGTCGTCGAGGACGGCGCAGCGGAGTTTCATGTCAGCTCTCTCCATCGGTGGTGTCTGTTGCGGTCACGCCGAGGCCGGGGCCGTCGGGCATCAGGAGCGTCCCCTCGTCGATCCGCAGTCCGCGGAAGGGGTCGTCGGTCAGGTCGACGTGGCCGTCCAGGTCGAGGTGGTCGGCCAGGGGGGCGAGCTGGGCCATGGCGGTGACACCGAGTGCGCTCTCGGTCTTGCAGCCGAGCATCACCTTCAGCCCGGCCCGCCGGGCGAGGGTGGCGGTTTCGTGGGCGCGCCGCAGGCCGCCGCACTTGGTCAGCTTGATGTTGACGGCGGAGGCGCAGCCGCGCAGCCGCAGGACGTCCTCGGGGCCCGTGCAGTCCTCGTCGGCGACGACGGGCAGGGGCGCGTTCTCGTGGACGTAGCGCAGGCGGTCGGCCGGGCCCGGTGGGACGGGCTGTTCGAGGAGTTCCACGCCGTGCCGGTCGAGTTCGCGGGCGACCTCGACCGCGCGCTCGGGCGTCCAGGAGCCGTTGCCGTCGACCCAGATGCGCCCGTCGTAGACCTCGCGCAGGACCCCGGCCCGGCTGCCGTCGTCCTCGGGGGTGAGCTTGAGCTTGAGGACGGGCCAGTGGGCCAGGGCCCGGCCGCGGCGGACCAGTTCCTCGTCCGAGCCGGCGCCGATGGACAGGGCCGTCGGGGCGAGGGGCTGCCCGGCGAGTCCGAGCAGGGCGTGCAGCGGGAGTCCGGCCCGCTTGCCGAGGAGGTCGTGGAGGGCCATGTCGACGGCGGCGGCCACGGCCGGGCGGATCCCTGCCGCGTGCAGCCGGCCGAGGGTGCGGACGAGGGCGAGCGGGGAGGCGTCCGTGAGCAGCGGCAGGCAGGCGTCGAGCTCGCCGGGGCGGGCCGCGAGGGCGGTGCCGTATCCGGTCAGGCCCTCCCAGTGCAGCACGAGCACCTGCTGGTGCACGTGGGTGGTCAGGCCGGTGTTGCTGGAGAACGGCTCGGCGAGCGTGGCGCGGAGGGTGTGGTGCTCGGCCTTCACGGGTCCGCCGACGGGTCCGTTCACGGGCCCGCTCGTGCTGCGGCTCGCGCTGCGGCCGGTGCTGCGGCTCATGCGTTGATCACTTCCTCGAAGGCCCCCACGACCGCCGAGGCCTGGCGGAAGGTGAGGTCCCGGAAGCCTTCGGGCTCGACGGGGACGGACGGCTCGCGCAGGACCCCGTCGTGCGGGACGCCGCTGCCGTCGCGGAACCTGCCGCGCAGGTACGCGGAGAAGCCGTCGCCGTGCTCCTGCAGCCAGCCGGTCGCGGTGTCGTAGGCGTCCTCGGGCCGGGCCGCGCCGACCGTGCGCAGGAGCGCGGCCATCAGGTCCGCGTCGCGGGGGTCCGTGCCGGCGGGGCAGAGCATGAAGACGGGCGCCGGCAGGAGCACCACGCACAGGGGCCGGGCCCCGGGAAAGGAGCGGACGAGGGTTGCGGCGATGGCGCGCATCCCGCGGACCGTGGCCTTGCGGGTGAAGTAGCCGCCGCGGCGGGGCGGGCAGCCGGCCATCGCCCGCGCGCCCCAGTGCAGGTGGGTGACGAACGGTTCCTCGTCGTGGCCCGCGGGCCCGTCGGGCAGGTGGGTGCCGAAGAGCCCGGTCAGGACGCTGGTCAGCAGGTGGGACACCACGGGCAGGACGGGCGGGAGCGTGCCCAGCCGGTCCTGGAAGTCCTGCGGGCCGGTCAGGGCGCGGAAGGGCTCCAGGGCCGCTTCCGCGAGGGCGCGGGCCGAGCCGTAGCGGTGGCCCGCGAGGAGGAAGCCGCGGCCGTCCGCGCGGATCTCGCAGCGGGAGACCTCTCCGTCGAGCCGGACGGCGTGGCTGATCAGCTCGCCGAAGGCGCGCCGCGGGCCCGGGCCCGCGGCCGCCTCCTCCAGCAGGAGGGTCAGCATGCCGGTGAACGCCTCGGCGTTCGCGACGATCGAGGAGGCCTCCAGCTCGAAGCGGTACCCGGCGAGGGTGTGCATGCGGCGCCAGTGCAGGTCCACCAGCGGGACGAGGCTTCCCTCGTGCTCGGTGCTGACGAGCGGGCAGAACAGCGGGCGGCTGCGGTCGCGGCGCACGAGCGCCCGGCCGTCCCAGCTGAAGAGCGGCAGGACGCTCCGCCCGCCCCGGTCGACGACGGACCCGGGCAGGTAGACGCCGTCGCCGCCGGCCGGGGTGTCGCCGTCCGGCTCGGTCTCGGTCTGCGTGAAGCCGTAGATCAGCGGATAGCCGTGTCCCTGCCCGCAGATGGCGGTGTTGAAGTCCATCGGCCCGGAGCGCCCGAGGGCGATGTCCTCCCAGTTGCCGAGGTGCCCGGTGCGCGGGGGCAGCAGGGCGTCGTCCTGGTGGATCAGGTCCAGGAGGGTGCCGACGGGCACGTCGCGCGTGCCGAGGTGGACGGGGGCGAAGGACTGCTTCCGGCCGGCGAGCGCCTCGGCGCCGGCGGCGTCGAGCAGGTCCAGCCCGGCGAGGATGTCCCGGCTCATGCCGCTCCCCCGCCGTCCTCCTGCCCGGCGGCCTCCAGCCGGCCGAGCAGGTGGGGGAGGGTGCCGCCCGCGAGGAGGACGTCCCACTCCCCCGTCGAGTGGACCTCGGCGCGGGCCGTGAAGGCGGTGCCGCCGGCCACGACGCGCACGGTGCCGGTGTCGCGCATGTGCTCCAGGCCCTCCAGCGCGAACTCCTCGTGGCCGGTGAGGCCGAGCGCGGCCCAGCTCCTTCCGTCCGGGAGGAGCAGCGGCAGGATGCCCATGGCGCAGAGGTTGGCCCGGTGGATGCGTTCGAAGCTCTCGGCGAGTACGGCCCGTACGCCCAGCAGCCAGGGGCCCTTGGCCGCCCAGTCGCGGGAGGAGCCCTTGCCGTAGTTCTTCCCGGCGAGCACGATCAGCGGGGTGTCGGCGGCCTCGTAGTTGCGGGCCGCCTCGTGGACGGGCAGCCGCCGGCCACTGGGGATGTGGAGCGTGGTGCCGCCGCTTCCGCCGGGCCCGGTCAGGGCGTTGTGCAGGCGGGGGTTGGCGAAGGTGCCCCGGGCCATGACCTCGTGGTTGCCGCGGCGGGAGCCGTAGGAGTTGAAGTCCGTCACGCCCCGCTCGCGCAGGTGGACGCCGGCGGGCGAGTCCTCCGGGATGGCGCCGACCGGGGAGATGTGGTCGGTGCTGACGTCGTCGCCGAGGGCGAGCAGGGCGCGGGCGGCGCGCACGGGTGCGTCGGCGGGCCGGGTGGCGCCCACGAAGGCGGGGGGCCGGATGTAGGTGGAGTCCTCGTCCCAGGGGAAGACCGGGCCGGCGGGTGCGGTGATGGCGTCCCAGCCGGGGTCGTCCCCCTCGGCGGCGGCGAACAGCTCGGGGGTGAGGAACTCGGCTTCCAGAGCGGTCAGTTCGGCGCCGGTGGGCCAGATGTCGGCCAGCAGGACGGGCTCGCCGTCGCTTCCGGTGCCCAGCGGTTCGCTCTCCAGGTCCGTGCGGACGGTGCCGGCGAGGGCGAGGGCGACGACCAGCGCGGGCGAGGCGAGGTAGCCCGCCCGGACCTGGCTGTGGACGCGTGCCTCGAAGTTGCGGTTGCCGCTGAGGACCGCGGCGACGTTCAGGCCGTGCGCGTCGGCGGTCTCCCCGACGCCGTCGTTGAGGGGGCCGCTGCCGCCGTTGCAGGTCATGCACCCGTAGCCGGCGACGTGGAAGCCCAGCTTCTCCAGGTAGGGCAGCAGCCCGGCGTCCTCCAGGTAGCGGGTGACGGCGCGGGAGCCGGGCGACAGGCTCGTCTTCACCCGGCCGGGGACGGACAGGCCGCGCTCGACGGCCCGCCGGGCCAGGAGGCCGGCGGCCAGCATGGCCTTGGGGTTGGACGTGCTGGTGCAGGAGGTGATGGAGGCGATGACGATGTCGCCGTCGCTCAGGCCGTTCGCGGTGCGCACGGGCCCGCCGTGGAACCGGGCGAAGGAGCCCGGCAGTCCGGAGACGGCGATGCGCTGGTCGGGCTGGCTGGGGCCGGCGAGGCTCGGCCGCACGGCACCGAGGTCGAAGTCGACGACGCGGCCGAAGCGCGGCTCGGGGCCGCGGCCGCCCTCCTCCCGCAGCAGGTGCTGGTGGCGGCAGTACGCCTCGGCCAGACGGACGTCCTCGTCGCGGCGCCCCGTCTGCCGCAGGTAGCGCAGGGTCTCGGCGTCGACGGGGAAGTACGCCGCCATCGCGCCGTACTCCGGGGCCATGTTGGCGACGGTGCACCGGTCGGCGGCGGACAGCGCGTCGATACCGGGGCCGGTGAACTCCACCAGCAGGCCGCGCACGTTCTCCTCGCGCAGCCGCTGCGTGAGGGTCAGCACCACGTCGGTGGGCGAGACGCCGGGCCGGACCGTGCCGGTGAGGCGGACGCCCACGATCGCGGGGACGCGGATCGGCTGGGCGAGGCCCAGCATCAGGGCCTCGGCCTCCAGGCCGCCCACGCCCCAGCCCAGCACGCCCAGCCCGTTGACCATGGTGGTGTGGCTGTCGGTGCCGATGACGGTGTCCGGGAAGAGCAGGCCGCCGGCGCCGGTGGCGACGACGGTGGCCAGCTGCTCCAGGTTCACCTGGTGCACGATGCCGCGGCCCGGCGGGATCACCCGTACGCCGTCGAAGGCGCTTCGGGCCCACTTCAGGAAGGCGTAGCGCTCGGCGTTGCGGGCGTGTTCGAGCGCTTCGTTGCGGGCCTGCGCGTCCGGGCGCCCCGCCCAGTCGGCCTGGACCGAGTGGTCGACGACCACGTCGACCGGCAGCACCGGGTTGACCCGCTCGGGCCGGTCCACGCGGCTGCGCAGCGCCGCCAGGTCGACCAGCAGCGGGATGCCGGTGTAGTCCTGCACGAGGATGCGGGCGGGCGGGAACGCCATCTCCAGGCCGGCCTCCTCGCCCGCGGCCAGCCGTCCCGCGAGGAGGGCCGCCTTCTCGGGCTCGCCCGCGCGCAGCAGCGCCTCCAGCAGGATGCGTCCGCTGTACGGTACGGCCGCGAGGTCCACGCCGTGTCCGGCGGCGAACCGCGGCAGGCTGTACAGCTGCGCGTCGCGTCCCGCGAGCTGCTCCCGGGTGATCACGTGGCAGTCACTTCCTTCTCGTCCCCCGACGTCTCGTTACGTGTCGTGCCGTCCTGCCGTGCCGCGCTGTCTTCGCCGGGCGTCTCCCGGTCCCCCGCGACGGCCCCCGCCAGCAGCACGTACGCCGCGATGACGACCGCACCGGCCAGCAGGGCGAAGCCCGGCGACCGCTGTTCCAGGCGGGAGACGACCGGCACCAGGGCCGCCGAGACTCCCGCCGTGACGAGGTTGCGGGCGGTGCCGATCCGGCCGCGCACGGCCTTGCCCGCCCTGAGCTGCAGGGCGGTGGTCACCGTCGTCCAGGAGACGGTGTTGCACGCGCCCAGGGCGAGCGCCAGGCCGATCACGACGGGGCCGCCCGGCCCGGCCGCGAGGGCCGCGAAGCACAGTGCCTGCCCGGCGAGCCCGGCCCGTACCGCGCCCTTGGGCCCCAGCCTCGCTTCGAGGGGGCCGAGGGCGGGCGCGGCGCAGATCGCGCCGACGGCGAAGGCGCAGTCCATGGCCGACAGCCAGTAGGCGCTGCCGCCGAAGTGGCGTGCGACCAGGGCGAACAGCAGCAGGTTGAACAGCACCACGGCGATGTTGTCCGCGGTGCCCAGGAGGAGGTGGCGGGCGAAGCCCCGCTCCGTGCGCAGCAGGGCGACGACCGGGCCCCAGCCGGCCGAGGCCCCCTTGCCCGCCGCGGGCTCCGCCTCCGGCCGCGGTATCCGCGCGGCGGCGATGGCCAGGCCCGACAGCAGGAAGCCGGCCCCGGTCACCAGGAAGCACGCCGGGGCGCCCCAGCCCTGGATGATCACTCCGGCCACGGCGGCCCCGAGCAGCGCCCCGCCCTGCTGGGCGATGTTCGAGTAGGCGTTGAAGGTGCCCAGTGCCGCGCCGGGTACGGCGGCCGGCGCCATGGAGAACATGGCGCCCCGGTAGAACGGCTGTCCCGCTTTGATGCACAGGGACATCGCCATGATCCAGCCCAGGGGGCTCGGCCCGGAGAGCATGACGCACCCGATGGCGATGAGCGCCGTCCCCCGGGCGAGCTCGATCGCGGTGCAGATGCGCCGCGGGTCGCCGCGGTCCACCCACGGCCCCGCCACCAGGGGGACCGTGAAGGTGAGGAGCTGTTCGACGATCAGGACGACGCCGAAGGCGGCGATCGAGCCGGTCTCGTCGTAGAGCAGCTTTCCGGCGGCCAGGGTCTGCATGCCGCCGCCGAGGCTGGTGGCCAGGGTGCCGCCGAGCAGCCAGGTGCCGGGCCGGCCCGGGTTCACCCCGCGCATGCCACCACGAACTTCAGCTTCCCGGCCGCCGCCCGGCTGCGCTCCACGGCTTCCGCGCCGGTCGCGCCGGTGGCGATGACGCAGGCGGCCCGGCCCTGGCTGGTGAGCGTCCTCCCGAGCACCGCGCCCGGCTCCTGGAGCTGTTCGACGCTGACGACGCCGGGCAGGGCGGCGGCCGCCTGCGTGCCCTCCGTGCGCTCCAGGACGCCGGCGGCGGCGGGCGTGACGAAGGTGATCGCGGCGGCGCGGAACGCCTCGGTGAACAGGTCGGGCACGACCGTCTCCCCCGCGACCTGCCGGATCCAGGCGGTGTCGAGGTCGATGCCCAGGGCGAGTTCGACCAGTTCGACGATGTGGTCGCCGCCGAGCCGCAGGTGGGTCTCGACGACGCGCAGCCCGCCGGCCGTGGCGATGATCTCGGTGTGCGTGGGCCCGTCCGTCACGCCGAGGGCGTCGAGCACCCGCGGGACGAACGCGTCGACGGCGGCCCGCAGCGCGTCGTCGACGGGCGCGGGCACGCAGTGGCCGGTCTCCACCCGGGTGGCCTCGTCGGTGAACTTCTGCGTGACGCAGACGACACGGTGCTCCCCCTTCTCGGAGAGCGCCTCGACGCTGTACTCCTCGCCGTCGAGGAAGCCCTCCGCGAGCATCCGGTAGCCCTCGGGCAGCCGGGCGGGGACGTCCGCGGCCGAGCGGACGACGGTGACGGCCGCGCTGCCGCTGCCGTCGACCGGCTTGACCACCAGCGGATAGCCGTGTTCCGCCGCGAAGGCCGTCACCTCGTCGCGTCCGCCGATCTCGCGCGCCGGCGTGGGGTCGACGCCGGCCTCCCGGAGCGCGTCGCGCATCAGGTGCTTGTGGCGGGTGGCGCGGACGGTCTCCAGCGCGTGGTACGGCAGGCCGAGCGCGCCGGCGATCACGGCGGCGAACTCCTGCGTCTCCTCGTTGAACCCGCCGATGGCGTCCACGGGGTCGTGCTCGTGCACCATGCGGGCGGCGGCGACCCACTCGGCCACCTGGGCCGTATCGGGCAGCGCGACGATCCGCTCGTACATCGACAGGTCCCGCTGGGTGCGCACCCGGGACAGCTCGGCGACGACGCTCAGGCGCAGGCCGAGGCGGTGGGCCTTGGCGTGCATCTGCCGGGAGCGGCCGATGCACAGCAGGTGGCGGCTCATGCGGCGCCTCCCGCGTAGCTGCGCGAGCGGGGGCCGTCGTAGCTCAGCAGGGGGCGGATGAGCACGTTGTTGGCGTGCTGTTCGAGCACCTGGGCGACCCAGCCGGCGGTGCGGCCGACGACGAAGAGGGGCACGGCCAGGTCGTCGGGCAGGCCGAGCAGCCGGTAGGCCAGTCCCGCGTACAGGTCCACGTTGGGGGCGACGCCGCGCCGGGCGTACGGGCCCATCGCGGCGGCGACCGCGTCGAGGATGTCCAGGCCCCGGGTGTCCCCGCGCTCCGCGCTCAGCTCGGCGACAGTGGCGCGCAGGTGGCGCACCCGCGGGTCCTCGGTGCGGTAGACGCGGTGGCCGAAGCCCATGACGGGCTCGCCGCGGCCGTGCAGCTCCTGCACGTAGGCCCCGGCGTTCGCGGGGCTGCCGACGTCGTCGATGAGGCGCACGACCCGCTCGGCCGCACCGCCGTGCACCGAACCCCCGAACGTCGCCACGGCGGCGGTGAGGGCGGCGGTCATCCCGGCGCGGGAGCCGGTGGCCACGCGCGCGGCGAACGCGGAGGCGTTGGAGCTGTGGTCGGCGTGGACGATCAGCCCCTTGTTCATGAAGCGGACCGCCGCGGGGGTGGGCGCCGTACCCAGGAGCACCGTCAGGAACGCCTCGACGGCGGGCACGTCCTCGGCCGGCAGGACCGGCTCGCGGCCCTCCCGGACGGCGTGGTGGGCCGCGACCAGCATGGGGATCCGGGCCAGCAGCGTGATCCCCGCGTCGAGCGCCTCCCCGTACGTCTCGTCCGCGGCCGCGTCGCGCCGGGGCCCGTAGGCCGCGAGGGCGGGCAGGCAGGTGAGCAGCGCGTCCATGGGATGGGCGTGGGCGAGCGAGCGGACGAGGGAGAGCACCTCGGGCGGCAGGGCGCGGCGGGCCTGCAGCTCCTTCTCGAACGCTGCGCGGGCGTGCGCGTCGGGCAGTTCGCCGTGGACGAGGAGGTGGGCGACCTCGGTGTACGAGGCGTGCTCGGCCAGGTCGTGGATGCTGTAGCCGCGGTACTCCAGGACGCCCTCGGCACCGTCGATGCGGGTGATGGTGGTGTGGTCGAAGCTGACGCCTTCGAGCCCGCGGCGGACGGCCTTGCCGGGCTGCGGTGCCGTCACCGCCGGCGCGGCGGGCTTCTCGTCCGCCGGGGCCGCCGGGCCCGCGCCCTCGGCTGCGGAGGAACCCGCGTGCTCGGCGGCGAAGGCGCGGATCGCGGCCACCGTCCGCAGTTCCAGGGTGAGTTCGTCGTCCACGGGGGTGCCGTAGGCGTTCTCCAGGGCCATCATCAGCGTCACGTGCCCCAGGGAGTCCCACTCCCGGACGGACTGGTACTCCAGGTCGGCGGTGATCCTGCCTTCGTCGATCCTGAGGGTGTGCGCGATCAGCTGGTCGACGCTGTTCATGTTCTTCTCCACGGAGCGGTCTTCGAGGCGTGTCGTGCAGCCGGGTGTGCGGCTGCCGCTCACCGGGCTGCGACGAGGGTGTCCAGCCAGGAGCGCAGGGCGTTGCGGTCGACCTTGCCGTTGCCGTTGACCGGCATCTCGTCGACGGCGTGCACGGACTTCGGCACCATGTAGGCGGGCAGCAGCGCGGCGACGGCGTCGGCGAGCGCCTCCGGGTCGTGCGCGCCGGAGACGACGGCGGCGATGGCGTCATCGGCGGGCCGGTGGATGCAGACGGCCTCGGCGCAGCCGGAGCGGCGCAACGCCGCCTCGATCTCGCCCAGTTCGATGCGGTAGCCGCCGACCTTGACCTGCTGGTCGTTGCGGCCCAGGTAGACGTAGTCGCCGCCGTCCTGAGCGCGCACGAGGTCGCCGGTGCGGTAGTAGGTCCTGCCGTCGCGTTCGAAGAACCGTTCCGCCGTGCGGTCCGGGTCCTGCCAGTAGCCGGGCGCGGTCTGCGGCCCGGCCACGCACAGCTCGCCGGTGCCGCCCTCGGCGACCGGTTCCAGCGCCTCGTCCACGACGAGCGGCGCGAGGCCCGGGAAGGGGCGCCCGATCGGGACGTTGTCGTGGACACACGCGGCCGGGCTCGTCTGCGGGTCCCAGCGGTAGGCCGTGCAGGCGATGGTCAGTTCGGTGGGGCCGTACAGGTTCTCCACGGCCGAGGCGGGGGCGGCGGCCTGCCAGGATTCCGCGGTGGCGCGCGGCAGCGCCTCGCCGCAGAACAGGCTCCAGCGCAGGCCCGGCATCCGGCCCGGCGTCAGCGACCCGCGCTTGCGCAGGACGGCGGCCACGGAGGGCACCGAGAACCAGACGGTGACCTCGTTGCGCTCCAAGTAGCGGAAGGGGGCGAGGATCTCGATGGAGTCCATGGCGCAGACCCGGGCGCCGTGCTCCCAGGCCATGAAGAGGTCGAAGACCGACAGGTCGAAGGTCTGGTCGAAGGTCTGGCTGAACCGGTCCTCGGGAGTGATGCCGTAGCGGGCCTGGGCCGCTGCGAGGAACGATCGCACGTTGCCGTGGGTGACGGGCACACCCTTGGGGGCGCCGGTGCTGCCGGAGGTGAAGAGCAGGTACGCGAGGTCGTGTTCCCCGGCCTGCACGGCGGTCGCGAGCGGCTCGGCGCCGGCGAGGTCCGCCGCGGTGAGCACGGCCGGGACGCCGGCGGCGGCGAGCTGCTCGCGGTCGCCCGCGTCGCCGTGCGGCAGCAGCACGGCCGGGGGCCGGGCGATCCCCCGTAACACCTCGGCGAGTCGGGGCAGCGAGCCCTGGTCCACGATCAGCGCGTCGAGACCGGCGCGCTCCACCATGGAGCGGGTGCGCTTGACGGGAAAGCGCCGGTTGAGCGGCACGAAGGCGGCACCGGAGAAGAGCGCCGCCAGCGTGCCGAGGTAGGAGGTCTCGCTGCGGTGGGCGAAGACGCCCACCCGGCGGGGACTGCCGCCGGTGACGTCGAGGATGCGGGCCGCCCAGGTCAGTGCCGTTCCGGCGGCCTCCGCGTAGGTGACGTCGCGCTTGCCGAGGGCCAGCGCGATCCCGTCGGGCCGGCTCCGGGCGTGATCGAGAACCCCCGCCCCCAAATGGTGATACGCCATGTCAACACTCATGCCCTTCCCCCAAAGGCCTGGTTTTCGATCATCCTTGCCATTGCGGGTGATCGAGGTCAATGGACCTTGGGCGGCAGGCTCAAGTGATCCGGGACACAAGGGATATGGAGGATTTCGATCCGGTTGATCCGGCCACGCCCTCCACGATCGACAGCACGGTCGGCGTGGGGATGACGCGCGACAGCCGCAGCCCCGCCGCGTCGAACAGCCGGGCGAAGTCGCTCTCCGTGCGCTCGCGGCCGACCAGGGAGGCCATCATCATCACGTCCAGCGTCTTCCCCTGGTGCGGGGCGTTGCCCGGCGGCAGGACCGCGTCGACGACGAGCACCCGGCCGCCCGGCGCCAGCGCGCGGCGGCAGTTGCGCAGGATGCCCACGCACTGCTCGTCGTCCCAGTCGTGCAGGATGCGCTTGAGGAGGTGGACGTCGCCGGGCGGGACGGCGGTGAAGAAGTCGCCTTCGTGCAGCGACCAGCGGCCCTTCGTCTCCTCGGTGTCGAGCCGGTGGCCCGCCAGCACGTGCGCCCGGTCGTGGAGGACGCCGTGGAGGCCGGGACGGCCGCGGAGCGCCGCCAGCAGCAGGCCGCCGTGGCCGCCGCCGACGTCCACGACCGTGGCGGCCCCGGGGAAGGGACAGCTGTCGGCGATCGGTCGGTTCTCCGCCTCGGACATGGCGGCCATGCCCTCGTGGAAGACCGCGGCGGTCTCCTCGTCCCGGGCGAAGTGCTCGAAGAAGGGCATGCCGAAGATGTGGCCGAATGCCGAGCCCCCGTCCTCCAGGCACCTGGTCAGCTCCCCGGCCGGCCGCCACATCGTCCGGTCCGTGAGCATCAGGACCGCCGGCCCGACCGGCACGGGCGCGTCCGAGCGCAGCGCGTCACCGGCCTCGGTGAGCCGGAAGCGGCCGTGGTCGTCCTCCTCGAACAGCCCGCGCGTGGCCAGCAGCCGCAGGACGCGCCGGAGGCTCGGCGCGTCGGTCCCGGTGGCCGCCGCCAGCTCCTCCGGGGTGCGGGCGCCGTCCGCCAGGTGGTCCGCCACGCCCACGGCCGCGGCTGCGCGCAGAGCAGCCGGGTAGAGGAATCCCAGGGCCTCCTCGATGACCAGGGCGGCGCTGCGCCGCCCCGCCTCCTCGGCCCTCGTCTCACGAGCACCTTCGCGCACAGAGCACCTCCGTCGTCCCGGCGGGGCCACCGGCGGCCGCGCCGCGCGATCAGCATGGCAGCGGCCGGTTCCGGGGCCGTCCGGTTCTCGCCATCCGGCCGAACGGTGGTATGACCATCCGCCCGCCGCGCCTGCCGCCCGGAGCGGCCCGCCCGACGCATACTGCGATCAGTGTCGGGGGGCGGAACCGGTGGCCAGGAGGTCCTGCCCGTCATGACGTACGACTCGCTCCCCGCGCCCGCGACCCGGCGGCGCCTGCTCTCCGGGCTCGCGGCCACCGGCGGTCTCGCCGTGAGCGGCACGCTCGGCGGGGCCGGGCGCGCCGCGGCGCAGACGCGAGCCGGGGCCGCCGCACCGTCCGGGGCCGGGGCCGCGCACGCCGCCCCGGCCGTGCCCGGGCGGCGCGGGAAGTTCCGTGCGGACCGCGAGAAGGCCCGGGAGATCCGGGCGGAGTTCGTCCATGCGTGGGACGGCTACAAGCGGTTCGCCTGGGGACACGACGAGGTCCTCCCGGTGTCGGGCCGCTACCACGACTTCTTCGCCAGGAACCACCCGGTGGGCCTGTCGATCATCGAGGCGCTCGACACCCACTACCTGATGGAGCTCGACACCGAGGTCGAGCGCTGCGTCGACTGGATCGGCAACCACCTGGACTTCGACGTCGACGCGAACTTCCAGGTCTTCGAGTGCACCATCCGGCTGGTGGGGGGCCTCCTTTCGGGCTACCTCGCCACCGGCGAGAAGGTCCTGCTCAACCGCTGCACCGACCTGGCCGACCGGCTGCTGCCCGCCTTCACCTCGTCACCGACCGGCATGCCGTACCGGTACGTGAACCTGCGGACGGGGCGCGTTTCCGGAACCACGCTGCCCGTGGCCGAGATCGGCACCAACATCCTCGAGTTCGGCGTCCTCTCCCGGATCACCGGCGACCTGCGGTACCGGCGGGCCGCCGAGCGGGCGCTGCGCGCGGTCGTCGAGCGGCGCTCGTCGCTCGACCTGCTGGCCACCCGGCTGAACGTCGAGACCGGCCGGTGGGCGGACCGCGACAGCGTCGCCGTGAATCCCCCGGCGGACTCGTTCTACGAGTACCTGTGGGGCGCCTGGCTGATGTTCCACGACGAGGACTGCCGGGACTGGTTCAAGATGTTCACCGCCGCGATGCGCAAGCACCAGGCGGAGCGCGTCGACGGCAGGCTCTGGTTCAAACACGTCGACTTCCGCACGGGGAAGCTGATCAGCCGGCGCCAGTCCGCGCTGGCCGTCGCCGTCCTGCCGGTCGGCGGGGACAACGACCTCGCGGCGGACTACTACCGCTCCTGGACGGCCGTCCTGGACAAGTACGAGGTCATCCCCGAGGAGATCGACTACGCCCGCCTGCAGGCCCGCAGCCGCCGCAACGACCTGCGGCCCGAGTACGCCAACTGCGCCTTCCAGCTGTGGTGGCAGACCGGGGACCCGTACTACCGGACGACGGCCTGGCAGTACTTCCGCAACCTCCGCAAGCACCACCGCGTGCCGGGCGGCTACACGGTGATCACCGACGTCACCCGGCAGCCCAAGACCAAGGGCGACCACTGCCCCGCCTACTTCTTCGCCGAGAACTTCAAGTGGCTCTACCTGACCTTCTCCGGCACCCCGCGGTTCGACTACGAGCGCGGCTGGCTCAGCACGGAGGGCAAGGTCCTCGACGGCTTCCGGAAGGCGGAGGGGGCGGACCGCATGCTCACCAGATCAGCATATTGATGATGGAACCCCCAGGTATGTCGCACTCGTCTAGCACATCGGTTCGATGGCGAGTGGTGACGATCTGGAGGAGGCATCGGTGGCAGGCGAGTCCCCCGGCATGGCGGAGCCGAAGAAGGAGCCGGAGGAGGAGACGACGGAGCGGCCGGCGCCTGCGGCCCGCACCGTGGCGCGGCGGCTGAAGATCTGGGGGCCGCTCGTCCTGCTGCTCGCCGTCCTCCTCGGCGTCGTCCAGCTGATCCGGCCGCTGCCGGACCCGCGGTTCACGGTCGCCGGGGACCCGTACACCTTCACCGGTGAGGCGTTCTCCATGCCGTGGCCGGAGGAGGGCCAGGCCGCGGCCAGGGTCGTGGGCGTCGGCAGCCTCGGCACGCACGGCGAGCAGAAGCCCGTGCCGACCGCGAGCGTCGCCAAGGTCATGACCGCGTACGTGATCCTCAAGGAGCACCCGCTCAAGAGCGGGGAGGAGGGCGAGCCGATCACGATCGACGCCACGGCCGCCAAGGAGGCGGGTGCCCAGGAGGAGTCGCGCGTGGAGGTCTCGGAGGGGCAGACCTACACCCGGTTCCAGATGCTGCAGATGCTGCTGATCCCCTCCGGCAACAACATCGCGCGGCAGCTGGCCCGCTGGGACGCCGGGTCGGAGGACGCCTTCGTGAAGAAGATGAACGAGGCGGCCCGGGAGCTCGGCATGGACGACACGACGTACACCGACCCGAGCGGGCTGGACGCGTCGACTGTGAGCACCGCCGCGGACCAGGTCAAGCTGGCCGAGGAGGTCATGAAGAACGACGTCCTGCGGAAGATCGTCAAGATGCCGAACGCCGACGTCCCCGGCCTGCCCGGGCGGATCTACAACAACAACGACGACCTGCTCGTCACCAACCCCGGCGGGCTCGGCATCAAGACCGGGTCGAGCCGTCCGGCGGGCGGAACGCTGATGTGGGCGGCGAAGCGGACGATCGAGGGCGAGGAGCGCCTGATCGTCGGCGCGACCATGGCCCAGCGGCAGGCGGGCAGCGACGACGCCAACGCCCACCTGAAGGTCGTCAAGGAGCGCAGCTACAAGATGATCAAGGCGGTGCAGGACGCCCTCGTCCCCGCCACGGTGGTCCGCAAGGGTGACGTCGTGGGGTACGTGGATGACGGCCTCGGCGGCCGGACGCCGGTCGTCGCCACGGCGGACCTGCGCGCCGTCGGCTGGGGCGGGCTGGAGGCGAAGCGCGAGCTCGCCGCCGGCGCCAAGGGCATCCCGCACGCGGCCCGGGCCGGTACGGAGGTCGGCACGCTGGCCGTCGGGAGCGGGCCGGGCCGGGCGCAGGTGCCCGTCGCGCTCCGGAAGGACATGGCGGCGCCGGGCTCGGGGGCCAAGCTGACCCGCCTCGGGTGAGGCCTGCCGAGGCCCGCGTGAAGTTCTGCTGTTGCCCGGCTTAAGAAAACCTCGATGGACTTCACGGTCACCACTGGGCACATTGGTGCGCGCAAAAGAATCACGCATCACCTCACGACGCCTGGAGCCGCAGCCATGAAGGCACTCGTCAAGCACAAGGCCGAGCCCGGGCTGTGGCTCATGGACGTCCCGGAGCCGGAGTACGGCCCCGACGACGTCATGATCAAGGTGCTGCGCACCGGCATCTGCGGCACCGACCTGCACATCCGCTCCTGGGACGGCTGGGCCCAGGGCGCGGTGAAGACCCCGCTCGTGCTCGGCCACGAGTTCGTCGGCGAGGTCGCCGCCGTGGGTGCGGACGTGCAGGACATCACGGCCGGCGACCTGGTCAGCGGCGAGGGCCACCTCGTCTGCGGCAAGTGCCGCAACTGCCTGGCCGGCCGCCGCCACCTGTGCCGCAGCACGGTCGGCCTCGGCGTCGGCCGCGACGGCGCGTTCGCCGAGTACGTCGTGATGCCCGCCTCCAACGTCTGGGTGCACCGCACGAAGGTCGACCTCGACGTCGCCGCGATCTTCGACCCGTTCGGCAACGCCGTGCACACCGCGCTCTCCTTCCCGCTGGTCGGCGAGGACGTGCTGATCACGGGCGCGGGCCCGATCGGCATCATGGCCGTGGCCGTCGCCAAGCACGCCGGCGCCCGCAACGTCGTCATCACCGACGTCAGCGAGCCGCGCCTGGAGATCGCCCGCAAGGCGGGCGCGACCTTGGCCCTCAACGTCTCCGACGCCGGTATCGCGGACGCGCAGCGTCTGCTGGGCCTGCGCGAGGGCTTCGACGTCGGCCTGGAGATGTCCGGCCGGCCCGAGGCCATGCGCGACATGATCGCCAACATGACGCACGGCGGAAAGATCGCCATGCTGGGCCTGCCCGCCCAGGAGTTCCCCGTCGACTGGGCGAAGATCGTCACCTCGATGATCACCGTCAAGGGCATCTACGGCCGGGAGATGTACGAGACCTGGTACGCGATGACGGTGCTGCTCGAGGGCGGCCTCGACCTCAGCCCGGTGATCACCGGACGGTACTCGTACAAGGACTTCGACGCGGCCTTCGACGAGGCCGCCACCGCCCGCAGCGGCAAGATCATCCTCGACTGGACCGCCTGACCCGCCCGGCCGCCCTCCCGCCGGGCGGCCCCGCCCAGGCCAGGTAGCCCCCCTTTCCTTCCGTAAGGAGTCCCCCGCATGTACGCGTCCGTCCGCGACGACCTCCGCGCCACCCTCGACGAGATCCGCGAGGCCGGTCTCTTCAAGCCCGAGCGCGTGATCGGCACCCCGCAGAGCGCCTCCGTCCACGTCACGGCGGGCGGCGCCCCCGGCGACGTCCTCAACTTCTGCGCCAACAACTACCTCGGCCTCGCCGACCACCCCGAGGTCGTCACCGCCGCCAAGGACGCCCTCGACCGCTGGGGCTACGGCATGGCCTCGGTGCGCTTCATCTGCGGCACGCAGGATGTCCACAAGGAGCTGGAGGGCCGGCTGTCCGCGTTCCTCGGCCAGGAGGACACGATCCTCTACTCGTCCTGCTTCGACGCCAACGGCGGCGTGTTCGAGACCCTGCTCGGCGCCGAGGACGCGGTCATCTCCGACGCCCTCAACCACGCGAGCATCATCGACGGCATCCGCCTGTCCAAGGCCCGCCGCTTCCGCTACGCCAACCGCGACCTGGCCGACCTCGAGAAGCAGCTCCAGGCGGCCGTCGAGGGCGGCGCGCGCCGCAAGCTGATCGTCACCGACGGCGTCTTCTCCATGGACGGCTACGTCGCGCCGCTGCGCGAGATCTGCGACCTGGCCGACCGCTACGACGCGATGGTGATGGTCGACGACTCCCACGCGGTCGGCTTCGTCGGCCCCGAGGGCCGCGGCACCCCCGAGCTGCACGGCGTCATGGACCGGGTCGACATCATCACCGGCACCCTCGGCAAGGCCCTCGGCGGCGCCTCCGGCGGCTACGTCGCCGCCCGCGCCGAGATCGTCGCCCTGCTGCGCCAGCGCTCGCGCCCGTACCTCTTCTCCAACTCCCTCGCGCCGGTCATCGCCGCCGCCTCCCTGAAGGTCCTCGACCTGCTGGAGTCCGCGGGCGACCTGCGGGAGCAGCTGAAGGCCAACACCGCGCTGTTCCGCACGAAGATGACCGAGGCGGGCTTCGAGATCCTGCCCGGCGACCACGCCATCGCCCCCGTCATGATCGGTGACGCGGCGGAGGCCGGCCGGATGGCGGAGCTGCTGCTGGAGCGCGGCGTCTACGTGATCGGCTTCTCCTACCCGGTGGTCCCGATGGGTGCCGCCCGGATCCGCGTGCAGCTGTCCGCGGCGCACTCCACCGCCGACGTGGAGCGGGCCGTCGCGGCGTTCGTCGACGCGCGCAACACACTGCGGGGCTGAGCACCGCCGGGGCGCTGCCGGGGCCTGCCGGGGCGTCGGGCGGGGCCCCGCGGAGGTCGCTGCTCGCGGCCCTGCCGGGGCCGCCGCCCGTTCCTGGCAAAATGACGGGGTGATCGACCCCCGGCGGCTGCGCGTCCTGCGGGCCGTGGCGGACCACCGTACGGTGACCGCCGCGGCCGCCGCGCTGTACCTGACCCCCTCGGCCGTCTCCCAGCAGCTCGCGGCGCTGGAACAGGAGACCGGCCACGTCCTGCTGACCCGCAGCGGCCGCGGCGTCCGCCTCACCGCGGCCGGCGAGATCCTGCTGACCCACGCCCACGAGGTCGTCGCCCAGCTGGAGCGGGCCGAGGCGGAGCTCGCCGCGTACGCGGGCGGCACCGCCGGCGAGCTGACCGTCGCGGCGTTCGCCACGGGCATCGCGGAGGTGCTGGCCCCGGTCATCGGGCTCCTCGCCGTCCGCCATCCCGGCATCCGGCTCCGGGTGCGCGACGCCGAGGGCGACGCGAGCCTGCCGATGGTGCTGGACGGGGAGGCCGATGTGGCCCTCGCCGTCGAGTACCGGGGCGCCCCGCGGGAGGACGACCTGCGGCTCGTCCGGGTGCCGCTCTACGCCGAGCCCTTCGACGCCGTCCTGCACGCCGCGCACCCGCTGGCCGGCAGCTCCCACGTGTGCCTGGACGAGCTGGCCGACAGCGACTGGATCGGGCCCTACCCGGGCAACCCCTGCCACGACGTGGTGGTGCTGGCCTGCGAACTGGCCGGCTTCCAGCCCCGCCTGGTGCACTCCTCGGACGACTTCCGCGCCGTGGTGGCCCTGGCCGGGGCCGGAGCCGGGGTGGCCCTCGTACCGCGCTCGGCGCTGCGCGGCATGGAGCTGAAGGACACCGTCGTCCGCCCCGTCGAGGGCCTGGCCGCGACCCGGCGCGTGTTCGCGGCGGTCCGCCGCGGCGCCGAGGACCACCCGCTCATCCGGCCGGTCCTCGATGCGCTGACGGAGGTGGCGGGCTCGCTGTCGACCGGCTGAGGCCGTCGCCGTGACGGGTGGTGGCCGCCCCGGCCTCGCGGGCTAGGGTGGAGCCTGCGCGCCCCGGCGCGCGCTGACGGCGATACCGGGCACGGAACCGAACGGACGGAGGCGGTGTGGAGCAGCACGCACGGCGCACTCCGGTGCCGGTCGCCCTGTGGTCCCTGCTCGTCCTCCTGCTCAGCGTGGTCTGCGGTACGGGGCCCGCCGTCGGTGCCCCGGCCGTCGCCCCACCGGTCGGCTCGCTCGCCTCGGTCACCTCCGTCACCTCGGTCACCGGCTCCGCCGACCCGGCCCGTCCCGCGCTCAGCGCGCCGGACTCCCCGCCCGCGGCGGACGGCACCCGCGCCCAGGGCCTCCACGTCTCCGCAGCCGTGCAGCACACCCGTCTGCCCGGGCTGCCCGGAGCGGTGCCCGGCCCGGTGACCGGGCCGCTCGCCGTCCCGCTGCCGACCGGCGAGGCCGCCGGGCCCCGGCAGGAGCGTGCCCCGCCCGCGGCGGCCCCCTCCTCGCGCCGCACCCGCGGCCCTCCCTCCACACGGAGCATCTGACGCCCTGAGCGTCGGCCCCGCCCTGCCCTTCTCGCGTGCCCGCAGCGGCATCTGACAAGGCGTCATTTCCGGCGTTTCGTCAATCCGTCCTGCGAGGCCGGGCCTCCGGCTGCCGACGCTCCACCTCCGTCTGCCGTGAAGTGGAGAAACCATGTCACCCCGGCCCTCGCGCCGTGCCCCGCTGTGGCGCGCGCTCGTCGCCCTCGCCGTCGTCGCGGCCTCCCTGTTCTTCGCCCTGACCACCCCCGCCCGGCTCGGCCTCGACCTGCGCGGCGGCACCCAGATCGTGCTGGAGACGCGGGACTCGCCCACGTCCCGGGCGGACGCCGCCGCCACCGACCGGGCGCTGGAGGTCCTGCGGCAGCGGGTCGACGCGCTCGGCGTGGCCGAGCCGTCGCTCGCACGCTCCGGCGAGCGCCGCATCGTCGTCGAACTGCCCGGCGTCCAGGACCCCCGGAAGGCCGTCGACGTCATCGGCCGCACCGCCCAGCTCACCTTCCACCCCGTACTCGGCACCGCGCCGGACGGCGACCGTCCCCCGGCGGCCGCGGACGGCGCCGCCGGCGCACGGACCCTCCCCGACCCCGACGCCCCCGGCCACTCCCTGCGCCTGGGCCCGGCAGCCCTCACCGGCAAGGACGTCAAGGACGCCCGGGCCGTCCTCGACGCGCAGACCGGCAGCGGCTGGACCGTCGCCCTCTCCTTCCGGGGCGGCGGCGAGAAGAGCTGGGCGCGCGTCACGGGCGAGGCCGCGTGCGCCGCGCCGGGCGAGACCTCCCGCCGGGTCGCGATCGTCCTCGACGACCGCGTCGTCTCGGCACCGGCCATGCAGCGCAGCGTGCCGTGCCGGACCGGGATCCAGGGCGGCAGCGCCCAGATCACCGGCGGGTTCGACGACGCCGCGGCCCGCGATCTGGCGGCGCTCGTCAAGGGCGGGGCCCTGCCCGTCCCGGTCGAGGTCGTCGAACAGCGCACCGTCGGCCCGACGCTGGGCGCCGAGGCGATCCGGGCGAGCGCGGGCGCGGCGGTCATCGGCCTCGTCTGCACGGCGCTGTTCGTCATCGCCGTCTACCGGCTGCTCGGCGTCCTGGCCACGGTGGCGCTCGCGCTGTACGGGCTGATCTCGTACGCCGCGCTGGTCGCGCTCGGGGCCACGCTCACCCTTCCCGGGCTGGCCGGGTTCGTGCTGGCCGTGGGCATGGCCGTCGACGCGAACGTCCTCGTCTTCGAACGGACCCGGGAGGAGTACGAACGGACCCGGGTCGCAGCCGCCCGCCGCAGCGGCCCGCAGGATCTGTGCGGCCCGCTGCGGAAGGGCTTCGGCAAGGCCTGGAGCGCCGTCGTCGACTCGAACGTGACGACCCTCCTCGCCGCCGGCCTGCTCTTCTTCTTCGCCACGGGCCCGGTCAAGGGCTTCGGCGTCACCCTGTCCGTGGGCGTCGCGGCCTCCATGATCTCCGCCCTCGTCATCACCCGGGTGCTCGCGGACTGGGCGCTGCGGCACGACTGCGTCCGGCGCCGGCCGCGCCTGGCCGGAGTCGCCTCGACGGGCCGGATGCGGGCCTTCCTCGCCCGCCGCGGCCCCCGTCTGATGCACTACCGCCGCATCTGGCTGGGCGTCAGCGCCGCGCTGCTGGCCCTCGCCGTCGCGGGTCTCGGGGCGCGCGGGCTGCAGCTCGGCGTCGAGTTCACCGGGGGCCGTCTGGTCGAGTACGGCACGAGCCGCCCCGTGGACGTGGAGAAGGCGCGCGCCGCGGTCGGTGACGCCGGATTCCCGCGGGCCGTCGTACAGAAGTCGGGCAACGGTGACGTCGTCGTGCGCACCGGCGCCATGGACGACGGCGGCCGGCAGCGCATCCAGTCGGCCCTGGAAGCCCACGGCGGGGCCGTCACCGTCGAGCGCGACGAGCGGATCGGGCCGAGCCTGGGCAGCGAGCTGCGCGACAAGGCGCTGATCGCCCTGGGCGTCGCGGTGGCGGCCCAGCTCGTCTACCTCAGCGTGCGCTTCCGCTGGACCTTCGCGACGGCGGCGGTGGCGGCGATGGTCCAGGACGTGCTGCTGGTGGCCGGGCTCTTCGCCTGGCTGGGCCGGCCGGCCGACAGCGTCTTCCTCGCGGCGCTGCTCACGGTGGTCGGCTACTCCGTCAACGACACGGTGGTCGTCTTCGACCGCATCCGCGAGACGCGGCGCCCTGGACGGGCCGGAGGCCCGGGGGCGGGCGAGGGGCGGACGCCTCTGGCGTCCGCCGTCGACAGCGCGATCCTGCACACCGTGCCGCGCACGGTGAACACGGGCATGGGCGTCCTCTTCGTCCTCGCCGCGCTCGCGGTGCTGGGAGGCGACTCGCTCGCCGACTTCTCCCTGGCGCTGCTCGCCGGGGTGCTGTTCGGCATCGGCTCGACCGTCCTGACGGCCGCACCGATCGCCGTGATCCTCGAAGAACACCGGCCCGCCGCCGCACCACCCGCGTCCCCCGCACCACGCAAGGACCCGAGGGACTCGGGCGCGGTGGTCTGACCAGGTCCGCGGACGATCCGGACGGGGCGGGGTAGCGTCGAAGAGTACGGGACAGCACATACGCCGAAAATGGCCGAATTCAGCCCCTGCCCTGTTCCCTTTTCGGCCCCGGAGGCTCTACCTGTAGCGGGGCCGGTCCGGCCGGCCCCCAGGGGCGAGAGGAATTGTGCGATGACCTCCGGGATGACCTCGTTCGACAAGATCTACGACCAGCCCGACCCCCGGGCGTACTTCACGGTGCTGGGACCTCTGGAGTACCAGACACCGCACCATGCCCAGAGCGTCTTCCGGCGTATGGCCGAGACGCTCGGGGGCCCACCCGGCGACGAGCCGCCGACCGTCGTGGACATCTGCTGCTCCTACGGCATCAACGCGGCACTCCTCAACCACGACGTCACCTTGGACGAGCTCTACACCCGCTACACCTCGCCGCAGGTCGCGCCGCTCACCACGGCCGAGCTCATCGAGGACGACCGGGCGTACTTCGCGGCACGCCGGCGGCCGGGAGCCGCCCGCGTGGTCGGCATCGACGTGGCCGCGCAGGCCGTGTCCTACGCGCAGGCCGCCGGGCTGCTCGACGAGGGGTTCGCCGAGAACCTGGAGACCGCCGAGCCCAGCGGAGAGCTGCTGCGGCAGACGCGGCGGGCCCGGCTCATCACCGTCACCGGCGGGACCACATTCCTGTCCGCCAGGACGCTCAAGGCCCTCACCGCGGGCACGGACACGCCGCCCTGGGTGGCCTCGTTCGTGCTCCGGACCGCCTCGTACGAGCCGATCGCCGACGCCCTGGCCGCCCACGGCCTGAGCACGGAGAAGTACACCGCCCGCACGTTCCCGCAGCGCCATTTCAGCGGGCCGGAGGAGCAGCGGTACGCCGTCGAGGCCGTCGAGGCCGCGGGCGAGGACCCCCGGGGCAAGGAGACCGAGGGGTACTTCCACACGACGCTCTACCTCTCGCGGCCCCCGCAGGACGCGGCAGCCCTGCCGCTCACGGAGCTGCTGCCGGCGGACTGACCCGGGACACGAACGCGCGCATCGGCGGGTTCATGGCGAAGCGACGAGCGAATTCCGGCCATGAACCCGCTACGAGCACGAGCCGCCGGCCGGCTCGTACGGCCGCTCCTCCGGCAGCCTGCGCCGCGCCTCGTCGAGGTCCCCGGCGCCGACCAGCCGGTGGACCTCACGGGCCAGGGGCGTGACGTCCGTGATGGACACGGTCCACTCATCGGCGTAACGACGCGCCGCCTCGCCCGCGAGCCCCAGCTGGAGCGACCGGTGAGGCAGGGCCTTCAGGTGCAGGTCGCGCTCGGGGTCCCACTGCACCCTGGCCGGTGCGGCCTTCAGCTCGCGCTGCCAGGCGGCGCGGTCGGCGTGGACGTCCCGGTCGTAGTGGGACAGACAGGCGTTGGCCAGGGCCCAGTCGAAGCCGACCCGGTCGATCTCGATCGCGAGGACGCACTCCTGGTCGGCCTTGGTGGCCCAGCCGCAGCGGTACATCATCCAGAGAAAGGAGGGCTTTATCCACGTCATCCGGTCCCGCTTCCACGCGGCCGGGAACCGGCCGTCCCGGGCGGCCGGCAGGCCGAGGCGGGGTGCGTAGGCCTGGTAGACGGTGATGGTGCTGTCGGTGTGCGCCGCCCGGATCCGGCGGTAGGGCTCCTGCATGGGGCAAGTCTGTGCGGACGCCGGTGACCTGGCCAAGCGATTTACGCGCGGTACGGGGTGCGGCTGTCGCGGCTACCTGCGTGCCGGGGTGTCCAGCAGGTCGGTGACGAACTTGCGCAGTTTTCCGGCGCGGACCGGTTGTACGCCGTGGAGGACCTGTGCGCCGTAGGCGAGTGCGGTGCCGGGGCGGGTGGGGGTGACCCAGCGGGTGGCGTCGATGCCGCGGAGCCAGGCGGGGACGGCCTCGTGGCCGCCCAGGTGCGGCATCCGGTGCGTCAGGGGGGTGCCGGGGGCGTAGCCCTCGGCCTCGCCCACGACGTCCCCCGTCCAGACGGCCGGGGCGGCCGTGGTCTCGATGTAGAACTCTCCGCCCGCGTCGGCGTCTTCGAGGACCACGCCGATGCGTCCGATGCGCCGGGGCGCGACGGCCGGGTCGGGGATCCCGTCGATGTGGGCCGGAATGTGCTGGCCGGCCGTCAGTTCGGTGTAGTCCCAGCGGGCGTCGGCGGCCACCGAGGGCAGGGCCCGCTGCAGGACGTGCAGGGCGCGGGCCGTGGCGGCGCGCAGGATCTCCTGGGCCAGCCCTGGGGCCCGGAGGAGTTCGGCCTGGCGGCGCGGCTTCCATCCGGTCGCCGCGATCTCGCTGTCCATGATCTTGACCAGTTGTCCGAGCTCCGCCGGCGTCAGGAACTCCTCGACGCTCTGCAGGGCCAGGGTCTCGGTCAGATGGATCATCAGGTGCCTCCCTGTGCTCGACGTACTCCGTACTCGGCCGCGGGAATCACCTGGCAGTGTCGTGGCTGTGCGTGGCGCCCGGCAGTCGACAACTGGCCGACTTGGGAGACGGGGGGTGGGAGACGGGGGGCGGGGCGGCCCTCCGTCCCCCGTGCTCAGAACTCCAGCGACACGTCGTGCGTCCGCAGCCAGAAGTCCAGGGCCAGGACCAGTTCGCTGCCGGTGCGGTAGCCCGGCCGGGGGTCGTCGGCGGTGGCCGCGGCCAGCGAGGGGCCGTCGAGGAGCGGGCGGACGAGCGAGTCCGGGCCCTCGGTGGCCCGCTTCAGCGCGCTGCGCAGGCCGTCGAGGTAGTACGGGTCGCGCGTGGTGGGGTACGGGGCCTTGACGCGGTCGGCGACGACGTCCGGCAGGAGGTCGCGGGTGGCGGCACGCAGCAGGGACTTCTCCCGGCCGTCGAAGGTCTTCATGGCCCAGGGGGTGTTGAAGACGTACTCGACGAGGCGGTGGTCGCAGAAGGGGACGCGGACCTCCAGGCCGACGGCCATGCTGGCGCGGTCCTTGCGGTCGAGCATCCACTGGACGAAGCGCGTCAGGTGCAGGTAGCCGATCTCGCGCATGCGCCGTTCCAGGCCGCTCTCGCCGGGCAGGCGGGGCACTTCGGCGAGTGCCTCGCGGTAGCGCTCCGCCCGGTACCCCTGCAGGTCGATCTTCTCGAGCAGGCCGCGGTCCAGCAGGGCCTCGCCGGGGCCGCTGCCGGGGCCGGAGATGCCGGTGCCGAAGGGCGGCGCGAGCCAGGGGAAGGTGTCGGCGGCCACGGAGCGGGGGTGGTGGAACCAGCGGTAGCCGCCGAAGACCTCGTCGGCGGACTCCCCCGAGAGCGCGACCGTGCACTGCTCGCGGACCGCCTTGAACAGCAGGTAGAGGGAGGTGTCGCCGTCGCCGAGGTCGAAGGGCAGGTCGCGGGCGCGCATGACGGCTTCGCGGGCGGCGGTGTCGAGCAGCGCGGACGACGGGAGGGTGATGACCCGGTGGTCGGAGCCGGCGTGCCGGGCGAGGGCCTCGGCGTACGGGGTGTCGCGCGTGCCGCGCCAGTCGTCGGCCGTGAAGTTCTCGGCGTGGCGGGCGAAGTCGAGGGCGAAGGACTGTACGGGGGCGCCGCCCTCGGCCGTGCGCTGCCGGGCGCCGAGGGCGGTGATGACGCTGGAGTCCAGGCCGCCGGAGAGCAGGGTGCCGAGGGGGACGTCGGCGACCATCTGCCGGGCGATGATGTCTTCCAGCAGCTCGCGGATGCGGGCGATCGTCGTGTCGAGGTCGTCGGTGTGCTCGCGGGACTCCAGGGCCCAGTAGCGGCGCAGGGTCAGGCCGCCGCGGCGGATGCGGGCGGTGTGGCCGGGGGGCAGCTCGTACATGCCCTTGTAGACGGCGTGGCCGGGGGTCTTCGTGAAGGCGACGAGCTCGGCGAGGCCTTCGGCGTCGACGGCGGGGCGTACGGCGGGGTGGGCGAGGATGGCCTTGGGCTCGGAGCCGAAGAGGACGCCGTCGGGCGTGGGGTGGTAGTACAGCGGCTTGATGCCCATGCGGTCACGGACCAGCAGCAGCTCCTGGGTCCGGGCGTCCCACAGGGCGAAGGCGTACATGCCGTTGAGGCGCTCGGTGCAGTCCTCGCCCCACTCGAGGTAGGCGTGCAGGACGACCTCGGTGTCGCTGCTCGTACGGAAGACGTGCCCGCGGCCCTCCAGCTCGGCCCGCAGCTCGCGGAAGTTGAACACCTCGCCGCTGTAGGTGAGGGCGACGACCGTCCGGCCGGCGTGTTCGAAGGTCATGGGCTGTTTGCCGCCGTCGGGGTCGATGACGGCGAGGCGGCGGTGGCCGAGGGCGGCCCGGTCGTCCAGCCAGAGGCCGTGCGCGTCCGGGCCGCGGCACGCCATGGTGTGCGTCATCGCGTTCGCCGTGTCGGCGGTGACGGGGCGTGCCGGGTCGTACGAGACCCATCCTGCTATTCCGCACATGGCGTGCTGTCTCCTGTCGGTGTGGTGGTCAGACGTGCGCGGCGGGGACCTCGGCGGGCCTCTCCCCGCCGCCGGTGAAGCGCCGGAAGGTCCACGTCATCCACATCACGACGAGGACCATCAGCACGCTGATCGCGGTCGCCCAGGCCATGGCGTCGGCCCAGCTCGCGGCGGTGGCGTGCTTGCCGGCGACGGCGAAGAACACCGCGCCGACGACCGCGACACCGGCCGCGCTCGCGAACTGCTGGGTGGTGGTGAGGATGCCGGAGGCGATGCCCGCGTCCTGGGCCCGGACCCGCATCAGCGCGGCGCCGAAGAGGGCGGGCAGGACGACGCCGTTGCCGGCGCCGATCAGGCACAGGCACAGCACGATCCACGGCAGGCCGGTGTCGGGGCCGGCCGCGTACAGCCGTACGGCCAGGGCCACCAGGCCCAGGACGATCACGCCGCTGCTGACGACGAGGGCGCTCATGCCCCAGCGGCCGGTGAGCCTGCCGCCGATCATCGAGGTGGCGGTGAAGAGGATGCCCATCGGGGAGAACACCAGGCCCGCCTGGAACGGGCCGAGGTCCATGCCGGACTGCAGCAGCAGGGTGAGCGTGAACATGAAGCTGCCGAAGTAGACCATGAACGCGACGCTCGCGATCACGCCGCCCCTAAAGGAGGGGCTGCGGAACAACGGGAAGACGAGCACGGGGTCGCCGCCGCGGCGCGCGAGGGTGCGCTCCCAGCGCAGGGTGAGCGCGGCGACGGGGATCGCGAGGGCCATGCTGACCCAGGTCCACACCGGCCAGTTCGAGGTGTGGCCCATGGTCAGGGGCACGAGCAGCAGGGCGAGGGCGAGGGTGACGCCGGACGCCCCGACGGGGTCGAGCCCGATGCGCCGCCGGTGGGTCCGGGCGGGCAGGACGCGCATGGCGGCGGCCGCGATCACCGCGCAGAACGGGACGTTGATGAGGAAGATGCTCCGCCAGCCGAGCCCGGCGAAGTCCGCGGCGATCAGCGCGCCGCCGAGGACCTGGCCGGCGATGGAGCCGAGACCTGCGGCGGCGCCGTACCAGGCCATGGCCTTGGGCTTGCGCTCGTCGGGGAAGTCCGCCGTGATCACGGCGAGGACCTGCGGGACCATCACCGCGCCGGCGAGGCCCTGGGCCAGCCGGGCGGCGATGAGCTGCTCGGGGTTGACGGCGATGCCGCACAGCAGCGAGGTGATGCCGAAGGCGATCGTGCCGATGACGAACAGCCGCCGGTAGCCGTACTTGTCACCCAGCCGGCCTCCGGTGATCATGCCGGCCGCGTAGGCGAAGGCGTAGCCGCCGACGACGAGTTCGAGGGCGGCGGGCCCCGCGTGGATGCTCTTCTCCAGCGACGGCGCGGCGACGTTCACCACGAAGAAGTCGAACTGGGCGAAGAACATGGCGGACAGCAGGACGAGGAGGGTAGGTCCGGTGCGTACGGTCGGTGTGGTCGAGGCCTCCGCCACGGCGGGCGGGGCGAGTTGGTCGGTCATGGGGCTCCTCGGCGCCGGTCGCGCGCGGCGGACGGCGCGGTTCGCGGACCTGTGGTCGGTACGGGTGAAGGGGCCGGCCGGGTGTAAGGGCTGCGGGTCAGCGGCTCTTCCGTCGGCCGTGGATGGCGCAGGTGATGCGGGAGGTGCACAGGCGCCGCCCGCTCTCGTCGGAGATGACGACCTCGTAGGTGGCCGTCGTCCTGCCGAGGTGGAGCGCGGTGGCGACTCCGGTGACGGTCCCGTTGCGGACCGCCAGGTGGTGGGTGGCGTTGATGTCGACGCCGACGGCGATGTGACCGTCGCCGGCGTGCAGGACGGCACCGATCGAGCCGAGCGATTCGGCGAGCACGGCGGAGGCCCCGCCGTGGAGCATGCGGTAGAGCTGGGTGTTGCCGGCCACGGGCATGGTGGCGACCAGGCGTTGCGGCGTCGCCTCGTGGAAGGTGATGCCCATCCGCCCGGCCAGGGTGCCTTCGCCCGCCGCGTTGATCCAGGCGACGGTGTCCTCGGGCGGCGCGTCGAGCAGGCTCGCGGGGCGGGGGGTGACGGTCGTCATCGGAGCGTCACCGCCGTCCCGTCGCCGGCCGTGGCCACGGCCGCGGGGTCAGCGGGCCGGTAGGTCTGCAGGGCCACGTACTTCTCGCGCAGCTGCCGCTTGAGCACCTTGCCCGTGGGGCCGAGGGGGATGTCGCCCGGGGAGGCCGCGATCTCCAGCAGGGCGAGCCGGGGCTGGCCGATCCGGTCGAGGACGTCGTTGGCCCGGCGCAGCAGGTCCGCGGCGTCCCCGCCGCCGTCGAACAGCCGGACGAGGGCGACGGGGACCGTACGGTCCTGGTCGTGCCCGGCGACGACCGCGCAGTCGGCGACCTCCTTCAGTCCCAGGAGGATCTCCTCCTCCATCAGGGCCGAGTAGCCGTCGCCGGCGTCGGTGCGGATGCGGTCGACGGCGCGGTCGACGTGGAAGTACTCGCCGTCCTCGGTGCGGTGGACGAGGTCGCCGGAGAGCCAGTAGCCGGCGAGGGTGGAGCGGTAGGTGGTGTCGGAGTCGTTCCAGTAGCCGCGGGCGATGGAGTCGCCGCGGACGCCGAGCAGGCCGACCTCGCCGGGGTCCGCGTGGCTGCCGTCCTCGCGCAGGACGGCGACCTCGGAGAGGGGGACGCGGCGGCCGAGGTGGCGGGCGCGGGGCGGGCTGCCGGGGGTGATCTCGCGGCGCAGGGCGGCCCAGCCGAGCTCGGAGGAGCCGAGCCCGTCGTCGATGACCGAGCCGGGGACGGTGCGGTCGCCGACGGTGGTGTGCCCCAGCTCCATCAGGCGCCGCATGTGGGCGTCGTGGCCGCAGTCGCCGAGGTTGACCCACACCTCGACGGAGGTGAAGTCCTCCGGGTCGGGGTTGTACGTCGCGAGGTGGGCCAGGGCCTCGTTGAAGGCGAGGACGACGCCGGGCCGGTAGGTGGCGCAGCCGCGCGCGAGCCCGGGCCCGGTGGGGTCGGACCAGCCGACGGTGGGGACGCCGGCGAGCAGGGAGTAGAAGGTGAAGGCGATGGCGCTGGAGTGGGACTGGGGGTAGGCGGCGAGGACGACGGAGGTCTCGGGGCCGGGCGGGTTGGCCAGCCGGTAACGGGCTCCCGCGACGCTCTGCGCGTGGGTCCACACGACGGGCTTGGGGTTGCCCGTGGTGCCCGAGGAGTGGCAGATGACGACGGGGTCGTCCGCGCCGTGGCGGTACTCGGCCCCGGCGGGCAGGGTGCGGTTGCCGAGGATGCCGGCGTCCTGGCGGGTGCAGGTCCAGCGGACGACGGGCAGTTCGCGCTCGCGGCCGGCGAAGAGGGCCAGCCGGGGTGCGTCGGTGTAGATGCCGACGGGGGCGGTGCGGCGGATCAGCCCGAGCGCGAGTTCCGGTTTCATCCGGCCGTTGATGAGGACGGCGATCGCCCCGATGCGGGCGAGGGCGGCGAGGTGGAGGTGGTCCTCGAAGGAGTCCTCGATGTAGACGGCGACGCGGTCGCGCGGCCGGACGCCGCGGTCGTGGTACCAGGTGGCCCACGCCTCGGCGAGGCCGTCGAGGCTGCGGAGGCTGAACTCGGTCTGCTGCCAGCCGTCCGTGTTGAGCAGCGGGATGTCGGCGGCGATCAGCGGCAGGTCGGCCGCGGGGTTGGTCTCGGCGGCCACGCGCCAGGCGTTGCCGCCGCCGAGTCCGGGGTGGTCCACGAGGCGCAGGCGGGCCTCCGGTGTGAGGAGCGTGTGCGATGTGAGGGGCATCATTCACCTGGCCTCGGATTCGGAACGGATCGGCATGCGGTGCACGGTGTGCGTGTGTGGTGCGTGTGCGTGTGGCGTCCGCGATTGCCGGAACATGGCAGTCCGCTGTGCGGGCCCACCGGAAGGCGACGCTAGGCGCGCCGTCCGGCGGCCCGCCAACCCCGGCGGGATAGCCCGTCAAGTCACCCCGCAGCGAAGGGAGTAGAAGACCGAGCGCGACCCCGGCGGGCCGGTGCGGATTCCACTTGACGGACTCCCCCGCCGCGGGTTCGGCCGTCACAGGCCCGTGGCTATGTTCGGGAAAGTCCTCCGGCGTGCTCCGGAATCCGTAGTGACCGGTGCCGTACGTTCCCGAGAAGGAGTACACAGTGCCACCTGTGCGGAAATCCGATACCGGCGACCGGCTGCGCGACATAGTGGCGTTCGTCCTCGACATCGACGTGGAGGACGTACGGGCCGACGCCTCGTTCCACCAGGACCTGAAGGTCGACTCCCTGGAGAAGGTGGAAATCGCGGCGCGCATCGAGCAGACCTTCGGGGTCGCGCTCGGCGACGACGAGACGGCGGGGATGGACAGCGTCCGGGACGCGGCGGAGTTGCTGGCCGCGAAGGGCCCGCGCGCGGGCGGCCTGGTGGACCGTCTGGTCGGCGCCCACGTCGCTGCGGGCCACGGGGAGCGGACCGCGTACACCGACCCGGACGCCGGCTCCGTCTCGTACGCCCGCCTGTACGAGGCCGCGCAGGGCTACGCGCGGGCACTGGACGCGCTCGGCGTGCCGGCCGGCACCCGCGCGCTGATCGTCGCCGAGGACTCCGTGGCCACGGTCGTGGCCGTGCTGGGGCTGTGGTGGCACGGGTGCGTGCCGGTTCCCGTGAGCCCGATGCTCGGCGACGAGGACATCCGGTTCGTCGCCGCCGACTGCGGCGCCGGCGTCGTCCACCTCGACACGGCCCCGGCCCAGCAGCGTTCCCTGCAGGAGGCGTTCGCCCACCTGCCCGCCCTGACAGGGGATCAGGTCCGGGAGGGCCTGGCCACCGGCCGGTCCACGGGCGCCCACCCCACCGGAGCGCCCGTCCCCGCGGCGTCCCGCCCCGCCGGCGCCGAGTGGCTGGTCCAGTACACCTCCGGCTCCACCGGCCGGCCCAAGGGCGTGCGGCACTCCGCCTCCGGGATCGGCGCCATGCTCGACGGCTACGGCGCGGTCCTGGGCCTGCGCCCCGGCGACGTCCTGCTGTCCACCGCCCGGATGTCGTTCGGCTACGGCTTCGGCAGCTCGGTGCTGTGCACGCTGGCCGCCGGGGCGAGCGCCGTCGTCCTCCGCGGCGCCGTCGACCCGCGGTCGGTGAGCGCCGCCCTGCGCCGGTACCGGCCGACCGTGCTGTGCTCGGTGCCGCGCCTGTACGCGGGCCTCCTCGAATCCGCCGACCGCCTGGACGCGGACGCGCTGTCGTCCGTACGCCTGTGCCTGACCGCCGGCGAGCACTGCCCGGCCGGGCTGAGCCGGCGCATCGAGGCCGCCTTCGGCGCGCACGTCATGAACTGCCTGGGCGCGACCGAGGTCATGCACGTCGCCGTCGCGACGCCCCCGGACCGGCCCCTGCACGGGCTGGCCGGCCTGCCCGTGCCCGGGGTGACCGTGACCGTCCGCGACGACCGCGGCGAGCCGGTGCCCGACGGCACGGACGGCCGGCTGCACATCGCCGGGCCCACGGTCTCCCTCGGCTACGTCGACCGGGCCGGCGACGACGCGGTGACGTTCGACGCGGGCGGCGCGTACACCGGCGACATCGTCCGCCGGAACCCCGACGGCACCATCGCCTACCTGTGCCGCGCCGACGACATCCTCAACCTCGGCGGCTACAAGGTCGTCCCCCGCGAGATCGAGGACGTGGTCCGGTCGATCGACGGGGTCACGGACTGCGTGGTGATCGGCGCCCCCGACCCCGACGGGCTGCAGCGCTCGGTGGCCTTCACGGTCACCGCGAAGGGCACCGACCGGGACACCGTCCGCCGGGCCATCCGGGCCTGCGTCCGCAGCCGCCTGGCTCCGTACAAGCGGCCCAGCCGCTTCGAGTTCGTCGACGTCCTGCCGGCGACGGCCACCGGAAAGCTCGCCGCCTACCGGCTGCGCGAGCGGATGGGACAGTCATGACCTGGGACATCACGGGCATGGGGGCGGTCGCGAGCATCGGCGCCACCCCGCAGGAGATCTTCGACTCGCTCTGCGCGGGCCGCAGCGGACTCGCCGGCCTGCGCGCCTTCGACACCACCAGATACCGGGCCAGGCAGGCGTACGAGGTCGACGACCGCGCCCGCCCGGGCGCCGACGAGCCGGGCCGGGCCACCCGCTGGCTGCAGCAGGCCGTCGCCCAGGCCCTCACGGACGCGGGCCTCCCCCACGACCTCGGTGACGTCCCCGTCCTGGTGGGCACGACCCTCCAGGAACAGCGCAGCGCCGAGCTGTGGTGGCGGGGCGGCGCCCCACTGACCCCCTCCTCCCTGCACTTCGGCACCGCGCTGCGGGAGACCTTCGGCGCCACGCGCACGTACACCTTCGCCAACGCCTGCGCCGCCTCGCTGTACGCGCTGGCCATGGCCACCGACCTCATCGAGGCCGGGGCCGCGGACACCGTCGTGGTGGCCGGCACGGACGCGATCGGCGAGAGCGCCTTCGGCACGCTGGACCGGGTGCAGAACGACGTCCCCGACGCCCTGCGCCCGTTCGACCGCTCGCACAAGGGCATGCTGATGGGCGAAGGCGCAGTGGCCGTCGTCGTTCAGCGCGTCCCGGCCGACGACTCGCCCGGGCGGCGCGTGCACGCGCGCGTGCGGGCCGTCGGCATCAACTGCGACGCCCATCACCCCACGGCCCCCGACCCCGAGGGCATCACCCGGGTGGTGCGCGACGCCCACCGGCGCGCCGGGGTCTCCCCCGAGGACATCGACCTGGTCATGCTGCACGGCAGCGGCACCCCCAAGAACGACTCCACCGAGGCAGGGGTGCTTGCGCAGATCTTCGGGCCCGGCACCGGGCACCGGGGCGGCGGACCGCTGATGACGGCCGTCAAGTCGATGACCGGCCACACGCTGGGCGGCTCGGGGCTGCTGAGCCTGGTGGTCGCGGCGCTGGCCTTCCGGCACGGCACGGTGCCGCCGGTGCTCGGGCTCGCCGAACCGGTCGAGGAGGCCGCGGGGCTGCGGCTGGTCCAGGACACGGCGGCCGCGGCCGGCATCGGCCTCGCCCAGATCGACGCGTTCGGCTTCGGCGGCATCAACGCCGCGGCGATAGTGGAGGCGGCGCGATGAGCGACAGCGCAAGCACTGCCGCCGTCCGGACGGCGGGCGGCTCCGCGGCCCCCCAGGTCGTCGTCACCGGCGTCGGACTCGCCGTCCGCGGCCTCACCTTTCCCGACGAACTCCTCGGCGCCGTGCGCGAGGGCGGCTTCGACCCGCACACCGGGCTCACCGGCCGCGAGATGCGGCACAAGGACCGCGCCTCGCGCCTCGCCCTGCGCGCCACCGAACCGGCCCTGCGCGACGCCGGCCTGCACGACGGCAAGGCCTTCACCGGCGACGGCGGCACCACGGCCGTGCTCGTCAGCTCCAACTTCGCCATCCTGGACAGCGTCTGCGCATTCGCCGACATCATCGCCCGGGACACCGTGACCGGCCTGAGCCCCCTCGGCCTCCCGCAGACCTCCAGCAACGTCATCGCCGGCTCCGTCGCCATGCGCCACGGGCTGCGCGGCCCCGGCATCACCTTGTGCAACGGCCCCACCAGCGGGCTCGACGCCGTGTTCTGGGCGCGCGGGGTCCTCGCCGCGGGGCGCGCGGAGACGGCCGTCGTCATCGGCGTCGAGCCGTCGGGCGACGCCGTCACCAAGCTGCTGGGCGGCCCGGTCTTCGACGGCGCGGTCGCCCTCGTCCTGGAGTCGCGGGCGCGGGCGCAGGCACGCGGTGCCCGGCCGCGGGCCGTCGTCGGCGAAGGCGCGTACGCGCGCGGCGCGGACCCGGGGGCGGCGGTGACCGCCGTCCTGCGGGGCGCCTCCCCCGCCTCCGTCGGCCTGTGGCTGACCGGCGAGGACGACGCCGGTGCTCCTGCGGACGCAGCGGCCGTCGACCTGACGGGGCGGCTCGGCCGCTGCTCCGGTGCCCTGGGCGTGCTGCAGTGTGCTGCGGCCGTCGCACACTTCGACCGCGGCGCGGAAGGCGGCGCGAAGGACGGCGGCCGCGCGGTCCTGGCCTCGGCCGGGAGTGCGGACGACGACGCCGCGGCGGCGCTGCTGCTGACCGCTCCCTGACCATTCAACTCGCCGTTCCCCGAGCACATTTCACGTACCGAAGACCCGACCGACCCCCGAATCCGGAGACCGACATGACCCTTCAGCCCACGACCTCCCCCCTCGACGTCGAAGAGCTCCGCGCCGTGGTCGCCGACGCCCTCGAACTCCCCGTCGAGGAGGTCACCGACGACGCCCGCTTCAAGGAGGACCTCGACGTGGACTCGCTGATCTCCCTGGAGATCGCCGTACGCATAGAGGAGCAGTACGGCATCCGCATCGACGACTCCGACCTCGCGGACCTGGGTTCCTTCCGGCGGATCGCCGAGCTGGTGCGGGACCGGGTCGCGAGCCGGTCCGCGGCATGAGCGCGGCGGCCGGCACCGCGCGGAGCGGCCCTCCGCCCGGTGCCGCACCGCGGCCGGTGGCCCTGGTCACCGGCGGCTCGCGCGGCATCGGGCGGGCGGTGGTGACGCGGCTGGCCGAGGACGGTCACGACGTCGCCTTCTGCTACCGCTCCGACGCAGGCGCCGCCGAGGGCACCGCGAAGGCGGCCCTGGCGGCGGGCGTCCGGGTATACGCCCGGCAGGCGGACGTGGCGGACGCCGCCGCGGCCCGGGAGTTCGTCACCGCGGCGGTGCGCGAGCTCGGCCCTCCGAGCGCGGTCGTCACCTGCGCGGGCATCACCCGCGACCGGCCCCTCGCGCTGATGGCCGACGAGGAGTGGCGGGAGGTCATCGAGACCAACCTGCACGGCACGTACCACATCTGCCGCGCGGCCGTCTTCCCGCTGATGAAGCGCCGCAAGGGGGCGATCGTCACCCTCTCCTCCATCGCCGGGGTGAGCGGCAGTGCGACGCAGACCAATTACTCCGCCTCGAAGGCGGGCATCATCGGCTTCACCCGCTCGCTCGCCAAGGAGGCCGGCAGGTACGGCATCCGCGCCAACGTCGTCGCCCCGGGGCTGATCAGCACCGACATGACGGCCGCCCTGCCGGAGGCGGTGACGAAGCGTCACCTGGAGCAGATCCCGCTCGGCCGGGCGGGTGCCCCGGAGGAGGTGGCCGATCTGGTCGCGTACCTGGTGTCGGACCGGGCCTCGTACATCACCGGTCAGGTCGTCGAGATCAATGGAGGGTTGCCGGGATAACGCACCGAACGGCACCGGAGAAAGATCGAACGGATATATCTAAGAATATCGCAGCCGCTCTCCCGCCCTCGTTCCCGGCGTCCCCTCAATCGGTGCTTATAGCAAGGGAATCCATTCTGCGGACCGCCGCCGCGCACAGGTGGAAGCCATTCCGCGAATGGACTCCCGGGCACCCGGAGTGACGTGTACCCTCAAGCACCTGTCGGCAACTGTGCGGAGCTCGGGGGAGCCATGACGCCGTCAACACGTGGTGTGATTTTCAAACCCAAGGTGATCGTCGCGATCGATTTCGGAACGCACGGCACCGGATTCGCCTGGGCCACCGTCTCCGCGCTCCAGGACGCGGCGGGACACCGGGTCGTGGTCTACCAGCCGTTCACACAATCCGGGGGCCACACCTACCCGAAGGACCTGAGCGCCGTTCTGGTCAACCGGGCGGGCGAACCGGTGAAGTTCGGCGAAAAGGCACGCAATGCCTGGGACCGCGAACTCGCCCGCGGGAACCCCCAGAATTTCGGCTACGCCAGCAAGTTCAAGATGGCCGTTCACGGCCGCGAGGGCAAGTCGGACATCCCGGAGTTCCAGGGCCGCCTGGCGGGGGCACGCCGTGACACCGTCAAGGGCCTGGTCACCGCCATGCTCATGCACGTCCGCGGGGCCGCGCTGGACCAGATAGGCCGCTACGCCGTCGGCGGCGCAGCCTACACCGCCGACGAGATCCGCTGGTGCCTGACCATCCCCGCCATGTGGACCGAGGCCGACCGGCAGTTCATGCGGACGGCCGCCGTCGCGGCCGGGCTCCCGGGGGACGCCGAGCGGCTGCTCCTGGTGCAGGAGCCCGAGGCCGCCGCGGTCTACTGCGCGCTCAACGCGGGCACCGTGCTCGGCCCGGACCGCCCCGAGGGGCAGCTGGAGGTCGACACCCCGGGCAGCCGGTTCATGGTCGTCGACTGCGGCGGCGGCACCGTCGACATCACCAGCTACCAGATCCGGGCCGAGGGCGTCGGCCCCGGGCAGCTCAAGGAGACCCGCGTCGCCGACGGCGACCGCCTCGGCTCCGCCTACGTCAACCACGCCTTCGTCACCGGCATCCTCACCGACCGCTTCGGGGAGCAGCAGCTCAAACAGCTGGTCGCCGCCTTCCCCAAGGAGGTCGGGCAGCTGGAGTCGGAATGGGAGACCGAGAAGGTGCGGCTCGTCTCCGAGACCGCCGCCGACGGCACCCCCGTGATCAGTGACACGGTGCTCATCAGCGTCCCCGGCAAGATCTGGGACGCCCTCGACGAGGCGACCAAGTCCCGGCTGACGGTGCTCGCCTCGGGCGAGACGCACTACATCGAGATCACCGCACACGAGGTCACGAAGCTCTTCGAATCCGTGGTGCGCCCCATCCTCGGCACCATCGAGCGGCAGCGGGCCGCCGCGTCCGGCGACGGGCCGCCGGTGGGCCGCGAGCAAATGCTGCTGGTGGGCGGATTCGCCCGCTCCACCTACCTGCGCGACCGCATCGCCCAGCGCTTCGGCCACGAAGTCCGGGTGATCACACCGATGGACCCCGCCGTCGCCGTTCTCGGCGGCGCCGTGCACTTCGCCTACGACCCGTCCATCATCTGGGGGCGGCGCTCCAAATACACCTACGGATTCGGCTGCAGCATGCCGTTCCGGCACGGTATCGACCCCCAGGAGAAATTCTTCATCGACGACGACGGAAACGAGAAATGCAATGACCGCTTCGTCGTGATGGCCCGGCGCGGCGATCTCGTTCCGACCGATCACCAGGCGCTGAGCACGGTGGCGGTATTCCCCAAGTGGACCTCGGTCCAGGTGACCATCCACGCCACCTACGCACATGACCCGCAATACACGGACGAGGAGGGCTGCGAAGCCATCGGGAAAGTCATTCCCGATATCTCGGGCTCGGTCGGCCTCCCCACGAGCCGGCGTTCCCTGGACGTCGCCTTCTCCTTCGGGACGACGGAGATCGAAGTAGAGGTCCGCGACCGCCGGTCCGGAGCCGCCCGCAGCGCCGAGGTCGCCTTCGACGACCTCTACGGCCGCGGCAGCACCGACCGCCCCGACGCCCCGAAAGGAAGGTGAGCCGAGCCAATGTACGACCACTACGGGTGGAACGAGCACGAGGCCTCTCAGGAGCAGCCCGCCGCCCCCTCCATGCGAGCGGCGACGAGCGGGCAGTACTCGCAGGAGTGGTGGCTCGGTCAGCTGGGAGAACTGCACGACCGGCTGGTGGCGGTGGAGTCGTGGCGGCACGACGTGGAGGTACGGGCCGAACAGCAGGCCGCCAAGTCCAGGAGAGGGGGCTCCGCGCAGCACGACATCGCGCGCCTGCGGGAGACGGTGGGCCGGCTGTCGGACGGGGTGACGGTCATGGCCTCCCGCGTGGAACACCTGGAGGCCCGGGTCCGGCAGGTGGAGACCCTGCTGGACCGGCTGCGCTCCGCGGGGGTCCGCGACGCCATCGCCACCGGGGAGGCGCCGAGCGACATGCACCGGCGACACTCCCAGATCAAGGAGCGCTACCAGCGGCTGGTCGACCAGGACTTGCGCAACCTCGCCCGCGAGCTGTGTCCGGCCGACGCCCGGCAGTGGGACCGGATCGCCGGCGGCATGCCGGCCGCACGGGCGCGCGCCGTCGCCGAGACCGTGCACCTCCTCTTCGCCCCGGCCCGGCAGGGCGCGGCCGCGACGACGGAGCCCGTGCTGTCCACACTGGCGGAGCGCGGGTATGCGACCGAGGCCGCCGAGCCCCGGCTGCGCAAGGTCGTGGACGCGGCCAACGGCATCGTCCGGGACATGGCGGCCGTCGAGCTGCCCGCCACCCTGCAGTTCGACGTCGCCGTCGAAGCCCTCGCCGAGGGTGACTACCAGCCGTACAACAGACAGGACACCGGGTCCCCGGGCTTCGTCGTCGCACCGGCCTACGCCGTTCAGGGCGAGGCGCCCGAGCACCACCTGAAGGCGTTCGTCTTCCTGGTCCCGGACGAGACACCGTGACGGCCCCCGAGGACACCCTCTCCCTGGAGATCGTCGCCCGCGGCGTGCCGCTCGTCGACGACCGGCTGCTCCTCGAGCTGACCAACGACCTGCACACGGCGAACGACCTGGCGCGCGCCGGGGCCCGCGAGGGCTTCTTCGCCCGCCTGCTCGGCCGCGCCACCGGCCGCGACCGCATACGCGAACGGACCGTCCGCGACCGGATGCTCAGCACCCAGAAGCTCACGCTGCGCTGGCTGACGCACCTCGGCGAGCGGATGACCGTGACCGATCTCGTGGTGGCCGAGGTCTCGGAAGAGGTGCACGACGCGAAGAAGCGGATCGAGCGCGTCGAGACGTCCACCCGGTGGTCGGCGGACGCGATCGGCGAGCTGGGGGCGGTCCTGGCGCGGCTGGCCGGTGACACGGGCCGCTTCCTGTCCGACCACGAGCGCCGGCTGGCGGCGCTGGAGGCCCGTACGGCCATGGACGCCGCCGCCCGCCGCTGGCGCCATCCGCGGCCCGACCCGGGCCTGCCCTGGCTGGTGGGGGCGGTCCTGCTCGCCCGCGAGGTGGCCTCCGGCCCGGCCGGCACGTACGCCTTCAGCGGCGGAGAGGCCCTCATGCAGCGGCAGTTGACCGAGCGCATGCTGCAGGACCCGCCCGTGCCCTGGTTCGACGGGGTCAAGTCGCTGCCGGCCATGCTCACCACCGCCGTCCGCGACCTGCCCGGCGAGAACCACCGGCTGATGGTGGCCGAACTGCTCGGCCTGGGCGTGGCGGACGAGCTGTCGGACGCGACCGGGCCGCTGACCTCGGCCCTGGCCCGGGCGGCGGAGCTGGCCGTGGGGGGAGCCGAAGCCGACGAGGCCGCGCGCTCGGCCCTGCGCGACAGCAGCGGCAGCGGGGACCTCTTCCTGCCGTCCAGCCTGAGCGTCGAGCAGCTCGTGCGGCGCATCGTGGCCGAGCAGTTCGCGGAGGCGCGTCAACGGCGGATCCGGCTCCGCAAGCTCGCGGAGTCCGACGACGGCGGACAGGACGGTACGGGACATGAGTGACGGACAGGACGTCGAACGCGCCTTCTCCACGTGGGCGGAGCGCGCGAGCAGCGTGGCGCCGGGGCAGGCCGCCCCCGTGCCCACGGCGGCACCGGGCCCGGACGGCCCCGCCGCATCGCCCGGGACCCGGCCGCCGTTCCGGCCGACCGGCTCCCTGCGCATCGGCCTGGTGCTGGCCGGCGGGGGTGCCAAGGGCGCCTACGAGCTGGGTGTCTGCGACTACCTCGCGGAGATGGGCCTCGACATCGCGGCCGTCGCCGGCACCAGCATCGGCGCCCTCAACGGCGCCGTGCTCGCCGGCGCCCCGGACCTGAAGTCCGGCACCCTGCGCCTGGCGGAGTTCTGGGAGCGCTTCTCCACGCAGTCGGGCGTTGTGCCCTTCGCCGACCAGGGCCTGCCGCTGGACGCGGCCGGGGCGGCGGCCGAGGGCACGGCCCGGCAGGCCCGGCTGCTCGCCTCGCGGCTGCTGGGCCTGCGCCGCCGGGCGGGCCTGCTGGAGGAGCTGGTGAACGAGGCGGTGGACGCGGCGGCGATCCGGGCCGGCCGGCCCCTGTGGGTGGCCGCCTATCCGCTGGTCCGCACGGAGTCGCTGCCCGTCCGGCTGCGCCACCTCATGGAAGTCCTGCGGTGGCTGGGCGGTGCCAGGGGGAGCATCCTGCGGCTCAACGGCTATCCGGAGCACCAGATCAGGGAAGCCGTGCTCGCCAGCGCCGCGCTGCCGTTCATCTTCCCCTCCCGCGTGGTCGACGGCTGCGCCTACCTCGACGGCGGGCTCGGCGGCCCCGGCGACCGGACGCCGGTGCGCGCCTTCGCGGAGCAGGAGCACTGCGAGGTCGTGGTGGTGGTCCACCTGCACCCGGACGCCGTGGTGAGCTCGCACGCCGCGAGCCGCGTCACCCGCATCGACATCCGGCCCAGCGTGCCCATCGTCCCGCCCGGCCCGCTGGGGCCGCTGACCGGCCTGCTGTCCTTCTCCCCGGACCGGGTCCAGGCCCTGCGCAGACTCGGCTACCGCGACGCGTGGGTACGCTTCGAGGAGCTCCACCACCTGCTCGGCGTGCACAACTCCCTGTCCCTGGCCGAGACCCGCATGCTCGCGGCATTCCAGCGGCTGTGCGACGCCCCCCGGCCCGCGACGCCGTCGTGACGACCGCTCCGGAGGGCACCGTGCGAGATCTCCCCTGGCACCTGAGCCGGCCGATCGCGCACCGGGGCCTGCACGGGGGCCCGGACGCCGTGGCGGAGAACTCGATGGCGGCGTTCCGGCGCGCCGTCGAGCACGGCGTCCCCTTCGAGCTCGACGTGCAGCTGACCAGGGACGGTGCCCTCGCCGTCGTGCACGACGCGGTGGTCCGCCTGCCGTCCGGCCGTGAACTGCCCGTCACCTCCCTGCGGCTCGGGGAACTGCGGGCGGTCGCCTCCTCGGCCCTCGCGGCCCACGTGCCCGCCACGCTGCCCGAGGTGCTCGCCGTGGTGGCCGGCCGGGTGCCCGTCATGGTCGACGTCCGCCGGTGGGGCGTGGCCGGGGCGTCCGGCCTGGAGCGGGCCGTGGCCGCGGCGCTCCGCGGCTACGGCGGCCGCGTGGCCGTGCAGTCCTTCGACCCCCGTACGGTCCACCGGCTGGGGCGCATGCTCCCCGGCGTCCCGGTCGGGCAGATCGCGGGCGCCCTGCGGTCCGCGCCGCCGGTCCTGCACGCCGTCGGCAGGTCCATGGTCACCAACGCCGTCTCCCGCCCCGGCTTCATCAGCTTCGAACTGGAGGCGCTGCCGTCGCGTGCCCTGCGCTTCTGGCAGCGGCGGGGCCTTCCCGTCATCGGATGGACCGTCCACTCGCCGGAGGAGGAGCGGGCCGCGCGGGAGTCGGTGAGCAACGTCTTCTTCTCCGGATACCTGCCCGTGTCAGCCCTGTGAACGTGGGGGAAAAGCGTGTTGAGGAAACTGGGCCTGAGAGCGACCGCGCCCCGGTGGCGCAATTCCGAGGAGGGCTTCACGGCCGCCGCCGAGCGGTACGTCCTGGACGTCATCGACTTCTACGACGTCCGCGCCGGATGGCACCGGCGGCTCTACCGGCTGAGCGGTGCCGTGGTGATCCTCGTCGGCGCGGCGCTGCCCGTGCTGACCGCCCTCGAATTCCCGGGCAAGTCGGTGGCCATCTCCGGGGCGGGGTTCCTCGTGGCGATCACGACGGCGCTCAAGGGCCTCTACCGCTGGGACGTCTCCTGGATCCTGCTGCGGGAGACCGAGATCGAGCTCACCCGTGTCTATCTCGCCTGGCGGGCGGGAGGGCTCGGCCCCGAGCGGTCCGACGGCGCGTCCCGCTCGGCGCATAGCCTCCTCGACGCCGTGTTCCGCATCCGCGACCGCGAGTCCTCGGAGTTCTTCAAGAACCTTCCCGATCCCGGCCCGGCCCCCCAGCCGGTGAACGGCGGCGCCTCGAACCGCGCCGCCCGCTGAGGGAAGGCCCGTGCCTGCGGGTCACCGTGTCCGTACCGGCGTCTCCGCGAGGAGGGTGCGGACCCGGGCCGCCTCCGGGACGCCGAGCCGTTCGAAGAGGGCCAGGGCCTCGTGCAGGTGGTCCCGGCCGCGGGACGGGTCGCCCAGGCGGGGAAGGGCCCGGCCCAGGACGGCGTGGGCCAGGCCCTGGCAGTAGGTCTTGCCCAGTTCGCGGGCGATCTGCAGGGACTGCTCGGCGCAGGAGACGGCATCGTTGTCGCGCCACTCGGCCAGCCGGCACTCCGCGAGGCGGGCCCAGGCCAGCCCTTCCCAGCCGCGCTGCTGCTGTTCGATGAAGTACCCGAGGGCGTCGCGCAGTTGACGGGCCGCCAGGTCCGGGCGGCCGGTCTTGTGGAGGACGCAGCCGTGCTGGTAGAGCGTGAGGGCGACGGTCGGGCCGTTGCCGGTGGCCTCGGCGAGACGGACGGCCTCGGCGGCGTCCCGCTCGGCCTCGCGGGGCTGGTCCAGGGCGAGGCGGACGCGGGCGGTGTTGGCGAGCACCCGCGCTTCGCTGCCCTTGTCGCCCAGGACGTCGCACAGGACGCGGGCCTGCTCCAGGAGGGGCAGGGCGCGCGCGGGGCGGTCGGTGGCGAAGCAGAGGATGCCGAGGGCGTTGGCGGCGAGGTGGCGGCACATGGGGTCGCCGGCGGCCTCCGCGAGGCGCAGTGCCTCGGACAGCTCGCGCTCGGCGGCCTCGTACACGTCGGTGAGGTAGTGCAGGTTGCCGAGGGTGTACCGGGCTCGGGCCTCGACGCACGGGTCTCCCGCCCCGCGCGCGGCGGCGGCCGTCAGTTCGGACAGGCGGCGCAGTTCGTCGCGGTGGGCGGGGCCTTCGATGAGGCCGGACCAGGTGAGCAGCACGTCGCCGGCGGCGCGCAGCGCGCCGGGGAGCTCGCGCACGGCCTGGGTGAGGGTGGCGGCGAGCGTGATGTGCTCGCGGCGCAGCCACTGCCGGGCCTCGTCGGCGTCGGCGAAGACGAGGCCGGGTGCGCCGGCGGGGTGCAGGTGGCGGTGCAGGGCGTGGTCGGGTTCGAGGATGCGGGAGGCGTTGGCGACGGTGGCGAGCAGGTGGTCGAGGAGGCGCAGGACGGCCCCGCTCCGCTCCTGCGGCGTCTCCGTACGCTCGGCCCGGCGACGCGCGTAGAGCCGCAGGAGGTCGTGGAAGCGGTAGCGGCCGGGGGCGTACGACTCGAGCATGCCGGCGTCGGCGAGGCCCTCGGCGAGGTCCTCGGCGGTGAAGTCGTCGCGGTCGAGGAGGGCGGCCGCGGCGGCCAGCGGGAGGTCGGGTGCGTCGGCGAGGGCCAGCAGGCGGAAGGCCCGGGCCTGGTCGGACGGCAGGTGGGTGTAGCCGAGCCGGAAGGTGGTCTCCACCGTCAGGTCGCCGGCCTGCAGCTCGTCGAGGCGGCGGCGCTCGTCGTCGAGGCGGGCGACGAGCGAGGCGAGGGTCCAGCCGGGCCGGGAGGCGAGGCGGGAGGCCACGATGCGCACGGCCAGCGGCAGGTGGCCGCACGAGGCGACCAGGGCCCCGGCGGCGCGCGGCTCGGCGGCGACCCGCTCCTGCCCGGCGATGGCGGCCAGCAGCGAGAGGGCTTCCGGCTCGCTGGCCACGCCGATGTGGAAGTGGCGGGCGCCGCCGAGGGTGATGGCCCGGGAGCGGGTCGTCACGAGCACGGCGCAGCCGGCGGTGCCGGGCAGCAGCGGGCGGATCTGGGCGGCGTCGCGGGCGTTGTCGAGGAGGAGCAGCACGCGCCGGTCGGCGAGCACGGACCGGTAGAGGGCCGCCCGTTGTTCCAGGTCGTCGGGGATGTCGGTCTCGGGGACGTCTAAAGCCTGGAGGAAGTGGGCCAGGACGCTGCCGCTGTCGGCGGGGTCGGAGCCGGCGCCCCGCAGGTCCACGTAGAGCTGGCCGTCGGGGAAGCCGGGGCGGGCCAGGTGGGCGGTGTGGACGGCGAGGGTGGTCTTGCCGACGCCGCCGATGCCGGTGAGCATGGCGATCACCACGGCGGGGCCGGCGGCGCCGGTGAGCGCGCCGTGCACCTCGCGCACGAGGTCCTCGCGGCCGGTGAAGTCGGGTATGCCCGCGGGCAGCTGGAAGGGGGCTCCGGCCGGGCGGCGCGCCTGGCCGGTGCCGGGTGCGGCCGTGGCCCCGGCGGCGGGCAGCGCGAGCTCCGGGGCGCCGGCGAGCACCTGGGCGTGCAGCCGGGTCAGCTCCGGGCCGGGTTCGACGCCGAGCTCCTCGACGAGCAGCCGCCGTGCCTCCGCGTAGGCGGCGAGCGCGTCGACCTGGCGGCCGCAGCGGTAGAGGGCGAGGACCAGCTGCGCGCGCAGCCGCTCGCGCAGCGGGTGCTCGGCGGTGAGCGAGGTGAGCTCGGGGACCACTTCGGCGTGGCGGCCGAGGGCGAGCGCGCAGTCGAAGAGGCCCTCCTGCGCGGCCAGGCGCGCTTCGGAGAGCCTGTCCTGCTGGCGCTCGCAGTAGGGGCCGGGGAGACCGGCGAGCGCGGCGCCGTGCCAGAGGTCCAGTGCGGCGGTGTACGAGGCGTGGGCGGTCGCGATGTCACCGGCGGCGTGGGCGGCGGCGGCCTCGGCGAGGAGGCGCTCGAAGACGAGGGCGTCGACGCGCTCGGGTGCCACGCGCAGGGCGTAACCCCCGGCGACGGAGACGAGGACGGTGGCGGGGGTGCGGGCGGCGCGCCCGGGTTCGAGGAGGGTGCGCAGGCGGGAGGCGTACGTGCGGATGGTGCCGAGGGCCTGGGGCGGTGCGGCCTCGCCCCAGAGGGCGTCGATGAGCTCGTCGCTGGAGACGGTGGCGCCGCCGCGCAGCAGGAGGACGGCGAGCATGGCGCGCTGCTGGCGCGCGCCCAGATCCACGTGGTGACCGTCCGCCAGCGCACGTACCGGGCCGAGCAGCTGGAAGTGGAGCCGGTCTGCGGACGGCTCTGTTGTGTCCCGCATGTTTCCCCCGACCGTGCCCTGCCGGCTCTGTCCGGCGACAGGTGGTGACAGTACCTCAGTGCCCGGCGCGGGAGCAGAGGCCGGTGAGGGGCCGTTGATCGTCCGTTGATGACGCCGTTACATACTGCAGGCACAGTTTGTTCCATGCGCATCGCAGCGCGCCTGACACAGGAGTTTCGATATGACCGCTGAGGACCCCAAGAGCACCGAGCAGGCCGGGGCCCCCGCCGAGCAGGCCGCCACGCCGTCCGAGGAGGCACTCGCGTCCGAGCTGGACAAGCCGGTCGAGCGCGCGGAGGGCACCGCGCCGCAGGCCCCGGGTGGCAGCGGCCCGATCCGTCCGACCCACACGACGGGGGCGCAGTAACCGCAAGGCCGGGCCGGGGAGCGCCGTGCGAACGGCGGGACCCGGCCCTCCCTTTGCGGCGCCCCGGACGTTAAGAGTGAGCAAAGAACGCACCGGCGCCGCTCCATGGGCGAACCGCGGAGAGCGAATACCGGACAGGCGTGCCCTCTGCTGTCCGGTCACCGCCCGGCAGCCGTCCATGCCCGTCACTCCCGTTCAGGGGGACGGCTTCCGGTGCCGCTGAGCCTCCGGGGGGCTGCGGCCGGCACCCTTCGCACGACCGAATGTCGCTCTTGAACTTCCGCTTGTCTCATCGGGATACTCGCCCGTATCCCGTTCTTGACATGGACGCGACGATCTCATCGGCCTGTCGTGCGCCGTGTCCTCACCGATGCGCATCACCTACGCGTCACGCACACGGGTCGCGCACGTGCGTCCCGTACGCGCATCGCACCCGCACGTCCTCCACGCCCGGGCACCACCGTGCCGCCGGGCACTCCCCCACAGGAGGTCACGAGTGAAACGTTCCCGCATCTCCACACGCCGTACGGCCGGTGCCGGCGCGGCGATCGTCGCCCTGACGGCCGCGGCGCTGACGCTCCCCGCCGCGCACGCGTCCTCACCGGCGCCCCGTCAGCTCTCCTCGCCGCAGGCCGCGGAGCTGGCTCAGCGGATCTCCGCCGAGCTCGGCGCGGACTCGGCCGGCTCGTACTACGACGCCGGGACCGGTAGGCTCGTCGTCGGCGTCCTCGATCAGGAGACGGCGGCCAGGGTACGGGCCGCCGGTGCCGAACCGAGGACCGTGCGCCACTCGGCCGCCGAGCTCGCCTCGGCCCTGCGGACACTGAAGGCGGAGGCAGCCATTCCAGGCACGGCCTGGTCGGTGGACCCCCGCATCAACAAGGTCGTCGTCACCGCCGACAGCACGGTCACGGGCGCCCGGCAGGACCGGCTCGACAAGGCCGTCGCACGGCTCGGCGACAAGGTCGCGGTCAAGAGAACGGCAGGGAAGTTCCGTCCGCTCATCGCGGGCGGCGACGCGATCTGGGGCAGCGGCGTGCGCTGCTCGCTGGGCTTCAACGTCACCAAGGGCGGCAAGCCGTACTTCCTCACGGCCGGGCACTGCGGCAACGCCTCGCGGACCTGGTCCGCGACCCAGGGCGGCGCCCAGATCGGCGTCGTCGAGAGCTCGTCCTTCCCCGGCCACGACTACGCGCTCGTCCGCTACACCTCCACCATCGCCCACCCGAGCGCGGTGGACCTCTACAACGGCGGCACGCAGAACATCAGCAAGGCCGGGGAGGCCGTCGTCGGCGAGAAGGTGCAGCGCAGCGGCAGCACCACCCGGGTCCACGGCGGTGAGGTCACCGCCCTCGACGTGACCGTCAACTACGAGGAGGGGGCGGTCGAGGGCATGATCGGCACCTCGGTCTGCGCCGAACCGGGCGACAGCGGCGGCGCCCTCTTCGACGGTGCCACCGCCCTCGGCCTCACCTCGGGCGGCAGCGGCGACTGCTCCGGCGGCGGAGAGACGTTCTTCCAGCCCGTACCGGCAGCACTGCAGGCGTACGGGGCCCAGTTGCCCTGAGGCGGGGCACCGGCCTGACGCACTGCGGTCCTGACGCACTGCGGTGACGCACTCCTCCGGGGAGCCCTTCACAGGTTCCCCGGAGGTCTCCGGGCCGGGGTGGGTCGCCCCGGCCCGGTCAGTCCGGTCAGTCCGGTCAGTTGACCCGGCCGTACCAGACGCTGTTGGACCAGATCTTCTCCAGCCGGACGGTCGTGCCCGGCTTGGGCGAGTGCCAGATCTTGTTGTTACCCGCGTAGATCCCGACGTGGTAGACGTTGCTTCCCGAGTGGAAGAAGACCAGGTCGCCCGTCTGGCGGGAGCCGGCGGAGATGTGCCGGGTCTTGTTGTACTGCGCGGCCGCGGTGCGCGGCAGGGTCTTGCCGGCCTTCTTGAACGAGTAGAGCGTGAGGCCCGAGCAGTCGAACCGGTTGGGGCCGGCGGCGCCGTACTGGTAGGGGGAGCCCTGCTTGGAGGCCGCGACCTTCAGGGCGGCGGCGCCCGGAGTGGCCGCGCTCGCCTCGGCCGACATTCCGGGGAGGAGCATCGACGCGGTCACGGTGGCCGCGGTGACCACCGAAGCGGCGCCGGCGCGGGACATGAGCGTGGATATGCCAGGGAACGCAGACATGCCAAAACCCTTCGTCATCCGCCTGCGAAAGATGACCTGTCGGGTTCGGGCTGTCGAAGTTGCCCGGCCACCTGAAATGGCTTCACCCCAAGGACCACCGCCATCGTGGTCCGCCGTGCTCGGGTCTCCCGCTCCTGCCGATCCATTCGTTTCTGCTCCGCACCCGGTACGGCGGCAGGACTCGGCGTCCGCCCGGGTCGCCCGCCTCGGTGACGGGATCTTGTTGTTCGCTGCACGATCCTGCATCACGGGCCGCCGGAATTCGGAGCCGAAAGGTGCTTCTGTGAACTTCTTCACTTCACGGCGATCCCTGGAACCGGGGTGTTACCCGGCATCACCGGTAACCGGTAATCCCCTTTATCAAAAGGGCGTTGAAGAACTGATTCGAGTCATCCCGGCGGTGCGGAAAAGTCGAGGTGGCGAGGGCCGCAGCAGGGCGTCGGTAGGGCGTCTTTGCGTCAGAAAGCCGTGGCGGCGGGCTCCGTGCGGTTCGCTTCGGGAGCGCGAGGGTAGCCCTACGGCATGCTCACCCTAGGGATCGAGGAGGAGTATCTTCTGCTCGACCCGGCCACCGCACTGCCGGTACCCCTGGCCGACGAGGTCCGGGCGGCGGTCGACCTGGAACCGGTCGTGAACGAGCGGGAGATTCAGGCGGAGCTGTTGCAGGCCCAGGTGGAAGTCGCCACTCCGGTCTGCGCCGATCTCGCCGAGGCCAGCCGGCACCTGCTGCGGCTGCGCCATGCGGTGAGCTCCGCCGCCAAGCGGTCCGGCTGCCGGATCGCCGCCTGCGGTACGGCGCCGTGCTCGGGGCCCGAGCGCATCCCGGTCACCGGCAATCCGCGCTATCTGGCGATGCGGATCCGTGCCGCCCAGCTCGTGGACGAGCAGTTCGTCCACGGGATGCACGTCCATGTCGCCATCCCCGACCGCGAGATGGGCGTCGCGGTCCTCAACCGGGTGCGGCCCTGGCTGCCCGTCCTGGTCGCCATGGCGGGCAACTCCCCGCTGTGGAACGGCCTCGACACCGGCTTCTCCAGCTGGCGGACCGTGGTCTACAGCCGCTGGCCGGTCAGCGGACCGCCCCCGTACTTCGACGGCCTCGCGGACTACGAGGCGCGCATCCAGGCGCTGTTGACGGCCGGGGCGATCGAGGACCGGGGCCAGCTCTACTGGCAGGCACGGCTGTCGGACCGCTATCCCACGATCGAGGTGCGCTGCCTGGACGTCCAGCTGCGCGCCGACGACGCCGTCATGTTCGCGGGCATCGTCCGCGGGCTGGTCGCCACCGCCATCCGCGACGAGAAGGCCGGGCGGCCCCCGACGCCCTGCCTGCCGGAGCTGCTGGCCGCGGCGAACTGGCACGCCGCCCGGCACGGGCTCGACGGGGTCCTCGTGGACCCCGCGGGCCGGCGCCACGGCGCGGACGAGGTCGTCCGCAGCCTGCTCGCCTACATAGGGCAGTCACTGGAGGAGTCGGGCGACACCCGGCAGGTGAGCTCGCTGGTCAGCCGCCTGCTGCGGCGGGGCACCGGGGCGGACCGGCAGCGCCGGGCGCTGGCCACGGACGGGCTGAAGGCGGTGACGGAGCTGATCTCCGAGCCCTAGCCCACGCCGGCACCGGGCTCCTCCCGGCCCGGGAGTTCAAAAGTGCGGGTCCCCCGCGATCCGCCCGCCCAGGGCCCGGACCGTGTCCGGGAGGTAGCGCACCCGCGTCGTCAGCAGAAGGGCGGCCAGGCCCAGATAGACGTAGGTCAGCACCTCCCGGGCGTATTCGCCCGGAAGCGCGAACTGCACCGCGAAGAAGATGAGCAGGGCTGCGGCCTGCCACCGGGCGAAGCGCAGGTCCAGCAGGACGACGACGGCCAGGACGGTCTGCGCGGCCGTCAGGGCGACCTCGTCGACCTGACGGGTCACCAGCGGCAGGTCCGCCCCTCCCCCGCCGAGCGCGTGGGCGAGGGGCAGGCAGCCCACCAGCAGCGTCCACTGGTTGACCTTGCTGGACAACAGCGCGCCGAGGCCGTCGCCGGCCCGCATGCGCCAGGCGAAGACCACGGCGACGATCAGCTCCGGGGCCTCGGACGCGAGCGGGGCGAGCCACTGGACCAGCACGAAGCGGTCGATGCCGAGCGAGGCGCCCGCCTCCACCAGTCCCTCCGCGAACGGCTCGGCACAGGCGAAGACCACGGCCGCGGCGCCCGCGAAGAGCACGGCCGTCACGGTGCGCCGCCCGGCCCGCGGCAGCAGGGCCAGCCGCGCCGGGACGCCGACGAGCTCCTCCATCTCGCCCGAGCCGCACTTCGAGATCCGGTAGAGGTAGTAGCCGTACCAGGGGACGAGCACCACCGGTACGTACCAGCCGATCTCGCGGCTGAGCGGCATCACGAACGCGAAGACGGCGGACACCGCGAGGAAGGCGACGTCGATGCGGCGGTGCGGCTCCAGCACGATCGCGCCCGGGGCCGCGCCGCGGCGGCGCAGCGCCAGGGCGGCGGCGAGCGCGACGAGCGGCCAGCCGACGCCCACCAGGAGCCGGTTCGCGCCGGTCATGTTGGCCGCCGCGTAGGCGGCGTAGGAGGGGTCGGAACCAGCCGCGTAGGCGAAGTAGAGGTCGACGGCGTACTCGGGCAGCACGGCGATGAAGGCCAGCAGGGCCAGAGCGAGCGCCCCGGCCATGTCCACGCGGGCCGTCTCCGCGGCCCACATCAGCAGGAGCGCCGAGCAGAGCACCCCCAGGCCGAAGACGGCCACGGCCCAGCCGGGCGACAGGTGGGCGCCGCTCAGCCGTGCCACGGCGGCGGGAACGGCCCCGGCACAGGCCGCGGCGATCCGCGCGGCGCTCGCGGCGACGGAGGGCGGCGCCGAGACCGGTGCCGCAGGCTCACCCATGGCCGCTCCTTCCGCGTCGCACCTGTTCCTGCCGATCTACCAGCAGGAACAGGCAGTCCGGAGCGGACAGCCCGAGGTGACGGACGGTGACGCCCGTTCGGCCCAAGAACCCGGGGGTGTGCGACGGAGACACGGTCTACGCCTCTGCACGGGCCGCGCGGGTTCCGCGGGAGGGCCGGATGGGCAGGGTGCTCTACGGACCCGGGGGGATGACCGAGGGGAGGACGGTGCTCGTGGGACGCATCGCTCGTATCGCCGGCCGGGACGTCGTCATCGTCGGCGGCGGGGTCGCCGGGATCAGTGTGCTGCTGCAGCTGGTCCGCGCGCTCGCCGACCGCCGGCCACCGCTGCCGGTCCGGTCCGTGCGCGTCGTGGACCCCCACCCGGTGGGCTGGGGCCTGGCCTTCGGGGACGACGACCCGCTGCTGCTGTGCAACAGCGCGGCCGAGCTGAACTCGCTCCTCGCGGACCGGCCCGGCGACTTCGTCGCCTACCTGCGCGAGCACGGCTGGGCGGGCACCGCGAAGGACTGCGTCCCCCGCGCCCGGATGGCCGAGTACTGCGCCGACCGCTCCGCCGCGGCCCGGGAGCAGGCCGGGCGGCTCGGCGTCGCCGCCGAGCACGTACGGGCGAGCGCGCAGAGCATCGGCGCCGGCGGCCCGGACGGCCACCGGGTGCGGATCTCCACCGGCGAGGAGCTGCGCGCCGACGACGTGGTCGTCTGCACCGGCGTCCACCGCCCCCGCGTCCCCGACGGCTTCGCCGCCTTCCTCGGCCACCCGCGCTATCTCGACAGCCCCTACCCGGCGTCCCGGATCCGGGAGGGCCTGCGCCCGGGCTCGCGGGTGCTCGTCCTCGGCAGCCACCAGTCGGCGGCGGACGCGGCGCTGCTGCTGTGCCGCGACGGCCATCGCACCACGTTGACCTCGCCGTCGGGCCGGCTGCCCGCCGTCCGCGAGTCCCTGGCCGCGCCGCTGCGCCCGTACCCGCCGCTGGAGCGCATCTCCCGCCTCGACCCCGCGGACCCGTACCTGGAGGACCGGCTGGTGCGGTGCGTGGTGGAGGCGATCCGGCTGCACGACCGCCGTCCCCTGCGCCGGCAGGTCTCCCGCGCCTGCGATCCGGTGCAGCGGCTGCGCGAGGAGACCGCCCTCGTGGAGGCGGGCGCGTGCGCGTGGCCGGACGTCATCGTGCCCATGATCGAGCAGCTCATCGCGCTGGCTCCCGCCCTGCCCCCGGGCCGCCTCCGGGAACTGGCGGCGGAGTTCGCCTGGATGACCGGCCGGTATGCGACCGCCCTCTCCCACGTCAACGCCCGGCGGCTGCTCGCGCACTTCGACTCCGGGGCGCTGCGCATGGTCCGCCCCTACCCTCGGTCCGTCTCCTTCGAGGGCGGCGCGTGGCGGGTGGAGCGCTCGGGCGCGGCGCCGGAGCGCTTCGACTACGTCGTCAACGCGACCGGTTTCGGCCCGCCCCTCCTGCACTGGGACCGGGAGAAGACCGCCCTCTACGTGGACGGCGCGCCCGAGGGGGGCACGGCTGTCAGCGGTCTGGAGGCGGACCTGCGGGTACGGAGCGGGCCGGAGGCGCCGCCGGAGCACGTGTGGGTGGTGGGGGTCGGTACGCACGTCCGCATTCCGTTCGCGAACCACCTGCGCAATGTGGTCCGCCAGGCCCGGCAGGTCGCGGACCGGCTGGCGCAGGAGGAGCCCGTGCCGGCGTCCCGGGGCGCGGGGGCGGCGCCGGGCGAGGGGGCGCAGGCGCAGATCAGGGCGTGAGGCCGCCGGGTCCGGCGCCCCGCACCCGCGCCCTCGACGGGCCCGCCCGGCGTGTGGCCGGCACCTCCGTCCGGGGCGGCGCCGAACGGGTGCGGACCGCGTCGTGGGCCACTCCGGTGAGCCAGGCCTCGGCGTCGACGACGAGCAGGACGTGGGCGTCGCCGATGCCGTGCCGGTCGGCCGCCCGCCGCAAGGGGCCGGAGTCCTCCGCCGGGTAGCGGGAGACGGTCGTACGGGGCTCGCGCGGCCCGGAGCCGCGCAGCGTGTCCGCGGCGCGCAGCACCTCCTGGGCCACCTGTCCGGCGAGTCCGGTCAGGGCGGCGGCGGGTCCCGGCGGGAGGGGCTCGCGCAGCCCTTCCTGATGCGACATCAGCAAGAGCTCGGCGCCGTGCACGATGGTGCGCCCGGTGGCCAGGGCGGCCTCCCAGTGCGGCTCGGGCCGGTTGCGGCGCATGCGCTCCGTCAGGTACTGGGCGAAGGAGGCCTCGGCGAGGTGCATGGCGCGCCGCGCGGCCTGCAGCGGGTCGCCCTGGGAGCGGTCGCGCTGGAGCCGGTCGTCGCCCAGCAGGGCGGTGACGGCGCGGCAGGCGACGGCGCCCTCGGCGAGGAAGTCCGCCAGGTCGCGCGCGAGTTCGCCGCGGCCGCCGCGCGGCCAGGCGAGGAGGCCCGCCAGGGCGCCGACGGCGCCGCCGACGGCGACGTCGAGGAGCCGCACCTCGGACAGCCGCCAGTCGGCGCCGGAGATCTGGGTGAAGACGAGGACGAAGGCGAGGGTGAAGGCGGCCTGCGTCCAGGCGGGCCCGAGCGGGGGCCCCAGGGTGAAGCCGACGAGGATGACGACGGGCAGGGCGAGGGCGTAGAAGAGGGGCCGGTCCCCGGCGGCGTAGAGCATGAGGGCGGCGACGGCGGCGCCCGCGACCGTGCCGGCGAAGGCCGGGGCCAGGGCCGCCCGGGTGTCGGCCGCCGAGGTGCGCATGAGGCTGAGGGTCGCGAGCAGCACCCAGAAGCCGTGGGACATCTCGAGCGCGCCGACGAGCAGCCGTGCGCAGGCCAGCGCCAGGGCCAGGCGCAGGGCGTTCTGCAGGTGGACCGAGCGGGGGGTCAGGTGCATCCGCAGGCGCCGCCACCACAGCAGGTGCGCGGGCGTGTCCGCGTACGCGAGGACGTCCGCGCCGGGGTGCGGCGGCGGCACGGCGGGCGGCTGCGCGTGGCCGAGCGCGAGGCGGGCGGCCACGGTGGCCAGCCGGGTGCCTTCGGCGGCGCCCCGGGCGACGGCGTCCTGGCGCAGCCGGGCGGTGGAGGCCTCCTGCAGTTCGGCGACGCGGACGGCGTCGAAGGCGGCGAGGGCCGCGGGCAGCGGGTCGGGCCGGGCGTCCGCGGTGCCGGTGCGCAGCTCGCCGGCGACGGCCCGCAGGGAGAGTTCGGTGTGCCGGAGCAGGGTCACGGCGGCGGGGCCCGCGGCGGGGTGGCCGGGGCAGTCGGCGAGGCGGTCGAGCTGGTCGCGCACGTGGCGGACGGCCGCGCGGGTGTGGTTGAGGGCCCGGTCGTGCACGGAGGGCGAGGCGGGTCTCTCGCTCACGGGCACGCGCGAGAGGCGGGCGGCGGCCATCGCGCGGTGGGCCGCCTCCCGCTCGGCAGGCGCGCCGCCGCCGGCTTCGAGGTGGTAGGCGGTGGCGCTGGCGTAGTCGGCCGCGGCCGCCGCCGCCTCGGCGAGGACGGCGCGGTAGGGGACGGGGGCGGGCTCGGGCCACAGGAACCGCTCGGCCAGGACGGCGAGCAGGATGCCCGCGGTCAGGCCGGTGAGCCGGGAGTCCAGGGTGGCGGGCGCGTAGGGCGGGAAGCAGGGCAGCACGTAGAAGAGCTGGAAGGCCATGGCGAGGCCGGTCAGGCGCGGGCCGCCGACGCCGCAGTAGGAGACGAGGAAGCCGACGGCGAACATGCCGCCGACGGCTGCCCAGGGATTGACGGCGAGGAGCGTTCCGGCGGTGACGAGGACCCAGCCGGCGGGCAGGGCGGTGAGCAGGATCCGGGTCCGCTGCCGCGGCGGGCCGGGGACGCGGCAGAACATGACGAGGGGCAGTGCCCCGAACATGGCGTACAGGGCCATGACGGAGTCGCCGGTGACATACCGGAAGAAGTAGAAGCCGGGGCAGGCGGCCGCCACCACCCACAGGGCACGGCGGGCCGCCTGCGGCACGCCCTCGTGGCGCAGGCGGCGGGCGGGCACGCTCATGCCCGCGTCCACCGGGGCGCCTTCCGCCCGGAGGAGTGCGGCGGAGCGGCCCGGGGGCCGGGTGCGGCATTCCAGCCGATTGTGCGGATCATAGTGTTCCTCACATTAGGTGAGGAATTGTCGGCTTCAAGGCGACACCCCGTCGGTCAGCACCGCAGCGGGTCCCTGATCACCGGACCGGTGGGGCCGGTGTTGCGGCACAGGGCGTAACCCTGCGCCCGCAGGTCGTCGACGATGCCCGGCAGGGCGTCGGGGTAGTTGCTGAAGAGGTGCCCGAGCACCACTCCCCCGCGCTTGTCCTCCGCGGGTGCGTTGCGGACCCTCGCCCGCAGCGTGGCGACGTCGGGGAAGCGGCCGCCGGAATCCGCCCAGTCGAGGGTGTCGACGGTCCAGGTGCACACGCGGTAGCCCAGGCTCGCGGCGATCCGCTTCTCCCGGGGGCCGTAGTCCCCGAACGGCGGACGGAACAGCGTGCTCCTGACGCCGTCACGGATCTCCTTGCGCACCTCGGCCTCCGGAAGCTTCGTCAAGTGCGGGTGTGAATAGGTGTGGTTGCCCACCCAGTGCCCCTGGCGGCGCAGGACTTCGGCGACCTGAGGCTGCTGCGAGGCGTACTGGTTGATGAGGAAGAACGCCGCGCGGATCCCCTTCCCCTGGAGGTAGGCGCCGGTCTCCACGGCCCGTTCGCCGTGGTCGAAGGGCCAGTCGTCGAGGGTGAGCAGCACCCGGCCGGAGGTGTTCCCGCATCTCCGGTGGTCGTAGGCCGCCGCGGGCGCTGCGGAGGCGGGCAGCCCGCACAGCACCAGGGCCAGCGCCGCCAGGGCCGCGACCAGGGGCGCGCGGATACGGGGCGGGCGGAGCGGGTGGGGCAGGCGGAGCACGCGGCACGGCGAACCGGACATGCGGGGAACTCCTCCCGTAGGCACCGTTCGGGGTTCAGATGATCCCGGCGCCGGGGTTCCGCCGCCAGCAGGACGACGCCCGGGGGCGCCCCGGGGGACGCCCCGGGCGACGCAGGCGGGGCGCGCACCGGCAGCCACCCGGGGGACGCGGATGTGACGCGCGCCACGTCGGCCGGGCCCCGCGGCCGCCGTCAGCTGGGCGAATGCGCCTGCCGCAAGGCATCCTTGCCCGCCCGGCATTGGAACGCCCCCGCAAGGGCGGCCGAGGATACGGGCCATGAACACGAACGCGGATTCCCGCCCCGACGTGCTGGCCGTCGTGAGCCAGTCCGGACCCACCGTCACCTTCTTCGACGCCGGTACCTACGAGCAGCTCGACGTGGTCGAAGTGCCCGCGCAGCCGCACGAGTTGCGCTTCGATGCGGACCGGCGCCTGCTGTACTGCGCGAGCACGTACGTCGACGGCTACTACGGGGCCCACCGGGGGCGCGCCCGGCAGATCACCGTCATCGACGCCGACGCCCGGAAGGTCGTCGACACCGTCGACCTCGCCCCGGACCACGCACCGCACGGCCTCGCCCTGGACCGGGAGCGCTCCCGGCTGTACGTCAGCGTCGAGGCCACCGCGACCGAGCCGGGCGGCGTCGTGATCCTCGACGCGGACACCCGCCGCCGCATCGGCCGGATCCCGGTCATGGCCGACGGCCCGCACTGGTTCGCGATCTCCCCGGACGGCCGCCGCGGCTGGTCCACCAACAAGGAGGCGTCGTTCGTCTCCGTCCTGGACCTGGAACGGGACGAGTTCGCCGGGCGCGTCGCCGTGCCCGGCAGCGAAGGGCTGGACGTCTCCCCCGACGGCAGGTACGTCTACGTCGCCGCGCCCAAGGCCGACTTCGCGTCCGCCCCGGCCGCACAGCCCGGCATCCGGGTGATCGACGCCGCCACCGGCGAGGTGGAGCGCGTACTGCCGACCGGGGGCGTGGTCTTCCCCGTGCACACCACGGCCACGGGCGCGGTCCTCACGGGCGAGCTGCGGGTGGACTGGGGCGAGGGCGGGACGCTCGGCGCCCAGCGGGACGGGGTGCTCACCGTCTTCGCACCGGGCGGGGGCGAGGTCGTGGGCCAGGTGCCCGTCGGCCGGTTCCCGCTGACCATCACGTCCTCGCCGGACGGCACGGTGGGCTACGTGGCCAACGTCGTGTCCGGCACGGTGACCGTGGTGGACCTGGAGCGGATGGACGTGATCACCACGCTGGAGGTCGGCCGGAAGGGCGAGGCGGGCGCGCACGGGCTGGCGTACGTCCCCGCCGCCGGCTGAGCCGGTGCCGGGGCCGGGCCGGGGAGCGGGCACAATCGTGGGGTGTCCAGAAGAACCAGACCCCACGCGCCCCGGCCGGCCGTCACCGCCGCCTCCCCCTGCCCCTGCGGCCTCGACGCGGCCTACGGCGACTGCTGCGGCAGCCTGCACGCGGGTGAGCGGGCGGCCGCGACGGCCGAACGGCTGATGCGCTCGCGCTACAGCGCGTTCGCCGTCCGCGACGCCGCCTACCTGCTGCGCACCTGGCACTCCTCGACCCGGCCCGACGGGCTGGACTTCGACCCCGCCATGGAGTGGACCCGGCTGGAGATCCTGGGGACGACGGACGGCACGGCCTTCCACCAGGAGGGCACCGTGGAGTTCCGCGCCCACTGCACCGCCCGCGGCCGCGCGGACTTCCAGCACGAGAACAGCCGCTTCGTCCGTGAGGACGGGCAGTGGGTGTACGTCGGCGAGGTGTGACCGGCGCGGCGCCGGCGCCGGTCACCCGCACGGCTCGCGCCAGGCGTCCAGTTCGAGCCTCTTGCGCATCGAGCTGAGGCCGAGCCGCTGCGCCGTGGGGCAGAAGTCCTTCCGCTCCAGGTCGTACTCGACGTGGAAGACGGCCTTGCCGCTCTTCACGAACGGCGTCAGCTTCTCGCACTCCTCGAACTCGGCGCACTGCTCGTTCACCGCGAAGTCGAAGTCGCCCACGAGGGCGGGAATCTGGTCCAGGTCGTTCTTCAGGCCGACGGCCATGCCGCGTTCGTGGGCGAGCGCGGCCAGCATCCGGTTGAAGGCGAGCTGGTCGGCCGCGGACAGCGGGAAGCCCGTGCGGCTGCGGTAGCCCTCCATCAGGTCCGGCTCGACGGCGTCGAAGCCCTTCCGCCGGCACATGTCGAAGCGGGCCGCCATGATCGGCCGCAGGACGTCGAGGCGGCGGATGTCCAGCCACCTCTCGCCCTTCCAGCCCTTGTTCCGCTCGCCGAGCAGCCGCTCCGGGAACGCCTTCCGGTCCGGGCGGAAGTCCTCCCATGCGCCGGCGTTGACGTAGCAGATCACCTTGGCGCCGCGGTCGTGCAGCTCCTTGACCGTACGGGCCGTGTTCTCGAAGCCGTCGATGTCGTAGACGGGCACGCCGGCGGACGTGTCGGCCTTGCCGTCGAGCTGCCACTGCCAGCGGGTGCCGGGGCGGGGCCGCCAGTGCTTCCCGGCGGCGCGGGGGGCTTCGCCGGACGCCGTGGGCGTGGGCTCGCCTCCGCCGTCCGGGCCGTCGCCGTCGTCCGTGCCCGAGCACCCAGCCACTCCGGCGAGCAGAAACAACACGAGCAACGCCGCGGAGGGCAGGCGGCGCAGGGGCGTCACCGCACCCTCCGCCGGAGGGATCCCCCGGGCCCCGGGCCGCCCGCCCCGGGCCGGATGCCGTCCGTCCCGGGCAAGGTCCCGTCCGCGGGGAGCGGATGCCGGCCCGCGGGCAGCGGATCCCCTTCCGTCCGAAGGCGCGGGTCGGGCCCGGGCTCCGGCCCGTCCGCGCCGGGCGAAGTCCCGCCCCCGGGAGACGGCCCCCCGTCCGCCGAACGCGGCTCCCCGTTCACCCACGGTGCCGCGCGCCACGGGTTGGCGCCCTCGCCCGGCACCGCGCAGTGCACCCCGGCACCCCGGTCCCCGGCGGTACGCGCCACGTGGGCGGCGTGCCCGGCCGGCACGCCGTGGACGAGGTGGCAGAAGCGGGCCGGCGGGTGGTCGGCGGTCCATGGAGGCACGCCGGCCCTCCGGTAGGTCTCCCAGGTGCCCTCGAAGGTCACGAGGAGATCGGCGACGCGCGCATAGCCGGGGTCGGGGTGGGTGCCGGGGTTGAGGACGGCCGTCCGCGCGCCCAGCGCCCTGGCGAGCATGACGAGCCGGCGGTAGTGGGGCAGGTGCGCGGCCTGCGCGGCCGTCTGGTCGAGGAAGACGCCGTCGACGCCGTACCAGCGGCGGTGGCGGCGGATGTCGCCGACGACCGCGCGCGGCGGCCGGTGGCCGTAGCCGGTGTCGACGTAGCCGAGCAGCCGTACGCCGGCGCCGCGCAGGCGTTCCGCCACGGCCCCGAAGGAGGGGTCGGGGCGGGACCCGGGCCCGTCCGCGACGTTGAGGACGACGCCGTGGAGCCGGGGCGCGGCCGCCTCCAGGGCGGCCCACGCCGCGGGGTCGGCGTCCGGGTGGACGTAGAGCGGGACGAGCAGCCGCTGCCCGTCCGGCCGGGGGTCGGGTGGGCTCACCGGGGGTGCTCCCCGGCCCGGTCACGGGTCTCGGCCCACAGGTCGGCGAGGGAGGTGGCGAGGGGACGCCGCGGCGTCCAGCCCAGGGCCTTCGCGGCCAGGGCGGTGTCCGCCTGCTGCCAGGGCACGGCGGCGGAGCGGGGCGAGCCGTCGCCGTCCTCGTCGATCCGGCCCCGGAAGCCCGCCGAGGCGATGAGCCCGTCGGCGACCGCCCGGACGGGGCGGGCGGTACCGCTGCCGATGTTGAGGACGGGCGGTAGGGGGCCGGGCGCGGTGACGGCGAGCGCGACGGCGTCGGCGACGTCGCGCGCGTCGACGAAGTCGCGGTGGGCGGAGAGGTCGCCGACCCGGATGCGGCCGTCCCGCCCGGCGTCGCGGAGGAGCCCGGCGAGCCGGCCGGGCAGGGAGGCGGCGGGCGCGCCGGGGCCCACGGGGTTGAACACCCGCAGGACGGCGGCGTCCAGGCCGGAGCCGGTGACGGCGAGGGTGCCGGCCAGCTTGGCGGCGCCGTAGAGGCCGAGCGGGCGCGCGGCGTCGGTCTCGGCGAGGGGCCGGTCGGCGGGCCCGTACTCGGCGGCGGAGCCCAGGTGGACGAGGCGGGCCCGGGGCGCCGCCGCGCGCAGGGCCTCGCACAGGACGGCGGGGCCCAGGGCGTTGACGCCGGTGAGGCCCACCGGGCTGCCGCCGACCGCACCCGCGCAGTTGACCACGGCGTCGGGCGCGGCGCGCCGCAGGGCGGCGGCGAGGGCGTCCACCTCCGCCGAGGCGAGGTCGACGGGGACGTCGGCGGAGGCCGAGCGGCCGGCGGCGAGCACCTGCGCGCCCGGGAGGGCGCGCAGGTGCTCGGCGGCGTGCCGGCCCAGGAAGCCGGTGCCGCCCAGGACGATGATGCGCATGCCTGCCCTTCACACTCCCTTGATCAGCATGTCGCGGTGCAGGGAGAACTCCCGGTTGGCGCGGTCGTAGTCGTCCGGCCGGCCGATGTCGAGCCAGTAGCCGTCGAACTCGTAGGCGTGCGGCGGGGTGTTCGCCTCCAGCATGTCCAGCACCAGCTCGTCGAAGCCCAGCGGCAGCCCCGGGGTGTAGCGGGCGAGGGCGGTGCGCGAGACGCCGTAGACGCCCATGGAGACCCGGTAGTCCATCCTGGGCTTCTCCGCGAAGCCGACGACCCTGCCGCAGTCGGTGGTCAGCACCCCGAAGTCGATGCTCACCTGGCGGGCGTAGGTCGCGATGGTCAGCGGGGCTGCGGAGGCCACGTGGGTACGGTACACATCACCGAAGTCGAGGTCGGTGAGGATGTCGCCGTTCATGGCGAGGAAGTTCTCGGGCAGCCGGTCGAGCATGGTGAGGAGGGGTCCCATGGTGCCGAGGGGGCTCTCCTCGGTGGCGTAGTCGACGCGTATGCCCCACTGGGAGCCGTCGCCGACGTAGGCGCGGATGATGTGCCCGAGGTGGCCGATGGCCAGGGTGCAGCTGGTGAACCCCGCGCCCACGAGCTGGCGCATCACGATCTCCAGGATCGCGTGCTCCTCGCCGATGGGCACCAGGGGCTTGGGCAGGGCGGTGGTGTACGGGCGGAGCCGGACGCCTTTGCCTCCGGCAAGAATGACGACATGCATGGGTGCTGTTCCTCTCTGCGTGGGTGACGTCGGGGCGGTGCCGTCGCGTCAGACGTTGTAGATGCCGGCCTTGTACCGGCCGAGGTTCAGCGGGTCGCGGAAGAACGCGACGGTCTGGGCGAGCCCCTGCTCCAGGGTGTGGGCGGGGGCCCATCCGGTGGCGGCGCGCAGCCGGCCGGCGTCGCACACCAGGCGCATGACCTCCGAGGCGGCGGGCCGGATGCGCTCCTGGTCCGCGCGGACCTCCAGCTCGGTGTCCATGATCTTGCCGATGAGGGAGACGAGGTCGCCGACCGAGATCTCCTCGCCCGTACCGGAGTTGAAGGTGCGTCCGACGACGTCGGCGGCGGGGGCGGTGCCGACGGCGAGGAAGGCGGCGACGGTGTCCTTGACGTAGCTGAAGTCACGGGTGGGACGCAGGTCGCCGAGGGTGATGGTGCGCTCCCCCGCGGCGACCTGGCCGATGACGGTGGGGATGACGGCCCGCATGGACTGGCGCGGGCCGAAGGTGTTGAAGGGGCGCAGCGTGACGACGGGGACGTCGAAGCTGGCGTGGTAGCTGTCCGCGAGGCGGTCGCCGCCGGCCTTCGAGGCGGCGTACGGCGACTGGGTGTTGATGGGGTGGTCCTCGCTGATGGGCACGGTCTGCGCGGTGCCGTAGGTCTCGCTGGTGGAGGTGTGGACCAGGCGCGGGATGCCGAGGTGGCGCACGGCCTCCAGCACGTTGAGGGTGCCGGTGACGTTGGTCTCCACGTAGCTGTGCGGGGCGCGGTAGGAGTAGGGGATCGCGATGAGGGCGGCCAGGTGGTAGACGGCCTCGGTGCCGGTCACCAGGCCGTGGACGGAGCCGGGGTCGCGCACGTCGCCGAGGGCGACCTCGACGTTGTCCATCACCTCGCCGGGCAGGGTCTCCAGCCACCCGTAGGAGGAGAAGGAGTTGTACTGCACCATCGCGCGGACGCGGTGGCCGGCGGCGACGAGCGCTTCCACCAGGTGCGAGCCGATGAATCCCTCCGCGCCGGTGACGGCTACGGGTGCGGGTGCGGATGCGGGCATGACGGTCTCCCTTTGCGTGAGCGGTGGCGGCCGGCTCCGGCCGCGGTGGAGCGGGGACGGAGCGAACGGTGCGTCAGCGGTGCGCAGTGATCCGGCTGAGCAGGGCGGTGGCGGCGGCGAGCAGACAGGCTGCCGCCGCCGTACAGACGAGGAGCTGGGCCGTTACGGGTGTGGAAATCCGCAGGACGGCGGCGGCCGATTCGGCGCCGGCCGCGGCCAGGCACACCAGGGCCGGGAGCCAGGCGACGCCGAATGCCTGGAGGAGCAGCCCGGTCCACAGGACGGCGCCCAGGGCGAGCAGGGAGGCGGTCCGGCCGGCGGTGACCGGTGGGCCGTCCGGCCACAGCGCGCCCGTTGCCAGGGCGAGCAGGGCGAGGGCCGCGAGGTAGGCGGCGAGGCACAGGCTCAGCACGCGGGCCGCGCCGAGCTTGAGCCCGGCCGTGGTGGTGGAGCGGGCGAGTGCCGCGAGTGCGGTGCCGCGGCAGCGGTACAGCAGCCATTCCGCGGCTCCCATGCTGAGGGTGAGCGCGATGACGGCGGCCCCGGCGGTGGTCGCGCCCGGGGTGCGGCGCAGGACGTCGCCGAGTGCGGCGAGGGTCGTCAGCACGCCGCAGCCCAGGCCGAACAGACCGTACGGGAGGGAGGCGAGCGGCGACAGGGCGGGCTGTGCGGGTGGTTTCCCTTCGCGGCGGGCCCGTACGACCTCGTGGGCCGCCGCGGCGAGCACTCCCCCGGCGGTGGCCAGGAGCAGGGCGATGCGCAGGGCGTCGGGCGGCCGGCCGGCCAGGAGCGCCGCTCCGCCGGCCGCGGTGGGCGCGAGCATGAGGAGCAGCAGCCGTTCCCGGCCGAGCACCAGCAGGACCGTCGCCGCGGCGAGGTAGAGCGCCTGGCCGGCCGCGAAGGCGGCCACTCCCGGCAGGCCGGGCGGGATCACCGCCGCGGCCGCGGCCAGGAGGGCGCCGAGCGGTGCGCCCCACTGCAGGCAGCGGGCCGCGGCGCTGCGCCCGCCCGTCGCCAGGCGCAGGTAGGCGCGGTGGGCGAGGGCCTGGTTCCAGGCCCACGCCACGAGTGCGGAGGCGACGAGGCCCGCCGTGCCCGGGGGCAGGCCGTAGCCGTCCCTGGCGCCGGCCATCAGGGGCGCGGCGAGGGAGTAGCCGAAGCCGGGGAGGGTGAACACCAGGGCCCGCAGCACGAAGCGGCCCGGGGTCACCTTCCAGGGGTCCGGACGGGGTCCGGGTTCGGGGTGGCTGCGGGGCACGCGCGCGTACAGCTCCGCTGCGAGTTCGAAGGCGTCGGCGCGTCCGTAACGTTCGGTGATCTGTTCGCCCGTGAGGCCGTCGGCTTCCAGGACGGCCGCGATCTCGTCGGGGTGGACGGCCGCGGCGCACACCTCGGCCAGCTGCTGGGCGAGTTCGTCGACGGGGTCGGCGGCCCAGGTCGGCCGCGGCCGCACCGTTGCGCGTGCGGCCGCCGGCTCGTAGGCGGGCTCGGGCTCGTCGGGTACGAGGCGGAGTAAGCCGCTCATCCCGCACCGCCCGCGGCCAGGGCCATGACGGGTCTCTCGGCGTCCGCGAGCGCCCGGGCCGGCTCTGCCTGCCTGCGCCGGGGCCGTTCGAGGGCGGACTCGGGCCGGCGGGTGCCGGCGAGGTCGTGGTAGATGTCGCGGAAGGCGTCGATGGTCTGCCGGAGGGTGAACTGTTCGATGACCCTGAGCCGGGCCCGCTCCCCCATGTCCGCGCGCCGTGCGGGGTCGCGCAGGAGCTTGAGGGCGGCGCGGGCCATGGCCTCGGGGTCGCGGGGCGGTACGACGAGCCCGGTGTCGCCGACGGCCTCGCGGACTCCGCCGACGTCCGTGGAGACGGTGGCCCGCCCGCACGACATGGCTTCGATGAGGGTGAAGGGGAATCCTTCGCTGATGCTGGAGAGCATCACGACGTTGCCGGCGGCGTAGGCGTCGCGGATGTCGTCGACGCGCCCTTCGAAGACGACGGCTTCGCCCGCGCCGAGTTCCGCGGCGAGCTTCTCGCAGGCGGTGCGGTAGCCCTCGCCGCCGCGCGGGGTGCCGCCGAAGAGCCGCAGGCGGGCCTCGGGGATCTCCTCGCGGACGAGCGCGAAGGCGCGGATGAGCGTCTCCAGGCCCTTGATGGGGTCGACGCGCCCGGCCCAGCTGAGCGTCGGGGCGTCCGGCTCGGGCCCGGCGGGCGGGAACGCCGTGGGGTCGACGCCGTTGTAGACGGTGCGGATGCGGTCGGGCGGGGTACCGCCGTGCTCCTCCCAGCGCCGGTTGTAGCGGTTGCCGGGGGTGACGAGGGAGGCGCACCGGTAGCTCTCCCCGGCGAGCATCCGGAACAGGCCCAGCATCAGGGCCTTGACCGGCCAGCGGTAGGACTCGGCGCGGAAGCTCAGGTAGCGCTCGCGCAGGTAGATGCCGTGCTCGGTGAGGAGGAAGGGCGTGCCGTAGCGGTGGTGGGCGACCAGGCCGGGCAGTGTCGCGAGCCCTCCGCTGACGGCGTGGGTGACGCCTCGGGCGGGCGGGGTGGCCGCGAGCGGGCGCAGCGCGTGCTCCAGCAGGTCGGTGGCCAGCAGGGCGTCGTGCAGGGTGGGGCGGGCGGCCGCGGTGTGCAGGTGCGGCCGGTTCCAGACGCGGACGAGGGTGCGGGCGGCGGCCTCGCTGCGCAGGGCGGCCGACAGGGTGCCGGAGGCGGCGTGGTCGGCGAGGCGGTAGAAGGTGCGGGCGAAGTGCGGCTCCTGGTCCGGGTCCAGGAGGGACAGCAGGAACTGTTCGTAGGCGGTGAGGAAGGCCCGCAGGTCCCGGCCGCGCGGGGCGCGGCCGGGGGGCGGAGGGCCCCACAGGGGGTGGCTCTCCACCTCCCGGACGTGGCCGGGCGGTTCCCAGGCGAGCGGTTCGCGGCCGGTGCCGGTGACCGCTATGACCCGGAAGTCGACGTCGGGCATGCCCTGGACGAGCTGGTCGCACCACACGCTCACTCCGCCATGGCTGTGCGGGTACGTTCCCTCGGTGAGCAGGGTCACCATGGGAGTGTCGGATGCCGTTTCGGCAGGCGGTCCGTGCATAGAACTCGGTTCTCTCCAGTGTCGGCTGTGCATGGGGTGGTGCGGCACGGAGTGATGGCGGTCCGGGTCAGCGCCGGGCGGCGGCATCGCCGGGGCCGTAGGGCACCCGGGCGGTGACGCCCTCGGGGACCGGCAGGGCCTTCGCGGCCGGGAGCCGTCCGCCGGCGGTGGCGGAGGTCAGTGCGCGGGCTGCCGGGGTGGCGCCGGCGGGCAGGGTGAGGTCCAGCCGGTCCTGGCCTGCGGCGGGGGCGGCCCAGCCGGAGCGCAGGCCCGCGTAGGCGTCGCCGAAGACGGCCCCGGTGTCGCCCCGGACGGTGCCGGCGGGCAGGGTGGCGGAGAGCTGCGTACCGGCGGGCGCGGAGACGGTGACGGTGCTGCCGATGCGGTAGGCGGTGACCTTGCCGGCGGAGAGGGCGGCGGCCCAGGCGGCCCGCTTGCTCATCTCCGTGCCGATGTCCCGCATACGGAGGTTGACCAGCGGGGTGTTGTCGGCGTAGAGGCCGGAGTAGTCGGAGAGGACCTTCTCCAGGACCGTGTAGCCGATCCGCTCCTCGGCGAGGTTGGACTGGTGCATGAAGTGCGGGCGCGGGTCGTTGGCGAGGACGTGGCCCATGGCGATACGGGCCTCGAGGGGCACGATGTAGGACGAGAAGCCGGTCTTCACGTCCAGCGGGGCCTTCAGGCAGGTGGTCGTGGTGGAGTTCTCGCAGATGCCGCTGCCGCCGTCGGCCTTCTTCGTGTACAGCCAGTTGTACTCGTCGGTCTGCTCGGTGGCCTTGCCGACGTTGTAGTAGACGTTCATCGGGTAGCGCGGCACGGTGAGCGCGGGGCCGACCTGGCGCTGCTGTCGCTCGCGGGAGTCGTCGCTGGCGACCCAGCCGACGCCGTTCTGCGTGAGGGCCGGCGCGAGCTCGGGGTTGTCCTTGTTCTGCTGGGGCAGGGTCTTCAGGCCGGAGTGCTCACCGGTGACCAGTTCGTCCTTGTCGAGGGTGAGGCCCTGGCGGGACGCCCAGTTGAGGTTGTTGCCGATCTCGCCGTTGATGGCGGTGCGGCTGACCCAGCGCACGTTGCCGAACAGGTCGGTGGCGCACTTCCACGGTACGACGGTGGTGTTCTGCACGCAGCCGAGGAAGGCGTGGGTGTAGGTGTGGTTGATCCAGCGGAAGGACTTCTGGTCGGCGCGGAGCTGGTCGAGCAGCGGGTCGTACGTGCCGCCGTGCTCCGCCTTGAACTCCTCGCTGCCGACGCCGTTGTAGGCCAGGTCCAGCGGGAGGTTGTGGCTCTGCGACCACTGCTTGGCGTACTGCGCGTCGGCGGCCGTCATGCGTATCGGCGGGCTGTCGGGCGCGGGGTTGCCGGGGCAGTCGACGTCGCCGGGGGTGCACTTGCGCTTGACGTCCCAGCGGTCGTCGGAGGCGAAGACGTCGTCGACGTGCACGCCGAGGTAGTTGCGGGAGGCGCCCAGGTGGACGCCCTGGGTCAGCCACTCCACGATGCCGCGCGAGACCAGGCGGAACTGGCTCTGGTACTGGTTGGCGATGAAGGTGACGACCAGTTCGCTGCGGCCGTCGTGGGTGTACTGGCCGATCAGGGAGCCGCGCGCGGTGCTGCCGGGGATCGGTGCGTCGAGGTAGCTGGTGTAGGCCGCGCCCTGTTCCTGCTGGGCGAGGGGCGCGGCGAGATAGCCGTAGCTCTCGTTGACCGAGGGGTCGTTGTCCTCGAAAGGAACGTTTTTCTTGAGGTAGCCGAAGGGTCCTGTGGCGCCGTCGGCCGTCACCTGGGCGGTCTTGCCGTCCAGGGGGCCGCTGTAGCCGGAGCCCTGGGGGCTGTTGAGCCCGACCCGGGGGCTCGCGTACGTGTAGGCGTCGACCTGGCGGATACCGAAGCGCTTCTCGAAGGAGGCCAGGGCTGACATCTCCGGCGAGTCCGCCCCGAAGGGGTTCTCGTTCGGCAGCACCACGCCCTGGAATCTCGCCCGCGGTCTGCCGTCCACGGTGTCGCTGAGGAACGCCTCGTCGATGCGCGGCCGCCCGCCGTCCGTCAGATCAACGGCGGTGTACGGCGTGCCGGCGCCGTCGAGCTCCGCCCGGATCGCCTCCGTGGCGGGCCCGCCGTCGTCCACGACGAGGACCCGCAGGTCGATCCTCGGCGCCGGGTCGGCGGCGTGGGCGCCCCCGGCCGGAACGGCGACGGCGAGCAGGGCGGCCGCAGTCCATGCTGCAGCAAGGCGGGTCGAACGACCCATAGGATTCTCCCCCCAGGACGGCGGCGCGCACGGCGCGGCCGTCCGGTTCCAAAGACACGTGCGAGCGGCGCCGACGGCCCGGCCCGCACATCGAAATCGATCCCCTGTTGGTCCCCGGTGGCACGGCCCCACGGCGGTCGCGCCTCCCCACCCGACCGCCTGCCCGATCCCCCCAACGGCACGGACACCGATGCCCGTGACCGGACCGCACGGCCGGAGCCGGACCGCACGGCACAGCGCGGGCGGCGGGCACAAGCGTGCCCTTGCCACGGCATCGAGAGGCACTTGAGTCCCTCAACAGTCTCTCGACCGCCCAGGCATATAGTGCGCCATGCCCGGAGGTCTCGCTGGCTCACTGGCCATGAGCGGGACGGAACTCGCGCGTCCCTGGCCGGAATTGAGCGGCCTGCGATCACGCTCCACGGCGCGGGCCACGCCGCCGCGCCGAACGGCGGGCCCGCCGGTGACCTGTGGCGAAACCGCCGTCCGGCACGGGCGCCCGGACGTGTGCCCCCGGGCGCCCCAGAGGTACCGTGAGCGCTGGGCCGCCCCGAGATCGGCCTGATGACGGCCGTCCGACTTTTCTTCCTTATCCCCTGATCACCGCATACATCCCCCCGGCCGCCGCCGTAGGCGATCTCACCGGGCGAGAGCGCCGTCCGGACCGGGACGCAACCGGAAGCAACTCCTCGCCCTCTAAGTAAGGTTGCCCTCCTTCGGGCCGCTGCCCGCCTGCGCCCCTTGCGCCCCCGCCCTCCCGGTTCCCGGCCCCTTCCCGTCCTCCCCTCCTTCCCTGAGGTGGGGTCCAGGAGGCAGGGTGGGGGCATGAGGCTACTGATACTGGGCGGCACGGAGTTCGTGGGTCGCGCCGTCACCGAGGCGGCTCTGTCCCGCGGCTGGCAGGTGACGGTCTTCCACCGGGGCCGCCACGCACCGCCGGAGGGCGCCGCGGCCCTGCACGGCGACCGCCGGGAGGCGGACGGGCTGCGGGCGCTCGGGCACGGCGAGTGGGACGCCGTCGTCGACACCTGGTCGTGGGCGCCGTCGGCCGTGCGGGACGCGGCGCGGCTGCTGGCCGGACGCGCCGGGCGGTACGCCTACGTCTCCAGCGGCTCGGTGTACACCTACCCCTCACCCGCCGGGCACGACGAGAACTGGCCCGTGGTGGACGGCTCACCGGACGCCGGCGAAGTGGGCTACGCGGAGGCCAAGCGCGGCGGGGAGCTGGCGGCCCTCGGCTCCTTCGGCGACCGGGCGCTGCTGGTACGGGCCGGGCTCATCCTCGGCCCCGGCGAGAACGTGGGCCGGCTGCCGTGGTGGCTGGGGCGGATCGCCCGCGGCGGGACGGTGCTGGCCCCCGGCCCGCGCGACCTGGGAGTGCAGTACATCGACGTGCACGACCTCGCCACCTGGACCCTCGACGCCCTCGCGGCCGGGCTCGGCGGCCCGTACAACCTCGTGAGCCCGCCGGGGCACGCCACCATGGGCGAGCTGCTGGAGGCCTGCGTCCGCGCGACGGGCTCCGGTGCGCTCCTGCGCTGGACCGGGCCCGAGGAGATCCTGGCCGCCGGCATCGAGCCCTGGACCGATCTGCCGGTGTGGGTGCCACCGGGCGAGCTGTACGACGTACTCCACCGTGGGGACGCCTCCAAGGCCCTTGCGGCGGGGCTGCGCTGCAGGCCCGCGGCCGAGACCGTGGCGGCCACGTGGGCATGGCTGCAGGAGCTCGGCGGCCGGGCCCCGCAGCGCCCGGACCGGCCGCCGCTGGGGCTCGCCCCGGAGCGGGAGGCGGCCCTGCTGGAGCGGCTGCCGTGGGTCTGACGTCCCGGACGTTCCTGCTCGTCCTCGTGCTCATCGCCGTCGCGGTGAGCGCGCTCGTGCTGTGGCTGTGGCCGCGGGCCGCGCGGAAGGGGCCCCTGGCGGTGGCTGGCCGCCTCGTCCTGCTCGCCGTGACGCAGGTCAGCATCCTGGCGGTGCTGCTCGTCGCCGCGAACAACGAGTTCGGCTTCTACTCGACCTGGAACGAGCTGCTGGGCCGCGCGTCGAGCAAGCAGGCCCTTCAGCAGGGCACGAAGGACGGCAGGCGGCCGCCCGCCCTCACCGTGGAGGGGCAGGAGTCCATCGGGCTCAAGGGCACCCGCGAGAAGGCGGGGCAGGTGGACCGCGTCCGCATCCGCGGCCCGGTCAGCGGGCTGAGCATGGACGGGTACGCCTACCTGCCGCCCGAGTACTTCCAGAAGGAGCACGAGAAGGAGAAGTTCCCCGTGGTGGTGGTGATCACCGGCCAGCCGGGGGTCTCCAAGAACCTCATCACCCAGCTCAAGGTCCCGCAGGCCGCCTCCGCCGCCATCATGAAGAAGGAGATCAGACCGACGATCTACCTGCTGGTCCGGCCCTCGGTGGTCGCCGACCGCGACACCAACTGCACGGACGTGCCGGGTGGACCGCAGGCGCTCACCTTCTTCAACGAGGACGTGCCGCTGGCCGTGTCCGACGTGTACCGCGCCTCCGACACCCCCGGCGGCTGGGGCGCCGTCGGCAACTCCACCGGCGGCTACTGCGCGCTGAAGCTCGCGATGACCAACCCTGCGCGCTACGGCGCCGCAGCGGGCCTGTCCGCCGACTACTTCGCGCGCCAGGACGGCAAGACGGGCGACCTCTACGCCGGCAGCAAGGCGTACAGGAACGAGAACGACCTGACGTGGCGCCTGGAGCACATGCCCCCGCCGCCGGTGTCCCTGCTCGTGGGCACCAGCAAGAACGAGGACAACTACGGGCCGAGCCTGAAATTCGCGCAGAAGGCCCGGCCGCCGCTGAGCGTCGACAAGCTCGTGCGGGACGAGGGCGGCCACAACTTCCAGACGTGGCGCGAGGAGTACCCGGTGGTGCTCAGGTGGCTGGACAAGGAGCTCAAGGAGCTGACGGCCCCCCGTAAGGCCGGTCAGTAACACCCTCCCTCTCCCCCGAACGCGCAACGCGCCGCCCGCCGCCAGCGGTTGCCGGGGAGGGCCGGGCTGAGGGCGGCCAGCGCCCCGCAGTACTTCGTGAAGACCGCCGGCCGCACCCCGCACGCGTGCAGGAGCCGGTCGGCGTCCGTGAGGTGCCCCGCGGTCTTGGTCTCGACGAGGACGAGGTCCGCATCGCACCGCACCCGGTGCCCGGCGCGCAGGTCGTCGCAGACGAGACCCGCGTCGCACGTGATGCGTTCCCCGTCGGCCACGAACGTCGCGCGCAGGTAGTCCGTGCTGAGTGAGGGCTGCAGAGTCGCGGGCGAGTCGATGCCGTAGAAGCGCTGCAGGGTGTCGGCGAGGAAGGCGCGGCAGCCCGCGTCGAGCGGGGTGTCCGTGCCGGCCAGCGGCCGCCGGTGCTTGACGGTGTCGCCCCGGCGCCCCTTCAGCTTGACCTCGAACTGGCGCTCCCCCGTGTCCTGGTAGACCCGCTCCCGCACCTTGAACCGCAGCCTGCGGCCCTGCCGGTGGTCGTGGAAGGAGCGCAGGCCCGGGGTGTCGTAGTAGACGGAGTGGTAGCGGAAGGCGCGGCGCCCGTCGATGGTGAGGGCGCGGAAGGGGCCGCCGGGTCTGCGGGGGTCGGTCAGCCGGGCCGCTATAGAGAGGAAGGTCTCCGCCGGTACGAGGTAGCTCCGGTCGAAGCGCGTCATCAGCTCGGCGCGCGCGTTGACTTCGGCGAGGGGGATGGGCGCGGTGGCGTGCGCCGCGTCCTGGATGGCCCGGACCGCCGCCGCGGCGGCGGGCGGCGCCGTGGGGACTTGCGCGGGCGCTCCTGCGGGGGCGGGGGCGCCCTGCCGGACGGCGGCGGTCACATGGACCCCCACGCGGGGGCGGTCTCGGCTCCGGCCTCGGCCCGGGCGTCGGTTCGGGTCCCCGTCCGGGGTTCGGCTCCGGCCGGGGTGGCGCTCCCCCGGCGGCTTCCCGGCTCGGGCTCCCGGTAGCGGACGTCCACGACCGTCAAGTCGCGCACGTAGTCGACCTCCATGACCGTCCAGTGCATCGGGTCGCCGAGGCGCCGGGCGAGATCGGCGCGGAGGGCGGCGGGGTCGGCGTGCACGGTGTCGAGGGTGACGACGGTGCGGCGGGAGCGGGCCAGGAGACGGGGGTGGTCCGCGGCGTAGACGACGAGGAGCAGGACCGCGCTGAGCGCGGCCGCGAGCCAGAACGCGAGGTGCGGCAGCCCCGTGATGAGCCCCAGGACCAGGGTGGTGAAGTAGTACGCCACTTCCTCGTGCTGCACGGAGTCCGACCGCAGCCGGATGATCGACAGCACGCCGAACATCCCGAACCCGAGGGCCATGCCGCCGCTGCCGCCCAGCTCCGCGAGGGCGGCGACGACGGTGAACAGGGCGACGTTCAAAGCCAGGTAGGCCGGTACGAGGTCGCGCCGCCGGTGCCGGGGGTAGTAGATCGCGAACGTCAGCAGGCACACGGCCACGAGGTCGAGCCCCAGGTGGGCGGCGAGGTGTCGTAGGGAGTCCATCGCTCACTCTCTGTGCGTAGGAAGTACCCGGAACATAGAGAACGCTGGGTGAACTTTCGCTACTTCTGAGTGAACGATGCGCGTCTTTGATGGAACCGGACGGCAAGTGTCCGGATTTCTGCCACGCCTGTCGCGTTCGGCACCCTTGCCCCGGAGGTCACGGATGCGCGGGGAAGGGGTTCCGCACTCCAATCCGCCCATACCGCGGGATAGCGACTACGCCTCAGGAGTCGATCGTTCCGGTTTGGTTCCAGAGCTTCCGTGCGCCCTGCTGGGCGGCTTGTCGGTGTGCAGATAATAGGGGCCGCATTCCGGCGGACGGGCCCTGCGGCCCGTCCCGGCCGGAGTGCACCCGTACGTCAAGAACACCCGGAAACACCGATGGGGGCGTCAATGAACGCTGAGCTGATGGACGACGAGCAGCAGGCGGGCCCGGCGGCGCCCGCCGTACGGCGGTGGCGGCGGGCCCGCCGGGCGTCCGTCGTCGCGGCGCTCGCACTGGGCGCCTCTCTGCTGGTCTCCCCCGCCTCCGCCCAGGCGACGGAGCAGGCCCGCCCGGCCGCCGCCGTCGCCACGGTGGAGCGTCAGGCCGAGACCGGGGCCGCTGCGGGAGCCGAGCGCACGGGCGCCGCGTCCGCGCTGCAGGCCTCGCACGGGCACCGGTCCTCCAAGGGCCACGTGACCACGGCGGCGAAGAAGCCGAAGAAGGAGAAAAAGAAGAAGAAGGGCTTCTTCAAGAAGCTCGGCATCTTCATGATCATCGTGATGATCCTGGTCTTCGTCTTTGTGATCGCCATGATCATTCTGGCGATCGTCCTGATCCGCAAGGCTCTCAAGCGCCGTCGCACCTGAGCGGAGCACGAGGGTGCGGGGCGGCCGCGCCGCCCCGCACCCTGTCGTCAGCGGACGGTCTGGTCGCCGTCGGGCACGTCCTCGACGGTCACCAGGGCCCGGGGCTGCCCGAGGCCCTTGGCCACGGCCTCGGCGATGCCGCCGGGGTCCGGTGACTCCGGGAAGGGCACGGCCTCCCCGTCCCCGTAGCCCTCGATGGCCTTGACGAAGTAGCTCGGGTCCCAGGCGCCGACGGCGCCCCTGACCTCGACCGCGCGCACCGGCCGGCCGCCGACCGAGCGCTTCAGCTCGGACAGGATGCGGTCGGAGCGGTATTCGCCGGGAACCTGGAAGAGGCTGGCGTGGGCGCCCACGAGGCCCCCGTCGCGCAGCCGGACGGTCACCGTCAGGCAGCTGGTGACGCTCGGGTAGAGGATCGCGCCGCCCGGAGCGGCCTCGGCGACCTGCCCCTCCGTGATCCTGACGGGGGCCGTCGTGCCGTCCGCTGCCTTGCTTGCCACGGCCACGGCCTGCGCGGACGGCGGGGCGGCCGCCTCCGCAACCGTCCCGGCCGCCATCTGCGCGGCCACGAGGACGGCCACTGCCGCCACCGCCCGCCTTGCCTTCACACCGGTCGCCGGAACGCGAGATGCCGGACCGCCGGTCGTCGAATCGCCAGTTATCTCATTCACGTGATCATTCTGCTCGCAGGCCGCTCAGACCGCCGACTCCGGGCCGAAACGGCTGCGGACCGCGATCTGGACCTCGTCCTCCTCGGCCGGATCCGCGGCGAGCCGGCGCAGCTGCTCGACGACGCGGGCGTCGGCCGTGGCGGCGTGGTGCGCGGCGAGCTCGCGGGTGGTCTCCTCGCAGTCCCACAGGCACTCGACCGCGAAGCCCTTGGCGAACGACGGGTCCGTCGCGGCCAGCGCCCGCGCCGTGCGCCCGCGCAGGTGCGAGGACGACGTCTCGCGGTAGATGTGCCGCAGGACGGGCGCGGCGCAGGTGATCCCCAGCCGTCCGGCACCCGGCACGAGATCCCACAGGACCGGCGCGTCGGGCCCCTCGGCCCGGACGGTGCGGCGCAAGGCGCCAAGAACGAGGGCCGCGTCGTAGGGGGCGCCCCGGGAGGCGAGCATGCCGGCGGCCGCGCCGCCGAGGGCGTCGGTGCGGTGGATCCAGGCGCGGGCGCGCTCCAGGGCGGCCGTGCCGCGCATCCGCTCGAAGGCGGTGACGGCCGCGTCGGCCACGAGCTCGCCGGGCTCGGCCGCGGCGGTCTCGATGAGATCGAGCGCCTGGGGGTCGTCGTGCTCGGCGAGGTAGCGCAGGGCCGTGGCCCGGGCGCCCTCGGGGCCGAAGGCGGCGGCCTCGATGATCTCCAGCCGGTCCTCGGGGCCCGCGACGGCGTTCAGGCAGCGGGTGGCCGGGACGTGGCGCAGCTGGACGGGGTGCAGGCCGATGCCCTCCTGGGCCCAGTCGAGGACCTCGCGCACGCTCCAGCCGGGCCGCGGGCCCGTGGGGCGCAGCTGGCGCTGCCAGCGGTCGAAGGAGCCCTGTTCCTGCGCGGCGCGCACCCGGTCCGCGGTGGCGGGCGACTGGGCCGCGTCGGCCCACAGCCGCCAGGGGCGGGGCTCGAAGGCGTCGCGCACGGCCGCGGCGAGCGCCTTTTCGCCCTCCGGGGTCCGCGGGAAGCGGGCGAGGATGCTCTCGCCCAGGGCGAGCAGGCCCGCGTCGTCGTCGCGCAGGGCGAGCTCGTCGAGGGCCCAGGCCCAGTTGGCTCCGGAGATCGCGTACCGCCGCAGCAGCAGGAGGGCGTCCTCCCGGCCGTACGAGGCGAGGTGGCCGAGGACGGCGAGGGCGAGGCCGGTGCGCTCCTCGGCGGTGTCGAGGAGGTCGTCGGCGTCGAAGAGGTGAGCGTCGATCCGGTCGAGCCCGGCGTCGAGGTCCAGACACAGGCGCGCGTAATAGAGGGAGCGGTTCTCCACCTGCCAGTCGCGCCTGGGGTCGCTGAGGAGGCAGTGGTGGAGCGCCGCGAGCGCCTCCGCCCGCGGCGCCGCGAGGGCATGCAGGGTCCCGTCGCCGCGGCCTCGCTGAAGGAGGCCGAGCAGGGTGCCGCTGGGCGCTATGTCTGGATCGAACATGGGGTCAGCATCCGGTGCGGGGAGTCGGCTGGCAACGGGATTTCCGTCGTCCGGCATTCTTGCCGGTGTCCACCGGTGCTATGCGTGGTGAACAGGGGGAACTCGAGGTCGGTCGAGCGCCCCGCAGCCTACCTGGAGTGAGAGATTCCGCCGAGTCCTGTCCGGTTTGCCCGGTCCTCGGCCACTCCGCCCCCACGGAGACCCGGCCACACTCCCCGTAATCACTTGGTCACCCCCAAGGTGAACCTTCACCACCACTTCGCCCTGCCATAGGCATATGTCTCAGACACCACCGGATCGGGTGTTGCCAAAGCACTTACAGGCCCTCGCTCGCTGTGCAACCCTCGTTACGGCCCATTCCCCAGACCCTATGGAGCCGGCCGCGCCGCGCCCCCCAATCGGAGTACGAGATGCCGTCCCCCCTCCACGCGGACTCCTCCGCAGCTCAGCCGCCCGAGCACGGCACGGTCGACGCCCTCATCTTGCAGACGCGTCAGCTGCGCGGCGGGCTCGACGCCGTGCGGCGCGAGGCGGCGGGCCCAAAGGAGCCGGACGACGCCCGGCGGCGCTGGCACCGCGCCCTGTGCGATCTGGCCGCCCACCACCTCGACGATCTCGGTGAGCACCTCGGCCGGCTGCGCGAGGGCCCGCCGGCGCCCGCCCCGGCGGACGCCCCGGGCGCGGTGCGGACCGCCGTCCCGGCGCCCGCGGCCCCGCCCGCCACGGCCGCGGCCCGGGTCGGCAGCGCCGAGTGGAATCTCCTCACCGACGAGGCCACCTGGTCCGACGAGCTGTTCCCGCTGTTCGGCCGCCGCCCCGAGGACGGCCCGCTGACGCTGGACGAGCTGCCCTCCTGGCTGCCCGAGGAGGACCGCGGGCAGCTGACCGCGATGGTCACCGGCTGTCTGATCGACGGCAAGCCCATCGACGGCGAGTTCCGCATCGTGCGCAGCGACGGCTCGGTCCGCACGGTGCACATGATGGGCGAGCCCGTCCTCGGGGCCGACGGCTCCGCGGCCTCCATGTGGGCCGTCTTACGGGATGTCAGCGAGCTCCGCCGCAGCCGCGAGGCGGTGGACGAGACGTGCCACTCGCTGCAGCGCCGGCAGCACCTCGCCCAGGCCGAGCGCCGGCTCGCGGTCGAGCTGCAGGAAGCCGTGCTGCCACCGTGGCGCGGCTCCCTGCGCTTTCCCGAAAGCGGCACCGCGCAGTCCGACGGCTCCCCCGGCACCCTCGATCTCGCCGCTCACTACCTCCCCTCCGCCAGCAGCGCCCTCATCGGCGGCGACTGGTTCGATGCCCTGCGGCTGCCCGCGGGGCAGACCCTGCTCAGCGTCGGCGGTCTCACCGGGCACGGCGCCACCGCCACCTCCGGCATGGCCATGCTGCTGGGTGCGCTGCGCGGCATGGCCGTGACCGGTGCCGAGCCCGGCCCGCTGATGGGCTGGCTCAACCACCTCCTCGACGCCTCCGCGCAGCCCGCCCTGGGCAGCGCCGTCTGCTGCCGTTACGACCCCGCGACCCGCACCCTGACCTGGTCCCAGGCGGGCCACCCCGCGCCCCTGCTCTTCCGCCGGGGGAAGGGCCGTGCGCTGCAGCCGCCGGAGGGCATGCTGCTCGGGGCTGTCTCCGACGCCGCGTACGGACAGGCGGAGGAGCTCCTGGAGCCGGGTGACGTCCTTCTCCTGCACACCGATGGGCTCTCGCCCCACAGCGCCGGGCCGATCACCGAGACCGTCACCGACAGACTGCTGGGCTTCGCCCCCCGGTTCGCCACGGCGAAGTGCGCACAGGAGTGCGTACGGGCCGTGCTGGAGGAGTTCGGCGGCAAGGAGCGCGAGGACGACGCCTGCCTGCTGATCGGGCGCGTCAACGACTGAGACCGTCAACGACTGAGACCGTCAACGACCGCGACCGGCGCGTGACCCGGCGGCTTACACCGCCATCCCCTTTCCGGTGCCGCCCTTCTTCGGCTGCGCCTTGGGGGGCGCCTTGGGCAGTGCCTGCTTGATCTCCTGGCGGAGATCCTCGATCCGGGCGTACCCCGCGTACTTCCCCGTGAGGCGGTACATCTCGCGGAGCCGGTCCCAGGTGCGGTGCGAGGAGGTCTCCCCGATGGACACCAGGGCCAGCCGGGCGTAGGTGTCCGCCTGCTCGGGGTCATTGCTGATGAAGCAGGACGACGCCATCGAGATGTAGTCGAAGATCATCGACCTCTGGTGGCCGCTTCTGCGCAGGGCCAGCGCCTCCTTGGCGTGCTGCTGGGCGATGGCCGCGGCCGCGGGGTCGTGCTCGGCGAGCGTGCGGTAGGCCAGGGCCTGCATGCCGTGGAGGTCGGCCTCGTCGAAGGTCTGCATCCAGCTGGGGGGCGGTACGTCTCCCTTGTCCGAGACGAACAGCTCCTCCGCCTCGCCGAGCGTCCTTCGCATGGCCTGGCCGCGGCCCATCGACGCCTGCGCCCAGGCCTCGATGGTGTTGAGCATGGCGCGGGTGCGCGGGAGGGTCTCGCCCCCGGAGCCGGAGTTGGCGAGCTTCATCAGATCGAGGGCGTCCTCGGGCCGTCCGAGGTGCACCATCTGGCGGGCCGCGCGGGAGATCGCCTCGCCCGCACGGGGGCGGTCGCCGCCCTCGCGGGCGGCATGGGCGGCGATGACGAAGTACTTCTGCGCGGTGGGCTCGAGGCCCACGTCGTGGGACATCCAGCCGGCGAGCACCGCGAGGTTCGCGGCGACCCCCCAGAGCCTGCGCTGCAGGTGCTCGGGGTGGTGGTAGGAGAGCATGCCCCCCACCTCGTTGAGCTGGCCGACGACCGCCTTGCGCTGCAGCCCGCCGCCGCGGGCCGAGTCCCACGCGCGGAACACCTCGACCGAGCGCTCCAGGGCGTCGATCTCCGTGGAGCCCACCGGCGCGGCCTCGTAGCGATCGAGCCCGGCGGTTTCGGCATGGACGGCGTCCCTGCGCAGCGGATCGTCGAAACGGGGGGAGTCGGAGGCGAGGACCGGATCGGAGTGCAGCCAGTCGTGCATGGCGCTGCTGAGTGCTGAGCCTGCGGCGAGCGCGGCGCCCGCGCCCACCAAGCCGCGTCGGTTGAGCATGAGGTCCATTCCCGTGAATTCGGTGAGGACCGCGGCGGTCCGCTCGGGCGGCCAGGGAAGGCCGTCCGAGGACTGCCCCCTACCCGCGCGCCCTCGCCGACCGAACCCGAGGTCCTCGATGGTCACGACACGGCCGAGTCGCTCGGTGAAGAGGGCTGCCAGCACCTTGGGCACGGGATCGCGCGGGGACTCCCCCATGTCGATCCAGCGCCGCACCCGCGAGGTGTCGGTCGCCAGCTGCGGGTGGCCCATGACGGCCGCCTGCCGGTTCACGAGCCTCGCCAGTTCGCCCTTGGACCATCCGGCCAGGCCGAACAGATCCGCGAGGCGGGTGTTGGGTTCCCTCGTCACGTCAAGCCCCCAGGTTCTCGGCTGACTTGAAGGTAGCGGGCCGTCATGGGCCAGGCGAGTATTCGCCAGGGTTCGCCAGGGTCCGCCACATGGTGTGCCACCCGCGGGCGGGTGTGATGTAGGAACGCGCCACCCCGGCCGCCGTCAGCCGTCCCAGCAATGGGAAGGGAAGCGGCCGGTACCGCCCGCGGACGCCCGAGAGGGACCGTCCGGGGGCGCCGGCCGCGGACCACGTGCATTCCCCAGGGTGCACGCCGGCCCGGGGACCGGGGGAGCGCGGCAACTCGTCGGCACACGAAGGGATCCGTTCCGCTCATGTATGCAGCCTCGTCCTCCGTGTCCGCCCCGCCCCGGCTCCGCCCTCCCCACGCCGGTGGCGGGCCGTACCTCGACCCCTCCCACGCCGCGGGGGCTGCCTTCGGGGGCGGACGGGCCCGGCGGACCCCGGGGCTGGGGGGGCAACCGCTCAGCGGGAGAATCGACTTGTCCGGCCCTCAGGGCACGCAATTGCGCACGGTGATCGCCGCAGTGCACCGCATCTGCCCGGAGTTCAACCCCGTCCAGGTTCTGCGCCGCAGCGGGCGCTCGGTCCTCCTGGTCGGCTCCACAGGCCGCACCACGGCAGTGGCCAAGTGTTTACTGGACCACTCACCGTCCTGGACCGAGCGGTTCCGGCACGAAATAGCTACATACCGTGCGTTCGTCCGCCACCGTCCGCCGGTGCGGGTGCCGCGGCTCATCGCCGCGGACCCCGACAACTGCACGCTGGTGATCGAGCGCATGCCCGGGCGTCCCGCGGCCCTGCAGCGGCACCCCTCGGAGGCGCCACCCCGTGCAGATGTGCGGGCCGCACTCGGCGCGATCTGCAGGGTCAACCTCTGGCGGCCGCCGGCCGGCATGTTCGACATGCCGCTGGACTACGGCAAGCGCATCGCCCGCTACCACGAGCTGGGCCTGCTGACCGACCGCGACATGGGCGATCTGCAGAAGCTGCTGCACGGGCTGGCGCACGTCCAGGGGCAGTTCTGCCACGGTGACGCCCAGCTGTCCAACATCCTCCTGGCCCCCACCGGCCCCGTGCTGGTGGACTGGGACCAGGCGGGCTGGTATCTCCCGGGCTACGACCTGGCCACGCTGTGGACGGTCCTCGGCGACGCTCCCGTGGCGCGCCGTCACATCAGCCAGGTCGCCCAGCAGGCCGGCACGGTGCAGCGTGACGCCTTCCTGGTGAATCTCATGCTCGTGCTGACCCGTGAGATCCGTACCTGTGAGACGGCCGTGCAGCGAGCGCTGCACGAGCCGGCCCCGGCGGCGCCCGGCGCGGCCGAGTCGGGTGAGGAGCAGCGGCTGCTGCTGCGCCGCCTGCACGACGACTGCGCACTCGCCAGGCGCGCCGTCCGGGCCGCGGTCGGCACCCGCTGACCCACCGCCTCCGCCCCCTCCGCGACACGCCGCGCACGCTGCGCGGCGTGTCGCCGTCTGCTCCGCAGGGAAGGTGCCGGGAAGCAAGAGGCGCAGCAGCAGCCGTGGGCAACATGCATCGCAACAGCATGATTGACGGAACGTCCGCCAGGGGCTACCTCTGGTTACGTCCGGTCCCGCACGCCCGATCGCGCCCCAGACCGTTCCCGCGCGTGGCACGGGCCCGCCCCGAGGAGGCTGCATTGCGAGGATCCGCTCCCCGACCGTGGACCGCCCCCCTCAGACCCCCGCGCAGAAGACGGGCCGCGTTCAGGGCGGCCGGAGTCATGGCTTCGGCCGCCCTGCTGCTGCCCCTGACGTCTCAAGCGACGGCCACGACCACGGCCACGGACCGGCAGCCGCCCTCCGGCGCCTTGCAACGGGCCTTCGCCGAGGCCTCCCGTGAGTACCGCGTCCCGCAGAGCGTGCTGCTGGGGGTCTCCTACCTGCAGTCGCGCTGGGACGCCCACGGCGGTGCGCCGAGCGTCACCGGCGGCTACGGCCCCATGCACCTCACCGATGCCGCCCACGCCCTGGCCGAGGCCCCGCACCACAGCGACGGCCGTGAGGACCCGCGGGGCGACGGCGCCCGCCCGGTCCCCCGGGCCGTCCGGCCGCCCGCCCTGCCGGCGGGTGAGGTCCCCGCGCGGCTGCGCACGCTGGAGCGGGCCGCGCAGGCGTCCGGCCTGTCGCGCGAGGCGCTGCGCCGGGATCCCGCCGCGAACGTCAAGGGGGGTGCCGCGCTGCTCGCGGCGGCCCAGAAGCGGCTGGGGCTGCCCCTGAGCACGGATCCCGCCGACTGGTACGGGGCGGTGGCGGGCTATCCGGGCGCGTCGGACACGGCGACGGCCGCGACCTTCGCCCGTGACGTCTTCGACGTGATGCGCTCGGGCGAGCGTCGCACCACCGATGCGGGCCAGCGGGTCGCCCTGCCGGGCACTCCGCGCCTGGCCGGGCGTACGGATCAGGTGCGGCGGCTGGGCCTGTCGGAGGCCCCGGACGAGGGGACCGAGTGCCCGAGGACGGTGGCCTGTGAGGCGATCCCCGCGCCGTACGAGAAGCTGCAGGGCGACAATTACGGCAATCACGATCTGGCGGACCGCCCGGCCTCCCAGAAGACCGAGTTCATCGTCATCCACGACACCGAGGGGTCCTGGGAGACGACGATCAAGCTGGTCAAGGACCCGGCCTACGTCTCGTGGAACTACACCGTGCGCTCCGCGGACGGGCACGTCGCCCAGCACGTGCGCACCAAGGACGTCGCCTGGCACGCGGGCAACTGGTACGTGAACGCCAAGTCGGTCGGCATCGAGCACGAGGGCTTCCTCGCCCAGCCCGACGCCTGGTATACGGAGGAGATGTACCGCACCTCGGCCCGTCTGGTGCGGCATCTGGCAGGACGGCTGAAGATCCCCCTGGACCGCCGGCACATCCTCGGTCACGACAACGTCCCCGGCACGACGCCGTCGACCATCAGGGGCATGCACACCGACCCCGGCCCGTACTGGGACTGGGCGCACTACTTCGACCTGATGGGCAAGCCGTTCCACCCCACGGGGGGCACGTCCGGCGGCATGGTCACCATCCTTCCCGACTACGACGCCCACCAGCCCGCGTACACCGGCTGTACGGCCCCCGCCAAGCCCTGCGCACCGCACGGCTCGGGTGCGGTGCGGCTGCACACGGCGCCGAGCGAGAAGGCGCCGCTGGTGAAGGACGCCGGGCTGCGCCCGGACGGCAGCGCGACCACGATCGACGTCAACGACACGGGTGCCCGCGCCTCGACGGGCCAGCAGTTCGCGGTGGCGGAGCGCAAGGGCTCCTGGACGGCGATCTGGTATCTGGGCCGGCGGGTGTGGTTCCGCAACCCGTGGTCGCAGCCGACCGCCGTCAACGCCTTCGGCCGGGTGGCCACCCCGAAGGAGGGTCTGGACGAGGTCGCGGTGTACGGGCGCGCCTATCCCGAGCAGGAGGCGTATCCCCCGGGCGTGCCGGTGCAAGCCCTGGCGCCGCTTCCGTACAAGCTGCTCGCCGGCCAGTCGTACGTCGTGGGGCCGCGGGTGCCGAGCGAGTATCTGTGGGCGAAGACCTTCGATCCCGCGGGCCACAAGGTGATCAAGGGCAAGGATGCGTACTACGAGATCCAGTTCGGGCACCGGGTGGCCTTTGTGAAGGCCGCTGATGTGACGGTGCGGCCCTCGAACCGGTAGCCCGGCGCACACGACGACGGAGCCCGGTACGGCGTCTGCCGTGCCGGGCTCCGGTGTGTGCGTGCGCGGGTGCGGTGGGACGGTGCGGGCTCCGGGAGGAGCGCGGCGTCAGGCCGTCTGGAACATCTCGGCGGGCAGCGGCTTGAGGAGCTGGTAGAGCTCGTCGGTGATGGGCCGGTCCCAGCTGGCGATGGTGACGAGGACGCCGTCGCTGCGGTCGAACTGGGTGCAGGAGATGCGGCCTTCGGAGCACTTGATGCGCCGGACGATCAGCAGATTGTCCTCGTGCATGACCGGGATGTCCTCGGTCTCCAGCACCTCCACCGGCTCGTCGTTGCCGAGGGCCTGGAGGAGCTGCGTGACCTCGAAGGGCACCTGACCCTCCTCGAGCTCGCGCACCGGGGAGCCCTCGGGCATATTGCCGATGATCATCGCCGGGCCGCGCCCGCCGAAGAGGTCGTAGCGGAGGAAGACACCCTGGCAGCTGCCGTCGGGCGCGGGCAGCAGCCCGGCCCCGAGATCGCCCGGCCAGTCCCCCGGGTCCATGGCCAGGACGTCGAAGTCCGGCCCGGTGGGCGTGGCGCTGCGGCGGCGGAGGAAGGACATGCCCACATCGTACGTGCCCGGGGCCGTTGCGTGGCGCCGGGGAGAGCAACGGCACGGCCGTCCGCGCGCCCTGCGGGACGGGCGGCGGGGCGGGCGTGCGAAGGGGCGGGTGGGGCGGGTGCGGGCCGCCCGGCAGGGGCGCGCCGTGACCGTCAGGCGGGGCGCCTGAGGGTGTCCAGGTGCCGGCGCAGCAGCTGCCGCAAGACGTCCGGGGTGAGCGTGGCGGGCTGGAGGACGGCCTGGAAGGTGAGGCCGTCGAGCAGGGCCGCCAGCCGCAGGCTCTCCGCACCGGTGTCCAGGTCGTCCGGGAGGGCGCCCGTCTCCTGGCCGCCGCGCAGGACGCGCGTCACGAGGGCGCGCATCCCTTCCTGCAACTCCAGGGCGTGGGGCAGCAGTCCGGGGCGGGTGCGGGCCGCGGTGGCGAAGGCGATCCAGAGGACGGCCTCTTCGTGGCGCTCCTCGTCGAGGGGGAGGAACTCGGCGAGCAGTTCTTCGGCGTGGATGCCGCGTCCGGCTGCGGCGGAAGGGTCGAGGAGGCGGTCGACGCGGGCGCGCACACGGCGGTCGATGCGGCCGGTCAGCTCCCCCATCGCGAAGATCACCAGTTCGTCGTGGTCGCTGAAGTAGTGGCGCACGGATCCGATGGCGAGACCCGCTTCTTCGGCGACGTTGCGCAGGGAGGCGGCCTCCAGGCCGCGCCGTCCCACGACGCGGAGGACGGCTTCGGCGACCGCCCTGCGGCGCGCCCGGGGGTCGACGATCTTCGGCATGCCGACTTTATAGCACGGTCGAGCTATCATCTTTTTGGCGCGACCGTGCCAAAAAGCGGAGCAAACCGAAGGGAGTGGCGGGTGGACGGCCGGCTGCTGGGGGCGATCATCGCCGTGGTGGTGATCGTCGTGGTGATCAAGCGACTGAAGGGGGAGCCGCTCAACGCGCGTGACCTGCTGGTACCGCCGGTGGTTCTGACCGCCATCGGCATCGTGTCCCTGGCGAAGGCACAGCAGGTGACGGGGACGGACCTGGCCTGGGTGATCCCCGGCGCCCTCCTGGGCTGCGGGCTCGGCGCGGTGCGCGGGAGCACCGTCCTGCTCTTCGAGAAGGGCGGAGCGCTCTGGCAGCGCTATACGGGCCGGACGTTCCTGGTCCTCGCGGGATCCCTGGTGATCATGGGCGGCTTCGGCCTGCTCGCCACGCACGCGGGCGTGTCCGAGGGCGCCCGGCCGGTGCAGTTGAACATCGGCGTCAGCTTCCTTGGCGAGGCGCTGGTCATCGGCGCGCGGGGCCTGGCGAGCGGGGTGCCCTTCGCCCCTGAGCGCCCGCGCCGCTGACGCCGCCGCGGGGCGCTCCCAGCAGGCGCCTCCCGCTGCGGAACGCGGTCAAAAGCCCGCCCGGACGCAGCTTGTGGGGGCGCTGTCCGGGCGGACCGACGGCCGAAGACGCCGCCGCGGGCGCACGCTACCAGTCAGTGACGAGGTCTCCCTTTCCCGGAATCGCCGGTCTGGAGCAAATGAGTGAATTCCCGAAACTTCCGTTATGAGCCCGAGTTACTCAGGTCGCTTCCCTGTCTGTGAGAGGCAGCTAATCGATCGAAAGGCACAGACGTGCTCAAGAAGGTACTCACGACGGCCGCCGTGACGGTTACCACAGTCGGCACCATCGCCGGCCCGGCCATGGCGATCGGCAACGACCAGGACGTGGCCAACGGCAACGCTTCGCACACCGGTTACGGCAACACGAAGACCGGCGGCAAGCAGAGCCCGCAGATGAGCCTGATCCAGGGCACGCTGAACAAGCCGTGCATCGGCATCGGGAAGATCGGCCTCCAGTCGCTCATCGCGCTGCTCAACATCGGCATTCAGGACGTGCCGATCCTCACTTCCCAGCAGCAGCAGCAGTGCACCGACAACTCGACGATCAGCGACGGCGACGACCCGCTGTCGCACATCCTCGACGAGATCCCGATCATTTCGGGCAACGGTTCGGGCAACAAGGGCGGCGGCCACCCCGGCCTGCACGGCCTGCACGGCGGCCACCCCGGCTTCGGCGGCCACTGAGCCACGCCGTCGTCGGACGGATCTCCCCCTGTCTCGGGTGCACGGGCCCCGGGGCAGGGGGATTCCCCTGTCCGGAACCTTGCAGGAACCTGCAGGTCAGGGCGGTGGGCGCCGGTCCCCGTCCGGGTCGTATACGATGACCGCGTGACTATGCTCGTCAAACGCCGCCACGTGGACCTCCTCCGCGTCACGAGCATGTCCTGTCGCCGCTACGGCTGACCTTTTCTTTCTTTCCGCCCAGCCCTTTCCACGGGCCGTGGCCTGTTTTTCCTTCTTACTTTTCCTGCCGTTTCCCGGTCCCGCTCCGCCCTGCCCGCGTACCCCGCGGCGGCAACGCGGCCGTCCGGCGCACCGCCGTACGGAAATCCGGGCCCTCACGCTGTGGACAACCCTCATGAGCAACAAGCTTCCCGTCCTCGACCTCTCCGCCGCCTCCGCCGGTCCCGAGGCCCGTGCCCGCTTCCACGAGGAGCTGCACTCGGCCGCCCGCGACGTGGGCTTCTTCCACCTCACCGGTCACGGCGTCAGCGAGGCCGAGACCGCCGACCTGTGGCGCACCATGCGCGAGTTCTTCGCGCTCCCCGAGGCCGACCGGCTGTCCGTCAGCAACCTCAACTCCCCGCACTTCCGCGGCTACACCCGCATCGGCGACGAGCGGACGGGCGGCAGCCGGGACTGGCGCGACCAGCTCGACATAGGCGCCGAGCGGGAGGCGCGCGCGCCCGGCGCGGACGAGCCGGGCTACTGGTGGCTGGAGGGCCCGAACCAGTGGCCCGCGGCCCTGCCCGAGCTGCGCACCGCCGCCCTGCGCTGGATCGACCGGCTGAGCAAGGTGGCCGAGCGGCTGCTGCACGAGCTGCTGGCCGCGATCGGCGCCCCCGAGGACTTCTACGACAAGGCCTTCGCCGACCGCCCCCACCTGCACCTGAAGCTGGTCCGCTACCCCGGCAGCGCCCCGGACGGCGCAGGCCAGGGCGTGGGCGCCCACAAGGACTACGGCTTCCTGACCCTGCTGCTGCAGGACGAGGTCGGCGGTCTCCAAGTGGAGGGGGCCGACGGGTCGTTCATCGACGTGCCGCCGGTTCCGGGCGCCTTCGTCATCAACCTCGGCGAGCTGCTGGAGGTGGCCACGAACGGCTACCTGAAGGCGACCAACCACCGCGTGGTCAGCCCGTCCGGCAGCCGTGAGCGCTTCTCCGTCCCGTTCTTCTACAACCCGCGCCTGGACGCCCGCATCGAGCCCGTGCCCTTCGCGCACGCCGACCGGGCCCCGGGCGTCACCCAGGACGACCGCAACCCGCTGTTCGCGGAGTACGGCCGCAACGAGATCAAGGGCTGGCTGCGCGCCCACCCGCAGGTGGCCGCCCGCCACCACGCCGCCCTGCTGACGGAGGGCACCCCTGTGGGCTGACCACTGGGCTGACCACCCGTCAGGTGAGGTCGAACTCGCCCTCGCGCGCGCCGAGTACGAACGCCCGCCAGTCCCCGGGGGTGAAGACCAGCGCGGGCCCGTCCGGATTGCGTCCGTTGCGCATGGCGATGAAGCCTTCGACGAAGGCGATCTGGACATCGCCGGTCCCCTGGCTGCTCGACAGCCAGGCGGCGTTGCCGAGGTCGAGCTCGGGCGCGATGCCGCCCGCCGGTCGTTCAGTCGTGCTCTCCGCCACTGCTGAAGCTCCTCCCGGTCGTCGTCCCGCGCCCACCCTAGCGAGCGCGGCGTGCGCCGGACAGGCCGCACGGCGGCGAACGCTCCGCCGTGCGCTCCTTCAGGTGGTGGGTGGTTCGTCGCCCACCACCCACATGGAGAAGAACTGCGCGCCCCCTCCGTAGGCGTGGCCGAGCGCCTTGCGGGCGCCGTCGACCTGGTGCTCCCCCGCCCTCCCCCGCACCTGGAGGGCTGCCTCGGCGAAGCGGATGAGGCCGGAGGCGCCGATGGGGTTGGTGGACAGGACGCCACCCGAGGGGTTGACGGGCAGTTCGCCGTCCAGCTCCGTGGCCCCGGAGGCGGTGAGCTTCCAGCCCTCGCCCGCGGCGGCGAAGCCGAGGTTCTCCAGCCACATCGGCTCGTACCAGCTGAAGGGTACGTACAGTTCGGCGGCGTCGATCTCGCGCCGCGGGTCGGTGACGCCCGCCTGCCGGTAGACCTCGGCGGCGCAGTCGCGGCCCGCGCGCGGCGAGACGAAGTCCTTTCCGGCGAAGAGCGTGGGTTCGCTGCGCATGGCGCCGCCGTGCACCCAGGCGGGCGGGTGCGGGGCGCGGGCGGCGCCGCGGCGGTCGGTGAGGACCATCGCGCAGGCGCCGTCGGAGGAGGGGCAGGTCTCGGAGTAGCGGACCGGGTCCCACAGCATGGGCGAGGACTGCACCCGCTCCAGGGTCAGGCCGTGCTCGTGCAGGTGGGCCCACGGGTTCTTCAGGGCGTTGCGGCGGTCCTTGTAGGCGACGAGCGAGCCCACGGAGGCGGGTGCTCCGCTGCGGCGCATGTAGGCCCGTACGTGCGGGGCGAAGAATCCTCCGGCGCCGGCCAGCAGGGGCTGCTGGAAGGGGACGGGCAGGGACAGGCCCCACATGGCGTTGGACTCCGACTGCTTCTCGAAGGCCACGGCGAGGACGGTCCGGTGGACGCGGGCCGCGATGAGGTCGGCGGCGACGAGGGCCGTGGAGCCGCCGACCGACCCGGCGGTGTGCACGCGCAGGACGGGCTTGCCGACGGCGCCGAGGGCGTCGGCGAGGCAGAGCTCGGGCATCATCACGCCCTCGAAGAAGTCGGGGGCCTTGCCGAGGACGACAGCATCGGTGTCCGCCCACGACAGCCCCGCGTCCTCCAGGGCCCGCACGGCGGCCTCGCGGACGAGTCCGGCCAGGGAGACGTCCCGGCGGGCCGCCGCGTGCTTGGTCTGGCCGATGCCGACGACGGCCACGGGTTCCTTGCTCACCGGCTCTCCCCCTCCAGCACGGCGACGAGGTTGTGCTGCAGGCAGGGCCCGGACGTGGCGTGGGCCAGGGCCCGGTCCGAGGCGCCCCGGTGAATGCGGGCGGCGGCCTCGCCGAGGCGGATCAGACCGGTGGCCATGACGGGGTCGGCGGCGAGCGCGCCGCCGGAGGGGTTGACCGTGACGGTGTCGTCCAGGCGCAGCGCCCTGCGCAGGACGACTTCCTGCGAGGTGAAGGGGGCGTGGAGCTCGGCCGTGTCGACGGGGGCGCGGAAGGCTCCGGCGCGTTCGGCCGCGAGGCGGGTGGACGGGGAGTCGGTGAGGTCCCGCAGACCCAGGGCCTGGGCCTCGATGCGGTGGTCGATGCCGCGGATCCAGGCAGGGCGGGCACACATGCGGCGCGCGGTGTCGCCGGCGGCGAGGACGACGGCGGCCGCTCCGTCGGTGACGGCCGGGCAGTCGCCCGCGCGCAGGGGCCGCACGACGTACTCGCCCGCGGGGGCCTCGCCGTCGCCCCGGCGGGCGAGGGCCGCCAGGGCCTCCTCGTCGGTGTGGCCGGCGTCGATGAGTGCCTGGGCCTGGAGGGCGGCCAGGGAGACGGAGTCGGGCCACAGGGGTGCGACGTAGTACGGGTCGAGCTGGCGGGTGAGGACGTCCCGCAGGGGGCCGGCGGAGGGCTTTCCGTGGGCGTAGACGAGGGCGGTGGCGGCCCGGCCGGTCAGGATCTTCACCCAGGCCTCGTGGAGCGCCCAGGCGCCGTCCGTCTCCACGTGGGACTCGGCGACGGGCGGCCAGGCGCCGACGCCGTCGAGGGTCAGGGTGAAGGAGAAGGGGCGGCCGGCGAGGTAGTCGCTCGAACCCGAGCAGGTGAAGTCCGCCTCGCCGGGGGCGAGTCCGGCCTGCTCCAGCGCCTCGTGCAGGACGGGCAGCAGCATCTCCGTCTCGGACAGCCCCTCGGCGGAGCCGCGGGGGTCGCTGCGGGCGAAGGCGACGATCGCGACGTCGCGCGGGGCCGCGCCGCGGTCGCCACCGCCCGCGTCGGCGGGCTTCACAGCAGCTCCTTGTAGGTGTCGTAGGCGGCGTCGGGTTCCCCGGTGGGCCGGTAGTGGTCGGGGTGGCGGCCGTCCGCGCTCCACACGGGCTCGACGCGCAGGCCCATGCGCACCTGGTCGTACGGGATGCCGCCGATGCGCCCGTGGAGGGCGAGGTCGGCTCCGTCCAGGGCGATGTGGGCGTAGACGTAGGGGACCTCGATGCCGGCGTCCTTGGCCTTGATGTTGACGACGCAGAAGGTGGTGACGGTCCCGCGCGGGCCGACCGCGACCTGCTCGGTCGCGGCGACGCCGCAGGTGGGGCAGGCGCCGCGGGGCGGGACGTGGACCTTGCGGCAGGAGGGGCAGCGTTCGCCGGTGATCCTCCGCTCGGCGAGGGCGGCGAGGTGGCGGCTCTGGGCCCGGCCGGGCGTGTAGGTGTAGTCGAGCCGGGCGGGGGTGACGATGCCCGTGACGGGGTCGGCGAAGTCGCCGTCGTGCGGTACGGGCGTCCGGGGGCCGGCCGCGCTGTCGTCCTCGTGCGGGTCGCAGGGCTCGAAGCAGCCGATGTCGGTGATGGCGCCGGTGCGCTCCGGTGCCCAGCGGATGCGCACGCGCATGCCGGTCCGTACGGCGTGGGGGCCGGGGGCGTCGAGGACGTGCAGGAGGGCGGTGTCGGCGCCGTCGAGGCGCACCAGGACCCAGGCGAAGGGGGTGCGCAGAGGCTGGCGGGGCCGGGGAGCGGGGTTCCAGGCCCAGGTGGTGACGGTGCCGGTGGGGGCGACCTCGGCCAGGTCGCGGATCTCCTCGGCGGTGACGGGGTCGTACTCGACGGGCGGGACGAGGACGCGCCCGTCACTGGTGCGCACGCCGAGGACCGTGCGCTCGCGGAGGCCGGTGAGGAAGGCGCTCTGCACGGGGCCGAGGGAGCGGGTGAAGGGGAAGGAGACGGTCAGGGGTGCGGTGAGGATCTCCGGCACGGCGGGGCTCCCTTCAGGCGCGCCGGTAGACGGCCGGGCGCTTCTCGGCGAAGGCCCGGGTGCCCTCTTGCGCATCGGCGCTGGCGAGGACGGGCCGGCCGCGTTCGAGTTCGAGGGCGAGGCCGTCGGCTTCGGCGAGGCCGGCGGTGTCGTGGACGCAGGCCTTGACGGCCTCGACGGCCAGCGGGCCGTTGGCGTTGATCAGTGCGGCGGTCTCCAGGGCCCGCTCCAGGGCGGTGCCGTCGGGGACGACGTGGCCGATCAGTCCGATGCCCGCGGCCTCGGCGGCGGTGTAGGGGCGGCCGGTGAGCAGCATCTCCAGGGCGTGCGTGCGCGGGATCTGGCGCGGGAGGCGGACGGTGGAGCCGCCGACGGGGAAGAGGCCGCGGCGCACCTCGAAGAGGCCGAAGACGGCGCTCTCCCCGGCGATGCGGATGTCGGTGCCCTGGAGGATCTCGGTGCCGCCCGCGACGCAGGGCCCCTCGACCGCGGCGATGACCGGTTTGCGCGGCCGGTGGTGCCGGAGCATCGCCTTCCAGTGCAGGTCGGGGTCGGCCTGGAAGCGGGCGCGGTACGGGTCGTCCGCGGGGTTCGGCCCGTGCAGGGCCTTGAGGTCCATGCCGGAGCAGAAGGCCCCGCCCGCGCCGGTGAGGACGACGGAGCGGACGGCGTCGTCCCGGTCGGCCTCCAGCCAGCCGTCGTGGAGCCCGGCCAGCATCGGCAGCGACAGGGCGTTCCTCGCTTCCGGCCGGTTGAGGGTGAGCACCAGCGTGGCGCCGGTGCGTTCGACCGTGAGGTGTTCGGTCCCGCTCATGGGTGGCCCTCCCGTCCCGGTGACCAGAACAGGGTGCAGGAGGCGTGTCCGGGGTACAAGAGTTTTCTGACTTCCCGTCAGATTTCTTGGGCGCCGTCCCTTCCTCCCCGCGGCGCGCGGCGCTCTAATGGCCCCGCGGCCGCCGTTCCCCCGGACAGGAGGAGACGTGGACTACAACCTCGCCGATCTCTTCGAGTCGGTCGTGGACGCGGTGCCCGGCCGGGAGGCGCTGGTCCACGCGGACCTCCCCGGGAGCGGCGCCGGGCGCCGGATGACGTACGCACAGCTCGACGCGGCGGCCAACCGGCTGGGGCACCACCTGCGCGACAGCGGGATCCGGACCGGCGACCACGTCGGGCTGCACCTGTACAACGGCGTCGAGTACCTGCAGGCATTCTGGGCGTGCCTGAAGATCCGGGCGGTGCCCGTCAACGTCAACTACCGCTACGTCGAGGACGAGCTGGCCTACCTCTACCGCGACGCCGACCTCGTGGCCCTGGTCTTCGATGCCGCCTTCACCGGCCGGGTGGCCGCGGCGCTGCCCCGTACGGAGCTGCTGCGCCACCTCGTGCGCGTCGGCACGCCTCCGCACGGGGCCCCCGAACCGGCCCTCGTGCCCGTCCCCTTCGCGGAGGCCGAGGCGTCGGGACCGCCCCTGCGCGGCTTCGGGCCACGCTCGGGGGACGACCAGGTCATCATCTACACGGGCGGCACGACGGGCCTGCCCAAGGGCGTGATGTGGCGGCAGGAGGACCTGTTCTTCTCCGGGCTCGGCGGCGGAGCGCCCACGGGCGAACCGGTCCGGCGCCCCCGGGAGCTGGCCGCACGTGTCGCGCAAGGGGGCGAGGGCCTGGTCTTCTTCCCCACCGCACCGCTGATGCACGGCACGTCCACGCTGACCGCGCTCATCGCCTTCGACTACGGCCAGAAGGTCGTGCTGCACCGGAAGTTCGCCCCCGAGGAAGTGCTGCGCACCGTGGAGCAGGAGAAGGTCACCTGCATCTCGCTGGTCGGTGACGCGATGCTGCGCCCCCTGGTGGACGCGCTGGCCGGGCCGATGCGGGGCACCGACTGCTCGTCGCTGTTCAGCGTCAGCAGTTCGGGCGCGGTGCTCTCGGCCACCGTGCGGGAGCAGTTCACGGCCCTGCTGCCGCACGTGACGCTGCTGAACAACTTCGGCTCCTCGGAGTCGGGCTTCAACGGGACCGCGACGGAGGGGGCGGGCGGCGCGAGCGCGGGCGGCGGCCTGCGGCTGCGCGTCAACGACCGCACGGCCGTCGTCGACCCGGTCACGCACGAACCCGTGGCGCCCGGCGAGGAGGGGCGCGTCGCCCAGCGCGGCCACGTACCGCTCGGCTACTACAACGACCCCGCCCGGACCGCGGCGACGTTCTTCCGGGCCGGCGGTGAACGGTGGGTGCTGCTCGGCGACATGGCGAGGGCCGGTGCCGACGGCGAGATCACCGTGCTGGGGCGGGGCTCGCAGTGCATCAACACCGGCGGCGAGAAGGTGTACCCGGAGGAGGTCGAGCAGACGCTCAAGGCCCATCCGGACGTGTACGACGTGCTGGTCGCGGGCGTTCCGGACGAGCGGTGGGGGCAGCGCGTGGCCGCCGTCGTCCAGCCGCGCGAGGGGGCGGAGCCCCTGACCCTGGACGGGCTGCAGGCGCACTGCCGGGCGCGGCTGGCGGGGTACAAGGTGCCGCGCAGTGTGGTCTTCACGGAGCGGATCCGCAGATCACCGAGCGGGAAGGCCGACTACCGGTGGGCGCGGGCGGTCGCGGAGGCCGGAGCCTGACCGTTCACCTGACTCACACGGCCGGTTCGCGCGGCCGGTGGCGCTCGGCTGGTGGCGCTCGGCCGGCGGTGCGCGGCTGGTGGCGCTCGGCCGCTTCCTCCACAGGGTCCGGCACCCCTCTTGACGCCCGGCGCGGCCTCTGGAAACTTGAGCCCATGCAACGACCGAACGATCGGTTGGTTCCACGGGACGCGGCCGAGCGGATGACGCGCGAAGAGCTGACGGCCCTGCAGCTGGAGCGGCTGCGGGCCACCTTGCACCACGCCTACGAGAACGTGCCCTTCTACCGGCGCTCGTTCGACGCCGCCGGCATACGGCCCGAGGACTGCCGCACCCTGGCCGATCTCACCCGCCTCCCGTTCACCACCAAGTCCGATCTCCGGGAGCACTACCCCTTCGGCATGTTCGCCGTGCCCGGCTCCCGGATCCGGCGTCTGCACGCCTCCAGCGGCACCACGGGCACACCCACCGTCGTGGGCTACACCGAGCGGGACCTGGACACGTGGGCCGAGGTCGTCGCCCGCTCCATCCGCGCGGCCGGCGGCCGGCCCGGCGACAGGATCCACGTGGCCTACGGCTACGGGCTGTTCACCGGCGGCCTCGGCGCGCACTACGGCGCCGAGCGGCTCGGCTGCACAGTGATCCCCGCCTCCGGCGGCATGACCGCGCGCCAGGTCCGGCTCATCCAGGACCTGCAGCCCCGGATCATCATGGTGACCCCCACCTACATGCTCACCCTGCTCGACGAATTCGAGCGCCAGGGCGTCGACCCGCGCAGCATGTCCCTGACCACCGGCATCTTCGGCGCCGAGCCCTGGACGGAGGAGATGCGCCGGGAGATCGAGGAGCGCTTCGCCATCGACGCCGTCGACATATACGGCCTCTCGGAGATCATCGGCCCCGGCGTGGCCCAGGAGTGCGCCGAGACCAAGGACGGGCTGCACATCTGGGAGGACCACTTCTACCCCGAGGTCGTCGACCCGGTCACGGGTGAGGTGCTGCCGGAGGGCTGCCACGGCGAGCTGGTCCTCACCTCCCTCACCAAGGAGGCCATGCCCGTCGTCCGCTACTGCACCCGGGACCTCACCCGGCTCCTGCCCGGCACCGCCCGCCCCGCCTTCCGCCGGATGGAGCGGATCGCCGGGCGCAGCGACGACATGATCATCCTGCGGGGCGTCAACCTCTTCCCCGCGCAGATCGAGGAGATCGTGCTGCGGACGCCGGGCCTCGCCCCGCACTTCCAGCTCCGCCTCACCCGCGAGGGCCGGATGGACCACCTCACCGTACGGGCCGAGGCCCGCCCGGAGGCGACGCCGGAGCAGCGCGGGGTCGCCTCCGGCGAGGTCGCGCGGCAAGTGAAGGAGGGCATCGGCGTCACGGTGACCGTCGAGGTGGTCGACGGCGGGACGCTGGAACGGTCGGTGGGCAAGCTGAAGCGCATCGTGGACGAGCGGGGAAAGCGGTGACGGGGCGCGGGCAGCGGCGTCCCGGCGCCTTCCCCGGCTACCGCGTCGTGGTGGTGCGGAGCGGCAGCGGCAGCGGCAGTAAGGGATGCCCGACGCACCGGCGGAGCATCGTCGCTGCGAGCGTGCGGCGGATTGGACGATCAGCCGGACGGCGAGCCGCCGAACCGCTCCCGGAGCTCCCGCTTCAGCACCTTGCCGGAGGCGTTCCGCGGCAGCTCGTCCACGAACAGGACGCGCTTGGGCGCCTTGAAGGGGGCGAGCCGCTCCCGGGCGTACGCAGTCAGCTCCTCCTCGGTCACATCGCCGCGCGCGACGACCACGGCGGTGACCGCCTCGATCCAGCGGGGATCGGGGAGGCCGACGACGGCCGCCTCGGCGACGGCCGGATGGCCGTAGAGCACGTCCTCGACCTGGCGGGAGGCGACCAGCACGCCACCGGAGTTGATGGCGTCCTTCAGCCGGTCCACGACGGTGAGGTAGCCCTCGGCGTCCCGGACGGCCATGTCGCCGGAGCGGAACCAGCCGTCCCGGAAGGCCTCCTCGGTCTCCTCGGGCTTGCCCCAGTAGCCCTGGCACAGCTGCGGGGAGCGGTAGACGACCTCGCCGGGCGTGCCGTCGGGCACGTCGGCGCCCTTCTCGTCCACGACGCGCGCCTCGACGAACAGCACCGGCCGGCCGCAGGAGTCCATCCGCCCCTCGTGCTCCTCCGGCCGCAGCACGGTGGCCAGCGGCCCGATTTCGGTCTGCCCGAAGCAGTTGTAGAACGCGAGGCGTGGCAGGCGCGTGCGCAGGCGTTCCAGCACCGGTACGGGCATGACGGAGGCGCCGTAGTACGCCTTGCGCAGCGCCGACAGGTCCCGGGAGGCGAAGCCGGGGTGGCCGGCGAGTGCGATCCACACGGTCGGCGGGGCGAAGAAGCTGTCGGCCCGCCCCGCCTCCACCAGTTCGAGGACGCGGTCCGGGTCCGGCGCGTCGATGAGGGTGTTCTCCGCGCCCACCGCCAGGAAGGGCAGCAGGAACACGTGCATCTGCGCCGAGTGGTAGAGCGGGAGGGCGTGCAGCGGCCGGTCCGTCTCCCTGAGGTCCAGGGCGGTGATCGCGCTCACGTAGGCGTGCACGAGCGCGCCGTGCGTCATCATCGCGCCCTTGGGCTGCGCGGTGGTGCCGGAGGTGTAGAGCAGCTGCACGAGATCGCCCTGGTCCGGGCCGCCGGCGGTCAGGGTCGCGACGCCCGGGCGCCGGTGCCGCGCCGAGCGCTCCAGCAGGGAGCCCGTGGCGTCGCGCAGGGGCAGGGCGGGGAGGGAAGCGGGCAGCCGGTGGGCCAGGTGCGGGTCGGTGAGCACCAGCGCGCTGCCCGACTGCTCCAGGATGTAGCCCAGTTCGTCACCGGTGAGGTGGTGGTTGACGGGGACGTGCACCAGACCGGCGCGGGCGCAGGCCAGGAAGCCGATCAGATAGGCGTCGGAGTTGTGGCCGTAGGCGGCGACGCGGTCACCGTCGCGCAGCCCGCTGTCGCGCAGGACCGCGGCAGCCCCCGTCACGGCCTCGTCCAGCTCGCGGTACGTCCAGGCGCGCTCCCCGTACCGCAGCGCCGTCCGCTTCGGCACACGCCGGGCCGTGCGCCGCAGCATGCCGTCCACCGTGCTGTCCCGGACTCCCGTCATGCCCGGATCCTGGGTCCCGCGCGCACCGCGGTCAAGGGGGCGCGACGGCGAGCGGGCCGGCACGGGTGCGAAAGCGGGAACGGGCGGCGGGCAGGCCGCGGCCGTGGTCGACTCCCCGCCCTGCGCAGGCGTCCTATCCCCCGCAGGCGACTTCTCGTCCCTCCGTACCCATGGGAGCCACGTTGCCCTTACGTCATCGCATGAGAGCCCTGGCCGGCCTCGGCCTGGCGGTGCTGACCTGCGGCGCCGTGCTGCCGGGCGAGGCCGCGGCCGCCACCGCGCCCACGGCGCCGAGCGCGCCAAGGGCGGCGGCCTGTCGGCCGTCGTCCGCTACACCGAGTACGGCGTTCCGCACATCGTCGCGAAGGACTACGCGAACCTCGGCTTCGGCACCGGCTGGGCCCAGGCCGCGGACCAGGTGTGCGTCCTCGCCGACGGGTTCGTCACCCTGCGCGGCGAGCGCTCGGCCCGCTTCGGCCCCGACGCGGAGCCCGACGGGTCCTTGTCGTCCGCGACCACCAACCTCTCCAGCGATCTGTTCTTCCGCAGCCTGAACGACGCGAAGACCGTGGACAGGCTCCTCGGCTCGCCCGCCCCGGCCGGACCACCCGGCAGGCCAAGGAGCTGATGCGCGGCTGGGCCGCGGGCTACAACGCCTGGCTGGCGCAGAACCGCATCACCGACCCGGCCTGCCGCGGCGCCGGCTGGGTCACGCCGGTGACGACCCTGGACGTGGCCCGGCGCGGCTACGCCATCACCGTCCTCGGCGGCCAGGGCCTGGCCGCCGACGGCATCGCAGGGGCCGCACGGCCGGGGGCGGCGCCCCGTACGGCCAAGGCTGCGGCGGATCCCGCCGAAGCGGCCCGGAAGCTCTTCGACGAGCAGCGGAAGAACGCCGGCATGGGCTCGAACGCGGTGGCCTTCGCGGGCTCCACCGCCGCGAACGGGCGCGGCCTGCTGCTCGGCAACCCCCACTACCCGTGGCAGGGCGGCCGCCGCTTCTGGCAGTCGCAGCAGACCATTCCCGGCGAGCTGAACGTCTCCGGCGGCTCGCTGCTCGGCATGCCCGTCGTGGAGATCGGCTTCAACGAGCGGATCGCCTGGAGCCACACGGTGGCCACCGGCGTGCCGGCCAACCTGTACGAGCTGAAGACCGCGCCGGGCGATGCCCACGCCTATCTCGTGGACGGCAGGCCCGAGCGGATGACCGAGCGCACGGTCACCGTGCCCGTCCGGGGCAAGGACGGCAGCACCTCACGGGTCACCCGCAGCCAGTGGTGGACCCGCTACGGGCCGGTGGTCACCTCGCTCGACGACATCCCCCTGCCCTGGGCCGACGGCAAGGCCTACGCCCTGACCGACCCCAACTCCGAGAGCCTGCGCTTCACCGACGCCTCGCTCGCCCTGGCCAAGTCCCGCAGCGTGCGCGGCGTCCAGGACGCCCTGCGCCGCACGCAGGGCCTGCCGTGGGTGAACACGATCGCCGCGGACTCCGGGGGGCCACAGCCTCTACACCCAGTCGCAGGTCCTGCCCCGGGTCACCGACGAGCTGGCCGGGCGCTGCTCCACCGCCCTCGGCCGGCAGACGTTCCCGGCCGCGGGCCTGGCCGTCCTGGACGGCTCGCGCGGCGACTGCGCGCTGGGGCGCGACACCGACGCCGTCCAGCCGGGCATCTTCGGCCCCTCCGCAATGCCGGCGCTGGTCGACGCCCCCTACGCCGAGAACTCCAAGACCATGATCAAGGCGTGATTATCACGCGGCTTTGACGTGTAAATAGCAGCAGGTCAGTGCAAGTGCGGGTCAGCTGCGTTCTGACCTACAGTCAATTCGCGCAGTCGTTCTCCCCTGTGTGTCATGAAGCTCACTTGGAACTTCAAGGAGGCGGTAGTGGCTGGTACGAGAAGACTCTTCACTCTTTCTTTGGCGCTGGTTGCCGTGATGGGTATTGTGGCATCCCCAGCTAACGCGGGAACAGATCGTGCAAACTGGGTGGACACCTATAAGAAAAGATTCGGCAGCTATCACTCGATAGGTTCGCATCCATGCTCAGACCACTACTGGCCGTATCCTAGCTGGCCTATCAACTGGCTCGATAACTCGGGCTGTGATCGCAGAATATGGCTGCACGAGCTCGCCGATCCTGATGTACCAAACACGCGCCATGCATGCATTCCCCCTGGCAGAAGCGAAATCGCCATATCCGACGATGACTGGAGATCTCATCCAGGAAACCTTGAAGCAGGGGCAAAGAAGTCCTGCTGACTTCAGCGATCGTGGGGAGGTGCATGCCATCCAGGAACAGGGCATGCACCTCTTCGGTGCGTCACGACAGCGCCGTCACCGGCCCCAGGCCATCAAGGGTGAATAGCGGAATATGAGAACTGGGCCGCACGGTATAGGACCTCACCACCACTGGCTGAGCCTGCGTGAGGAATAGAGCTGCCCATACACCGCTGGGATGACCTGACGGATTCCTGGAAAAGTTCCCTTCCAAAGTTGCAAGGTACGTAGCCTCACTTGTCGAGCGCGCCCCTCCCGGGTAGATGGCACGCACCGCATCATCATGAGTTGTGGCCACAACTTTGATGTTCACTGGTCGCTGTTCACCCCATTGAACCGACCACCGCAGGACAGCTTCCCGGATCTGACCAAGTGTTGATCCATCCATCCCCAAGCCTCCGCTGCCGCCCATCCCCTACCACTGCTTGGCCGCTGCCCCGTAGGGTATTGGCTCCAGCTCAACGCGGAACAGTCAAACGACGCAGGGGATAGTGCGCCGCCTCGTCGGGGAAGAGAGCGGTGCAGCTGTCCAGGTCGGGGTCCGGAGGCGGAGTCAGGAGCCCAGCCGCGGCGAGCACCCGGCATACGACCTAGTCGGCGGCGGTCGGCGAGAGACCGGGCCGTAGGTGCTGGCCGCGTCCTGGGCACCCTGATAGGCGGCCTGGCACTCGTCGCTCGTGACGATCTGGCGGGCGTGGGCCGTCGTCGCCGTGGTCTCGTCCATAGGTCTCTCCTGGCACGTTCGGGTAGCGCAGAGGGCAACAGTGGACGCGGTCCAGAGTGCCTCACTCGGGGCTGGGGGTATGCCCGGGGGCACGAGCGTAGCCAGGGACCCAGGCCCGGACACGGTCGTCCGGGGCCTGTACCGGGCGGACGCCACGGGACCCCGCGGAGCCGGGCCGGCGTAGACCTGCCCGCAGGACGCCCGCGTTGCGGGTGTGGGTCGAGCGGGTGCCCGCCATCCCGTCCGGGTGTGATCCGGCTACCCGACCACACCGGGGAAGCGTCGGGCGGTGTGACTTTGAGCCGTAGGTGGCCAGCCGACGACCGGACGTCCCAAGCCAGGGCGTCTCGTGGATTCCTACCTGGCCAAAACGTTGACCGGTAGTTGGCCAGGAGCAGCCCCGGTACATGCCGGGCTGCGGGAGGAGCCGCTGGTCAAAGCCACCACCCGGCAGGGCTGGCCAACTTCAGATCAGCGTGGCCACCTATGGCTCAATGTGACTGAGCACTTCATCTGGCGAGGATCGCCAACCGGAGCACCCAGCTTCCATTCTCAGCATCACACGTCGTGATCAAGTTGCCTGGCAGCTGTGCTGCCAAGAAATCACTCCGCGAGCTCCGCCCGGCCGCGCTCGTCGTCGACCAGGTCCTCGTGCCCTCACCCCTTTCGGGTGCGCCGGGAGGTGCGGGCGCCGCGCGCGCCTTACCGTGATGTGGAGCTCTGTCGCCAGCAGGGCCACGGCTGCTCCTGGGAGGAAGCGGATGTTCCGAGTCGTTCACGAGCACCGACCCGTGGTCGCGTCGTTCTCGTCGCGGACAGTCCGAGGTGTGGCCGTCACCCGCCCCGGTGACACCGCGGAGCGGACAGCTGATGCGCTCGCGGAGCGTGCTCTATCGGCACGCCGAACGGGCGCAGCGACGGTAGCGCCCCCTACGGGCCGCCCGACGGCATTCCGCGCCGCGGTCCCCGGCGCCGTCCCGTCGACCGGTGGTCGCCCGCTGGACCCCGCAGTACGGGGCGAGATGGAGGGTGCCTTCGGGTACGAATTCAGTCGCGTACGGCTGCACAGCGGAGACGAGGCTTCCGGTATGGCCCACCACCTGTCGGCACGCGCGTACAGCGTCGGACACGACGTCGTCCTGGGACGAGGGCAGTCCGTCCACAGCGCCGGCGGTCGCCACCTGCTCGCGCACGAGCTTGCCCATGTGGTCCAGTACAACCTTTCCGGCCGTACCGTCATCGCCCGCCAGAGCACCTCGGGCGGGGCTCCGCCCGAGCCGGTGCTCGGCCAGACCGTGATCCAGTACGAGGAGACTCCGCTGCCCGGCGGCCGGGTGCGGCTGCGGGTGTGGGGAAGACTCGGCGACCCCATCGCCCGGCCTGGGCTGGAGAAGAAGTACCCGCCGCCCGGCCAGTTGGGGTTGGCCGGCTACGACCGCTGGCACCTCGCGGGACCTGACGCGATCGGCGCGGAGGCAGGCATCGCCTACACGCCGAAGAACTTCAACATCAGCCAGACCGCTGTGGTGGAGAACACGATGAGGCGGGCACGAGACGCCGTCTCGAAGCAGGGTGGGGAGGTCTTCTTCGACTTTCAGGCGGACTGCCGGATCCTGGGCGAGCGGCAGGGTGTGACCATCAGGGGCCCGGAAACGGTGCACTGGAAGGCGGAGATCCGGGCCGCCGGCAGCGACAGCCTGACGCCCATCCTCAACGAGCGGGCAAGTGTTCCTCCGGCTCCGTCGCTCTCCCCGGCCCCAGGTGCGGCCGCTGGTGGCGCCTTGGGTGTTACGTCGGGCGCCGCGCCGGCGCAGCCGAAGGCCGCCGCCCTGAGCCCCGCCCCCGCTCCGGCCCCGGCGCCTTCGCAGCAGCCGCCGCCCGCGCCCCCTGCCCCCGCGGCGGCACCTGCGCCCGCTCCCAAGGCCGAGCCGCAGCCTTCCCCCGCGCCCAAGGCGGAACCGGCTCCTGCTCCCGCCCTCGCGCCCGGTGCCAAGCCTCCCGCACCGGTTCCGGGACCGACGGTCCGCTTCCGTCCCAACTGGAAGGAGGGCCTCAAGGGCGGGGGCCGTGCTCTCGCGTTCACCGTGTTCTTCCTCGCCCTGGACTACTACGCGAACAAGATGCTCCAGGAGCAGGTCGAACGGGACATCGAGCAGGCGAGAAGAGGCGCCATTCCGTGGGCGCGCAGGGTGAAGGAGCAGAACCCGGACAAGCCGGTCTACCTCACGTTCAAGGTGACCGCCGTCCAGTACAGCCAGTACATCCCGTTCGCCGGCGTGAACCCGTACGAGACTCGGCTGGACTTCTCCGGCATCGAGGTGGGCCACCGAAACATCGATCCTCCCTCGGTCCTCGTGACACAAGAGGAATGGGATCTGCTCCACCCCTTGCGCCCCTTCGGCACGACCACGAAGATCGCCTACAGCGAGCCCGTCATCCCGTGAGGGTCGTAGGACTCAGAGGGCGGTTCGTGAGCTAACGCCGCTTTTGGTCGACACCTTGCGTGAGACGCACCGCCGCCGTAAGCCGACGCCACCCTCTCGTTCGCACGCGGCTGAAGCACTCCGGCACGCGCCGGTCACAACAACCCCGCCTGGGTGACAACTATCGTGCTTGGGCTCACCGGTCCTGTGACTGAGCGCTTCACCTGGCGGGTGAGTGCTTGTGTTGGCGGGTGTTCTGTGGTGGTGAAGGCTGATTGACCAGCTCAAGCCCGGTGCGAAGCGCTGTTGAGGGTCGGAGCATGATGACGTCATGGAGAGCGCGGTCGAGAAGATCAAGGTCTGGTTCCGGTTCGTCCCTCGCGTGGGCTGGTTGCCGCAGGACACCGAGGGCCTGTGGGCGACGAAGCTCAGCGACGACACGGCCAGCCTGCAGAATGCCCCCTTTCTTCAGGACGGGGTGGCCGAGGGTGACGTTGTGCGGTTCCAGACCGACTCCGACGGACTCCACTGGGCTGTCGGCCGGGTCAGCTCCTCCGGCAATTGCACGATCCGTGTGGTACCCGTCCCGACCGGCCCGCTGGGGCGCAGCCCTCAGGCCGTGCACCAGCGTCTTTCCGCGTTCGCGCTCGGAGGCGAGGTCTTCAGTGAGGACTTCCCCATGGTGGCGTTCACCGCACCGGCCGGCGCGGACTTCGCCGGGATCAAGGCCCTTCTCACTCAAGGGCAGGAGGAAGGGTGGTGGCCCTACGAGGTCGGCTGCGGCACCGACGAGTGGTGGAACGCCTGACTGCACGCTCTCGGGCCCCTGAGGCCCGCCAACTCAGACGCTCAGGTCCGCCAGCTCAAGCGCTCAGCCGCCATGTGAAGCGCTCAGTCACACTCAAAGTCACAGGCGGCTGACTGAACTCAGACTCCTTATTCGCACAGAGGTGCGAATACCGGTGATGGCAACCTTTGATTTCCCCGATGATCTCCGCTGTCCTGTGCCATCGAACCTTGATCGCGTGCCATCGATCTTTGACGGACGCAGTTTGCGCCATCGAAGTTTGGTCACGCCTGTCGCTTCTCATCCGGCGCTTCAGTGCCTCGTTCGACATTTCAGTAGTCGTTTCAGCAAGACGCGGTGAGTATGTGGCGTATGGCACATGTAGGGGCTGGCATGCCGATGAGTCCCTGGAGGGGCCAGATGTGCGGGTGCGGGTGGGGGGACGGGCGGCGGGGCGTCAGCGCCGAGGAGCGAGTTGGGACTCCGGACTGCTTCGCATCTCCCTCCCGTTTCCTCCCGTGGACCCTGCGTGCACACCCTCACCCCGAACTGTGCAGCCCCGCCGCATAGGCCCCTGACTTGCCGCTTCCTCCCGTGTGGCGACGCAATGACGCGCCCCTCCCCACCCCGGAAGCGGTGACCATGACCACCTACCCGTCCCGGTATCGGGAGAGCGTTTTGTGGGCGTGCCGGGACCACCAGAAGGCGAACGCCGGGTTCTTCGACGACCTCGGCTCGCCCGGCGGCGCCAGCGGCCTCGGCCCGGTCGAGCGCGACCAGCCGATCATCCCGGACAGCCCGTCCGTACGACATGAGCCGGCTCGGACGGGGCCGCCGGGCGGGACCGCCCGGCGGGGGTCATCGTCCGGGCGCCGGCGGGCGCCGGTTCACGGCGCCCGCACCCGCGGGGCCGTACTCGGCGATGACGCCCTCCACGAGCCAGCAGTGTGTCCTTCCCAGGCTCGGCCCGGGGACGGTGGTGAGGGTGTCCAGACGCTGCCAGTAGCCGCGGAACAGAGAAACGGTCGTCTGCATGTCCGTGGCCATGAGCGCGCGGAAAGCGGGGGTGTCTTCGGCCTCGAGGGCACGGGCACAGGCGCGGCAGAAAGCGTCCAGGGCCTCGCACCTGTGCGGTGCCCGCCCGGCGGCGACGGCGGGTGCGGCACCGTCAGAGGCATCGAGGAGCGCCGCGTACATCGATGCCTTGTCCCGCACATGGGGCGCGGCCCAGTAGTCCAGGAACGCGGGCTCCGCCACGAGGCAATGGAGCTCGGCGTAGGCCAGTACGGCATCGGGGGTGGGATCGCGCGGCGGCTCCGGAACGGCCTGTGCGGTGATGGCGTCGGCCAGGCGCGCCGGCAGCCCCGGGGGCAGGACGCGCTCCCATGCCCGGGCGAGGTCCGCGGTGGCCTGCGGCCGGCACCGAACCTTGGCCAGCACGCGCAGCCGCCGCAGCCGCTCCGGCCCGGGGCACTCCTCCAACGCCTGTAACAACGCCTCACGCCAGCGCAGTTCCGCCAACTGTGCCCGGGTGCCCGCCAACTGCCCGGCCACCAGGTCGCCGAGGCCTTGGGCCTCGTTCGCGACACCGGTGATGGCCACGATCGGTACATCCAGCGCACGCAACTGCCGCACCAGCTGTAACTGGTCCAGCGCCTGTGGCGGGTAGCGGCGATGGCCTCCCTGGCTGCGCGGGGCCGTCGGCAGCAGGCCGATGTCGGTGTAGTAGCGGATGGTCTTCACCGACAGCCCCGCACGCGTGGCGAGTTCCCCGATCGACCAAGTGACGTCCATCTCATCCCCTTGAATCTCCCGTGCGGTGGAGGCCCTAGCGTACGAAGCATCGGCCCGACGCCACGAGGCACCGGGCCGGTTGCCCGGCTCCGGTGAACGGCCGGGGAGTCCACCGGAGCCGGGCAGGAGCGGCAGGACCCGCCGTACCGGCATGGTCGGCAGGGCCGGCAGGACCGGCGGAGCCGAAGCTCAGCCCCCGATCACGACCTCTCCTCGTACCGAGCCTCACCCCATGGAGGACCGGCATGACGCTTCCCCCAGGTCAACGCGCCGTCGATGGATTCCCACGCTTCGGCAAGCATCTCCATCACCCGCCTCCACCCGTCCCCGCCGACCCGGTGATCGAGATCGGCGGAGTTCTGACCGAGGCCCTCACGCTGTCCGTGGCCGACCTCGCAGAGCTGCCACGACGAGAGCTCGGGGCCGACTTCCATTGTGTCGCCGGATGGTCGGCGACCGGCCTGCTGTGGGAGGGAGCCCCGTTCCGGACCCTCTACCGCACGCGGGTCGAACCGCTGCTCGAGCCGGGCACGTCGATCAGCCATGTCGTCTTCGAAGGTCTCGACGGCTACCGGTCGATCGCGTTGCTGGAGGACGCCTTGGCGGACGACGTGCTGATCGCCGACCGTCTCGACGGGCAGCCGCTCGACAGCGACCATGGCGCTCCGTTGCGACTGGTCAGCCCCGGCCAGTACGGCTTCGTCAGTACGAAGCACCTCTGCCGCGTCGAGTTCCACACATCCGAACCCCCGGATCCCGACCGGTGGTCGCCCATCGCGTCGCACCGCAGGGCGAGGGTCTGGCACGAGGAACGTCACCGCCACCTTCCCGGCCGTGTGGTGCGGCCGGTCTACCGGGCGCTGATCGGGCCGATCCGCGCACTGAGCGCCCGGGGCAGCCGCGAGGAGCCGCGGTGAGGGCGCTGCCTGGACCGGACCGGACCGGACCAGGAGCCGTCGGGACCGAGGCGGCCGGTACGGCGAATGGACGCAGCGCACTCCGCGGCCTGCGCGGTCTGCGCGGTCTGCGCGGTCTGCGCCTGAATGTCAATGTTCAACGCTCCGTGGTCAGCACCAAGCCGCCACGGAAGTCGATGACACCTCCCGAGCACAGCGGGCTGCCCGAACGACCGGAGACCTGAGTCCCAACAAGGCACGCCGCAGGGCGGTACAGACACGCAGTCCCCATTCCCGTCGTAACCGCCCGGCTCGGAAGACGGGAGTGTGCGGGCTACCACGCCGCCCGACGGTTCGGCTGTCCACCCGGAAAGTTCCGGGGAGCCAGTCCTGCGCACCCTGGCTACCATGCGGATCGATCGGCTCGCCCAATGATCCCAAGGAGGAGGCATGGCAAGCGAGTCCGGCCGCACAGGACTGGCGGCCGCAGCACTCGGCGCGGCGTGCGCGGTGCTGGTCGTGCTCCCTTCGGCGGCGCAGGCCGCACCCGCGACCGCCGATCCCCACGCCGGCACGCCGGCGGCCCTGAAGACGTTCCAGTCGGCCGCAGGCCCGGGCGCAGCCGTCTATGCGGGTGACGCCATGAACTCCCGGAGCCTCTCCGTCGGCACCGGCCAGTGCGACGGTCACCTGAAGGTCCGTCGGCGCGACCGCCGGCACCGCTGCCGACCTGGCCGTATGCAGTTTCCAGGCGCATACGGTCCCCTCCGCACCCCGCAACCCCCGCAACCCCCGCACCAGAAAACCGGCCCGATACAGGAGTCATCACATGTTACGAGCGATACGCGCCCTCGGCCTCGCCGTCCTCGCGGCGGCCATGTCCATCAGCGCGGTTCCGTCCGCGAGTGCGGATTCCCGTACGGACACGCGCACCCCCGTCGGCGGCGGCACCGGGATCGTCTTCCGGATGAGTCCAAGCCCGGAGGCGCCCACGAGCCTGTTCATCTGCACCCTCACCGCGGTAGGCCGCGACAACGCCGGCAATCTGGTGGCGTTGACCAATGCACACTGCTTCATCGACGACAAGGGCAACAAGCTCGTCGGGGAAAAGGTCTACCGGGACGCCTCGCCCGCGGGAACAGCACAGGCCCCGGCGCCGATTCCCAACACCCGCCCCGATCTGGAGACCGGGCCCATCGGCACGGTGACGTACGTCAGCACGCCCAACAACCTTCTCAACAGCGGCCCTAAGGGCCTTGACTACGCGGTGATCCTGCTGGACGAGACCAGAGTCGCTCCCACCAGCACCGTCGGCGAGGTGACCATCTCATCGATCGGAGCCCCGCCCGCCAACGGGGTCCGCATGTGCAAGCAAGGCCACCGCACCGGCCTCACCTGTGGTATCAAGCTGGGCACCCACAACATGTGGTTCACCCACCTCATCTGGACCAACGGCGGCGACTCCGGTTCCCCGGCCGTCGTCGGACAGACGCTGGTCGGCAACGCTTGGGGCGCCCAGCACAGCTCGCCCATCCTGAGCATCATCGACGAGATGAACGCCAACGGTGGAGTCGGCGCCGGTTTCCACCTTGCGTACTGAACGACTGTCCGCCCCGCCGCCCGTGGGAGCCTCGGGCGGCGGTGTGCGCCGGGCGGATCGCCAGGCGCGGGTCGGTGTCCGGGAACCGCTTCCAGGGCCTGTCCGATGGGCCGGTGACCAGGCACGGAGAAACCTCCGGGCCCAGCTTGAGTCCCTCAGGCCCCCAGCATCAATCTTCACATGAGCACCTGCCCCGTCTTCCGGCGCAGCGCCGGTCGCCTATACGTGCAGTGCTCGCCGCTCGGGTGTCGTTCGGGCCGTGTTCGATCACCCTTAGCTATGGCGGCGGGCTCCGCTCTGGTGGCGGCCGTGGCCTTCGTGCTGCTCTCCGTGGGAGAACTGGGCGGCGCGACAGTCGCGGCAAAGACGGCCGGGCGATTCGCCCGCCGTCTGCCGCAGGCCGGAGCCCTCATCGCGACCGCTGCGATGGTCACCTACGGGCTCCAGATCGGCAGCCATCAGGCCGACCTGACCCTTCTGGCGATGACCGCACCGGTGGTGCTGATCGGCTTCCGCCTGGGCATGGTCTCCGGCCCGCTCGCCGATCTGTCGCTGGCCAGGGTCCCGCACGAGGACGCCGGCTCGGCCTCGGGCTTGTTCAACACCGCCATTCGCCTGGGCATCGCGCTGGGCACCGCGCTGACCGCCGTGGTGTTCTTCGCCATCACCGGTGGCTCTCCCGACGGCGCGGTCAACCGCGACGCGTTCGTCACGGTGCTGTGGTGGGTTGGCGGCCTCTTGGCCCTGTCGGCGCTTCTTCGACCAGCCCTTGCTCGTCAGCGGATCACTCAAAGTTCGATGGCACACGATCAAGGATCGATGGCACAGGACATCTGCGACGCGCAGCACCAGCTGCACGAGGCGCACGCCGAGCTGGCCGCGCTCTGCCAGACGCTGCCCTGGTCCGTCGAGCCTCACGAGGGCTGGGCTCGGCCGCGAGCCCACTGGCATCCGACCGAGCGCCCGGCCACGGACGGATGGACCCAGGAGCAGCAGGACGCCGTCGCTGCCCTGCGGGCGCGCGCTGTGGAGCTGAGTCTTGCCGTTTCGGCGCACCCGTTCTGGGGGACTGTGGAGCGCGGTGACGTGGTCGCCGCGCGCATGACCCTTAAGCAGCTCCGTCAGGAGCCGACCGCCGAGGTCGCATAGCCATGGACGCGGAGGCCGGCACTGCGCCCGCGCCCGGGGAGCCGGGGCATCAGGTGTGGGTGGAGCTCCCGGACGGACAGTTGGTGACCGCGGAACTCCTGACCCGGATCAGACAGCCGTCGTCCGGGGAGTGGTGGTGTGAGCTGCGCCTGACTGTGTGGGGCGAGCTGCACCTGCCGGACGGGAGAGTGGCGCCTGAGCCCTGCGAGGTGCTCTTCAAGACCCCCGCCCGCCTGGTCACCCCGATCGACGGCACCGGAGGCGTTCTTCGCCTGGTGGGCGTCGGTGAAGGTCCCTCCCGTGGTTCAGGAGACCGCCCAGGTGGACGTCGTATCCGGCTACGACGTTGTCAATGGTTCGCAGAGGGTGCCCAGTTTGCTGCGGCTTATGGAAGAGGATGAGGCCGGACTGGTGGTCGCTGCCTGACCTTGTCGGTGTGCCCGTGGCAATGGCGCTGTGTGCTTTAGGGGGTGATCTCCGGTCCTGCGGGGCGTTCGCCGTGTTCGGGCGGTCCACTGCTTGAGGGCTGTGCGGACGCCGCGCCCGGGTTTATGCGTAGGGGTCGGTGATGGTGTGCGGCCGCCGTGCTGCCTCCAGTACGTTTCCGGGGAAGGCGGGCCCGGCGATGTAGTAGCGGCCCTTGGTCTGTCCCACGGCGGACAGCATTCCGGCGCGGGTCAGCGCCTGCATGTCCCGAGTCGCCTGCTGCGTGTTGAGCGCTTCGGCCTTCTCGTAGCGCGAGCGACGGACGCGGCCGACCATCGCCACCTCGTGCAGGGCCGTCACCTGCCGCTCGCTGATCCCATGAGTCTCGGCGGCGTCCATCAGCAGCATCCAGCATTCGTTCGAGCGGTCGACCCGGCGCTGCACGCGCTGGGCCTGCTGGTGGTAGGCGAGGAGGTTGAACTTGATCCACGGGAGGGTGTCGCGTTCGGGAGACCAGACGGGGCCGCCGACCTCGCGGAGGACCTTGTAGTACTCCCAGGTATTGCCGGGCATGCCCAGCCACTCCTCGATGGAGGAGAACTCGGGAGCCAGGACGCCGCCGCGGGCGATGATCAGGGTCTGCAGGGAGCGCGACATGCGGCCGTTGCCGTCGGACCACGGGTGGATCTTCACCAGGTTCAGGTGCGCCATCGCCGCGCGGATCAGCACGGAGGGCACCTGCTGATGCTGCGCGGCACGTGGGCGGGGCCGGATACCTTCTGGCTCCCCGGCGGCGGCCAGAACCCGAAGGAGACGCTGGCCGCCTGCGCGGAGCGGGAGGTGTTCGAGGAGACCGGCGTGCGCGTGACGGCCGGGCCTCTCGTCGCGCTGCGGGAGTACATCCAGGACAACCATGTCGGCGGCCACCAGATGATGCCCGGCGTCGTGCACCGGGTGGACGCGATGTTCTGGTGCAGCATCGTCAAAGAGCCCGCGGTGCTCGGCGGCACAGAGCCGGACACCGAGCAGACCGGCGTCGAATGGGTCGAGCTGGGCAAGCTCACCTCCCTGCGGACGGTGCCGTCGATGCTGGCCCGCATCATCACGGACGTGCTGGCCGCCGACCGTACGCGCGTCACGGTGTACCTCGGGGATACGTATGCGTAGCCCCGTGGGGTCGGCGGATACGCGTCTGCTGGTACTGCGGGGCAACTCCGGCTCCGGCAAGACCACCACTGCCCACGAACTTCGCGCACAGTACGGCAGCGGCCTCGACAACGGCTACCACGTGGTCCTCGACTTTTCCGATCTGGAAACTGTCCTGACTGTGCCTGACCTGCACTAATGCGTCGTGAACATGTTCGTGACGTGGAGCTTCGGCAGTCGACTTAAGTCGCCTCAGTAATCAGGAAGGGACAGTCGAGGCGAACTGGTGCTCATGAAGCATGCATGTCCCGCACGGGACCTGGCACCGTCGTTGCCCAACGGCACTGACAGCGCCCACAGTTGGGCCATGCGTGAGCTGATATATCTGTCCCAGCGGAAGCTGAACCAGTTTGTCGATGATCGAAGAGGTGGACGCAAGCGGCGTGTCAACCAGTTAGGGGCGACTGCTCCCATGGGACTGGGTGGGCTTCAGGTCGGGCTACCGGACGACGGTCCGGTGTTCGGCGCCATCGATCCAGAAGCGCTCGACTCCCCGGCGGGTCGCGCACTCCACCCAGACCGCAGTCCGCGCGACTGAGCCGAGACGACGCAGAGGGCCCCGGCGTGATCGTCGGGGCCCTCTGAGCTGGACCGCAGGCGCTTAGCGTTGTTTTTTCGGCGAGAACTAATGGGACCGCACACTCAGGACAGACAGCCGGGAGTGGGTACACGCCCCGGCTGTCTGTCCTGTTGTCCTGACGTACTGGTGTGTCAGGGGAGGCTAGGCAGGGCGATTTTCTGGTTGGCGTTGTTGGAGCAGTCCCAGATCTGGAGCTTGCCGCCGTTGTAGTTGCCCCAGTCCTTCAGGTCGAGGCACTTGTGGCTGTTGACGTTGACCAGCGAGCCCTGGTGGAAGACCCACTGTTGTGCGCCGGTGCCGTTGCAGTCGTAGGTGCCGACCTGGGTCCCGTTGTCCGTCCGCCCGGCTTGTACGTCCATGCATTTGCCCTCGGCGGTGAACGCGTATACCGGGTAGCCAGTGGTGGTGGTGCCGAGCTTGTACGGGTACCACCACTGGTTCGCGCGGGTGTGGCAGTCCCACACCTGGAGGGCAGTGCCGTTATTGGGGCGGCTGTTGGGGATGTCCACGCAGCGGCTCATGACCTGGATGCGGTCACCCGGCGGGTCGTAGAACTCGACGGGGTGGCTTCCGGCGTTGAACCAGCCGCGCATGAGCCAGTTCCAGGCGCCGCCGTCCCCGGTGTGGTCGAACCGGCCCTGGCGGAAGACCCACACGCCGAAGTAGACGCCGTGGTACTCGGCCGTGCCGTAGGACTGCGCAGACGAGGAGGGAATCTGGTCCCCGCAGTGGGTGGCCAGATTGCAGACCATGACGTTGTAGTGCTCGTTACCGCCGTACCAGGCGGCGTTGGCCAGCCCCTCGATGTACGCCTCGCGGTTGGCATCGATCAGCGCGGCCTCGCGGACCGCGTTGAGAGCGCCGATGAGGTCGAAGGAGACGCTGAAGCTCAGGCCGGCGCCGCTCCGGGCCACTCTCGGGCTCTTCGTGGCGGATGTGGCAGTCCCGGGCGATGCCGTCCGGGGCTTGGGGGCAGCTGGCGGCCCGGCCTTCCGGGCGGCCGGCAGGTCACCCGGCGACAGGGTGCCGACAGCGGACGCCGACGGTGCACCGGCCGGGGCTGCCTCGGCGCCCGGGGCGATCATCGCCCCGGCAAGGATAGCGGTGGCTAAGGCCGTGACAGCCTTGCCTATGGGTCTGCGGAATCGCACAACTTTCCCTTCTGGTTGAGGCACGGCGCGGCCGCGTCATGCCGCCGTGGCTGCCGGTTCTGCGGCAGGTGGAACGGTGAGTAAGACGGCCGGCCGCAGGGAAGGTCGCGGTGTCCTCGCGGGAGGTGTTCGCGGCCTGCTGCGGGGGCGGCGTGACCGCGGTCTTGCCGCGTCCGCCCGGCCGTGTGGACGCGGGTGCTGTCAGGGTCGTACCGGTCCGGGTAGCCCCGCCCGCCCCTGGGGCGGGCGGCCGGGACTGGGGATGCACAGGCACCTCGCCTCACCCTCGGCGCAGTTCACCGATGCGGTACAGGTCTCGCGCTCACTCAGCGGTCGCACGGGGACAAACTAGATTGCCTAATCCAGTTAGGCAAGCGCATAATCACATTAGATCGCTGGAGGGAAGGTTATGACACGAGTACGCGTAGGGCTCACCACGGAACGAGTCGTGCGGGCAGGGGCGGAACTGGCCGACGAGATCGGCTTCGACCGGGTGACCCCCACCGAGCTCGCCCGACGCTGCGGCGTCAAGACCGCGAGCCTGTACGCGCACATCAAGAACCTCCAGGACCTCAGGACCCGGATCGCCCTGTCCGCCCTGGAGGAACTCGCCGACCTGGCCGCCGCCGCCATGGCCGGACGCGCCGGCAAGGACGCCCTGGTCGCCTTCGCCGACGTCTGCCGCGACTACGCCCGACAGCACCCCGGCCGCTACGCCGCCACCCAGCTCCGCCTCGATGCGGATACGGCCGCCGCCAGCGCCGCCCTCCGGCACTCCCTGATGCTGCGGGCGATCCTGCGCGGCTACGATCTGACCGAGCCCGACCAGACACACGCCGTCCGCCTCCTGGGCAGCATCATCCACGGCTACATCAGCCTGGAGGCAGCCGGTAGTTTCAGCCACAGCACCCCCGCCACCCAGGACACTTGGACGTGGACCCTCGACCGTCTTGATGCCCTACTGCGGAACCGGCCCACACCCTGACCTGGTCCCGCACCGCACACGTTCCGCGGCGCGGGGATACGAGGCCGATGCGGCGTTGGAAGCCTGCGCCGCGCACCATGCGGACCGGGAAAGGCCCACGTGCCGGGAGTCCCGCGCCGAAGAGCTCCGCAAGGGCGCGCGGCCGCTATGCGGGCGGCCCTCACGCACTCACTCCGGCGCCGGGGCGCGTCGACGGCGTGGCCACCGGCCCGTGCCGTCTTGCCCCCGGACGGGGGCAAGGAGCAGCGGCGCGAGCTGGTGCGGGTACGGCGCCTTGCGCGCCGCCCGGTTGGCGTGTCCTTGCTGACGGGCCGTGCGCAGCCAGGACATCGGAGTTCGGCCGTGCCGGTGCACGCCGTCGTCCCGAGCCCCGCACCATCGCCTCGTAGATCACCCGGCCCGCGAGTCTTCACCGGCACCCGTTCGCCGTCGTACGCGCGAGTGCGTCAGGACGGAACAACCCACATCAGGAGGAATCTGACATGTCTGTTGCTGCCTTGCCCTTCCGTTCGTTCGTGGACGACATCCTGGATGCTCTCGGCGCCGACCCGGCACGAGAGGCGCTGGTCCACCAGGGGCGGCGGATCACCGCCGGTGAATTCCGTGACCTGGTCCACCGGCTGGCGCACGCCCTGCGCGCCCAGGGCCTTGAGCGCGGGCAGAGCGTCACACTGCTCAGCGGCAATCTCCCCGAGGCCCTGGCCGTCCGCTACGCCGCCAACCTGCTCGGCTGCCAGGTCAACCACCTCTACAACAAGCTCTCCGCCGACTCCCAGGCCGCCATCGTGCGCGATGTGGAGACCCGGGCGCTGATCGTGGACCCCGCCTACGCCGAGCGCGCCGCCGAGGTCACCGCCCAGGCCCCGGTCCCGCACGTCCTGACCCTCGGCATCAGCACGCTGGGAGGCGACCTGCTGGAGCTGGCCGCCACCGAGTCCACCGAGCCGATTTCGGGCCTGGCCCGCCCCGAGGACATCTGCTCCATCCGCCACACCGGCGGCACCACCGGCCATCCCAAGGGCATCTGCACCAGCTTCGAGAGAGCCGGCAGGATGCGGCCCCAGCCCGGCGGGGAAGCGGCCGCCCCGCCCCGGCAGCTGGTGTCAACTCCCCTCGCGCACGCCGCCGGCCTGGTCGCCGACCATCTGCTGGCCGAGGGCGGCACCGTGGTCCTGCTGGAGGACTTCGACCCCGGCCAGGTGCTCGCCGCGATCGAACGCGAGCGCATCACTCATCTCTTCCTGCTGCCGCCGCTGCTGTACCAGCTGATGGACCACCCGCACGCGGACCGCACCGACACCTCCAGCCTGCGCCAGGTGATCTACGGCGGCTGCCAGACGTCCCCGGCCCGCATCGCCAACGCGATACGCCGCTTCGGCCCCGTCCTCATGCAGGGCTACGGCCAGACCGAGACCGGCAGCATCAGCGTCCTGGGGCCCAAGGACCACGACCTGACCCGCCCCGAGCGGCTGCGCTCCGCGGGCAAAGTGCTGGACGGGGTCGAGGTGGCCGTCCGCGACGCGGACGGCCACGACCTGCCCCCCGGCGAGCACGGCGAGATCTGCGTCCGTTCCGGCCACATCATGCAGGGCTACTGGAAGCAGCCCGAGCTGACCGCCGAGGTGCTGCGGGACGGCTGGCTGCACACCGGTGACGTCGGATTCCTGGACGACGAGGGCTACTTGACCGTCATCGACCGGATCAAGGACATGATCGTCGTGGTCGGCGGCCACGTCTACACCACCGAGCTGGAGGACCTCCTCAACTCCCACCCCCAAGTGCGGCAGAGCGCGGTCTTCGGCGTGCGCGACAACGACCGCATGGAACAGGTGCACGCGGCCGTGGTGCGGGCCCCGGGCGCCAAGGTGGGCGCAGACGAGCTGCGGGCCATGGTCCGCGAGCAGCGCGGCGCGATGTACGAACCGACACACATCACCTTCGCCGAACAACTGCCGCTGACGGACGCGGGCAAGCCGGACAAGAAGCGGCTACGGTCACGCACTGCCCCGACACAGGAACGCTCCCAGGGTTGAACTGCCGTGGGCCGGACCTGCGTGATCTGCGCGCCATCGGCCTCGCGCCCACCACCCCGGTGCCCGCGCCGAAGGTCCGTGAAGTGACGAAGCGGATCCTGCCCCCCGCCCGAGACCCTCGACGAGGACGACCACGCCCGCCTCAAAGCGGTACTGGCCCGCTGCCCGGAACCGGAGGCCACCGCCCGCCACATCCGCGACTTCGCCGACATGCTCACCCAGTTGCGCGGTGACCTGCTCAAGGACTGGCTGAACCGGGTCTACGTCAGCGGCCTGCCGAGCCTGCAGGCATTCGTCAACGGCATGAGCACTGTGGAGCGACCGCGTCCTTGAAGAAGCCCGCGTGACCGAGGGCCTTCTCCACCGCATACGTGTCTTCGCCCTCTCGGTGACCACCGCCGCGTCGACGCCGTCGCCCGGCACGTCGCCTCACGCGACCCCGCCGCCCGCCGGAAACACCTCTGACCGGGTAGGCGCGGCCACACGTTCCCCCGGACTACTCCGGCCTGTTGCCTGTTTCTGGCGTATTTACCAGTGAGTGCTACATCTACTGGCCCGCCCTCGTCACCACCATCGCCCTGCTCCTGATCGCCTCCGCCCGCCGGGCACGACGCGCCACCACCATCGCCGCCACCCGTGGGGGCGGGGATGAGGCACCCCACCTCGCCGCCCACCGGCGCTCCTGCCCCGTCGCGGACTTCCTCGACCTGACCGCCTAGCAGTTCCGGCCGCGGCAGGGGCCCGTTCGGCGATATCCGCCAGGCAGCCCCGGCCCGCTCTACCTTCCGCCCCACAGGCCGGTGACGGCCCGGGGCGGCGAGAGGGGCAGGCCCATGGTCAGGGACCTGGGACTGGACGAGGTGGTCGAGCACTTCACCCTGGACGACGACGAGAGCGCCCTGCTGCGGAACAAGTCCGGGCCAAGTCGCCTCGGCCACCCGGGGGCGCCGACAGCAAGCTCCCCGGTGCGCTTCCCAAGGATGTCGGCCGTGCTCGCGAACACTCGGACCATGAGCACGAGGACGTAGCCGACCATTCGGGACCGCGGGCCGTCGGTTCAGGAGCTGGAGACGTTCTGCCGGTTGGACACCGATACGCTCGGCCGTCTGAGCGATCTGCCCTCCGTGGCTGGACCCGGACGGTCCGGCCGAACGGAAAGACTGGGAGTGCCTCATTGGTGCACGGACCTGTCGTTCGGCGGGCTCGTACCGGCCGCGCCCTCTGTCCCAGATGGCCGCCACGCATGAAGGGAACGGGTTGACGCTCATGTCCAGCAACTTCGGGGACATCGTGGTCGGCGACTACAACGTTCTGCCGAGGGATACCACCAAGACGTTCTACAAAGCTCCGCCGCAGGTCTTCCTCAAGGCCATGCCGCTCACCTATACGGCCACGATGTTCGGGCCACTCGTCCTTAGTTGGTGCCGCACCTTCACCAAGACGCAGGTCGAGAACGAGTATCCCCTCGCCGACGCCTACGCGACGGTGGCGAAGGAGTCTGAGGGGCACTGGTCTCGCACAAGCTTCGATAAGGACAAGGTCACCGTCGTCCACGACGACTGGACCGCCTGGCCGGTCGGCATGGACCAGAAGGCCATCGAGACGGCCAAGAGGCTGTACGGCAAGGATGCCCAGCCCTCGTGATGTGCCTCCTGGGCCTCCAGCATCGGCCCGTACGGTCACCCGCTGTTCACCGGCAGGCTGGTCGGTGTGGCCCCCCGGATCTGCCACACCATCGCCTGCCAAGGCCCCATCAAGAACGAGTACGTCGACAGTGTCCGCGTGGCCAAGGTCAGCAGCACCAGCCGAGGGTGGGAGTTCGGTCTCTCGGCGGAGGCCGGAGTCAATATCAAGGGCGCCGAGGTCAAGCGCGGCGCCTCGTTCAAGTGGTCCAAGGTGACCACCGAGTCGACCGAGGTGAGCAAGAGCCACGACAAGCACACGACTTTGGAGATCAAAGAGGAAGGCAGGTGGGACCGGATCGACGTGCGCATGTGCGCCGGTCTGTACGCCGGCTGGATGGTCTACACGCACAGCTCTTTGAGCAAGTTCGCCGTCTACCCGATGCTCGTGCCGGTTCAGGTCCCCGGCATCACCGACCCGGTTGCCGAGCACACCATGCTCACCCCGTCGGCCTCAGCGAGGACGAGATCGCCGTGCTGACCGCCCTCGCCGACGACAGCGCCCTGTCCACGGCCCTGCGAACGCTGCCACGACAGGGCGCCTTCGCACCGAAGGCCAATGGTGACCGCTGAGTCGCCGGCGAAGCGTTCTGCCGCGACACGGGCCGTCCGGGGGGCAGGTTCGAGCCCCGTGACGGCGGCAATCTGGTGCCGCAGAAGCGCGGCGAGGTTCCCCGTACCGCATCCGACATCAAGGACGTCGCGGGCCCCGGACGCGGCAACCTCACTAGCGACCCACGGGCCGTAGTGGTCGTTGTGGCTCCAGGGGTGTCGCTGGTTGAAACGGTGAAGACGAGACAATGAGATTTTTCCATCCTGAGTTCGGGCTGGCCAGGCGGGTGTGGAACCGAAGCCACGGAGCCTGACTGCGTACACAATGGCGCACGAAGCACGGCACATCCTGTGTGATGGCCCTTGGCGCAAGGGGCAGCCATCTGTTGTACCTACTGGTATGTACAGTAGCTGGGTAGCATCGCAGACCGATCTTGGAGGCACGCGCCATGCCACTCGTCCGCATCGACGCCATGCACTGCGACACAGAGCGGCTGAAGGCCCTGGGACGGGCCGTCCACGAGGCGCTTGGCGAGACGATGGGCTTCCCCGACGAGGACCGCTTCCAGATCCTGACTGGCCATGACGGACGGCAGGGGCTGCTGCGCCACGGCACCTATCTCGGCGTACCCCGCGATGACGGCATCGTGTACGTGGCCATCACTTTGCGGGCCGGCCGTCCAGACGCCCAGAAGCAGGCGTTGTATCAGCGCATATCCGAACTCGCCGAGGAATACGCGAGCGTCGAACCACGCAACATGTTCGTCGTACTGACGGAGAACTCGCATGCGGACTGGTCGCTGGGCAATGGTGATGCCCAGTACTTGTAGCGAAGCAGTGAGGCTTCCATTCTCACTCTGAGCTGGCCAGATGCAGGGTGAGGACGGCCTGAACGAGACCCGTGATGCGGGTGGTCGAGCACCGGAGCTTGCGCAGGAGCCGCCAGGACTTGAGAGTGGCGATAGCCCGCTCGACAAGGGCCCGGATCTTCGCATGTGACCGGTTGACGGCCTGCTGGCCTGCTGGCCTGCGGAAAGCGACTCCCAGCGGCCGCGGTAGGGAACACGGACCGTGCCCCCGGCGCCCTGGTAGCCCTTGTCGGCCCAGCAGGGGATGTCGGCCGCACCGAGACCGGCGACGATGCCGTGCTCGCGCGCTGCACGGACGTCGTGGACGGCTCCGGGCAGGGCCGGCGAAGCCCACAGCAGACGGCCCATCGGGCAGGCGAGGACCTGCACGTTCATCCCGTGCCTCTTGTGCTTGCCTGAATAGAAGGGCCGGTCCGCGGCAATCCGGTCGATCGGCAGCAGCGTTCCGTCCAGCAGGACGAACGCTTTCATCGACGCCGTGCGGAGCGCGTCGGCAAGGGTCGGAGCGAGGACGGCCAGGACATCGACGGCCTCGGTGATGTAGCGGTAGGCGGTGGTGGTGCCGACACCGAAACCGTCCGCGAGCTGGGCGTACGGATGACCATTGCGCAGATGGGCAAGTGCGAGCAGGGCCTGCCGGCCCGCGCTCAGGCGCCGCCATCGGGTGCCGAGACGGCGACGGTGTTCCCGCAGGCGAGCGGCGAGGAAGCGGAGGGCAGAGCTGGACACGTCCAGTCCGGACGGGTAGACAAGCATGCGAAGCCTCTGGTGGGCTCGGGGTCTTCTTGGCCGAAACCCATCTACCAGGGGCTTCGCTTGTTTGTCAGTCCAACTGCCCAGCTCGCCGAGCGAGGTTGGAAAGAGCTCAATAAGGCCATGGGTCCACAGTAAACATGTCGGCACTTCAGTCTTTCGTCGGCCCAGCAAACTCAGCCTCGCACCCCAAGTCGCCGCAGCATGACGCACTGCCTGCACGCTGTCCGTGGGGCAGGCCTCGATGTGATCAAGGCTCGGGCGGCGCAACTCGTGAAGGCCTGAGACTCAAGCGCGCCGACGGAACTCCAGCATCTGAGCGAACTGCAGCCACTTCTCAGCTTGAATGCGGGCGATTCTGGCAATTCCAACTAAACAGCCAGGCCCGGCGGTAGCCGGACAGGAAACGCACGTTCTCCAACAGCGCCACCGACGGCGGAACGGCTGTGCGACGATCCGGGACACAGCAGGGTCGAAATCCGCGAACAGCAACCGCGCCAGTTCCAGCCGGGACTCGTAGATCACCAGAGCCTGCTCTGTCGCCGACCAGAAGGACCCTGAGCGGTGCTTCTGGCCCAGGTGCCAGCGAAACGTGCGCCAAGGGGCCGCGTCGAAGAGGTCGCTCAGCGACGCCTCGCTGAAGGCACACTCCGCGAACGCACCCCCGCCAACATGCCTCGCGCGTAACGTTGCTGTCGAAACAACACTTCCCACGGGCACGAATAAGTCGCCTCCCGCAGCCCCCATCAACCGCCACGACCACGGTGACTCCAGGACGTGACCGCTGTCTCCGCGACGACTACGAGGTAGCCCGAAAGGGTGCACGCGCTGGCCAGTACTTCCATGCGACGTGTCCAATTAGGCATCGGCTGGACATGACGGCCCGGAATTGGAAGCCGAAGCGCGGAACCTACGAGCGTGTAGTTGTCACTTTAGATGGCATGTCCCGCGCTTTTGACCTGTAATTTCAGTTGGTGTCTCAGTTGCTGTCATCCACTCGGCGTCTCTTGCGACGCTGGGACCACTGATCCTGATCATGCTCGACTGGGTAGCCGAACACCGCCGCCGGCAATGTCGCCGACCCCCTTCTCCCGGTAAGCGCCAGGGACGGCGCCTCTGGGACGGGCAGGGAGGTCGGCCGAGATGGCGAGGTGACGGGGTTCGGCGTCACGTCCTCGACGGTCGGCGTGGTGAAGTGACGATATCGCCTGAGGTTCTCGGTGTCCGGGTACGGGTGACGCCATGGCTTGCGGGAGCCGATGAAGTGGAGCACGAAGGCACGTCGCTCCTGATCTCGGTACGCGTGGTACTCCGTACCCAGTCGCGGCGGCCAAGCCTCGGGCGGGATGTCGCGGAAGTCAGTCATCGGGAACACGTTCCAGCGCGGATCCAGCTCGATCCATCGACCGTGCGTGAGCGCGTTGAGCGCATCTTGCTCCAGACAGACCGGGACCTGATCCTGGCTCGCAAGCCAGTGGAGGACCCGCTCGGTCAAGCTCTCCCGACGCCACTGGCGGAGGTTGCACAGCATCACCCCGGCATTGAAGTAGGGCGCGTCGGGCGCGAATCGTCCGCTGCCTCCGCCTGCCAGTGCCTCGTGGAGGTTGGGACGCCACATGTCCCGCACGGCCGCGAGGGGTCTGTCACCGAGGTCCGTCGCGAACAGCTCTGTCACGTCTCGCATCAGCACGACGTCCACGTCCATGTACAGCGCCACGTCGTCCGGCACCAGCTCTGGCAGGAACAGGCGCGCGTACGTCGCGCCGGTCAGGTAGCGCAGCAGTGGCAGGTCGGACAGGTCGCGGCGCAGACGGACGACCTCCAGATCGAGCCCGCGGGACATCGCGTGCTCGACGACGTCGGCGCTCGGCGAATCGTCCGTCATCAGTGCCGAGATGCGCACACCGCTCTTCGGCGGCAGGCAGCGGGCCAGCGACGACAGCATGTTGCGTGCCGCCGATGCGTACTGACCATCGAACGCGATCGCTATGCGCATCCCCCGCCCCCCATGCCCCACGTGTGCGACCTAGGAACTAATACGCTAAGGGGCGGTCGAGCGACGGTCAAGGCGTTCAAAGGGGGGTGCGACCTGTGGCGCGAGCGAGCGACATGGCGCCGGCGGCGGGCAGAGGCCTGCTCATTTGCAGCACACCGAGGGCAGGGACTCACCTGCTGGCTGGTCTGCTGGAGAGCACGGGTTTGTCGGGACAACCGCGGGAGTATCTGTACAACCGCGATACTGAACTGGACGGTGAGGACATCCCGATCGGTCCGGCGCACCGGACGCAGCCGGACCAGCTACGAAAGCTGATGCGGATCGGGACTTCGGCCAACGGCGTGTGGGGCCTGATCGTCATGGGGTCGTACCTGGACGAGGTCGTCGCCGGGCTGCGGCGATACCAGTCCGCGAATGGAGCGAGCTGGCGCGAGGTGATCGAGCGCGCCTTCGACCGCCCGGTATATGTGTGGAACCGGCGGCTGGACACGGCGGCACAAGCGGTGTCTCTGTACCGGGCGCTGGAGACCGACGTCTGGTACGCCGACGACGTTCGTGGCGTGGGCGCTGACGTTCCCTATCGTCGCGACCGGATCGCGCACTGGGAGCGCATGATCCGGGAGCAGAACGAGGAGTGGGCGCGCCGGTTCTCCGACAGCGGGATCACTCCGATCACGGTGACGTACGAGGACGCGCTGGCGGACCCGGAAGGTGTGGTGGACCGGCTCCTGGACAGCGTGGGGGTCGCGCGAGGCGACCGGCCGGTGCAGCCGCTCACGCGCCGGCAGGGAAACGACGTGAGCTTGGAATGGCTGGCCCGGTACCGCCGGGACGGTTCAACGTGACCGCTGTCTCCGCGACGACTACAAGGTAGCCCGAAAGAGTGAACGCGCTGGCCAGCACTTCCATGCGACGTGTCCAAATGGGCATCGGCTGGACATGACGGCCCGGAATGGGAAGCCGAAGCGCGAAACCTACAACCGCCCGACGCCTGCTGCACGACGACACCCTCAACCACGGTTACCTAGTGCTATTGAACGAAACACCAGGTCAGAGACTAGCTAGCTAGTGAGGCATGTTAGGCGAGTTGTCCGACACTCCAGCGCTCCAGGTGCCGGCCAGCGGTTGGGTTTCTCGCCCGGGGCCAGGCGTCCACGCCGTCCGGCCGCCGCGGTTTTGGCCGCGGCCTGGCGGGTGGCTTCGCGCAGGGCTTCGGGCCGCATCACCACACCCTTGCCGTCGATCTGGATGACCAGCGGCATCTCACGGGTGCACGGGGTGGGGATCTTCACCGAGTAGTAGGCGGCCGTGTCGACGGCGGCTGCCACTACCCAGTTCTTTGAGGCGGCGCTTGCCCAGCACCTTCCCGCACCGTCGCTCGATCGCAGCGGCGGCTTGGTCGAACGAGCCGCGCACCGCTTCCAGGACCGCGAGCCGGACCAGACCGCGTGAGTGCCGGCACGCACAGTGTCTTCCTCCTTCCTGGCTCGCAGATCAAGGTGGTCCTGCATCAGCTGCCGTAGCAGCTCGCGTCCCAGATGTTCGAGTTGAGCTTCCAGTTCGTCGTGGGGCATTTCCGCCGCCGGGGCGCCGGCCAGCGTCGAGATGAGGCGTTCGAAGGCATCACGGGAGGTGGAGTACGGGCCAGGCTGGGATAAGGCGTCGTACGGTTCCATCGAGGGCTCTTCTGCGGCAGTGATTCGTTCTGGTTGGCACCTTCGAATCTACGGAGAAGAGCCCCTTGGTCACTAGGAGTTGGCCCGGTCCCGCCCCGGGCCTCGGCGGGCGAGGGTGAACTGTCCCGGCGCGTCTTCGTCCAGCCAGCCCCGCTCCACCAGCCGCTTCAGCTTGCCTCGGGTTCCCTCGATCTTCCCGGTCGTCGTCGGCAGTCCGATCCGCGGCACGATCTGCTTGGCCCGCAAGGGGCCCTGCGCGTCAGCGATGATTTCCACGATGTCCCGGTACACATCCGGCAGCACCGCCACGACCAAGCCCTCCCGCCACGGCGGCACCATCATCACCCCGACGCCGTGAGGTGCCGTTGTCTCGTTCGGCTCTGGCGCATCCCTGGCCGGAACCTCCGGTTCGGCCTCTGCGGCCGAGAGCTCCGCCAACACCTGCACGACTGTCTCCCGCGTGATCTCCAGCCGCGACAGATCCTCCCGCGCCTTCTCCAGCCGGAGCGCCAACTCTGCAACCTCAGCCTCAAGTTCCTGGACCCGCTGCCGAGCCGCAGCCTCCCGCGCCTGAAGCTCCTCCGGCAAAGACACCATGGCGCCCCACCTGCACCCCGTCACGGTAGAAGTACGACGGCGCCACCACACAGCAGTCAGCGTCTTCGGATCCTGGCGCCTGGAAGGATCGCCCCTGCGGCCCCTGAGCGGGTGTGAGTGCGTGGTGGCATCGGCCGGGTCAGTGTTGGATCAAACCGCCGACCGGGACGGGAGCAACGTGGCCGGTTGCCGGAACGCCCTGCGCCAGGGCGAGGCCGATGTCGACCAGCGATGACCGGCGCAGACGAGCAACGTCGAGGATCGGAGTCCAGACCGACTCAGCGGTCGCGCCATTCGGCTCGGGCCGAAGCCGGCCGCCGGTGATAAGGACCCGGTAGAAGATACCGACATTCTGGTGTTCAGTTCCGGCACGGGCTTGGACTGCGGGAATCACCCTTGAGTCCACGCCCAGCAGGCGTTCGACCACCGCTTCGCAGCCGGTCTCCTCGGCGAACTCACGGATCACCGTGTCGAACGGATCCTCCGCGTGCTCCACCCCTCCGCCCGGAAGCGTCCAGTTGGACTCGCCCACCGAGGGCACGTGACGGGCGAGCAGTACATGCTCGTCCTTGATGCAAACGGCATACGCCGCCAGCCGGAAACTCATCCCCGCACCTCCCACCGGACCCTATCCCGAGGTCCGGCGCGGAGAGGGCTCAGCCTTCGTTTCGACAGGACGCCAGCTCGGACCATCCCCTGAGAGGATCCGCACCCGTCTTAGTTCGTTGCGCCGGTCATCGCTCCATTCAGAATCACGTATTTGATTCTGAATGGTAGATGAGAACCCCAGCTTATATGTACTCGGAAATCTACACTGCCATTATGGGGAACGACATTGTTTACCGACATCATGGCGGCCCCGGTGAACGGATGGGCTCCGGAAGCGTCGAACGTGAGCTCGCAGATACGTTGAACCAGAAGTCGAGATGGTCATCGCCGTCTGCGCGTCGTCTGATTATGATTATGGGCATGGTTCTTCATCAGATGCACTTACTCGGGAGACTGATTCGATCTATTCACCCGGCCGTGGGAGGTATGTCTGCCTCGGGCTCGCCTACCGCCTGAACGACACGCACCGCCGGCTCTGGCACGTTTTCGGTCATGGGGTGTTCCCTTGCCTCGTAATAATGTACTTCGCCGCATCCGCCTATTCGGTCAGGCAGTACGACACCTGCGGCAACGCAATCGCCATTCGGAGTCGAGGACGCGCGCAGGACATCCCGACAAGCTCCTTATTCGCAGGCTACATCTCACTCCAATACGGTGCGTCTTGAGTGGGATTGTCATGGGAGCTCCCGGTGCTAGCGCCGGATGGCAGCGAATCCAACTTCAAGTCAGGGCCTCGGCAACGGCTTTCAAGAGCGCCCCAGCCGCACCGTCCATCCGTGGTCTGAGGCCAACGGCGCCTCACCACATAGGACACGGTCTAAGGACGGCACATCTCCGGACGGGCGGGATAGACCTCAGATACGAGCGGTCTGCTTCTCCAGGGCGGATCATCTCCGGATGCACGGGACGGCCGGGTCGAGCCGCTGTTCGTGCTCCACCTGCACCGGATCATTCCCGGACGTGCGGGGACCACCTAGTCTGGCCGGGAGCATGTCCGCCCGTGTTGGGCACATCCCCTCGGGAGGGCTGAAGCGTGTCATCACCTGGGCCGGGAACGGTAGTAGCGGTACTGATCCAACGAGATCCGTGACGACATCCACGGGACGTTCCTCAAGCTCACCTGCTCGCTAATCTGCTGGCGCCGCCTGCGAGCCACATTCCGTTAGGAGCTCTAAGACCGTTCGCCGCGCAATTTTGCCGGCCATTCCGCCGGAACCTTGGGGAGGGCGGCCGCATCGCGCAGCCACGCCTCGGACCGGTCGAGAACACCGCGCAGTTCACCGCGCGTTTCATCCACATCCCTTGGCACTGTCACGCCATCTGTATAGCCCCTGGCCGAATAGTGACGTGGCCGAATCCGCAACCTCGGCCCCTTACCACTACCTTGGCCTTGACCAGCGCGCCCGGCGCCGGCACCACGCAGGAGCTCGAGCAGCGCGGTGAGCCGCGCGTTGCCGGGCCGGGCCGGGCTCCCCCAGTGGGGTCACATGAGCGTTCTGACGAATGTGGGCAGGCATCCCGTCACGGCGTGGAACGCGTCCGCGCAGAACTTCTTGTCGCTTGCCCTGCCGTCGGGGATCGAGAGTTGCACACCCTCGCCCATGGCCGTCGCCACATCCGCGCCCTGGCCCATGCGCATGTACACCGGAGCCAGCTGCTTCAGCAGGTCGTGCACGACGCCGTGGAAGACGGCGTCCTCACGCCTTTCCGGGAACCGGTCCGCGACCTGCCTGCCGATATCCTGCGCGCTCGGCGCCTGTTGTGCTTCGAAGTCCTTCTTGTTCACAGCGCTGAGGATGGCCGGAACGGCGGCGCCGGCTATGTTGAGCGCCGCGCTCCAGAAGCTCTTTTCGTTGATGCGACGCGGGTCCGCCAGCCCCTCGGCGGCCGGGTCCTGATATGCCTTCGAACCCACCGGGGACGCCTTCAAGGAGGGGATCGCCTTGGCCAGGTGTGCCGCGCACTTCGCGACGTCTCCGTCATCGGCGGCCGGCACCTGTGTGTTCTCGTTCCGGTTCCCGTCCGGGCGCCCGTCGTGCGGCTTCGTGCCCTCCAGCCCCGCGGAGAAGTCCTTGAGTGCCTTCTCGAGCTTTTCCTGATCGATACGCTCCATATGGCGGAACTCCTTCTCCGATGGCTTCCCGTGCTGATCGGGTGTCCGATTCGCCGACGTGGCTCCGTCCGGATTCCGGTACCCGGAGTGTTCGCTGGGCGTCACATGGCCGTTCCGTGAGAGGAACGGTACGTCCAGCAGGGACTGCTGCCGGGCCGGAGCAAAGATCCTGGGGTGCTGGTGCTGAAAGCCCAGGTCGAGGAGTCGCTTCGCCACCCGGTCGCGGAGATTCCCCACCGAAAGCGAGGTGTTCGCCGCATCGCGCAGCGCCGTCGTCAGCGCGTAGGTGAAGGCCGAGAGCGCGTTCGTGAGTGAACTACCGGCCGCCGCGGTCTCCAGCTCCTGGCATGCTGCGAACAGCACGCCGTCCAGCTCCACGGCGCCCGGCTCCACGGGGCCCGGAGCGGGCTGAGCCTGTACGGCAGCACCGGCCGGCCCGGCGAGGAGGAAGGGCTTGAGCCGCGCGTCCGCGATGTATGCAGCGTAGGGCACCGTCGTCGGCACGTGATCCCTGATTTCCTGGTATTCCTTCTCTGCGGCCGAGTACGCCACGTACGACTTGGCCGGGACGGCCTGGAGCGTCCCCCGCTCGCCGACCCATTGCTTGGCCATTCCGCCCGCATGGCAGGCGTCGAGGATGACCGTCAGCACTCCCGGCAAGACGTCCCGGCTGCTCGCGTCCAACTCCTTGTCCTCGAGGAAGTGGTCATAGAGACAGAGCACATCCGTCATGACCTTCTTCTTCGCCTGCGGGTCCTTGTTGTAGCGGTAGCCGTGCGACGACTGGTAGAAGACGCGCCGGTCGCCGGCAGCGGCGCCTTCCATGAGCCACTTCAGCCCCGCGCGGACGCGGTCCAGTGTGGCATCCGCGTCATGGAGCTCGTGGATCTCCGTCGCGGGGAATCCGTAGAGGCCGGTCAGGACCTTTCTGAACTCCTTGCTGTCGTTCACGCAGCTGTTGAGGTCGTTCGCCGGGTTCGGATATTTGTCGATCCCGATCAGCAGTGCTCGGTCCACCGTGCTCGGCTCCCTCCGTCGTGGCGTCCTCGAGCATCACTGAAGAGGTGTGACCTTCATGTCCCCGGGTCCGCCGGCCTGCTCGCCCTTGCACTCGTAGGCACCCGGCGCCAGCTTGTATACCCTGGTGAGGCAGTTCGCCAGGGCCATCTGCCCGTAGGCGTTGGGGTGCAAGGACTCCTGAAGGCTTCCCTGCTCGAGTCCGAAGCCCAGATAGCGCACCCATTCCGCCTGGACGGCCGGGAGGGGGGACTTGAGACTGCGTGCGGCGGTGGACTGATGGACGCCCTTCCGGCACACCTCGTGGCCGTCGAAGGCGTGCTGCAAATCGAGGAAGTCCACCACTTTGGCGGCCTTGGCGGCTTCCCTGATCATTTTCGCGATCTTCGGTACGAGTTCATCCCGTGACCAGTCTGCGTCCCAGTTGTAGAACGGGCAGCCTCCGGGATCCCAGCGCTTCCCTTTCCAGAGGTTTTCGGCCCCGTAGCGGTTCTCCTTCCCCGGGGCCAGCGGGGAAGGGTAGGACTGAATGCCCAGCCGGTAGCCGCTCTCGCGGTAGCCGGCGTTCTCCATGACCTTGCGGATCTTCACGAGGGTGTTTGTGATCTTCGGTTCGACGTCCTTCAGGGCCGCGTCCAGATCGGGAATCTTCTCCTGGCAGGCGTGCGTCTTGAAGAACTCATAGGCGAAGAAGCAGGACTTGATCACTCCGGAGAAGCCCAGGTCGTTCCCGCCTATAGACACCTGGATGAGCTTGATCTGCCGGGACTTGTCCTTGGCCAGCTTGGTGAGTTCGTCTATCTGGGGAGGCTCTCCATGGCGTCGGCGTTCGAGGATGTCCAGTGTCTTCGCGCCGGAGCAGGCAAGGTTCTCCGCGTGGGCATTGATGCCCACGCTTTCGATCTCGGCGATGTCGGACCGGTGGCACGATCCGGAATCCATGCCTTTCCGCAGGTCCCTGCTGGACCGGTAGATCTTTCGTTCGTCGCGGCCCGTGCAGTTCCGTCCCTCGTTGTCACAGCCCTCGGCCGCTCGGTCGGTTCCCCAGCGATCGCCGTTGATGTCGGCGCCCGCTCCGGCGGCATTGGCCCACCAGCGTCCGGCCTCCCCGGAAATATAGCTGTCGCCCATCGCGACGATCGTGGTCTTTCTCGCCGCCCCGGTGTCCTCTGCCCGGGCCGACTTCACCGACGACTCCGAAGCCGCGCAACCGGCCACGGCAGTCAGGGCGAAGGCCAGGGAGAGTGCGAGGGGGGCGCTGCTCGGCCGGGCGGGTTTATGGCGGGGGGAACGACCATTCATCACGCGACTCCACTCGTTCGCGGACAGCGGTAGCTCATCAGCGAAGATAGGAGTGACGTTTGCCTGTCACAATGCCCCGAATCGACTTTGGGATGCAATGAGCCATGAACGCTCAGGGTGATGGCGCGCCCCGCTGCCGGTGCGGTGACGGAGCGTTGGCCGCTACGGGACCAACCGCCAACACCCCAGCCCGATAAGCCTAATTAAACGATTCTTCGACGCCACTGAGACCGGGCAATTTGGCCTGATCCAGCGGTATTGGTCGTATGGTCATACAACTCCATGACCCCTTAGACGGTGTCTTGATTGGCGGTAGTTCGTTGATCTGGCCATGGGGTTAGTCGAGCGGCTGGTGCCGGACGGGTTGTGGGAGCTGTTCCAGGACGTGGCGCCGGAGGCACCGCAGCGTTCGCAGGGTGGTGGCCGGCGGCGGTGCGACGACCGCGCGGTACTGGCCGCGATCGTGTTCGTGGCGACCTCCGGCTGCACCTGGCGGCAGCTGCCGCCGGTCTTCGGCGCCTCCTGGCAGACCGTGCACCGACGCTTCACTGACTGGTCTGCGGCCCGGGTCTGGGCCAAGCTGCACCCCGTACTGTTGGACCGGCTCGGTTCAAAGGGCGATGTGGACTGGTCGCATTGCGCGATCGACTCGATCAGCGTCCGCGCCGTCAAAGGGGGCCCCTGACGGGACCGAATCCGACCGACCGGGGCAAGAAAGGGTCGAAGATCCACGTCATCTGCGACCGCAATGGTCTGCCGATCTCAGTGGGCGTCTCCGCCGCCAACCTGCATGACAGTCAAGCCCTCGTGCCGATGATGCTCGGCATACCGCCCATCCGGTCACGCCGCGGGCCTCGGCGCCATCGGCTGGCCCGGCTCCACGCGGACAAGGGGTACGACTTCGACCACCTGTGGAACTGGCTGCGGCGTCGGCAGATCGTGCCCCGCATCGCCCGGCGCGGCGTGGACAACTCCGGCCGACTCGGTCGGCACCGCTGCACGCTGTCGTGGATGGGCGGCTGCCGCCGCCTGCACCGCCGCTACGAGCGCAAAGCCGAGCACTTCCTCGCCTTCGTCGGCATCGCCAGTGCCCTCATCTGCTACCGACGCACTGCCAACTGAGACGACCTCTTAGAGGTAATGCCGTTGCCTTACCGGTTCGTTGGTTCGCGCGCATGCTGCCGGACTGATGCCCGGGGGTGGTGCCGGTGGCCGAGAGTGTGTGCGCGAAACGCCCGGTAGGCCCGGAGGACCGCGTCCTCCTCAGGCCTCACCTTCCTCCGGTAACGGCTGGCCAGGCCGATCAGCCGCTCCAGCTCGTGCAGGTCCGTGGTCGACTCGATCTGAACGGCGCCCTCGTCAGGGCCGGACAGCTCCCTGCGGGCCGGGCGGTTCAGGCCGAGAAGGTGGCTGCTGCACTCGGTGATCCCTGCGGCCTGGTAGTCGCCCGAGCGGAGCTCCTGCCGATACCTGGGGAAGAACAGGCGTTCACGACGCTCCGCCAAGAGCTGGCGCATCTCGTCGGCGTTGCCTTCGAGCTTCGTGGTGCGCTCATGTACGAGCTGGCCAGCGGCTGGCCTGGCCACTTCTTCCTCTTCCACGAGGGCATCGACCTCGCCTGGCGACTGTGGAACCACGGCAAGGCGGACCTTCGGGCCGGAATCAGAAGGCGGGAGCCCTCGGCACACAAGGAGCCGCCGGCGCTGAGGGGTCCAGGGCCCGCTTGACCAATCCGATCGCACGCGGGCTGTACGACATGCTCAGATGGGCGGAGAAGTCGACGAAGCAGCCCTCCTGCAAGGTGATGTTCTGCACCGTTGCTCCGGGGCCTGCCGTCATGAACGTGCTCTGCCAGGGGGTGGTGATCTCGTCGTACTTCGTGCCGATCACGGTGTAGTCGACCCCGGGAACGGTGTCCCCGCCGGCGTTGAGCTCCTTGATGAAGTCGGACTTCTCGTACTGCTGGATGCCCGCCTTTCCGAGGGGCTTCGCCCCGGACTCCAGTATGTGGAGCTTGTCGGCGAGAGTCTCGATGCCGCTCATGGTGGTGCCGTGGTTAGTCGCGCCGAGTTGGACGACCTTCTTGACCTTGTTCTTCGAGGGGTCGCTCGTGTTCGCGCCACCGTCGGCCTTGAGATACCAGCGGGACAGGGTCCCGCCCTGGGAGTGGCCGACGAGGTCCACCTGCCCGGAGCCGCTGGCGGCGAGCACCTTGTCCACGAAGGCGGCCAGCTCCTTGGAGGACTTCTTGATGTCTCCGTAGCCCTTGACGGTGGGAGCGAGAGCCACTCCGGCGTCGTCGGTGTCGCCGAAGTCGAGGGCGTAGACGCAGTAGCCCTGGGCCTTCAACTCGGGGGACATCCGGGCCCAGTTGTTGTAGCGGTTCTCGTAGGTGCCGTGGACCAGGACGACCGGACGCGGGTGGGCGGCGCTGGGACGGCAGTTCCAGTCGTTGGCGCCCGGCGGATCGATGTCGAGGCGGAGGATGGAATAGCCCATGGCGGGAAGGAAATTGTCCTGCTCAGGGCCGGTCTCCGCGGCCGCGGACGTGGAGGTGGCCAAGACCGTCGCCGCGGCGGCGGCACAGACGGCGGTGGCGTATCTGGGTATGTGCAAGACGGCTCCTGAGGAGTGCGGAACTCGGACCACGCGCGATGTTTCTCATGAGTGCCGACCGAGGAGGGAACCCCGGGTGACCTCCCCCGACGTCCCCACCGGATGACGCACCGCCCCCCGGATCCGGTACCGCCCGAGGAGGGTCCCGGACCGTCGGCCTCGTGCCCCCGGGGCGACCTTCCCGGCCCTCGGTGTGCACGCCGAGGCGGGAGGCTCTAAAGGGAGGGAAGCACAGGCGCGTACTCACACCCCGCGAACAGTCGGATCATCACACCAGTCACACCCGGCCATCACATCTCTACAAGATCGCGTTACGAGCTCTATGTCCGCAGATCACTTGGGCGATGTGCGGTGGCAGACCGTTCATGATGGCGTCGATCACGAAGATCCTGCGGAAGTCGTGTGGAGAGAAGACGAGCGGTTCGCCGCCGGCGTCGGTCAGGCCCGTAGCGGCCAGCGCTGGTCGCCATGACGATGCCTGGGCCGTCGCAGGAGTACTACCGGAAGAAGCGTGGCGAGGGACTGATCCACACCCAGGCGCTGCTGTCCCTGACCGTCGGATGGTGGACGTGCTCTGGGCGATGCTGAGGGACAAACGCCTGTTCACGACCGCAGCACCGGCGCCTGCGACGGCTTGACTTCTGCATTTGAGATGCCCCGCCAGCAACCCAGCGAGGCTTCATCACGCGCGTGCTCAGGAGCCCACGATGGGTGTTCGGACGACAACCGAGGACGAACCCGCACCCGTCGGCAAGGGCACGAACCGTGGGGCATTCACCGAAGGCTCCCGCCGGGACGGGCCGTCCAAAGCACGCACTGCACGATCGCGCTCCTCGACCGAGAGACGGACGAGCAGGGCCATGACCCTGCCCAGCTCGTCCTCACCGGACGTCACCGATCACCCGCCAGGTCGGGATCGCGGCCACCACCTGGCCCACCCCCTCCGCCTCGTACTTCGTCCACTCCCCCGGCTCCGCCCACGCATGCGGAGCCAGGTTGAAGGTGCCCCAGTGGATCGGGACAGCACACCGCCCGGCTGACCTCCTTGCAGATCAAGGTGTGCCTGCTCGACGACGGCAACGGGATCCTGAACGCCGACGAGACGGGGGGTGCGAAGTCCTCGACCGACGCGGTGGCCGCTGCCCGCCAGTACTCCGGTTCGGTCGGCGGAGTCGGTCTATGCCGGGTCGCGGTGCACCCGGCCTTCGCCACGTCCGTTGCACGTAGGTGAGGTGGTCTGCTTCAACGTCGTGAAGGGCCACAACGCGGTACGCGGTGAGCCAGTCGAGGGCTGCCATGGCCATCCCGAAAGCCCAGCCAGCGGTAGTTGACCCATACGGGGCGAGGAGTATGAGGCAAACCACCACCGGCAGGGCGACGAAACCCGCCGCCAGGAACAGACGGGTGGGCGTCTCGCCGAAAGCAATCGGAACGGTGCGGCGTCCGATCCTGACGTTTTGGGCGATGTCTCCCACGCGGCGGTCAGCATGAACAGAGGGCCGAGGAACATGCCGTGGTCTTTGATGACCCAGTGCCACGAGAGGCGAAGGTCGTCGTGGAGGAAGGTGATAGCGACCCGCAGAAGAGCACATTCGGTGACGTGGAAGCAGCATTAACAGCCAGGTTGACCAGCGTCTTTCTCCACGCTCCCTACGTTGGAGAACAACAACAGCCCCTGGCTGGCCAATGCGGACCGCCCGCTCACCGGCTACCCGAGGATCTTCGGCACCGTCGGTACCGCCCGTTCGCTGCGCACGCGCGGCGCGATCGAGGACGTGTCCGCCATGGCGAAGCGCGGCGGGCTGACCGTGGCGGACCTGGAGCGGCAGCAGTTCGCGAACCGTGCCCCCGCGGGCGACCTGGCCGCGGCCGATGCGGCGAAGGCCTGCGCCGCGCTGCCGGGCGGCAGGGCGACGGGCAGCGACGGCAAGCCCGTCGACGTGTCCGCGGCCTGCGGAGTGCTGGCCCGCTGGGACCGGACGGTGCGTACGGACAGCAAGGGCGCGGCCCTCTTCGACCGCTTCTGGCGCAGGCTCGTGAACTCCGCCCCACCGGCCGAGCTGTGGCGCGTGCCCTTCTCCCCCACCGCCCCCGTGACCACGCCGAACACGCTGAACACGGCGTCCCCCATGGCCGGCCGGGCCCTCGCCGACGCGGTCGCCGAGCTGCGCGGGGCGGGCATCGCCCTGGACGCGCCGCTGGGCGAGCACCAGTTCGTCGAGCGCAACGGCAAGCGCATATCCATCTCGGGCGGGGCCGATGCGCTGGGCATATGGAACATGATCGAGTCGGCGCCGTGGGACTCCGCCCGCGGTGGCTACTCCGAGGTGCGGCACGGCTCGAGCTACATCCAGGCCGTCGGCTTCGACGGCGGCCCCTGCCTGGCGGCCCGCACCCTCCTGACGTACGGGCAGTCCTCCGACCCCACCCCACCTCACCGCACTACGCGGACCAGACCCGGCTGTTCTCGGCCGGCCGCATGGTCACGGCCCGCTTCTGCGAGAAGGACATCCTGTCCTCGCCGCAGCTGCGGGTGGTGCGCGTGAGCGAGCGCTGACGGCCCGCATCTGCGGGCCGGGGCCGGGCGCCGCTCACACCGAGCGGCCCCGGCCCTTCCAGTAGGGCTCCCGCAGGCGGCGTTTGTACAGCTTGCCGTTGGGGTCACGGGGCATGGCGGCAATGAACTCGACGGATCTGGGCCGCTTGTAGCCCGCCAGCGCCCCGGAGCAGTGCGCGAGGATGTCCGCCGCCAGCGGGGCGCCCGGTGCGTACCCCTCGGCCGGTTCGACGACCGCGCGCACCTCCTCGCCCCAGTCGTCGTGCGGCACGCCGAAGACGGCAGCGTCGGCGACGGCCGGGTGGGCGAGCAGGGCGGACTCGATCTCCGCCGGGTAGATGTTGACGCCCCCGGAGATAATCAGGTCGATCTTGCGGTCACGCAGGAAGAGGTAGCCGTCCTCGTCGAGGCAGCCGAGGTCGCCGACGGTGAAGAAGTCGCCGATGCGGCTGTCGCGGGTCTTGCCGGCGTCCTTGTGGTACGTGAAGCCGCCCGTGGTCATCTTCATGTAGACGGTGCCGAGGCGGCCGGCCGGGAGGCGGTTGCCGTCGTCGTCGAAGACCGCGAGCTCGCTGATGGGCCACGCCTTGCCGACGGTGCCGGGCTTCTTCAGCCAGTCCTCGGCGGTGGCGAAGGCACCGCCGCCCTCGCTGGCCGCGTAGTACTCCTCGATGCAGCCGCCCCACCAGTCGATCATGGCGCGCTTGACGTGTTCGGGGCAGGGCGCGGCGCCGTGCACGGCGTGGCGCATCGACGAGACGTCGTAGCGGGCCCGGACGTGCTCCGGCAGCGCGAGCAGCCGCTGGAACTGGGTGGGGACCATGTGCGTGTGCGTGCACCGGTGCGTCTCGATCAGGCGCAGCATCTCCTCGGGCGTCCACTTGTCCATCACCACCAGCCGGTGGCCGATGTGCAGGGACGCGGCCGCGAACTGCAGGACGGCCGTGTGGTAGAGCGGCGAGCACACCAGGTGGGTGTTGCCGTCGAACGGCCGGATGCCGAAGATGCCCAGGAACCCGCCGAGGTGGCCCTCCTCGGGCGGCTTGCCGGTGAGCGGGCGGCGGATGCCGCGCGGCCGCCCGGTCGTGCCGGAGGTGTAGTTCATGACCCAGCCGAGGGTGCGGTCGGCGGTCGGGGTGTCCGGGCGGTGGTCGAGGAGGGCGGAGTACGGGCGGAAGCCGGCGATGTCCCCGACGGCGTAGCGCCGTGCGGCGGGCAGCTCGGCCTCGTCGGCGGCCGCTGTGGCCGTGGCGGCGAACCGCTCGTGGGCGATGAGGGCCTTGGCCCCGCTGTCGGCGACGATCCAGGCGATCTCCGGCCCGACGAGGTGGTGGTTGACCGGCACCAGGTAGAGACCGGCCTGGGTGGCGGCGAGGTGGGCGGTGAGGAGCTCGGCGCCGTTGGGGAGGACGACGGCGAAGGCGTCGCCGGTACGGAGCCCCGCGGCACGCAGCCCGTGGACGAGGCGGTTGGCGGCGCCGTGCAGGCGGCCGGCGGTCCAGGTACCGCCGGCCGGGTCGACGAGGACGACGCGGTCGGGCTCGGCGGCAGCCTGCGCCCAGAACCCGTTGGGCGGTTGGGGTGGCATGGGGCCTCCTTCGGACGGCGGATGGACGGCGGAGCGGGTGTGTCTGGGGGGCGCTCACTCCGGCGCGGGCCCGTTCCGCTCCGCGTCGCCGCGGCGGGCAGGACGACCACCGGGCACAGCCGGGCCCGTCCCGGCCCGTCCGGAGCCGCGCGCGGCGCCTGGGGTGGGAGGCGTTGCACGCTGCCGGACGGTGGGCGGCTCCGACCGATCCGCGGGCAGTCCCGCTTCCCGGACCGGCCGGGAATCGCCGACACGAGGTTCGGTGCGGGGGCCGCTGCCGGGCCCCGAGGGCGCCGCGCCAGCGCCGGTCGCGGGCAGCTCCGACCCGCCCGCCGGCAACCCCGCACCCCGGGCCGACCGGCTATCACCGACACCTGGCCCGATGCCGGTGCCGGGGGTCGAAGGCCCCCCGCGAGCGGCGGTCGTGGGCCCCGTCGGCAGCCCCGCTCCCCCGTCCGGCCCGGCATCGCCGGGCCCGGGCCCTGAACCGGGGCCGGGCGCGAAAGGCGCCCCGCGGGCGCCGGTCGCGGGCAGCTCCGCTCGCCCCGCAGGGGCGCCCGTCGCGATGCGGGCCAGCCGCGCTACCGCCCGGTCGAAGCCCCTCGTCAGGTCGTCGAAGACTGCCTGTACGCCGCGGCGGCTGTTCATGCTGCCCACGATCTGGCCGACCGGCGTGCCCAGCAGCGGCGTGGCCTCGTACTTCTGGATGCGGGTCAGGGCCTCGGCGACGAGGAGTCCCTGCAGGGGCATGGGGAGGGGGCCGGGGCCGGACGGGTCGTCCCAGGCCTCGGTCCAGGCCGTGCGCAGCTGGCGGGCGGGCTTTCCGGACAGGGCGCGGGAGCGCACCGTGTCGCCGGAGCCCGCGGCGAGGAGCTTGGCGGTCAGGGCCTGCGAACCCAGGTCGGCCTCCTCGGTGGTGAGCCAGAGGGAGCCGATCCACACGCCCTGCGCGCCGAGGGCGAGCCCGGCGGCGATCTGCTCGCCGGAGCCGATTCCTCCGGCGGCCAGGACGGGCAGCGGGCCGACGGCGCGGACGATCTCCGGGGTGAGGACCATGGTGGCGATCTCGCCGGTGTGGCCGCCGGCCTCGTAGCCCTGGGCGACGACGACGTCGATGCCGGCGTCGGCGTGCCGGGTGGCGTGCCGGGCGCTGCCGGCGAGCGCGGCGACGAGGGTGCCGTGGGCGTGGGCGCGCTGCACGACGTCGGCGGGCGGCGGTCCGAGGGCGTTGGCGAGCAGCGCGAGCGGGTGGTCGAAGGCGGCGTCGAGCTGGGCGCGGGCGACGTCCTCCAGCCAGCCGGTGATGCGCCAGCCCCGCCGGTCCCCGGCGGCGAGTTCGGGGACGCCGTGCCGGGCGAGGAGCTCCCGGACGAAGTGGCGGTGCCCGTCCGGGATCATCGCTTCGACGTCGGCCTCGGTGACCCCCTCGGCCCGTCCGGCGGGCATGACGACGTCGAGCCCGTACGGTCTGCCGCCGGTGTGCGCGTCCATCCAGTCGAGGTCCCGGGCGAGCGCTCCGGGGTCGGTGTAGCGGACGGCGCCGAGGACGCCGAGCCCTCCGGCCCGGGAGATCGCCGCGGCGACCGCGGGGAAGGGCGTGAAGCCGAAGACGGCGTGTTCGATGCCCAGCCGCTGGCTCAGCTCGGTCTGCATGGGCGGCAGGATGCCGCAGGAGGCCGGGCGAGGGAAGAGGTTTTCTGACGCATCGTCAGACAAGATGTACCGTCGGGCACGCGGGAGGGGCCGGCTACCGGTGCAGCGGCCGGCCCCGCGTCTGCCGGACCCGCCGGACCGCCGCGACCTGGCGGTAGAGCTCCACCGCCTCGGTGGAGCGGCCGAGCTGTTCGAGACAGTGCGCCTCGTCGTTGCGGCTGGTGAGGGCGTCCGGGTGGTCGGCCCCGAGCACCCGCTGCCGGGCCTGCGCGACCTCGCGGTAGGCGGCGAGGGCCTCGGTCCAGCGGCCCAGCCAGCCGAGCCCCACCGCGATCTCGCGCCGGCTCACCAGCGTCTCGGGGTGGTCGGCGCCCAGCACGCGCTCGCGGACCGCGCCGACGTCGCGGGCCTCGGCCAGGGCCTCCTCCCAGCGGCCGAGGCGGCCGAGGTTGACGCCCAGGCAGTGCCGGGCGCGCAGGGTGTCGGGGTCCTCGGGCCCCTGGGCCCGGGTGCGCTCGTCGACCAGTTCGCGGAACAGCCCCAGGGCCTCCGCGCTGCGCTGGAGGCGCCCGAGGCAGATGCCGGTCTCGTAGCGGGCGGCGAGCGTGTCGGGGTGGCCGGCACCAAGCACGCGCTGCCGTGCGACGGCCACTTCGCGGTAGGTCTGCAGCGCCTCGGTCCAGCGGCCCAGCTGGCCGAGGGCGTAGCCGACCTCGTAGCGGCTGACGAGCGTGTCCGGGTGGGCGGGGCCCAGGACCCGCGAGCGAGTGACCGCGACCTCGCACGCCATGCGGTACGACTCCTCCAGGCGGCCCAGGCGGCCCAGGTTGAAGGCCAGGTTGTGACGGCAGCGCAGGGTGTCGGGATGGTCCGGGCCCACGGTCCGCTCGCGCGCGGCGAGCACGGCGGCGTACACGTCGTGGGCCTCGAAGTGCCGGCCGAGCTGCCCGAGGACGTACGCCGTCTCCTGGCGCGCGGCGAGCGTCGCGGGGTGGTCGGGGCCCAGGACGCGCTCGCGCCCGGACGCGGCGCGGGCGTACTCGCGCAGCGCCTCGCCGGGCCGCCCCTGCATGCTGAGGGCGAAGGCGGCCTCATAGCGGCTGGTGAGGGTGTCGGGGTGGTCGGGGCCCTGGAGGCGCTCGCGGTCGGCGGCGACGGCGGCGTGCGCGCGGCCGGCCTCCTCCCAGCGGCCCAGCCGGCCCAGGCGCAGCCCCTCCTGATGGCGGGCCACGAGCGCGGCGAGGGCCTCCGGCGCGGGCGGGGCGAACGCCTCCGCGACGGCGGGCGGGCCTCCGGCGGGCACGGCCGGCCCGGGCCCGGTGCGCCGGGCGGGCTCCGGCAGCCCCACCGCAGGCCCCACCGGCTCCCCCGAACCCGCCGGACCCGCCGGACCCGCCGTCCAAGCGCTGGTAAGAGCCGCCGCCGGGTCCGGCGGCGGTGCCGTCCGCGGGCCGGGGCCGGTCGCCTTGGAGCCCGTGGTCATGTTCCTGGCCCAGCCGGGCAGCCGCGGCTCGGGCAGCCGCACGGCCGACCGCACGGGGCGCGGGCGGCGCTCGGGCGGCGTCCGGTGCACGGTCGCCAGGCGGGCGAGGCGGTCCGGCGGCTCCAGAACGAGCAGGCGGCCGTGGAGGTCGGCGGCGTCGGGAGGGCGGTCGGCGGGGTCCTTGGCAAGCAGGTCGAGGACGATCCGCTGGAAGGCCTCCGGCAGGTCGGGGCGGTGGGTGCGCGGCGGCACGGGCGCGGTGTCCCGGTGGCCGACGAGCACGGCCCAGGCGTCGTCCATGGCGAACGGCGGGGCGCCGGTGGCGATCTCGTACAGCACGCACCCCAGGGAGTACAGGTCGCTGCGGTGGTCGACCGGGGCGCCGCCGATCTGCTCGGGCGACATGTAGTGCGGGGTGCCCATGGCGATGCCGGTGCCGGTGAGACGGGAGGAGAAGGAGGACGAGTAGGGGAGGGAATCGCCCAGCCGGGCGATGCCGAAGTCGCAGATCTTCACCGTGCCGTCGGCCAGCCGCATGATGTTGGCCGGTTTGAGGTCCCGGTGCACAACGCCCTGGCGGTGGGTGTAGGCGAGGGAGGCGGCGACCTGCTCCGCGATCTCCAGGATGTCGGGGAGGGTGAGCGGCAGGCCGCCGGTGTCCTCCAGGAGCTCGCTGAGGTTGCGGCCGTCGAGGAGCTCCATGACCAGGTACAGCACGCCCTCGGACTCGCCGAAGTCGTGGATGACGGTGATGCCGCGGTGCTGCAGCGCGGCCGCGACGCGCGCCTCGCGGCGGAAGCGCTCGCGCAGCACCCGCAGGTACGACGGCTCGTGCCGGGGCCCCATGGGCTTGAGGCACTTGACGGCGACCTGCCGGCCGAGCGACTCGTCGAGCGCCCGCCACACTTCGCCCATCCCGCCCCGCCCGATGCGTTCGAGCAGGCGGTACCGCCCTTGGATCAGCCTGGATTCCGCCATCCCGCGCCGCCGCCCCCGTCGATGCCCCGCGCTTCCCCCGGCCCGTCCAGTATGGCGGCCCGTCTGCGCAGGTTGTAGGAGGAGGGACGGCTACCGGGACCGAGTCTGGCGACGGCACGGAGGATGTGCTTGGGCGGCAGCTGCCAGCGGAGGCCTGCGGGGATCGTTCGCAGCGCGGCGCCGGCGGCGCGCAGGCGGCGGGTGACGACATGCGGGGGCGGGGCCTGCCGCCCGTACAGCTCGTGGGCGTAGGGAGGCAGCGCGGCGTACGCGAGGGAGGCCACCCGCCCCCAGAGCAGCTCCCGCACCGGAACCACCGGGAGGGGGACGGGCGGGCGCCGCAGGAAGGCGTCGACCCCGCGGGCCTCCGGGGTGAGGGCCAGCTCGGGCCGCACCTTCTCGAAGTAGGCGGCCGTCCGCCCGGCCGTGTCGGGCACGTCGGCCGGGTCGAGGCCCACGAGCCGGGCGGACCGCCGGTGTTCGGCGTAGTAGGCGTCGGCCTGGGCTTCGCTGAGCGCGACGCCGGAGCGGCGGAGGACGTGGAGGTAGGAGTCGACCTCGGCGCAGTGCACCCACAGGAGCAGGGCGGGGTCGTCGACGGGATAGCGCGCGCCGGTGTCCGGGTCGGTGGCGGACAGCCGGCGGTGGATGCCGCGGACGGCCGCTCCCGCGCGCTCGGCGGCCTCGGTGGTGCCGTAGGTGGTGGTGCCCACGAAGTTCGCGGTGCGCAGCAGGCGGCCCCAGGCGTCCTTGCGGAAGTCGGAGTTCTGCATGACGCCGCGGACCGCGCGCGGGTGCAGCGCCTGGAGCCACAGGGCGCGCACCCCGGCGATCCACATCATGGGGTCGCCGTGCAGCTGCCAGGTGACCGATGCGGGCCCGAAGAGCCCGGGGTCGGCGTGCGGCATGGGGCACCTCCTGTCATCGTCAGGTTAGCGGCGCACGCGCGGCATCCCCAGGCCGATCCAGGAGATGATCTCCCGCTGGATCTCGTTGTTGCCGCCGCCGAAGGTGAAGACGACGGCGGCGCGGTAGCCGCGTTCGAGTTCGCCGTGGAGGGCGGCGCCGGCGGAGCCTTCCTTGAGGGGTCCCGCCGCGGCGAGGACCTCCATGAGCCAGGCGTACGCGTCGCGGCGGGTCTCGGAGCCGTAGACCTTGACGGCGGAGGCGTCCTGCGGGGTGAGCGCCGAGCGCTGCAGGGCGTCGACCATCTGCCAGTTGAGCAGCTTCATCGCCTCCAGGCGCAGGTGGGTGCGGGCGAGCCGGGCGCGGACCCAGCCGAGGTCGATGACGCGGCGGCCGTCGGCGAGCTCGGTGGCGGCGGCCCAGCGCCGTACGTCGCGCAGGGCGCCGACGGCCGTGGTGCCGTGGGCGGCGAGGGTGACGCGCTCGTGGTTGAGCTGAGTGGTGATCAGCCGCCAGCCCTTGTTCTCCTCGCCGACGCGGTTGCGGACGGGGACGCGGACGTTCTCGTAGTAGCCGGCGGTCGTGCTGTGGGAGGCGAGGGTGTTGATGGTGGTGCAGGAGTAACCGGGGGCGCTGGTCGGCACGAGGAGGAGGGTGATGCCCTTGTGCGGCGGGGTGCCCTCGGTGACGGGGGTGGTGCGGACGGCCAGCCAGATCCAGTCGGCGGTGTCGCCGTTGGTGGTCCAGATCTTCTGGCCGTTGACCACGTAGGAGTCGCCGTCGCGGACGGCCCGCGTCGTGAGGGAGGCGAGGTCGGTGCCGGCGCCGGGCTCGCTGTAGCCGATGGCGAAGTCGAGCTCGCCCGAGAGGATCCGGGGCAGGAAGTACGCCTTCTGCTCGTCCGTGCCGAACTGCATGAGGGTGGGGCCGACGGTGTTCAGCGCCATCAGGGGCAGCGGCACGCCCGCCTGCGCGGCCTCGTCGAAGAAGATGAACTGTTCCATCGGGGTCCGGCCGCTGCCCCCGTACTCGGCCGGCCAGCCCACCCCGAGGCGGCCGTCCGCGCCGAGGCGGCGGATCGTGGCGCGGTAGAAGCGCTTCTGCTCGGCCGGGTCGTCGTGGCGGGCGTGGGCGCGGCCTGCGACCAGCCCGGCGAAGTAGTCCCGCAGCTCGGCGCGGAAGCGCCGCTGTTCCGGGGTGTACTCGAGGTCCACGGCCCCTCCAGGGGTGCTCGCCGTATGCCGCGCTGACGGCGCACACCGTAGAACCTGTTCCAGAAATTCGGAAGGCGGAGGAGAAACAGGGACCTCGCGGGGCGTCAGCCCTGCGAGGTCCCTGCGAGGTCCCTGCCGTTACGGCGATCGGTAGGGCAGTGGGTACGGCGGTCGTGCCGCGCCCGTCAGCGGGCGGCGTGCCGGCGGTGGCGTCCCCCCGTGGGCGTGCCCCCGCCCCCGCCCCCGCCGCGGCGACGGCTGTGCGGCACGGGCCGGGTGTGACCGTGGTGGCCGCCGTGCTGCTCCGCGGCCTCCAGCTCGGCGAGCTCCTGGTCCAGGCCGAAGCGCTCCAGCAGCGGGATGCGGTAGAGCCGCGGGAGCAGCCAGGCGTGCCAGACGCCGGTGACGAAGATGATCGCGGACGAGGCGATCAGGACCGAGCCGAGGGTGTCGGTCGGGTAGTGGGCGCCGACGTACCAGCGGGAGAAGGCGATGAGCAGCACGGCGAAGACGCCGACGACGGCTACGGTCCGCCGGTGGCGGGACTCCCGGAAGAGGAAGTACGCGGCGATGAACGCGGCGACCGTGAAGGCGGTGTGACCGCTGGGAAAGCTGTTGGAGCCGATCTCGGGGTCCAGCATGAACTCCCGCGGCGGCCGGGGCCGGGCGACGACGGCCTTCGCGATCTGGGTGCTGTTCCAGCCGACCGCGACGACGAGGAAGGTGGAGACCGCCGTCACCGGCCGGCGCCGCACGAACAGCAGCCAGCCGCACCAGACCGCCAGGATCAGCAGGCCGGCGACCGGGGACGCGAGGGCGCTGACCCCCTCCATGACCACGTTCAGCCACTCGGTGCGGAAGGTGGTCTGGACCGTACGGTCCAGCTTCAGGTCGTGCGGCTGGATGAGATCGGTGTGCACGGCTACCAGGCCCAGCGCGATCGCGACGGCGAACAGCAGGACCGAGTTGCGCAACCAGTGGCGCACGTACGGCATGGGTGGGGCGTCCTTTGTATCGGTAGGGCGGTACCGGCACGGCAGTACACGCGAAGGCGACGAATGCCTGCCGCAGGGGTGACCACGGCACGGCTGTACGGCAAAGCTACACGCGCCGCACGCGCACCCTTCGGGGACGCCCGCCCCGGACGCCGCCGGCGGCCGCGCGACCCGGGCCGCCCACCACCGGCGGCGCACCCTGCGTGAGGGAGTTATATCCGACGGTGACCACCCGGCCGGACCCGGAGGCGGGGGTATGGGCAGCGATTCAGCCGATCGTGGACGGAGCCTCGGAGGCCCGGGACGGCGAACCTTGACGCCGCGGCGCGGCCGGCGGTTCCCGGGCGAGGGGATTTGTGCCGTGTCTCACGCCGCGAGCGCCGCATTCCGCTGGCCGGATCCCGCTCCCCGCCCACAAGGCCCTTCAACCCCACGCGACTTGACGGTGTCCTGTCCGGTGTCAGCACACCGCCGGAGCAGAGGGGCTACCTGCCATGAACATACGCACCCGCACCGTCCACAGAGCCCTGGCGGGGGCACTGGCCGCCGCCGCGATGGCCGCGGCGGCCCTCACCGCCCCCGCCGCGGCCCGGGCCGCCGGCACGACGGCCGCAGGCGGCCGGGAGGCCGCCGCGGGCCACGACCGGCACGCCGCCACCCGCAGCGCCATGGAGGCCCAGGTGGCGGCCGGCATACCCGGCGTCCTGGGGCAGGCCCGGGACGATCACGGCACCTGGCGGGGCTCCGCCGGCATCGCCGACCGCACCACCGAGCGGCCCCGCCTCGCCCAGGACCGCTTCCGCATCGCCAGTGTCAGCAAGGTCTTCACCTCCGTCGTCCTGCTCCAGCTGGAGGCGGAGGGCCGGATCGGCCTGGACGACCCCGTCGAGCGGTGGCTGCCGGGCGTCGTCCGGGGCGGCGGGCACGACGGCCGGGAGATCACCGTCCGGCAGCTGCTCAACCACACGAGCGGGATCTACAACTACACCGAGGACCCGCGCTTCCAGAAGCTGCTCGGCCCCGACTTCCTGGAGCACCGCTTCGACGACCACACGCCGGACGAGCTGGTGAAGACCGCGATGGCGCACGCACCGTACTTCCGGCCGGGCGGGGGCTGGCACTACTCCAACACCAACTACGTCCTCGCCGGCATGGTCGTCGAGAAGGTGACGGGACGCTCGTACGCCACCGAGATCAAGCGGCGCATCATCCGGCCCCTGGGGCTCACCGCCACCACCCTCCCCGGCACGGCGCCCGAACTGCCGGGGCCGCACGGCCGGGCCTACAGCACGCTGCTGGCCGAGCCCGCTCCCGACCCGAAGATCTACGACGTCACCGAGCTCAATCCGTCGTGGGGCGGCGCCGCCGGCGAGATCATCTCCACCACCGGCGACCTCAACCGCTTCTACGGCGCCCTCATCGGCGGGAAGCTGCTGCCGAGGGCCCAGCAGCGGGAGCTGCTCACCGGGGTATCCGTGGATGACCAGATGCCCGGCGTCCGCTACGGCCTCGGCGTCTACACGGCCCCGCTGTCGTGCGGCGTGACCGTCTGGATGCACACCGGCGGCGTCCACGGCTCCGAAACGATCGCCAGTGCCACCGCCGACGGCCGGCACACCGCCGCGTTCAACTTCAACGGCGACTGGACGGGCGACCTCGGCGCGCTGGTCGAGGCGGAATACTGCGGCAAGGCCCCGTCGGGCAAGTCCGCCGTCGCCGGGCCGCAGAAGACGACGACGCTGATGGCGCCGCGCTGACACGCCCGCGCACGGTGCGCCTGCGGCCCGCGGCTGGTGACAGCCGCGGGCCGCAGGTCCGTACGGGAGCGCCGGGGATCAGCCCTGGCAGATCCCGCGGGCGTAGTCGAAGGTCGCCGTGGCCTGCGAGTACTTCCACTGCGGGGCCAGCAGGTTCGCGTCGAGCTGCTGGGCGGCCTGCGGGCTCTCCACCATGTACCCGAAGTCCTGCAGCCAGGACGGGTAGAGGTTCTTCGAGCCGATGTAGAAGGCCGAGCCGTCCACGGACACCAGCTTGTGGTGCTGTGCGTACGGCTTGCCGTCGGCCCACTTGGCGCTGTCCGAGCTGCGGGCGGTCGCCAGCTGCAGGTTGCCGCACATGGCCGCCTTCGCACCCTGCTGACCGCCGGTGAGCGGCGCGAGGCGGTTGCGCAGGACGTCGCTGATCTCGTTCAGCGACTTGATCTGCGAGTAGCCGCCGCTGCCGACCGCGCCCCGGTTGGCCGGGTCGCTGACCACGATGCGCACCTTCACGCCGGCGGCCAGCTTCGCGGCGAGCGCGTCGTAGAGCCGGATGTCGTAGCGCGGGAGCGGCGGGCAGGTGGCGTTGAGGTCCTGCTGGGAGATCTCCACGTGACTGCGCGCACTGGCCACGAGAGCGCGCAGGGCGCTCTCCTCGGGGTTGGCCGTGTCGTAGTCGCGGTCGGCGTTGGTGTTGTCGTGCAGGCCCACGACGCACTTGGTGTCGGGCGCCGTCGGCAGGTCCGGCCGGAAGGACGAGGAGGGGTCGGAGTCCTGGATGCCGACGCCGAGGCCGCCGACGGCGATCACGGGGACGTTCCCGGTGGCCGGGGCCGCGACGGGGTTCGCGTCCTTCTCCATCGTCGGCATGCAGGCGGCGCCGTCGGACGCGGCGAACCAGACGCTCGCGATGTTGCTCTTGTTCCCGCAGGTCCAGGTCCACAGCTGGTCCAGGTACCGGCCGGCGGACCCGGCCGCGGGCCCGGTCAGGGCGAGGTCGACGTCGGACACCGGGTGGGTGGTGTCGACGTAGTCGCCCTTCCAGCTGTTGATGCCGCCGGTGATCGCCGACTGCCCGTCCACCACGAGGAGCTTGGAGTGGTTCCAGGAGAAGGCGGTCTTCGAGGTGGTCATCGAGGCGACGTTCAGGGTGACGCTGCCGGCGGCCTTGCCGAGCTTGTCGCGCAGGTCGTCGCGGTACTTCGTGGGCAGCACGTTCATGTGGTAGACCGGCGCGGCCCCGACCAGAACGCGGACCTTCGGCTTGTTGCCGTTCTCCACCGACTTCTTCAGGCCCGCGACGATCGCGTCCTGGAACGCCCCGTCGGGGAAGGGCGCCAGGGTGGATATGTCGACGGTGCGCGTGGCCCGGGAGATGTTCTCGGTCATCTTGGCGAGCAGCCGCTTGGTGCCGGGGCGCTCGGCGCAAGTGGCGTCGCCCCAGCAGCCGGGGGTCTGCAGGAGCCAGTCGCCGGGGTCACCGGAGGAGGCGTCCAGGGTGTTGCCGGCGGTGCGCTCCCACACGCGCCCTTCGAGGCCGGGCGAGACCTGGCGGAGGGTCTGCTCGACGGCGTCGAGGTGCGGGGTGGCGGAGGAGTCGGCGAGCGCCGGGGCCGCGGGGAGCGCGGCGAGGGCCAGGGCGGAGACCGCTGCGGAGACGGCGGGACGGGTTAAACGGCGGAGCCGGAGGCGAGCCAATGTGCTTCCTTGATCGGGGGTACGGAGGTGACCGGGAACGCGCCGCGCGGCGAAACGCGCACGGCGATCCGCAGCGCCGGGGACCGGCACTGCGGATGATCACCGGGGTGAAGCTACCAGTTGCCCGGAACGTTCCGTTCAGGAGCCGCAGCTGCTGCCGCCGCCGCAGCTGGAACTCGAACTGGAGGAGGAGCAGCTGGAGCTGGAGCAGCTCGAATGGCCGGAGTGGCTGGAGTGGCCGGAGTGGCTGGAACAGCTCGATGCGCCGGAGCAGCCGTACCCGCCGCTGGTGTGGGACGACGAGGAGGAAGAGGAAGAAGACGAGGAAGAAGAGGACTTCGCGGTCTTCCGGGACGGCGGCTTCTTCGCGCCCTTGGAGTACGAGCGCACGCTGCCCACGCCGGGGCTCGGCAGTGCCGCCTGCCTCAGCTGACCCAGGAACGGCTGGTCCGGCTCGGGCCCGCCGGCACCGTGCACCGCGACGACGCCCGCGATGCCCTCCGGGTGCGTGGCGGAGAACCGGGCGCTCCAGGGACCGGTCGCCGGAGTCCGCTCGATGAAGGCCTTGCCGCGCGGGGTGGGCCGCACCTTCGGCCCGGCAGGGCGGCACCGGACCCGGAGCACGATGCCGGCGACGAGGAGGCCGAGGACGACGAAGGCCGTCACGAAGCTCGCGGGCATGAGGACCAGGGCCACGACGCCGACGCCGGTGAGGACGAGCCCGGCCACCTGGACGTCCGCGGCGCGCTGCCACTTCTGCTTCACCACGGGCGACACCAGCATGCCGCGCCGGACGAGAGCGCCTTCCAGGGCGTCGACGGCCGGGTCGAACTTCAGCGAGGTGCGGACCCTGCGCAGGGAGATGCTCCAGTCGGCGCCGCAGCGGCCCAGCAGGGCGCGCTCCACGGCGTTGTACGCAGCGGCCCGCTCGACCTTGAGCTTGCCGCTCTCGTTCACGGATATCCGCCCGTCGTCGCACATGCCGGCGATGACGGTGTCCACGACCCGGTTGCGGCCGCCGAGCAGGTACGCGACCTCCAGCAGCTCCGGCTCGCCCTGTGCGGGCGGCGGGTCGGCGAGGGCGCGGCGGCGGGCGACGACGAGCCAAGCCGAAGGGGCGACGAGGGCAAGGAGGGTCACCAAGGAGGCGACGACGATGCCGGCGATCATAGGGCGGTTGCCTTTCGGGTCACGCGCGAGCGCAAGGTGTGCCAGGCCGACGCCAGGCGGGCCGGGAACGCGGCGGGGCCGGCGGACGGCGCCGCGCGCCGGGCGGCCGTCCACGCCGCGAGGCACTCCCGCCGCCCGGGATCGGTGAGGGTGCCGTCGGTCCGGATTCCGTCGGTCTTCAGGAGCGCCTCGGCGAAGTCGAGCGCGTCCTGGCGGTAGCCGTCGCTCATCGGACGGCCGCGGGCATAGGCGAGGAACAGCCGCCGGAAGTCCGCCCCGAGGATCTCGGGCAGCTCCGGCGCGACCTTCGCGACGACGTCCGCGCGCTTGCCGAGCAGCGCCTGCTGCTGCACGCGCAGACGTTGCGGGTCGAAGCCGGGCGGCGGGGGTGCGTCCGCGACGAGCGCGGAGAGCAGGGCGTGCTGGGCGTGCGCGAGGCGCCGCCGGGCGGCTTCGGGGGCGGTTTCGAGGGCGGTTTCAGACGCCGTTTCAGGTGTCATCTCAGACACTGTGCGCCACCGTCCGCTGCCGGTCCTGCCGGTCCTGCCGGTCCTGCCGGGAGGAGCGCCGGGCACCGGCCACCGTCGCCCTGATCGCGTCCAGTTCCGCCGCGAGCTCTTCGGGCGCGGGGAAGGCGTCGTCGCGCTCCAGGAGGACGCCCGGGGGCGTCACGCGGGCGCACAGCTCGGCGAGGACGTCGAGGACGGGGCCGGTCACGGGGTGGGCGTGGCTGTCGTGCCACAAACCGCCCTGCTCGACGCCTCCGGCCACATGCACGTAGGCGATGGCTTCGAGCGGCAGTTCATCCAGGGAGGCCGCGGGATCCTGCCCCAGGTTGACGTGGTTCGTGTGGAGGTTGGCGACGTCGATCAAAAGCCGCACGCCCGTCCTGGCGACCAGCTCGGCGAGGAACTGCCCCTCGGTCAGCTCCTCGCCGGGCCACGGCAGGAGGGCCGCGATGTTCTCCAGCGCGAGCGGGACGGGCAGCATGTCCTGCGCGATGCGGACGTTCTCGCACAGGACGTCCAGGGCGTCGCGGGTGCGGGGCACCGGCAGCAGGTGGCCGGCCTCGATCCGCGGGGAGCCGGTCAGCGGCCCCCCGGAGCGGACGAAGGCGATGTGCTCGGAGACCAGCGGCGAGCCGAGGGCTTCGGCGCGCTCGGCCAGCGCGGCGAGCCGGGCCAGATCCGGCCGGTCGGCGCCGCCGAGGCCGAGGGAGACCCCGTGGGGGATCACCGTCGTGCCGCGCTCGCGCAGCTCCCGGAGCGGGCCGGGGAGATGGCACGGGCAGACGTTCTCCGCGACGACCTCCACCCAGTCGGCGCGGACCCGGCCCGCCGCCACGGCGTCGGCCGTCTCCGGGCGCCAGCCGATCCCCGTTCCCAGTGATTTGAGCGCACTCGGCTCACTCATGGCCCCGCCCCCGTCTTTCCCGTGCTCCCCCACGCTCCCCCGTGGAGTCGAACGCCTGTACCAGCCAGCTTTCCCCGCAGCACACTGTACAAATCCTGCGGCGGGGAAAAAGCAACCGCCCCCACGACGGGTTCGGTCCCGTACATCTCTCGTATGACCCGTGCCGTCCACACCGGACCTCAGATGTACGGCAACGCCGCCTCCTGGGCTGATTACTCAGGGTGGTTCAAGGCCATAGCTTCTTGATCAACGGTAGGGCGCCCCCTGCCCTCCCTGAGTGATCCCGAAGTGAGGCAGAACCATGTACGGCAAGGCATTCGCCCCCGAGTACCGGGGCTCCCTGGAAGACCTCTCTGTGAACGCCTCGCTCGAGGAAGTGCTGTCCAAGGCGGTCGAACAACGGCGGCGCGCCCAACTGGACGGCTCCGCACTCGACATGGCGCACGCCGAGCTGGCCGTCGCGGAGGCGAGCCGGCGGCTCGGCCGGGTGGAGGACGCCGAGCGTGCGTGGAAGGCGAGCTACCGGGCCGCACGGCAGGCGGCGGACCTGGGGGCGATGGCCTGGGCCGTGTGGAGCGGCGGCACGCTCGCCCGGCAGCGCGGAACCCTGGCCCTGGCCCGGCGCTGGCTCGCCATCGCCGCCGAACTCGCCGAGCGGGGCGACGACATCGTGGCCCGCGGCTACTCCCTCGCGGGCCTCGCCGAGACCGGCCGCATCCAGGGCGACTACCAGGCCGTCGGCGAACTGCACGAGAAGCTGCTGGCCGAGGCGCGGCGCCGGGGCGAGGCACGGCACACCGTGTGGGCGCTGGAGGGCATCGCGCAGATGCACCGCAACTCGGGCTCGTACGACACCGCGCTGGCCATGTTCGAGGAGGCGGCGGAGATATCGGGCCGGGCGGACGACGCCCGCGGCCACGCGTGGGCGCTGCGCGGGATCGCCGACGTGCTGTCCCTGCGGGGGGAGACCGAGCGGGCGCTCGCGCTGCTGTCGGAGGCCGAGGGGACGTGCCGGCGGATGAAGCTCGTCAGCGCGCTGGCCTACAACCACAAGATGCGCGGCAACGTCCTGTTCCGGGCGGGCCGTTACGCGGAGGCCGAGGAGTGCTACCGCGGGGCGCTGGAGGAGTTCCGGGAGATGGCGGAGCCGCGGGGTGCCGCCCTGGCCCGGCTCGGGCTGGTCAAGAGCCGGGCCCGGCTGGGGCACGACCGCGCCGAGACCGCCGCCGAGCTGGACGACCTGCACCGTACGCTCGGCCGGATCGGCCTGCTCCACGCCCGGCGGATGGTCGAGGCGGCGCGCGCCGAGCTGGGGATGCCGGCGGAGCCTGCAGCTGCCCCGGCGGCCCCGGCTGCCCGCCCTGCCGCCTGACAGCACGTCCTTCCGCGGCAGCCCACGACAGGAGAGAGAAGCCCATGCCCACGCAGGCCGGCCCCGTGCCCCCGCAGACCGCACTCCGGACCCCCGCTCCCCAGACGCTCGCCCGCGCACGGGCGCTGGCCGAGCCCGCGCTCAGAGCCGCCGTGGCGACGCTGCACCCGCTGCCTGCCCGTATGGCGGCCTTCTCGTTCGGCTGGTGCGAGGCCGACGGCACGCCGAGCCCCTCCCCCGGCGGCAAGGGCGTCCGCCAGGCGTTCGCCCTGCTCGGCGCGGAGACGGTGGGCGCTCCCCTCGGGACCGCGGTGCAGGCGGCGGTGGCCGTGGAGCTGGTGCACACCTTCTCGCTGGTGCACGACGACATCATGGACGGTGACGAGCGGCGGCGGCACCGGGACGCGACGTGGAAGGCGTTCGGCACCGGACCGGCCGTCCTGACGGGCGACGCCCTGTTCGCGCTGGCCGTGCGGACGGTCGCGGAGGCCGGGGGCGAGCACACCGGCCGGGCGGTGGCGCATCTGGCCGACTGCCTGGGCGAGCTGGTGCGCGGGCAGGCCGACGACCTGCTGTTCGAGAACCGCCCGTGGACGGGGCGGGGAGCGGTCGGGATACCGGAGTACGAGGCGATGGCGGCCCGCAAGACCGGTGCCCTGCTCGGCTGCGCCCTGTCCCTGGGACCGGTGCTGGCGGGCGCCCCGCCCCTGCAGACGGGTGCCCTCGCCGAGGCCGGGCGGCGGCTCGGCACGGCGTTCCAGATCGTGGACGACCTGCTGGGGATCTGGGGCGACCCGCGGACGACGGGCAAGCCGGTCCACGGCGACCTGCTGCGGCGGAAGAAGACCCTGCCGGTGCTGGCGGCCGTCGCCCTGGACGACGGTGCGACCGCCCGCGAGCTGGCCCGGCTGCTGGGCCCGGACACGCCCCCGGCCGCCGCGGCCGCACGCCGCGCGGCCGGCCTGGTCGAGGCGGCCGGCGGCCGGGAGTTCGCCCTGGAGGAGGCGCACCGCCATGCGGCGGCCGCCCACGACTGCCTGCGCGGCGCCGGCCTCGCCGAGGGTGCGGTCGGTGAACTCGTCGCGCTCTCCGCACATTTGCTGGAGCGGCGGCTGTAGCACCTCTGCTATGGCGGCTGCAACGGCGGCGGATACCCTCCCGCTGCGGGTTACTTCGCCGTCGGCACCGGCAGCGGCGCGGCCTTGCAGGTGACGTCCCGGGCGGGCAGTTCTCCGGAGAGGAGGTACTTGTTCACGATGCCGTCGGCGCAGGCGCTGCCGCCCAGGTAGACGCCGTGGTCGCCGCCGGTGTCCGTGACCAGGCGCGAGCCGCGCAGGTCCCGGTGGGCCCGCTGCGCACCCTCGTAGTACGTGGCCGGGTCGTGCAGGGAGTTGAGCATCAGGACGGGCGGCAGGCCCTTGCCGGTGACCTTGACGCGCGGCGCCGGGGAGGCGGGCCACGCCGCGCACGCGGAGGCGAAGGCGAGCTCTCGGGCACCCATCAGGGGGTACTTGGCGGTGTCCTCGGCGCTGCGGCGGACCCAGGAGCCGGTGTCGCGGTTCCACGGGGTGTCGGCGCAGGTCACGGCGAGGAACTCGGCGAAGAAGTTGGTGCCGAGGTAGGAGCCGAAGACGGTGTCGACGAGCTTCCGCTCGGCGGGGGACGCCGTGTCCCAGTGCTCCAGCGCGGCGAGCGTCTTCGCGAGGCCCGGGAAGCCCTCCTGCGAGTCGTAGATCGCCTGGATGGTGCCGCTGTCGAAGCGGTTGGGGTCGAGGGTCCTGCCCTTGCCTTCGCCCGGGCTGATCGGGTGGTCGCGCAGTGCGCTGCGGCGCCGCTCCCACGTGGCCTTCGCCTCGGCCGCGGTGCGGCCGTAGTGGTAGGTGGCGTCGTTCTTCGCGAGCCAGGGCAGGAAGTCCTGCTCAAAACGGCGCTGGAAGCTCTTCGGCTGGCCCTTCTCGAAGTCCTCCCAGGTGCCGCCGAAGGCTATGTTGCTGTCCAGGACGGCGCGTTCGACGCGCTGCGGGAAGAGCGTGGCGTAGTACGCGCCGACCATGGTCGCGTAGGAGGCCCCGTAGTAGGAGATCTTCCGTTCGCCGAGCAGGGCGCGGAAGAGGTCCATGTCGCGCACGGTCTGCTCGGTGGTGATGTACGGAAGGAGGTCCCCGTGCTTCTCGCGGCAGGCGTCGGCGAGCTTGCGGGAGTTGTCCACGACGCGTTGCACGGCGGCGGGCGAGCGGTCGCGGAAGTCACCCGCGAAGAAGGCGTCGAGCTCGTCCTGGGTCTGGCACTGCAGCGGCGTGCTCCTGCCGACGCCGCGCTGGTCGAAGCTGACGATGTCGTGGACGGCACCGATCGCGGGCGCCTGCCGGGCGACGCCGGCCGGCCTCAGCAGCCCCTTGCCGCCGGGTCCCCCCGCGGCCATCATCAGCACCCCGCGCCGGTGGGCGGGGTCGCTCGCCCGCACGCGGGACACGGCGATCGTGAGGTCCTTGCCGGTGTCCGGGGCGTGCCAGTCGCGCGGGACGGTCATCTCCGCGCACTCCATGGTGGCCGGCTCGGGGCAGGGCTGCCACGCGAGCTTCTGGGAGGTGTACCGCTCGGGCACGGTCACGGCCGTGGCAGGGCGCGGCTGCGCGGCCGCGCTCTGCTGCGCAGCGGCTGTTCCCGCCGGGAGCATTGCGGCCGCGACCACCGCGGCGAGTGCGGCCGACACGGCGGCGAGTGCGGAGACGGCCGGTACGGTCCGCCGCGATTTCCTGAGCTCGAACATCGAACCTCCTGGTGCGTGGTGACGGTTCGATGCTCCCGGGCGGGGTGGCCGCGATCGACCCCGCTGGTATCCGTTCCGGGGGTGGCACTGGTACCACCCCCGGGTCTCCTGAGGGTTGGCGCTACTTCTTCAGGATGGTGACTTCGGGATAGGCCGCGGACGGCCGGTCGAGGAGCGGGCTCGGGGTGCCGCGCAGGTGCCGGTCGAGGAACGCGTTCACGTACGCACGGGTGAGCGCGGTCGAGCGGGTGCCGTGCAGGCTGCCGTAGGCGCCGTGGACCTGGTCCGGCGGGATCTGGCCGGGCATCCCGAACCGGTCCACGATCCAGGGAGCGTCCGTGAACGTCAGGTGGCCGCCTTCGGGCACGTCGAGCCAGCGCTTCCAGCCCGTCAGCCGCTGCCAGTTCTTGTCCCAGTTCTCCGTGTTTCCGGCCCGCTGTGCGCCGAAGAGCAGCACGGGCTTGTTCAGCCCGTCGGCGGGCAGGTCGCTGGGGAAGTTGCCGTCGAGGTTGACGGCGGCGTCCACGCGCTTGTCGCCGCGCAGGGCCTCCACCGCGCTCGCGCCTCCGATGGAGTGGCCGACCACGGCGATCCGGCTGCGGTCGACGGCGAGCGGGCTGCCGGGGGCGGTCAGCCGGTCGAGGAGGAAGGAGAAGTCCTTCGCCCGGTTCCGTACGACGGCGGCCATGTCCGGCTTCGCACAGATCTCACAGGTCTCGATGCGCCCGCCGGGGAACTCGACCGGGGCCTCGTAGGTGTGGTCGACCGCGGCCACCGCGTACCCGCGCGACGCGAGGTCCTCGCCGAGCGTGGTGAGCGTCAGCCGGCTCAACCCGAAGCCTGGCGAGAGGACGACCAGCGGCCGGGGCTTGCGGGCCGGCTCGGCGCCCAGGGTCGAGTTCGTGCGTACGCCGGCGAGATCCTCCTTGCCAAGGACCGCCTTGGACAGCTCCTTCGATACGTAAGGGGCGTTCCGGTCGCCCTGGTGCCGTGCCGGGTACCAGAGCGAGACCATGAGCTGCCGCTTGCCGGCGGCGGGCTTCCAGGGGTCGGGGCGCGAGGTGTCGACGAGGTGCAGGGTCTTCGTCCCGACCGGCTGCTTGCCCGTGGGCGCCGGGACCCGGGCCGGGGTGCCGGACGCCGACGGCTCGGGGGCCCGTTCCACCGCCGCGGCCACGGCCGGGATCTGGGGCGCGGCGAAGGCCGCGAGGAGCGCGGCGGCCACGAAGGACCGCCGCGATGTCTTCCGCGATTTCCACAACATGATCATCACGTTATACGGCCGTGACACTCCTGCCATCCGCCTCAGGTCGGAGGTGATCAACTTCGCACGGCCGGACCGGGCCGGTCAGCGGACCGAGGCGTAGGCGCCGAGGGCGATGTGCGCGAAGTTGCGCAGGGAGTCCGTGCCGGGGGCGAAGTAGCCGGTGTGGCCGTGGGCACCGAGCGTGGGGACGATGCGGGCGCCGAACCCCGGGGAGGTGGGGTCGGTGCCGTGGCCCAGGCCGAAGAGGTCGACGTTGGGGACGTTGCCTATCCAGTCCGAGGAGTTGCGCGCGGCGGCCCAGACGCGGGCACCGGTGTGCAGCCCGGCCACCGAGTCGGCGCGCATGCCGGGGCTGCCGAGCGCCACGAGGTCGGCGGCCTCAGTGCGGTCGACGGACGGGGCGGCCAGGCCGCAGACCACCGAGCCGTAGCTGTGGCAGAAGACGGCGGGCGGCGGCGCGGCGGGAGAGGCGGCGGCCGCCGCCAGCCCGGAGAGCAGGCGCTCCAGGCGCACGGCCCCGGCCTGCGCGAGGCGCCCGGTGGCGGCGTCCACACCGAGGCCCACGGGCGTGGTGTAGCCGGCCCAGGCGATGACGGCGGTCGGGGTGCCGGGCGCCCTGCGCTCCATCTCGGCCCGCAGGGAGGCGGCCATCCCGGCGGGGGTGCCGTAGCGGTCCTTCGTCCGGTCGAAGGTGCGGAGGTCGATGTCCGAACCCGGCACGATGACGGCGGTGTGCCGGGCGGCCGCCAGATCGCCGTACACCTCGGCGACCTGGCCGCGGCCGCGCGGGTCGAAGGCCAGGATCCGGCGGCCCGGCGCGAGCAGCCGCTCGCAGCGGTCGGCACGCTCGCGGGCCTCTTCCCGCGCGGCGCGGGTCAGGCCGGGGTCCGCGACCCGGGCCTGCGCCTTCTCCCGCTCGGCGGCTATCGCCCGGGCGTTGGCCTCGTACCTCAGGGGCACGGGCGCACCGTCGAGGTTGCCGACGACCAGCGCGTGACGGGCCGCCAGGTCCTTGCGCTGGGCCTCGGTGAGACCGGCGAAGAACGCGGCGACCGTACGCGGTGCCGCCGTCGCCGGGTCCGGCAGCTCGCGGTGGAGGGAGTGGTCCGCACGCCACGCCTCGGCACCGGCGGGCGGGCCGGTCACCACGGCCTGCTCGTCGCTGACGGCCCAGCCGGCCGTGCCGGCCACGACCGTGGCGGCCAGAGCTGCGGCGACCAGCGTGCGCTTGAAGCGGCCCATGACTGTCTCTCCCTCGTCCCGTTGCGTGACAGAGGGAAAGCTAGAAAGAGGGTGTCCGAGCCTGCGTCACCCCAGGGAGCCAACCCTGGAGTGATACCTCAGTAGGGGGTCGGCGAGGGGGCGCCTTCAGCCCCTCGCGGGATCCTCGGAATCCACGGAGTCCTCGAAGTCCTCGTAGTCGAAGCCCGGTGCGACCACGCACGTCACCAGCACCGGCTCGTCCCCCGCAGGCTCGGCCGACTGCCACACGCCGCCGGGCACCAGGAACTGCGGTTGCTCGCCCCGCTCGACGCCGGGTCCGACGACCACTTCGGAGGCCTCCTTCCCGTCGGGCCTGTCGCCGGAGCCGCCGAGCCTCATCCGCAGCGGGCCGCCGCGGTGCCACAGCCACAGCTCGTCGGAGCGCACGCGGTGCCAGCGGGAGACCTCACCGGGGTGGAGGAGGTAGTAGATGCCGGTGGCGAACGCACGCGGCCCGCCGTAGCCGTCGGGGACCGCCTCGCGCGAGGTCTTCCACGTCTCGCGGAACCACCCTCCCTCGACGTGCGGTTGGAGACCGAGGAGCGCGACCAGTTCGGAGATGCCGGAAGTACTGCCGGAAGTACTGTCAGCCATGGCGTCATTCTCGCGCGGCCTCGGCCTTGACGGCATCCGAGGCTATGACCAGGGCCGCGCCGATGACGGCGAGGACGATGCTCGCGTACATCTCGTAGCCGTCGAGAAAACCGAGGTAGCGCACGACCACCCAGTAGTGGAACCAGCCGGTGAGTCCGTGGACGACGCCGCCCAGCCCCTGCAGGACGAGGATGACGCCGACGCCTTCGAGCAGCTTCTTCATACCCGCCATGCTCCTGCCGCCGCCCCGCCCCGGTCATCGCCCGGAAGGCTGTGCGGCGCCGACCGAAGTAGCCGCCCGCAGTCCCCCGGATCATCCAAGGTCCCGCCTCGTACAACTTTGGTATCGGCCCTCCGTCCGATGCCTCCCGTCCGCCCGCCGCGTCGGTAAATTGGCTGCTCATGGACGTGAAGACCGAGGAGACGGCGGAGGTGCGGCCCCGCAGGGCGCGCAGTGTGCGCGACTGGGCGGTGGACATCCTCTGCATCGCCCTCGCGGCCGTGATCGGGATACTGGCCGCCGAGGCGCTGCGCAAGGCTCCGGACCCCTCGCCCGCACTCCTCTTCTTCGACCAGATCGTGGGCGCCCTGGCCTGCGTCGCGCTGTGGATGCGCCGCCGGTGGCCGGTGCCGCTCGCCGTGGTCCTGGTGGTGGTGAGCACCCCCGTGCCGCCCGCCGCAGGGGCCATGCTGGTGGCGGTGTTCACGGTCGCCGTGCACCGGCCGTTCCGGACCGTGGCCGCCGTGGGAGGGCTCGCCCTGATCAGCGAGCCGCTGCAGGCGGCGATCCGCCCCGACCCGGACCTGCCGTTCCCCGCCGCGACGGCCACGGGCCTGCTGCTGGTCCTCACCGTCATCGGCTGGGGCATGTTCGTCCGCTCCCGGCGCCAGCTGGTCCTGTCGCTGCGCGAGCGCGCCCGGCGGGCCGAGGCGGAGGCGCAGCTGCGAGCGGAGCAGGCCCAGCGCCTGGCGCGGGAGCGCATCGCCCGGGAGATGCACGACGTCCTCGCGCACCGGCTGTCGCTTCTGTGCGTGCATGCGGGGGCCCTGGAGTTCCGTCCGGATGCACCGCCCGCGGAGGTGGCCCGGGCCGCCGGGGTGATCCGTGACAGTGCGCATCAGGCCCTGGAGGATCTGCGCGAGGTGATCGGGGTGCTGCGAGCCCCCGGCGCGGAGGGGGGAGGGGACCGCCCGCAGCCCACCCTGGCTGCGCTGGAGGAGCTGGTGGAGGAGTCCCGGCAGGCGGGCACGGAGGTGGTGCTCGTCCAGCGGGTGGCCGACGCCCCGGCGGTTCCGGAGGCCACGGGCCGCACGGTGTACCGGATCGTGCAGGAGGCGCTGACCAATGCCCGTAAGCACGCCGGAGGTGCGGCGGTGAGGGTCACGGTCGAGGGCTCCCCGGAGGCGGGGCTCACGGTCGGGATCACCAATCCGCCGGGGGACGGCAGCGGAGCATCCGTGCCCGGCTCCGGGCAGGGGCTCATCGGGCTGGCCGAGCGCGCCGCCCTCGCCGGCGGCCGGCTCTCGCACGGACCCACACCCGACGGCGGCTTCCGCATCGACGGCTGGCTACCGTGGCGGCCATGAACGCCCCGCAGCCGCCGCACGGCACCGAGCCCTCGCACTCCCCCGGGGCCCAGGCCCAGCAGTCCCCGCAAGGCCGGCCGATCCGGGTCCTGCTCGTGGACGACGACCCCCTGGTGCGGGCGGGCCTGTCGTTCATGCTGGGCGGCCTGCCCGACATCCGCATCGTCGGAGAGGCCGCCGACGGTTCGGAGGTCACCGCCCTCGTCGACCGGCACGCGCCCGACGTGGTGCTGATGGACATCCGCATGCCGTCGGTCGACGGCCTGGCCGCCACGGAGGAGCTGCGCCGCCGCGAAGACGCCCCGGAGGTCGTCGTCCTGACGACCTTCCACGCCGACGAGCAGGTGCTGCGGGCCCTGCGCGCCGGAGCGGCGGGCTTCGTCCTCAAGGACACCCCTCCGGCGGAGATCGTCGCGGCCGTGCGCAGGGTCGCCGCCGGTGAGCCGGTCCTCTCCCCCGCCGTCACGCAGCAGCTCATCACCCGGGTCACGGAGCGGGAGCGGGACACCCGCGGCGACCGGGCCCGGGCGCTGCTGGCCGCGCTCAATGACCGGGAGCGGGAGGTCGCGGCCTGCGTCGGGCGCGGGCAGTCGAACGCGGAGATCGCCGGCGCGCTCTATATGAGCGTGGCGACGGTCAAAACGCACGTCTCGCGCATCCTCACCAAGCTGGGCCTCAACAACCGGGTGCAGATCGCCCTGCTCGTCCATGACGCGGGCGGGCCCGGCGCGGAGGCCTGAGCCCGCCCTGAGCCCGGCCTGAGCCCGGCCGAGGCCGGGCCCCGGCACAGCGCTGTGAGCAGCTCCCCGAGCAGACCGGACCGGCGCTTTCCATAAGCCGCTCCGCTACCACCACGCGACCGTCGGTCACCCCGGCACGCCCGTAGGGCGGTGTTGCGCAACCGCCTACGAAACTACATGCGGCCGACGTACGGCTGTTACAAAACAGCGGGGAAACAGCAGGTTGCCGGTCATAGGATCGAACTCATGATCCATGGGCGATTAGTTCTAATCGCCCCTTTGCTTTTCTATCCGCGCATCACGCGCAGGAGAGTGGGGGAAACCTGTGCCTGGGCACATACCGCGCCGACGTGTACTCCAGGTCGCGGGCGGCGGCATCGTCGTCGGAGCCGGCGCGGTGGGTGCCTGGCAGTGGCTGTCCCCGGAGGCGAAGAAGAAGGCCGCGCAGGACGGCGCTCCGGTACGCCCTGCGAAGGCCACGACGTCCGAGTCGTTCGTCCACGTCATCGCCCACCCCGACGACTCCCTCTACTTCATGAACCCGGAGCTGGAGCAGTCGATCCTCGGCGGCGGCCCCTCCGTGACGGTCTGTCTCACCGGCGGCGAGTCCGACGGCCGCAACGAGCTGTCGGGCGCCCGCGGCTACAAGCGGCTGCCCGAGAAGCGGGGCGAGTTCGTCCGCGCCCGGCTCAACGGCTTCCGCGAGGCAACGGCCCAGATGGCCACCGGCGACTGGCTCAGCCCCTGGACCGTGGAGGCCCTGTCCCTCCTGCCCGGCATCCAGGTCGAGCTGCACACCCTGCGCGCGGCCCCCCAGGTCCAGCTGATCTTCCTGGAGCTGGTCGAGGCCCGCACCCTGCGCAATCCGCGCAAGGAGAGCCTGCGCGGCCTGTGGCTCGGGGCGACCCCGCAGCTGACGACGCTCCGGCCGGCCGCCAGCCCGGTCAGGAGCACCTTCCAGTACGGCCGCAAGCAGCTCATCGACACCCTCGTCGCGATATTCGAGCGCTACCAGCCGACCGTCGTCCGCACCCTGGACCCCAACCCCACGCACCTGCCGAAGCCGCCGGAGTTCCCGAACACCCCGCCCGTCCTGCGCGGCATAGCCAAGTACGACCACCAGGACCACACGACGTCCGCGTTCTTCGCCCAGGCCGCGCTCGCCGAGTACTGGGGCCGCAAGCACGCCCGGCCCACGGCCGTGGACAGCTACGTCGGCTACGAGGTCTCCCACCTCCCCAGCAATCTCGACAAGGCCACCACCGACCACAAGCTCAAGTTCCTCGACACCTACGGCTGGGCCGACGGCAAGGACTGCGGCGACGCCGCGGGCTGCGGCGACCGCAAGGTGGGCCGCACCTCCGGGACGAAGTACCACGGCTGGTCGAGCAACTGCCGCCACCGCGCGCCCGGCACGATGCGCTGGGTGCAGCCGCTGCCCGACGGCCGCCTCGCGGCGTTCGCGGTCCTCGACGGTGCGGCGCAGTGCTGGACCGAGGCCAAGGCCGGCAGCGGCATCTGGTCCACGCCCACCTCCCTCGGCGGATCGATGCTGGAGGGCCAGGTGCAGGCGCTGCGCCACTCCGACGGCACCCTGCAGCTGTTCTCCATACGCACGGTGCTACCCGGGAAGGACACGCCGCACCGGCGCGAGGTCGTCACCGCGCTGCAGAGCGGCGACGGAAGCGGCGACGGCTCCGGCGGCACCCCGTCGTTCGGCCCCTGGGAATCTCTGGGCTCGCCCGAGCAGGACCCCGCGCGCTCGATGGAGATGGGCTATCCGGTCGCCGTGGCCGGCACCGACGGCACCGTCCACGTCTTCGTCCGCACCTTCGAGGGCGAGGTGAGCCGGCGCAGTGGCGCCGGCGGCAAGGACTTCTCCGAGTGGGAGACGCTCCCCTCCGCCGGCCCCCGGGTGAGGCTCGAGGACGGGCTCGACGCGGCCCTCGACGGCCAGGGCCGGATCCACCTCGTGGCCGCCGACACGAAGACCGTGCACCACTGGATGTCGCAGGGTCCCGGCGGCCCGCTGCAGCCGGCCGAGCCGACGAAGCTCCCCGCCGTCACCGGCCCGCTGAGCCTCGCCCCCCTCGCGAGCGGCGGCATGCGCATGGCCGTGCGTCAGCCGAACACCTCCCGGGTACTCGTCGTCGACCGGCTCGGCGACGACAAGGGCTGGCGCGTCTCGGCCCAGTGCGACCCTCTCAACGGCCATGGCCGCGTCGCCGTCGGACAGGCCGGGAACACCACCGTGCTCACCGACCACGACGGCAAGGGCCGCGTGCGGCTGTCCGCCGGGTCCGGCCGCCCGGGTCCGTGGGGCAAGGACGGCATTCCGTACCGGGGTGTCCCCGGCGTCGCGCTCGACGCCAAGGGCAATGCGGTCGCGGTCGTCGTCATGGGCCTGGACAACAAGCTGAGCAGCGCGCGGCTGCGCGGCCCGGGCAAGGGCGCGTTCACGGACTGGATCGCCCACGACGGGAAGGCGCGGACGAACGTCCAGTCGTAGGACGTCGTACGGGTCGTACGGAGGTGAGGCGCCCGGCGCTCAGGCGTCCGGCGCCGGCGCCCCCGGTCGCGCGGTATCTCGGCCTATCGCGCGTCGTCCTCGGCCTATCGCGCGATGTCCTCGGCGAGGATCCGTTCGACGTTCCGCTCGGCCAGCGCCGTGATGGTCACGAACGGGTTCACCCCGATCGAGCCCGGGATCAGCGCCCCGTCGTTCACGTACAGGTGCCGGTACCCGGCGACCCGCCCGTAGGCGTCGGTGGCCCGGCCCAGGACGCAGCCGCCGAGCGGGTGGTAGCAGAAGTCGTCCCCGAATGCCTTGGGCCGCGGGCCGAAGAGGTCGTAGCGGTAGTCGGTGCCGTTCGCCTTGTTCATCCGGTCGAAGAAGGACTTCGCCGCGGCGACGGCGGGGGCGTTCTGCTCCCGCTCCCAGCGCAGCCGTACGCGGTCCGTGGCGCTGTCGTGGACGAACGTGCCGCGCTCGGGGTTCCTGGTGACGGCCAGGTACATGCTGATCCAGGTCTCGAAACCCGCGGGCAGCGAGGTGACGTCGGCGAAGACGGGCGCCGCGGGATCGTCCCAGTCGTCGATGCAGGTCGCGGCGATGGCCGACTGGCGGGCGCCCGTGGGGTGCGGCAGCGTGTTGGCGCGGCCGGCCATGACGTTGCCGTTCGGCCCCCAGCCCGCGCCGACCGCCGCGCCGAGGTCCGGCAGGGTGCCGGTGTCACGGGCCCGGACCAGCAGCTCCGTGGAGCCGAGGCTGCCGGCCCCGAGGAAGAGGTAGCGGCAGCCGATCTCCTTGGGCGCGAGCCGCCGCCCCTCCGCGTCGATCGGCTCGACGGTCAGGACGTACGTGCCGTCCTGCTCGCGGCGGACCTTCGTGACGCGGTGCAGGGTCTCGATGGTGACCTTGCCGGTGCCGAGGGCGGCGGCGAGGTAGGTCTTGTCCAGGCTCTGCTTGCCGTGGTTGTTGCCGTACATGACCTCGGCGGCCAGCGCGGACTTCGGCACCTCGCCCGCCGCCTCGCGCCGCATGTAGGCGAAGTCGTAGACGTTGGGGGCGAACCTCGTCCTCATCCCCGCCTTTGTGGCCGCCTCGCGCGCGACGCGGGCGAAGCGGTACCACTCGGTCTGCTCGAACCAGTCCGCGGCGACCTCGTTCGCCCTGAGCATCGCGAGGGCGCGCGGGAAGTGACGGCCGTACATCTCGCCGGCGTCGACCTGCGGGAGCACTTCCCCGAAGTAGGAGCGCCGGGGCGTCGCGGCGATGCCGCCGTTGACGAGCGAGCCGCCGCCCACCCCACGCCCCACGTACACCCCCATCTGACCGAAGTTCACGCGGTCGAGGACGCCGGCGTACGGCTGGACCGGGCGGTTGACGACGTCGAGCCAGAGGAAGGAGGCGACGGGCGCCTCGGTGCGGTTCTTGAACCAGGTGGAGCGCCGGTCCGGGTCGAGCATCCCGCAGAAGACCTTGCCGTCCGGCCCGGGCCGGTTCCACAGCTGCCCCATCTCCAGCATCAGCGTCCCGACGCCTGCCTCCCCCAGCCGCAGCGCGGTGACGGCCGCCCCGTAGCCCGTGCCGACCACCACGGCCGGTACGAAGGCGCCGCTGCCGACCGGACCGGCGGCGGACGGCCGCGGTCCGGCCGCGGCCGTGATCGTGGTCGCGCCCGTGAGGGAGGCGGCACCGAAGGCGGCCCAGCCCAGCAGACGGCGGCGCGACAGGGGGGAGCTTCCGGCCCCGGTGGCGTGATCCGGTCTCTTCGACACCACACCCAAGGTAGCAGTGTGTCAGGAGACGCTTACAGGGTGTGCGTGACCGTGCCGCGCAGCACCGCCCGGGGCCCGGCGGGCGCCGGGCCGGTGAGCGCCGCCGACGTGCTGCGGGCCAGGCTGACCGTGCACGAACACCCCCTGATGGTGCTCGAACCGGGCGGCACCACGGCCGCGGTGGCGCTGCCCGAGGGCCTGGCCGTGCAGCTGCTCGGCCCGGATGACCCCGCGCTGCCGAGTGCGGCGGCCCTCGGCCCGCTCGCCTTCTCCCGGGACGGCACGGCGGACCGTCTGGCGGCGCGCATCCGCGCGGGCCTGACGGTGGCCGCCGCGGCCGTCCGCGGGGACACGGCCCTGTGTTCGGGCATGCACCAGCCCGTCGTCGCGGTCACCGAGCTGGTCGGCATCGGGACGCTGCCCGCCGTGCGCCGGCAGGGCCCCTGGGCCTCGCGGTCACCGCGGCCCTCGTCGCCGACGCGCGGTCGCGGGGCGCGCAGACCGTCTTCCTCTCCACCGGCGACGACGACGTGGTCCGGATCCACTCCCGGGCAGGCTTCCGCCGCGCGGGCACGGCACTGATCGCGGAGCCCGCCGAGCCCCGGGGCGCCGCAGGCCTGACCCGGGACGCCGCGACCAGCTCCCGCCTCCGGGTCAGGTCCAGTACAAGCCGCGCGCCCGCGAGGTGGAGACCGTGCCCGGGTCGCGTACACCCGGCGCGGGCGGGTCGTAGCACGCCTCGAAGCGGACGGTCTCCCCTTCGGAGACGGAGCCGTGGTGGGTGAAGTCGACGAAGGACGCGCCCACCGTCGCGATGCGCTCGACGATCGGGCCGTTCCAGCGGGAGCCGTCCGCCCGCTGGTGGTAGAAGCGCCCCTGGAGCGTGCTGCCCGCAGGGACCGTCACGGTCAGGAAGACCGTGGCCGTGTACGCCTTCGCGCCGCTGATCAAGGTCCGGCCGTTGACCGAGAGCGTCGTCCACGTACCGGGGACGAGCGCGGTCTGCGCGTCGGTGTACTCGCCGAGCGTCCGCGGCGCCGCCCCGCCCGGCAGCGGGTCGGCGGGCCGGTCGGAGGCCCGGGCCACGATGGCGGGGAAGACCACGTCGTGGAACTGCCCCACGCGGGCGTCGCCCGGGCAGGCCGTGCCGCCCGTGGACCACTGCGAGAACAGCCGGTGGTAGCCGTAGCCCGGTTCGTCCCAGGAGCGGCAGACCCGTAACGGCAGGCCGTGGTACTGGTGCAGCCACACCCCGACCTCGACGAGTCTGTCGACCTGCCGGTCGGTCCACGGGTCGGTGTGCTCCAGGTTGGAGGCGGTCTCGATGCTCACCGCCCCGCTGCCGTCCGGGCGCAGGTTGGCCCGGTAGTTGGCGTCGGCGCGGGTCTGGGTGCCGATGTACTGCGCGAGGTCGCCTCCGTAGCCGAGGCCGAAGTGCGACTCGAGGTTGGTACTGTCGCGCCAGAACTCGTAGAGGCGGCGCGCGGTCCACGGCGCGCCGACGCTGTGCAGGATGAACTGGGTGGGGCGGATCGCCGGCTGATCGTCCGACTCCGGCTGGAGCTCCATCTTCGTGGCGCCCGGGTACCAGGCCATCACGACTCCTCGGGGCTGGGGGGTGGGGGTGCGCGCCGCACCGCACGGCGACACGCACGTCTGTTCGCGGTATGCCCGTTCCCATGCCGCGCGCCACCGGGAACGAGTGCCTCCGGTGGTGAATGCCGTCCCGGAAGTCCCGGGAACTAAATCCCGGGGACTATTGATGTTCTTTGCGGTATTACTTCTGATATGTCACGAAGCTTTGACGACCTGGTGGCCGAGGCCGAGGCCGCCCCCATGGCCGGCTGGGACTTCTCCTGGCTGGACGGCCGGGCCACCGAGGAGCGACCCTCCTGGGGCTATCAGCGCACCATGAGCGAGCGCCTGGCCTTCGCGGACGCTGCCCTCGACATCCAGACGGGCGGCGGGGAGGTCCTCGCCGGGGCGCGGAAGCTGCCCCGCACGATGGTGGCCACGGAGTCCTGGCCGCCCAACGTCGCCAAGGCGACGAGGCTGCTGCACCCCCTCGGGGCGGTCGTGGTCGCCGATGCCGACGAGCCTCCCCTGCCCTTCGCCGACGAGGCGTTCGACCTCGTGACCAGCCGTCACCCGGCGACCGTGTGGTGGGAGGAGATCGCCCGGGTGCTGCGGCCGGGCGGCACGTACCTCGCGCAGCACGTGGGCCCGGCCAGCGCCTTCGAGCTGGTCGAGTACTTCCTGGGCCCCCAGCCGGAGGAGGTGCGGCGCAGGCGCCACCCCGACGACGAGCGGCGGGAGGCGGAGGCCGCGGGGCTCGGCGTCGTCGATCTGCGCGCCGAGACCCTGCGGATGGAGTTCCGCGACGTCGGCGCGGTGATCTACTTCCTGCGGAAGGTGATCTGGATGGTCCCCGGCTTCACCGTCGGCCAGTACCGCGACCGGCTGCGCGAACTGCACGAACGCATCACGGCCGAAGGTCCTTTCGTCGCCCACTCGGCGCGCTTCCTCATCGAGGCCCGCAAGCCCGTCTGACCCGCCGGCTCCGAAGGGGTGCGCTCGCACGGTGGCGTGGAATCGGTCCTTGAGCTAAGAAACGAGCGCCCCATGAAGCGAGCCCGGATCGCGAAAGCGAAGGAGCGAGGCCCATGCGCATGCGTTCGAGACTCTGGATCCTTCCCGTACTCACCGCCCTGGTGGCGGTCGCGGTGGCTCTGCCCGCACTGTCACAGCCGTCGGCCCGGCCGGAGGGCGCCGCGGCGGCCGCGGGCCCCGGCCGCGGGGCCGCTCCCCGGCCGGAGGCGACCGACGTGGTGCTGGCCGTGCACGGCGGCGCCGGTACGGCGTTACGGCGGGAGGACACCGACGCCCGCACGGAGAAGGCTTACCGCGACGGGCTGGCCGACGCCCTGCGCGCCGGCCGGAAGGTTCTGCGGGACGGCGGCGGCAGCGTGGCCGCGGTCGAGGCGGCCGTACGGTCGCTGGAGGACAACGCCCTGTTCAATGCGGGCAAGGGGGCGGTGTTCACCGAGGACGCGGGGCACGAGCTGGACGCGTCGGTCATGCGCGGCTCGGACCTGGCGGCCGGTGCCGTGGCCGGCGTCCGCCACGTGCGCAACCCCGTCTCCGCCGCCCGCCTCGTGATGGAGCGCACGCCGCACGTGCTGCTGGCGGGCGAGGGCGCCGACGACTTCGCCGTGCGCAACGGCCTGCCGGCGGTGACCCAGGACTACTACTGGACGCAGGCGCGCTGGGACAGCCTCATGAAGGCCAAGGAGCGGAGCAGGGGCGGCACTTCGCCGTCCGCGAGCGGGAAGTCCGTCGATGGCAGGGCCGTTGATGGCAGGGCCGTCGACGGCAAGACCGTCGATGACAGGGCCGTCGGCAGTGAGGCCGTCGGCGAGTCCGCCATGGGTACGGTCGGCGCCGTGGCCGTCGACCGCAAGCACGACCTCGCCGCCGCGACCTCCACGGGCGGAATGACCAACAAGATGGCCGGCCGCGTGGGCGACTCCCCCCTCGTGGGGGCGGGGACGTACGCGAAGAATGCAACGGTGGCGGCCAGTGCGACCGGGCACGGCGAGGTGTTCATCCGCGGGGCCGCCACGTCGACCCTCTCGCACCTGATCGAGTTCGGCGGCAGGGACGTGGCCACTGCCGCCCATGAAGTCGTGCACGAGCGGCTCACCCGGCTGGGCGGCACGGGCGGCATGATCGCACTCGGCCCCGACGGGGTGCTCGCCGCCCCGCACAGCAGCGAGGGCATGCTCTACGGCTATCTGACGGCCGGCGGCGAGATCGTCACGAAGGTGTTCCCCGACGAGTCGCGCACCGGCCGGTGACGGCTCAGCGCGCGTACAGGTACATGGGCAGGTACTCGGGAGCGAGCACGGCCCTGGCCGCCGGGCGGACGGCGGCTCCGGGAACCGCCTGCAGCCTCCAGCGGGCGGCGATCGTCGCCAGCGCCATCGTCGCCTCGGTCAGGGCGAAGGACTCCCCGATGCAGCGATGGGCGCCGAGCCCGAACGGCACGTAGGCACGGAGTGATGCGTTCCGGTCGGCTGCAGGGCCATCGGCCGGAACGTCCTCCTCCGCCCAGCGGCCGGGCCGGAACCGGCCGGGTTCGGGGTAGAGGTCGCCGCGGCGGTGAATGATGTACGGGCTGAACACCACCATGTTGCCCGCCGGCAGGCACCGGCCCGCCAGCTCCGTCTCCACGGTGGTCACCCGCGGGATCAGCCACGCCGGCGGGTACAGGCGCAGGGCCTCGGTGACGACCCGTCCGGTCAGCGGCAGCCCGGGCAGGTCCTCCTGGGTGGCGGTCCGTCCCCGCAGGACTCCGTGGGCCTCGGCGTAGAGCTCTTCGGCGACGTCGCGGTGGTGCGACAGGAGGTGGCAGGACCAGGCGAGCGCGGAGGCGGTGGTCTCGGAGCCGGCGAGGACGAGCGCGGTGCACTGGTCGTGGACGGCGTCGCCGGCGACCGGTGCCCCGTCGGGCAGGCGGGTGGAGAGCAGGTGGGAGAGGACGTCCTTGGGAACGTCCCCGCTGCCGCCGGTCCCGGGGCGCGCGCGGCGGGTGCCGACGAGGCGGGCGGTGTACGCCTGCCAGTGGGCCAGGGCGCGGCCGTAGCGGCGGTTGCCGGGGGTGGGCAGCGCGGCGGCCCACGGCAGGAGCGTCTGCCGGTAGATGCCCTTGAGGAAGGCGTCCAGGGCCTCGTGCAGCTCCCGGCCCTCGGCGGGCGGCAGGTCGGCGTCGAAGAGCGCCCGCACCGCGGTCCTGGTGGCCAGCGCGAACAGCTCGCCGCCGAGGTCGACTTGCTGTCCGTGGCGCCACCCGTCCATGGCCTCGCCGATCGTCCGCCGCATGACCGTCGCGTACCGGGCCAGGTGGTCCGGGCCGAAGGCGGGCTGCATCAGCCGGCGCTGCGTCCGGTGCTCGGCCTGGGGGCAGGTCGCCAGGCCGTTGCCCATCGCGCGGCGGGAGCGCTGGTACGTGGGCCCCTCCCGGTCGTAAGTCCGGTCGTCGGTGAGGACCCGGCGCACGAGATCGGGGTGGCAGAGCATGAACACCGGCCGGCGGCCGATGCGGACCTCGACGAGGTCGCCGTACCGGGGCAGTGCGCCGAGGAAGCCGAGTGGCGACCTGTAGAGGGCGGGCAGGTGCCCTGCCAGGGGCCGGGCCCCCGGCGCGCGACCCGCCCGCAAGCCGGGGTCCGCGGGCGTCCGGTCGTGGCGGCGGGTCCCCATGGACGTGCCTCCAGGATCTGCGCCCGGAATCCTCTTCCGGGCACGGCGTCGTCGCGGCAGCAGGGCACGGCCACCGTAGCGAAGCCGCCCCTGCGGAAGGAACCGCCGCACCGCCCGCACCGCCGGATCGGGTGAGCCCCTCGGCGGGGAGCGGGGAGCGGGGCTGCAGTCATCGGGCGCGGCCGCGGTCAGCGGGCGGGGGACGGCGCGGTGGTGGCCGCCGCAGTGATGTCGGAGACCAGTTCCACCATGTCCGGTCCGTACGCGTCCGAGTTCACGACCTTCAGCAGGAGGCAGAACGTGCCGTCGAGCCCGTAACGGTGGGCGAGCTGTCTGTGGTGCCCGGCCAGGTACCGTATGGCCGCCTGGTTGGTGACGCTGCGCTGGCCGGAGGCGAGGAAGACCGGCCGGCTGCCGCCGGGCCCGGTCACCCGGGCGAGCAGGACGTACTCGGCCGTCCCCTTGTCCACCCGGTACGTCTCGCCGCCGACGGTGAGCGCGCCCGCGTCCGGCCCGCCGTGGCCGTTGGCCACCGCGACGCCGGGCAGCAGCGAACGCAGGTGGGCCTCGGTGCGCCGGTTCGACACGGGACCGCCGACGCAGAACTCGGTGCGCACGCCGATCCCCTGGCGGGCGGCGTCGTGCACCACGATGTCCGCGTGCGCCCCGCACTCCTTGATCAGCGCGGATATCTCCAGCAGCGCGAAGGCGTCGTGCCGCGCGACGCCCCAGCCGTTCGCGCTCGGGTCCTGGTTGACCACGAGCAGGCACTCCGAGCCCGCCGGCAGGCCGAAGAAGATCTGCTTGCGCCGGAGTTGGCGCCGCCACAGCAGGGTCCGGACGAACCAGCCCGCGGTGGCGCTGATCCCGCTGGCGACCAGTCCCAGCACGATGTTGCGCACGTCGTCGTTCATGAGCGGGCAGCCTACGGGCCCGGGCCGGGTCGGTCGACGGCCCTACGGCCGCAGCCCGAGGCGCACGGGAGACCGCGCGGGTAGCGTCCGGGCATGAAGATCGAATCGGAGACGGCCGGGCAGGACCCGGAGGCGGCACGGGATCCGCGGACCCCCGGCATCCGCAGCGGAGCGCAGCGCAAGCGGGACGTCCTGGAGCGGCTGAGGCGGGAGCTGGACATCTGGGTCGCCTCGGCCGGCGCCGACGGGGTGCCGTGCCTGGTGCCGTTGTGGTTCCTGTGGGACGGGGAGGCGATCTGGATGTCGACCCGGCCGGCCAACCCGACGGGCCGCAACCTGCGGGACGGCGGCCGGGCCCGGCTCGCCCTCGGGCACACGCGTGACGTCGTCCTCATCGACGGCGACGTGGAGACGTACGGCGCGCAGGAGGTGCCGGCCGCGGCGGCCGACGCATTCGCCCGGCACTCGGGCTGGGACCCCCGCAAGGAGGGTGGTGCGTACGCCTACTTCAAGGTGATGCCGCGCGCCGTACAGGCGTGGCACGAGGAACCCGAGCTCCGTGGGCGTCACTTGATGCGCGACGGCGAGTGGCTCGTCTGAGCGACGGGCGGTGGCGGCTTCGCCCGGGCGGCAGGCGGCGGCAGGCGCCTCTGCCGGCCGGCGGGCGTCCCTCCGGTGGCGGCCGGTACAGGAGGGCGCTGCCGGACGGGCCGGCGGAGCTTCCGCCGGCCGCCCGGCGCGCCCGTCCCCACGGATGTGCCTCTGCTACGCCGCGGTGCGGCCTTCTCCGGGAGCCGCGTGCCCGGCCGCAGCCGCGTGGTCGCCGCGCGTGCGGTCCGGGCCGGGAGCGAACCGCGTGCTCCCCAGGACCTCGGCGCGGGCCGGGCCGGAGCCGTGGGCGCTCAGCCGGGCCCTGGCGTCGACGGCGTACACGTCGACGTACTCCTGCTCCGACAGCTTCAGGATCGCGTACATGATCTCGTCGGTGACCGCGCGCAGCACGTGCCGCTGGTCCGCCATGCCCGCGTAGCGGGAGAAGTCCAGGGGTTCGCCGAAGCGGACCGTGACGGGCACCAGGCGCGGCAGCCGCCGGCCCGCGGGCTGGGCCTCGAACGTGCCGATCATCGCGCACGGCACGACGGGCGCGCCGGAGCGGATCGCCATCTCGGCGACGCCGACCTTGCCCTTGTAGAGCCGTCCGTCGTGCGAGCGCGTGCCCTCGGGGAAGATGCCGAGGAGTTCGCCGCGGCCGAGCACCTTCACGCCCTCCTCGACGGCGGCCTGTCCCGCGCCGCGGCCGGAGCGGTCGACGGGTATCGCGCCGAGGCCGCGGAAGAAGGCTGCGGCGAGCCTGCCCTTGAGGCCGCGGCCGGTGAAGTACTCCGACTTGGCGAGGAAGGTGATCCGGCGCCGGAGGGTCACGCCCATCAGGAACTGGTCGGTGAACGACTGGTGGTTGCCCGCGACGATCGCCGCGCCGTGCTGCGGGACCCGGCCCAGCCCCTCCACCCTCGGCCGGAAGAGCCACCGCAGCAGCGGCACCAGCACCACGGCCTTGAACGCGCAATAGAACATGCAAACGCCCTTCTCCCAGAGACCCCCGCGCCCGGGCACGCTACTCGCGGGTATGGATCAGGGGGAGAAGGCCGATTGAGCCAGATCGTGGCCGGTTGATTACGGACGGCGTCCGTGCAGGACGCCCCACTGCAGGTGTCCGCGGCGTGCGGCGTCCACCCATACGGGCAGGTTCTCCTGCAGGTGGCCGAGGTAGGCGGCGCCGATGCGCCCGCCGAGCTCCGCCGCGCGCGCCGCCGTCTCCTCGGTCAGCCGAACATAATGGTTGACCAGTTGGCCACTGTGGTCGTCGAATCCGACGCCGGACAGGCCGAGGCGGGCGAGCCGGTCGCGGTAGAAGGACACGGTGGCCAGGGCGTCCACGCCGAGGCGGGAGACGGCCGGGCGCAGCACCTCCGCGGAGGTGTCCTCGGCGGCCATGAGGTCGGTGAAGGCCAGCGCGCCCCCGGGCTTGAGCACGCGGGCCGCCTCGCTCAGCACCTTCGGCCGGTCACTGCTGTGGCAGAAGGCCTCCAGGGAGCACACGGCGTCGAAGTGGCCGTCGGGGAACGGTATGTCGTGGAAGGACCCGGTGAGGACCTCGACGAGACCGGCGAGGCCGCGCTCGGCGTTGACGGCGCGGTGCCGCTCGTTCTGGGCGGCGCTGAGGTTGAGGGCGACGACGCGGCAGCCGAAGCGCTCGGCGAGCCGGCGGGCGGTCCCCCCGTATCCGGAGCCGAGGTCGATGACGGCGGCGCCGGGGCCGAGGCTGCCGGCGAGCCGGTCCGCGACCCGCTCGACGGTGCGGCGGGAGGCCTCCGCTATCGCCTCGCCGGGGCGGGTGTAGATGCCGGTGTGGATGTCCTCGCCGCCCCAGACCGCGTCGTAGAAGGCGTCCACGTCGCCGGAGTCGTAGTAGCTGCGCGTCGCTTCCTCATTGGCTTCCTTGCTCACAGGTGCTCCTCTCGCCCGCAGGACAGGTCGGGATCAGCCTGACCTCCGCACGGTGGCGAACACAGGGACGATCCGGCCATGATCGGGCCGTGTCAGGGCACGGCCACGCCCGTCCGCAGCTTCTCCAGGACGCGCTCGCGCAGGAGCTCGTACTCCTCGCGGAGACGCTTGATCTCGGGCGGGCGCGGTATGACCAGGCCGCCGGTGACGACCTCTTCAGGGGAGAACTGCTCGCGGGTGAGGTCGATCTCCACGCCCTCGCCGAGCCGGTTCCACCAGTGGAAGTCGGTCTGCAGGCCGCCGACGCGGACCTCGCCCCGGATGAGCTCGCCGCCCAGCAGGTCGTTGAGGACCATGGCGGTCACCCCGCACTGGTCGCGCGCCGGATTGTCCGGGGTCCAGCGCGACCGGTACTCAGGGGTGCACGTGTCGGCGCCCCAGCTGCTGCGGACGGCGCGCTCGATGTCGGTGAGAAGCCACGGTTTCATGCTGCGCATCCTGGCAGTGACCACTGACAGTGCCGGAGGAAGAGGAGGAAGAGAGCGTGCGAGCCGACGCAGGCGGGGTCGGCCGGCGCACACGACGTACAGTCCTCCGTGGCCCGCAGCGGCCGGAACCAGCCGACGGGAAAAGGGATCAATGACGAGCACGTGGAACAAGGCGCTCGACGTCGCCGGCGTCCATGACCGGCGACTGCGCGCCGACTACACCCGGCAGCGCGACCTCGTCGCGCGCTTCCGGCGCCACGCCTACGTGGCCGTCCGGCTGCTGCTGCCCGGTGCGACCGTCCCGCACGTCATCGCCATGACCGCGTTCATGCACCACACGGACAACGTGCTCGACAGCGGCAGCACCCTGGCCGAGCGCACCTCCGCCTACGTCACGTGGGAGAGGGACGTACGCGAGGCCCTGGCCGGCGGGCGCGCGGACCATCCGGTGATCCGGCCGGTGCTCCACACGGTCGCCGCCCGCCCCGGGCTCGCCGAAGCGGTCGAGGCCTTCCTGAAGACCGCGGTGGCCGATCTCGACTTCACCGGGTTCGCCACGGAAGGCGCCTACCAGGACTACGTCGACGCCTACTCGCTGCCGGCGTTCATGCTCGTCGCCGGCGTGCTCGACCCGGGCACCGACCCCGGCGCGTACCGTGCGGCCTGCCGTTCGTACATCGACGGCAGCCAGCGCCTGGACTTCGTCAACGACCTCGCCGAGGACCTGGAGGGCGGGCGCCTGGCCCTCCCCCGGGAGACCCTGGAGCAGCACGGCGTCTCCCGCGGCGACCTGGAGTCGGCGCGCGAGACCCCGGCCGTACGGGCGCTCCTGGCCGGTCAGTTGCGCCGCGCGCGCCACGACCTGCTGGCCGCCCGGCGCCTGGCCGGCCTCACCTCACCGGTCGACCGTTCGTTCGTGCGAGCGATGGTGGAGCTGGAAGTGCTCACCGCGGACGCCGCGGCGGCGAAGGGCTTCGGCCTGCTGCGGGGGCCTGCGCGCCCTCCGGCCGGCGCCGCCCTGCGGATGTTCCTCCGGGAGTGCGCCCGCGCGCGGACCGCCCGGCGGCGCGCCCTCTGAGTGCGTTCCGAGCACCGCCGGGGGCGACTTGGGGCCTTCTTGACCGGGATTCACCCGTAGCAGCGATCACCCGTTGGTGTTCGGGCTGCGGTCGCCGCGCACGGCCACCTAGGGTGCTTGCACGTGACCGGCTGACGGACGAATCGAGGACACGTGGACGAGGAAGAGGACCGGAGGCTGCGGGCGATCGCACCGGAGATCTCGCACACCACCATCGGGCTGATGCGCACCATCGTCGGCCTCGAACCGGCGGAACGGGTCCCCGAAGAGGCGCTCAAGGTGGCGGACCGGGTGCTCGCCAAACACGGGACGGACGGGCTGCGGGTGCTCGTCATGAGCCTGTCGGGGTGGATGGCGGTCGGCATCGAGAACGTCGCGCACCTGAAGGGCCAGACGAACGAGGCCATCATCGACGACATCGAACTGACCTGTCTGGAGGCCAACCCCGACGGCTGAGGCGGACCGGCCGAGTGGTCAACATCTCGTACGCCGCGGGGAAGTCGCCCCCTACTGTGGAGTACGTCGGCGTGACGCCCCCGGGAGGACACCATGACCAGCTCGGTCGAGCACCGCTTCGTCGAGGTCAACGGAGTAACGCTGCACATCGCCGAGCAGGGGCGCGGGCCCCTGGTCGTCCTGCTGCACGGCTTCCCGGAGTGCTGGTACTCCTGGCGGCACCAGTTCGGGCCGCTGGCCGCAGCCGGGTACCGGGTCGTCGCGGTCGATCAGCGCGGGTATGGGCGCAGCGAACAGCCGGACGACATCGGCGCGTACAGCGTGCTGCACCTCGCCGGTGACGTGATCGCCCTGATCCACGCACTCGGCGAGGAGAGCGCGGTGGTCGTCGGGCACGACTGGGGCGCGCCGGTCGCCTGGACCACGGCGCTGCTGCGGCCCGACGTCGTCCGCGGCGTGGCCGGCCTGAGCGTGCCGCCGCAGCCGCACGGCCCGGCGGCGCCGCTGCCGGCGCTGCGCTCGTTGCTCGGCGACGGTTTCTACCAGCTCTACTTCCAGGAACCCGGCGTCGCCGACGCGGAGTTGGCGCGGGATCCGGCGACGTCGTTCCGCCGGATCCTGTTCAGCGGCTCGGGCGACAGCCCGCAGACCGACCCGCCGCGCCCGTGGGTCATCCCGTCCGGCAGCACGCTCCTGGACACGATGGCGGAGCCGGAGGAGCTGCCGGGCTGGTTCACCGAGGAGGACGTGGACGTCTTCGTGCGCGAGTTCTCCGCACACGGCGACCGGGCCTTCACCGGCGGCCTGAACTGGTACCGCAACATCGACCGGAACTGGGAGCTCCTCGCGCCCTTCCACGGCCTCCGCATCGAGGTGCCCGCGCTGTACGTGGGGGGCGACCGCGATCTCGTCCGGGCCTTCCCCGGCGTGGACCGGCTGCTGGCGTCCCTGGAGGAGACGGTGCCGGGGCTGCGCCGCAGCGTGACCCTGCCGGGCTGCGGTCACTGGACGCAGCAGGAGCGCCCGGAGGAAGTCAACGCCGAGCTCCTCGAGTTCCTGTCGTCCCTGAACGCGTAGCCGGGAGGCCCCTGCCATGAGTGACACGATGCTCGCCGGAAGGCTCGACCTGCGCTCCGGCGCCTTCGCCGTCGAGGAGATACCCGTCCCCCGGCCGGGGCCGGGGCAGGTGCGCGTCAAGGTCGAGGCCGCCGGTATCTGCCTGTCCGACGTGCACCTCATCGACGGCAGCCTCAAGCCCGTCCACACCCGGGCCGACAAGATCACGCTCGGCCACGAGACCGCCGGCGTCGTCGACGCCCTGGGCCCCGGCGTGCCGGCGGAGTGGACCGTGGGCCGCCGCGTCCTGCTGCAGGCGGGCGAGCGCTGCGGCACCTGCCGCCCCTGCGAGCGCTTCACCACACCGTGCCTGCGCCTGCTGACCCGCGGCGTGGACTACGACGGCGGCTGGGCCGAGTACGCCCTCGCCGGTCACCACACGCTGGTCGCCCTCCCCGACGACCTGCCGTTCGAGCAGGCCGCGATCATCCCGGACGCCGTCTCCACGCCGTGGTCCGCGATCACCCTGACGGGCCGGGCCCGCCCCGCACGCCCGGCAGGCGTGTGGGGCACGGGCGGTCTCGGCGCGCACGCCGTGCAGTTGCTGCGCCTCGTCGGGGCAGCGCCGGTCATCGCCGTCGACCCCCTGGCAGCCGCCCGGCAGCGGGCGCTCGACTTCGGCGCCGACCTCGCCCTCGACCCCGCCGACCCCGGCCTGCGGGCGCGCATCCTGGCGGCGACCGACGGCCACGGGCTGGACCTCGCGCTCGACACGGCCGGGGTCCCGGCCGTGCGCGAGCAGGCCGTGGGCTGTCTGGCAGCGGACGGCCGCCTGGTCCTCGTCGGCCTCGGCCCCGGGCCGCTGACGATCGGCAACAGCATCGCCTTCAGCGTCCGGCACCAGCAGATCCTCGGGCACTACGGCTCGGAGCCCGGGCACGTCGACGAACTGGTCACCCTCGCCCGCCTGGGCCGCCTCGACCTCGGCCGCTCCATCAGCGGGACCCTGCCGCTGGCGGAGGCCGCCGCCGGGGTCGAGCGGCTCCGCAAGAAGGAAGGCGACCCGATCCGGCTGGTCCTCACCCCGTGATGCCGCCCCTCACTTGGTGACGGCGGCCTTCCCCGAGCGCCCGGCCCGCCGCAGGAACACCGCGGCGGCAACCGCCACGGCGCCAGCCGCGCAGACGCCGGCGACGAGGCCCGTACGGGAGGAGGCCGCGGGAGCCTCCTCGGCCTCCGGGGGCGCCGCTTCCCGCCGGGCGGCCGCCGGACCGGCCGGCGCGGACCGCTCCGGCGCGGCGGCGCTCCCGGCCGGAGCAGGACCGTGCCCGGCCTCCGCGGTCCCGGCCGCGACCGTGACCCTCCCCTCCCCGTGGCCGAGGTCCGGGAAGCCGCAGTGGACGACGACCTTCCATGTGCCCTGCGGCAGGCTCTCGCGGGTGGTGTAGGCCCCCTTCCCGCCCTCGGCGGCCACGAGCTGCCACGGGCCCGCGGTGCGCCCCTCCGGGCCGGTGGCCGTCAGGGTGCCGGCGACGGGCTCGTCGACGGGATCTCCGTCGTTCTCCCAGGTCGCCACCGTCCGTACGTGGCCGCCCTGCTGCTCGCCTCCGACAGCGAAGTGGATGGTGTCGCCGTGCGCGGCGGCCGTTCCGGGCGTGCCCAGGGCGAGCAGGGCGGCGCACCCGAGCGCCGGGGCCAGGGTGGTGGGGCGCAGCTTCATCGTGGCGGTTCCTCAGGGGGTGTCGGGAGGGGCAGGGCGGAAGGGGCCGGCGACCGCCGGTGGGGGGAGGGGGAGCAGCGGTCGCCGGCCCGGTCAGGAGGGAGGCCGTCAGATGGAGGCCGTCAGGAAGAAGCCGTCAGGAAGAAGCAGCCTTCGACAGGGTCCAGTTCTGGTATCCCTGGTCGTTCTTCTGCTGGAGTTCGAGCAGGCGGCCGCCGTAGTACGAGCGCTTGCTGATGCCCAGTACCAGGGACGAGCCCTCGGGCTGCAGGACGTACGACCCGCCACCGGCGGCGTTCAGCCGCCACTTCTGCGCGGCGGTGTCCCGGCAGGGCTGCTGGGCCACGTACTGGCCGGCCACGGCCCGGTCTCCGCCGCCCAGTTGGAGGCACTTACCGCTCTGGACCGACTTCACGCGCAGCGCGCCGCCGCCGGCGTTCTCGAAGGACCACTGCTGGTTGGCGTAGCCGTGGCGCTGGTAGGCGATGGCGACGGTGCCGTCCGCCGTGGAGCCGCCCCACAGGTCGAGGGCCTCACCGGTGAGGCCGTTGACCATCACGTACGCGGTGCCCGGCCGGGTCGGCGAGCCGCCGTCGGCGGAGAGGGTGCGGAAGGACGCGGCGCGGCCCGGTGCGGAGGCCTTGCCGTCGGCGCCGCGCGCGGCCACGGCGACCTTGTAGGAGGTGCCGGGAGCCAGGCCCGTGAGGCGGACGACGGTGTCCTGCACGCCGGCCGTCTTCTTCCCGTTGACCAGCAGGTCGTAGCCGGTGGCCGAGGGAACCTTCGGCCAGCTGACGACGGCCGAGTTCGGGGTGACCTGGCTGACCTGGGCGTCGGGCCCGGCCGCCGGCGGCCGCGTCGGGTCGGGGGTGCGGGTCGGCGTGGGGCCGGGGCCGGGGTTCGTGGTGCCGCCGCCCGCCATCAGGAAGCGGTTATCGGCGATGTTCCAGTGGGTGGCCAGGTAGCTGCCGGGCTTGGGCGAGGTGTGGAAGTAGTCGTCGTGGCCGCAGTCCAGCCGCTGGTCCCCCGTGCGCTCGGGACACAGGACCTGCATCCTGGGGTAGTGCGGGGCGTCCGAGTAGCACATGATGTCCCACTCGTCGACGCAGTGCGCGGCCTTGCTGGTGTGCGGGGCGCTGTTGTTGACGGCGCCCAGGTTGTGGCCCAGTTCGTGGGCGGGGGTGCTGCCGCCCCAGCAGCCGGAGTCCGTACGGCCGTAGGAGGGGCCGAAGTTGCTGAGGTTGTCCGGGCCGGGGCGCTCGTCACCGTTGAAGGTGCCGATGCCGCAGTAGACCTGGGCGTCCGCGAAGATCATGTACTTGCGGTCGCGGCGGTTGAATCCCTTGGCGGCCAGGGCGTTGTTCATCGCCCCGAACTCCTGCAGGGCGCCCGCGGAGACCTCGACGTTCAGGACGGAGGCGGTGCAGTCGGCCTCGGTGACGTAGCGGACGTGCCGCTCGCCGCCGGTCTCCTTGGCACTGGCGTTGTAGATCACGTCGGTCTCGGCGGCCCACTGCTTGAAGGAGGCGGCGTACTGGCCGAACCGGTCGCGCCCGGACGCGTGGACGTACAGAACCTGGACGCGGTTGCCGCTGGAACCGTCGCCCTCACAGACGACCTTGGAGCCGGAGCCGGCCTGCGGGTTCGCTGGCGCGCCGGGGCCCGGGGCCGCGGCGGCCGCGGCCACGCCGCCGCGGCGGGCGTCGATCACGGACGGCGCTCCGCCCAGGGCCTCCGAGGCCGAGGGGGCCTGGCCGCCGTCACCGGTCAGGGAGGAGGGAGCGGCCGTCTTCCCCGCCACGGGCGGGGTGTCCTTGGTGATGTCGACGCCCTTGGGCGGGGCGTCGGGGCCGTGGGTGCACAGACCGGCCCGCGAGACGCTGTAGACGCCGACGCAGCGGTCGCCCTTGGGTGCGGGCTTGAGGCCGTCGTAGACGAGACCGCGTTGCTTGTCGGCCCGGGGTGTGGAGGTCAGGGGGGCGGGCGGCTTCTTGTGCACCGGCTGCGCGGCGGGGGCGCTCGCCGCCTCCGGCTGCGGGCCCGGGGTGGAGGTGGCGGATCCGGTGCCCATGACGCCGAAGGCGATTCCGGCGGCCGCGGCGGCTGCGGCCGCCGTGAGTATCACGCGGCGACCGGTTCTGCTGCGGCGGTGAGTGTGCTTGCGTGGCAAAGGAGTTCCCATCGGTGGGGGGGGGTTACGGGACGGCCGGGCGTGGCGCAGGGCCCGCCCGGCGGAGGGGGGTGGCTCGGGGCGGCGCTCAGCGCGCCGCGAAGACCTGCATCCAGCGCGGGCCGTCGTAGGCGAAGGAGACGCCGACGCCCAGCTCCGTGTAGGCGCAGTTGAGGATGGTCCGGCGGTGTCGGGGGTCGTCCATCCACACGGACACGACCGCGGAGGCGCTGCTCTGCCCGGTGGCGGCGTTCACCCCGTACGAGCTCCAGTGGTGGCCGGGCACGGCCGCCCGGCGGGCGAAGGCGGACCACTGGCCGGCGGGGGTGCGCGACGCGGTGTCGTCGGTGTGGCGCTGAGCGACGGCGACGAGCTCGGCGCTGAAGCGCACGGGCCCGCATCCGGCCTTGGCGCGCTCGGTGTTGACGATGCGGACGACCTCCTGGGCGGGGCCCGCGCCCGGGGCGGCCGGCGGTGGCGTCCGCCGGGGCGTGGCTCCGGCCGGGTCGGGGGCCGCGCTCGGGGCGGCCGGCTTCTCGGCGGCGGGCCCGGAGGGGCTCTTGGCCGCGGCGGGAGTCGCGGCGGGTGCCGGGGCCGGCGGCGCGGCGGGGGCGGAGGCGCGCACGGGAGTACGGCCGTCGGTATCGGAGCGGGCGACGGCCGTGGCGTCGGTGCGGTCCGGCCCGGCCGGCGTGGGGTCGCCGGCGGTGACCGGGACAACCTGGACCGGGCCGCCGGGTGCCTGCGGACGGGCGCTCTCGGGCGCGGCGTTGAAGAGGTGCGGGCCGCCCAGGGTGCCGCCCACGACGACGACGGCCACGACACCGGCGGCGACGACGGCCCGGCGCGCCAGGCGCCCGAGGTCGGCGGGGGTGCCCGGCGCCGGCTCCCCGGGCGGTGCGGAGTCCGCCGACGGCTCCGGGGCCCCGGCGGAGGCGCTGCCGGGAGCGGTGGCGGCGCAGGCCGCCATGGGGCCGCCGGGGGGCGCTGCGGTCACCCGGGCGAGCAGGGCGGCGCCGACGGGGACGAGCCCGAGGCCGGCCAGCAGCCCTTCCGCGGGCACGAGCGCGGACCAGTGCCCGCCGCACTCCGCGCAGCCGCGCGCGTGCCGGGCGATGCGCTTGCGCCACAGGGGGCTCGGCGCGCCGTCCCAGTCGCCGAGGGCGCCCGTGAGCTCGGGGCAGCGCGGGTCCGTGGCGAGCGCCCGGACGACGACGCGGGCGGTCTCCAGCTGGGCCTTGGTGCGCTGGACCCGGACGGCGGTGTACTGCGGCGAGCGGCCCAGGGCCGCGGCGACCTCGGCGCGGCTCAGCTCGCCCGCGGCCTCCTGCCACCACAGGGCCATGACGACCTGGTCGTCGCCGTCGAGCCAGCGCGTGGCCTGTGCGGCCTGTCTGCGCTGTCCCTGCAGACCGAGGCGGATGATCGACCACTCGACGAAGTCGGGCTCGGGGGCGGCGGCTTCGCCGACCTCCTGCAGGCCGCCGGACGGCGCGTCCTTGCGGTCCTTGAGCTCCTTGCGCCAGTGGCTGCGTATCTGGTTCATGGTGATCGCGACGAGCCACGAGCGGAACCCTTCGGGGTCCCGCAGGGCGTGCAGGCCGCCGACCATCCGGATCATGGTCTCCTGCACGACGTCGTCGACGTCCGCGTGCCCGTTCAGGGCGCGGCCGACGATGTTGTAGACCAACGGCAGGCAGGCGGCGACCAGCTGGTCCTGCGCGGCGTCGTCCCCGCCGCGCGCCGCCTCGACCACACCGGCCGTGCTGTCCAAGTTCACGTTCCGCCCACCTCTTTCCGCTCCACCGCATCGGCGGTCTTACGCATGGGAGACCTGGGGGCGTGCGGCGGATAACAGAAAAATCTGCGGTTCGGCGGAATCTTTTTTGCCGAGGCGGGTATGACGGGTGCTCACACCCGGGCGAGGGCCCTGTCAGCAGCCCCGTCCGCAGTCCCGTTCCGCGCCGTACGGCGCCCCGTACGGCGCCGGTAATAGGCGATGGTCACGGCCGTCAGGAGCGGCGGCCAGGCCAGCAGGGGGACGTAGCAGACGGCGAGGAGCGCGTCCTGGGCCGCGGTGCCCTGCCAGATGGCCTGCTCCGGGTTCACGTAGGGGGCGCAGACGAACCAGACGGCGAGTGCGGCCAGTGCCGTCGCGCCCAGCAGCGCCGGGACCACCGCCGCGAGCGGGCGCACCCGGCGGCCGCCCAGCAAGGGGATCCACCGCGGCACGACTTCGCCCCAGGGCCGCACGAGTCCGAGCGTGAGCAGGGCGAGGGCCTCGGAGACCGCGGTGAGCGAGAGGACGTAGAGGGCTCCCCAGACGGTCATGTCGCCGTCGGGCGCGGCCACCGGGAGCCCGGCGACGAGTGCGATCCGCCACAGCCCCGACGGCAGGGTGACCAGGGGCACGGCGTGGGCCGCGAGCACGGCCCATCGGGGCACGTCCGGCAGGGCGTTCATCTTCAGCATGGGATCCATGCTGGTGGCGGGCCCGGCGCCCCGCGTCCGCCCGCGGAACGGTCCTCCTCCGCCGCGCGGCGGAGGACGGGCTCACCCGTCAGGGGGCGTCTTCGGCCGCGGCGGCGACGAGTTCGGCCTCGAAGCCGTCCTCGTTCTCCAGGTACGCGGCGTAGTGGGCGGGCCCGCCGGCGAACGGGTGCTCGCCGGGGAACATCAGCCGCCAGCCGTGTTCCGGGGCCTCCTCCACGAGCGCGTCGACGGCGGCCCGGCTCTCCACGGGGAAGGCGACGTGGTTCATGCCCGGCCTGCACCGCTCGTGGGTGCCGGCCGCGAGCGCGGGCGACTGCTCGACGACGAGGTAGAAGGCTCCGAGCCGCCAGCTGCGGCCGTGCTCCCAGCGCTGGTGGGGTGTGTAGCCCAGGGCGCCGAGCAGCCAGCCGAAGCTCTTCGCGGCGCGCTGCAGGTCGGGCACCCACAGTTCGAGATGATGCAGCACGCCCACGCCCCCGGCGGTCAGGTGGTCGGTCCGGCCGGCCCGGGGCTCACCGGATCGGCACGTCGGAGATCGTACGGGCTATCACCAGCCGCTGGATCTCGCTCGTGCCCTCAAAAATGGTGTAAATAGCGGCATCGCGGTGCATCCGCTCCACCGGGTACTCGCGCGTGTAGCCGTTCCCGCCGAGGATCTGCATGGCCTGGGCCGTGACGGCCTTCGCCGTCTCGCCCGCGAACAGCTTGGACATCGAGCCCTCCGCCGCGGTGAAGGGCTTGCCCGCGGTGGCCATCCAGGACGCGCGCCACACCAGCAGCCGGGCCGCGTCGATACGGGTGCGCATGTCGGCGAGCTGGAAGGCGACGCCCTGGTTGTCGATGACGGGCCGGCCGAACTGGTGGCGCGTCTGGGCGTAGTCGAGCGCCACCTCGTACGCGGCGCGGGCGATGCCGACGGCCTGGGCGCCGACCGTGGGGCGGGAGGCCTCGAAGGTGGCCATGGCGGCGTTGTGCGTACGGGCACCGCCGGTGCGCACGCGCTCGCGGGCGCGGGCCAGGCGCTCGTCCAGCTTGTCCTTGCCGCCGAGGAGGCAGTGGCCGGGCAGGCGGACGCCGTCGAGGACGACCTCGGCGGTGTGCGAGGCGCGGATGCCGTGCTTCTTGAACTTCTGCCCCTGGGAGAGCCCCGGGGTGTCCGGCGGGACGATGAAGGAGGCGTGGCCGCGCGCGCCCAGCTCGGGGTCGACGACCGCGACGACGATGTGGACGTTCGCGATGCCGCCGTTCGTCGCCCAGGTCTTCGTCCCGTTGAGGACCCATTCGTCCTTGGCCTCGTCGTAGACGGCGCGGGTGCGCATGGCCGAGACGTCCGAGCCCGCGTCCGGCTCGGAGGAGCAGAAAGCGGCGATCTTCACGTCATGGGCGTCGCCGTACATCTGCGGGAGCCAGGTGCCGATCTGCTCCTCGGTGCCGTTGGTGAGGACGCCGATGGCGGCGAGTCCGGTCCCGGTGATGGCCAAGCCGAGGCCGGCGTCGCCCCAGAAGAGCTCCTCCATGGCCATGGGGATGCCGAGGCCGGTGGGGTCGAAGAACTGCTGGGCGTAGAAGTCGAGCGAGTACAGCCCAATGCGGGCGGCTTCCTGGACGACCGGCCACGGGAACTCCTCGCGCTCGTCCCACTCGGCGGCGGCCGGGCGCATCACTTCGGCCGCGAAGCCGTGGATCCAGTCGCGCACCCCCCGCTGGTCCTCGTTGAGCTCCATCGTGAATTCGGCCATGCCCGTCTCCCACCCCTGCCGGCAACCCTTACTCGCGGTAACATGAGTATGTTACCGACCGGTAGTAGTGTCAACCGTCCCGCCTCCCGGATTCGCTGGGTGGAGCGGGTGTTACGTTGCGCAGGCGTCAGGAATCACAGGGGCGGGGAGGCAGGTCATATGGAAACCAGTCAGCGGGAGGACCAGCAGCATGCGGCGGAGCGGCGCCGCAAGGAGCTGCTCGAGGCGGCGGACCGGGTGGTGCTGCGGGAGGGGCCCGGTGCGTCGATGAACGCCATCGCGGCCGAGGCGGGCATCACCAAGCCCATCCTCTACCGGCACTTCGGCGACAAGGGCGGGCTCTACCGCGCCCTGGCCGCCCGGCACACCGACGCACTGCTCGTGGGGCTGCGGGCGGCGCTGGACGCCCCCGCCGAGCGCCGCGACCGCGTCGAGCGGACGCTCGACAGCTATCTCGCGGCCATAGAGGCCCGGCCGCAGGTCTACCGCTTCCTGATGCACCCCGCCGACGAGGGCCATCCCTCCGACCAGGGCGAGCAGGGTTTCGACGTCGGGCGGCACTCCGCTCCCCTGCTGCGGCGGATGGGCGAGGAGCTCGCGCAGGTCATATCCGAACGCGTCGACCTCGGCCCCGACAGCGACGAGCTGTCGCGCGCCTGGGGCCACGGCATCGTCGGCATGATGCACGCCGCCGGCGACTGGTGGCTGCGCGAGCGGCCCTTCCCGCGGGAGCACCTGGTGCGCCACCTCGCGGACCTGCTGTGGGGGCGGCTCGCCTCTTCGGGTGACCTGCCGGGCGGCCCCGGCTTCTGACGCGTGCCGCGGCCGGCCGCCCGTACGCCCTACGCCGTACGGGCCGGCTCCGGCTGCGCGTCCGTGCGCCCCGCCCACGGCGCGCGGCGTACGGCCCGCAGCGCCCGGCGGCGGCGCAGCCCCGTCACGTGGTCCAGGTAGAGCCCGCCGCCGAGGTGGTCGCACTCGTGCTGCAGGCAGCGGGCGAAGAAGCCGGTGCCGGTCACGCGCGCCGGGGCGCCGTCCAGGGTGAAGCCCTCGACGACGGCGCGGTCGAAGCGCGGCGTGCCCGCCTCGATGCCGGGGACGGACAGACAGCCCTCCGGCCCGCGGACGGTGACGCCGTCGGCCTCGACGAGCCGGGGGTTGACCAGGTGGCCGAGGTGGCGGCGGTCCTCGTCGTCCGGGCAGTCGTAGACGAAAACGCGCAGCGGGACGCCGATCTGGTTGGCCGCGAGGCCCACGCCGGCGGCGGCGTACATCGTCGCGAACATGTCCTCGACGAGCTGCGCGAGGCCGTCGCCGAAGTCCGTGACGTCCTCGCAGGGGGTGCCGAGCCCCGGGTCGCCGAGCAGCCGCATGGGCCGTACGCGTCCGGAAGAGCCGGGGATGGAGCCGTTTCGCATGGGTCAACCCTACGTTCCGTGGGCGGCCGGTTCGGGCCTGCGGCCGGATCTCGATAGGCTGATCCCCGACCGGAGCCTCCTGGCTGGCGATTCGGCGCGGAGGGGGCGTTCCACCACCGGCGGACCAGGGAACAGGCCCGGCGCCCAACAAGGAGGATCTAGGACGATGGCAGGCAACTCGGGGCCACTGTCGCCGCGGGCCAAGCTGGCCGTGACGGCGGGCAAGGCGGCTGCGGCGGTGTCGCGGGCCGCAGGCCGTGGCAGCGGATCGGTGATCGGCGGCAAGGTCGCGCTCAAGCTCGACCCCGACCTGCTGGCCCGGCTGGCGACCCACCTGGACGTGGTCCTGGTGTCGGCCACCAACGGCAAGACGACCACGACCCGGCTGATCGCCGAGGCGCTGCGCGCCAGCGGACCGGTCGTGTCCAACGCGCTGGGCGCGAACATGCCGGCGGGCATCACCTCCGCCCTGGCGGGCGGCTCGGACGCGCGCTACGGCGTGATCGAGGTGGACGAGAAGTACCTGGCGGGTGTCGCCCGGGACGTCTCCCCCAAGGCCATAGCGCTGCTGAACCTCTCGCGCGACCAGCTCGACCGGGCCGCGGAGACGCGCATGCTCGCCGAGAAGTGGCGTGAGGGCCTGGCGGGCAGCAAGGCGGTGATCATCGCCAACGCCGACGACCCGCTGATCGTGTGGGCGGCCTCCTCGTCGCCGAACGTGGTGTGGGTGGCGGCCGGCCAGGAGTGGAAGGACGACGCCTGGTCCTGCCCGTCGTGCGGCGGCGTGATGCAGCGCCCCGGCGACGACTGGTTCTGCGGCGAGTGCGGCTTCCGCCGGCCGACCCCCAGCTGGGCGCTGTCGGGCGACTATGTCCTCGACCCGCACGGTTCGGCCTGGCCGATCCACCTGCAGCTGCCGGGCCGGGCCAACAAGGCCAACGCCACCACCTCCGCGGCCGTCGCGGCCACCTTCGGCGTCCCGCCGCAGGTCGCCCTGGAGCGGATGTACCAGGTGCAGGCGGTCGCGGGCCGGTTCGACGTGGTGCAGTTCCTCGGCCGCGACATCCGGCTGCTGCTGGCCAAGAACCCGGCCGGCTGGCTGGAGACGTTCTCGCTGATCGACGGGCCTCCGGCGCCGGTGATCCTCGCGGTCAACGCCCGCGGCGCGGACGGCACCGACACCTCGTGGCTGTGGGACGTGGACTACCCGCGCCTCGCCGGCCACCCGATCTTCGTCATCGGCGACCGCAAGCTGGACCTGGCCGTCCGGCTGGAGGTCGCGGGCCTGGACTTCCGGGTCTGCGAGAGCGTGGACGAGGCGGTGCAGGCGGCTCCGCCCGGCAGGATCGAGCTGATCGCCAACTACACCGCGTTCCAGGACGTCCGCCGCCGCGTCGGCAACTGACCCGCGCAAGCACCGAAGGATTGTGAGCATGAGCCAGAACAGTCTGCGTGTGGTGTGGGTCTACCCCGACCTGCTCAGCACCTACGGCGACCAGGGCAACGTCCTGGTCCTGGAGCGGCGGGCGCGCCAGCGCCGGCTGGATGTCCAGCGCGTGGACATCCGGTCCGACCAGCCCATCCCGACCTCCGGGGACATCTACCTGATCGGCGGCGGCGAGGACCGCCCGCAGCGGCTCGCGGCCGAGCGGCTGCGCCGTGACGGCGGTCTGAACCGGGCCGTCGCCAACGGCGCGATCGTCTTCTCAGTCTGCGCCGGCTACCAGATCCTGGGCCACGAGTTCATCAACGACCTGGGCCAGCGCGAGCAGGGCCTCGGCCTGCTCGACGTCATCAGCACCCGCGGCGAGGGCGAGCGCTGCGTCGGCGACGTCCTCGCGGACATCGACGAGCCGCTGGGCCTGCCGCCGCTGACGGGCTTCGAGAACCACCAGGGCATCACCCACCTCGGCCCGACGGCCCGCCCGTTCGCCCGCGTGCGCTACGGCAACGGCAACGGCTCGGGCGACGGCTTTGAGGGTGCATACAACGACACCGTCTTCGGTACGTACATGCACGGCCCGGTGATGGCCCGTAACCCGCACATCTCGGACATGCTGATCAAGCTGGCGCTGGACGTCAACGCCCTGCCGCCGGTGGACGACCGCTGGTACGAGGCGCTGCGCGCCGAGCGGATCGCGGCGGCGACCCAGTCGGCGTAGCCCTGCCGACCGCATGACGGACGGTCGCGTCCCCCGCCGCCTACCGCTAGTAAGGTGGCGGGGACGCAACCGGACGACGGGGTCCGGTCTCCCGCCCTGTTGCGAAGGTTTCCCCCTGTCATGCGCATTGGTGTACTCACCTCCGGTGGCGACTGCCCCGGTCTGAACGCCGTCATCAGGTCCGTCGTGCACCGCGCGGTCGTCGACCACGGCGACGAGGTCATCGGCTTCCACGACGGCTGGAAGGGCCTCCTCGAAGGCGACCACCGCAGGCTCGACCTGGACGCCGTGGCCGGCATCCTGGCCACCGGCGGCACCATCCTCGGCTCCTCGCGCGTGCAGCCCGCGCAGCTGCGCGACGGTGTCGAGCGGGCCAAGGGCCATGTGGCCGGCCTCGGTCTGGACGCCGTCATCCCCATCGGCGGCGAGGGGACCCTCAAGGCCGCCCGCCTGCTGTCGGACGCCGGCCTGCCGATCGTCGGCGTGCCCAAGACCATCGACAACGACATCGCCTCGACCGACGTCACGTTCGGCTTCGACACGGCCGTGGGCGTGGCGACCGAGGCGCTGGACCGGCTGAAGACCACCGCGGAGTCGCACCAGCGGGTGCTGATCGTGGAGGTCATGGGCCGGCACACCGGCTGGATCGCCCTGCACTCGGGCATGGCAGCCGGTGCGCACGCCATCGTCGTGCCCGAGCGGCCCTTCGACATCGACGAGCTGACCGCGGTCGTCGGCCGGCGCTTCGAGGCGGGCAAGCGCTTCGCGATCGTCGTCGTCGCCGAGGGTGCCAAGCCGCGCGAGGGCTCCATGGCCTTCGAGACGGGCGCCACGGACGTCTACGGGCACGAGCGGTTCGCCGGGGTGGCCCGGCAGCTCTCCGGGGAGCTGGAGCGGCGCCTGGGCAAGGAGGCCCGCCCGGTGATACTCGGCCACGTGCAGCGCGGCGGCACGCCCACCGCGTACGACCGCGTCCTCGCGACCCGGTTCGGCTGGCACGCGGTCGAGGCGGTGCACCACGGGGCGTTCGGCATGATGACGGCGCTGCGCGGCACGGACATCACGCTGGTGCCGCTGGCGGAGGCCGTCGAGCGGCTCAAGACCGTGCCGCAGGAGCGGTACACCGAGGTCGAGTGCGTGCTCTGAGCCGTTTTTCCCGGTGTCTCCCGCCCCCAGGCGGGGCGCCCCCGGCCGCGGACGCGGCCCGGGGCGCCTCTACTCTGGTCCCGGCGCATCGGTGCGAAATGGGAGAGAGCGGATGGATCACAGCGGGCACGGCATGATGCACATGGACATGCCGCCGTTCACGCTGGGACGGGGTCTGCAGTTCAGTGGCGATCCATTCTTCATGATCGGCTGTCTGCTGGCCCTGGCCCTCTACGGCTGGGCGGTGGTCCGGCTGCGGCGGCGCGGGGACGCCTGGCCGGTCGGCCGGATCGTCGCGTTCGTCCTCGGTGTGCTGAGCGTGTGGCTGGTGATGTGCACCAAGCTCAACGACTACGGCATGGTCATGTTCAGCGTGCACATGGTGCAGCACATGGTCATCAGCATGCTGTCGCCGATCCTGATCCTGCTCGGCGCCCCGGTGACCCTGACGCTGCGGGCGCTGCCCGCGGCCGGGCGCGGCCGCAAGGGCCCGCGCGAGTGGCTGGTCGCCCTGCTCCACAGCCGCTACATGCGCGTCATCACGCACCCGGTGTTCACGATCCCGCTGTTCATCGCGAGCCTTTACGCGCTGTACTTCACCCCGCTCTTCGACTTCCTGATGGAGTCCAGGACGGGCCACATCGCGATGATGGTGCACTTCCTCGCCGTGGGCCTGGTGTTCTTCTGGCCGATCATGGGCGTGGACCCGGGCCCGCACCGGCCGGGCTACGTGATGCGGATGCTGGAGCTCTTCGCGGGCATGCCCTTCCACGCGTTCTTCGGCATCGCGCTGATGATGGCCTCGGAGCCGATGATCGGCACGTACATGCACCCGCCGGCCTCGCTGGGCATCGACGCCCTGGAGGACCAGCAGGCGGGCGGCGGCATCGCCTGGGCGTTCAGCGAGATCCCGTCGGTCGTGGTGCTGCTCGCGCTGGCCTACCAGTGGTACCGCTCCGAGCAGCGGCAGGCGCGGCGCTCGGACCGGGCCGCGGACCGCAACGGCGACAAGGAGCTGGAGGCCTACAACGCCTACCTCGCCTCGCTGCGCTCGCGGGAGACCTGACGGGCGGGCGTACGCGCGAGGCGTGCGCGAGCTCTGGCGGCAGGGGCCGCGGCCGGGAGACCATGGACTCCAGGCCGCGGCCCTTTCTGCGCGTCGGCGCGCTCCCGGGCCGCCGTGAGGAGGTGCGGGGATGCCCGGATCGACGAAGACGATGGCGGGGCTGACGGTGGGGTGCCTCGTCGTGGTGACCGCGTACACGGTGACGATCGGCAGCAACGGCTGGCTGTGGTTCGCGTGGGTGATGCTGACGCTGCTGACGATAGGGACGCTCGTGGCCCGGGGGACGTGAGCGGGGGCCGGGCAGGCCGGAAGCGGATCAGAAGCGGAAGACCGGCCCGGTCGCCACGTCGAGCGCGCAGGGGTTGGGGAAGGTCTTGTGCCAGACGACGGGGCGCCCGTTCCAGTCGCCCTCGGCGGTCGCGGTCACCGGGTCGTACTCCCGCGTGCACTGGTGCCCGGCTCCGGTCACCCGGCCGGGGTCGCCCTTGGCGCGGTGCAGCGTCGTGCACGCCTCCGTCGCGTGGGGGTGGTGGCCGCCGGCGTCCGGGCAGCTCAGCTGGACCCCGCGGATCCAGGTGTTCTGCGCGCCGGAGACGGTGAGGAAGAACCGCCCGTCGGTGCCGTCCGAGCCGCCGGAAGGGCCCTGCAGCTCGTCCGCCGCGGCGGACGGGGAGGCCAGGGCGAGGAGCGCGGCGGTGGTCGCCGCGGCGGCCACGGCGGTACGGGGTAGGGACATCGGTGCCTCCTGGGGCGCGGGGGTGCCCGGGCCCAAGGCCATCGCGCGCGGACCGCGCCGGGCAAGCTGCCACACCGTGCCGTCGCCCGGGTGGCGGCGGCAGGTCACCCGGCCGGTCCTCCGGCGCCGCGGGGTCGGGCGGCAGGGTGCTGACGGCGGGTCAGCGCGGGACGGTCGGCCGTGGGCAGGGCCACCGTACCGCCCGTAACGCCCTTGCCAGGGCCCTGCGATGCCGGGGATGCGGGGGAACGCACGGCGGACGGGGGCGCGTTGGAGTGCAGCACGGTGCGGGGGCGCATACGGCTTCCGTGACCTGAAGCGGCCCCGCGGGCGCGGCGCGGGGCCTGCGCGTCACCGCTGCCCGGTCAGGCACGGGACGCCCCGCACCGCCGCCAGCCACTCCGCACGCAGCCGCTCGTAGGCCCGGCGCTCCTCACCGTGGAGCATCCGGCCGCGGCGCTCCGCCAGGAACGCGCGGATCGCGTCGTTGATCTCCTCGGGCGACCGGGTGAGGTCCGGGTTGGCGGGCATGAACACAGGCTACGAGGAGCGGGCGGCCAAAACACCGAGAACCGTCGAGGTTCGCAGAATGCTCATCAAATGGTCATCCAGCCTGATACGTCCCCGTACGAGCCACGGGCAGGACCCCGACCGTCACGACGACCGCCCACAGGCGTGACCGGATCCCGGTTCATAGCCATCCCCAGGCTCAACCCGCCCCATTAAACGGATGCTTGAATTCCGCGGCCAGCGCTGGTCATATTATCTTTCCGCCTAAGTATCAGGCTCCACTCCCGGCCCTCCCAGTCCCCTGGACTCGTTGCGGCCCGGGTGCCCTGCTCATATATCCCTTCGGGGACGTCAAGCAACGGAGTGCTCATGCCTCAGACCGGCTACGTCTACGTACCGAAGCCTTCCCGTGAGAACCTCGCCACCGGCCTTCGCCACAACCTCTGGGGTTGGCGCTCCAGTGCCCTCGACCGGGCCGGAGCCCGCGACAAGGTCAGGCGACTCGCCGAAGGCGACTTCCTCGTCCTCGGCCACCGTGGCCCGAACAGCCGCGTCAAGCCCGGCGGCTGGTCCGACGCGACGCTCAAGCGCGTGATCGTTGCACAGGTCACGGCTCCCCTCTTCACAGCGACCGAGCAAGTCTGGCTCGACGACGTCTATCCCGAGCGCCTGGGCATATCGGTCGTCTCCGAGGACGAGGACATCCCGGGTACGGTCCTCGGGCCGGAAGCCATGGAATGCCTGCGACTCTCCGCCAACAAGCAGGGAGCGGCAGTACTCGTTCCGGACGCCGGCGGTGTGGCCACGATGGCCACGCGACTGCCGGACAACGGCGATGGCACGGCCGACGGTGTCGTCGAACACACCGGTGAGATGAACACCTTCGCGAAGGTACTGGTCCGGCGCGAGCAGCAGAAGCTGCGCCGTAAGAAGTTCGGCTCCGAGCCGACCGAGCTCACCTGCGCCTTCTGTGAACGCGTCCTGCCTCCGCGCATGGTGCGGGCTGCACACATCAAGCGCCGTAGCGTCGCCAATCGCGAAGAGCAACTCAACCTCTCCAACATCACGGCGGCGTGCCTGATCGGCTGCGACGAGCTGTTCGAGCACGGCTATATCTATGTCAACGAGGACGGTCTCATCGAAGCCGGCGTCCAGGCCGATGTGACGGCGGACCTGAAGCGGGCGGCGATCAATGTGGCAGGTCGAGCGATGAAGGACTACAACGACGCGAGTGCCCCCTTCTTCGCCTGGCACCGGAAGCACATAGCTCACTGACAGAACCGGACACAGCACTGTGCCCCACCCTCCAAGAGGGTGGGGCACAGTGCTGTCTAGTTGCCGACCACGTTCTACTTCGCCGCGGCGGGCTTCGGCGGCTCGGGGATGGCGTGCGGGGCGCACGTCACGTCCTTCGCGTCGAGCTTGCCCTCGATGAGGTAGGCGTCGAGCTTGGCGTTGATGCAGGGGTTGGCCTCACCCGTGACGCCGTGCGAGCCGGCGCCCTTCTCGGTGATCAGGCGGGAGCCCTTGAAGCGCTTGTGCAGCTCCACGGCGCCCGCGTACGGGGTGGCCGCGTCGCGCTCGGCCTGGATGATGAGGGTCTGCGGCAGGCCCTTGTGCGTGGTGACCTCGATGGGCGTGCCCTGCGGGCCCTTCCACGTGGCGCACGGGAGGTTCATCCAGGCGTTGGCCCAGGTCATGAAGGGGGCCTCGCGGTGGATGCGGGTGTTGTCGCGGTCCCACTTCTTCCAGCTGGTGGGCCACTTGGCGTCGGCGCACTCGACCGCCGTGTAGACGGCGTTGCCGTTCTCCTTGGAGATATTGCCCGCGGTGTCGGACAGGTCGGGGCCCGCGCCCTCGACCAGCGGCTTCTCGTCACCGGCGACGTACTTGCTCCAGGTCTCGGCGACCGGGACCCACGAGGAGTCGTAGTACGCCGCGTCCTGGAAGAAGGTGGTCAGCTCGGCCGGGCCGACGACCCCGCCGATGGGCTTCTTCTTGGCGGTGGCCCGGAGCTTCTCCCAGTTCTTCTGGACCTGGGCCCGGGTGGAGCCGAGGTGGAAGGTGGAGTCGTACTTGGCGACCCAGTCCTCCCAGTCCTTGAAGCGGGCCTCGAAGGCGACGTCCTGCTCCAGGTTGGCCTGGTACCAGATGTTGTCCTGGGCCGGGTTGACGACGCTGTCGACGACGAGGCGGCGGACGTGGCCCGGGAACAGGGTGCCGTAGACGGCGCCGAGGTAGGTGCCGTAGGAGACGCCCAGGTAGTTGAGCTTCTTCTCGCCGAGGGCGGCGCGGACGACGTCGATGTCGCGCGCGGTGTTCGCCGTGGTGAGGTACGGCAGCAGCTTGCCGCTGCGCTCGGCGCAGCCGTCGGCGTACTGGCGGGCGAGCTTGCGCTGGGCGAGCTTGTCGGCCTCGCTGGCAGGCACCGGGTCGGGCTTGGGCGCCGCCACGAACTTCTGCGGGTCGACGCAGGAGATCGGGGCGGAGTGGCCGACGCCGCGCGGGTCGAAGCCCACGAAGTCGTACGCCTTCGCCGTCTTCGCCCAGAGCGGGGCCTTGGTGGTGATGCGGCGCGGGAACCTCATGCCGGAGCCGCCGGGGCCGCCGGGGTTGTAGAGGAGGGCGCCCTGGCGCTCGTCGGCGGTACCGGTCGAACGGGCCCGGTCCACTGCGATCTTGATGGTGGGCCCGTCCGGCTTGGCGTAGTCGACGGGGACCGTGACGTAACCGCACTGGATGGGCTTCTCGAGGCCCCAGGAGGCAGGACAGTCCTGCCACTTGATGCCCGCCTTGGCCGCGCGCTCGGCGGCCGTCTTCACACCGCGGGCCTCTGCGGCCCCGCCCGGCACGCGCTCGCTCGCGCCGGCGGCCGGGGCGGTCAGGAACCCGGCCACCAGCGCGCCGGTCACCAGGGTGCCGGCCGCGCCGAGTATTGACGTGTGTCTCACGAAGGAATCCCCCTGCTGGGTACGCCGCTTGGAGCGGCGGAGATCGCAATGCTGCAGGGGGATCCTTTCGTCTCCCATCCCACAAAGGACAGGTCGTACGAGTGTTCTTTACTAATCCGTAAGAATGATGAAACATGCGGTGACGCGTGAGGCGGCATTCATCACCGGCACACCACATCACCCGTATCGCACTATCTACCGACATCCATCCCCAAGAGCCCGGTTTCGAGCAGCGTTCGCAACTGCAGGCCGTCCGGCGCCACGGCGCTCACCACCGCGGCCGGGCCGGCCAGCGGGGCGACGACGGCCGCCGGGCCAAGCACACGCGGTGCGACCGGGGCCGTCCCGAAGGCCGGGTCGACGACGAGGAGTTGACCGGCCGCCCGGTGACCACCCAGGACAGCCCCGCCGTCCCAGCCGGGCACGCCCGGGCCGTACGACAACTCCTGATCGTAGAGCGGGCGTCCGCCGCGCCGGACGGTGAGGCGGGCCGTCAGCCGGCCCGGCCGCTCCCCCGCGCGCCCCAGGATCTGCTCCTCGCGGAACACCAGCCGGGCCGTGGGGGCGAGTTCGATGCGCGTGGTCATCCACAGCTCGCCGCCGCGCGCGGAGATCAGCGGTTCGGGGAGCCAGCGCAGCTCGGCGCCCTCGCCGACCCGGATGCGCACGTCGTAGGTCGCCGGAGCACCCGTACGGCCGGGCAGGGCGATCGTGGCGGCCGTGGTGGAGAAGTGCACCACGGCGCCGTCCTCCACTTCGGCGGACAGCGTGAGGGCGTCGCCGCCCAGCGGCGCGCTCATCGCGCCGACCAGGCACACCCGCGCCTCGGCCCCCGGCGAGCGCAGCCGCCGCAGGGCGAACGGGCCGCCGCCGTCGAGGACGGGCAGGGCGGTGCCGCCCCTGCCGTCCGCGACGGCCACGATCCGGGCGGAGGCCCGCAGCCCGGCTCCCTGCGGTGGCGCGGTTGCGGCGGCGAGAGCGGTCACGAGGACTCGGTCCAGGCGGCGAGCCGGGCGCGCACCCACGTCGTGACCGGCTCCACGCCGCCCTCCGTGACAAGGGACGTGAAGGCGGCCGGGAGTTCGCCCCGCTGCGCCTTGGCGTCGCGGGCCATCCCCTCCAGGTCGACGCCGACGTACGGGGCGAGGTCGGTCTTGTTGACGACGAGCAGGTCGGCGGTGGTGATGCCCGGGCCGCCCTTGCGCGGGATGTCGTCGCCGCCCGCGACGTCGATGACGAAGATCTGCGCGTCCACCAGGCCCTTGGAGAAGGTGGCGGTGAGGTTGTCGCCCCCGGACTCGACCAGGACGAGGTCGAGCGGCCCGACCGCGTCCTCGAGGTCCTCCACGGCCTCCAGGTTGGCGGAGATGTCATCGCGGATGGCGGTGTGCGGACAGGCCCCGGTCTCGACTGCGGTGATCCGCTCCGCCGGCAGGACGGCGTTGCGCAGCAGGAACTCGGCGTCCTCGCGGGTGTAGATGTCGTTGGTGACGACGGCGATGGACAACTCCTCGCGCAGGGCACGGCAGAGCGCGGCGACGGTCGCGGTCTTACCGGACCCGACGGGCCCGCCGAGGCCGATCCGCAGGGCGCGACGCGTCCCGTCGGGGCGGACGGGGGAGGCGGCGCTGTAGGTGTGGCGGTGGGGGTAGGTCTCGGGGTGGTCGAGGTGCATGGTCCCTCCGGGGGGTTCGGTGATGGGTGGGGGCAGGGGTAGGGGTCGTACGGTCCGGCTCCGCGCGGCGGGGCTTCGCCGGGCTGCGGTGCTGTACGGCACCGCCGGACTGCCACGTCGTGGTGTCCCGCCGTTGCGGCGGAACGGACATGCCGGCCTCGCCGGCGAGGTACCCCGGCGGCGCGGGCCCGGCCGCGAGTCCGCCGGCCCCGGGCGGCGGGGCTTCGCCGGGCTGCCGTGCTGTACGGCACCGCCGGAATGCCACGTCCTGGTGTCCCGCCGTTGCGGCGGAACGAACGTGCAGGCATCGCCGGCGGGGTACCCCGGCGGTGCAGGCCCGGCGGCATGTCCGCCGGCTCCGCGCGGCTGGCTTCGCCGGGCTGTGCTGCTGTACGGCACCGCCGGACTGCCACGTCGTGGTGTCTCGCCGTTGCGGCGGAACGTAAGTGGCGGTCTCACCGACGAGGGACCTTGGCGGCGGAACGGACGTTCCGGCCTCGTCGGCGGGGTGGCCGGTCGTCCGGGGGCGCTCGTGCCACGCGCTTCGTGGGGTGGCCATCAGCTGGCGAACAGTCGTACGGGCCAGGCCGCGTGCTGTTCCGCCGTGATGTCCAGCAGCGGGGCCGCGGCGGCCGGGAGGGCGTCCGGGCCCTCCGCGGACGCCCGCGCCGCGGACGCGGTGGCTGCCGCCGCCACCGCGTCGAGCTCCGGCGCCAGCCGGGCCAGGACGGCCGTCGCCACGAACGGGTCGAGGCTCAGCAGGCGTACGACCGCGGTGGCCGGACCGCTGACCGACTCGTAGACGGCGGCGTAGGCGGCGTCCAGCGGGCCGAGCCCGGCGGACCGGGCCGCGAGGCCGAGGACGACCGGCTGGTGGGCGCCACGCGGGCGGGCCGCGGCGAGGGCGTCGAGCTCCGCCGAGGGCCAGGCGGCGCGGGCGGCGCGCATCATCTGCCGGCCCAGGCGCCGGGCGGCGGTGCGCAGGGCGGGTGCGGGGGTGCGGGCGTCCGCGGCGTCGTCGAGGGCGAGCGGGTCGACTCCGGCCGCGGCCGCCGCGGCGAGGGCGGCCGCGGTGAGCCCGGTGGTGTGCAGTCGGCCCCGGCAGAACTCCTCCAGGGTCCGGCCGTCGGTGATCCGCCCGGCCTTGACGGCGGCCTCGGCCCCGCCGGAGTGGGCGTGGCCGCCGGCGGGGAAGCGCCCGTCGGCGAGGACGAGGAGGGCGGCGGTGCCGGCCGTCCTCGTCGCGGCCCGGGCCGGCCCCGCGCCTGCGACGGTCTCGGTCGTCGTGCTCATCAGAACAGGAAGTAACGCTGGGCCATCGGCAGTTCCGCCGCCGGCCGGGGCTCGATCGCTTCTCCGTCGACGGTGACCGTGAACGTGTCGGGGTCGACCTCCACCCTCGGGCGGGCGTCGTTGTTGCGCATGTCCGCCTTGGTGACGCCGCGCGTGGAGCGTATGGGGACGAAGCGCTTGCCGAGGCCGAGGCGTTCGGGGAGGCCGTCGTCCATGGCCCACTGGGTGACGAAGTTGAGGGAGTTGGCGGCCGGGGCCCGCCCGTGGGCGCCGAACATGGGGCGCGGCAGGACCGGCTGCGGGGTGGGGATGGAGGCGTTGGCGTCGCCCATCTGCGCGTAGGCGATCTGGCCGCCCTTGATGACGAGCTGCGGCCGTACGCCGAAGAAGGCGGGCTCCCACAGCACGAGGTCCGCGAGCTTGCCCGGCTCCACGGAGCCGATCTCGTGGTCGAGGCCCTGCGCGACGGCCGGGTTGATGGTGTATTTGGCGACGTAGCGCCGGGCTCGTGCGTTGTCGGCCGGTCCGTCGCCGGGCAGGGGGCCGCGGCGTCTCTTCATCACGTGCGCGGTCTGCCAGGTGCGCAGCACGACCTCCCCGATGCGGCCCATCGCCTGGGAGTCGGAGGAGATGATCGAGATCGCTCCGAGGTCGTGCAGGACGTCCTCGGCGGCGATGGTGCCGGGCCGGATGCGGGATTCGGCGAAGGCGAGATCCTCGGGGACGGCCGGGTTGAGGTGGTGACAGACCATCAGCATGTCGAGGTGTTCGTCGACGGTGTTGACGGTGTGCGGCCGGGTGGGGTTGGTGGAGCTGGGCAGGACGTTGGCCTCGGAGACGACGGTGATGATGTCGGGGGCGTGCCCGCCGCCGGCGCCTTCGGTGTGGTAGGCGTGGATGGAGCGGCCGGCGATGGCGGCGAGGGTGTCTCCGACGAAGCCGGCCTCGTTGAGGGTGTCGGTGTGGATGGCGAGCTGGGCGCCGCTCTCCTCGCACACGGCCAGGCAGGCGTCGATGACGGCGGGGGTCGCCCCCCAGTCCTCGTGGATCTTGAAGCCGACGGCGCCGGCCCGCAGCTGGGCGCGCATCGAGTCGTAGGAGACGGTGTTGCCCTTGCCCAGCAGGCCGATGTTGACGGGGTAGCCCTCCATGGCCTCGAACATCCGGGCAAGGTGCCAGGCTCCGGGGGTGACGGTGGTGGCCTTGCTGCCCTCGGCCGGCCCGGTGCCGCCGCCGAGCAGGGTGGTGACGCCGGAGGCGAGGGCCTCGTCCGCGGCCTGCGGGCAGATGAAGTGCACGTGGGCGTCGACGGCCCCGGCGGTGAGGATCTTGCCGTTGCCGGCGATGACCTCGGTCTCGGGGCCGATGACGAGGTCGGGGTGGACGCCGTCCATGGTGTCGGGGTTGCCGGCCTTGCCGACGCCGGTGATCCGGCCGTCGCGGATGCCGATGTCGGCCTTGACGACGCCCCAGTGGTCGAGGACGAGGGCCCCGGTGATGACGGTGTCGGGGGCCCCGTCCGCCCGGGTCGCACGGGACTGGCCCATCGACTCGCGGATGACCTTGCCGCCGCCGAAGACGGCCTCGTCGCCGGCGTGCCCGGGCCCGCCGCTGCGGTCCTCCTCGATCTCGACGACGAGGTCGGTGTCGGCGAGGCGGACGCGGTCGCCTGCGGTCGGCCCGTAGAGGCCGGCGTAGGCGACGCGGCTGAGTTCAGTCATCGAGCGGTCCCCCGCACTCGCCGCGCAGACCCTCGACGATGCGCTTGCCGCCGATGGGGACGAGGTCGACCTGGAGGGGGATGCCCGGCTCGAAGCGGACGGCGGTGCCGGCAGCGATGTCGAGGCGCTTGCCGCGGGCCGCCGCGCGGTCGAAGTCGAGGCCGGGGTTGGCCTCGGCGAAGTGGTAGTGCGAGCCGACCTGCACCGGGCGGTCGGCGGCGTTGAGCACGGTGAGCCGGGTGCGGTGCAGCCCCTGGTTGAGGGCCACGGGCTCGGCGGCGTACAGGATTTCTCCGGGGATCATCGCGGGTCCTCCCCCGTCAGCAGATCGGTTCGTGGACGGTGACGAGCTTGGTGCCGTCGGGGAAGGTGGCCTCGACCTGGACGTCGTGGAGCATCTCGGGGATGCCCTCCATGACGTCGTCGCGGGTGAGCACCCTGCGCCCGGAGGACATCAGCTCGGCAACCGTGCGGCCGTCCCGGGCGCCTTCGAGGACGTGGACCGTGATCAGGGCCACCGCCTCGGGGTGGTTGAGGAGCAGGCCGCGGGCCTTGCGCTTGGCGGCCACGTCGGCGGCCACGTGCAGGAGCAGTCGTTCCTGCTCGCGCGGGGAGAGTTGCATGCGTCCCACCTCACTGTCGTCCCAGGTGTCCCGGATGGACGCACCGGGACGCTACCCGAGTTCAACACGGTGTTGACCTGGGGTTCTTCGGCCGGTGGCCGGTGATTGCAGATTAGGGCGGAACCTTTTCCAACGCGTTAACTGACTCTTTGCATTGTCATGGCCATGGACCCGGGAGCCGTCTGTCGTCTGCATCTACTGGATCTTCTGGGCCGGATCATGGCCGTCCGTCCGCACGACACGTACCGCCGGCTACGGGCGGCGCAGACCATGGTCGTCGCGGTGGCGCGACGGCGCCGCGGCTCGCATGCCTGTACGAAACAGGCGAACGGAAGGTGCGAGCGGGTCATGCCGACGCGGACGGTACGGGTCCCCGGCGCAGAGCGCCGGGGGCGAAGGGATCTCCGCGCCATGTGCGCCGGAGGGCCGGGGGTCCGCACCCGGATAAACCCCGGTCCCCTCCATGAAGGATCACGGCGTAGACGGGGCGCGGTGATCGATTTGGCGCGGGCGGCCGGATTGCTCCCGGGCCGGTACGAACCGCCGCAGGCCAGCGGCTCAGCCGGCTTGCGCGCACACCACCAAATCGCCCCGCGTCCACCGGAATTGCCCAGAAGTGATCAGGCTCACATACCCCTGGTTCCGCTCGGAATCGGCACGGCGGCTGCGCCAAGATCCCTTCGACGACAAGACCCCGCCACCCCGGCGGGGCGGTCCCGGTGGACGCCGAACCCTGCCGCCGCCGGGATGCCGGGTCGACTTCAGTGCAACGGCAGGGATGGAGGACCCAAGAGTGGTGGGACGACCAAGAGTAGTGCGGTCGGCCCTTGGGGTGAAGCCGTTGACAGCGGCCGGGCAACCTTCGCCTGCCCGAACCCGACAGGTCATCCTTCACAGGCGGCTGACGAAGGGTTAGCGCATGGGCGCGCACAAACGTCCGTCAAAGCTGTCCAGGGCCGGTGCCGCATCGGCCCTCACTCTCGCCGCTGTCGGGGCCACCGTGCTGGCTCCGGGCGGCGCGGCAGAGGCGGAGGCGTCGACCGTCTCCACCCAGGCACTGCGGATCGCGGCCTCGAAGCAGGGCTCCCCGTATCAGTGGGGGGCGACCGGACCCTACCGGTTCGACTGCTCGGGCCTGACGCTCTACTCCTTCAAGCGGGCCGGGAAGTCCCTGCCCCGCACCGCCGCCCAGCAGTACAACAGCACCCGGCACATCCCCCGCTCCGCACGCGAACGCGGCGACCTCGTCTTCTTCGTCTCCGGGCGCGGGATCTACCACGTGGGGATATACAACGGGGACGGCCGCATCTGGCACGCACCCAAGACGGGCGCGGTCGTCCGGCTGGAGCGGATCTGGACCAACAGCGTCCGCTACGGCCGGGTCGGCTGACCCGGCGTCACCGGCCCGCCCCCGGAGCCCCCGGAAGGCCCGGTGACACGGCTCCCCGCAACTCGCCGTAACTCCCCGCACGAGGGCCCGAAGAGGCCCGAGGCCCCCCGCACCGCGTGCGGGGGGCCTGGCCGGCCGGAGGGGAGTTCAGCGCTCTGCGCTGACCGGCGCGGTCCAGGGGAGGGAGATCCACACCGTCTTGCCGCCGTCGGAGGTCGGCGTGCAGAACAGCCGCCCCCCGTGCTCAGCGGTGAGACAGCGGATGATCACCATGCCGCGGCCGTTGTCCTGCTGGACCGCGGCGGGCAGCCGCCGGGGGAAGCGCGGGTGGCTGTCGGTGACGCCGATGCGCAGATGCTGATCGCGGTCGAGGCGGACGTCCACGGTGAAGGTGGGCGACTGTCCCCGGGTGTGCTGCACGGCGTTGGTCGCGAGCTCGGAGACGATCAGGCGCACGGTCTCGGAGGTGTCCGTCCCGCCCGGAAGCCCCCAGTCCGCCAGCACCTCCGCGACGTAGCGGCGCGCCGTGGAGACCGAGGCGGGGGCGCTCGGCAGCGTGACGGTGGCTTCTTGGTGGTCTGCCATGGCGATGGCCCTTTCAGCCGAGGTCCCGCCGAGACCGGACTCCGGTGCACTGCCACGGAAAAGTCGGGAAGCGTGCCGTAAGTCGTGGGGGGCATGAGCGGCCTCGGACGGCTCTGCGCGACAGACTGCCACTGATAACGCCTGTGATGGGAGCGATCCCCCAAGATATGCATATATCTGTCGCCCGAAGCAGTGAACTCTACGACGAGCGACCGGATTCACACGGCACACTGGGCTATTGACACTGACGTATGACAACGACAGTGACCCAGGGGAGGGCCAATGCGGTACGGACCGGCGGTACGCCGCCGCAAGCTGGGTGCGGAGCTGCGCCGCCAGCGCGAACTGGCCGGGCTGACGAGCCTGGAGGCCGCGCGCGCGGTGGGCTGGCACCAGTCGAAGGTCAGCCGGATCGAGACGGGCAGCAGTGGCGTGAAACCGGCGGACGTGGCCCGGCTGCTGGACGCCTACGGGGTCGCCGACGCCGAGCTGCGCGCGCTGCTGGGGGCGCTGTGCGGCGCGGGGTCCACCGAACCGGGCGAGGGCGCGGGGGCCCGGCGCGGCTGGTGGTACGCCTACCGCGACCGGCTGCCGCCCGCCTATCTCGACTTCATCAGCCTGGAGTCGGAGGCCTCGCGGTTAAGCACCCTGGAGACCACCGTGGTGCCCGGCCTGCTGCAGACGCCGGACTACGCCCGCGCCGTGACCCGCGCGGCCCTCGGCGACCCTGCGCCGGAGCAGGTCGAGGAGCTGGTGCGGGTGCGCCTGGCGCGCCAGGCGGTGCTCCGGGGCGAGCAGCCGCTGGAGGTGTGCGCCGTGCTGGACGAGGCCGTACTGCGCCATGAGGTCGGCGGAGCGGAGGTCATGGCCGGGCAGTTGCGGCACCTGGTGGAGACGGGATCGCTGGGGCACGTGCGGCTGCACGTCCTGCCCTTCTCCAGTGGCGGCCATATCGGCATCACCGGGCCTTTTGTTATTTTCTCATTTCCGCGCATTGCTGATCTGGATGTGGTTGTTCTCGACCACTTGACGAGTAGCCTCTACCTGGAGCGGAAAGAAGACCTCCGGGCGTACGGCGCGGCCTTCACGACACTGCGCGCACACGCCCTCTCGCACGAGAAATCGCTGGAATTCATCGCCGGGATCAACGACGGCGCGTAAGGAGGCACCATGTCCGCAATGCCTCGGTACGTACCCCACCGTTCCACCCCTGCAGCGCTTTCCCTGCTCCGCGAGGCTCCATGGCGGCGCAGCAGTTACAGCACCGGATACAACAACTGCGTCGAGACGGCCGGACCGCTCCCCGGCCGCCTCCTCGCCGTGCGCGACTCCAAGCGGACGGGCGGTCCCGCTGTCCTCTTCCGCTCCGCCGCGTGGACCTGCTTCGTCGAGGGACTGCGCGACGGCGGGATCGACCCGCTCTGACCCGGTAAGGCCCTTTCGTTAAGGCCCTTTCGTTCAAGCGGCCGGCGCGGTCCGTACGATCGCGTCGGCCGCGGCCGTCACCTGCCGGTCCGACAGATCGGCCCGGGCGGTCAGCCGCAGCCGTGAGACGCCGTCCGGCACGGACGGCGGCCGGAAACAGCCGACCGCGATCCCCGCCTCCCGGCAGTCCGCCGCCCACCGCACCGCCGCCTCCGGCGAGGGTGCGCGTACGGAGACCACCGCCGCGTCGGGCCGTACCGCCGCGAAGCCCGCCGCCACCACCCTGCGGTGCAGCTCGGCGGCGATCTCCCGGACCCGTTGCGCCCGCTGCGGCTCGCGGCGCAGCACCGTGAGGGCCGCCAGCGCGGCACCGGCCGCCGCCGGTGCGAGGCCGGTGTCGAAGATGAACGTGCGGGCGTTGCTCACCAGGTGCCGGATCACCCGCTCCGGGCCGAGCACCGCACCGCCCTGGCTGCCCAGCGCCTTCGAGAGCGTGACCGTCGCGACGACGTCCGGGGCGCCCGCCAGTCCCGCCGCGTGCACCGCGCCCCGGCCGCCCTCGCCGAGGACGCCGAGCCCGTGCGCGTCGTCCACGAGCAGGGCCGCCCCGTGTTCGCGGCACGCCCCGGCGAGCGCGGGCAGCGGGGCGGCGTCGCCGTCGACGGAGAAGACGGAGTCGGTGACGGCGAGCGCGCGGCCTCCGTGTGCCGCGAGGGCCTTGCGGACGGCGTCCGGGTCGGCGTGCGGCACGACCGCCTTCTCGGCGCGGGCCAGCCGGCAGCCGTCGATCAGGGAGGCGTGGTTGCCTTCGTCGGAGACGAGCAGGGCCGCACCCTCGGCGCCGCCGCCGGGCCCGGCGAGCGCGGTGACGGCGGCGAGGTTGGCCGCGTAGCCGGAGGAGAACACGAGCGCGGACTCGAAGCCGCAGAAGGCGGCGAGCTCCTCCTCCAGCCGGGCGTGCAGGGCGGTGCTGCCGGTGACCAGACGGGAGCCCGTCGCCCCGGCGCCCCACCGGCGGGCGGCCGCCGCGGCGGCCTCGGTGACCTCGGGGTGGCGGGTGAGGCCCAGGTAGTCGTTGCCCGCCAGGTCGGTCAGCGGCGAGTCCGCGGGGCGGGGCCGCAGGGTCCGTACGAGCCCGGCCGCCAGGCGCCGCTCGTGGTGCGCGTCGATCCAGGCGAAGGGGTCCCGGAAGGCGGGCCGGGGCGTGTCCCGGGTCGGGTCCTGAGGCATGCGGCCTTCCTTCGCGTTCCAGGGGGCTGGGGGCCGGTTCTGTGGAGCCCGGATAGAACCTCTGTAGAACGTAGCGGGCGTCACACCTGGTCAGGGTGTGGCAATACACACACATCAATCCGCGGGAGTTGTGCGATCCCTACCTTGGCCCGGGGTACGGCCGTGAGCGAGGATCACCGCCATGGACCTGCTGAACACGCTGGTGGACAAGGGGCTGCGGCGCGAGCCGCCGACCCGCGAAGAGGCGCTCGCCGTGCTGGCGACGTCCGACGACGACCTGCTCGACGTGGTGGCCGCGGCCGGCAAGGTGCGCCGCAGGTGGTTCGGGCGCCGGGTGAAGCTCAACTACCTCGTCAACCTCAAATCCGGGCTCTGCCCCGAGGACTGCTCGTACTGCTCGCAGCGGCTCGGTTCCAAGGCCGGGATCCTCAAGTACACCTGGCTCAAGCCGGAGGACGCCTCCAAGGCCGCCGCCGCCGGTGTCGCCGGCGGGGCGAAGCGGGTCTGTCTGGTCGCCAGCGGGCGCGGGCCCACGGACCGGGACATCGACCGGGTCTCCAAGACCATCGAAGCGATCAAGGAGCAGAACGAGGACGTCGAGGTGTGCGCCTGCCTCGGACTGCTCTCCGCGGGCCAGGCCGAGCGGCTGCGCGCCGCCGGCGCCGACGCGTACAACCACAACCTCAACACCTCCGAAGCCACCTACGGCGACATCACCACCACGCACACCTACGCCGACCGCGTCGACACCGTGCAGCAGGCGCAGGCCGCGGGCATGTCCGCCTGCTCCGGGCTGATCGCGGGCATGGGCGAGAGCGACGAGGACCTCGTCGACGTCGTCTTCTCGCTGCGCGCGCTGGACCCCGACTCGGTGCCCGTCAACTTCCTCATCCCCTTCGAGGGCACGCCGCTGGCCAAGGAGTGGAACCTCACGCCGCAGCGGGCGCTGCGCATCCTCGCGATGGTGCGGTTCGTCTGCCCGGACGTCGAGGTGCGGCTGGCCGGCGGGCGCGAGGTGCACCTGCGCTCGATGCAGCCGCTCGCCCTGCACCTGGCCAACTCGATCTTCCTCGGCGACTACCTCACCAGTGAGGGCCAGGAGGGCAAGGCCGACCTGGACATGATCGCGGACGCCGGCTTCGAGGTGGAGGGCACGGACACGACGACGCTGCCGGCGCACCGGGCGGACGTCGCCGCCGCGCAGGCCGCCTCCGGCTCCGGATCCGGCTGCGGCGGCGGTTCGTGCGGGCCCTGCGGGGACGGCGGCGCCCCGGCCGCGGCGGCGGCCCCCGAGGCCGGGGCCGAGGTTGCGCCCGAGGTCGTCACCGACCAGGAGGCCCGTACGGACCTGGTCGCCGTGCGGCGCCGCGGGGCGGGGACGGACCTGCCGCCCAATGCCTGAGCCGCTCACCCCCGGCGAGCTCCTCGCCCTCGACCGGCAGCACGTGTGGCACCCCTACGGTCCGATGCCCGGCCGCCAGGAGCCGCTGCTCGTGGCGTCCGCGTCGGGAGTGCGGCTGCGGCTCGCCGAACCGGTCGACGGCGTGCACGAGTTGATCGACGGGATGTCGTCGTGGTGGTCCGCCGTCCACGGCTACAACCACCCCGTCCTCAACGAGGCCGCGCGCGAGCAGCTGGGGCGGATGAGTCACGTGATGTTCGGCGGGCTCACCCATGAGCCCGCCGTGCGGCTGGCCGCCCGGCTCGTGGAGATCACCCCCGAGGGGCTGGAGCACGTCTTCCTCTCCGACTCCGGCTCGGTGTCCGTCGAGGTCGCCGTCAAGATGTGCCTGCAGTACTGGCGCTCGGCCGGGCGGCCCGGGAAGCGGCGGCTGATGACGTGGCGCGGCGGCTACCACGGGGACACGTGGCAGCCGATGGCCGTGTGCGATCCCGACGGCGGGATGCACGAGCTGTGGTCCGGGGCGCTCCCGAAGCACGTCTTCGCGGACGCGCCGCCGGCTCTCTCGTCCGGCCCGGAGGCCGTCCCCGCGTACGCGGCGCACCTGCGCGAAACGATCGCCGCCCACGCCCACGAACTCGCGGCGGTCATCGTCGAACCGGTGGTGCAGGGTGCGGGCGGGATGCGCTTCCACGATCCGGTGTTCCTGCGGGTCCTGCGGGAAGCGTGCGACGAGCACGACGTGCTCCTCGTCCTCGACGAGATCGCCACCGGGTTCGGCCGCACGGGCCGGCTCTTCGCCGCGGACCACGCGGGCGTCACCCCCGACGTGATGTGCCTCGGCAAGGCGCTCACCGGCGGATACCTGAGCATGGCGGCGACGCTGTGCACGTCGCGGGTGGCCGACGGCATCTCGCGCGGCGAGGTGCCGGTGCTCGCGCACGGGCCGACGTTCATGGGCAACCCGCTCGCCGCGGCCGTGGCGAACGCGTCGATCGACCTGCTGCTGGAACAGGACTGGCAGACGGAGGTCAAGCGCATCGAGACGGGACTGCGCGACGGGCTCGCCGAGGCGGCCGCGCTGCCGGGTGTCCGGGACGTCCGGGTCCTCGGCGCGATCGGCGTCGTCCAGCTCGACCACGAGGCGGACGTCGCGGCGGCGACGCGCGCGGTGGTCCGCGAGGGCGTGTGGCTGCGCCCGTTCAGGGACCTGCTGTACGTGATGCCGCCGTACGTCACGAGCGACGAGGACCTGGCCAGGGTGTGCAGGGCGGTGCACACGGCGGCCGGGGTCGCCTGACGGCCGCAGCTCGTTCGACGGTTCACCTGGTGGCGGCCGGGTGCCGCCGGACTCCGCCACGGGGGGCTCACCGCCCCGGCCCCCGGCGGCAGGCGGCGAGGCCGTTCGGCACCGCCGAAGCGCACCGTCGTGGCCAAGCACCGCTGCGGCGGAAGAAAACGGCCGGTGTGGCCGGCCTGCCCGGCACCGCCGGACTCCGCCACGGGAGTTGATCACCGCCGCGGCGGACGGAACGCGGGGCGGCCGCCCCGGTCCCGGGCACAGCGGCCAGGCCGTTCGGCACCGCCGGACCGCGCCCTCGTGGTTGGGCCCGGGGCCCGCGCCGCCGCGGCGAGTGGCCACCGGAGTGGAGACCGGCGGTGCCCCGCCTGAGCAAGATGTCAGCGACCATGCAACGGAGGCACGAAACACCATGGCACTACTGGTCGTCACAGGTACCGGGACCGAGGTCGGGAAGACCGTGGTCACCGCGGCCGTCGCGGCGGCGGCGCGAGCCGCGAGCCGCTCCGTGGCCGTGCTCAAGCCCGCCCAGACCGGTGTCGCCCCCGGCGAGCCCGGTGACGTCGCCGAGGTGCGGCGGCTCGCGGGGAGCGGGGTGAGCGGGGAGGAGCTCGCCCGGTTCCCGGAGCCGCTCGCGCCGGGCACGGCCGCGGCCCGGGCCGGCCTGGCCCCCGTGCGCCCCCCGCAGATCGCGGCGGCGGCCTCGCGGCTCGCGGAGGGCCACGACCTGGTCCTGGTCGAGGGCGCCGGCGGCCTCCTCGTCCGCCTGGACGAGGAGGGCGCGACCCTCGCGGACGCGGCCCGGCTGCTGGACGCCCCGGTCCTGGTGGTCGCTCAGGCGGGCCTCGGCACGCTGAACGTCACCGAGCTCACCGCGGAGGCCCTGCGCGCGCGGGGCCTGCGCTGCGCAGGCATAGTGATCGGCAGCTGGCCGGCCGCCCCGGACCTGGCGATGCGCTGCAACCTCGCCGATCTGCCGGAGGCGGCCGGCGCCCCGCTGCTGGGCGCCGTCCCGGAGCGCGCGAGCTCCCTCGCACCGGAGGCGTTCCGCGCGGCGGCCCCAAGCTGGCTGGCGCCGGAGCTGTCCGGCACCTGGGACGCGGCCGGCTTCACGGCGACTCACCGCTGACCCCGACCCCGCCCTCCCCGGCCGCCCCACACACCCCTCCCGCCCCAACTGCCGCGACGGCAGCGGACATTGCGGCGCGCCGACGGTGCGGGCCCGTCCGGCCGGGGAACAATCGCGGTAGCTGTCGTCCCCGGAAAGGGGTGTGCCATGCCGCCGCTTCGGAGCACCAGGTTGCCGCACGACGCCGTGCACCATCCTGTCTTCGCGCGCTTCTACGCCAAGGTGAGCCCGATCATCGACGAGCGGGCGGGGATCGGGGAGCACCGGCGCGAGCTGCTGGCCGGCCTGTCGGGGCGGGTGATCGAGATCGGCGCGGGCAACGGCCTGAACTTCCCGTACTACCCGCCGACGGTCTCGGAGGTCGTGGCGATCGAGCCCGAGCGCGGGCTGCGCAGGATCGCGCTGGAGGCGGCGGTCCGGGCGGGCGTCCCGGTGGACGTGGTGCCGGGCGCGGCCGAGGCGCTGCCGGTGAAGAGCGAGGCGTTCGACGCGGCGGTGACCTCGCTGGTGCTGTGCTCCGTACGGGATGTGCGGCGTGCGCTGGCGGAGCTGCGGCGGGTCCTCCGGCCGGGCGGTGAGCTGCGGTTCTTCGAGCACGGGCGGGCGGAGGGCCTGGCGCTCGCGGCCACCCAGCGGGCGCTGGACCGCACGGTCTGGCCGGTGCTGTTCGGCGGGTGCCACACGGCGCGGGATCCGCTGGCGGCGATCGAGGCGGCGGGGTTCGAGCTGGGGGCGTTCAGCCGGCTGCGGGTGCCGCAGAGCCGGGTGCCGACCCCCGCCTCCCCGTGCGTGCTGGGGGTGGCCAGACGGCCGGCGGCCCCGCCGGAGACGGCCGGCGCGGTCGACGGGCACGCGTGAGCCCGCTCACGGAAGGATCCCTCCGACACCGAAACCACGTGAATCGGGGCGACGACCGGCGATGACCGCGCCGCCGCCCGCGGCGTTCGCACCAGTGATCGAGGAACTCCGGTAGGGCGTACACTCCCTCGATTACCCCGGAGCTCCGTCCGGATCATTGCTTTGCCCATCCTTTACCATGGATGGGCAAAGGCCCCGTTCAACGTGAAAGGTGTGAGCGTCCGCCCATGGGCGAGCCTCCCAGTAGTCCCCGCAGTCGACATCGCGCGGTCCCCGCCCCTTCGTCCGACCATGGGACGGAGGTGAACCGATGACCGAGGTAGTCCTGCTGGTGGTCGCCCTGCTCCTGACGCTGGCCTGTGCCGTCTTCGTCGCGGCGGAGTTCTCGCTGACGACCGTCGAGCGCGCCGACCTCGAGCGCGCCGCCGAGAAGGGCGAGCGCGGCGCGGCCGGCGCCGTCGAGGCCGTGCGCAGCCTCACCTTCCAGCTCTCCGGCGCCCAGCTCGGCATCACCGTGACCGGCCTGATCATCGGCATGATCTCCAAGCCGTCCATCGCGGCGCTGCTCACGGGCCCGATGAAGGCCGTGGGCCTCGGCGCCGCCGCCTCCTCGACCGCCCTGGTGCTGGCCACGGTGCTGTCCACCGTCGTGCTGATGGTGGTCGGCGAGCTGGTCCCGAAGAACTGGGCGATCTCGCGCCCGCTGCCGGTGGCGAAGCGGGTCGCGGGCCTGCAGCGCGCGTTCTCCGCCGCCTTCCGCCCGCTGATCCGGCACCTGAACAACACCGCCAACCGCACCCTGCACCGCATGGGCCTGGAGCCCGCCGAGGAGCTGGCCTCCGCGCGCGGCCCGCAGGAGCTCGCCGCGCTCGCCCGGCACTCCGCCAAGGAGGGCGCCCTGGAGGCGGACACCGCCGAGCTGTTCGTGCGGACCCTGAACCTCGCCGGGCTGACGGCGGAGAACGTGATGACGCCCCGCGTCCAGGTCACCGCCCTCGACGCCCAGGCCAACGCCGAGGACGTCGCGAACGCGACCCGCGCGACCGGCCTGTCCCGCTTCCCCGTCTACCGCGGAAGCCTGGACACCGTCATCGGCGTCGCGCACATCAAGGACGTGCTGGCCATACCCGCCGACCGCCGCCCCCGCCACCCCGTCACCTCGATCCTGCGCGAGCCGCTGCTCGTGCCGGAGTCGCTGACCGTGGACCGGCTCCTGGACCGGCTGTCCGGCAAGCGCACCATGGCCGTCGTCATCGACGAGTACGGCGGCACCGCCGGCGTCGTCACCCTGGAGGACATCGTGGAGGAGGTCGTCGGCGAGGTCCGCGACGAGCACGACCCCCACGAGGTGCCCGACATCGCCCCCGCCGGCACGGACGCCGGCGGCCGGCCGCTGTACGACGCGGACGGCGCGGCGCGCACCGACCAGCTGGAGATCATCGGGCTGCGGGCGCCGGACGGCCCCTACGAGACGCTGGCCGGCCTCGTGGCCACCGAGCTCGGCCGCATCCCCCTGCGGGGCGACATCGTGGAGGTCGCGGGCTGGCGCATCGACGTCGCCGACGCGACCGGCCACCGCGCGGCCCGCGTGCGCCTGACCGGTCCGCCCGCGGACGCCGGCAGCGGCGCCCAGGTGCACGAGGAGGCCGGCCGATGACCTTCGTACAGCTGCTCATCGGCCTGGCGACGCTCGTCGTCAACGCCTTCTTCGTGGGCGCGGAGTTCGCCCTCATCTCGGTGCGCCGCAGCCAGATCGAGCCGTACGCCGACCGGGGCGACCGGCGCGCCCGCAGCGTCCTGTGGGGCCTGCGGCACATCTCGGCGCTGATGGCCGCGGCCCAGCTCGGCATCACGCTGTGCACGCTGGTCCTGGGTGTCGTCGCCGAGCCCGCGATCGCACACCTGCTGGAGCCGGTCTTCGACATGCTCGGCGTGCCGCACGGCCTGGTCCACCCCGTGTCGTTCGTCATCGCGCTGGCCGTGGCGACGTACCTGCACATGCTGTTCGGCGAGATGGTGCCCAAGAACATCGCGCTCGCCGAGCCGGTGCGCAGCGCCCTGCTGCTCGGCCCGCCGCTGGTCACCCTGGCGCGGGCGCTGCGCCCGTTCGTCTTCACCATCAACGCCTTCGCCAACGGCCTGCTGAAGCTGCTGCGGGTGGAGCCGAAAAACGAGGTGGCGGCGACGTACTCGGACGACCAGCTGGCGCGGATCGTCGCCGACTCCAGCGCGGCCGGCCTGCTCGACATCCGGGCCACCGAACGGCTGCGGGACGCCCTGGTGCTGGGCAAGCGCCCGGTGAAGGACGTGGTCACGCCCGTCGAGCGGGTGGTCTCCGCGCCGCTCGGCATCACCCCCGAGGGGCTGGAGCAGCTGTCGGCCGAGTCCGGCTTCTCCCGGTTCCCGGTGGTGGACGCCGCCGGCCGGATCCTGGGTTACCTGCACGTCAAGGATGCGCTGGACGCCCGGCCGCGGGACTTCCCGTTCCCGCTGCAGCGCATGCGCCGGATCGCGACGGTGCGCGCGACGACGCCGCTGGACGACGTCATCACGACGATGCGCGGCACCGGCACCCACCTCGCGGCGGTGATCGGCGAGGACGGCCGGCTGGCCGGACTGGTCACGCTGGAGGACCTCCTGCGCGAGCTGGTGGGCCGCCCGGCGCAGTGACGCGCCCGGCCGCCCCGGCCCCGTCGCCCCGCTCCGTCCGGCAGTGCCCGGCCGGGGCGGGGCGGCCCGCGGCGGAGGAGTAGGATCGCCCGCGCCATGCAGATGAATGTCACGTACACCAGCTTTGTCGCGGTCGGGGACTCCTTCACCGAGGGCATGTCCGACGGGCTGCCGGACGGCTCCTACCGCGGCTGGGCCGACCTGCTCGCCGCGCGCCTGGCCGCCCGCACCCCCGGCTTCCGCTACGCCAACCTCGCCGTGCGCGGCAAGCTCATCGGCCAGATCGCCGACGAGCAGTCCGCGCCGGCCGCCGCGCTGGGCGCGGACCTGGTCACCCTGGTCGGCGGTCTCAATGACGTGCTGCGGCCCAAGTGCGACGTGGACGTGGTGTGCGCGCGGCTGGCGGAGGCGGCGGACCGGCTGGCGCCCACCTGCAAGCAGCTGGTGCTGATGCGCAGCCCGGGCCGGCGCGGCCCGGTCCTGGAGCGGTTCCGCCCCCGCATGGAGCAGCTGTTCTCCTTCATCGACGAGCTGGCCGAGCGGCACGGCGCGCTGGTCGTGGACCTCTTCGGCGCCGGCGTGCTGGGCGATGCGCGGCTGTGGGCCGACGACCGCCTGCATCTGAACGCCGAGGGCCACCGGCGGGTGGCCGAGGCCGTGTGGCAGGCGCTCGGCCACGAGGCCGAGTCCGACTGGCGCGAAGCGCTGCCGCCGACCGTGCGCCCGGGCTGGGCGTCCCGGCGCGCCGCCGACGCGCGCTTCACCCGCGAGCACCTCGTGCCGTGGATCGGCCGGCGCCTGACGGGCCGCTCGTCCGGGGACGGGCGGACGGGCGCGCACTTCAGCACCGAGCTGGGCAGGGCCTTCTGGGTGACGCCGCCGGCGGACGGGGCGGGGCCCGGCGAAGTGGCGGCCTGGCTGCGGGCCGAGAGCTGAATTCTGCCTTCCTCGGCCGCCCCCGGTCTACGAGGCGCCGCCGAGCAGCCGGCGCAGCGAGGCCTTGAGCGCGTCGACGAAGGCCTCGCGCGTCTGCGGGGCCACGAGGTCGAGGGACAGATAGGGGTTGAGGTCCTCCAGCTCGACCAGCAGGAGCTCGCCCTCCGGGGTGCGGCAGGCGTCCACGCGCTGGATGCCGTGCTCGATGCCGTTCCAGTCGATGAAGCGCTGCGCGAAGGCCAGGTCCCCGGCGGTGGGCTCGTACGGTTCGAGGACCCAGCGCCGGGCGGGGTCGGGTGCGTGGAGGGCGTACTGGAAGGCGTCGTCGACGAAGTAGAACGAGACCTCGTAGCGGAAGTGGATGCGGGGCTGGACGAGGACGCCGTCGTAGTCGACGTCCGCGAGCTCCTCGCGCGGGACGAAGCGCAGGCCTATGGAGTCGGCGCCGAGCTTGGGCTTGACCACGTACTCGGCCACGTCGGGCAGGCGGCCGGCGTCCTCGGCGCGGTCGGCGGTCGGGATGACGGGGTAGCCTGCCGCGCTGAGGTCCGGCAGGTACTGCTTGCCGGCCATGTCGGCCCTGCCCGTGAGCTGGTTGTAGACGAGCACGCCGTCCTTCTGCGCCTGCCGGGCGAAGTCGTCGTACGCCTCCTGGTAGTGCAGCACCGGCCCGCTGTTGCGCACCACGACCGCGTCGAAGCCGTCCATCAGCGCGGCGGCGTCGAGCGGGTGGCACAGCGCCACGTCGAAGTCCTCGCGCAGCCGGGAGGACAGGAAGATGTCCTCGTCGCAGTATCTGCGCCCCTTCGCCGGATAGGCGAGGTCGGTGACGTAGAGGACGCGGGGCCGGACGGACGACATGGGGCTCTCCTGATGCATTGACTGCCCACGGGCGGTCCACCCGATGATATCCGTGCAGGTCAGAGAGGGATCACCCTGGCCCCGTGCGCCCCGGGGCCCGGCAGGCTCCCGGGGCGGGGTCCGTTCACCGCGTGGCGTCCAGGATGACTCTGGCCACCAGGGCCGGGTCGTCGTTCATGGGCACGTGTCCGCAGCCGGGCAGCCGTACCAGCCGGGCCTCGGGGATGACCTTCTTGGCCCGGACGCCCTGACGCCGCAGCAGCAGCCGGTCGCGCGTGCCCCAGGCGATCGTGACGGGGACGTCCGCGATGTCGTGCGTGAACAGGATGCTGCGGCCGGCCTCCAGGGTGGGGGCGAAGCCGGTGCATTCGCGCAGCGCGCGCGTCTCGGCCATCACCGCGTCCGGCGAACGGCGGCCGGGGCGGGCGTAGATGCTGCCGGCCAGCGCCGCGCGGCCGGCGGCCGTGCGGGCCAGCCGGGCGACGGCCTGCGGGGGCAGCGAGTCGGCGCCGCGCTTCATCCCGCGCAGCACGCCGAAGGCGTAGCGGCGCTCGCCCCCGGTCCAGAAGCCGGCGGGGGAGATCGCCGTCGTGGAGCGCACGAGCTTCTCGTGCGCGAGCTGCAGGGCCAGCAGCCCGCCGAGCGAGTTGCCCACCACGTGCGGCCGGTCGAGGTCCAGCGCCTCGAAGAGCGACCCGAGGACGGGGACCACGCCGCGCAGGTCGTAGGCCACGCCGTCCGGCAGGGCCGGGGAGTTGCCGAAGCCGGGCAGGTCGACGGCTATGACGTCGCGCTCCGCGGCGAGGATGCCGGCGACCGGGTCCCACGCCTGCAGGTGGTGGCCGATGCCGTGCAGGAGCACCAGTGGCTCCCCGCCGCCGAGCCGTTCGTAGGACACCTGCGCCGTCCGCCGTCCGGCGGGGGTGTCGATGGGGAAGACGACCGTGTCGGCCATGGGTGGCTCCTCGTCATCCTGGGGTGCCGGTGAGGTATTGAGACAGGATGTCAGTAAGAGTTACCGCAGGGTAGACCCTGTGCGAGTCCCGTGCGAGTCCTGTACGAGGGTGCTCCGAGAGCGAGTTCACATGGACAAGCCCCACCGGGTCCGCTGGGATGGAGCGGTGACCGCACCCGACGCCGTATCCGACGCCGCACTCGGCGCCTTCGAGGAGCACCGCTCCGTCCTGACCGGCGTCGCCTACCGGATGCTCGGCCGCGTCGCCGATGCCGAGGACGTCGTCCAGGAGGCCTGGCTGCGCTGGTCCGGCGCCGCCCGCGAGGACGTGCGCGACCCCCGCGGATACCTCGTGCGGGTCACCACCCGTCTGGCGATCGACCGGCTGCGCCGGGTGCAGGCGCGGCGCGAGGCGTACGTCGGCCCCTGGCTGCCCGAGCCGATCGCCACCGACTACGGCCCGGCCGTCCCCGACACCGCCGAGCAGGCGGTCCTGGCGGACTCCGTCTCCCTGGCCGTGCTCGTGGTCCTGGAGTCGCTCTCCCCGCTGGAGCGCGCGGTCTTCGTGCTGCGGGAGGCCTTCGGCTTCCCCTTCGGCGAGATCGCCGTGACGCTCGACCGCTCGGAGGCGTCCGTGCGCCAGCTCGCCTCCCGTGCCCGCCGCCATGTCGACGAGCGCAGGCCGCGCTTCACCGTGGACCCGGCCGAGCAGCGCGACCTCACCGAGAGGTTCCTCGCGGCGGCCACGGGCGGCAGCATCGGGAACCTGCTGGAGCTGCTCGCGCCCGACGTGCGGCTCGTCGGCGACAGCGGCGGCAAGTCCAAGGCGCCGCTGCGCGTCATCGAGACCGCGGACAAGGTCGGCCGTTTCCTGTACGCGGTGGCGCAGCAGCCCCTGCCGGGGATGGAGGCCCGCTTCATGGAGTTCAACGGCCGTCCGGGCCTCCTCGTCCTGTCCGGGGGACGTGCGGACACCGCCTTGAGCCTGGAGGTGGCGGACGGCCGGATCACGACGGTCTACCTGGTGCGCAACCCCGACAAGCTCGGCGGCCTGGCGGGATAGCCGGTACGGCCGGCCGCCTGCGGACCGCCGGTCGCCTACAGTCCGCCGGCCACCCGCAGGACCGCTCCGGTGGTGTACGAGGCGTCCGGCGAGAGCAGCCACGCCACCGCCGCCGCGACCTCGTCGGGCTCACCGGGGCGGCCCATCGGCACCCGGCCGGGGTTGCGCCACGGCCGCTCCGGGTCACCCATCGCCGCGTGGATGCCGGTGACGATCATCCCGGGCTGTACGGAGTTGACGCGGATACCCTCCTCGGCGAGCTCCTTGGACAGGCCGACGGTCATCGCGTCCACGGCGGCCTTGCTCGCCGCGTAGTGCACGTACTCCCCCGGGCTGCCGAGGGTGGCCGCGCCCGAGGAGATGTTCACGATCGCGCCGCCCCGGCCGCCGTGGCGGGTGGACAACTCCAGGGCGGCCCTGCGGGCGCAGATCAGAGCGCCCGTCACGTTCACGTCGACGACCCGCCGCATCCGTTCCACGGGCGTCTCGGTGAACCGGCCGAGCAGACCGGTGAGACCCGCGTTGTTCACCAGCCCGGTGACCGGGCCCAGTTCCGCCCGCACCGTGTCGAAGAGGGCGTCCACCGCGCTCTCCACACTGGTGTCGGCCTGCACGGCCACGCATCCGACGCCTTCGGCGCGTACCGCCCGGGCCGTCTCCTCAGCGGCGTCGGCCGCCCGTTCGTAGCCGATGCCCACGCTGTGGCCGGCGCGCGCCAGCCGCAGCGCGACCGCCGCGCCGATCCCCCGGCCGCCTCCCGTGACCACCGTGACCTGCTCCATCGCCCCTCCGCTCGCTCGCCCGGGCCCGTACGCACGTGCGCCGGGCCCATGGGCGACGACCGTAACCGAAGGGCTCGAAGGGATCGCGTACCGGGCCGTTAATCGGGGCATTGGTCTTGACCAAGTCCGGGCACCGTCCTATGGTCGCCATACTGCAACAACCTTTAATAAAGAAGCGCGCAAAATGCTTTGCGGAGGATCAGGGTGGGGACCACGCAGCTCGAAACGGTGCCGGAGCCTAAGTACTGGCACCTGAAGACCGTGCTCAGCGAGGCGCTCGACTCCGAGTTCGCGGTGGGTGAGATCCTGCCGAACGAGCGGGAGCTCGCCGCCCGGTTCGGCGTCGCACGGGCCACGCTCCGGCAGGCGCTGGAACAACTGGAGCTCGAAGGGCGGCTGCAGCGCCGCCGCGGCGTCGGCACCACCGTCGCCCCGCCCCGCGTGGGCGTGGCCGTCGGTGAGGCCGGGGACGCCTGGCCGGGCACCGCCACCGATTCCTGGCAGGCCGTCGACTGTCAGGAGGCGGCCCCGCCCGCGGCGGTCGCCCGGCTGCTCGGTACGCCCGCCGACCAGGCGGTGCACACCGTGCGCCGGATCCGCCGGACGCACGGTCAGCCCGTGGCCGCCGAGCTGCTGTACGTGCCGGGGCCCTCCGTTCCCGGCCTCGCCGCGATCGACACCGCGCCGGGCGCCGCCCGCGCCCGCACCGTCCTGCGCGAGCTGCAGCGCCTCGGCCTGGAGGGCCAGGACCGCGCGGTCGAGCTGGGGTCGGCCCGCGCCGAGGACGCCAAGCAGCTCGACCGGCTGCCCGGCGCGCCCGTCCTCCTCGTCACCACGCGCTACTTCGCCGAGGGCGCCACGGCGGCCGTGGCCGTCGCCACCTACCGCGCGGACACCTGCCGGCTCACGTTCGGCGAGGCCGGAGTGCAGCTCCTGGCCGCGGGCTGAAGCAGCGGACCGAGCGGGGTGTCCCCACCGCCCCGCTCACTCTCCCCCGCAGGCTCACCGGCGTGCGGTGACCGTGCTCTCCACCGCGAACAGCTGCTTCTCCACATGGTCGAGGGCCAGGCGCAGTGCGCCCGTGGCGACCGCGGCCTCGCCCAGCATCGACTGCACCACCTGCGGCGGCCGGAGGCAGTAGCGGGCCAGCTCCCTCCGCAGCGGCTCCAGCACTCCGCTGAGCCCCGCCGCCCAGCCGCCGACGACGACCAGCTCCGGATCCAGGGCCAGCACCAGAGCTGCCACGTCGTGCACGAGTCTGCGCATGAAGCGCTCCACGGCCGCCGCTGCCTGCTCGTCGCCCTCGCGCGCCAGCGCGAAGACCCGTGCCACCTGCGCCTCGTCCAGCGGGTGCAGCGGCTCCCCCGTCGTGGACAGCACCTCTTCCGGGGTAGCCTCCCGGCCGAGCAGGTGCAGGGCGCCGATCTCGCCGGCCGCGCCCCCGAAGCCGCGGTGCAGCCGCCCGCCGATCAGTGAGCCGGCTCCCGGGCTGAGCCCGGCCAGGACGAAGACGACGTCGTCCGACCCCGTGGCGGCGCCCTTCCAGTGCTCGGCCACCGCGGCCGCGTTCGCGTCGTTCTCCACGAGGACCGGGCACCGGAACGAGCGGCGCAGCCGCTCCCCGAGCGGCAGGCCGGTCCAGCCCGGCAGCGCCGTGCCCAGCCGGACGGTGCCGTCGGCCTCCACGATGCCCGGGCTGGCCACACCGACGGCCCGCAGCCCGCTGCGCGGCACTCCGGAGCGCGCGAGCAGATCGGCGACCGCGTCCCGTACCCGGTCCAGCCGTTCGTCCGCCGGGGCGGTCTCCGGCACGTCCAGGGACGCCGAGCCCATGACCCGGCCGCTCAGATCGGCCATCAGGGCGGCGATCCGGTGCGGCCCGATCTCGATGCCCAGCAGGTGACCGGCCTCCACCCGGAAGCGGAAGCGGCGCGCGGGGCGGCCCTGGCGGCGCGCCTCGCCCTCCCCGGCGGGCGCCTCCACCACCAGGCCGGACTCCATCAGGCCCTCGATCACGCCCTCCACGGTCGGCCGGGACAGGCCGGTGACCTTGACCAGGTCCGTGAGGGTGGGCGCGGTGGACAGCGGGGACGCGGGAGAGACGGCCGTGCGGAGCGCGTGCAGGACCACGGCCGAGTTGATCCGCCGCAGCAGGGACGGGTCCCCGCCGGTGAGCCGCCCCAACGTTGCCGCCTCCTCGCTTTTGCGCATCCTTTGCTTACTGGCCGGATCGTATCGGGTGCGGTGACCGGCGGCGAGCCTCGGGACTCACCCGGGCGTGACGAACCCCGACTCGTACGCGGCGATCACCGCCTGGGTGCGGTCCCGCGCCCCCAGCTTCGCCAGCACCGCGCTGACATGCGTCTTCACCGTCTCGGAGCCGAGCAGCAGGGTGGCCGCGATCTCCGCGTTGGACAGGCCGCGGGCCATCTGGCGCAGCACCTCCGCCTCACGGGCCGTCAGGGCCGCCTTCTCCATCGCCGCCCGGGCCCGCTCGTTGCCCCGGCCCGCCGCGATCGCGCGCAGCACGGCCGGGAACAGCAGCGAGTCGCCGGCCGCGACCGTGCGGACCGCCTGCACGATCTCGGCGGGCGCGGCGCGCTTGAGGAGGAACCCGTCGGCGCCCGCGCGCAGCGCGTCGTAGACGTACTCGTCGTTCTCGAAGGTGGTCACGACCATGATCTTCGGCGGCGGCTGCACCGTGCGCAGGACGGCCCGCGTCGCCTCGATGCCGTCCAGCAGCGGCATCCGTACGTCCATCGCGACGACGTCCGGCCGCAGCTGACGCACCATCGGCACCACGGCCGCCCCGTCGGCGGCCTCGCCCATCACCTCGATGTCGGGCTGCGCTTCGAGGATGGCGCGCAGGCCCGCGCGGACGAGCGGCTCGTCGTCGACCAGCAGAACAGTTATCGGCACCGGTTCACCCTAGGCGCTCAGCGGGAGGACGGCCCGCACCCGCCAGGCGCCCTCGTGCACGCCGGTCTCGGCGTGGCCGCCGAGCAGGGCGGCGCGCTCGCGGATGCCCCGCAGGCCGCTGCCCGTGCCGCTGACGGTGCTGCCCGCGGAAGCAGGGAGGGGGTTGCTGATGTCCAGCTCCAGGACGTCCGCGCGGACCGCTATGCGCAGCGACACCGGCATGGGGCCCGCGTGCCGCACCACATTGGTGAGCGCCTCCTGGGCGATGCGGTAGCCCTCGCGCGAGACCGGGCCGGGCAGGGCCTCCAGGGCGCCGCTGACCTCGGCGGTGACCTCGGTTCCGGAGCCCCGGGCGGCGGTGAGCAGCCGCTGGAGGTCGGTCAGGGCCGGGCGTCCCGCCGCCGGTCCGGACGCGTCCTCGCGCAGGACCTTGAGGACGCGCTCCAGGTCCTCCAGCGCGTGCCGGCCCGTCTCCTCGATGGCTGCCAGCGCCTTGTCGGTGAAGTCAGGCGAGCCCGCGGCGCGCGCCGCGCCCGCCTGGAGCACGGCGACCGTGAGCGCGTGTCCCACGGAGTCGTGCAACTCGCGGGCGAGCCGGTTGTGTTCCAGCAGGCGTTCCGTGCGCTCCTCCAGCGCGGCCAGGCGCTGGGCCGCCGAGGGGCCGAGGAGCGCCCGCGCGGCCCGTGCCAGCACCTCGCCCGCGACGACGACGAAGGCCAGGAGCAGCACCAGGGCCGCCAGGGCCACGAGCGCGTACCACCAGTGGCCGCCCCGGGGCTTCCACAGGGACAGCACGCTCTCCGGCCGCCCGCCGCACGCGGCGCTGATGAGGTTGACCGCGAGCGTCGGCGTGTGCACCGAGAAGAAGGCCGTCAGCGTGCCCAGTTCGTAGCGCAGGACCAGCCACAGCACCGTGCGCCGGCGATCGCTCCACGAAGCCGAGGGCGCGGGCGTGAAGTCCGGCTCCCGGCCGTCCCGGCGGGCCGGATAGAGCAGCAGCTGCGCCTGCATCCCCTCCGAGAGCCGCACCCTCGGGACCGTGCCGGCCGCCATCAGCAGCGGCAGCGGCGCCACGAGCAGCCAGGCGCCCGCGAGCGTGTCCATGTTGGCGAGCCCGGGGACCACGAAGGCGAACACCGTGGCGATGACCATCGCCATCACCAGGTGCAGCCAGCGGGTGTACGTGACCGCGCGGGTCACGGGGCGCAGCGGAGCGATCATGGCGTCATCCTCCCAAGGCCGCCCGGACGGCGGCCTCCCCCGCGTGGGGGAGCCGGTCCCCACGCAAGGGGGAAGTGCCGCCTCCGGCCGGACGCGAGCCTTGGGGCATGACCTCGATAGAGATCCGTGAACTCACCAAGCGGTACGGCCCGGTGTGCGCCCTGGACGGGCTCACCGTGACCGTCCGGCCGGGCCGGGTGACCGGCTTCCTGGGCCCCAACGGCGCCGGGAAGTCCACCACGATGCGCATGATCCTCGGCCTGGACCGGCCCACGTCGGGCGCGGCCCTGGTGGGCGGCCGCCCGTACGCTTCGTTCGCCGAGCCGCTGCGGCACGTCGGCGCGCTGCTGGACGCCTCGGCCGCCCACCCCGGCCGGACCGCACACGACCACCTGCTCACCCTCGCCCTCGCCAACCGCATCTCCGCCCGCCGCGTCGGCGAGGTGCTGGAGGAGACGGGCCTGGCGTCCGCGGCGCGCCGCCGCGTGCGGACCTTCTCCCTGGGGATGCGGCAGCGCCTCGGGCTGGCCGCGGCGCTCCTCGGCGACCCGCCCGTGCTCCTGCTCGACGAGCCCGCCAACGGCCTCGACCCCGAGGGCATCCTCCAGCTGCGCCGGCTGACGCGCCGCCTGGCGGAAGAGGGGCGGACCGTCCTGATCTCCAGCCACCTCATGAGCGAGATGGCGCAGACCGCCGACCACCTCGTCGTGCTCGGCCGGGGCCGGCTGCTCGCGGACGCGTCCCTGAGCGACTTCGTCGGCGGCAGAGCCTCCCTGGAGGAGGCCTACTTCGCCCTGACCGACGGCTCCGCCGAATTCACCCACCAGGAAGGCACGTCCTCATGAACGCCCTCGCCCCCGTCCTCCGCTCCGAGTGGGCCAAGATCCGTTCCGTGCGGGCCCTGCTCGTCGCCCTGTCGGCCGCCTTCGTCGCCTCCGTCGGGGTCACCGTGCTGGTGCACGCGATGGTCGGCAGGGCCGAGGCCGACGAGGCGGACTTCGAAGCGGTGTACAGCTCGTACTTCGGCCTGAACTTCGGGCACATCGCCGCCGTCTGCTTCGGTGTGATGGCGGTGGCCGAGGAGTACGCGGGCGGCGGGATCCGCCTCTCGCTCGCCGCCGTCCCGCGCCGCGGTGTGTTCTGGGCGGGCAAGCTGCTCGTCCTGGGCGCCGCCGCCCTGCCGGTGGGGCTGGCGACCGGCTTCGGCTGCTTCCTCGGCGCGCAGGTGCTGCTGGGCGAGTACGGCGTGGGGCTGGGGGCGCCCGGCGCGCTCCGGTCGGCGGCCGGCTGCGGCGTCTACCTCGCGCTGCTCACGGTGTTCTCGGCGGGGGTGGCCGCGGTGGTCCGCAGCCAGGTCGGGGCGCTGTCCGTGCTCACGCCCGTGGTGTTCCTGATCTCGCCGGTCTTCGCGGGGGTCTCCGGCATCGGGAAGGTGGTGGCCTTCCTGCCGGACCGGGCGGGACAGCAGATCCTGCACCCGGTCCCCGAGGGCCCGCTCGGGGCCTGGGCGGGGATGGGCGTGATGGCCCTGTGGACGGCGCTCGCGGCCGCGGCGGGCTGGTGGTCCCTGCACCGCCGCGACGCGTGACCGAACCGTGCTCAGGCTTCTCCGCCGGCCGCCGCCCGCAGCCGCGCGTACTCCTCGGCCATCTTCGGCAGGGGCCAGTGGGCGTTGAGGCCGCTGGGGTTGGGCAGGGCCCAGATGCGGGTGGTGCCTATCGTCCGCTCCTGCGGGCCGATCTTCGCGTGCTTGTCGCCGAACGCGACGCGGTAGGCGGTCACCCCGACGACCGCCAGCCAGCGCGGCTTGAGCAGCTCCACCTTCCCGGTCAGGATGCGGCCGCCCTCGACGTACTCCGCGGTGCTCAGCTCATCCGCGCGCGCCGAGGCCCGGGCGACGACGTTGGTGATGCCGAGCCCGTAGCCGAGGAGTTCCTCCTGCTCGGCGGGGCGCAGCTGCCGCGGCGTGAAGCCCGAGGCGTGCAGGACCGGCCAGAAGCGGTTGCCCGGGCGGGCGAAGTGGTGGCCGGTGGCGGCCGACATCAGGCCCGGGTTGATGCCGCAGAAGAGAACGCGGAGGCCTTCCGCGACCACGTCGGGAACGAGGCGGTCGCGGGCGGCCTCCGACTCGGCCGGTGTCAGAGGATCGCCCCCGGCGCGTACGCCGCGGCCTCCGGGTGGCGCTTGGCGATCTCCTCGATGCGGGAGACCACCAGGGCGGCCTGGTCGGCCGCGGCGCCGGTGAAGGACAGCTTGTCAGCCATCAGGGCGTCCAGGCCGGCCCGGTCCAGGGGGATGCGCTCGTCGGCGGCGAGCTTGTCGAGGAGCTCGTTGCGCTCGGCGCCCTGCTCGCGCATGGCCAGGGCGGAGGCCACCGCGTGCTCCTTGATCGCCTCGTGCGCGACCTCGCGGCCGACCCCGGCGCGCACGGCCGCCATGAGGACCTTGGTGGTGGCCAGGAACGGCAGGTAGCGGTCCAGCTCGCGGGCGACGACCGCGGGGAAGGCGCCGAACTCGTCGAGGACCGTCAGGAAGGTCTCCATCAGGCCGTCGAGCGCGAAGAACGCGTCCGGCAGGGCCACGCGGCGCACCACGGAGCAGGAGACGTCGCCCTCGTTCCACTGGTCGCCCGCGAGCTCGCCGGCCATGGAGGCGTAGCCGCGCAGGATGACCATGAGGCCGTTGACGCGCTCGCAGGAGCGGGTGTTCATCTTGTGCGGCATCGCGGACGAGCCGACCTGGCCGGGCTTGAAGCCCTCGGTGACCAGCTCGTGCCCGGCCATCAGCCGGATGGTCTTGGCGAGCGAGGACGGCGCGGCGGCCAGCTGCACCAGGGAGGTCACGACCTCGTAGTCCAGGGAGCGCGGGTAGACCTGGCCGACGGAGGTGAATGCCTGCGCGAAGCCGAGGTGGTGGGCGATGCGCCGCTCCAGCTCGTCCAGCTTGGCGGCGTCCCCGCCGAGCAGGTCGAGCATGTCCTGGGCGGTGCCGACGGGGCCCTTGATGCCGCGCAGCGGATAGCGGCCGAGCAGCTCCTCCAGGCGCGCGAAGGCGACGAGCAGCTCGTCGGCGCCGGTCGCGAAGCGCTTGCCGAGGGTGGTGGCCTGGGCGGCGACGTTGTGCGAGCGGCCGGCCATGACCAGCTCGGCGTTCTCCGCGGCCAGCTTTCCGAGGCGGGCGAGGACGGCCACGGACCGGTCCCGGACGAGCTCCAGGGACAGCCGGATCTGCAGCTGCTCGACGTTCTCGGTGAGGTCGCGGGACGTCATGCCCTTGTGGATGTGCTCGTGGCCGGCGAGGGCGTTGAACTCCTCGATGCGGGCCTTGACGTCGTGCCGGGTGACCTTCTCGCGCTCGGCGATGGAGGCGAGGTCGACCTGGTCGAGCACCCGCTCGTAGTCGGCGAGGGCGGCGTCCGGCACCTCGATCCCCAGGTCCTTCTGCGCGCGCAGCACGGCGAGCCACAGCCGCCGCTCCAGCGTCACCTTGTACTCGGGGGACCACAGGACGGCCAGCTCGGCGGAGGCGTAGCGGCCGGCCAGGACATTGGGGATGCGGGGCTTCACAGACACGCTGCCGAGTCTACTGTCGGTTGCTGCAGACTCCGGCACGGGGCTCGTTCGTAGCTTGCTACGAGAACGCCTCCGGGGCGTGCCCGCCGGGCCCGGGGGACGTCCCGATCCTACGCGGGGGCCTCAGCGGGGCACCTCGGCAGCGCCCCCCTCGCGGATGCGGGCGAGCACCTGCTCGTGGAGGGCCGCCAGGCCGGCCGCGGGAAGGGGCACCGGACTGCCGGTGAGCGTGTACCACTCCTCGGCGCCGGTGTACTGGACGTCGACCCGGGCCCGCGCGCCGGGCAGGGCGGTGGTGGCGACGGTCAGGTCGCCCGTGATGACGCCGACCTCGTCGGTCATCGCCCCGCCGGGCCCGGCGGTCACCTGGTCCACGAGAGGCCCGCCCGGCCCTCCGCCGCCGGTCACCGGCTGCTGCTCATTGATCGCATGTGTCCAGCATGGCAGTAAGGGTGTCCTGCTCGCTCTGCGTCACGCTGAGTTGGTACTGGTGCTTGATGTGGGTCCAGGAGCGGGAGTACGCGCACCAGTACGAGTTCAGCGGCGGCCGCCACTGGTCCGGGCTCTGGTCGCCCTTGGCGCGGTTGGAGGCGGCGGACACGGCGACGAGCTGGGGGTTGACCAGGTCGTTGGCGAACTGCTTGCGGCGGTCGGTCTTCCAGGCGTCGGCCCCTGACCGCCAGGCGTTGGCGAGGGGCACCATGTGGTCGATGTCGAGCTGCCCCGCCGCGGTGAAGTCCTTGCCGTCGTAGGCGCTGTGCCAGTGGCCGGAGGCCGCACGGCACTGGTCGTCGGTCTTGACGTCCCGGCCGTCGCGGGAGAGGACCATCTCGCGGGTGTCGCAGGTGCCCATCTGCTTGATCCAGTGGGGGAACTTCGCGCGGCTGTACCCGGCCATCGAGTGCGGCGCCTCGACGGTCAGGTCGGCCAGCTCCACCCGGGCGGCGGACACCGCCGGCGGCTCCGGCAGGTCGCGCGGCGCCGACGGGGGCGCGGCCGACGCCGGCAGGACGGCGGGGGCGAGGACGGCGGACAGGCACAGGGCTGCGGCGGTGGCGGCGCGGCGCCACCGGATTCGTGGGATCACGGATCTATAGATACCGGCAGCTACCCTCTAATACAGGACATATAACCCGGACGGCGACGTGCCGCCGTGGCTCGTTGACGCCGTTGTTCACGGCACGTTCCACCGTCGGGCACCTCGCGCCGGTAGGAACGTCGGGAGCGATCACCGAGCACGGCGCAGCCGCCGGCACAGGAGGGGTTTCCATGGCGCAGGGGCCGGGCACGCAGTCGGCAGACGCGCGGTGCTGCGGGGGGCGGTGGGCGCCGCCGCGGTGGCCGCGGTGCCCCCGGCCGTTGGCGCCGCTCCGGCCCTGGCCCTGGCGGGCCGGCCGGAGGCGCGGTGGGGTGTGCAGGCCGGTGACGTGACGGCCTCCTCGGGCCTGGTGTGGGTGCGGGCCGACCGCCGCGCCCGGATGATCGTGGAGACCTCGGCCACGGAGTCCTTCCGCTCCGTACGCCGATGGCAGGGCCCGCTGGTCGGCCCCGGTACGGACTTCACCGGCAGGACGGCGCTGCGCGGCCTGCCGCCCGGCGAGCAGATCCACTACCGCGTCCTGCTGGCCGACCCGGACGACCCCCGCCGCACCGGCCGCCCGGTCCACGGCACCTTCCGCACGGCGCCCGCCCGCCGCTCGGACGTGCGCTTCCTGTGGTCGGGTGACCTGGCCGGGCAGGGCTGGGGCATCAACCCCGACCGCTGCGGCTACCGCATCTACGAGCACATGCGCCGCCTGGAGCCGGACTTCTTCCTGTGCAGCGGCGACACCATCTACGCCGACGGCCCCATCGCCCCGTCCGTGACGCTGCCCGACGGCAGCGTCTGGCGGAACGTCACGACCGAGGAGAAGTCGAAGGTCGCCGAGACACTGGCCGAGTTCCGCGGCGCGTTCCGCTACAACCTGCTCGACGCCAACCTGCGCCGGTTCAACGCCGAGGTGCCCACCGTCGTCCAGTGGGACGACCACGAGGTGCACAACAACTGGTACCCGGGCCAGATCATGGACTACGCGCGCTACAGGGAGAAGAGCCTGGACGTGCTGGCCGCCCGCTCTCGGCGGGCCTTCTCCGAGTACTTCCCCCTCTCCACGCAGCAGGAGGACGGCGACGGCCGCGTCTACCGCGTCCTGCGCCACGGCCCCCTGCTGGACGTCTTCGTCCTGGATATGCGCACGTACCGCAACGCCAACTCGCCCGGCCGCCGCCCGGACGACACCCAGGGCATCCTGGGCGCCCGGCAGCTGCAGTGGTTCAAGCGGGAGCTGTCGCGCTCGCGCGCGGTGTGGAAGGTGATCGCCTCCGACATGCCGCTGGGGCTCGTGGTCACCGACGGCCCGGCGAACTTCGAGGCGGTCGCGCAGGGCGACCCGGGCGCACCCCTCGGCCGCGAACTGCAGATCGCCGAGCTGCTGCGGCACGTCAAGCACCGGCGGATCACCGGCACGGTCTGGCTGACCGCGGACGTGCACTACACCTCGGCGCAGCACTACGACCCGGAGCGGGCCGCGTTCAAGGACTTCGCGCCGTTCTGGGAGTTCGTCTCGGGGCCGCTGAACGCGGGCGGCTTCCCGGCGAACAAGCTGGACGGCACGTTCGGCCCGCGGCAGGCCTTCCTCAAGGCGCCGGCCACCGCCAACGTCCCGCCCGGCCGGGGCAGCCAGTTCTTCGGCGAGGTGTGCATCGACGGCGAGGGCGGCGAGCTGACCGTGCGGCTGCGGGACGAGGAGGGGGTGGTGCTGTTCACCAAGGTGCTGCAGCCGGGGCGCGTCGGACAATGACGCCGCCTGCGGGCGGTGGGAAGGTGGGGCTGTCCGGCCGACCCGAGCGGAAGGTGGCTTGCCATGGCCGAGCAGGTGGACGTCGTCGTCATCGGCATGGGCCCCGGCGGCGAGCACGTCGCGGGCCGGCTCGCCGAGGCGGGGCTGAGCGTGGTGGGCGTCGAGGCGGAGCTGGTCGGCGGCGAGTGCCCGTACTGGGGGTGCGTGCCGAGCAAGATGATGATCCGCGCGGGGAACCTGCTGGCCGAGGCGCGGCGCGTACCGGGCATGGCGGGTGCGGTGCAGCAGGTCGTGCCCGACTGGGCGCCGGTGGCCGCCCGGATCCGCGACGAGGCGACGGACGACTGGAACGACCAGGTGGCGGCCGACCGCTTCACCGGCAAGGGCGGCCGCCTGGTGCGCGGGCGCGGGAGGCTGGCAGGCCCGCGCCGGGTGGTGGTCGAGGGCGGCGAGGGCGGCGGGCGGGAGTTCGAGGCCCGGCTGGGCGTGGTGCTCGCCACGGGTTCCCGGCCGCGGATCCCGCCGGTGCCGGGCCTGGCGGACGTCCCCTACTGGACGAACCGGGACGCGGTCTCGGCGAAGGAGCCGCCACGCTCGCTCCTCGTGCTCGGCGGGGGTGCGATCGGCCTGGAGGTCGCCCAGGTCTACGCCCGCTTCGGCACGCGCGTCACGGTGGTGGAGGCGATGGACCGGCTCGTCCCGGGCGAGGAGCCGGAGGCGGCCGCGCTGCTGGCCGGGGTCCTCCGCGGGGAGGGGCTGACGCTGCGCACGGGCGCCCGGGCGACCGGGGTGCGGCACGGCGGTGACGCTTTCGCACTGACCCTGGAGGACGGCACGGAGCTGATGGGGGATCAGCTGCTGGTGGCCACGGGCCGCCGGGCGGACCTGAGCGCCCTGGGCCTGGAGACCGTGGGCCTCGACCCGGGCGGGCGGGCCCTGAAGACGGACGGCCGGATGCTGGCGGCGCCCGGGCTGTGGGGCGTGGGCGACGTGACGGGCCATGGCGCGTTCACCCACGTGGCGATGTACGAGGCGGAGGTCGCGATCCGCTCGGTGCTCGGCGAGCCGGGCCCCAAGGCCGACTACCGGGCCCTGCCGCGGGTGACGTTCACCGACCCGGAGGTCGGCGCGGTGGGCCTGACCGAGCACCAGGCCCGCGAGAAGGGGCTGCGGGTGCGCACGGGGCTCTCGCGCGTGCCCTCCTCGGCGCGCGGCTGGATCCACAAGGCGGGCAACGAGGGCCTGGTCAAGCTCGTCGAGGACGCGGACCGGGGCGTGCTCGTGGGGGCGACGGCGGCCGGGCCGACGGGCGGCGAGGTGATGTACGGTCTGGCCGTGGCCGTCCAGGCCGAGGTGCCCGTGGAGACGCTGCGGCACATGATCTTCGCCTACCCGACGTTCCACCGGGGCGTGGAGGACGCGCTGGCCGGCCTGCGCGCGAGTGAGACCCGGCCGGATTCCGACCCGGGGGCCCGGAGTTCGTAGGAATTCGCAGGAACCGACCGGCGAAACCGGTCGGCGGCCCGGAAAACCGGGCAGTTGGCAAAAAGGACGCACTTAACCCATCGGTCACAGACTGTTCGTGATCACGCAACACCCCTCCGTCAGGGTGGTGCCCATGACGGACGAGACCACCGCGAAGCCCCACCGTGCCCATCACTGGCGGCGCGACCTGGTCGAACTGGCCGCCCTGTTCACCGCGGTCGCCGCCGCCGACACCCTGGCCGACACCGTCGCACACGGGCCCGACGGACCCGTACTGCTCGTCTCCTCGGCCGCCGCGCTGCTGGCCACGACGGCCTTCCACACCTGGTGGGCGCGGCGGCACCACCCCGCTTCCCCGGCCCCGCCGGCAGCAGCCGCACCCTCCTCCGCCCCGGCCGCCGCGCACTCCGGCCGCGCCCCCGCGAAGAACACCCCGGATAAGGACACCCCGGATTCCGGCGCCGCCGGCGCCACCACCCTGTGGCGGATGCGCACGACCGTGCGCGACGAGCCCGGCAGCCTGGCCGCGCTCTGCTCCTCCCTCGCCCGCCACGGCGTCGACATCCTCTCCCTGCAGACGCACCCCCTGGCCGACGGCGTCGTCGACGAGCTCCTGCTGCGTGCCCCCGGCACCCTGGCCGCCGACGACCTCGCCGAGGCCGCGGCCACCGGCGGCGGCAGCGGCACCTGGCTGGAGCGGGCCGACGCCCACGACCTCGTGGACGCCCCCACCCGAGTCCTCAACCTCGCCACCCGCACGGCGCTCGACGCCGCGGAACTCCCCCTCGCGCTGCGCCGGCTGCTGGGCCGCTGCACGATCCACTCCGTCCCCGCCCGCTCGCCGCGCGGCGGCGCCCCCGCCGAGCCCGTTCCGGCGGACGGGGTGTGGGAGGAGACCGTGATGCGCCTGCGCGACCCCGCGGGCGGCTCCATCACCATCGAGCGCCCGTACCTGCCGTTCACACCCACCGAGTTCGCCCGGGCCCGCGCCCTGGTCGAGCTCGACGCCCGCCTCGGCCCGCGCGTCCCGCCGCGCACCGACGTGCTCACCCTGCCCGAGGGCGACGCGATCACCGTCCGCCGCGCCGACACGGGCGACCTGGCCGCGGCGCGCGCCATGCACGAGCGCTGCTCCCCCGCGACGCTCGCCCAGCGCTACCACGGGCCCGTGGGCGACGCCGACCGCTACCTGCGCCACCTGCTGAGCCCGCGCTTCGGCCGCACCCTGGCCGCGTACACCGCCACAGGCCGCCTGGTCGCGCTGGGCCACCTGCTGTGGGACGGCGACGAGACGGAGGTCGCCCTGCTCGTCGAGGACGACTGGCAGCGCCGCGGCGTCGGCGGCGAACTCCTCGGCCGCCTGGTCGGCCTGGCCGTGGAGGCCGGCTGCGGCAGCGTCTACGCCGTCACGCGGTCCTCCAACACGGGCATGGTCGCGGCGATGCGGGCGCTGGACCTGCCGCTGGACTACCAGGTCGAGGAGGGCACGCTCGTCATCACCGCCCGGCTCGCCCCGGCCCGCGTCCCGGCCCTCCCGGCCACACCGTGACATTCCGCCCGCAGTGCGGTCCGGAGCGGAAAATATGCCGGTGACGCCGCACACCCCGCCGTACGAGGATGTCCGCATGCCGAACGAGACGAGCACCCCGCTTCCCCGCCAGGTCGCCGACGCCTACGTCGACGCGTACACCGAACTCGACCCCATCACGGGCACCTACCTCGGAGTTCCGGGCGCCGCGACGCGGCTGCCGGACTTCTCCCCCGCGGGGCAGCAGGCCGTCGCCGACCTCGCGCGCACCACGCTCGACCGCCTCGCCGAGGCCGAGCGGCAGCCCGGCGCCGACTCCGGCATCGAGCGCCGCTGCGCCCGCCTGCTGCGCGAGCGCCTCACCGCCCAGCTCGCGGTGCACGACGCGGACGAGCACCTGCGCGCCGTCAGCAACATCCACTCGCCGCTGCACTCGGTGCGCGAGGTGTTCACCATGATGCCGACCGACACCGCCGAGGACTGGGCGGCGATCGCCGAGCGGCTGCGGGCCGTGCCCGCGGCCCTGGAGGGTTACCGGGCCTCGCTCGCCGAGGGCCTGGAGCGCAAGCTCCCGGCCGGGCCGCGCCAGGTCGCCACCAACCTCACGCAGCTGGACGAGTGGATCGGCACCGGCAACGGCTGGTTCGGCGACTTCACCGCGGACGGCCCCCAGGAGCTGCGCACCGAGCTGGACGCGGCGGCGGCCACCGCGACGGGCAGCCTCGCCGTGCTGCGCGACTGGCTGCGCGACGTCTACGCGCCGGGTGTCGAAGGGGCCCCGGAGGTCGTCGGGCGCGAGCGCTACGCCCGCTGGTCGCGCTACTGGAACGGCACGGACCTCGACCTCAACGAGGCCTACGCGTACGGCTGGTCGGAGTTCCACCGCATCCTCGGCGAGATGCGCACCGAGGCGGAGAAGGTGCTGCCCGGCGCGAAGACGCCGTGGGAGGCGCTGGCCCACCTCGACGAGCACGGCACGCACATCGAGGGCGTCGAGGAGGTGCGCGTCTGGCTCCAGGGCCTGATGGACGAGGCCATCGAGACGCTGGACGGCACCCACTTCGAGCTGGCCGAGCGGGTCAAGCGGGTCGAGTCCCGCATCGCCCCGCCCGGCGGCGCGGCGGCCCCGTACTACTCCGAGCCGTCGGAGGACTTCTCCCGCCCGGGCCGCACGTGGCTGCCGACCATGGGTCAGACCCGCTTCCCCGTCTACGACCTGGTGTCCACCTGGTACCACGAGGGCGTCCCGGGCCACCACCTCCAGCTCGCGCAGTGGATGCACGTGGCCGAGCAGCTCTCGCGCTACCAGGTCACCCTCGGCGGCGTCAGCGCCAACTGCGAGGGCTGGGCGCTGTACGCGGAGCGGCTCATGGACGAGCTGGGCTTCCTCGCGGACGCCGAGCGCCGGCTCGGCTACCTCGACGCCCAGATGATGCGCTCCACCCGTGTCATCGTGGACATCGGCATGCACCTGGAGCTGGAGATCCCCGCGGACTCCCCCTTCCACCCCGGTGAGCGCTGGACGCCGGAGCTGGCGCAGGAGTTCTTCGGCATGCACAGCGGGCGCCCGGCGGACTTCGTCGAGAGCGAGCTCGTGCGCTACCTCGGCATGCCGGCCCAGGCGATCGGCTACAAGCTGGGCGAGCGGGCCTGGCTGGCCGGCCGCGACGCGGCCCGCGCCGCGCACGGTGCCGCCTTCGACGCCAAGGCCTGGCACATGGCGGCGCTGTCGCAGGGCTCGCTGGGCCTGGACGACCTGGTGGCCGAGCTGTCCGTGCTGTGACGGCGGGGGGGCGGGCCTCCGGGCCCGCCCCCTTCACCTTCAGAACCTTCACGACCTTCAGAACGTTCAGAACGTTCAGAGCCCTCAGATCCGCCAGGTCCGGATCCGGTCGGCGCACTCGTAGACGTCGACGCGGTACTCCTTGATATCGCGCGCGAGGTCGACTATCGACCCGTACGGCGGGTCGATGCCCTCGCCGGCCGCGGCCATGTAGGCCACGACGACCATGCACGCGTACAGGCTGCTGCGCACGGGCAGCGGCTGCAGGCGGACGAGGGTGTGCATCAGGGCGGCCGCACGCCAGGCGGCGTCGGGCTCGTGGTCGAACTTCGCCACGTCGAAGGCGTGCCGCGAGACGGCGGCGGCGAGGGCGGTGTAGTCGTGGACGGCGGGCTCTTCGTACAGCTTCTGCTCCTGTACGCCGAGGAGCCAGGGCAGATCGATGAGCAGCGACATCAGGCAGCCGCACCACCCGTGGACGGCGGAGCCTCCTCGGGGAAGGCGGCGTCGAACTCCGCCACGTGCTCGTTCCAGAACTTGGCGGCGCGCTCCACGAAGCGGCGGCGCTGCTGCTCGCGCACGGACAGGTCGTGCACGTACGCCTTGATGCTCTTGCCGTCCGCGGCAGCGGCCTCGCGGATGGCCGCGAGTTCCTCTTCCGTGAATTCGATGTTGAGTGCCGGCATGTCCCCACGGTACCGGCCGAGTACCGCGGGCGGCAGCGGCCCGGGCGGACTTCGCGCGCGGGGCGTCCGCCCGGCCGGTCAGCAGCCGCAGTCGTCCGTGCCGAGCGGGGCGGTGAGCGGGTCCGGCGGGAGCTGCCGGGTGCCGTCGGCGGTCTCCACCGCGTAGCCCTCGCGGATCCAGTACTCGATGCCGCCCAGCATCTCCTTGACGCGGTAGCCGAGGCGGGCGAGGGCCAGGGCGGCGCGGGTGGCGCCGTCGCAGCCGGGGCCCCAGCAGTGGACGACGACGGGGACGGCAGGGTCGAGGAACTGCCGGGCCAGCTGCGGGATCTGCGCCGTGGGCAGGTGGACGGCGCCGGGGACGTGGCCCTGGTCCCAGGACGCGGTGGAGCGCGAGTCCACGACGACGAAGTCCGCGGCGCCTTCCGCGAGGGCGGCGTGCACGTCGGCGACGTCGGTGTGGAAGGCGAGCCGGGCGGCGAAGTAGGCGGCGGCGTCGGCGGAGGGTGCGGGCGGCACGGCCATGACGCGACTGGTGGTGGGAGCGGCGGCGGGAGCGGTGGCCGGAGCGGTGGTGTTCATGACGGTGAATCTACGGCGCAAGATCGCCGAGGAGAACCGTCATTCCTCGGCAAAGCTCTTGAGTTACCAGGGATTTCACTGCTAAACATCGCCCATGACCGGCTATTCCCCCGACGCCACTGACTGGCGCATCCTCGACGCCCTGCAGCACAACGGACGCGTCGGCTACGCCGAGCTGGCGCGGATCGTGAACATGTCCTCCAGCGCCGTCACCGAGCGGGTGCGCAGGCTGGAGGAGGCGGGCGTCATCGGCGGCTACACGGCCGTCGTCGACCCCGAGAAGCTGGGCATGCCCGTCCTCGCCTTCGTCCGGCTGCGCTACCCCAACGGCAACTACAAACCTTTTCACGACCTGCTGGAGAGCACGCCGGAGATCCTGGAGGCCCACCACGTCACCGGCGACGACTGCTTCGTGATCAAGGTTGCGGCCCGGTCGATGCGGCACCTGGAGGAGGTGGCGGGCCGGATCGGCGCGCTGGGGTCGGTGACCACCAGCGTCGTCTACTCCTCCCCGCTGCCGCGGCGCGCGATCGGCCGCTGACGGCCGGGCCGCCGGAGCCCGCAGGCGCTGCCGTGCGTTCAGTCCTGCCGGCCGGCGCCGGCGACCTCGTGCCGGACGGCCGAGCCCGACCGGCCCTTGACCACCCGCAGCTGGGCGGGCACGCGCCGGCGCAGGTCGGCGACGTGGCTGACGATGCCGACCGCGCGGTCACGCTCGCGCAGCGAGTCCAGGACGTCCAGCACCTCGTCCAGGGTCTGCTCGTCGAGGCTGCCGAAGCCCTCGTCGATGAACAGGGTGTCCAGGCGGACGCCGCCCGCCTCCTCCGTGACGACGTCGGCGAGGCCCAGGGCGAGGGCGAGCGAGACGAAGAAGGTCTCGCCGCCGGAGAGCGTGGCGGTGTCGCGCTCCTTGCCCGTCCAGTGGTCGATCACGTGCAGGCCGAGGCCGGAGCGGGCGTTGCCGCCGGCCCGGGCGTCGGAGTGGACGAGGGTGTAGCGGCCGGCGGACATGCGCCGCAGCCGGGCGGTCGCGGCGGCCGCGACCTGTTCGAGGCGGGCGGCCAGGACGTACGACTCCAGGCGCATCCGGCGTTCGTTGCGGATGGACGTGCCCGCGGCGAGCGCCGCCAGCTCCGCCACGCGGTGGTACTCCTCGCGCAGCGGGGCGAGCCGGCGGGCGTCGGTGACGGCCGCGGCGGAGAGCCGGTCCAGCTCCTGGCAGCGGGTGCGGGCGGCGGCCTCGGCGGAGGAGGCCTCGCGGAGCCGGGCGGTGGCGGCGGCGAGGACGGCCGCGGCGCCCTCCGGGTCGGCGGCGGGGCGGGCGGCGGCGTCCACGGCCTGCGGGTCGGCGAGTTCGGCGGCCACGGCGGCCTCCTCGCGGGCCCGCGCGTCGAGGCGCTCCTGCAGCTCCCGCCGGGCCGCCGGGCCGAGCACGGCCTCCTCCGCGAGCACGGGGTTGCCGAAGCCGGCGCGGAAGGCGGCGTCGGCGAGCCGGGCGTCGGCCTCCTTCAGCCGGTCGGCCGCGTCCGCCGCGGCGCGGACGGCCTCGACGGCGCCGGCCAGGACGTCCAGCTGCCGTTCCAGGTGGGCGGCACGGCGGGCGACGGACTCCTCGCCGCCGCGGGCCCGGGCCAGCTCCTCCTCCAGGGCGGCCAGGTCGCGGTCGAGCTGTTCGCGGCGCGTCGTGCGCGCGGTGGTCCGGGTCAGGGCGGCCTGCCGGGCCTCGCGGCGCAGGTCGTGCTCGCGCTCGGCCCGCCGGAGCGCCTCCTGGGCGGCGTGCAGGTCGGCGCCCGCCGCGCGCGCCTCGGTCAGGGAGCGGCCCAGTTCGCCGGCGAGCGCTTCGAGCTCGGCCGCCGTGGCGCCGCCGGCATCGGCCTCGGCCCGGGCGAGGGCGTCCCGGAGCCGCTGGAGCTCACGGGCGGCTTCCTCGCGCCGGGCGTCGGCGCGCTGGAAGGCGGCCAGCGCGGCCTCCTCGTCGGCGCGGTCGACCCGGCCGGCCGCGGCCCGAGCCGGGTCGGGGTGCTCGGTGGCTCCGCACACCTTGCAGGCGACGCCGGGCGCGAGCCCGCCCGCGAGCTCGGCGGCGATGCCGTCCAGGCGGCGTTCCTTGAGGTCGAGCCAGGTGGTGCGGGCCGTCACGGCCTTCTCCCGGGCGTCCGTCAGCCGCTGCCCGGCCGCGGCGGCGTCGCCGGTGAGGCGGTCGCGTTCGCGGGCGGCGGCCAGCCGCGTGCGGACGGGGCCGGTCTCGGCCTCCAGGCGGACGGCCCGGGTGGCTTCCGCGTGTGCGGTCTCGACGCGCCGTTCGCAGGCGGAGCGCAGGGCCTCCCAGCCGTCGAGCCAGCCGCCGGCCTCGGCGAGCTCGTCCTCGTCGGCGCGGGCCTCGTGCTCCAGTTCGCGCAGCCGGGCCTCGATCCCGGCGGCGCGCTCCTCCGCGCGGCGGGCGGCCGACAGCGAGCCGAGCTCCTCGCGGAGGCTCCGCTCCCGTGCGGCGAGCTGCCCGGCACCCGCTTCCCGCTGCCCCTCGGGGAGCCCCGCGCGGGCGCGCTGCTCGCCGGCGACGGCGGCCCGGTGGGCTCGCTCGGCTTCGGCGCGCAGGTCCAGGAAGGGGACGACGCCGTCGGCGGCGCGGGCCTGCCGCATCCTCTCGCGGGCGGCCTCGTGGGCGCCGCCCTGGGCGTCGAGGGCGTCGGCACGCTCGCGGGCCTCGGCGTGCCGGAGCTGGAGGCGGGCGAGTTCGCGTACGGCGTCGGCGTGTTCCTGAGCGGCCCGGTGGGCGTGCTCGGCGGTGCGTGCGGCGACGACGGCGATGTCCCGGCGTTCCCGGGCGCTGCTGCGGGCGAGGGCGGCCCACTCCAGGACGGCTTCGGCGAGGCCGGGGTCGCCGGGGGTGAGCGCCGCCGCGGCCGCGGCGGCGCGCTGGGCCGGGACGGCTTGCCCGGCGGCGGCCGGGCGACCGGGCGCAGGCCCGGGCGTGCCGTCGGCGGAACGAGGCGAGGCGCTTCTCGGCCGCGCCGAAGCGGCCGGTGTCGCGGCGCGGGGTGCCGGGACGCCGTCGCGGGCGCGGCCGGCGGGTGCGGTGGCGCCGCCCCCGGCCGCCGCGGCGGGCGAGGGCGTGCCCACCTCGGGCAGCGAGGGGTCTCCGGCGGCCTGGCGCATCCGGTGGGCGAGGGCGAGCAGCCCGTCGTCGCCGGAGCGTACGCCGGCCTCGGCGGCCCGGCGCAGCTCCGCGAGGCGCTTCTCGACGGCGCCGAAGCGGCCGGTGTCGAAGAGCCTGCCGAGCAGCTCGCCGCGGGCGGCGTCCTTGGCGCCGAGGAAGCGGGCGAACTCGCCCTGGGGCAGCAGGACGACCTGGCAGAACTGCTCCCGGCTCATGCCGAGCAGCTGCTTGACCTCCTCGCCGATCTCCTGGTGGGAGCGGCTGAGCCCCTCCCACGCCCCGGAGCGGTACTCGCGCAGCTCGCTCGCGGCCCGCTCCTTGGTGAAGCCCGTGCCCTTCTTCTTGCGGCGCAGCTGCTCGGGGCGGCGGGTGATCTCCAGCCGCCGCCCGCCGACGGTGAGGTCGAGCACCACCTGGGTGAGAGTGCCGTCGGCGGCGTGATCGCTGCGCAGGACGGGGGCGCCGCTGCCCTGGCGGGTGCCGGGCACCTCGTTGTACAGGGCGTAGCAGACGGCGTCGAGGACGGAGGTCTTGCCCGCTCCGGTGGGGCCGTGGAAGAGGAACAGGCCGTCGGCGGAGAGCGCGTCGAAGTCGACGTGCTGGGTGCCGCCGAAGGGGCCGAAGGCGGTGACGGTCAGCCGGTGCAGCCTCATCGGGCCCCCGCCTCCTCGCCGGCCGCGGCCAGCCGTACGTGGTCGAGGGCGTCGGTGAGGATCTTGCGTTCGGCGTCGTCGGGCCCCAGGCCGTCGCGCACGTGGGCCACGAAGTCCTCGGCGATCTCCCGGTCGCTGCGGTCCCGCAGCCGCCGCGCGTAGGAGGCGAGGGGGTCCCGGGGCGGTCGTTCGGGGTCGAGGACGAGGCTGAGCACGTGGGGGAAGCGGGCGGCGAGCCGGGCCATGGGTTCGTCCGGGCGGTGCGGGTCGGTGAGGGTGGCCTCGACCCACGCGTCCTCGTGGCGGGCGAGCCGCGGGTCCTGCAGCAGGTCGTCGAGGCGGCCGCGGATGCGGGCGAGCGGGCGCGGCACCGGGCAGTCCAGCCGCCGGGCGGTCACGGCGCCGCGGGCGTCCAGGTCGATCAGCCACATGGACTTGCGGTGACCGGCCTCGGAGAAGGAGTAGGCGAGCGGCGAGCCGGAGTAGCGGACGCGCTCGGTGATGGTCTGGCAGCCGTGCAGGTGGCCGAGGGCGGCGTAGTCGACGCCGTCGAAGACCGCGGCGGGGACCTGGGCGACGCCGCCGACGGTGATGTCGCGCTCGCTGTCGCTGGTGGTGCCGCCGGTGACGAAGGCGTGCGCGAGGACGACGGAGCGGGTGCCGGCGGGCCGCGCGGCGAGGTCGGCGCGGACGCGGGCCATGGCGGCCTCCAGCACGGCCGTGTGGCCGGCGCGCTCCGCGCCCAGCTCCTCGCGGACGAGGGCGGGCTCGAGGTAGGGCAGGCCGTAGAAGGCGACGTCGCCGTGGGCGTCGGTGAGGACGACGGGGGTGGCGCAGCCGGCCGGGTCGGTGCGCAGGTGGATGCCGGCCCGGTCGAGGAGCCCCGCGCCCACGCCCAGGCGGCGGGAGGAGTCGTGGTTGCCGGAGATCATGACGGTGGGCACGCCGAGGTCCGCGAGGCGGTGCAGCGCCTCGTCGAACAGGGCGACGGCGCCGAGCGGCGGAACCGCCCGGTCGTAGACGTCGCCCGCGACGAGCACCACGTCGACCGCCTCGTCCCGGACGGTGCGGACGAGGTGGCCGATGAAGTCGCGCTGGGCGTCCAGCAGGTTCACCCGGTGAAACGAGCGGCCCAGGTGCCAGTCGGACGTATGCAGGATCCTCACGGGCCCCAAGTGTTCCATCCGCGGACGGGTGGCGGGGCATGGCCCCGATGGGTGAACCGGGCGGGCGGGCGCGGCAACCCGCTGAAAGGATCCGGAAATATGCGACTTATACGAAACGTCTTCGGTCGGCGCGGATGGCGCGGCGGTCCTCGTAGCTCCATACGCCACCACCGCCCCCTGCGCCCCCTCACCCTGGCGCTGACCGCAGTCCTGCTCCTCGCGGTCGGGGCCGCGTGCGCGACCCGGGACGGCTCGCTGCCCGGCACCGGGGACGGCCAGAACGCGGCCGGACTCAGGCACCGGCCGGGAGCGGCCCACCAGCAGGCACGGGAGCAGCCGCCACCGGTGCCGAAGGCGAGACTGACCCCCGGGCAGCGGCTCGCCGTGGCGCAGCGCTGGGGCCTGGACGAGGCGCCGCTCGTCGCACCGCCCCCGCCGAAGGAGAAGCCGGAGCTGTCCACGCCGGAGTGGGCGGACAAGGGATCGGGGCTGATCCCCGCGCCCGCCTCCGTACCGACCACCGAGAAGATCGCCTTCCTGACGATCGACGACGGCGCGGCGAAGGACCGGGAGTTCCTGGACATGGTGCGGGACCTGCAGGTGCCGCTGTCCGCCTTCCTCACCGACGAGTCCGCGGCCGAGGACTACGGCTACTTCCGCGACCTGCACGCACTCGGCGTCTCCATCCAGAACCACACGCTGCGCCACCCGCAGCTGAACCACGTCTCCGAGGACGAGAAGTACGACGAGATCTGCGGCCAGCAGGAGATCCTGGAGCGTGAGATCGGCGTCACACCGACGCTCTTCCGCCCGCCGTTCGGCGACTTCGACGCCGACACCCTCGCCGTCGCCGAGGACTGCGGGGCACGGGCCGCGCCCCTGTGGAACGAGGAGGCCTTCGCGGACCGGATCGACTTCCGCCACGACGACCAGCAGTTCCACCCCGGCGACATCATCCTGACCCACTTCAACGGGCCCAGGGCCTGGGGCGGCACCATGTGCGACATGCTGCGGACGGTGCTGCGCAAGCTCACGGAGCAGGGCTACGCGCTGGCGCGGCTGGAGGACTACGCCTGACGCGGCCCACCCGGGACGGGCGGGCCGCGGGAACGGGCGGGCTCAGGCGTCCCCGTAGGCCTCCCCGCCCAGTTCGAGTCGGGCGGCGCCGGCGGTGGTGTCGGCGAGCCAGGCGCGGAAGCCCTCGACGTCCGCCTCGGGCAGTCCCACCTCGATGCGGACCTCCGCGCCGTAGCTCACCCCGCGCACGGCGCGCCCCGTCGCCCGCAGGTCATTCTCCAGCTTGCCGGCGCGCTGGTGGTCGACGGTCACGGCCGCCAGCCGGAAGCGCTGCCGGGTGACGGTCCCGAGCACGTCCAGGGCCTCGCCGACCACGCCCCCGTACGCGCGGATCAGCCCGCCCGCGCCGAGCTTGACGCCACCGAAGTAGCGGGTGACGACGGCCACGGCGTAGCGGACCTCGCGGCGGAGCAGCATCTGCAGCATGGGCACGCCCGCGGTACCGCCCGGCTCGCCGTCGTCGCTCGCCTTCTGCACCGACCCGTCGGCGCCCAGCACGTAGGCGAAGCAGTGGTGGCGGGCGGTGGGATGCTCCTTGCGGATGCGCGCGATGAACGCCTGCGCCTCCTCCTCGGTGGCGGCGGGCGCGAGCGCGCAGATGAAGCGCGACTTGCTGATCTCGATCTCGTGCACGCCCTCGCGCGCGACCGTCCGGTACTGCTCCGTCATCCCGTAACCCTAATTCGTCGTAAACGGTCTGTGCGCCGGCCCGGGAATGGTGGCGGAGGGATGATCGTTGAGCGGGCATGTACGCAGAACCGGGGATCATCCGAAAGATCATCGAGGAGACCGGCGGCACCTGGGCGCTGGTCGGCCTGTCGTCCAACCGGCAGCGGGCGGCCTACGGCGTGGCCGAAGTGCTGCGGCGCCACGGCAAGCGCGTCGTGCCGGTGCACCCCAAGGCCGAGGCCGTGCACGGCGAGCAGGGCTACGCCTCCCTGGCGGAGATCCCCTTCGAGGTCGACGTGGTGGACGTCTTCGTCAACAGCGACCTCGCGGGCGCGATCGCGGACGAGGCCGTCGCGGTCGGCGCGAAGGCGGTCTGGTTCCAGCTGGGAGTGGTCGACGAGGAGGCCTACGAGCGGACGCGCGCGGCGGGCCTGGACATGGTGATGGACCGGTGCCCGGCCATCGAACTGGACTCACTGCGGCTTCGGAACGCCCGCGTCACCTCATGATGCAGCCGTCCGGCGTGCCCGTTCGGTAGCCCCGCAGCGCCCCGGAGTCATCGTGCGGCGGCGTGCGTGGCGGCCTGTTCGCGGGTTTCCCGGGCGCAAGCGGTGGACAGGGCGATCAGTTCGCCGGCGTCGGCACTCAGGTCGTTGCCGGAGGGGAGCGCGACCCGCGCGGCGGGCCACGCGGCGTCGGGGTCCTCGGCCGCCGGCTTCAGGGCCAGCGCCGCGGTGATGTGCCCGGCGAGCCGGTCGGGCGGGCAGTGGGCGAGGTCGGTGCCGGGCGCGACGCGGGTGAGGTACGGGCTCAGGCGCACCAGGCCGTCGCGGCACTCGATGAGGCGGCGGTAGAACCGCTCGTGGGTGCGGCGGAACCGGAAGCGGTCCCACCGGGAGGCGGCCGGCTCCCGGTGGAGGACGATCTCCGGGTAGGCGGTGGAGAGAGCCGTCCACAGAGGGGTGAGTTCCTGGTACATACGGCGGTGGCGGGCGATCGACCGCAGGTGTGTCAGCAGTTGAACGCCGGCGGAGAGGCCGAGCCCGATCAGTACGGTGCCGAGCGCCAGGTCGGCGATCGCGCGATTCACCGTGTCGATGAGCCGGTGCGAGCCGGGCGAGTGGATGCGCAGGTACACCCAGATGACGCGGTTGACCGACGTGATCGCCAGACCGAACAGACCGAGGGTCATGGCCCGCAGGCCGAGCGCCAGGTGCCGGGACGCCATGCGCGTGTAGCGCAGCGCCCACAGGCCGGAGGTGAGGTAGGCGTAGACGAAGTAGACGCCGCCGATGACGTAGAAGGCGGCGACGGCCGGCTCCGCCAGGTGCGGGGAATGCAGGGTGTGGCCGCGCAGCGCGGGGGGTGTGGCGGACATGGCCGCGGCCAAGGCGGCCAGGGTGGCGGCGAACAGGCCCGTGTGCAAGCGCACTTGCCGCGAGTAGACCGCGGGCGGCGCGCCGCGCACGGAGGCGGCGAAGAAGAGGATGAGCGAGCTGAGGCCGGACATGTAGACGCCGTTGTAGACGACCTTGCCGACGCCGACGGCCGTGACGGCGTCGATCGCACTCCTGGCCTCGGGGAAGCTGAGGATCTCGCCGGTGGTCAGCAGGAGCAGGCAGACGGCCAGCATCCGCAGCACCCGGTCGTGCCGGGCGCGGATCAGATCGGCGACCTTCCACACCGACCCGATGATCAGCATGACGGTCACGGGCACCTGGAAGATCACGTCCACCCCCAGCGGGCGTTCAGCGCGGAGCGCAGCGGGCCCAGGGCGGCGTCCTCCGCGGCGTCCCCGGCGGCGCACGGGGCGGCGTAGTCGATCACCACCGCCCACTCCTGGATGATGGTCGCCACCAGCTCGGCCTCGCGCTCGTAGTCCTCGGTGTAATAGGTGCGGCGGAATCTCCGCAGGATCAGGTCGCGGGGATAGTCCACGCCCGGGACGGAGAGGTCCTCGTCCATGGCCCCGCCGTCCTGGTGGTCGGCGAGGATGTGGCCGATCTCGTGCAGGATGATGTGGTCCTGGTGTACCCGGGTCGTTTCCTTCTGGTAAAAGATATGTTCCTCGTCCGTGCGGGATATCCACACGCCGAACGGGCCGGGCGCCGGCAGCGCCCAGGGAATCAACCGGATGGGTTTTCCGCGGTGTTCGCCGAGTTTCCGGCACAACTCCTCCACCTTCAGGGGAGGCTGGATGTCGAGTCGGCGCAGAAGGCGTTTGCAGTAACGGCGGAGCTCGCGTTCGCGTAGGGCCACGGGGTCCTTCCTTCATGTCCGGGTGCCCGGGTCGGTGCTTCCGTCCTGGTCGAAGGTGTCGATCATCTTGAGCAGCTGCTCGCGCATCGTCGGTGTCATCGCGCCCGCTCTCATCGCGATCATACGGACCTGCCGGCTGGCAAGTTGCCTTCGCAGCTCGTCCTCGGGGTCGTCCTGCTGCCCCACCAGGGACTGGACCGTGATCGACGGCGATCCGGGGGGGCGATGGTCGTGGAAGAACTTCGCGAGCCCCTCCAGCACGGCGAGCGTCGGGTTGGCGTGCGAACCGTTGCGCAGCATCGCAAGGTAGCTGCGCGACAGCGTCGCCGGATGCAACGGGTCGGCGGTGACGGCCTTGGCCACCTCGGCCGTCGAGTACTCCCGCTGCCGTCCGTGGGCGTCGCACCAGCGCACCCGTGCGAACAAGGCGTTCAGCCGCTCGGCCAGCGACCCGGCACGGCCCTGGTCATCACCTGCCATCATGCACACGCTCCCTCATCAGACCGCCCGGCTTCACCCCTTGCGCCGGCTCCTGCGCGCTGCCGGGCCGCACATCAACTCGCTTGCCCCGGCATGCACTTGGTGCCAATATATTGGACACTTCACGTACGTCGTTGACACTTTCGGACAAGGGACTTGCGTGCCGAGCGGGCTGGTGAGCTGCCATGACACTGACGGAGGACGCGTCGGCGCGCACCTCACCGCCGCGCGCACGGAGAGAAGCCCCCTATCCGATGCACCGGCCGGCCCCGTGACGGCCATGGAGGAGTGCGCCGCGTACCGGCCGGGGCCGCCGGAGTCCGTGCCCGTCAGCACCCTGCTGATCAGCGGATCCCCGCGCATCGCCGGGGAGGACCCCCGGTACGCCCGGTTACTGGCCGAGTCGCGCATCCCCCTGCCTCCCGTCGTCGTCCACCGGTCCACCCTGCGCGTCGTGGACGGCGTGCACCGGGTGCGCGCGGCCCTGCTGCGGGGCGAGGAACGCATAGACGTCAGCTTCGTCGACGGCACTCCCGAGGATGCCTTCGTCCTCGCCGTCAGGCTGAACACCCGGCACGGGATGCCCCTTTCGCGGGCCGACCGTGCTGCGGCGGCCGTACGCATCATCGAGAGCCATCCGCACTGGTCGGACCGCAGGATCGCGTCGGTCACCGGCACTTCGCCCACCACCGTCGCCGCACTGCGCAGCCGTTCAACCATCCCGGCTGGACAGTTGAACGGCAGGACGGGGCGTGACGGCAGGGTGCGTCCGCTCCATGCCGATGCGGCCCAAGCACGCAGGCGCGCCGGGGAGTTCCTCCTGGCCCGGCCCAACGCGTCCCTACGGGAGGTCGCCGCAGTGGCCGGCATCGCCGTCGCCACGGCCAGGAGCGTGCGCGAGCGGCTACGCCTCGGCGAGGACCCGGTGCCACCGAAGCTGCGGGCCGCCGAGCAGCGCGACGCTCCCGGGGGCAGCGCCCCGGCCTCCGGCGACGGCACCGGAGCGAGGGCCCCCGGGGCCGGTGAGGAGGTGGTCCAAGTGCCGCCCCACCTGGTCGCTCACGCAGCCGTGCCGAATCTGCGCAAGGACCCTTCGCTGCGCTTCACCGAGGCCGGACGGACGCTCCTGAGGCTGTGGAGCGCGCACGCGATGGACACCGACCGGTGGAAGTGGCTGGCCGGCAGTGTGCCGGCGCACCGGCTGTCCGACGCGGTCTGGGCCGCCCAGCACTGTGCGGAACAGTGGCAGCAATTCGCCAGGGATCTTGAACTCCGTGCCGCGGGGGAGCGCGACAGGTCCGGGTGATGCCGTAGTCGTATAAGGACTTCGGCATCAGCCATAGGGTTGCCTTCGGCGCCGCATCCATACGGTTGTGTAATACGTAGTCGTGGCCCTGTCATTGCTCGGGACCGCCCTGTATCCGATGAGACGGGGCTCATGCCGGCTGTCTTGTTATACGCGAAGCAGAGTCGTGTACCGTCAAACTAATTGCCGGTGACCCTTCGCCCGACACACTCCCCGTCCCTCGCAATGGCGCGAGCCGGACAATCGGCGCTCCGGCCTTGTACGCGTGCCGCGGAATCCACAGATCTCTTCTCCGACCCGCTCACGATGTGCCGGCGCGAGCCGCCCGTTCTCGGCTCCGCCGTGCACGAGCCCGCTTGTGGCACTACGCCACATGACGCAGATGACAGCTATGGGGGAAGTAATGAACATCGCCGAGTGCAGCAGTCCGATCGCGCCGGGGTGGCGGAATGGCATCGGTCGCGTGGGCCGGGACGAGAGGGCGCGGGAGAGGGCCGTCCGCGACCCCTGGGGGCCGTTGCCGCGGCAGGGCGCGATCACCTACACCCCGGGGCTCCTGCTGCGGGCCGAGGGTGACCGCATGCGCTCCGACGGGTTGCGCATGGCCGTGCACAGCATGGAACTGGCGAACCTCGGGGTGAGCCGGGCGGTGGTCATCGAGCAGACGGAGTGGGTGCTGGAGTCGGACGGGGCACGCTCGGACGCGGACTCCATGTGGCTGGCGGTCCTGGCCCTGCTCTACACCGGCGACCTGATGTCGGCGAACGCGCAGTGCGAGCGCCTGGCCCGGGACCCCGTATGGGCCGGTTCGGCGCGGCACCAGGGCCTGCTGATGCTGCTGTGCGCCCGCAGCAGTCTGCTGTCCGGTGATGCGGCCGGGGCCTCGGACCTGCTCACGTCGCTGCTCGCCCGCAAGGTGACGGTACTGCCGGTCTGCCTGGTGGTCTCGTGGCTGATCGAGGCGCTGGTCCACCTGGGCGAGCTGGACCGGGCGCACGAGGTGCTGCTGGCACACGACCTGGCCGGCCGGCTCGGCGGCGGCCCGCCCGACCGTGCGCAGCTGCTGGCCGCCCGGGGCGCGCTGCACATGGCCGCCGGTCAGTTCCGGCACGCCATCGACGACTACACCGCCTGCGGCCGGATCCTGGCCGCCTTCAACGTCGGCAACCCCGCGGTGGTGACCTGGCGTTCGAAAGCGGCCTTCGCAGCACTCGCGGCCGGCCGGCACGACCTCGCGCTCGCGCTGGCCGAGGACGAGCTCATCGCGGCGCGGAAGTGGGGGGCGGCCCGCGGCGTCGGCACGGCGCTGCATGCCGCGGCCATGGCACGCCGTGACGAGACCTCGGTGGCGCTACTGGAGGAGGCCGCGCAGCTGCTCGACCTGGGACAGGCACGTACCGAGCTGATGCATGTGCTCTACGACCTGGGCACGTTGCTGATCGAGCGGAAGGACGTGACCGGTGGCCGGAGCCGGCTGGGGGCGGCCGGCGAGGTGGCGCGCGCGTGCGGCAACTCCTTCTGGGCGCAGCGGGTCCGCTCGGCGCTGGAGCGCGTGAGCGGCCCGGACGGCAGCCCTGCCCTCACCCGGCAGGAACTCAAGATCGCGCAGATGGCCCGGGCCGGGTACAGCAACCGCCGGATCGCCGAGACGCTCTTCCTGACCGTGCGCACGGTCGAATTCCATCTCTCCAGCGTCTACCGGAAGCTCGGCATTTCCGGCAGGCGGGAGCTGGTCGCGGCCCTGGGGGTCGCCGCCTAGTACTCCGCGTGGCGCCGCTCACCCCCTGCCGGGGGTGGGCGGCGCTTTTGCGTTGAGACGGAATCCGTCGGTCCGAATATTCGGTGCGGCAGGGTTGCCCGGCGCGGGCAATCCTGTGGTGACCGCAGGAAATCCTGTGGTCACCACAGGAAATGCTGCGGGTGCACCGTAAGGGAACCTGCGGGTGCACCGCAGGTTCTTCCGCTCCGCCTTGTGGCCCGTCGGCACCGGATGACAGGGTCGGATTATCGCGAAGAGCCGGAGCCGTCTCCCGGCAAAACCCCGCGCATTCATGACCTTCTCATTCCCGAGGCAGGTGCTCTCCATGCTCCAGCAGAACACGACCAAGCGCATCGGCTACTGGCTTCTGCATCTGCACCAGCTTTTCGACGCGGCCACGGCCCGGGCGCTGGCGGGAGAAAATCTGAGCCGGCGGCAGTGGCAGGTATTGCACGCCATCAGTATCGGCCTGCATACCGTCGCCGATATCGACGTGGCATTCGCCCCCTTCCTGGCCGTCGACCGCGCCCGCTCGTACCGGGCCGTCGTCGAGGAGTTCAACGCCCGGGGCTGGACCGTGGTGAACGGCGGGACGATCGCGCTCACCGAGGCCGGTGAGGCGGCGCACACCCGGGCCGAGGCGCTGGTGAACTCCCACGCGGCCACGTCGCTCGCCGGAATCTCCGAGGACGAGTTCCTGGCCGCCAATGACGTCCTGGCCCGGATCGCCCGCAACATGGAGAACAAATAGCTCACGGCAACGAATTACCCCTGGAAACACCGGTGTTGACGCCCTTTCTCTGGAGAAACCATGGACGCTTCGGTCATTGTCGTCGGTGCCGGTCCCGCCGGGCTCATGCTGGCCGGGGAACTGCGCCTGGCAGGGGTCGATGTCATCGTGCTGGACCGGTTGCCCGAACGCACCGGAGAATCACGGGGCATCGGGTTCACCGTCCGCACCATGGAGGTCTTCGACCAGCGCGGTCTGCTCCCCCGCTTCGGGGACATCGAGACCAGTAAGGCGGGGCACTTCGGCGGCATCCCGCTGGACCTGGGCCTGCTCGGCGCCGCGCACGGGGCCGCGAGGACCGTTCCGCAGGCGGCGACCGAGGCCGTGCTCGAGAGCTGGGCCCGCACGCTGGGCGCGGACATCCGGCGCGGCCAAGAGTTCACCGGATTCGCCGAGGACGCCGACGGGGTGACCGTCACCGTCCGCGGCGGCGAGCGCGGCCTGCGGGCCCGGTACCTGGTCGGCTGCGACGGCGGGCGCAGCTCCGTCCGCAAGGCCGCGGGCTTCGACTTCCCCGGCACGCCCGCCACGACCGAGCTGTTCCTCGCCGACGTCCGCGGGGTGGAGCTGGAACCCCGCATGACGGCCGAGCGGACCTCCGGCGGCATGGTGATGGTGGCGCGGCTCCCCGGCGGCATCCACCGGATCATCGTCGGCGAGCGCGGCACGCCGCCTCCCGAGCGGCGGACCGGGACGCCCGGCTTCAGCGAGGTGGCCGATGTCTGGAAGCGCCTGACGGGCACCGACATCTCCGGTGCGGAGCCGGTCTGGGTCAGCGCGTTCGGCGACGCCGCCCGCCAGGTCACCGAGTACCGGCGCGACCGGGTGCTCCTGGCCGGGGACGCAGCCCACGTCCACCTCCCCGCGGGCGGACAGGGGATGAACACCAGCATCCAGGACTCCGTGAACCTCGGCTGGAAGCTCGCCGCCGTGGTGCGCGGCACGGCGCCCGGGGCGCTGCTGGACACCTACCACGACGAGCGGCACGAGGTCGGCCGCAGACTGCTGGCGAACACCCGGGCCCAGAGCATGCTGCTCCTCGGCGGCGACGAGGTGGGGCCGGTGCGGGAAGTCCTCGGCGAACTGCTGGACCACCCCGAGGCCGAGCGGCAACTCGCCGCCCGGGTCAGCGGCCTGGACATCCGCTACGACGTGGGCGGCGGCCGCCACCCCCTGCTGGGGGCGCGCATGCCGAAGCTCGAACTCGCCCGTGGCTCCCGGCCCACCAGCAGTGTCGAGCTGCTGCGGCCGGGGCGCGGAGTACTTCTGGACCTCGCGGACAACGCCGTCCTGCGGGGCCGGGCGCGGGGGTGGGACGACCGGGTCGACGTCGTCACGGCCGCCCCCCGCAACGTCCCTTCGGACAGCCCGCTGTCGCGTACCGCGGCGGTCCTGCTGCGACCCGACGGACACATCGCCTGGGCTGCCCCCGGCAGCCTCCAGGACCTTCCGACGGCCCTGTTCCGCTGGTTCGGGCCGGCCCGATGAGCACCAGAAGGGGAACGATGCACAGCACTCTGATCGTGGCGAGGATGGCACCCGGCTCGGCGGAGGAAGTCGCCGCGCTCTTCGCCGCCTTCGACCGGACGGACATGCCCCATCGCATGGGCACCCGCCGCCGCCGGCTCTTCGAGTACCGGGGCCTCTACTTCCACCTGCAGGACTTCGACGAGGACAACGGCTCTCGGCTGATCGAGGAGGCCAAGACCGACCCCCGGTTCGTCCGGATCAGCGAGGACCTCAAACCGCACATCGAGGCCTACGACCCCGCGACCTGGCGTTCGCCCAAGGACGCCATGGCCCGCCGCTTCTACGACTGGAGGGCTTCGTGAGCCCCGCGCACGGCCACGGCCGCCGGGTGGTGATCACCGGCATCGGTGTCACCGCACCCGGCGGGCAGGGCACCAAGGAGTTCTGGAAACTCCTCACGGACGGGCGCACCGCCACCCGCCGCATCTCCTTCTTCGACCCCTCGCCGTTCCGTTCGCAGGTCGCCGCCGAGGTGGACTTCGACGCCGGGCTCTGCGGGCTGAGCCCGCAGGAGATCCGGCGGATGGACCGGGCCGCCCAGTTCGCCGTGGTCACCGCGCGCGAGGCGGTCGCCGACAGCGGCATCGAGTTCGGTGCGCTGGACCCGCGCCGGACGGGCGTGACCATCGGCAGCGCGGTCGGCGCCACCACCGGCCTGGACCGGGAGTACCGCACCGTCAGCGACGGCGGCCGCCTGGAACTGGTCGACCACGAGTACGCCGTACCGCACCTCTACAACTACATGGTGCCCAGCTCGTTCGCGACCGAGGTCGCCTGGGCCGTGGGCGCCGAGGGGCCGTGCACGGTGGTCTCCACCGGCTGCACGTCCGGCCTGGACGCGGTCGGCTACGCGGCGGACGTCATCCGGGACGGCCTGGCCGACGTGATGGTCGCGGGCGCCACCGACGCGCCCATCTCCCCGATCACGGTGGCCTGCTTCGACGCGATCAAGGCCACCACTCCCCGCAACGACGACCCCGAGCACGCCTCGCGGCCGTTCGACGCCGGCCGCAACGGCTTCGTCATGGGCGAGGGCTCGGCCGTGTTCGTCCTGGAGGAGCTGGAGGGCGCCCGGGCCCGCGGTGCCCGGATCTACGCCGAGGTGGCCGGGTTCGCGACCCGCTCGAACGCCTTCCACATGACCGGTCTGCGCCCCGACGGCGCGGAGATGGCCGAGGCCATCCGGGTGGCCCTGGACGAGGCCCGGCTCGACCCGGAGGACATCGACTACATCAACGCCCACGGCTCCGGGACCAAGCAGAACGACCGCCACGAGACGGCGGCGTTCAAGCGCAGCCTGGGCGACCACGCCTACCGCACCCCCGTCAGCTCCATCAAGTCGATGGTCGGGCACTCGCTCGGCGCCATCGGCTCGATCGAGATCGCCGCCTCGGTCCTGGCGATGACGCACGACGTGGTGCCGCCCACGGCCAACCTCCACACCCCGGACCCGGAGTGCGACCTGGACTACGTACCGCTGACCGCACGCGACTGGCGGACCGACGCCGTCCTGTCGGTGGGCAGCGGATTCGGCGGCTTCCAGAGTGCGATCGTGCTGGCCGACCCGGAGCGGAGCCCCCGATGAGCACCACGACGCTGGTCACCGGCCTCGGCGTGGTGGCGCCGACCGGCCTCGGCATCGAGGAGTACTGGTCGGCCACCCTCGCCGGCCGCAGCGCCATCAGGCGTGTGACCCACTTCGATCCCTCGCCCTACCCCGCCCGGCTGGCCGGTGAGATCAGCGGGTTCACCGCCGCCGACCACCTGCCCGGCAGGCTGCTGCCGCAGACCGACCGGATGACGCGGCTCGCCCTCGTCGCCGCCGACTGGGCGTTCGCGGACGCGGGCGCGGTGCCGTCCGAGCTGCCCGCGTACGACGTCGGGGTCATCACGGCGAGCCACTCCGGAGGCTTCGAGTTCGGCCAGAACGAGCTGCGGGCCCTGTGGAGCAAGGGCGGGCAGTACGTGAGCGCGTACCAGTCCTTCGCCTGGTTCTACGCGGTCAACAGCGGCCAGATCTCCATCCGCAGCGGGCTGCGCGGACCCAGCAGCGTCGTGGTCAGCGACCAGGCGGGCGGACTGGACGCGATCGCCCAGGCCCGCCGGCAGATCCGCAAGGGCACCGGCATGGTGATCTCCGGCGCCGTCGACGCGTCCATCTGCCCTTGGGGCTGGGTCGCCCAGCTGACCAGCGGTCGGCTCTCCACCTCCGAGACCCCCGAGCAGGCGTACCTGCCGTTCGACGACCGGGCCGCCGGACACGTCCCCGGCGAGGGCGGCGCCCTGCTCGTCCTGGAGGAGGCCGCGTACGCCCGGCGGCGCGGCGCCCCCCGGGTGTACGGCGAGATCGCCGGCCACGCCTCCACCCTGGACCCCGGGCCGGACAGTGACCGCGCCCCCACCCTGCAGAACGCCGTCGAGCTGGCCCTGGAGGACGCGGGGATGACGGCCGACGAGATCGGCGTGGTGTTCGCCGACGCCGCCGCCGTCCCGGCCCTGGACCAGGCCGAGGCAGAGGCGATCATCAAGGTCTTCGGACCGCGCGGTGTGCCGGTGACCGCACCGAAGACCATGACCGGACGCCTGTACTCCGGCGCCGCACCGCTCGACCTGGCGGCGGCCTTCCTCTCGCTGCGCGACCAGGTCATCCCCCCGACGACCGGCAGCATCCCGTCCGGGAAGTACGAGATCGACCTGGTGACCGGCGCACCGCGCCCGGCGGCGCTGCGCAGCGCCCTGGTGCTCGCCCGCGGCCACGGCGGCTTCAACTCCGCCATGGTCGTCCGCGCCGCCGGCGCACGCACCCGCTCCTGACGACCGCTACCGATGAAAGGACCCTCCATGCCTGCCAGGGAATTCACCCTCGAAGAGCTCAAGGCCACGCTGCTGGAAGGCGCGGGCACCGACGAGAACGTCGATCTCGACGGCGACATCGTCGACTCTTCCTTCGACGACCTCGGCTACGAGTCGCTCGCGATGCTGGAGACCGTCGGCCGCATCGAGCGGGAGCTCGGGATCAGCCTGGGCGAGGACGTGCTGGCCGAGGCACGCACCCCGCGTGCGCTGCTCCGGCTCGTCAACGACTGCCTGTCCGCCGCGCACACCGCCTGAACGGGAGACGGACATGACCGAATCCACCGAGAACAGCGAGAACACTGCCGGGGTCGCCCTGGTCACCGGCGCGACCAGCGGGATCGGCCTCGCCTCCGCACGCCTGCTCGCCCGGCAGGGGCACCGGGTCTTCCTGTGTGCCCGCGACGGCGACGCGGTCGCGGCGACCGTCAAGTCCCTGCAGGACGAGGGGCTCGACGTGGACGGCACCACCGCCGACGTGCGGTCCGGGGAGGACGTCCGGGCCGTGGTGTCGGCCGCCGTGAACCGGTTCGGACCGATCGGCGTCCTGGTCAACAACGCGGGCCGCAGCGGCGGCGGAGTGACCGCCGACATCGCCGACGAGTTGTGGGACGACGTCGTCGCCACCAACCTCACCAGTGTCTTCCGCATGACCCGCGAGGTGCTCAACGCGGGCGGCATGCGCGCCAAGGAACGCGGCCGGATCATCAACATCGCCTCGACGGCGGGCAAGCAGGGCGTCGTCCTGGGCGCCCCGTACTCGGCGTCGAAGCACGGCGTCGTCGGCTTCACCAAGGCGCTGGGCAACGAGCTGGCGCCGACGGGCATCACGGTCAACGCCGTGTGCCCCGGCTATGTGGAGACGCCCATGGCGCAGCGGGTCCGGCAGGGGTACGCCGCGGCCTACGACACCAGCGAGGAAGCGATCCTCGAGAAGTTCCAGGCCAAGATCCCGCTCGGCCGGTACTCCACGCCGGAGGAGGTCGCCGGGCTCGTCGGCTACCTCGCCTCCGACCTTGCCGCCTCGATCACCGCGCAGGCGCTGAACGTCTGCGGCGGCCTGGGCAATTTCTGACCGCCACGTGATGACGTAAGGAGAGAACCGTGTCCGAGCAAGTGTCCGGGCCGGCCGAGCGCGAAGTCGAGCACGAGATCACCGTGCTGGCGGCCGCCGAGGACGTCTACCGCCTCCTCGCCGAGGTCGAGAACTGGCCCAGGCTCTTCCCGCCGTCGGTGTACGTCGATGTCCTGGAGCGCGAGGGCGCCCTGGAGCGCATCCGCATCTGGGCGACCGCCAACGGCGAGGCGAAGAACTGGACCTCGATCCGGGAACTCGACCCGGAAGGGCTGCGCATCACGTTCCGGCAGGAGGTCTCCGCGCCGCCGGTGGCCTCGATGAGCGGGACCTGGATCATCGAGCCGCTCGGCGAGCGGGAGACCCGACTGCGGCTCCTGCACACCTATCGGGCCGTCGACGACGACCCGGAGGGCCTGGCCTGGATCGACGCGGCCGTCGACCGCAACAGCCGCGCCGAACTGCCCTCCCTGAAGGAGGGGCTCGAACAGGCCACGCGGACCGAGGAGCTGACGCTGTCCTTCGTCGACACCGTCACCGTCAACGGGGCCGCCAAGGACCTCTACGACTTCGTCAACGAGGCCGACCGGTGGACCGAGCGGCTGCCGCACGTCAACGAGGTCACGCTGACGGAGGAGACGCCCGGCCTCCAGGTGCTGCGCATGGAGACCCTCACCAAGGACGGATCGGCGCACACCACCGAGTCGGTCCGGGTGTGCTTCCCGCACCGCCGCATCGCCTACAAGCAGACGACGCTGCCCGCGCTGATGACGCTGCACACCGGGTACTGGCAGTTCGACGAGGGCCCCGACGGCGTCACCACCGCGAGCTCCCAGCACACCGTGGTGATCAGGGCCGAGAACATCACGAAGGTCCTCGGCCCGGACGCGGGTGTCCCGGAGGCCAGGGAGTTCATCCGGAACGCTCTGGGCAACAACAGCCGGGCCACCCTGGGCCACGCCAAGGACCATGCGGAAGCGCGGCGCTGACCGATGGCACCGAGCCCACCGACGCCCGGCCGGCCGGCCGGGCACCCGCCGGCCGCCGACGTGGTCGTGGTCGGCGCCGGACCGGTCGGCCTGCTCCTCGCCGGCGACCTGTGCGCGTACGGACTACGGGTCGTGGTCGTGGAGCAGCTGATCCGGCCGATGACCGAGTCGCGCGCCTCCACCCTGCACGCCCGCACGATGGAGGTGCTGGCCGAGCGCGGCGTCCTCGACCGGCTCGGCCCGCTCCCGGACGGCGGGCCGGGGCACTTCGGCGGCATCCGGCTGGACCTGGCCGCCGCCGACCCCGGCCACCCGTACGCGGGGCAGTGGAAGTGCCCCCAGCCCCGTCTCGAAGCCGTGCTCCAGGAGCGGGCCCTGGAACTGGGGGCACACATCCGGCGCGGGGAGCGCCTGGTCCGCCTGGCGGACCTGGGCGGCCACGTGCTGGCCGGGACCGTCACGGCCGGCGGCGAGGAGAAGCAGCTGAGCGGCAGCTACGTCGTCGGCTGCGACGGCTGGCAGTCCACCGTGCGGGAGCTCGCGGGCTTCACGTTCGCGGGCCGGGGCGCGACCCGCGAGATGCTGCGGGCCGACATCGCGGGGATCGACATCCCCGGCCGGCGTTTCGAGCGGCTGGAGCACGGACTTGCCACCGCGCACCAATGGCCCGACGGCAGCACACGGGTCATGGTCCACGTCTTCGGCGCCGAACCCGCCGCGCGCAGCGGGGACCCGGGGTTCGACGAGGTCGTCCGCGCCTGGGCGCAGGTGACCGGCGAGGACATCGGGCACGGGGAGCCACTGTGGCTGAACGCCCTCGACGACACCCGGCGGCAGGCGACGCAGTACCGCAAGGGCCGGGTGCTGCTCGCCGGGGACGCCGCCCACGTGCAGATGCCGGTCGGCGGGCAGGCCCTCAACCTCGGCCTGCAGGACGCCGCCGCGCTCGGGGGGCGGCTGGCCGAGCGGCTCACGGGCCGGGCGGACGACACACGCCTCGACGGCTACCACGAGGAACGGCACCCCGTGGGCACCCGCACGCTCACCAACATCCAGGCACAGGCGTTCCTGCTGCTCGGCGGGCACGAGGTGGACCCGCTGCGGGAGGTCTTCGGCGAGCTGATGCGGCTGGGCCCGGTCCGCCGGCGGCTGGCCCGCATGATCAGCGGGCTCGGGTTCCCGCGCACCCCGGCCGCCCCGCCGCTCACCGCGGCTCCGCACGCCGCACCGTCCGGCTCTTCCGCACCATCCACCACGACAACGAGGGACAGGAGTTTCATCATGGGCAGGCTGGAGAACAAGACCGCGCTGGTGACCGGCTCCAGCCGGGGCATCGGCCGGGCCACCGCACAGCGGCTGGCCGCGGAGGGCGCACTGGTCGCCGTGCACTACGCGACCAACGAGGACGCCGCGCAGGAGACCGTGGAGCAGATCGAGCGGGACGGCGGCCGGGCCTTCGCCGTACGGGCCGAACTCGGCGTCTCCGGCGACGTGCACGAGCTCTTCCTGGGCCTGGAGCACGGCCTCAAGGAGCGGACCGGCACCACCGCTCTCGACATCGTGGTCAACAACGCCGCGGTGACCACCCCGGCCGGCGTCGCGCCGGAGGACGTCACTCCCGAGGAGGTCGACCGGCTCCTCGCAGTGAACGTCAAGGCGCCGTTCTTCATCGTGCAGCGTGCCCTGCCGCTGCTGTGCGACGGCGGCCGCATCATCAACATCTCCTCGGGGCTGACGCGGGTCGCCAACCCCGAACAGGTCGCGTACTCGATGACCAAGGGCGCGGTCGAGCAGATCACGCTGCACTTCGCACGGCACCTCGCCCCGCGCGGGATCACCGTCAACAGCGTGGCCCCCGGCATCACCAACAACGGCAGCCCGGTCTTCGACATCCCCGACGCCGTGGCGCAGATGGCACAGCTGTCGGCCTTCAAGCGGGTCGGCGAGGCGGTGGACGTCGCGGACGTGGTGACGTTCCTGGCCACGCACGAGGCCCGCTGGATCACCGGGGCCTTCATCGACGCCAGCGGCGGGACCCTGCTGGGCTGACGCTCCGCCACCCGAGACGAGCAGGAGGACCGGTGACGACCGTACAGGAACCACAGAGCCTCGCCGACCGGCTCGGCGAGCTCAGGGAAGTGAAGGAACGGGCCCGGCTCGGTGCCGACGCCAAGGCCACCGAGCGCCAGCACGCCAAGGGCAAGCTGACCGCGTACGAACGCATCGACCTCCTGCTGGACCCCGGGAGCTTCACCGAGGTCGAGCCGCTGCGGCGGCACCGGGCCACGGGCTTCGGGCTGGAGGCGAAGCGGCCGCACACGGACGGCGTCGTCACCGGCTGGGGCACCGTCGAGGGGCGGACCGTCTTCGTGTACGCACACGACTTCCGCATCTTCGGCGGCGCCCTCGGCGAGGCCCACGCCCAGAAGATCCAGAAGATCATGGACATGGCCCTGGCGTCGGGCAGCCCGCTCGTCTCCCTGAACGACGGAGCGGGCGCGCGCATCCAGGAGGGCGTGTCCGCGCTCGCCGGCTACGGCGGAATCTTCCAGCGGAACACCCGGGCCTCCGGGGTCATCCCGCAGATCAGCGTGATGCTCGGGCCGTGCGCCGGGGGCGCCGCCTACTCGCCCGCGCTCACCGACTTCGTCTTCGCCGTCCGCGGCATCTCGCAGATGTTCATCACCGGCCCCGACGTGGTGCGCACGGTGACCGGCGAGGAGGTCTCGCACGACGGGCTCGGCGGCGCCGATGTCCACGGTGGCACCTCCGGCGTCGCGCACTTCGTCCACGACGACGAGGAGAGCTGCCTCGCCGAGGTGCGCTGGCTGCTGTCCATGCTGCCGTCCAACAACCGCGAGCTGCCGCCCGCCGTCACCGCCACGGACCCGGCCGACCGCCGCGTCGACCGGCTGCTGGACCTCGTCCCCCTCGACGGCAACCGGTCCTACGACATCCGCGACGTGATCGCCGAGATCGTCGACGACGAGGACTACACGGAGGTGCACGCCCAGTGGGGCACCAACCTGGTGTGTGCGCTCGCCCGCCTCGACGGCCAGGTGATCGGTGTCGTGGGCAGCCAGCCCGCCGCACTGGCCGGGGTCCTGGACATCACCGCGAGCGAGAAGGGCGCACGGTTCGTCCAGTTCTGCGACGCTTTCAACATCCCGCTGCTGACGCTCGTGGACGTGCCCGGCTTCCTCCCGGGCGTCGGCCAGGAACACGAGGGCATCATCCGGCGCGGCGCCAAGCTCCTGTACGCGTACTGCAACGCCACCGTCCCGCGCATCTCGGTGGTGCTGCGGAAGGCGTACGGCGGCGCCTACATCGTGATGGACTCCCGCTCGATCGGCACGGACCTGGCCCTGGCGTGGCCGGGCAACGAGATCGCGGTGATGGGCGCGGAGGCCGCCGCGGACGTCGTCTTCCGGCGGGAGATCGCCGCCTCGGACGATCCCGCCGCCACCCGTGAGCAGAAGATCAAGGAGTACCGGCGGGAGCTGGTGCACCCGTACTACGCCGCCGAACGAGGGCTCGTGGACGACGTGATCGACCCCGGCGGCACCCGCGCCGTGCTGGCCCGCGCGTTCGCCATGCTGCAGCGCAAGGACGCCGACCTGCCGCGCCGCAAGCACGGCAACCCGCCGCAGTGAGCGCCGCGACGGCACCGGCGGCCGGCGGGGAACCGGCCGGCGCGGACGGGCCGGTGTTCCTGCGGATCGTCAGGGGCGAGCCGGACCCCGGCGAACTGGCCGCCCTCACCGCGGTCCTGTTCGAGCTCCTGGCCGCCGCACCACCCGAGGGCGGCCGGGGGACACGGGCCGTGGCCTCGTGGCACCGCCCCGAACGGTCGGGCGGCTTCCGAGGCCCCAGGACCTGGCAGGACGGCACGCGTTGACGGCTGGCCCTGCCGGCTCCGCCGGCCCTGTCGACTCCTGTGGACCCCAATTGACAACCGCTGAGCACGTGAGCACGCGAGCACGTGAGCACGTGAGCACCCCGCGACGAACGGAACCGGAACATGGATGTCGGACTACTCTTCGACCTGCGCAACCCGGACGCCTGGCACCGGCCGTGGGCCGACCACTACGCCCGCTCGCTGGAGTTCTGCGAGGAGGCCGACCGGCGCGGCGCCGGGGGCGTCTGGTTCACCGAGCACCACCTCTTCCCGGACGGCTACCTCCCCCAGCCGCTGGTGTTCGCCGCCGCGGCGGCGGCCCGGACGCGCAACGTCCGCATCGGTACCGCGGTGTTGCTGCCCAATCTGCGCAAGCCCGCCCAGCTCGCCGAAGACGCGGCCGTCGTCGACCTGATCAGCGGCGGCAGGCTGGAACTGGGCGTCGGCGCGGGATACCGGGTGCCCGAGTACCAGCTGTTCGAGGCCGAGTTCTCCGGCCGGTTCGCCAGGGTCGAGCGGAACATCCGCGAGGTCCGCAGGCTGTGGGCCGAGGGCGGGATCACCCCCGGCCCGATCCAGGACCCGGTGCCCGTGTGGGGCGGGTTCTACGGCCCGCGCGGCGCCCGGATCGCGGGCCGTCTGGGCATCGGCCTGCTGCACATCCGGCAAGAGATGTTCGAGCATTACCGTGCGGGACTGGCCGAAGGCGGCCACGACCCGGCCACGGCGCGGGTCTCGGACCTGCTGCCGGTGATCCTCGCCGACGACCCCGAGGCCGCCTGGCCGCGGATCGCCCCGCACCTCGTCCACCAGATGAACACCTACCGGCAGGGATCGGTCGAGGGCACCGACCACCCGGCCCCGCCGCTGCTGAAGGCCGGTGACTTCCCGGAGCAGCGCCCCGCGGACGGGTCCTGGGCGACGCTGGAGATCCTCACCCCCGAGGACGCCGCCGTCCGTATCCACGAGCGGATCAAGGGGCTCCCGGTCAGGCATCTCATCTTCTGGTCGAGCATCGCGGGGATGCCGGACGACCTCGTGGCCAGGCACATCGAGCTGGTCAGCGAACGGCTGCCGAAGCTGCTGGCCGATCAGGCGGCGGCCGGTGGCTGAGCCGCTCCTCGCCGGGCCGGCACCGGCCCAAGGGATACGCGGCCACTGGCCGCTGCTCGTCGTCCTCTCGGGCAACATGCTCCTCGACGCCATCGAGGTCTCCGTGGTGCTGGTGGCCCTGCCCTCGATCGGTGCGGACCTGGGGCTGTCCCTGTGGTCGGTGCAGTGGCTCATGAGCGGCTTCGCCCTCGGCTTCGCGGCGATGCTGATGCTCGGACCGGTGCTCTCCGGGCGCTGGGGGCTGCGGCGCGTCTACCTCACCGCGATGCTGGCCTTCGCCGCGGCCTCCGTCGCCGGAGGCCTGGGCGACGGCATGGCACTGCTGGTCGCCACCCGGCTGGTGAAGGGGGCCTGCGCGGCGCTGACCGCACCCGCCGGCCTGGCGCTGATCGGCACCACCTTCCCCGGCGGCGCCCCGCAACGCAGAGCGGTGTCGGTCTACTCGCTCTTCGGCGCCGCGGGGTTCACCGTGGGGCTGCTGCTCTCCGGAGCGCTGGCCGCCGACAGCTGGCGGTGGACGTTCCTCTTCCCCGCGCCGGTCGCGCTGATGCTGCTGCTGTGGGGGCTGCGCGTGATCCCGGGGTCCGCGCGGCAAGCACCGCCGCGGCTCACCGCTGCGGTGCTGCGCAACGGGCCCCTCGCGCGGGCGACCCTGGGCGCGGCCTGCCTCAACGGGTCCTACATCGGCCTGTTGCTGCTGGTGACGTTCGAGACGAGCACCGGCCTCGGCTGGCAGCCGTGGCAGGTCGCCCTCGGACTGCTGCCCGCCTCCGTACCGCTGGCCGTCGCGGTCCCGTTCGCCGGGCGCCTGGTCCAGCGGTTCGGTACGGGGCGGCTGATCGCCGCCGGTGCGGTGGCCGCGCTGGCGGGGCAGCTGTACTGCCTGCTGGGCCCGCGTCCGTTCGCGTATGCGACCACTGCGCTGCCGGCGCTGCTCCTGGTCGAGGCGGCGTTCGTGCTGTCCTTCGCGGCCTTGAACCTGCAGGCGGCCCGGAGCGTGGTACCGGAGCTGCGCGGCACGGCCGTGCCGGTGTACCAGACGGGGGTTCAGATCGGCAGCGTCGTGAGCCTGCCGCTGGTCGCCGCCCTGATGACGGCGGCCGACAGCCACCGGCCCGCGCTGCTGGCGACCTCCCTGATCGCGGCGCTCGGCGCCGCAGCCGCGGCAGGCGGACTGCGGGGACGCCCATGACGTCCATGACGTCCATGACGTCCATCGTTCCCGGGAGCCGGTCGAGCGGGTGCCGGACGGTGAGCGGGTGGTGCCGCCCGCCGCCCGGTACCCTCGCCCGCGGCTCAGCGGGCCAGGAGCTTGCGCGTGACGGCGTCGAGCCGGGCGGCGTCGGCCTCGTCGAAGGAACGGTGCCGCCGCAGGTCGAGTCGCCGGCCCTCGAAGAACGCGCTCAGCGGTTCGGCGGGCGGGGAATCAATGGCCGCGACGATCGGCGCGATCCCCGCCTCCACCGGCTTCGCGGACCGCAGCATCGCCCGGATGTGCGCCGCCGTCGCCGGGTCGAACTCCCCGGCGAAGCCGGTCGCGGTGCCACCCGGGAAGTCCAGGACGTAGCGGGTCCGGTACCCCCGGTGCCCGGCGGCGAACGAGACGCCGAGCAGGTCGTTGAGCTTGCCGCCCTGGAACATGGCGTCCCAGCCGTCGTACCCGCGCTCGAGTCCCAGGTCGTCCCAGTGGATCCGGCCCGCCTCGATACCCGGTCCGGCCACGTTCATGATGACCGGCCGGGGCGCCTTCTCCAGCAGGTCGGCCAGGCCGTAACCGAGCAGGAACCGGCTCAGGTAGTACAGCGCGAAGTTGTGCTCGAACCCCTCGTCGGTCACCCGCCGGTACGAGCGGAAGAAGCGTGCACACAGCACGAGGGCGTCGACGACCGGGAACTTCTCCCGGATCTCCGCGACGACCTGCTCGTTCTCGGCGACCAGGCTGAGGTCCGCCCGGATGAAGAAGGACCGCGGGCCGGCGCCGAGGCCGTCGGCCCTGGTGAGGAACTTCTCCCCCTTGTCCGGGCTGGGGCCGATGACGACGACGTTGTCCCCCCGCTTCAGATACGTGTACGCGAGCGCCTCCCCGATACCGGAGGTGCCGCCCGAAATGACCACTGTCTTCATTGAAGGTCTCCTTTCGAAAGACCGGACATCGAACCAAAGGAAAGGAAAGGGCACATGAACCACACGACAGATCTGGCCGAGACGGTGAAGCACCTCACCGAGCGCGTCCGTGAACTGGAGGCCGTCCGTGAACTGACGAGGCTGCGCTCCGAATTCCACCGGTGCCTCAACAACGCCGAATGGGACGGGCTGGGCGCTCTGTTCACGGACGACGCTCATCTCGACTACGGCGACTTCGGCCAGGCCCACGGCAGCGCCGGGATCCGCGACTTCTACAGTGCCCTGCCGGCGAAGATTCTGGAGTTCAAGCGCGGCGCCACCCGGATCTCGTTCAAGAACTTCATCCACGGGCACCAGGTGGAGGTGCGCAGCGAGGACACCGCCACCGGTGTGTCGTTCTTCGAGGAGAAGATCAGGTTCGACCGGGAGAGCGAGATCCACAACAGCATCGGCCAGTTCACCGACGCCTACGTCCACCGGGACGGCCGCTGGTACTTCGCCAAGGTCGAGCTCGACCACTACTGGGTGGTCCCGGACAACGAGGGCTGGCGCTGGCCCTGGTGATCCGCGGTGGGTGAACCGCGTGGGTGAACCGCGGTCGAGGAAGGGTCTCCGCCCGCCCCGCCGGCCCCCGGGAACGGTCCCGGGGGCCGTTTCCGCGCGGGCCGTCACCCCCGCACGGTCTCCTCCTGCGGCACCGGGGCCGGGGATACGGCCCGGCGGCGGCGCAGTGCGGGGAGCATGGCGAGCACACCGAGCACGGCGAAGATCAGCGGCACCACCAGCGCGACGCGCAGGCCGTGCAGCACCTCGTCCGGGGCGGTCCCGGTGTTCGCGGCGTTGACCGCGGTCACCACGCTCAGCCCCAGCGCCGGGCCGACCTGGAACGAGGTGTTCACCAGGCCGCCGGCCACCCCCTGGTCCTCCACCGGGACGCTGTCGGCCGCGGCCATCGTGAGCGGCCCGTAGGCCAGCGAGAACCCCAGGCCGATCAGCAGGAACGACGGCAGCAGCAGCGTGGCGTAGCCGGTGTCCGCGGAGAGGAACTGGAGCAGCAGATAGGCCAGGGCCGCGGAGACGAGACCGGCCAGGATCACCCGGTCCATGCCGAACCGGCCCACCAGGGGCGCGGCGATTCGCGTCGAGAGCACGGCGGCGACCAGACCGACGGGGCTCACGGCGAACCCGGTCTCCATCGCCGACCAGCCACGGAAGTCCTGGAGGTACAGCGTCATGGTGAACAGGACGCCGATCCAGGCCCCGATCAGGGACATGGCGCCGAGGTTGGCCCGTACGAGGGCGGGGGAACGCAGGATGTCCAACCGGACCAGGGGCGTGGCGACCTTGCGCTGGATCAGCACGAACAGCACCAGCAGCAGCGCCGCGACGACGAGCGAGCCGACGGTGCGCAAGGATGCCCAGCCCGCCTCCGGCGCCTGCACCAGGGTGAACACGACCAGCAGCATGGTCGCGGTGATCGTCACCGCTCCCGCGATGTCGAAGTCCTTCGCACCGCCTGCCGGACGGGCCGAGCGCGGGACGACCCAGAGGCCGCCGACGAAGGCCAGCAGTCCGACCGCGGCGGGCGCGAAGAACACCCAGCGCCAGTTCAGGTCGGTCAGCAGCCCGCCGATGACCATGCCGAGCGCCATGCCCGTCGCACCGGTCGCGGTGAAGATGGACAGCGCCTTGTTGCGGATGTGCCCTTCGGCGAAGCTCGTGGTGATGATCGAGAACCCGGCCGGGGCGCTGAAGGCGGCGCCCACGCCGGTGACGAACCGCGCGGCGATCAGCAGCGGGCCGCCGGACGCCGCTCCGCCGACCGCGGAGCCGACGACGAAGACCGCGAGCGAGATCAGCAGCATCCGGCGCCGGCCCAGCAGGTCGGCGGCGCGCCCGCCGAGCAGCAGGAAGCCGCCGAAGCCCACCACGTAGCCGGTGATGACCCACTGCAGTGCGCTGGTCGACATGCCGAGTGCGGTGCCGATCGCCGGCAGGGCGACGCCCTTCATGGACACGTCGAGGGCGTCGAGGAACAGCGCGCCGCACAGCACGGCCAGCATGCCGTAGGCCCTGGGGGTCAGCGTCGTGAACACGGCGTTCGAAGGCGGCGGAGCGGGCATCGGAACCTCCGGGAGAGACGGACCGATCGGTCTGTAATCGGTCGGGCCCAGCATGGACCGCTCCGTGATGGGCTGTCAACGCACTTGGCCGCAAAGGCAGACCGATCGGTCCGGTGGTGTCGCCCGATCGGTCCACCGGGCGCGGACCGATCGGTCTGCTAGTCTGTGAACTCATGGCGCGCAAACCCACGCCCGACGCACGCGACCGCATCCTCGATGCCGCGGCCGATCTGTTCGACCGCTTCGGCGTGCACGCTGTCGGGATGCAGCAGATCATCGAAGAGCTCGGCTGCGGAAAGCAGCTGCTCTACCGCGAATTCGCCAGCAAGGACAAGCTGGTCGTGGCCTACCTCCAGCGCTGCACCCGGGACTGGGACGTGACGCTGGCCAGCGCCGCCGCGGCGGCGAGCACCCCCGAGGAGCAGCTCGTCGAAGTGGTCCGCGCCGTGCAGCGGATGGCACCCGGCACCCGCGGCTGCTCCCTGCGCAACACACACGCCGAGTTCCCCGACCCGGACCATCCGGCGCACCGGGTCTCCCTGGAGCACTTCAAGGAAGTACGCGAACAGCTCCGGGAGCTGGCGCGGCGCACCTCGGCTGCCAACCCCGAACGGCTGGGCGACCGGATCATGCTGATCATCGACGGTCTGTACGTGAGCGGTTCCGTGCTCGGCCCGTCGAGCGCCGCGGCCGAGGCGGTGGAGTTCGCCCGGGACGTGATCCGGGCCGAGACGTCCGTGGCCGTCCGCTGACCGGAAAACCTGTGGGCTGCCCGTAGAGACGCGGTGGATCTCTGCGGCGATACGGTGAGATCCCGCTGCAGCCGGGCCGATCGACGTGACCGATGAGCGCTGTGATGATGAGCGCCGTAATAAGGAGAACATCGTGGGCCAGCCCAAGCGCGTTGCGCTGATCAGCGGAGCCAGCCGGGGAATCGGTGCCGCCACTGCCCGGGAAATGGGGCGACGCGGATACCACGTGGTCGTCAATTACCGGAACAGCGCCGGACCCGCCGAGGCGGTCGTCGACGCCATCGAACAGGACGGCGGTTCCGCGCAGGCCGCCCGGGCCGATGTCTGCGACGGCGGGCAGGTCGCCGACCTCGTCGGGAAGGTGTACGCCGAACACGGCCGCATCGACGCGCTGATCTGCAACGCCAACACGGTCAACCCGTCGTTCCTGCCCTTCGCCGAGGTGGCCTGGGAGGCCTTCGCCGAGAAGATCAACGGCGAGCTGGCCGGGGTGTTCCACCTCAGCCAGCGCGTCCTCGCCGTCATGCGCGAACAGCGGTCGGGCCGGATCGTCTTCATCTCGAGCACCGCGGCGGACCACATCGGCATGGCCGTGGCGCACTCCACCGCCAAGGCCGCGCTCAACACCTTCAGCCGCCATGTCGCCGGAGTGGGCGCGCAGTACGGCGTCACGGTGAACACGGTCGCATTCGGTGCAGTGCGCACCGAAGCCTCCGGAGGGGCCTTCCAGGAGGACCTCGAGAAGTACCTGACGGACCGTTCGGTGCTCGCCCGGCTGGTCGAGCCCGAGGACGCGGCCCGCACCGTGGCCCTGGTCGCCGACGACCACTTCGGTGCGGCGACCGGTCAGCTGATCCGCGTCGACGGCGGATTCGACGTCCTCGACGCACAGCTGGGCCGACTGGCCGGGTTCTTCAGCTGAGCTGAGCGCCTTCGGCCGTCGTCCCCACGCTGGGGCTCGTGCGGGCCTGCCCGACCTGGATGATCATGCCGCGGCTGCCCCCGGAGCGGGCCGGACAGTGAACTACGGTGTGCTGCACTGCACTGATCACCACACCGTACTGCGAGGTTTCCCATGACGGCGGTCTTCGCCCTGACCACGAGCTTCCTGTGGGGGCTGGCCGACTTCGGCGGCGGGCTGCTCACCCGGCGCATACCGGCCCTGACCGTCGTCCTGGTGTCGCAGTTGCTGGCCGTGGGCGCCCTCGGGGCGATCGTCGTCGCCACGGCCGGCTGGACGGAGGCCGGCCCGCAGCTCTGGTACGCGGCCGCCGCCGGCGTCGTGGGCCCAGCGGCCATGCTCGCCTTCTACAAGGCACTGGCCCTGGGACCGATGGGGGTGGTCTCGCCACTGGGAGCGCTCGGCGGCGTCGCGGTGCCGCTGGGCGTCGGGCTCGTCCTGGGCGAGCGGCCCGGGATCCTGCAGTTCGCGGGCATCGCCGTGGCCGTCGCCGGTGTGGTCCTGGCCAGCGGTCCGAGCATGGGCGGCGCCCCCGTCCAGCGGCAGACCCTGATGCTCACCCTCGTCGCCGCCTTCGGCTTCGGTTCCGTGATGGCCCTGATCGCCGAGGCCGCGCACAACCTGACCGGGCTCTTCCTCGCCCTGTTCGTCCAGCGCGTGTGCAACGTCGTGGTGGGCGCGGGCACGCTCTACGCCTCTGTGCGCCGCGGCAACACCGCACTGCCCGAAGGCGGCTGGGGCACGATCCGCCCGGCACTGCCCGCACTCGCCTTCGTCGGCCTCGCCGACGTCGCCGCCAACGGCACCTACTCCCTCGCCGCGAACCACGGCCCCGTCACGGTGGCCGCAGTCCTCGCCTCGCTCTACCCCGTGGTCACCGCCCTCGCCGCACGCGGCGTCCTGCGCGAACGACTGCGCACGGTCCAAGCGGCGGGCGCCGGCCTGGCGCTCGTCGGCACGGTCCTGCTGGCCACGGCCTGAACCGCGGCGGAAGGGGAGGGTCAACTCGCCCCGGGTATCGTGGGTCGCCTCTCCTGCTCACTGGTTCCTCAGAAGGGTTGCTGCACCACTTGAGTTGCGATAGACGACCATGGCCGCGAACCGCGAACCGCGAACCGCGAACCGCGAACCGCGAACCGCGAACCGCGAACCGCGAACCGCGAACCGCGAGTGAGGCACGACTCACCCGAGGGCACCCGCAGATAGTCGTTCGGGGTGGCCGTGAACGGTAGGAGCAGCGGCCCCCATCTTCGTGTCCCCGTAGGCGATGACGCCTATCGCTGGGCCACGTTCCACGGTGAGAAGACACTCGTCGTGGCGGCCCGCACGGTCACATCGACTGCACGCGTTCTGGAATGCCTGCCGGCCCTCCTGCGTGGTGACAGCCGGATCACCGTCGTCTTCGCCTACGACCCCACCTCGGCCTTCAACAACGGCGTTCTCGATCTGCTCCACGACTCCGGTTGCCGGATCATGCCTTGGTCACAGCTGGAGACCGTCACACCCGACCTGATCCTGTCCGCCAGCGAGAACATCGACGTACCGGAAGGCGACTGCCCCGTACTGGTACTGCCGCACGGCATCGGCTTTCAAAAGCTCGTACCGGACTCCCGGGCCCCGCGATCCCGGCTGTCCGGCGTCGTACCGGACTCGCTGCTCGAGTCCGGGCGCGCATGGCTCGCCGTTTCGCACCCCGATCAGGAACGGCAACTGCTCGCCACCCATCCGAAGACCGCGGGTCGCACGCTGCTCGTCGGCGACCCGTGCTTCGACGAGCTGGCCGTCAGCCTGCCCCGGGCCGCCGCCTACCGGGACGCCCTGGGCGCCGCCGACGGCCGGCGTCTGGTGGTGGTCAGCTCCACCTGGGGTCCGACGTCGCTGCTCGGCCGGTACCCGAAGCTGCCGGCCGAGCTGCTCGCCGCGTTGCCGTACGACGAGTACCGGGTGGCCGCGGTCGTCCACCCCAATGTGTGGGCTGCGCATGGATCCTGGCAGATCCGTGCCCTCCAGGCCGAGGCGCTGGAAGCCGGCCTGCTGTTGATGCCGACGGTTCATGCCTGGCGGTCCGCGCTCGTCGCAGCGTCTGCCGTCGTGGGGGATCACGGATCGGTGACGCTCATGGGCGCCGCCCTCGGCAAGCCGGTGCTGCTCGCGGCGTTCGGGAGTGACTCGGTACCCGGCACAGCGGCCGCGTGCCTCGCACAGGCCGCACCTCACCTCGACCCGCGAGGAGACCTGCGCCGGCAGATCGAGGACGCCGTCCAGAGCCACAGTCCCGACCGCTACGCCGCGATCTCCGAGCTCGCCTTCGCGGAACCGGGGCTGGCGCTCACTCGGCTCCGTGCGGCACTGTATCGCCTGCTCAAACTGGCGGAGCCGACCTCCGGCCCACCGGCGGTCCTCTCGCTGCCGCACCCCGATCCCCCGGCCGCGACCGTGACCTCATGGACGGTGACCACCGCCGTCACCGCGTCCGCGGCCGGGCACCCGAGAGTTACCGTGCACCGTCACCCGGCGGCCGTTTCCGGCGACCGCCAGGAAGCGGCCGGCACCTTCCTGCACCTGGCGTGCGACGAGGCGGAACGGGACCACCGGCTGACCGAGAGTGCCTCGGTAGTGGTGCGCCGGCATCCCGCTGAGACCGCGGTCAGCGCCCTCGGCTGGATCCGGGAGACGCTGCACCGCCTCCCCGGCAGCCTCGTCTGCGGCGTGCCGGTGAACGGGAACGGCTTCCTTCTGGGCACACGTGGCGGGCTGATCACGGAGGCGACGGTCACCGGGCCGGCCATCGACCCCGGGCTGCCGGCGGCACTTGTCTACGCTTGCCTTCGTGCCGGTCTCCCCCTCGACGGTGTGCTCATGACCTTGCGAATAGGTGATGTACGGGAGGAAGAGGTCGGGCTGCGCCTCAGGCCTCGGCTACCGTCCGACGCCCGGCAGTGAGGCGAGCCCTTTCCCGTCAGGCGATGCCGCCGCCGTCATCGTCCGGTCCGGTCATGCGGTTCAGGCGTTCCCTCAGCCTCTCCGCCTCCGGGCTGCCGCCTGTCTCGTAGATCGCGCAGGCCCGTGTGAGGTGCTCTCGTACGGTTTCGGGGGCGCCGCCGATCCGCTCGACGATGTCGGCAAGCCGGACCCGGGCCTGTGCCTCGTAGTGGCTCGCCTGCTGCTCCTCCAGTGCCCGGACGGCGTCGCTCAGCACACGCGCCGCTGCATCCGTGTCACCCAGGTGCTCGTGGACGGTTCCGACGGCGGCCAGGACCCGGGCGGCCATGCGCTTGTCATTGCGGTCCATGAGTCCCTGATAGGCGCCGCGCAGAGTGGTCAGCGCCGTATCGTGGTGGCCGGCAGTGTCCTGTGCGCAGCCCAGGAAGTAGGTAGCGATGGCTACCCCGCGCCACTCCCCGGCCTCGATGTTGAGTTCGACGGAGCGCCGGTATGCCTTGACGGCGCGTTCGGCGTCGAAGCGGTCCCAGTAGCGGCCGAAGAACTCGTGCACGGACGCGGTCAGCGCCGTGTGAGCCGACACCTCCGCACAAGCAACGGCCGTCTCCAGCTCCGTACGCGCCTCGTCGTGCTGCCCGAGGTCCATCAGCGGACGCGACAGCAAGCTGCGCAGCCGTGCCTCAGCCGCCGGCATCATGGTCTCGGCAGCCGCGGCCGCGCCCAGCTCCAGGGACTCCTTCCACTCCCCGAGGTAGCGGCGGTGCAGGAACAGCACGGTGAACGCTTCCGCCAGCTGCCACACCTGCTTGTGCAGGGTCAGCCGTGATGCCTCCCGTAGGACGGCGAGGATCGTGGCACGCTCGGCGTCCAGCCACTCCAGGGGGGCCGGGCCGTCGCCTGAGAAGGGATTCGGGGCGCTGCGAAGGAGGTCGGTCAGGTTCGCGATCCGCAGCCGGTCCTCGCGTACCGCGCGATCGGCGAATGCGGTGAGAGCCAGATAGTGGGTGGCCACGCGCTCCACCACCGCGCGCTCCGTGAGCTGCGACTCCTGCTGGTCGGCGCGCTCCCGGGCGTGCAGCCGCACGAGGTCGTGGAAGCGGTAGCGGCGGTCCTCCGTCACATCGAGGAGGTTCGACCTGACCAGTGCGGCCAGCAACGACCTCGCTGTCGGTACGTCGACGCCCGCGGCGCCCGCGACCGTGCCGGCGTCGAAGGTGCGGCCGGGGAACCACCCCAGGATTCGGTACAGATGCGCGGCGTCCGCCGGGAGATCGCGATAGCTCAGCTCGAGTACGGCGGACACGGAATGGTCCCCTCCCAGCGACAAACCCTTCAGGCGGCGGGTTTCGTCATCCAGTTCTCCGGCGAGCTCGCTCATGGTCAGATCCCCCGTGGGCAGCAGGCGGGCGGCCACCAGCTGCAGGGCCTTGGGCAGGCCGCCGCAGAACCCGACGAGCTGCTCGGCCGCGTGCCGCTCGGCCGCCACGGCCGCCTCGCCGCACCGGTCGGCCAGCAACCGTAGACCGCTGCCCAGGTCCAAGGGGGCCAGGTAGACCGGGCGTGCTCCGTCCAGGGCGAGTTCGGACAGCTTGCCGTTGCTGGTGACCAGCACGACGCTCCCCGGCCCCTTGGGTACGAGGGGTCTGACCTGGGCGGGCTGATCGACGTCATCGAGCACCACCAGGACGCGCCGGTCCGCGGTCTTCGAGCGGAACAGCGAGGTTCGCTCTTCCAGGGACTTCGGGATGTAGGCGTCGTCCACCCCGAGGGACCTCAGGCACATGCCCACCGCCTCCGACACATCGCCCCCCGCCCGGCTGCGCAGGACCGCGTAGTCGACGTAGATCTGCCCGTCCGGGAACCGCGCCCGTGCCTGGTCCGCCCAGCGGCAGGCGATGGCTGTCTTGCCGACTCCGGGCATCCCCGAGATCACGCCGTATCCGACCCTGCCTGATCCGCTCCCTTCCTCGCTCAAGCAGTCATCAAGTAACGCGAGATCCGCCGAGCGGTTGATGAACCGCACGGTCAGAGGCGGCACTTGGTCGGGCCTGGACTCGGGACCGGACGGAAGGGCCGCCTGGACGTTGAACGTGATGCCGCCATGAATCTGCTGTGCCTGAACACTCGGCCCGTTGACGCTCCCGGACAGTTCGTTCCGGACGTAGGGCTGCGCGCGCCGCTCATCGAAACGCTCACTCATTCGGCTGCCCCGCGCCCTGTCCCCGGGGGGCGGAACCCGAGCTGTAGAACGTCAGGCCGGAGAACTGCTGCCCCTGAATCACGGGCCCGTTCTGTACGCCGCCACTGACGCTGTTGTGCACGGTGATCGCCGCGTCACTTCCCGCTGCTCCCGGGGCAAGTTCCGCCAGTAGCAGCCGCAGTTCCTCCGCAGCCCCGGGGTCCGCCTGGAGGGCGCGACGCAGCCTCAGCCGCCATCCGGCCTCGATGTCCGCCACAGCCGGTTCGTCCGCCACAGCACGCGCCGCCACGAGCTCCTGCTCGGACAACCGCAGCTCCTCGTCGACCGCCCCCTCATCCGCTCCCCGGGCCAGGAACCGCGCCACCCGCTCGCGCGCCTGCGACCACGTCTCCGAGACCATCAGCCCGACCAGAGTCGTCGCCCCCGAGGCCGCCAGCGCCGCCAATTCCGCCTCCATCGATCCCCCTTGCAGCAATACAGGACAGTGAACTCGCTGAAGTCACCGTAGGGAGATCACGGAGAGTTGGGTAGTCGGGCAGCCGGCACAACCGGCTGGAGCGCGTCAGCAGTACGGAAACCTGTTTGAGTCGCCGGTACGATCAACTCCATGCCGCAAGAGGCCCTTCACCATGCTTCCCCGCCCAGCGAGAGCGACGTGCCCTCTTGTGGCCCTTCAAGTAGAATGACCAGTTTCGGGCAGCGGGCAGCGGGCAGCGGGCAGCGGGCAGCGGGCCATACTCGTTGCCGTTCGCTCAGCAGGGGCTCTGCACCGGCTCCTCGACGTACTGCCCGTCTTCGAGGGTGACGAGCGCATCCTCGTCCGTTTCACGCTGATGCCCGGGTCGGCGTTCGACGCGGACGCCTTCGCGGCCCTGGAGCGCTCCGGCGCCCGTACGGTCAGCTGGGCGGAGGCACGGGCCGGCGAACACGACCTGATCCTGACCGCGAGTCCGAAGGGCGCGTTGCGCGCCCTCTCCGGCCCCGGCGTATTGCTTCCGCACGGTGCCGGCTTCAACAAGACCGTCAGCGGCGAGGGCTCCCCACATCTTCCGTCCGGTCTCGACCCCCACTACCTGCTCGTGGACGGCGAGCCATGGGCCGCGCTCCACGCGCTGGCACACGACGAACAACTCAACCGCCTCGCCGAGTACTGCCCTTCGGCGGCCGCGCGGGCGACCGTGGTGGGTGACCCGACTCTGGACCGGCTGCTCGGCTCACTCGCCCACCGGGAGAGCTACCGTTCCGCCCTGGGAACGGGCGAGCGCCGGCTCATCGTGCTCACGTCCACCTGGGGGCCCGAGTCGCTGCTCGCCCGGCGGCCCGAGCTGCCGGGCGAGCTCATCAGCCTGCTGCCGCACGACGCGTACCAACTCGGCCTTGTCCTTCATCCCAATGAGTACAGCCGGGCCGGCGCGTTCGACCTCTCCCGTCACCTCGCTCCCGCCCTGACGGCGGGCATGACCCTGGCCGGACCGTACGAGGAATGGGCCGCCCTCCTCGTGGCGGCCGATGCCGTGGTCACCGACCACGGCTCCACCGCCCTCTACGCCGCCGCCCTCGGCCGACCGGTCATCGGGGCGTACGACAGCGGGAGCGAACTGCTGCCCGGCAGCCCCATGGCACAGATGCTCACCCACGTTCCCCGGCTGGACAAAGCCGCTGACCTGGTACATGTCCTCCCGGCAGCCGAGGCCCGGGGCACCAGGGGTTTCGCCGATGCAGCCTTCGCCCTGCCCGGCCAGGCCCTGAAGCGCCTCCGGTCCGAGCTCTACCGTCTGCTGGGGCTCCGGCCGCGGACCGTCCCAGTGGCTCCGCATCCGCTCCCCCACCCGGCAGCACCCCGGCGCCCTGCGGCCTTCGCGGTACGGGCCGAGGTGGCCGGGAGCCGGATCGGCATCGAACGGTTCCCTTCGTTCACCTCCGAGGCAGTGCACCACCTGGCAGCCGAACACCCGGAAGCCGGCCTGCGCCACGTTCAGAGCGCGTCGGTGTTGTGGCGCCGTGCACGGCCCGCCTCCCCCGCGCCGCACACCAGCACCTGGACGGCGGCCGGCTGGACGGCCCGGGTACTGGAGGAAGCTCCCGGCTGCCGGACCGCTGCTGCCGTCCTCTCCCCGGAGCGGTGCCTGGTCCGGCACAGATCGGCGGGAACGTTCAGCGTCCGCATAGAGGCCTGCAGAACCAGCGACCGGGTTCGGCGCACCGATCCCGGGGCAGTGGTATCGGCGGTGCACGCCTGGCTCGGCGCGACCTCGCAGTGGAGACTGCCGGTACGGCTCTTCTGTGACATCGGTCCCCTCACGGTCCGCGTCAGGCTGGCCCCGGCCGACGAGGCGGACCTCGCCTACGAGCTCTGACCGCCGTCAGGCAGGGCACCCGAGCGTGCGGCCAGCGACCGTGCCGTCGTCCGGCACTCCTCCGCTTCGGCGGTTTCACCCAGCTCATCGGCAAGGGCGGCCAGTTCCTCCAGGACGCGCGCCTCATCGAACGTCGAACCCCGCTCGCGGGCGTTCGCCAGGGCCGCACGTACCAGACCGCCCGCTTCCGCCGCACGCCCGGCCCGCCTCAGCGCACGGCCGAGCTCGAAGCCGGCCCGCGATGTCATTCGCGACCGTTCCTGCTCCCGCGCCATGCGGTGCGCGGCACTGAGCAGGGTGACCGCCCGCTCAGGATCGCCCTGGTCGAGGGCGGTGCGACCCAGCAGGTAGGTCTGGAGCAGCACACCGTAGGCGTTTCCGATCGCCGCGTGGACTCGCCTGGCCGCTTCGAAGTCCGCGGTTGCGCCCGTCCAGTCCCGCTGCGCGGATTTCAGCAGGCCCTGGAACTCCATCACCGATGCCCGCAGCTTGCGTTCCTGCGCAGTCTCTCCCAGGGCTTCGGATGCGCCCGAAGCGTGCCGCAGCTGTTCCGCGGCCTCGTCGTACCGCTCCTGCTCCCACAGCGGCCTGGCCAGCTGACACCGCATCCGCACCATCGCCGGGAGGTGCTCCAAGCGGTCGGCGGCTGCTACGCCTGTGCGGAAGGCGTCCGTGACGTCCGCGTAATGCGGGTGGTCAAGGAAGTGTGTCCACAGCGGTTCGCACAGCGCCCAAGCGTCCTCGTAAAGCCCGGTCTCGAAGGCCAGGCGCACACAGCCGTACAGAGCGAGCCGCTGCGCTTCCAGCCACCTCAGGGCCTCCGCCTTACCAGTGAAATCGATGTCGGGGATGTCCTCGACCATCGTTTCGAGGCCTGCAAAGGTCATGCGTGGGCCGCCGGCCAGCAGATCCGCCCGGGCTGCTTGGCGCCTGTACCAGCGGATCAGCCGGCGGCGCGCCTCGGCCCTGCCCACTCCTTCAGGATCCGTCCGGCGTGCGCGGCGCTCGGCATGCCCTCGCAGCAGCTCGTGCATCCGGTACCCCTCGGGCCTGTTCTCCAGCAGCCCCGCCGACTCCAGCTCCTCCAGCGCGTCCTCGGCCGGCTGAAGACCGCAGCCGAGGAGCGCGGCGGCGGCCGGGCCCACGACGGCGGGAGCAGGGTGCTGCGGCAGCAGACGGTAAAGCCGTCCGGCCTCCGGCTCCAGCCCGGAGTACGCGGCGTCCCAGACTGCTTCGATCACGGGGATGCCCCTCTCGTGCAGCTCCGCGGTGAGCTCGGTGACCAGCCGGGACAGGCTGCGCCGGCGGTACTTGCGGATCCACTGGCCGGCCACCTGGAGGGCCGCAGGCAGTCCACCGCAGCTACGGGCGAGCTCCACAACGGCGTCGGGTCTCGCTGCGAGCCGCGGGTCGTTCACGATCTTCGAGAGCAGGCGTACCGCATCGTCCACGGCCAGCGGATTGACGGGCACCTCGACCGCGGCCACGCCATCGAGGTCGTAGAGCAGCCCCTGACTCGTCACGATCACCAGGCTGTGCGCAGAAGCAGGGAGCAGTGGTACGGCCTCAGCACCGTAGCGGGCATTGTCGATCACCACGATGAGACGCTTGTCCCGAGAGCGCGTCCAGTACTGCTTCGAACGGCCGGCGAATGACCGCTCCAGCCAATCCGGTGAGACGCCCAGACCGGTGAGCAGTTCCCCGAGCGCGTCCGCCACCTCCACAGCCCCGTCCCGGCGCAGGTCGTCGAGATCGACGTACAACACACCGTCGGGATACCTGTCGCCGAGCTGACGCGCGACGTGGAATCCCAATGCCGTCTTGCCGATCCCGCCGATCCCGGTCAACGCCACCACGAGCGGTCCCTCATGGTCCGCGTGGCTTGCTGCGGCTTCTGCAATGCGCTCTTGCTCGGCCTGCCGGTCCTCGAAGTGCGCCGGTGCGGGCGGCAACTGAGACGGGGTCGGCTGAGGTGACACGGCTGCTGCGTGCAGGTGCTGATGCAGCTCTCCCACGCGACCGGCCTGGACCACCACGTCCGCCCGTCCGTCCAGACTGTTGTACGTCTCCTCGGCCATCCCCCAACTCTAGAGCGTGCGAACGGGTATGACGGGTCGGTACCTTCGGTACCTGTCGCCAGGAAGGCGTTCGCCGCGGCGCGCGGGGGCGAGTGGGACGGAACGGGTTGTCACCGGGGGGCGGTGCACACGACGAAGGCTCGCATGGATTCGGGTGCGGAGCCGTTGTTCGTTCCGCGGGCGATCCAGACGGCGCCCTGGCCGAAGGTGTCGGTGAGGGCGATACGGAAGGCGGAGGTCTCGCCGCCTCCGCCGACGGGGACGCGGCCGGTGGGGCAGACCGCCGTCGCGCGCCCGTTGGCGCCCGGGGCCACTTCCACGGCGTCGCCGAAGACCTGCTCGAAGCCGCCGACGTCCATGCCTGCCCGCGCCGGGCTCTCCTTCGGGCTCGGGGCGCCGGGGTCGCCGTGGGCGGTGGCACTGGCCATACCGCCGGCCAGGACGACGACGGCGGCCAGCGCGAGGATGACGGTGCGCATCTCGACCTCCTCAAGGATGCGGAAGCTCCGATTCCCTGAGACTACGGAGAGAGATGATTCGACTACAAGACGTGATGAGGTGGTGCGGCGGGGGCGTACGGGGGTGAAGGCACTCCCCCGCTGTGCGTGACGTCGGTGAGTGGTGGAGTGCGTGGGACGGGCGTGCCGATGGGGCGGCGGGGCGCACAGTGCCCTGCGGGGCGCGTGCGGGCCTCCGGGGGCGCCGGTGCGGCCGTCGGCCGGGCCCAGTCCACCGCCCCCGGAACGGGGCTGTCAGCGATCCTGGGGTTGACCTTCTCCCGGGCTCTTCGAGTCCGGCTCCGGCTCCTCCAGGAATTCGGGGCAGTCGGGGTTGTGGCAGCGGCGTGGAGTCCACACGGGCACGAATATCCCGAAAGTCTTGTGCCGCCTCTTGGCCCTCATGGTCAGGGGCTGCTTGCAGACCGGGCAGAGAATCTCTCCCTGAGGGCCGGTCTCGTGCTGGACTTTACTCATTCTTTAACCATAAATCCTGTGGTCGGAGCAGGGAGGGGCCGTGGGAGCAGCGGGCGATCGGTCAGCGCGCAGGTCCGGGCGGATCACCCGGTTCCTGGTTCTGCCGTACGCGTGCGCCGTCGTGGGGCCCGGGGGCGTCGGGGCTGTCCGGCGCCGTCGCGTCGGCCGAGGAGGCCGGCTTCTCGTTCGGCGCCACGGAGCCGCGGGGTGCGGCGGGGCGGCGCAGGCTGAGGGTGACGGATGCGGCCAGGACGACGACGATGACCGCGAGGCTGATGGGTGAGGGGATTTCCGGGATGTCGGCGCTGATCGTTTTGTGGGATGCCTGGAGGATGAGCTTGACGCCGATGAAGGCGAGGATGATCGCCAGGCCCTTGCTCAGGTAGTGGAAGCGGTCCAGGAGGCCGGCGAGCATGAAGTACAGGGCTCGCAGGCCGAGGATGGCGAAGGCGTTGCTGGTGTAGACGATGAAGGCGTCGTCGCTGACGGCGAGGACGGCGGGGACACTGTCGACGGCGAAGATCAGGTCGGCGGCCTCGATCGCGGCGACCACCGCGAGGAGCGGCGTGGCCACGCGCTTGCCGGATTCCTTGACGAAGAACTTCATGCCGGCGTACTCGTCCCTGACCGGCATGATCTTGCGGAGCAGTCGTACGGCGAAGCTCTTGCCCGGGTCGAAGCTCTCCTCCTCGTCCTTGAGGAGTTTGTAGGTGCTGTAGAAGAGGATGGCGGCGAAGGCGAACAGCACGGCGGTGAAGCGGGTGACCACGGCGACGCCGAGGGAGAGGAAGATCGCGCGAAAGACCAGGGCGCCGATGACGCCGAAGAACAGCACGCGGTGCTGGTAGGCGCGGGGCACCTTGAAGTAGGCGAAGATCACGGCGAAGACGAACAGATTGTCGACCGACAGACTCTTCTCCAGCAGCCACGCGGTGGTGTACTCCGTCCCGGCGGTGGGGCCGAGGACGAGGAAGACGACGGCGCCGAAGACCAGGGCGAGGCCCACCCACAGGCCGCTCCAGGCCGCGGCCTCCTTGAAGCCGATGACGTGCGCCGAGCGGTGGGCCAGCAGGTCCACCGCGAGCGACACGACCACCGTCGCGGCGAACGCACCCCAGAGCCAGAACGGAACCTCAAGCACGCTGGTCACTTCCCTGATGGCTCGCGCTCGCGCGCGGACCCTATGAGGAGTTTGCGGTATTTTGCTCCGCCGGGCGACTCAGAAGCGGGGATCTTGGCCTTGCCCCGGGGGCCTTTCCGGTCACGCCACGGTCACCACCTCGGGGTGCTTGACCTGCACCGCTTCCGTTCCCTCCCCGTTGTGGCGCGCCGCCCAGCCCTCCAGGGCGGTGCGGCAGGCGTGGTCGAGGTGGCGGACCTGTGAGAGGTCGAGCTCGATCGGGCGGTCCTGGGGCAGGGCCTCCAGGGTTTCCAGGAGGCGGGGCAGGCGCAGGAAGGTGACACAGCCCGTGACGGCGACGACGATGCGGCCGCGGGCCGGCTCGCGTACGTCGAGATGGAGGGTGGAGGTGGCCCAGGCCGACTTGACGACGGCGAGGAGCAGACCCAGCACCACGCCCTCGAACATGCTGGTGGTGACGATGGCGATGGCCGTGATGCTCAGGATGACGGCTTCGCCGCGGTGCTCGCGCCACAGCGGGGCGAGCTCCTTGAACGGCACGAGCTTGCAGCCGGCGTGGATCAGCACGCCGGCGAGGGCGGCCAGCGGGATGACGCCGATCGCCGCCGGGAGCAGCACGGCGAACAGCAGCAGCCACGCGCCGTGCAGGATCCGGGAGAGCTTGGTCTTCGCGCCGGCTTGGACGTTGGCGGAGCTGCGGACGATGACGGCGGTCATGGGCAGGGCGCCCAGGATGCCGCAGACGGTGTTGCCGACGCCCTGCGCCATGAGTTCTTTGTCGTAGTGGGTGCGCGGGCCGTCGTGCATGCGGTCGACCGCGGCGGCGCTGAAGAGGGACTCCGCCGAGGCGATGAGGGTGAAGGCCACGACCGTACCGAGGACGCCGATGCCGCCGAGAGCGGTGAGGTCGTTCAGGGCCGGCGGTTGGACGGCGTCGATCAGGCCCTTCACCTCCACGTTGGCGATGTCGAGGCCGCCCAGGACCGTAACGGCCGTGGCCAGGGCCACGGCCACCAGCGGACCCGGAACCACCTGGGCCTTCGCCGGGACCCTCTTCCACAGAACCAGGACGGCGATGGTGCCCGCGCCGACCGCGAAGGCGGTCAGGGCGGCACGGTCCGCGGCGATGTCCGCGATCAGGCCGGGGATGCCGACGATCTTGTCCACACCGGAGCGGGGTTGCTTGACGCCCGCCATGGTGTAGAGCTGGCCGAAGAGGAGGACGAGTCCGATGCCGGCGAGCATGCCCTGTACGACAGCCACGGAGATCGCCCGGAACCAGCGGCCGAAGCGCACGGCGCCCAGGGCGATCTGGGTCAGGCCGGTGGCCAGGACGATCGCTGCGAGGACGCCGAGGCCGAATTCCTGGACCGCTTCGAAGACCAGGACGGTCAGGCCGGCGGCGGGGCCGCTGACCTGGAGGCTGCTGCCGGGCATGGCGCCGACGACGAGGCCGCCGACGATGCCCGTGATCAGCCCGAGTTCGGCGGGCACTCCCGAGGCGACGGCCACCCCCACACACAAGGGCAGGGCCACCAGGAACACGACGAGGGAAGCCAGGACGTCACGCCGCAGGCCTACGGTGTCTTGGAGAGTCTCTGCCAAGGACTTCATGGTGGCCTACCTCCTGCGCCCACCCGAGTTGAGGAAGAGCGCGGTGCGTTCAAGGTCATCATTGACGTGCATCACCAGCCGGAAGGCATGGCAACAGGCGTTTTCTGCACGTTCGTTGACGCAAGCAGTCCGGCCGCCACTGCTCGCCACTACAGGGCTGGGCGGGCCACCAGCACATGGCGAACAGACGTGGAACACGGAACGACCGCGTTGGTTCCACCCTTTACTCGGAGATTACCTTACGGCTACAGGCAATGAGACAGTCAAGTAATGCTTTTGAAAGGGTAATTGGCGTAATCAGCACAGTGTGCGCCCCCCAGCGCACGCCCTTGAAGCACGGACCCCCGTCACGCACCGACCCGGGCCTAGGCCACCGCCTCCGCCGGGGTCAGAGCGCGCGCAGCAGGTAGGCCCTGTCGATCGGTGACGGGTCGGGCAGGCCGTCGACGGCGTGCCGGAGGTGGGTCCGGTCGTAGGTGCGTCGTTGCGCCGTGTAGGCGGACAGGTGGGTGGTGTTGGCGATGACTCCGGCCTCCATCGGCGTGGGGAAGGGAATCACCGGCATGATCTCCACGGCCGTGCCGGAGTACCGCGCTTCGAAGGCGGACTTGACCAGCGCGACCGGGGTGTTGTGCGGGTGGGTGACATGGACGGTGTGCACACCGGGGCCGGTGCCGGCGGTGGCGCGGTGCGCCATGACCCGCATCATGGCGTCGACCGCGTAATCGGCCTGGACGAGGTTGAGGGATCCTGCGGGGTCGCCGGGGATGCGCACGGTCATGGCGGTGCCGTGGGCTTCGCCGCGAAGGATCCGGGCTCCGCCGGTGCCGTCGCCGTTGATGCGCAACATGTTTTCGACGAGGCGGGCGAGGACGCCCAGCGGCTGGTCGGGGAGCCCGTCGGGCACCCGCCGGTCGGTGATGAGCAGGCTCGGACGCAGGATGGTGGCGGCCCGGCCGGTACGGCGGCACCAGGCGTGGATCAGGCGCTCGGCGGTGTGCTTGGTCTCCTCGTAGGAGACGTGGAAGCCCTCCGCGTCGCTGAGGTCGTCCTCGGTGACGTGCACGCCGTGCCGCCGGCCGGCGACGAAAGCCGTGCTGACGTGGAGCACGTGCGCGGCAGGGGCTTCCTGGGCGAGTTCCAGTACGCCGCGGGTGCCCAGGACGTTCGTTCTGTAGAGGGTGACCGGGTCGGACTGGAGGCCGAGGAACGCGCCGCAGTGCCAGACCGAGGTAAGGCGGTCCGTGATCTGCGCGCGCTCGCCGGGCTCCAGGCCCAGTCCGGGCCGCGTCAGGTCGGCGCTGAAGCAGCGCACCCGGCGGAGCGCCTCCGGGCCGGGCGGAGGGTTTTCCAGCCAGGCCATGGCGGCTTCGACGCGGGCATGCAGTTCCTGCGGAGTGCCACGGCCCAGGACGTGAACGGGCTCATCGGGCTCGTCGGTCCCGACGGTCCCGGCGCTCCCGACGGTCCCGGCGCTCCCGGCGGCCAGCAGGGCGCGGAGGATGCGGCAGCCGAGGAAGCCGGTCGCTCCGGTGAGCAGTACGGCCATGGGGGCTCCTTCGGGTTCGGGGCCATCAACTGCCCGCCGCGGGCCCGCGCGTGGTGACCATGCTGGTGAGGCCGACCGCGCGAGGCGGGGCGAGGATGCTACCCCTGCGTGGGACCACATCCACATCACTGCGCCGACGCCACTCGATACGGGCATCACCCGCCCTTAGCGCCGCATACAGCATTTCGAGTGACGAGAAGATCCATATCCTATATGGAAGATTTTCCATATTTTCATTGCATAGATCGTTCGCTACGGTGCCTGCGCACCCGAAGAACGCGAGGGGACCGGAAGCCTTCGCCACCGGATCACGGGGAGGGGCACACACATGTCCGCTGACGATGACGCGGCACCCGGCGCCGATCGAGCGATCGCGATCGTAGGAGTGGCCTGCCGTCTGCCCGGCGGCATCTCCCGGCTCGACCAGCTGTGGAGCGCGTTGGTGCAGGGCAAGGACCTGGTCGGCCACGTGCCCCCGGACCGCTTCGAGACCGACCGGTTCGTCGACACCGCCATGCCCCGGGCGGGCAAGAGCTACACCCACGCCGGCGGCTTCCTGGACGACATCGCCGGATTCGACGCCGCCTACTTCGGGATCTCGCCGAAGGAAGCGGCGCACATGGACCCGCAGCACCGGATGCTGCCGGAGCTGACCGCCGAGGCCGTCGACGACGCGGCCGTCGACCCGTCCTCGCTCGCCGGGTCCGACACCGCCGTGTACATCGGGATCTCCGACACCTCCTACGGCGCCCTGCAGATGTCGATGCTGCGTTCCGTCAACGCGTACACCATGTCGGGCGCCGCGGCGTCCATCGCGGCCAACCGCCTCTCCCACGCCTTCGACCTGCGCGGCCCCAGCATGTCCATCGACACCGCCTGTTCCTCCTCGCTGGTCGCGCTGGACCGCGCCTGCCGCACCCTCCGGGAGGGCACCAGCCGCACGGCCGTGTGCGGCGGTGCCAACGTGCTGCTCAGCCCGTACCACTACGTCGGGTTCTCCCAGGCGTCGATGCTTTCGCTGCGGGGAAGGTGCGCCTCGTTCTCCGCCCGGGCCGACGGGTTCGTACGAGCGGAGGGAGGCGCGGTCGTGCTCCTCAAACGGCTGCGCGACGCCCTCGCCGACGGCGACCGCGTCCGCGCGGTCATCCTCGGCAGCGGCGTCAACAGCGACGGACGCACCGTCGGGCTGGCCCTGCCCAATCCCCAGGCACAGGAAGACCTGTTGCGTCAGGTCTACGCGGAGGCCGGGGTGCACCCGGACGAGCTCGTGTACTTCGAGGCCCACGGCACCGGCACCCCGGTCGGTGACCCCCTGGAGACCATGGCCGTCGGCCGGGCCCTGGGCATGCGCCGGGTCACGGGCGTACTGCCCATCGGCTCGGTCAAGTCCAACCTCGGACACCTCGAACCCGCCTCCGGCATGGCGGGGCTGTGCAAGGCCCTGCTCGTCCTCGAACACCGCATGGCGCCGGCATCCCTGCACGCCGAACCGCCGCACCCGGACATCGACTTCACCGGCCTCGGCCTGACACCGGTCACGGAGAACCGCCCCCTGCCTGGCGTCGAGCGACCCGTCGTGGGCGTCAGCTCGTACGGGTTCGGCGGCGCCAACGCCCATGCGATCCTGGCGCCCGCACCACCCCTCCCCGCTCCGCGCGACTGCGCACAGCCGCCGGAGGGGCTGCCGGTGCTGGTGTCCGCGCGCTCCGGCGCAGCGCTGAAGCAGGCGGCGGCGAGCATCGCGGACCGGCTGGCCCGTGCTGCTGAGGAGGAGTTCTACGACATCGCCTCCACGTCGTGCCTGCGCCGGGGCCGGCACGGCCACCGCGCCGTCGTCCTGGCCCACACCCCTGCCGAAGCCGCCCGGCAATTCACGGCTCTCGCTGACGGCGCCGGCCCGCAAGAGCCTTCCCCCGCGGCAGAGCTCCCCGCAGAAGCGGACACGGACGCGGACGCGGAGACGGCCGCCCGGAACGCACCGGCCCACCACCAACCGCCCGCCGCCGGCGCGCGAGCCGAAGCCGTGAAGACCGGCCGCGTCGCCTTCGTCTTCACCGGCAACGGCTCCCAGTGGGCGGGTATGGGTGCGGACCTCCTCGCCCACGACGAGGTCTTCCGCTCCACGGTGACCTCGGTGGACGCCGAACTGGCACCCCTCCTGGGCTGGTCGGTGGCCGAGGCCATGGCCGCCCCGCCCGGGCAGTGGCGGCTGTCGGCCACCGAGATCACACAACCGCTCCTGTTCGCCCTGCAGCTCGGCGTGGTGGCCGTGCTGCGGTCGCGGGGCATCGAACCGGCCTCCGTACTCGGCCACAGCGTCGGCGAAGTGGCCGCCGCCCACACCGCCGGCGCGCTCAGCCTGCCGCAAGCCGCACAGGTGATCGCCGAGCGCAGCACGGCGCAGGCGGCCACGGCCGGCTGCGGGCGGATGGCCGCGGTCGGTCTGTCACCCCGGCAGGCCGAGGACGCGCTGGCCCCCTACAACGGCCTGCTGGAGATCGCCGGGCTCAACAGCCCCCACGACGTCACCGTCGCGGGTGACGCCACGGCCCTGGCCGCCCTCGGCAAGGACCTGGAACGCCGCGACGTCTTCTTCCGCGACCTCGGCCTCGACTACGCCTTCCACAGCCGCTCCATGGACGGCCAGGAGGAGCGCATCACCACCCGTCTGGCCGGCCTGTCCCCCTCCCCGCTCACCATCCCCCTGCACTCCACCGTCACCGGAGCACGGGCGAGCGGTCTGGACCTGGGCGCACCGTACTGGTGGCACAACATCCGCCGGCCGGTACGGTTCGCAGAGGCGGTCGAGCGGGCGCTGGAGGACGGCGCGGACGTACTTCTGGAGATCGGCCCCCACCCCGCGCTCGCCACCTATCTGCGCCGCTGCACAGCCGACCGCCCGCAGCAGACCGTGGCCGTCCTGCCGACCCTGCGCCGCGACGCCGGCGGCCCGGCGGCCCTCTCCACCGCGTCGGCCGCCCTGATCGCCGCAGGCGCCGCCCTCGCCCGGGACCGGTACTTCCCGCGCCCCGGCCGGGTCGCGGACCTGCCCGCCTACCCCTGGCAGCGGGAGCGGCACTGGAACGGCACCCCTCAGACCTGGGTGCACTCGAGCGGCAGCGGCGTGATCGAACACCCCCTGCTGGGCGAACGGATGCCCGCGCCGCTACCGGCCTGGGAAGGAGCCGTCGAACCCGTCCTGGTGCCGTGGCTGGCCGACCACCGGGTCGCCGGTTCGGTCGTCATGCCCGCCACCGGCTTCGCGGAGACGGCGGCGGCCGCCGGCCGGGCCGTGCTGGGCGGGCCGGTGGAGGTGGAGCACCTCGACATCCTCAGTGCGCTGGTGGTGCCCTGGCCGGACGCCTCCCGCGTCCGCACCCAGGTGTCCCTGAGCCCGGACGACGGCGTGGTGACCATCACCAGCACGGACGGCCGTGCCGGAGAACCCCGCCTGCACGCCCGAGCGCAGGTACGGGCGCTCCTGCGGCGCCGGCCCGCGCCCCTGGACGTCGACGCCCTGCGCCGTGAATGCCCACGTCTGATCGAGGACGAGGAGCACTACGCGGCGTGTACGGCGGCAGGTCTCACGTACGGCCCCGTGTTCCGGGTCCTGCGCCACCTCCGGGCGGGCGACGGCCAGGTCCTCGCCGCCTACCGCCACGACGCCCCGGGCGACCCGTACACCGCGCACCCGGCGGTACTCGACGGCGCTCTGCAGGCCGGGGCTCCCCTGCTGGCCCGGTACGTGGCGGACGGTCACGCCTACCTGCCCGCCGCGATCGCCGCGGTACGCGTGTGGAGCACGCCGGCCACCACGGGGTTCGTACGGGTCCGGGAACGCAGCCACATCGGGAACGAGGTGTGCTGGGACATCGTCCTCACGGACGAGGACGGCACGGTCACGGCGCAGCTCGACGGCTGCCGCCTCCGGCGCCTCGCGGTGCCCAATCGTCTCCCCGTCGCCACGCACCACACCGTGCTACGAGCCGCGCCGCACCCCGAGACCCCCTGCGGGCCGAGCCCGCTGCCCTCCCCGCGGCGCATCGAGGAGGCGGTGCGGCACCGGATCGCGGAGGTCATCGCCGGCTGGCAGAAGTTGGGCGAGCAGCACACCTCCGACGTCAAGAAGTTGACAGCGGGGCGCATTGCGGCGGTCATCGCCGGCATCCTCGCCGACCCGACCGAGCCTTTCTCGCTCGACGACCTCATCGAGCGGGGGGTGCAGGAACGCCATCGCCGCATGCTGCTCCTGGCCCTTCCCATGTTGCGGAACCACGGCCTGGTGGTGGCCGAGGACGGGGAGCGCTGGCGGCTGTCCGCGGAGCGGCCGGACCTCGACGCCTTCCATGAGTACGTCGTGGCGCGGACGCCTGCCCACATTGCCGAGACCTCCCTGGCCGCCTACCAGTCGGAGCATTTCGCCGACGTGCTGCGCGGCACCGAGGAGGCCACGGAGCTCCTGGTCCGGGACCCGGTCGCCAGAGCGTTGGAGCAGCTCTACGACATCGCTCCGTCCGGTCGTCTCCACCGCCTTGTGCAGACCCTCTTGCGCGAGATCGCACACCGCTGGCCTCGGGACCGCACCCTGCGCGTGCTGGAGATCGGCGCCGGCACCGGCGGGGCCACTGCGGCTCTCCTGCCGCTGCTGCCCCCGGCCCGCACGCGCTACTGCTTCAGCGACATCTCGCCCTTCTTCTTCTCCCGAGCCCAAAAACGCTTCGAGCAGTACGACTTCGTCCACTACGAGACCTTCGACCTGGACGCGGACCCGGTAGGCCAGGGCTTTCCCGCAGCCGGCTTCGACCTGGTAGTTGCGGCCAACTCGCTGCACACGGCCAAAGACCTGGACTTCGCTCTGCGCAATGTGGCCACCCTGCTGGCACCCGGGGGGATGCTGCTGGCCGTCGAGTCCCACGACCCCGAGATCCTGTTGCCGCTCTTCGGGACGCTGGACAGCTTCTTCGGCAACACCGACACCGGGCTCCGCCCGCATTGCGTGCTCCTGCCACGCGACGAGTGGCCCATCCTGCTGGCGCAGTGCGGATACACCGAGGTCGTACAGACCGGCGACGACCGGGCACCGGACCGTGACCACTTCTCCGTCATCCTCGCCTCCGTTGCCGCCGACGCCCCGCAGCCGGAGGAGCCGCCGCTGCCGGCCCCGCGGGCGGACACCGCGTATGTCGTCGTGGGAGAGACGCCGGACGAGGAGCCCTTGGTGCAAGCCGTGGCCGAGATCTTGACCGGTCACGGCAGCGGCCCCGTGCACGCGGTCGCCGACGGCACCGGGCAGACCGGCTGGGAGCCACTGCTCACCTTCGAGGAGCGCTCCGCCCCAGGGGCCTCCCCGGTCGGTACGATCTCCGTCGTGCTCGTTCTCGGCCACGCCCCGCAGAGCGACCCGGGCGAGCTGGTGGTCAGGGCCACCCGGCATGCGCAGACACTGTGTTCGCTCCTGGAAGCCCGCCGGCAGCTGCCTCACGGCGTCCGTACCGAACTGTGGCTGGTGACAGGGCCGGCCGGGGCCGTCCCCGTGCCCGAGGAGACCACCGACGCGGCCGACGCCATCCCTTGGGGAGTGGCACGCTGCCTGTTCAACGAGCAGCCGGACCTCGACTCCCGGCGCATCAGCCTCCACCGGTCCGGGGACGTGGCGGCCGATGCGCGGCGTCTGGTGCGCGAGCTTCTGGAGCCCACCGACGAGGACGAGATCGTCCTGACGGCAGGGGGCCGGTTCGTCCCCCGCATGACGGAGCGGAGCACGGCCCGCCCGGCCGACGGCACCAGGCCCTTCACCCTGCGGGTGCGCAATCCCGGCCTGACCTACCGGCTCGCCTGGGAGGAGACCGTGCCACCCGAACCGCGCCCCGGAGAAGTGGCCGTGGAGGTGCGGGCCGCCGGACTGAACTACCGTGACATCCTGCAGACCGTCGGGCTGCTGCCCGCCGAACACTCCGAAGCCGCTCACGGTCCGGCTGTCCTGGGGCTCGAATGCGCCGGTGTGGTCACCTCCTGCGGCCCCGGAGTGAGCGGAATCGAACCCGGTGACCGGGTCGCCGGGCTGGCGATCGCTTCCCTGTCCTCGCACACGGTCGCTGACGCGCGGACCGTCTGGCCCGTCCCGGACCACATGACCTTCGCCGAGGCGGCGACCATGCCCGTGGCCTTCGCCACCGTCCACTACGGGCTCGTCACGCTCGCCCGCCTCCAACCGGGTGAGACGGTCCTGGTGCACGGTGCGGCCGGCGGAGTCGGGCTCGCCGCCCTCCAGTACGCCAAGGCCTACGGAGCCCGGGTGATCGCCACGGCGGGCACCGACTTCAAACGCACGTTCCTGCGCCGCCTGGGCATCGAGCACGTCCTCGACTCCCGCACCCTCGATTTCGCCCACCGGATCGAGGAGATCACCGGCGGCAAGGGCGTGGACGTCGTCCTCAACTCCCTCGCGGGCGAGGCGCTGGCCCGCAGCCTGCAACTGCTGCGCCCCGGAGGACGGTTCGTCGAACTCGGGAAACGCGACATCCACGAGAACAAGCCACCGCGCTTGCATCCCTTCGCCAACAACATCGCGTTCTTCGGCGTGGACCTCACGAAAGTCATGGACGACCCCCGCCGGATCGATGCGCTGGTCTCGGACGTCAACGAGGCCGTCCTCCGCAGCACGTTCCACCCCCTCCCGCACAGCGTCTACCCGGCCGCCCGCGTCGAGGAGGCCTTCCGTCTGCTCCAGCACTCCCGGCACATCGGGAAGGTCGTCGTCGCCTTCGACCCGCTGGACGAGCCCCCGCTGGTCGAGCCGCGCCCGCGGCCCTTCCGGCTGAACCCGGAGGGCACCTACCTCGTCACCGGTGGTACGGGCGGCTTCGGGGCCGCCACGGCCGAGTGGCTCGCCGACCTCGGCGCCCGCCACCTGGCGCTGGTCAGCCGGCGCGGCGCCGACGCGCCCGAAGCCGCCGGCGTCCTCGCCCGCCTGGCGGGCCGGGGAGTGACCGCCACCGCGTACGCGGCCGATGCCACGGATCTGGAGGCCATGCGCGCCGTAGTGCGGGAGATCGACCTCGGCGGACACCCGCTGCGGGGCACGGCGCACTGCGCCATGGACCTCGACGACGACGTCCTCACCGACCTGGGACCCGAGCGCTTCGCCGCCGTCCTGGCGCCGAAGGCGGCCGGAGCAGCCGTACTGGACCTGCTCACCCGGGACCGGGAATGCGATCTGTTCCTGCTCCACTCCTCCCTGAGCGCCACGTACGGAACCGTCCGGCAGGCCCCGTACGCCGCCGGCAACCTCTTCCTCGAAGCCCTGGCACGCCGCCGTCACCAGGCCGGGGCCTCCGCGACCGCCATCGCCTGGGGGTCCATCAGCGAAACCGGCTACGTCGCCCGCCACGGGCTGGAGGACTCGCTCCGGACGCTAGGGCTCGAACCGATCAGCCCGTCCGAGGCGTTCGCCGCCGGCCGGGGGCTGCTCGCCGACCACGCCGACGTCGCCCTCGTCGCGCGCAGCGACTTCGCACGGGCCGCGGCGCTGCTGCCGTTGTTCGGCCGGGCCCGCCTGCGGGACCTGGCCCCGGCCCGGGGCGAGCACGACGGCCTCACCACGGACGAACTGCTCAGCACCGTGGGCCGGATGACCGGCGAGGAGGCACTGGCCTTCGTCGCCGACAACCTGGCCAAGCTGATCGCCGAGGTCCTGCACATGGACCCCGGGCAGCTGGACCACCACCGCAGGCTCGACGAGTACGGCATGGACTCCCTCATGGCCACGGAGCTCCTGCTCTCGCTGCGCCGGCGCTTCGGCGTCGAGATCCCCCCGATGGAGCTGCTGCGCAGCAACGGCACCATCGCGGACCTCGCGCAACTTGTCACCCTGCGCCTGGGACTGGGCAGGCCGGCCCAGGAGGGCGCTGTTCCCACACCCCGCCATGCCCCTGAAGAAATCCCGCCGGGCGCCGCTCCGCTCCGCGATGATGACGGAACCACAGATCAGCGACATCCCGTCGGATGAGGAGGACTCGTGCCCGACCCACGCCGCCGGGAACTGCTGGGACTGGCCGCCAAAGGGGCGCTCGCCGGCATCACCACTGCCGTCATCGGGCGGCCCGGCAGCCGGGCCTTCGCCGCATCCGCATCACGGACGCACTTCCGCGCCCTGGTGATCGGCTCGGGCTTCGGCGGCTCGGTCACGGCGCTGCGCCTGGGCCAGGCAGGGGTCGACACCCTGGTCCTGGAACGGGGCCGCGAGTGGCCCACCCTCCCGGCCCGGCCCCTGTTCGGCTCGTCCACACGGATCACCGACACGATGTTCTGGTTCCGGCACTGGACCCGCTGGCCCACCCTGCCGCCCGTACCCGTCACTCCGGCACCCGGCGTCATGGAGGTCTCCCAGGAACGCCACCTCGACATCGCGTGCGGAGCGGCCGTCGGCGGTGGCTCGGTGGTCTACACCGGAGTGACGGTCGCCCCGCCCCGGCGGTACTTCGAGAGGCTCTACCCGCCCGGCATCCCGTACGACGAGCTCGTCCGTACCTGGTACCCCGCTGTACGCGCCATGCTGGGCGCCGGCCCGATGCCGAGGGACGTCTACGACTCCGCGCCGTTCACTCACTCCCGGCTGTGGGACCGGCAGATGGCCAACGCGCGGATGAGAACCCACCCTGCCGACTCGACGTTCGACTGGGAAGTCATCCGCCGAGAGCTCGCCCGCACCGTCCAGCCGTCGGCGACCATCGGCGAGTCGGACTTCGGCTGCGGCAACGGGGCGAAGAGGGACCTCACCCGCACCTATCTCCCCGCGGCCCTGGCCACCGGGCACGTGCAACTGCGCGCCCTGCACGAGGTACGGTCCGTCGGCCGCCGGAGCAACGGAACGTACTCCGTCGTCGTGCGGCGGCTGGACGAGCACGGCGCGGACACCGGCATCACCGAATACACCTGCGAGATGCTCTTCCTCGCTGCAGGCACCCTCAACACCAACCGGCTCCTGGTGGCCGCTCGCGAGGAAGGCCGCCTGCCGGACCTGCCGGACACCGTCGGAACCGGGTTCGGGGACAACGGGGACCAGGCGAACCTGCGCTCCCAGCCCCTGGAGCCCATCGGCCCCGTCCAGGGCGCTCCCTGCGCGTCCACCGCCTTCCTGCACACCGGGTTCGGCCTCCCGCTCCGCGTCGAGAACTGGGTGCTGTCCGGCTCCGCCTCCCTGCCGGCGACCGCCACGTTCGCCGTGACGGTGGACACCGACCACCGGGGCACCTTCCGGTACGACCCGTCGAGCCGCCGGGTGGTGCTGGCGGACTGGACGAAGGAGAAGTCGGCCGCCGCGGCCCGGGCGACGCTCGCCTACAGCACCCGGGTCATCGAGGCCAACCCGGGGAGCCTGCCGGTAACGGCCAATAACCTCCACCCCTTCACCGGCCACCCCGTCGGCGGCTGTGTCATCGGCCGTTCCACGGATCTCCACGGCCGGATCAAGGGCTGCAAGGGCCTGTACGTCATGGACGGATCGCTGCTGCCGGGAAATGTCGGCGGCGCCAACCCCTCGCTGACCATCGCCGCCATCGCAGAACGCGCCGTCGCAGGAATCATCACGGCGGGCGGATGAAGGCGGACGACAGGCCGGGCAGACGGGAGAGCAGACCCTGTGCGTGGCAGGCGATCTTCGCCCCGTGATCCTCAGCAGCACCCCGGACACCGAGTGATTACAGAACGTAACCGCCGAGGAGGGCTGAGACCGCGCGTACATCTCCTGCCGCGGCGCCCGCCCTCGCGGGACGAGCTCACGAATCCTCGGCCACGGTGTCGCCGGAGGACAGCGCCGCCCTTCTTCTGCGGTACACCACCACCCCGCACACCGCGAGGAGGAGGACGGCCACGGCGGATACCCCGAGGGCCGTCCGCTCGGCGAAGAGCTTTCCCAGCACTTCGAACACGCCGAGCCCCACGGTCGCGTAGATCAGCGCCCAGGCCGCTCCGCCCCCGAACAGGGCGGGGAGGTAGCGCGGCAACGGCATACGCATGCTGCCCGCGAGGAAGTTGGCGGCGGTCTGGAAACCGACGGTCAGGAAGGAAACGGCCACCACCGGCGCGCCCCACCGCTGGATCGCCCGCTCGGCGCGCCGGAACTTCGCCGAGGAGATCCGCCCGGCGAGCCTGCTGCGCCGGGCACCGGCGCCGGCGAGCCACCCGACGGCGAACGTCCCTCCGGCGCGGAGCAGGACGATGACGTACAAGGCTCCGGCGGTTAGCGCGATCTTATCCACGATGCCTCGTCCCGGGCGCCGGGCCGGAACCCGCGTCCCCCGTCACCCGCATGGGCGTCCCGTCCCGGCGGGCGCACGACGCGCACAAGCCCGGCCACCGTCTCTCACCTGCGCCCTGCCTCTGCCCGTTCCGTCCTCTGGTCCACACCTGCGGCACCGAAACCCGAATCTGCACGCCGGCACGCCAGGCAAGGCCAGCCTAACCGAACGCACGCACGCGGCGGGGGCCTCGCTCTGACTGATCGCCCCTCCACCGCCCCCGGGGAGCGACTTTCGAGCTTCGAAGTTGTCCAGCTCTCGTGACGGCCTGTGACCAGACTGCCAGTCTCCTCGGAATGGGATCGTCTCGGCCATGCCCGGAACCTCCGAACCGTCCACGGCGCCGCAGGACACCACGCAGGCTCCCGGCTTTCGCCCGACCCTCAAGGGGCGGAGTGGCACACCCGCCAGTGGCTGGTCGACCAGCAGCTGTGCGATGAGGCCGCGCGCATCAGCAACAGCTCTCACGTCTTCGGTCATCTGGCCGCCTACGCGTACCCATCCGCCGGCGAGGAGGTCCTGCATGTCGCGGCGGACTGGATGACCTGGCTCTATGCCCTCGACGACGGCTTCGTCGACGAGTCCCGGCCCAGCCCCGTCACGGTCACCACCCAGACCGCCGCGCTCTTACGGGTGATGGACGGCGGGCCTGCCGCCACCCCGCTGGCCCGCGCTCGGGCCTGGCCCTGCGCGTCCAGGCATCGGCGGACTACACCTGCCTCGCTCTCGTAGAGCCGGCCTGCGGAGGACCGGAACTGGCCGGCCGGCAGCTGCACCACCCGCACGTCCAGGCCCTCACCGCCCACGCGGCCGCGAAACCCGGCGGCGAGGAATGGACTGGACCTGCGATCCTAGGGATACCCGTATGAGGTGGCCTCCACCGAATAACGCCCGCTAGGACCGCGTCGCCCTCCTGCACTCGCCCCCGGAGGACTCGCCCTGCCCGACCGGCGCGCTGCGGTCGTACGGGTCGACCTCCGTGCCGGTCCCGTCCACCCGGCGGTCCGTGCCGAAGGGCGGGGTGAAGTAGCCCGTGGGGGCGCCGCAGCCGCCGTTGGTCATGTCGTACTTGTACGAGACGATCGAGAACGTGCCCGGCTCGGTGAGCACCTTGTCAGGGTCGTCCCAGCTCAGGACCAGCTCGCGCCGGACGATCGTGCGCACGATCTCGTCGTCGCCGCCCGCGTCCGCGCGGGTGACCGGGTAGACGAAGGTGACGTCGGCGGTCACCTGGAGCGCGCCGCGCTCGCCCTCACGGTAGGTGAGCCCGCCCCGGGTCTTCACGATGTCGCCGACCAGGCGGGTGCGGGAGGGCTGGAAGCGGCTGAAGAGGAGGAGGGGGTCGTTCTTCTCGCTCGGCGTTCGGAAAGCGGTTTTCAGCAGGCCTTGGACGTCCTTCTGGTGCGGGTTGATCAGTGCGATCGCCTTCTCGGGGTGCTCGCCCCGCAGCACCCCGCGGTCCAGGCCGGACGCGAGGAGGAAGTCCCGGCTGCGGGCGAGAGCCCGTTCGACCTCGGCCGCGCTCATCCAGCCCACCGCCGCGGCCTTCGGCACGGTGATCCCCGCTGCTCCGCTCGCCCAGCTCGCCGCCGGCGAGCCACGGAACGGCTCGTCCGGTGTGGGGCGCCGGGCCGCCTCCGCCGGGGATACCTGGGCCGGGCGGGCCGCCGGCGGCGGGGAGTCAGCACCGGCGAACAGGTCCACCACCCGCCCCGGCGCGAGCGCCACCACCAGCAGCACCAGCAAGGCCGGCAGCCCGGCCACGTACCAGCCCGTGCGCCGCTCGGGCCGCGCGGGCGTGTGGCTGCGCCGGCCCTCCATGCCACGGCCGGGCTCCGCGCGCAGCCGCTTTGCCACGTCGCGGGCCCGCGCCGACGGCTCCTTGGGCGCGTCGGCGGCACCCGCCACCGACTCGCGCAGAAACCGCTCCCACTCCTCGTCGGACCTGGACGAGCCGTCCGGCTCCGTACCCGCTCCCATCCCCAACCCCCTGGCCATCAGTAGTCCGCAGCCCGCTCCCCGGGAACGCGTCCGCATGATGACACAGAGCGCTGACAGTGAGGCCGGCCGGGCGGATCCAGGATGCGCCCCGGTCAGCGACGGGCACTCAGCGATAGAGCACGAAGTCCGCGACGCGCCAGGGCTGGAGCCCCGGCTCGGTCAGCGTCGCCACTCCCGCGTAGACGCCCGGCCGCACTTCCCGCAGCCAGTCGGTGACCAGTCCGCCCATGTCGTGCGGATGGACGACGCGGACGGCCCGGCGGCCGTCGTCCGGATAGGCGGCATATCCGACCTCGCCCCGGATCACCCGCAGGCCGGGGCCGACGTTCTGGTACAGGTGCCCGCCGCGCCCGTCGGTGCGGAAGTCCTTGCCGTGCCACACCGCACCGGCCAGCAGGCCGAACGCCCGGTCGGTGACCGGCAGTCCGCACGCGCTGCACCTCAGCGCCTGACCGCGCATGGGCCCGTCAGGCATGCGGCCCGCGGGAGCCCGTGCGAAGAGCGCATCGAACGAGCTCTGGTCGCACCGCTTGAGCTCCTCGGCGGCCCGCTCGCCGTCACTGCGCACCACGCACGGCCCCGCGGCAGCCTCGCCGGGCGGCGTCGCAGCGTGGGAGGACCCCGCCGGAAGGGACAGCGCGAGCGCGGCCCCCAGGGCGAGGGACAGCGCACGAGGGAAGCGGTACCGCTGAGCCGGGCGGGTGAGACGTGTGATGTTCATATCCAGGACAACGGCTTCAGGGGCGGCACGATACGGGCGGACGGAGGGGGCGCGTACTTGCGCGTCCCGGCGGCCGGGCGGGTGGCCGGCCGGGCGGACGTTCAGCCGGCTGTGGCCGTCGGCACCCGGCCCAGCTCGGCCTGTCGCAGACGCTTCGCCTGCATCTGAGCCAGGGACAGCAGGACCTGGGCACTGTCCGGGTTCTTCTCCGAGTCCTGATACGTCAGGACGGCGATGACGGTGCCCACGCGTACGGTCATCGCGATGCTCGGGTCGGCGTAGGCGGCCCGCGGCTTGGCGTAAGCCAAGCTTTCGTCGCCGACTTTCGGCATGGAAACCTCAGAGGCAGCGCTCGGCTTGTTCCCATGCCGGTTCTTGAAGGCGGTGCCGGCCACCTCCCGGTCGGGATAGGCCGACAGATACCAGTCCACGCTGCCGGAGTCACCGGGTGCCCTGTACTGCACCGTGCCATGGCTCCATTGCAACCAGCAGTCCTTGGGACCTCCCTCCTTCGGACACCGCTTCTCCCGGGGCACATCCCGGGCGTTCAGTTGCGTAATTCCCGTCTTCCAGCCCACCGGCATGCTCTGCAGATCCGGCAGGGCCTTTCTCAGCGCCTCGGCGTCGAGCACTGTGCCGGGACCGGTGCCGAGGCCTCCTTCCCGCGCGCCACTCACAGGACCGGCCCCCTCGTGGGGAACCGCCTGACCGCCGCCGCATCCGGCCACCGACACCATCAACCCGGCCGCCAGCACCCACACGCGAGAGCGTGATCCACGCCAAAAGTGACGCACGAGCCCCCCTTCCAGCTCTCCGTCTCAAACGTGGAGCCGAGCATAGAAGGCCCGGCCCTCCGCTGAACGATCAACCCCCGCGCAGGAAAATGGTCAACGGCCGGTCGCGGCCCCCGGCTAGGGCCCGTCCGGTGACGGCGGCAGTTCTGCGAGTGCTTTGAGCTGTTCCGCCGTCATCTCCGACGGAATCGGTACCGGAGGGGCCGTCCGCAGCGGCGGGATCCAGCCCGTCTCGGGCTCCCAGCGTCGTACGACCTTCGCCGGTGCGCCCGCGACCACCGCGTGGTCCGGGACCTCCCCGCGGACGACGGAGCCCGCGGCGACCACCACGTTCCGGCCGAGGCGTGCGCCGGGCAGTATCACCGCGCCGGTGCCCAGCCAGCTGCCGGAGCCTATGGTGACGGGCGCGCTGCGCGGCCACTGCCTGCCGATGGGCTGGTGCGGGTCGTCGTAGGAGTGGTTGTCGCTGGTGACGTAGACGTACGGGCCGCAGAAGACGTCGTTGCCGAAGGTCACCGGCTGCGAGGCCACGACGTGGCTGCCCCGGCCGAGGACCACGCCGTTGCCGAGCCGGAGCACGGGGTCGGGCCCGAGGTCGAGGTCCGGCATCATCCCGGCGGTGAGCGTGACCTGCTCGCCGATGATGCAGTGGTCGCCCAGCTCGATCCAGCGCTCGCCGAAGACCGTGCCGAGCGGGAAGGCGATCCTGGTCGCCGTGCCGATCCGGCCGAAGCGGTACGGACCCGGCCGCTCGGCGGTCACCGCGCCGGCCTGCTGGATCCACCGCCAGCCGCGGTGGACCGCGCGGGACGCGGCACGACGCCCCCACGCCCGCAGGGCGGTGGAGGCGTCGGAAGAGAACGTGTTCCGGTTCTTCGGCACCCGGACACGGTAGTCGGCCGGGTGCCGGCCGGCCGCCGGGGTGACCTGTGATCTTCACCCCACCGGCCGGCCGTGCGCATCAGCCCGCGAGGGCCGCCCGGACCTCCTCGCGCAGCAGCTCGACGTAGTCGCGCATCCAGCCTTCGACGGTCTCCCGGTCCCACAGGTCGGACGAGTACTCGGCCATCCCCGCGAGCACGTCGCCCGCCGGGACGAGCCCGAGGGTGAGCTCCGCCCGGGAGGCGGCGGGCGCGAGGTCCTCGACGGCCACGGTCAGCCCCGGCATCTCGATGTCGGTCTCCAGCGAGCTCTGGTACGCGAAGCCGACCGCGAGCCGGTCCGGCATGTCCACCCCCTCCCGCTGCATCAGGGGGGCGAGGCGCCGCGGCGGCAGGAGCTCGTCGATGCACTCCACGGACGTACGGGCGACCCGGTCCGTCAGCGCCGCGAACGACGCCGCCTCGCCGTCGCGCACCCGCAGCGCGAACCCGGAGGTCGTACAGGCCACGAGCGACTCGAACTCGCGCCGCTCGCGGTTGGCGTAGGAGATGCTGAACACGACGTCGGACTGGCCGGACTTGCGGGCCATCAGCCGGCCCAGCGCCGCCACGGTGACCACGTAGGGCGTGGTGCCCCTGCTCCGCGCCAGGCGCTCCACGTCCGCGCGCACGTCGGCGGGCACCGTGAACATCACGGCGCCGCCCCGCCCGCTGGCCTTCTCCGGTCGCGGCCGGTCCAGCGGGAGGTCGATGCCGAACGGCACGCCGTCCAGCTCCCGCCGCCAGAACTTCAGCTTGCGCTCGTCGGCGGCGGGGTCGGCGTGCTCGCGCTGCCAGCGCGCGTACGCGCCCGGCTGCAGCGGCTCGGGCGCCGGCCCGTCGGGCAGGCCCTGCGCGGCGGCGCCGTAGAGCGCGGCCAGCTCCTTCAGCAGCAGGCTGACGGCCCACCCGTCGCACACGGCGTGGTGCAGGACGAACAGCAGCACCCAGGTGCGCTCGCCGGCCCGCAGCAGGCGCAGCCGCGGTCCCGCTCCGGCGGCGAGGTCGAACGGAGCCTCGGCGGCCTCGGCGGCGATCCGCTCCAGCCCCGCCTCGCGCTCCCCCGCGGGCAGCCCGCTCAGATCCTCGACGGGCAGGTCGACGGGCCGGGCGGGCAGCATCTCCTGCTGCCAGTCGTCGTCGCCCGCCGGGACGATGCGGGTGCGCAGGCCCTCGTGCCGTGCGACGAGCCGGGTCAGGGCGGTGCGCAGTGCCGCCACGTCCAGGTCGCCGGTGAGGGTCAGGCGCATGGCGACGTTGAACACCTGCGGGAGGGGATGGCCGAGCTGGCCCGTGACGAAGCGGATCTGCTGCTCGGTGGCGGGGGCCCGGTGCTCTACGGCGTCGCCGAAGACCACTCCCGATTCCGTGTCCGTGTCCTTCTCACGCGACGGCGACCCCGACAGGAAGGCGGCCATGGCCCGCAGGGTCGGCTCCTCGTAGAAGCGCACCATCGGGTACTCGGTGCCGAACTCCTCGCGGGCCCGGTTGACCAGCCGGATCGCGGTGATGGAGTGACCGCCGAGGTCGAAGAACGAGGCGTCGGGGGCGATGCCGCCGGCGTCGGTGCCGAACTCCGCGGCCCACAGGGCGCGCAGCCGCCGCTCGACGTCGCTCCCGGGTGCGGGCGCTGCAGAGGCGGAAGGGGCGGCGGGTGCAGCAGGCGCGGCAGGTACGGCGGGTGCTGCAGTGACGAGGTCCGGTACCGGCAGGCCCGCGCGGTCCAGCTTGCCCGCCGCCGTCACCGGCAGCGCGGCCAGGACCGTCCAGGCGCGCGGCACGAGGTACTCGGGCAGGCGCTCGGCCAGGGCGTCGGCCATCAGGTCGGCGAACGCCTGCCGGTCGTCGGCTCCGTCGCCGACCGGGTCGGCGGGGACGGTGAAGGCGGCGAGGTACGCCTCGCCCCGGCCGTTGCGGCGCGCCAGGACGACGGCCTCGCGCACTCCGTCCAGGGCGTTGAGCGCGCGGGAGACCTCCTCCGGCTCGACGCGGTAGCCGCGGATCTTCACCTGGTCGTCGGTGCGGCCGCGGAACTGCAGCCTGCCGTCGGCGGTCCAGCGCACGAGGTCGCCCGTGCGGTAGAGCCGGGCGTCCGGACCGCTGTCCGGGCCGCCGTCCGCGCACCCGTCGGGGTCGGGCAGGAAGCGTCCTGCGGAGGCCTCGGGCCGGTGCAGGTAGCCGCGGGCCACGCCCGGTCCGCCGACGTACAGCTCCCCCACCGCGCCGACCGGGACCGGCGCGCCGGACTCGTCCAGGACGCGCAGGCGCACATTGTCGACGGGGCGGCCGATCGCGATCTCCTCGCCGCCGGACTGCGGGCCGGGGGCGACCGTCTCGACGGTGCACAGCACGGTGACCTCGGTGGGCCCGTAGACGTTGACGACCTCGTACGGCGTGCCGGGGCGCGGCCGGGTGCGCATCACGTCACCGCCCAGGAGCAGGTGGCGCAGCGGCGGCTGGTCGTCCGGCGCGACCTGCAGCACGGTCTCGCCGAGGGCCGTCGGCAGGATGGTGAAGGTGACCCCTTGAGCGGCGTACCAGCGGGCGAGGGCGAGCGGGTCCTTGCGGACGGCGTCGCCGGCGACGGTGACCGAGGCCCCCGCGGTCAGCGCCGGCCAGATCTCCATGACCGAGGCGTCGAAGCTCTGGCTGCAGACGACGGCGCTGCGGTCGGCGGCGGTGAAGCCGAAGCGCCGGTGCTGCCACGCGCACAGGTCGGTGACGGCGCGGTGGGGCACGGCGACGCCCTTGGGCGTGCCGGTGCTGCCCGACGTGTAAATGACGTAGCAGAGGGACTCGCCGTCCGTGGCGGGCGCCACGGATGCCGGGCCGGCCGGGGTTCCGGCCGGGACGTCGTCGGGGGTGACGACGGTGAGGCCGTCCGGAAGGCGGAGGTCCGCCGCCTGGTCGTGCGTGGACACCAGGGTGCGGGCACCGGACTCGGCGAGCACCGTCTCGGCGCGGTAGCGGCCGAGTGCGGGGTCCAGGGGCACGTACGCGCGGCCGGACTTGAGCGCCGCGAGCATGGCGACGACGAGTTCGGCGGAGCGCGGCAGCCACAGGGCGACGGGGGCGCCGTCGCCGCCCCGCTCCCGGAGCACGGCGGCGAGTTTCCCGGCCCGCTCCTCCAGCTGACGGTAGGTCAGGACGGTGTCGCCGTCGATCACGGCGGTGGCGCCGGGTGCCGCCGCGGCCTGCCGGGCGACCAGCTCGTGGACGGTGCCGGCCGCCGCAGTCCGCACCGGGCCGTCCTGCCAGGCGGCCGGTACGGGGTCGCCGGGGGCGGCCGTCGCGGCCAGCCGGGACAGCGGGGCCTCCGGCGCCTCGACGGCGGCCGCGAGCAGGTCCCGGAAGGTGCCGAAGAACCGCTCGGCGGTCTCCGGCTCGAACAGGTCGGTGTTGTACTCCAGGTGGCAGCGGATGCCCTGCGGCTGGTCCGTGAAGTAGACGGTGAAGTCCGTCAGGGCCTTGTCCGGGCCCGCGTCCAGCGGCGTGGCCCGCACCCCGGGCAGCTCGAAGCGGAAGGGCTCGCTGCTCTGGAACTCGGCGAGGACCTGGAAGACGGGAGTGCGGTCCAGGACGCGCGGCGGCGCGAGCTCGCGCACGACCGCCTCGAAGGGCACGCCCGCGTGGTCGTACGCGTCGAGGGCGCGGCCGCGCACGCGGTCCAGGAGCGCCGCGAAGGACGGGTCGCCGGAGAGGTCGAAGCGCAGGGCCAGGGTGTTGACGAAGAACCCGAGGAGGTCCTCGGCGCGCTGCGGGCGGTCCGAGATCGGGGTGCCGATGACGATGTCGTCCTGCCCGGTGACCCGGTGCAGCATGGCCGCGTAGCCGGCGAGCAGGGTCATGAACAGGGTGCCGCGGCGGGCCCGGCTCAGCTCCCGCAGCCGCGTGGAGAGCTCCGGGTCCAGGGTGCGGAAGACGGCCCTGCCGTTGGACGTCATCACCGCCGGGCGCGGCCGGTCGGTGGGCAGGTTCAGGGCGGGCAGGTCGCCGCCGAGCGTCTCGCGCCAGTAGGCCAGGTCCGCGGCGGCCTCCGGCCCCTCCAGGGCGGCGGCCTGCTCGCGGGCGTACTCGGCGTAGCTCCACGTCAGGTCGGGCAGGCCGAGCTCGGTGCCGTCGCGCCAGGCGCGGTAGAGGGCGGACAGGTCCCGGGTCAGGACGGTCGCGGAGGCCGCGTCGACCACGATGTGGTGGAGGGACAGCACGAGGACGTGCGCGTCGTCGGCGAGCTTCACCAGCCGCGCGACGAACAGGGGGCCTTCGGCGAGGTCGAAGCGGCGGGCGCTCTCGGCCGCCAGGGTCTCCTGCACCGCCGCCTCGCCCCGCCCCGTGCCGTCCACGACGGTGAAGTCGGGCTCGGCGGGGGCCCGTACGACCTGGCGCGGCTCGTCGCCGGTCTCCCGGAAGACGGTGCGCAGGCCTTCGTGGCGGGCCACCAGGCCGCGCAGCGCAGCGCGCAGGGCCGCCACGTCGAGCGGGCCGTCGAGGCGGATCGCCTTGGTCTCGTTGTAGGCGGTGCGTCCCGGAAGCATGCGCTCCAGGAACCAGATCCGCTGCTGGCCCGGCGAGAGCGGGGCGTCCGTGGGGACGGGGGGCGCCGGGGCCGGCACCACGGCCTTGGTCTCGGCCTTGGTCTCGGCCTTGGTCCCGGCCTCGGCCGGGGCCCGGCGGTGGCGGCGGCGCAGCGCGTCGATGTGGGTGAGGCTCGCGCGCAGCTCGTCCGGCGCGACGCCGAAGTCCACGAGCGAGACGATCTCATCGGCGCCGGCCGCGGTCACCGAGTGCACGACGGGCGCGACGCTGTCGACCGTGCCGATCAGCGCCCGCTGGTCGCAGTAGCGGTCGTACGCGCGGCGGAACACCACGTCGAGGTCGTCCTCGCTGAGTGAGGAGAGGTCCACGTTGTGCCCGAGGCTGTTGGTGACACCACCGAACAGCGACAGGGACGCCCGCATGTAGCGCGACAGGGGTTCGTAGGCCTCGGCCCGCGCGACGTCGTGACGGCCGGCGAGGTAGGTGTGCATCAGGACGGCCACGCGCCCGGCGGCCGGGTCCAGGCCGTGCTGCTCGCGGGTGCGGCGGTAGAGCGCGACGTTCTCCGCGAGCTGTTCGACGCTCTGCGTCATCAGGTTGGTGACGATGCCGAGGTCGTGGCGGGCCGCCAGCTCGAAGGAGGCCGGGTTGCCGACCACGGCGGTGTACATGGGCGGGGCGCCCTGAACGGGCCGCGGGAAGAGCCGCACGTCGGCCTCGCCGTCCCCGGTCGTCCGGCGCAGCGCCTCGCCCCGCCAGAACCGCCGCACCTGCTCCAGCTGCTCGTACATCGCCTCCTTGTGCCGGCCGAAGCGCTCGGGGAAGAAGACGAAGTCGTTGGCGTGCCAGCCGCTGGCGATGCCGATGCCGACGCGGCCCCCGGAGAGGTTGTCCACCATCGACCACTCCTCCGCGACCCGGATCGGGTCGTGGAGCGGCAGGACGACGGACCCGGCGTTGAGCCGGATGCGCGAAGTCTCCCGGGACAGGGCGGCGGCGAGCACGGCGGGATTGGGAAAGAGCCCGCCGAAGGAGTGGAAGTGCCGCTCGGGCATCCACAGAGCGTGGAACCCGTTCCGGTCCGCGAACCGCGCGGTCTCCAGGAGCAGCTCGTACTTGCCCTCGCGGGGCGCGGCGCCGCCGTCGGCGGCGTCGGCGTCGGCGTCGGCGTCCTGCGGGTAGTCGCCGAAGAAGTAGACACTGAAGTCCGGCGTACGGGGGGTTGCCTGCGGCGCGGCCGCTACGGGCCTCGGCTCCGGCGTGCCCGGTGCGGTGGCCGCGGCCGCGTTCCAGGCCATGGCGGCCACGCGCCGCTCCGGCTCTCCGGAGGTGTCGGCACCTGGGGCTGCCTGTCGCCCGGGCCCGCCCGGGTTCTGAAGGCCGGAGGCCTGTTGCTTTACAGGCGCGCCTGACTCCCGCAGGCCGGAATCCCCTCCCCTCTTAAGCCCGTCCGGCGTTTGAGGACCGGGGTCCGGGGCGGAGCCCCGGGGCGGTGCGGCCGGGGCCGGCGCCTTCGCGGCTACGGTGACCAGGTCCGCCAAGGACGCGTCCACAGACGCGCCCCGCGCCGCCGCGCGGGCACCCGGAAAGAAGCCCGCCCCCCGAAGCTCCCGCAGGGACCCCTTCACCGCGTCCGCGATGAACTCGAGGTCGCCGTCCGAGTGCGCGGTGGAGAGGAAGAAGTTCCGCCACTCCCACACGTGCACGCCGCGCAGCATCAGGTGGTGGTACAGGAGCTCCATGTCCGCACGGTGGTCGAAGCGGAACTGCGAGCCGAAGTGGCTCATCCGCAGCGGGAACTCCTCCGCCTCGAAGAAGGCGTTGAGCGTCGCGGCCAGCTCACCGGTGCGGGCGTTGAGCCGCTCCTGCAGCAGCGGGCTGTGCTCCTTGAGGTGCGTGAGGACGGCGCGCGCGGCGACCATCGACACCGGGTGCTGGATGTACGTGCCGCCGAAGAAGGTCGTGTCCGCGGGCGGGTAGCTGTTGTCGCCGTAGGACCAGTAGCCGCCGTCGACGCCGTCCATGATGTCGGCGCGGCCGGCGATGGCCCCGATGGGGAAACCGCCGCCGAGCAGCTTGCCGTAGGTGGCGAGGTCGGGCGTGACGCCGTACAGCTCCTGGGCGCCGCGGAGCGCGGGGCGGAAGCCGGTCAGCATCTCGTCGAACATGAGGACGATGCCGAGGCGGGCGGTCAGCTCGCGCAGCTTCCGTACGAACTCGACGGGCTGCAGCTCGGGATGCCGGCTCTGCACGGGCTCGATGATGACCGCGGCGATGTCCCCGGCCTGCTGCGCGATGGCCTCCAGGGACGCGTCGCTGCCGTATTCCAGGACGATCAGGTCCGAGACGGCGCTGTCCGGGATGCCGCGGGAGACGGGCACGGTGACCCGGGCCTCCGGGCCGCCCGAGGAGCGGCCGAGGACGGTGTCGGCGTGGCCGTGGTACGCGCCGAGGAAGGTGACGATCTTGTTGCGGCCGGTGGCGGAGCGGGCGAGGCGGATCGCCGCGGAGTTCGCCTCCGTACCGGAGTTGGCGAACGCCACGCGCTCCATGCCCGTCATCCCGGCCAGCAGCTCGGCGGCTTCGCCGGTCTCGGCGTTGCGGGGGCCGAGCTGGATGCCGCGGGTGAGGTGCTCGCGCACCGCCTCGCTGACGAAGGCCGGCTCGTGCCCGAAGAGGAGCACGCCGAAGCCCATGGTGATGTCGACGTACTCGTTGCCGTCGACGTCCTGCAGGCGGGCGCCGCTCGCCCGGCGGCCCGCGATGGGGTAGAGCATCTCCTTCGTACCACTGCGGAAGCCCACGACGGCGCGGCTGTCGGCGAGGACCCGGCGGTAGCGCTGGGCGATCTGCTTGGAGGTCGGCGTCTTGGCGGTGTAGCGGCGCACGAGGTCGTCGAGGTGGCCCTGCTGGGAGCGGGGGGCGCCGCCCTGGACCATGCCGGAGGCGCGCGAGACGGTCACCCGGGGGCCGTGGACGCGCCGCGGCGCGGCGTCCTGCTCCGCGGCCGCCACGGCACCCGGGGCCGAATCGCTCGGGGCCACCGGGACGGGCGGCTCGCCCGCGGCCACCGGATTCCCCGCGCCCGCCCGCGTGCCTGCGACCGCCGGCGTTCCTGTGCCAGGTGCATTCTCCGGCGCCACCGCCAGGTCCTCGCCGCCCCCCGGCGCTGCCGGGACAGGTGGCCTGTCCACGGCCGCCGGTTTCTCCGTGCCCGGCGACGTCCCGTACGGCGGGCTGCCCGCCGGTCCGCCGCCGATCTGCTCGGCGATGCGCCGCGAGAGCTCGGTCATGGCGGCGAGGTCCTGTTCGAGGGCCGCGGAGGCGGCGTCCAGGCCGGTCACTGGGCCACCTTGCCGTTGAGGCGGACCGTCGCGGCGGCGGTCTGCAGGGACAGCAGCTGGGAGAGCTGGGACATCATCTGCAGCTGTATCTGCGATATCTGCTGCAGCTTGTGGGCGAGGTCCTCCAGCTCCCGGCGCGTCGCGTACTCGGGTGCGGCGGCGGACGGGGCCACGGGCTCGGGCGCGGCGGGCCACTGCCCGGCGGCGGGCTGCTGCGCGACCGGCTGCTCAGCCACGGGCGGTACGGGTGGCACCGGCGCCACGGGCGGCGCGGCGGGCGCCGCAGCGGAAGCGGCCGCAGCGGGCGCGGCCGCCGCCCCGGGGGCCTGCCCCGGCATCCGGCCGGCGATGAGCTCCGCGAGCCGCCGCGGCGTCCCGGTCTCCTCGAACAGCTCCCGCATCGAGACCTTGACCCGGTGCTCCTGCTCCAGCTCGCGCAGGACGCTGATCATCTGCAGCGAGTCGGCGCCGAGGTCGAAGAAGGAGGTCTCGCCGGTGATGGCGTCCGGGTCGTGGCCGAGATGCCGGGCGGTGGACTCGATGATGCTTCGGACGACCCGCTCGACCGCTGCCTCGTGCTGTACCACTGTGGCTCCATCTGTCGCTGGTGTTCCGGTACGTACGGCCGTCAACTCCGGCCCTGTCCAGTAGTCCTCGTGCTGGAATCGGTATCCCGGCAGCGGGATCCTGCGGCCGCCGCAGCCGGTGAGCAGCGGCCGCCAGTCCAGGTCCGCGCCCGCGCAGTGCAGGCCCGCCGCAGCGCCCCACAGCGTGCCGAGGCCGGTGCCGCGGCGGAGCGAGGGCAGCGCGGGCACTCCGGGCAGGGCCCGGCGCGCCAGGCCGCTGAGCGTGGTGTGCGGGCCGATCTCGACCAGTGCTGCGGGCGCCGTCCCGCCGATCGTGCGCAGTGCCTCGTCGAAGCGGACGGGCTCCCGGGTGTGCCGCAGGAAGTAGGCGGTGTCCGGGGTCCAGCCGGGCGGGCGGACGGTGCCGTCGAGCCCGCTGACGAAGGGGATCGCCGTCGGCCGGAACGTGACCGTGCCGAGCACCGCCCGGAAGTCCTCCAGCATCGGGTCCATGAGGGCGGTGTGGAAGGCGCGGTCGACCGGCAGGCGTTCGCCCGGCGTGCCGCGCGCTTCCAGCAGCGCGCACACCCGCTCCACCGCTGCCACGGGCCCGGCGAGCACGTGGGAGCGCTCGCCGTTGGCCACGGACAGCTCGGCGCCGGGGACTTCGGCCGCCAGGGCGAGGGCCGCGTCGCGGGTGAGCGGTACGGCCGCCATCGCGCCGGGCGCGCAGAGCCGCTGCATCAGCCGGCCGCGCTCGGCGGTCAGCCGCAGGCCGTCCTCCAGCGAGAGGGCTCCGGCGGCGTGCAGGGCCGCGTACTCGCCGACGCTGTGACCGGTGACGGCCGCGGGGGTGACACCGGCGTCCCGCCACAGCTTGGTCAGGGCGCACTGCAGGGCGAACAGGGCGGGCTGGGCGGTGTCGGTGGGCCAAAGGGGGCCCGCACCCGCGGAACCGGAGCCGGGACCGCGGCCCGGTCCGCCGAGCAGCCCGCCGAGCAGTCCGTCGAGCAGGGAGCCCCCGGTGAGGTCGCGGTAGTGGCGTTCGCAGGCGTCGAGGACGTCCCGTACTTCGGGGAAGCGCCCGTACAGCTCCGCGGCCATGCCCCGGTACGGGCTGGCCTGGCCGGTGAAGAGGAAGGCGGTGCCGGCGGCGTCTTCGCGCGGCGCCGTCCCGGTCGTCACCGCCGCCGTGCCCGTGCCGGCGAGCCAGGCGTCGAGGGCGTCGGCGAGCGCGGCGGGGCCGGTGCCGCGGGCGGCGAGCCGGTGGCGGCGGTGGGTGCGGCCGAGCGCGGCGGTGGTGACGAGGTCGGCCTGCGGGGTCCCGGGGCGTCGCCGCAGGGCGTCGCGGAAGGCGCGGGCGTTGGCGGCCAGCGCCTCCTCGCTGCTGCCGGAGACCAGGAGGACGTCCGGCGGGTCCGCGGCGGCCGCCGGCCGGGGCGCGGGCTCGGGGGCCTGCTCGAGGACGAAGTGGACGTTGGTGCCGCCGATGCCGAGGGAGGTCAGGCCCGCGCGCCGCGGGTGGTCCCCCTCCGGCCACGGCGTGGCCGTGCCGGGGATGTAGAAGGGGCTGCCGTCCAGGGCGAGCAGCGGGTTGGGGGTGGTGAAGTTCGCCATCGGCGGGACGACGCCGTGCTTCAGGACGAGCAGCGTCTTGATCAGGCCTGCCAGGCCGGAGGCCACGTCGAGGTGCCCGATGTTGGCCTTGGTCGAGCCGAGGGCGCAGTAGTGGGTCCGGTCGGTGTCCTGGCGGTAGGCGGCCGCGGCGCCGTCGAACTCGATCGGGTCGCCCTTGAGGGTGCCCGTGCCGTGGGTCTCCAGGTAGCCGATGGTGTCCGCACCGACGCCCGCCCGCTCCAGGGCCCGGCGGATGGCGGCGCACTGGCCGCCCGCGCTGGGGGCGGTGTACGCCTTCTTGTCCGCGCCGTCGTTGGTGACGCCCCAGCCGCGGATGACGCCGTGGACGGTGTCGCCGTCGGCGAGGGCGCGGTCGAGCCGCTTGAGGACGACGGCGGCGACGCCGGTGCCGCCGACGGTGCCGTCCGCGCCCGCGTCGAAGGCCCGCAGCCGGCCGGACTTGGAGAGGATGGAGCCCTTGACGTACTGGTAGCCCAGCACCTGCGGCACGTGGACGGCCGCCGCGCCGGCGAGGGCGATGTCGCAGTCCTCCGCGAGCAGCGCCTGCGCGGCGGTCTGTACCGCCACGAGCGAACTGGAGCAGGCGGTCTGGACGTTGACGGCGGGGCCGGTCAGGCCGAGCCGGTAGGCGGCGCGGGTCGCGGTGAAGTCGGGGGCGTTGCCGGTCACGATCTGCATGCCCGCCATCCAGTTGTCGGCGGGCACGCTCGGCAGGACGTTGTTGAGGAGGTAGTTCTCCAGCGTGTAGAGGTGGTAGCCCGTGGTGGCGTAGACGCCCACCCGGGTGCCGTCGCGCTCTCCCGGGTATCCCGCGTTCTCCAGGGCGTGCTGGGCGCACTCCAGGAACATGCGTTGCTGCGGGTCGGTGAGCCGGGCCTCGCGGGCGCTCATCCCGAAGTGCCGGGCGTCGAAGCCGGTGAGGTCGTCCAGGATCCCGGAGGCGCCGACGAAGCCGGGTGCCTCGTAGCGCTCGGCGGGCACTCCGGCCGCGGCGAGCTCCTCGTCGGTGAAGCGGGTGATGCAGTCCGTCCCGTCGCGGACGACGCGCCAGAGCTGCTCGGGGGTGTCCGCTCCCGGTAACCGGAAGGCCAGTCCGATGACGGCGATGCCCTGGCCGGTTCCTTCGTGGCGCGTGGATGTCATGAGCTGCGGCCTTCCGCCGTGGCTTCCGGCCGTGGATACGTCCGCCGGTGCGTCCGCCGGTGCGCCCCGGACGTCCTGACCGGTCGGCGGCCCGTCCTCCCTCCGGGTGAGCTTGCCGCCGCGTCTGAGGAGCACGGCGAGCAGGGCGACGCACAGGGCGATGGCCAGGCCGTGGAAGGCGGCCACCACCTGCAGCGGCGAGAACGACTCCAGCAGGGCAGCGCTGACGATCATGCCGAGGCCGAAGCCGGTGTTCTCGGCCGAGGCGGACAGCCCGAAGAGGCGGCCGCGCTGGGCGTCGGGGGCGGCCTGGAGCCGGGAGATGTACACGATCTCCGTGAACCCGTCGGCCATGCCGGCCACCAGCGCGGCGATGATGGCCGGAACGGTGGGCAGACCGGTGAAGACCACGATGAATGCCGCCGACATCACGCACGCCCCGAGCGCGAACGCCCGCTCCCCCGGGGTGCGGCCGGTCTTCTTCGTGACCCGGCCGAACAGCTGCTGCGCGACGATGTTGCCGATGGCCCAGGTGGCCCAGAACTGGCTGATGAACGTGGCCGGGTGGCCGGGGTCGAGGCTGTCCGAGTAGATGGGCAGGGCCACGTTGTGGGACGAGGAGCCCAGTCCGTCGACGGCCCGGACGGCGATCATCACCGCGAGCAGGGGCGCCGTGCGCAGCAGCATCCGGGCGAAGCCGCTCGCGGCGTCGCTCGCGGCGCCGGCCCCCTGCTGCTCCGCGCCCGCCTCCGCCGCCGGGTCCTCCGCGGCCGCCCGGGTCCGTACGGGCAGCAGGAACAGGACGGTCGCGGAGATCACGAAGGTGGCGGCGTCCAGCGCGAACGCCGCGGAGTAGCCGAGCTGCGCCACGACCAGGCCGGACGAGGCGAAGCCCGCGATCATGGCGAGCGAGCGGCCGGTGACCAGCAGGCCGTTGGCGCGGGCCCGGTGCTCGGCCCCGACGATCTCCGGCACGCTGCTGCGCAGTGCGACCTGGGAGAGCGTCGAGCAGAACCCGGTGATCACCGCCAGGCCGAAGAGCAGCCCGACCCGGGCCCCGCCGGGCGCGAGCAGCAGGGCGATCAGGGCCAGGGCCTGGGTGAGGTCGGCGCCCACCATGAGCCGCTTGCGGTCACAGGTCGAGACGAGACGCCCGGCCACGAAGCCCGAGAGCACGTTGGTCACCAGGCGGACGGCCATGAAGAGGCCGGCGGTGAGCGCGCTGCCGGTGACGTGGTAAACGAAGACGTTCAGCGCCACCATGTTCAAGTAGCTGCCGTACGCCGAGATTCCGTTGCCGACGACGAGCAGACGGAAGTGCCCCATGCGCGGTCCCCCTCCGCTCGCTCCGGGTTGCGTCGGCGCCGCGGTCGGCGGCGCACGTTCTCACACTCGCCCGGTTCGAAGCAGGGCTGGAGCCACGGAAGTTGGGGACTTGACAGTCGACTTACCGGCGATTAAGAGGCCATTGACCGGTTGGCCACTATTTTTTGCTTGCTTTTAGCCGAGTTCGTGGTTAGATCCATTCAAAAGCGTCGCGCGGGGGGAAGGAACTTCACCCGCGGCCGGCCGCAGGCCACCCATGCCGCGCGGCTCCGCCTGCCCCATGGAGAACCGATGCCCGGCCTCAGCGTCCAGACGGGACCGCCGCGCCTGTCGCCCCGCGAGCGGCAGGTGCTGGCCCACATCGGGGCGGGGCTCACCTACCACCAGACGGCCAGGCGACTCGGTATCAGCGTCCACACCGTCGGCACCTACCTCCGCCGCATCCGCGCCAAACGCCCTGCGCCGACGCTGGCGGATCTCGTACGCCTCAGCATCAGCCAGGACGCGGGCTGAGCGGCCCCCGGGCGCGGGCCGGGAACGCAGAGAACGCAGAGAACGCAGAAAGCCCCCCGGGCCCGCTGCGGGGCCCGGGGGGCTTGGGCGAGGCTCCGGGAAGCCCCGGCGTCACTCGGCGATCAGCCGGCTCGGCGATCAGTCGGCGGCCCGGACCGGCTCCGGCTGGGCGGCGGCGGAATCGGCGGCGTGGGCGGCCCCGGCCTTCTTGGCCTTGATCCGCATCACGATGAACGAGCCCAGACCGAAGAGCACGGCGGCGACCAGACCGAGCCAGGAGAACTTCTTCAGCCACTCCTCGGCCACCTTGCCGACGGAGTAGATCACGGCGACGGTGCCACCGGCCCAGACGATGCCGCCGAGCACGTTGGCGATCAGGAACTTCCAGTACGGCATCTTCAGCACGCCCGCGAGCGGGCCGGCGAAGATCCGCAGCAGGGCGATGAAACGGCCCACGAAGACCGCCCACATGCCCCACTTCTGGAAGGAGCGCTCGGCGGTGGCCACGTGGTGCGGGCCGAAGTGCTTGGGGAACTTCCGGCCGAGCCACTCCAGCAGCGGCTTGCCGCCCTTGCGGCCGATCATGTAGCCGATGGAATCGCCGACGATGGCGCCCGTGATGGCACACGCCGCCAGAACGTACGGATTGATGTGGTCCTGGGTGGCGGCCAGCAGCGTGGCACTGACGAGGACGATCTCACCGGGAAGCGGAATACCCAGGCTCTCCAGCCCGATGACCCCGCCCACCAAGAGGTAGACGGCGATCGCCGGTACCGTTTCGAGCCACTCCTGGATGTGCAACGCCGGTTCCTCCCGTTGACGATCTCTTCCCGGCGTGCGCCATGGGGCGCACGCCGGGAAGCCTACTGGAGGAGAGGACTCCCTCAGCGCCTCGCGGGTTGCGGCGGACCGGCTACTTGTTCGGCCGGAGGGTCCACACGACGGTCATCTCGCCCGTGACGTCGCCACCCTCGCGGGTGATCGCGATGTGGACGGGGAATTCCGGCCGGCCGCCCGCGTCCAGTTCGGCGACGACCTCGGCGGCCGGGCGGCCGAGCTCGGCGGTGGCGGTGACGGGGCCCATGGCGAGCTTCTTGTAGCCGATCTCGGCGCGGACGGCCAGGGGCACGGCGCGCGAGAGCTGGTCACCGAAGGCGGCCAGGACGATCGCGCCGCTCGCGGACTCGGCCAGGGTGAACATGGCGCCGGCGTGCGGGCCCCCGACGTGGTTGTGGTACTCGGGCTGGTCGGCGAGGCGGACGACGGCGCGCTCGGCGGTGGCCTCCTCGAAGACGAGGCCGAGCGTCTTGGCCATGGGCACGGTGGCCAGGAGCATGTCGCCGATCGACGGCTGGGTGGTCTCAGACATGCCCGCAAGTTACCAGTCGGTAGCAACGGCGGGAAGGGGTGCCCTCACCGAGGTCATCTTCTGCCTCTATGGTTATCGGCCATGTGGCCAGGACAGCAGCCGCCCGGGGGCGAGCAGAACCCGCAGGATTCGAATCCGTACAAGACGCCGGTGCCGCCGCCGGGGCCGCCGTCCGGCGCCCAGCCGGGCTACCCGCAGCCCAACCCGTACCAGCAGCCGGGACCCCGGCAGCCGAATCCGTACCAGCAGCAGCCCGCGGGCGCGCAGCACCCCACCCCGCCCGGTGGTCAGCAGTGGCACACGCCGGCCCCGCCCGGTGCCCCGCAGCCGCCGCGGGACAACCGCAAGCGCACCACCGTGATCGCGGTCACCGCGGCGATCGCCGTCGTGGCCGCCGCCGTGATCACCGGTGTCGTGGTCCTGAAGGACGACGACACCGAGAACGTGGCGAAGAACGACCCGACGGCGGCGCCCTCGGCGTCCTCGTCGTCGGCCGCGCCGTCCCCGTCCCAGGGCGCGAGCGAGGACCCCGCCGACAACCCGCGGGCGAACGTCGAGGTCAAGCCCGTGATCGACGGCTGGAAGGTCGTCACGAACAGCAAGCGGCACATCGCCTACGACGTGCCGAAGGAGTGGAAGATCCTCTCTCCGGGGACGAACTTCGGCTTCACGAAGGAGGGCGACAAGTCCTTCCCGCCCAAGGGCGGGGGCATCAGCATGTCCGGAGTGGCGAGCTTCGCCGAGGACCGCTGCGAGAAGGACGCCGTCCCGGCCGCCGCCGGCACCAAGGGCGCCCAGGGCGCCAAGAGCGAGGCCGACGCCGCCGAGAACGAGGCGCTGAACTGGCTCTACTGGGGCTTCGACCAGAAGAAGTCCGGGAAGTTCAACTACTCCAAGGGCAAGGAGTTCAAGAGCGACCACGGCCTGACCGGCACCTCCTCCTCGGCGACGGTCACGGGGATCAGCGAGAAGCACCACTGCGCCACCGCCGCCAAGTCCGCGACGGTGACGTACAAGGACGTCAACGGCGACCTGGCCACGTGGTGCCTCTACAGCGCCACGGGCACCGAGGACGAGGTGCCCGACGACGTCATCAAGAAGATCATGAGCTCCCTCAGGCCCCTCAAGAGCTCCTGATCCCCGGTGGTCCCCCGGTCCCGCGGCACCCGCGGCACCGGCGTCAGCCCACGCTGAACGCCCCGCCCGGCGGCTCGGGGGATCCCACGGCGTCCGCGTCGCCGACCGGCTGCGCGCCGTCCGCGAACCGCTCCAGCGCCTCCCCGTACTCGACCCGGGCCGGGAAGGCGTCCCCCGCGGCGCGGCGGGCGAGTGCGGCGACCGGGAGTTCGGTGTGCGAGGCGACGAGGACGGCGTTGCCGAAGCGCCGGCCGCGCAGCATCGACGGTTCCGCGATCAGGCACACGTGGGCGAAGACGGCCCGGAAGGTGGCCACCTGTGAGCGCAGGAAGGTGAAGGGCGCGCCGTCGGCGAGGTTCGCCGCGTAGCGGCCGTGCGGGCGCAGCACCCGGGCGGCGGCGCGTGCGTAGGCGAGCGAGGTGAGGTGGGCCGGCACCCGCGAGCCGCCGAAGACGTCGGCGACGATCACGTCGGCGGAAGCGTCCGCGGAGGCCTCCAGCTCGCTGCGCGCGTCACCGGCGATCACCTCGACGCCCGAGCCGTGCCGCAGCGGCAGGTGCTCGGCGACCAGCGCGAGCAGGCCGCGGTCGGCCTCGACGACGCGCTGCCACGAGCCCGGGCGGGTGGCCGCGACGTAGCGGGGCAGGGTCAGCGCCCCGCCGCCGAGGTGCAGCACGTCGAGGGCCCGGTGCGGCTCCGCGGCGGCGTCGAGGACGTGGGCGACCCGCTGGGCGTACTCGAATTCGAGGTGGGTGGGGTCGTCCAGGTCGACGTACGACTGGGGCGCGCCGTTCACCGTGAGCAGCCAGGCCCGCGGCCGGTCCACGTCGGGCATCAGCTTGGCGGTGCCCCAGTCCACGTCCCGCGTGACGGGTATCGGTTCTTCCACGCCCCTATTGTGCGTTCACGGCACGGCGGGGGAGACCGTTCCGGTGCCGACCGTACGGCCTCCTTCGCGGATGACGACGGCGAGGCCGGTCTCCAGGGGCACCTCCCGGTCGAGGACGACCGTCATCGTGACGGTCTCGCCGGGCAGCGCGACGCCGGGCCCGCCGAGGATCACGGTGCCGGGGACGTCGGCCGTGCGGAGGTGGAACTGCGGCCGGTATCCGGAGAACAGGGGGGTGTGCCGGCCGCCCTCGTCCGCGCGCAGCAGGCGCACGTCCGCGGTGAAGCGGCGCCGCGGCACGACGCTGCCGGGCTCCGCGACGGTGTCGCCCCGGTGCGCGTGCTCGCGGTGCAGCCCGCGCAGCAGCAGGGAGACGCGGTCTCCGGCCCGGGCCTCCGTCAGCGGGCGGCCGAAGGCCTCCAGCCCGGTGACGTGGGTGTCGCGGGGGCCCTCGGGCCCCAGGAGCTGGACGTGGTCGCGGAACCGGACGGTGCCGCGCTCGATGACGCCGGTGACGGCCGTGCCGCGCGCGGGCAGGGTGAGGACCTTGTCGACGGAGAGCAGGAAGGGCGCGTCCGTGTAGCGCAGGGGCGTCGGCACGTACGTGTCGACGGCGTCGAGGAGCGCCTCGATCGTGGCGGTCCAGCGCGGGTCGCCCTGCAGCGCGCGCAGCGCCGAGACGCGGACGACGGCGGTGTGCTCGCCGTCGTAGCCGTGGGCGGTGAGCAGGGCGCGCACGTCCTGCTCGACCAGGTCGGTGAGCTCCGGACCGGCCGCGTCCGCCTTGGTGAGGGCGACGACGAGGTGGCGCACGCCCGCCCGGCGGGCGAGCAGCAGGTGCCCGGCGGTCTGCGCCGCGGGCCCGTCGACGGCGGAGACGACGAGGACGGCACCGTCGATCCGGGCCGTACCCGCGAGCAGGTTCTTGGTGAAGCGGGGCCGGCCGGGCGGGTCGGTGTGGGCGTAGTGGCGGGTGCCGGTCTCGTACGCGACGTGGACGCAGGCGACGGTACCGCCGGGTGCGCTCTCCGCCCGGGCGCGGCCGAGGCCGGCGGGCGGGACGGAGAGGGCCCGGGCGCGGATGCCGAGGACGTGGGTGACGGCGGCGGTGAGCGTCGTCTTGCCGTGGCCGGCGGGGCCGAGGGCGGCGATGTTGACGTGCGGTTTGTGGCGCGGATGGCCGGAAGTTGGCCGGTTCATGCGCTCGATGCTCGCGCACGGTGTGCGGGGCGTCGACCGGTTTTCCCCGGCCACGGGCGGTGGGCGGACGGAGGGCGTTCGAGTGAACGTACGGGGAAGGAGTGTTCCGGCACCGCCCCGTCTTTCCGGGATGACGACCTCTTTATATCCCTGTCGGTTAGGCTCCAGCGATGCCCGAAGCCGCCCCGCCCTCCCCCGGCCCTGCCGAGCTCCGCTCGCGTGCCCGGCTGTCCCCGTGGTTCCGTCTGGGCCTGCTCGTGGTGCTGCTGGCCGCCGCCGCTGCCACGGTGCTCGCGCTGCGCCCGGAGCGGATGCTCGCCGAGGGCTGGCCGCAGCTGTCGGGCGGTGCGGCGGTGGTGCTGTTCTCCGCGGCCTACGGGCTGTGCACCGCGGCGTTCGTGCCGCGCCCGATCCTGAACATCGCCGCCGGAGCGCTCTTCGGCGCCCCTACGGGGACGGCGGCCGCGGTGGTGGGCACGGTGCTGGGCTCGGCCGCGTCCTTCGGGCTGGGCCGGCTGCTGGGACAGGACGCGCTGCGGCCGCTGCTGCGCGGCCGGTGGCTGAAGGCCGCGGACCGGCAGCTGAGCCGGCACGCCTTCCGGTCGATGATGGCGGTCCGGCTCTTTCCGGGCGTGCCCTTCGCCGCCGCCAACTACTGCGCCGCGGTCTCCCGCATGCGCTGGACCCCGTTCCTGCTGGCGACCGCCCTGGGCAGTGCGCCCGCCACGGCCGCCTATGTGATCGCGGGCAGCCACGCCACGGCGCCGACGTCGCCCGCCTTCCTCGGCGCGACGGCGTTCATCGCGGTGACCGGTCTGGCGGCGGTGGTCGTGGCCTGGCGCAAGAAGGGCCTGGCGCGGCGGCTGTCGCGGTCGTAGCCCGGCCGTTTCCGGCCTCCGGCGGGCGACTTGGGCCCTTCCGCCATCCGGGCGGGCCCGGCGCGCGCGGGCGCTGCGGAAGTGCTGTCCTGTCCTGGACACGCCCCCGAAAGGAGCCGTCCCGTGATCCCCGTCGAACAACTCTCCGAACCTGCCGTACGGACGCTGGTGAGCGCCCTCAACGCGGGCGACCGCACCGCCTTCCACGAGTCCCTCGCGCCGGGCGCGACGATGTCCGACGACGGCACCGACCGGAACCTCACCCAGTGGGCGGACCGCGAGGTCTTCACGTCCAACGGCCACATGGACGTCGAGTCCGAGAGCGACGACGGCCTGGCCCTCGTGGCCCGCTACCGCAACGACACGTGGGGCGAGATGCGCACCAAGTGGTACTTCACCGTCGACGGCGGAAAGGTCACCCGGTTCGAGACGGGGCAGGCCTGACGCTCCGTCTGCATCCGTCGTCCGCTGCGGCCCTGGGTTAAGGAACCGTTCACGCGGGCGACGTCGGCGCGCCTTCCATCTTGTGGATGATCGGGCGGCCGGTGCCACCGTGCCGGCCCGGCCGCGACGACTTGGATGGCACAGGCCCACCGTGCTCATCTACTTCCGCAAGGACATCGCACGCATCGTCGGCGCCTGGTGCCGGTCGCTGCACGACCGGCGGGCGCGACGCGATCCCGACGCCCGGACGGGGTGGCCGGCCATCGTCGGCTCGATCCCCATCGGGGTGCTGGGGCTGGTGCTCAAGGATGCCATCGAGGGCCCGTTCCGCGACCTGCGGCTCATCGCCACCACGCTCGTCGTGATGGGCGTGGTGCTCGGGTACGCCGGCGTGTCCCGGTCGGGCGCGACGATCAGCGGCGGACTGCTCATCGGCTACACCCGCGAGGCGGCGGCACGCTACTCCTTCCTGCTCGCCGTGCCGGCGGTGCTCGCCTCCGGCTTCTTCGAGCTGAAGGACGCGGGTGCGGGGCACACCGCCTGGGGGCCGACGATCTTCGCCACGGTCGTTGCGTTCGTGGTGGGTTATGCCGTGATCGCCTGGTTCATGCGCTTCATCTCCACGAGGAGCTTTATGCCTTTCGTCATCTATCGCGTCCTGCTCGGACTGCTGTTGTTCGCTCTGGTGGCGGCGGGGATGCTGAGCCCTCGCGCCGGGGAGGACCTCGGCTGAGAGCGATGGCCCGGCTCGTCCCTTTTCGGGGCGCCTTATTGGGACGAAGCAGCCCCTCCGCAATACCGGGTAGGTAGCGAGCTGGTCACGATTGATGCAGACGGCGCGTCGGCGGTTGTTACCGAGGGTACGGTTCCCCGGTCCGTTCGTACCTCAAGTAACCCGCACCTCCGGGGGATGCATGCGCACCACAGCCGTCACCGCCTTCTGCCTCGCCGCCGCTCTGTCCCTTGCCGCCTGCAGCAGCGAGACGAAGGCCGAGACCGTGAAGTCAGCCGGCTCGTCGCCCTCCGCCGCGACCGACGGGCCCGCGGGTGAGCCCCTGCCCATGGGGAAGGGCACCGAGACCGTCGGAGCGGGCGGCGGCGGCAAGCTCGAAATCACGCCCATGAGCGTCGTCTACGCGGCCAAGACCGCGACCGACAAGCCCACGCGCGGCCTGTTCGCGATCGTCACGGTGAAGGAGCGCCCGATGACGGACGTGGCCGCCGCCGAGACCACGCCGACCGAGAAGGGCGGCTGGCGGTGGATAGCCGCCGACGGCCAGGCCGCCGACAACGACGCGAACATCTTCCTGAAGGGCTTCGACTCGGGCGGCCCGATCCGGGCCGGCGCCTCGCAGGTGCGGGCGCGCACCTTCGACATCAGCGACGCCCAGCGCGGCGGCACCCTCACGTACACCGACGGCGAGGGCAAGAGCTTCCGCTGGACGATCCCCGCGCAGGACTCCGGCCCGCAGACCGCTCAGCTCAAGAAGGTCCTGGGCGGCTGACACCGCAGGGCGGACCGCTCCCCCGCCCTCCGGATGCGCACCGCCGCCCGGCGGCGCACGCTGGTGCACATGGGCACGAGACGGCCGCCCCGGGCGGCGCACGTTCGGCCCCGGGGCGCGGTCCGGCCCGGCGCGGGGAGAGCTGCCGTGGCCTTCGCGGCCGCCGCCGCTGTAGCGACGGCGGGCGTGGCCTGCGGAGGATCCGGCAAGGTCGGCACAGGACAGACGATCACGCTGTCCGGCGGGCCCTCGGCCTCCCCCTCGGCGCGGGTCGCCGCCTTCGGCGACACCTACGCGTACCGCAGCGGCCTGAAGGTGACGGTCACGAAGCCGGAACGGTTCACCCCGTCCGGCACCTCCCTGGGGCATACGGCGGGCAACCAGCCCGTGAAGTTCACGGTCACCGTCACGAACGGCTCCAAGGAGCCGCTCGACACGGCGGGCATCCTGGTGACCGTCGAGTCCGGCGACAAGGCCGACCGGGCGGCGCAGATCTTCGACAGCGCGAGCGGCGTCGGCACCCCCTTCACCGGCTCCCTGGAGCCGAAGGCGTCGGGCAAGGCGACGCTCGCCTTCGACGTACCGCAGGAGGGACTCGGCCGCGTGGACGTCGCGGTCCGCCCCGGCTTCGGCGAGGAGTTCGCGACCGTCCACTGGGCGGGCCCGGCACCCTGAGGGAACGCCGGTTCACGGCCCGGCGACCACACACCACCACGCCCGCTCGGCTCCGCAGAGCCCAACACGGCGCCGTGCCCCGCTCGGCACGACCGCGCACCGGGACGCCACCCCTATGCTGCCGTGCCAGTGCCCGCGCAGACACCGGCACGACACGGCCGACCCAGCACGGTACGGCACCACACGATCCGGCCCGACGCCCCTGTCCGGCCGGCCCGGTGGCCGCACGTGCCGGCCCTGCGCGGCACAGCTCTGCGCGGCGCGGCAGAGTGCCGGGCGGCCTGGGCCAGGCCGCCGGGGCCGGGACAAGCCGCCCCGGCCGACGCCTGCCCGTCCGCGGCCGCCCGTCCATCCGGGACGGAAACGCCGTCGGCGCCCTCCGGGCCCGCGTCAGGGCACCGGCCCCGACCCGGTGTTCCACCCGGCGGCCCCCGGGCCCGGCCGCGCGGTTAGGGTGGCGGCGCGGCGTCTGCCGCGACCGCCGCATCCTGCACACGCTGGGAGTCACCTTGATCGTCGTGGACGCCTCCGCACTCGTTCTGGCGCTCGCCGACGACGGACCGCGGGGCGACGGCGCCCGCGCCGCGCTCGCGGCGGACGCCGAGTGGGCCGCGCCCGAGCACATCCTGGTGGAAGTGATGCAGTCCCTGCGCGGGATGTACCTCGCGGGACAGGTGAGCGCCGAGCGGGTGGCCGAAGTCGCCGGGCGGCTGCCCGGGCTGACGCTGCGGAAGGTCGCGGTCGAGCCCCTGCTGGGACGGATGTGGCAGCTGAAGGACAACCTCACGCCGGACGACGCGGCCTACGTCGCCGTCGCCGAGGAGCTGGGGGCGACGCTCGTGACGGCCGACCTGCGGCTGCTGCGCGCCACCGGCCCGCGCTGCCCGATCCGGGGCATCACGGACGCGGCGGGCACCGCCACCGCGTCCGGCCGCTCCTGACGGGAGCGCACCCCCGCCGCGCGCCGCTCGGCCACCCCGCTCCGCCATCCAGTGAAAGGGGAACGATGACCACCATCGACGACGCCGTACTCCTGCGCCGGGAGGGGCGCGCGGGCCGCATCACCCTCAACCGGCCCCGCACCATCAACGCGCTCACCCACGCCATGGTCCGCCGCATCCACGCCGCCCTGGACGCGTGGGAGCACGACGACGCCGTGAGCACGGTGGTGCTCGACGGCGCGGGCGAGCGCGGCCTGTGCGCGGGCGGCGACGTGCGGGCCGTCCACGACGGCGTCCGCACCGGGCGCAGCGCGGACGCCAGGGAGTTCTGGCGCGACGAGTACCGGCTCAACGCCCGGATCGCCGCCTACCCCAAGCCGTACGTGGCCCTCATGGACGGCCTGGTGATGGGCGGCGGCGTCGGCCTGTCGGCGCACGGCGGCATACGGATCGTCACCGAACGGTCGGCGGTGGCCATGCCCGAGACGGCCATCGGTTTCGCGCCCGACGTCGGCGGCACGTACCTGCTCTCCCGGGCCCCGGGCGAACTCGGCACGCACCTGGCCCTGACGACCTCGCGCATGGGCCCGGGCGACGCCGTGCGCGCCGGGTTCGCCGACCACTTCGTCCCGGCGGCGCGGCTGGAGGAGTTCGCCGCCGCGCTGGCCGTGTCGGAACCCGCCGAGGCCGTACGGGCCTTCGCCGCCCCGGCCCCCGCCGGCGAACTGGCCGCACAGCAGGACTGGATCGACCACTGCTATTCCGCCGGCACCGTCGAGGAGATCCTCCGCCGGCTCACCGGAAGCGGCGTCGCGGAGGCCGGCAAGGCGGCGGAGGCGATCCTGGGCAAGTCGCCCACGGCGCTGAAGGTCACGCTGAGCGCGCTGCGCCGCGCCCGCCGGCTGCCCGGTCTGCCCGAGGCGCTGGAGCAGGACTACCGCGTCATATGCGCCTCGCTGGCCGACCCCGACCTGCTGGAGGGCATCCGCGCGCAGGTGGTGGACAAGGACCGCACGCCGCGGTGGGTGCCCGCCCGGCTGGAGGCCGTGACGGAGGCGGACGTCGAGCGGCACTTCGCACCGGTGGACGACGGCGGGCTCGGGCTCGCCTGACCCCTCGTCAGGCCTCGGCGCCGGCCCCGGTCATGTGCCGAACAGCTGCGTCCAGTACGTGCCGGCGCTGCTGCCCGTGGCGTAGCCCACGCCGATGTGCGCGAAGTCCGGCTTGAGGATGTTGGCACGGTGGCCGGGGCTGTTCATCCAGCCCCGGACGACTTCCGCCGCACTGCGCTGCCCGCAGGCGATGTTCTCGCCGATGCCCGGGTGCGGGCACCCCGCCGCCCGCGCCCGGTCCCAGGGCTCGCGCCCTTCCGGCGAGGTGTGGGCGTAGAAGTCGCGGGCGACCATGTCGTCGCTGTGTGCCTGCGCGGCAACGGCCAGCCGGGGATCGGCGGCCAGCGGGCGCAGACCGGCCGCGGCGCGCTCGGCGTTGGTGAGAGCGGTGACCTCCGCGGCCAGGCGGGCAAGCCCGGCGGTGGTCATGGGCGCGGCCCACACGGCGGTCCAGTAGGTGTCCCCCGAGGGTGCCGGTGCGTGGCCCACGCCGACGTGGGCGACGGCCGGATCCCGGAACGGCAGGGCCCGCTCGCTCCCGGCCAGGCAGTAGGCGACGAACTCGGCCGGGGTGCGGGGGCCGGAGACGAGGTGCTCGGTGACGGTCAGGCAGCGGTAGCCGGTGACGGCGATGCGGTGGTACAGGGACGTCCCGTCCGGGCTCTCGGCGGCGAGGCGGCCGTGTGCGGCCATGTCCGCGGCGTGCGCCCGGGCCGCGGAGACCAGCCGGTGGTCCACGGTCACGGACGGCACCCCGGCCGCGGACCGCTCGGCGTTCACGAGGGCGGCGAACTCCTCGGCCGTCGCGTCCGGCCCGTGCCCGTGCCCCTCGTGGGTCTCGCTCCCCTCCTCCGTCACCTCCACCCCGAAGTCCCGTGCCACGCCCGCCAGCCCGTCCGCGTACCCCTGGCCCAGGGCCCGTATCTTCCATGCCTCGCCGCGCCGGTAGAGCTCCGCGAGCAGGAGGACGGTCTCGTGGCCGGGGCGGGGCGGCGCGAACCGCACCAGCACGGCTCCCCCGCCGCCGGCGACCGTCAGGACGGGCGGGGGCAGCGAGCCGAGCGGCGTGCCGGGGTCCGCCGGGCTCACCACGACCGTGACGCGCGCGGCGCCCGCGCGCAGCCCCCGCGGGTCGACGGTGACGGTGTCGCCGGCAAGCCGGGCTCCGGGCGCGAAGGGCTGGTTGTAGAAGACGAAGTCCCCGTCCCCGGCCACCTTTCCCGCCTCGCCGGTGACGATCACCGACAGGTCGAAGGGGCCGGGCACGCGGAGCGCGAGCGCGCCGTCGGGCAGCGTGGCGTTGCCTCCGGCGACCAGGTCGTTCATCGCGCTCCTTCCCCCGTTCCGGCCACGGGCAGGCCGGTTCGGGGAAAACGCACGATACGACCGCAAGGTTCCCCGGGGCCGGAGGGCCCGTCCCGGGCATTCGCGGCCCTCAGTTACCGGACGGGCCGTGCTCCCCGGGAGCGCGGAACGCCTCCAGCAGCCGCTCCGCCGCCAGGCTCGCCGGGAGCGTGCCCTCGCGCACCTGCCGTTCGATACCCGGCCCGGCCGCCCGGACCGCGGGGTGGCCGCGCAGCTCGTTCAGGAGCTGTTCGCGGACCATCGTCCAGACCCAGTCGACCTGCTGCTCGCGGCGCCGCGCGGCCAGCGCCCCGGTGCTCTCCTGGACGCGCCGGTGCTGCTCCAGCCGGTCCCAGAGGACGTCCAGGCCGGTGTTCTCGCGGGCACTGCAGGTCAGCACGGGCGGGTTCCAGGCGGCGTCCGGCGGCTGCAGCAGGCGCAGCGCTCCGGCCAGTTCGCGTGCGGCGGCCTTGGCGTCGCGCTCGTGGGGACCGTCGGCCTTGTTGACGGCGACGATGTCGGCCAGTTCGAGGACGCCCTTCTTGATGCCCTGGAGCTGGTCGCCGGTCCGGGCGAGGGTGAGCATGAGGAAGCTGTCGACCATGTCGGCGACGGCGGTCTCGGACTGGCCGACGCCGACGGTCTCCACGAGCACGACGTCGTAGCCGGCGGCCTCCATGACCACGATGGTCTCGCGGGTGGCCCGGGCCACGCCGCCGAGGGTGCCGGCCGTGGGCGAGGGCCGGATGAAGGCGGCGGGGTCGACGGCGAGGCGCTCCATGCGGGTCTTGTCGCCCAGGATGCTCCCGCCGGTCCGGCTGGAGGACGGGTCGACGGCGAGGACGGCGACCCGGTGGCCGAGCCCGGTGAGCATCGTGCCGAAGGCGTCGACGAAGGTGGACTTGCCGACGCCCGGCACACCGGTGATGCCGATCCGCCGGGCCGCCCCCGCGTGCGGGAGCAGCTCGGTCAGCATCCGCTGGGCGAGGGCCCGGTGGTCGGCCCGGGTGGACTCGACGAGGGTGATGGCGCGGGCGACGACCGCGCGCTTGCCGTCGAGCACGCCCTTCACGTAGGCGTCGATGTCGATCGTCCGCGCCATGTCAGGAGCCCTTGCTCACAGCTCGTGGCCGAGGACCCCGGCGAGGGTCTTCAGCAGGTCGTGGGCGGCGTCCGGGATCACCGTGCCGGGCGGGAAGACCGCCGCGGCGCCCATCTCCAGCAGCGTGGGGACGTCCTGCGGCGGGATGACGCCGCCGACGACGATCATGATGTCCTCGCGCCCCTGCTCCGCCAGCTGTTCGCGCAGCGCCGGTACGAGCGTGAGGTGTCCGGCCGCGAGGGAGGAGACGCCGACGATGTGCACGTCGGCCTCGACCGCCTGCCGGGCGACCTCCTCGGGCGTCTGGAAGAGCGGGCCGACGTCGACGTCGAAGCCGAGGTCGGCGAAGGCGGTGGCGATGACCTTCTGGCCGCGGTCGTGGCCGTCCTGGCCCATCTTGGCGACGAGGATGCGCGGGCGGCGGCCGTCCTCCTGCTCGAACGCCTCGACCAGGGCGCGGGTGCGCTCCACGCCGGACGACGGGCCGGCCTCTTCGCGGTACACACCGGAGATCGTACGGATCTGCCCGGCGTGGCGTCCGTAGACCTTCTCCAGTGCGTCGGAGATCTCGCCGACGGTCGCCTTGGCGCGGGCGGCGTCGACGGCGAGGGCGAGGAGGTTGCCTTCGAGGCCCTGGCCGGATCCGGCCTCGGCGGCCCTGGTGAGCGCGTGCAGGGCGTCCTGGCAGGCCGTCTCGTCGCGCTCGGCGCGCAGCCGCCGCAGCTTCTCGATCTGCTGGGTGCGCACGGAGGAGTTGTCGACCTTGAGCACCTCGATCTGCTCGTCGCTGTCGACCCGGTACTTGTTGACGCCGATGACCGGCTGCCGCCCGGAGTCGATGCGCGCCTGGGTACGGGCCGCGGCCTCTTCGACGCGCAGCTTGGGGATGCCCGCGTCGATGGCCTGGGCCATGCCGCCGGCGGCCTCGACCTCCTCGATGTGCTGCCAGGCGCGCCGCGCGAGGTCGTGGGTGAGGCGTTCGACGTAGGCGCTGCCGCCCCAGGGGTCGATGACCCGGCAGGTGCCGGACTCCTGCTGCAGCAGCAGCTGGGTGTTGCGGGCGATGCGGGCGGAGAAGTCGGTGGGCAGGGCGAGGGCTTCGTCCAGGGCGTTGGTGTGCAGCGACTGGGTGTGCCCCTGGGTCGCGGCCATGGCCTCCACGCACGTGCGGGCCACGTTGTTGAAGACGTCCTGCGCGGTCAGCGACCAGCCCGACGTCTGCGAGTGGGTGCGCAGCGACAGCGACTTGGTGTTCTGCGGCTCGAAGCGCTTGACGAGCCGGGCCCACAGCAGGCGGGCGGCGCGCAGCTTGGCGATCTCCATGAAGAAGTTCATGCCGATCGCCCAGAAGAAGGAGAGCCGGGGCGCGAACGCGTCGACGTCCAGGCCCGCTTCGATGCCCGCCTTCAGGTATTCCACGCCGTCGGCGAGGGTGTAGGCGAGCTCCAGGTCGGCTGTGGCCCCGGCCTCCTGGATGTGGTAGCCGGAGATGGAGATGGAGTTGTAGCGCGGCATCTTCTGCGAGGTGTACGCGAAGATGTCGGAGATGATCCGCATCGAGGGCCGGGGCGGATAGATGTAGGTGTTGCGGACCATGAACTCCTTGAGGATGTCGTTCTGGATGGTCCCGGCCAGCTTCTCGGGCGGTACGCCCTGCTCCTCGGCGGCGACGATGTAGAGGGCGAGGACGGGCAGCACGGCCCCGTTCATCGTCATCGACACGCTCATCCTGTCCAGCGGGATGCCGTCGAAGAGCTGCCGCATGTCATAGATGGAGTCGATGGCGACGCCCGCCATGCCCACGTCGCCGGTGACGCGCGGGTGATCGCTGTCGTAGCCGCGGTGGGTGGGCAGGTCGAAGGCGACGGACAGGCCCTTCTGACCGGCCGCCAGGTTGCGCCGGTAGAAGGCGTTGGACTCCTCGGCGGTGGAGAACCCGGCGTACTGCCGGATGGTCCAGGGCTGGTTGACGTACATCGTCGGGTACGGGCCGCGCAGGTAGGGCGCGATGCCGGGGTACGTGCCGAGGAAGTCGAGCCCGTGCAGGTCGTCCGCGGTGTAGAGCGGCTTGACGCCGATGCCCTCGGGGGTCTCCCAGACCAGGTCCTCGGCGCTCTTGCCGGTGGCCTCTTTCAGGGCCGCGCGCCAGTGCCCGGGGTCGGCCGCCCGGCCGGCGTCCGCCGGCCCCAGGTCGATTCCGGAGAAGTCGGGGATGCGCATCACGCCACTCCCATGCGGTCGAGGACGGAGGAGAGGACGGCGACCGCGTCACCGCCGGCGAAGACGAACTCGTCGACCCCGGCCCGCAGATACGCCTCCCGCTGCTCGCCGCCGGGCTTCCCGGCGAGCAGGACCCGCCCGGCGCCCGCGGCCTTGAGGGCGGCGGCGACGGCTTCGGCCTGCTCGGCGTAGAGCTTGTCGCCGGAGCACAGGCAGGCCGCCCCGGCGCCGCTGCGCGCGAACGCCTCGGCGACGGAGTCCGCGTCGACGGTGGCGGGTTCGTGCACGGGCTCGATGCCGCCGGCCTGGAAGAGGTTGGCGGCGAACGTGGCCCGGCCGGTGTGGGCGGCGGCGGGGCCGAGCGCGGCCAGGAAGACGCGCGGGCGGGCCCCGGTCGCGGCGAGGTGGGCGTCGGAGCGGGCCCGCAGGGCCTCGTAGGCCTCGTCGCGCCGGACCCGGGGCAGGCCGCCGCCGGGGGCCGCGGGCGCGGGCTCGCGCTGCACCGGCTGCTCGCCGAGGTGCGGGAACTCACTGACGCCGGTGACCGGTTCGCGCCGGGTCGCCAGGTCGGCGGAGCGGCGGGCCCAGGTCGCGGCGAGCCGCTCCGCCACCAGGCCGGAGCGCAGCGCCGCGGCCTGGCCTCCGGCGCGCTCCAGCTCCTGGAACCAGGCCCAGGCGGCGTGCGCGAGCTCGTCGGTGAGGCGCTCCACGTACCAGGAGCCGCCCGCGGGGTCGATGACCCGGGCCAGGTGCGACTCCTCCAGCAGCACCGAGGAGGTGTTGCGGGCGATGCGGCGGGCGAAGGCGTCGGGCAGGCCGATGGCGTCGTCGAAGGGCAGGACGGTGACGGCGTCGGCGCCGCCCACGCCCGCGCCGAGGCAGGCGACGGTGGTGCGCAGCATGTTCACCCACGGATCCCGGCGGGTCATCATCACCGTGGAGGTGACCGCGTGCTGGCGCTGGGCGGCGCCTGCGGTGGCGGCGCCGCTGACCTCGGCGACGCGGGCCCACAGGCGGCGGGCGGCGCGCAGTTTGGCGATGGTGAGGAACTGGTCGGCGGTGGCCGCGTAGCGGAACTCCAGCTGGGCGCAGGCCTGGTCGACGGTCAGCCCGGCGGCGGTGAGCGTACGGAGGTAGGCGACGCCGGTGGCCAGCGAACAGCCGAGCTCCTGGGCGGCGGACCCGCCGGCCTCGTGGTAGGGCAGGGCGTCGACGGTCAGGGCGCGCAGGCCGGGCCGGCCGTCGGCGCACAGGGCGGCGAGGGCGGCCGCGGCGGCCAGGGGGGCCTCGGGGTCGGCGCCGGTGCCGGTGCGGGCCAGGGTGCCGAGCGGGTCGGCGCCGAGGTTGCCGAGGGCGGCGCGGGGGGCGAGGCCGCGCTCGTCGTACAGGCGCAGCAGTTCCCGGGCGGCGGCCTCGAAGTCCGCGCCCGCGTCGAGGACGACGGGGGCGAGGTCGAGGTAGACGCCGTCGAGGGCGGTGGCGATGCCGTCGACGGGGATGCCGGCGGGCCCGGCGGTCAGCCAGAGCGAGGTGACGCCGTTCTCCAGGTCGGCGAGCACCGCGTCATTGGCCTGCCGCGGGTCCGGGTGGGCGTGGCGCTGGCGCACGTCCCAGCCGGTCGCGGCCGTCCCTTCGGCCCGGCCGCCGCGGACGAACGGGGGGAAGCCCGGGTAGCCGGGCGCGGCGGGGGCGTCGTCGGCGGTGTAGAGCGGGCCGGTTACGAGCCCGTCCTGGAGTTCGGTGGCGAGTGCCGCCTCGGCAGCCGGGCCCGATGCGTCAGCCGCGCCCGCTTTGCGCAGTACACCCTCCACCAGGCGCTGCCACTGCTCGCGGGTGGGGTCCGGGAACTCGGCGGCCAGGGGGAAGCCTTCGTCAGGCAGGACCGTCATGGGGGGAAGGCTAGGGGAGCCGGGGCGCCCTGCAGCAGTGGCAACTGCTGTGACCTTGGCCTCTTCGCCGTGGCGATCCCAGCCACCGCCGGGAGGTGCCCCCGGTTGCGGCGGGCACTTCCTTCCGCCGAACAGGCACTAGCAGGTGCGGGCCGGGTCGTCGTGCGTCAGCACACAGGCGGCGCGCTCGCCGCGCTCCTTGCCGTAGCGGGTGACGAGGGCGGTGCGGAAGTCGGCCCACTGCCGGCGGGTGTCGGCGACGGCGCCCTGGACGGCCCGGTCGAAGTTGCCGCCGGTCTTGCCGCGCGCCGTGCCCGGACTGCCGGTGGCGCCGGTGGCGGGGTCGATGAGGCCGTTGTCCTTGTTGAGGTCGCCGTGCTGGACGCGGCCGGAGCAGCCGAGGGGCACGAGGGAGAAGCAGCCGGTGGTGAGGCCGGCCGGGACGGCCGGGCTCTGCGGCGGCTGCCCGCCACCGAGGGCGAACAGCGGGGACGGAGCGGGGAGGTTCAGCCCGGGCGGGTTGTTCTTGCCGGTGGGGCGGCCGGGGTCGGCCTTGTCGGTCCAGTTGCTGTGCGAGTAGAAGTCCTGGACGCCGTGGAGGGCGCGGCCGAAGCCCTCGAGGGCCTCGCACTTATTGCGGCCGGGCACGCCGAGGGTGAAGGTGCAGTCCTTGGCGAGGTCGGCCTCGCGGGCGGCGACGGCGCCGCCGGCGTCAAGGGTTGCGCCGGCGGCGGTGACGCCTTCGGCGAAGCGGGCCTGCAGGCGGGCGACGCAGGCGAGCAGTTCCTTGGTCGCCTGGTCGCGGGTGCGGGCGTAGCCGGCCTGGGCGAGGTAGTCGGCGTTGTCGCAGTGGGCGGCCGGGCTGAGGACCTCGTCGGTGTCGGGGGCCCCGACGGCGCCGAAGGTCCCTCCGCGGCCCGCTATCTGGTCGAGGGAGCGGGGCTCGAAGCAGCTGCCGTCGGAGGGGGCGCCGGACGGGCAGGCCAGGGCCGCGCGCGTGATGCGCTCGTGCTCGGCGTGCTGGCCGAGGGTGTTGACGGTGCCGAACGCACGGGCGGGCGGCGCCTGAACGGTCATCAGCATCGGCGCGGCCAGGGCGGTCGCACCGAGGAAGACGAAGGGGGTGAGTCTTCGCATGCTCTCGGAACCCTTTTCGTGATCTTGGGGGGTGGAGAGCACAGTTGACCCGGATCGGCGTGGAATACGCAATTCTGAGTGACTGGGGCAACGATCGGACGCTCTGTCAGGTGACGTACGGATCAACCGGATTCTGGTGTTCCGGCCACCGTCCGCGCGCCCTCGTGCCGCCCCGGGACCACGAACTCGCACCACACGCACTTCCCCGAGCCGCGGGACTCGACCCCCCACACGTCGGTGAGCCGGTCGACCAGCAGCAGGCCACGCCCCGAGACCCCCGACTCACCCGGCTCGCGGCGGCGCGGCAGCGTGCTGGACTTGTCCTCGACGTCGACGCGCACCCGCCGCTCGGGGCCGGTGATGATGCGGATGGTGACCACGGCCGCGCCGTCGGTGTGCAGCAGGGCGTTGGTCACCAGCTCGTCGGCGACCAGCTCGATCTCGTCGGAGCGCTCGCGGGCGCCCCAGGCCCGTACCGCCGCGCGGATCATGTGGCGGGCCGCGGAGAGGGCCTCGGGGTCGGCCGGGGCGATGTGCTGCTGGAGCCGGCCGCCGCCCTGGGTGGCCGCGCCCTGGCGGCGCAGCAGCAGGACGGCCATGTCGTCCTCGCCGACGCGCTCGCCGATCATGTCGCACAGCCGGTCGGCCAGCTGGTGGAGCTCGTAGGGGCCGTCGCGGACGATCGTGGACAGCCGCTGCATGCCTTCGTCGAGGTCGGAGCCGGGTTGTTCGACGAGGCCGTCGGTGAACATCAGCAGGGTCTCGCCGGGGTCGATCTCGACCGTGGTCACGGGGTAGTCGAGCCGGCCGAACTCGGCCGAGAGGCCGAGCGGCAGCCCTCCGGATACGGGCAGGCGCCGGCAGGTGCCGTCGGTGTGCCGCAGCAGGGGGTCGATGTGGCCCGCGCGCACCAGCTGGACGACGCCGGTGGACAGGTCGGCCTCGGCGTAGGCGCAGGTGGCGAAGCGGTCGGTGTCGAGCTCGTGGAGGAAGGAGGAGGCGCGGGCCATGACGGTCGCCGGAGCGTGCCCCTCGGTGGCGTACGCCCGCAGGACGATGCGCAGCTGGCCCATGACGGCGGCGGCCTGGGTGTCGTGCCCCTGGACGTCGCCGATGACGGCGCCGACCCGCCCGCCGGGCAGCGGGATCACGTCGTACCAGTCGCCGCCGATGTCGCGGCCCATGCGGGCCGAGCGGTAGCGGACGGCGATCTGCGCGCCGGGGACCTCGGGGATGCGGCGCGGCAGCATGGACTGCTGGAGGCCCTCGGCGAGGTCGTGCTCCTGGTCGTAGAGCATGGCGCGGGCGATGGACTGGGAGAGGCTGCTGGAAAGTGCGATGAGCAGGTTGCGCTCCTGCTGGGTGAAGCCGCGGGTCTCGCGGTAGAGCAGCCCGATGGCCCCGAGGGGGCGGGCCTGGGCGATGAGCGGGAGGTAGGCGGCGGAGGAGATGCCGGTGTCCCTGATGCGCTCCCACAGCCAGGGGTAGGAGCCGGCGAACTCCTCGCGGGATTCGATGAAGCGCGGGGCCATCGTGCGGATGACCTCGCTCATGGGGAAGTTGTCGTCGATGCGGGTCCAGCGGGTGCCGGGTACGTAGTGCTCGCCGGGGCCCTCGGCGACCATGTGGATCCGGCCGGCCTCGACGATGCCGAGGACGAGCAGGTCGGAGCCGAGGTGCTGGACGGCCCGGTCGTCGCGGAAGAAGTCGACGACGTCCTGGACGGTGCGCGCGTGGGCGAGGGCGGCGGTGAGGGTCTCGACGATGGTGGTGTGCGAGAGGCGGTTCTCGTCCCGCCGGATGACGGAGTGGCCGAGCTCCTCGGCGGCGTCGCGGACGATGCCGATGATGCGGTGCGGGTGTCCCTCCCCGTCGCGCCGGATCCGGCCCTGGGTGTACGTCCAGTGCAGGCTGCCGTCGGGGGCGCGGATGCGGTAGTAGGCGCTGTAGGTCTCGCGGCCCTCCTTCAGGGCGCGGGTGACCTGGGCGTCGAGGTCGGCGGCGTCGGCGCGGAGCACCTTGCCGGCCAGGCCCGAGAGGCGGCCGTTGAACTCTTCGGGGGACAGGTCGAAGAGTTCCAGGGCCGAGGCGTCCATGTGCAGCACGCCGCTGTCGAGGTCCCAGTCGAAGCCGCCCATGCGGTTGAGGGCGAAGGTGAGCTCCGGGCGAGCGGGCCAGTCGTCCGGCACGGATCCTGCCGGCGCGGAGGCAGGCGTCGCTCCCCGATCAACCATAGGGCCACTCTGACACCTTTTGCCCGTTTCTTCGATGTGACTACGCGCTCCGGAGTGGTACGGATACGCCATGGAGTGGTTCACGGTCTCCGGGTACTGGCTGAGCAGGCTGGTGCTGCAGCGCGCGCTCGCCGGCATCTACCTCGTCGCCTTCCTGACGGCTGTGCTCCAGTTCCGTGCGCTGATCGGCGAGCGGGGCATGCTGCCGGTGCCGCGCTTCGTGCGCCACGTGCCCTGGCGCAGGGCCCCGGGCGTCTTCCACCTGCACTACTCGGACCGGTTCTTCGCGGTGTGGGCGTGGGCGGGCGCGGCACTGGCGGCGGCGGTGGTGGCGGGGGCGGCGGACGCGGTGCCGCTGTGGGCGGCGATGGCGATGTGGGCCGCCCTGTGGGTGATGTACCTGTCGATCGTCAACGTGGGCCAGACCTGGTACGGCTTCGGGTGGGAGTCGCTGCTGCTGGAGGCCGGATTCCTCGCGGTGTTCCTGGGCAACGCCCGCACGGACCCGCCGGTCCTCGTGCTGTGGCTGATGCGCTGGCTGGTCTTCCGCGTCGAGTTCGGCGCGGGGCTGATCAAGATGCGCGGCGACCCCTGCTGGCGGGATCTGACCTGCCTGTACTACCACCATGAGACCCAGCCCATGCCGGGCCCGCTGAGCTGGTACTTCCACCGCCTGCCGCGGCCGCTGCACCGCGTGGAGACGGCCGCCAACCACGTCGCCCAGCTCGTCGTGCCGGTCGCGCTCTTCACCCCGCAGCCCGTCGCGAGCACGGCCGCCGCCGTGATCATCTGCACCCAGCTCTGGCTCGTTGCCTCCGGCAACTTCTCCTGGCTCAACTGGCTGACCATCGTCATGGCCCTCTCCGCGGTCGACGGCGCCGCGGCCGCGGAGCTCTTCGGCCTGCCGGCGCACTCCCCCGCACCCCCTCCCCCGGGCTGGTACGAGGGCCTCGTGATCGCCGCGACCGCGCTCGTGGCCGTCCTGAGCTGGTGGCCGGTGCGCAACATGCTCTCGCGCCGGCAGCGGATGAACATGTCCTTCAACGCCTTTCACCTGGTCAACACCTACGGCGCGTTCGGCAGCATCAACCGCAGGCGCTACGAGGTGGTGGTCGAGGGCACCGACGAGGAGCGGGTCGGGCCGGACACGGTCTGGAAGGAATACGGCTTCAAGGGCAAGCCCGGCGACCTGCGGCGGCTGCCCCGCCAGTACGCCCCGTACCACCTGCGGCTCGACTGGATGATGTGGTTCGCCGGGATCTCCCCGGCCTACGCCGAGCCGTGGTTCGGCCCCTTCGTGGAGCGGCTGCTGACGGGCGACCGGGCCACGCTGCGGCTGCTGCGGCACAACCCCTTCCCCGACGCCCCGCCGACCCACGTGCGGGCGCGGCTCTACCTTTACCGCTTCACCACGCGGCAGGAGCGGCGGGAGTCCGGCGCCTGGTGGCACCGGACGCTGCGGGGCGAGTTCCTGCCGCCGGTGGCGCTGCGCTCCCGCGAGCCGTGACGCACGCGCAGGTTCGAGACCCTGCGGGTCCCGCTCGCGGCGATCAGCCGCCGGCGGGGCGGGCGAACGCTCCCGTTCGGGACTCGCGAGTCCCGCTCGCGGCGAACACCCTCCGGCGGGGCGGGCGAACGCGCCGGTTCGAGGCCTCGCGGATCCTGCTCACCGCGCGTGCCGCGGCTGGCACGGCCGGATTCCGGGCGGCGGCGGGTATCCACTCCGCCGGGCCCTCGCCGTCGTGGCTGATCGGCGAGACGATCCGGCGGCCGTATTTCCCGGGGGCAAGCCTCTCTGGGCCCGATTTCCCGGGGCAGGCCTCCCGGCCCCCTGAGCCCCGGCCGACCGGGCCCCGGCCGACCGAGGGGCCGCTGCCGCCCGCGCCTCCGGCGGCCGCCACGCCACGGCCTCGCCGCCGTCCTGCAAGGAAGTGGCGGCCGCGACGGCGATCAGCCCCCGCGGCGAGGGTCCGGCGGAATACGGGACCACGGCAATCGGGCGGGGCGCCCTTCACGCGCCGAGACGCGGGCCCAGCCCGCACAGGGCCAGTTCGGCGGCGGTGATCGACGGCTCGTTGCACACCGCGCGGCCGGGCCCGCGCAGCACGCCGAGCACGACCGGCGGCTTGACCAGGGCCGTCATCGGCGCGGACAGCGTCATCACATCGAAGAGGGAGCGCATGACGACGGGGTTCACCGTGGCGGTGCGCATCAGGCGCTGGACGTAGCCGCGCAGCAGCCGGGCCGCGGCCGGGGGCTGCTCGCCGATCGCCCCGGGGTAGTTGATGTCCTCGCCCGTGGCCAGGTCCCACGGACTGCCCGCGGCGCGGCCGACCGCGCGCTGGATGTGCCGGGCCAGGCCGGGCGCCCCCAGGCCCTGCTCCGCCAGGATGCCGCGGATCGCGACCGCGCTGTGGGCGGCCACGGACATGCCCTGCCCGTAGACGGGGTTGAACGTGGCGACGGCGTCCCCCACCACCGCGAAGCCCTCCGGCCAGGCGGGCATGCGCTCGAAGTAGCGGCGCCGGTTGACGGTGCTGCGCGTGAGGTGGACGTCGGTCAGCGGCTCCCGGTCCGCGATCAGGTCGGCGATCAGCGGGTGGCGCAGGCTGCGTACGAACGGCTCGAACTCCCCTGCCTCCCGCGACGGTTCGCCGCCGCGCGTGCCGCAGGCCGTGAGCAGCCAGCGGCCGCCCTCGACGGGGACCATCGTCGCCCCCTGGCCCGGCTGCCGCCCGCGCGGATCGGCCTGGACGCTGACCACGGGGAAGCGCTCGCTGCCGGCCGGCGCCCGGAAGATCCGGGTCACGTAGACCATGCCGGTGTCGACGGTCTCCTCGTGCGCCGGGTGCAGCCCGAGCTCGGTGAGGCGGCGCGCGGCCTGGGAGCCGCGCCCGGAGGCGTCGACCACCAGGTCCGCCTCCAGCGCCTCCGCGGAGTGGCTGCCGACCGCACGGACCTTCACGCCGGTGACCCGCTGTGCGTTGCCGAGCAGCGCGAGGGCGTCGGTCTCCTCGCGGAGCGTGACACCGGGCAGGGCCAGCACCTGCTCGCGGACGACCATGTCCAGCAGGTCGCGCGTGCAGGCCATCAGGAACTGCGTGCCCGGCCAGCGCGGGTACCAGCCCTGCGGGCCCATCGCGACCAGCCCGGTCCCCAGCGGGATCCGGCGGGCCCCCGCGCGCACCCATCCCTCGATCGTGCCGGGCAGCAGGGACTCCACCGCCCGGGCGCCGCCGGACATCATCAGGTGCGCGTGACGCGCCTGCGGCAGGCCCTTGCGCGGCTCCATCCCCTCGGGCAGCCGGTCCCGCTCCACGATCACGACCTCGCCCGCGTGCCGGGCGAGCGCGGCCGCGGCCAGCATCCCGGCCATGCCCGCGCCGAGGACCACCGCGCGGCCCGTGCGCCCGCCGGGGGACCCGGAGGAAGGAGAGGAAGGAGAGGGGAAGGGTGTGGGGGCTCTCATGCCCCGAACCCTCCCCACCGCGCACCGGGCCTACTCACCGGTTCACCCGCGCGTGCCCGGCGGTGCGCGGCCCCTCGCACGTGCGCACTCCTCCCGGATCGCGCACGGTAGGGGTACCGGACGGCGAAGGAGGCGGTGGGTGCGATGGACCCGGTGGAGGCACTGGACCGGATCGCCTTCCTGCTGGAGCGCGCGGACGCGCCCACGTACCGGGTCAAGGCCTTCCGTACGGCCTCCGAGGTGATCGCCGGGCTGCCGGAGGAGGAGGTGCGGCGCCGGGCGGCCGCCGGCACGCTCACCGCCGAGAAGGGCATCGGGCCCAAGACCGCCGGCGTGGTGGCGGAGGCCGTGGCCGGGCGCGTGCCGGGGTACCTGGCCAAGCTGGAGGAGGAGGCCGGGAAGCCGCTGGCGGAGGGCGGCGAGACCCTGCGTGCGGCCCTGCGCGGCGACTGCCACATGCACTCGGACTGGTCCGACGGCGGCAGCCCGATCGACGCCATGGCGCGGGCGGCCCGCGACATCGGGCACGAGTGGGCGGTGCTGACCGATCACTCACCTCGCCTGACCATCGCCCGGGGGCTGACGGCGGAGCGGCTGCGCGCCCAGCTCGACGTGGTCGCCGAGGTGAACGAGAGCCTCGGCGACGGCTTCCGGCTGCTGCGCGGCATCGAGTGCGACATCCTCGACGACGGCTCGCTCGACCAGGAGCCCGGCCTGCTCGACGAGCTCGACATCGTCGTCGCCTCGGTGCACTCCAAGCTGCGTATGGACGCGGACACCATGACCCGCCGGCTGGTCGGGGCCGTGGCCAACCCCCTGGTGGACGTCCTGGGCCACTGCACCGGGCGGCTGCTGGCCGGCCGCGGGCGTCCGGAGTCCTCGTTCGACGCGGCGATGGTCTTCGCCGCGTGCGCCCGCTTCCACACCGCCGTGGAGATCAACTGCCGCCCCGAGCGGCTCGATCCGCCCCGCCGGCTGATCCGCCAGGCTCTGGACGCGGGCGTGCTGTTCTCTCTCGACAGCGACGCGCACGCCCCGGGCCAGCTCGACTGGCAGATCCACGGCTGCGCCCGCGCCGAGGAGTGCGGAATCCCCGCCGAGCGCATCATCACGACGTGGACGGCGCCCCGGCTGCTGGAGTGGGCGCGGGGGAAGGGCTAGGCGGCAGGCGATGGCCCCGACCACCCGGCGCGCCCCGGCCCCGCCGCCCGCGATCCGGCCGATGCTGGCGACCACCGCGCCCCTGCCCCCCGCGGCCGAGGAGGCGGCGTGGGCCTTCGAGGTCAAGTGGGACGGGATCCGCCTGGTCGTGAGCCTCCCCGGGGACGGCACCGTCCGGCCGGTCACCCGCGCCGGCAACGACGCCACCGTGACCTACCCCGAACTCCGGGCCCTGGAAGAGCAGCTGCGCGGCCGGCCCGCGGTCCTCGACGGCGAGGTCGTCGTCCTGGACGGGGCGGGGCGGCCCGACTTCGGGCTGCTCCAGCGCCGCATGGGGGTCACCGACCCGCACCGGGCGGCCCGCCTCGCGGCGGAGTACCCCGTACGCCTGATGCTCTTCGACGTCATGCACCTCGACGGCCGGTCCCTGCTCGGCCTCCCCTACCGGGAGCGGCGCGCCGTACTGGAGGGCCTGGGGCTCGCGGGCCCGGCCTGGTCGGTGCCGGCCGCCGTGGAGGGGCACGGGCAGCAGGCCTGGGAGGCCACCCTCGAAGGCGGGTTCGAAGGCGTCGTCGCGAAGAAGCTGACGTCCCTGTACACACCCGGCATCCGGTCGTCCGAATGGCGCAAGACCAAGCACGTCGTCACCCTCGACGTGATCATCGGCGGCTGGGCCGAGGGCCGCGGCTCCCTCTCCGGGCTGCCCGGAGCGGTCCTCGTCGGCGTGGAGGAGCCGGAGGGCCTGCGCTACGCCGGGTCCGTCGGCTCGGGGCTCTCCGAGCGCGAGCGCCGGGACCTGGCCCGCTACCTGGCCGTGATCCCGCGCGCGGACCCGCCGTTCACCGGCCCCGCCGACGTGGCGGGCGCGCACTGGGTCGAGCCCCGGCTCGTCGCCGAGGTCGTCTTCTCCGGCTGGACGGCGTCCGGCCGCCTCCGGCACCCCGTCTGGCACCGGCTGCGGCCCGATCTGACCCGGCTCGGCTGAAGGAGGGACCTCACGGGAGCTGCGCGCGAGTGGCGTCGCCGGTGAGCGGGGCCAGCAGGTCCCCGTAGGCCTCCGCCCGGTCCAGCACCTGCTCGGGGGTGAACGCGAGCTCCTCGGGGTCCCGGCACGCGGCGACCTCGTCCCAGGTGACCGGGGCGGCCACTCCGGGGCCGCCCTCCCGCAGCCGCACGGTGTAGGGCGCGGCGGTGGTCTTGGCGCTCGCGTTCTGCGACCAGTCGATGAGGACCTTGCCCCGGCGTTCGACGCGCGCCATGGAGACCACGACCAGGCCGGGGTGCTCGCCCATCATGCGGGCGGCCAGCGCCTTGGCGTAGCCGCCGGCGGCCCGGCCGGACGCCGCGTGGACCGGCGCGTACAGATGCAGGCCCTTGGAGCCGGAGACGACGGCGTGGGCGGTCAGCCCGTCGTCCTCCAGGAGCTGGCGCAGCCGCTGGGCGATCCGGCAGCAGACCACGAGGTCGGCGCCCGGGCCGGGGTCCAGGTCCAGGACGAGCCGGTCGTGGCCGTCGGGGCCGGCCGTCGCCGTCCACTGCGGGACGTGCACCTCGTACGCGCCGAGGTTGGCCATCGCGACCAGGGCGGCCGTGGTGTCGATGACGACCTGCTCGGTGACGCCCTCGCGGTGCTCCACCGGCACCACCCGCACCCACCGGGGCTTTCCGCCGGGCGGGTTCTTGGCGACCCAGCTCTGCCCGCCCGGTCCCTCCGGGGCGCGGACGAAGGAGGCGGGCCGGTCGGCCGTGTGCGCCACCATCACCGGGGCGATGCGGGCGTAGTACTGCAGCACCTGGGCCTTGGTGTGGCCCGATGCGGGGAAGAGCACCCGGTCGAGGTGGGTCAGGGCCAGCCGGTGGCCCTCGATCTCCACCGCCTGCCGCTCCGGAGAGACAGACATAAGGTAGGAATTCCCCGTGGAGGGATAAAACTATGCGGACCATGTGGAAAGGTGCGATCGGCTTCGGACTGGTGTCCGTACCCGTACGGCTGTACGCCGCCACCCAGGAACACGGCCTCAGACTGCACCAGGTCCACGACGCGGACGGCGGCCGGATCCACCTCAAGCGCACCTGCGAAGCCTGCGGCGAACAGGTCGACTACGAGCACATCGCCAAGGGCTTCCAGGACGACGAGGGACACACCGCCGTCGTCACCCAGGACGAGCTGGCCGGGCTGCCGCTGCCCAGCAAGAAACTCATCGACGTGCTCGCCTTCGTCGACGCCGGCCGGATCGACCCTCTGCAGCTCTCCAGCGGCTACTACCTCGCGCCCGAGAGCGCGGCGGCCAACAAGCCCTACGTCCTGCTGCGCGAGACCCTCAAGCAGACCGAGCGGGTGGCCGTCACCAAGATCGCACTGCGTACCCGGGAGTCCCTGGCCCTCCTGCGGGTCCACGGCGACCTGCTGACCCTGCACACCATGTACTGGCCGGACGAGATCCGCGACAGCGGCGACCTCGCACCGCCCTCCTCGGTCACCGTGCGGCCGCAGGAGCTGAAGATGGCCACGAGCCTGATGGACACCCTCTCCGAGGAGTTCGATCTCGACGAGCTGGAGGACGAGTACGAGATCGCCCTGAGCGAGCTGATCAGCGCCCACCTGTCCGACCGGCCGGTCCCCAAGAAGGAGACGGCACCCGCACCGGACAACGTCATCGACCTGATGGCCGCGCTCCAGGCGTCCATCGACAATGCGGCCGGAAAGGAGGAGAGGGCGGGGAAAGGCGCCAAGAAGGAGGCTGCGCCCACGAAATCGATGCGCAGCACCGCAAAGAAATCCGCCGCACCGCAGAAACGCACCGCCGCCAAGAAGACGGCGACGGCCTCCTCCACCGCCAAGGGCAAGAAGACCGCCGCGTCCACAGCCAAGACCGGCACGGCCAAGAGCACCACGGCCAGGACGGCCAAGAAGACGGCTGCCAGGAAAACCGGCCGCCGCGCTTCCTGAACCGGAGCCGTCCGGGCTCGGAGCCGACCGGGATCAGCGCACGGCATCACCCGCCGGCTCGACTCCCTCGCACACCGCCGACGCGAGATCGGCCCGGGCGGTCGCCACCAGCCCGTCCGCCGCGCACTGCTGGGCCACTTCCAGCCCCTCGCGCAGCCGCTCGGTCGCCTCGGCCGGCCGGTCGGCCCGCAGCAGCGCCGAACCGTGGGCGACCAGGGCCGCCGCGAACTCGTACTTGCACGGCGAGCGGCGCAGGTGCACCACGGCCTGGCCGAGCTTCACCAGGGCCTCGTCCGGCTCGGCGACCAGGGCGGCCCTGCGCAGGGCGTCGCCGAGGGCGGTGTCCGTGCCGAAGCGCGCGGCGTTGCGGACGGCCTTGCCGGCCAGGTCGCGGGCGCGCTCGGGCTCCTCGTCCTTGACGGCGACGGCCAGGTCGAGCGCCCACGGGGCCCACACGGTGTTGTTCCGCCCGCGCTCCTCCAGCCTGCGCCCGGCGGCCTCCAGCTCCGTGATCGCTTCCTTCCTGCGGCCCTGGGCGAGCAGCAGCCGTCCGGCCAGGCACGCGGCGTCGGGCAGCACGATGGCGGGCGTGTAGGGCGCCTGGAAGCCGTTCTCCTCGGCGAAGGCCTGGGCCTCGTCGACCCGGCCGCGCGCGAGCAGGGTGTCGATCAGCAGGCAGGCGCCGTCCCAGTGGATCGGCAGGCCGGGTCCGAGGCGCTTGCCCAGCCGCAGGCCCTCGCGCAGCAGGGCCTCGGCCTCGTCCAGCTCGCCGCGGCGGCGGTGCACCAGACCGAGGAAGTCGTGCGCGAAGGCGAGGTGACCGCCGCTCCAGCCGGAGATCTCGAAGGCCCGCACGGCGTCCTTGAAGAGCTCCTCGGCGTGGTCGAGCCGGTCGGTGTAGGCGAAGGTGATGCCGATGATGCTGGGGACCTCGAAGCCCCACTCGGTGTTGGTCCACCCCATGCCCTCGGCGAGCCGGCCGTCCACGAGGGCGCGCTCGACGTGCTCGACCACCTGCACGGCGTCCTCACCGCGGATCATGCCGTCGAAGCCGCGCAGGGCGAGCAGGGTCCGCTCGGTGTTGTCGCGGCCGCGAATGCGTTCGGCGAGCTCGGCGATGCGGCGCGAACGGCCCAGGGAGTCCTGCTCCTCCACCTGGATGCCCTGCCACAGATAGTGCGCGGCCTGCAGGCGCATCCGCCCGGCGCCCGGCGGGGTGCGCTCGGCCTGCTCCTTCACGACGTCGGCGGCCTCGCGCAGCTGGCTGTTGTGGGCGTAGGCCTGGGAGAGGCGGTAGGTGGCGTCGACGCGCAGCTCCTCGGTGAGGTGCGGCAGGGACAGCGCCGTCTTGAGGTGGTTGACGGTCGTCGACGGCGAGGTGAGCAGTGCGGAGCAGCCCAGCTCGTAGAGGACCGCGGCCCGCTCCTCCTCGGGCGGCGGCTCCTGCAGGGCGCGCTCCAGACAGCGGCGGGCCGCATCCGGGGCACCGACCGCCAGGTGCTCGCGGGCGGCCACGCGCAACTGCTCGACCAGCTCGGAGTCGTGGTCGGGATGGACCTCCAGCAGGTGCCGGGAGGCCGAGGCGGGGCCCAGCCCCGCCTCGGTGACGGACCAGGCGGCCTGTCCGTGCATGGCGGTGCGGGTGGCCGGCGGGATCGAGGCGTAGATGGCCGTGGCGATCAGCGGGTGGACGAATTCCAGGTCGATGGCGCCGGTGAGGATACGGGCGTGCCGCAGCTTGTCCGCGCACTCGGCGGCCTGGGCCGGCCCCATGCCCGCGAGGTTCGCCGCCAGGGACGGCTGGATCTCGGTGCCGAGCACGGCCGCCGCCCAGGCGAAGCGGGTGACGGCGGTGCCCAGCCGCTCCAGGCGGGACACCAGACCGCTGCCGCGGGCCGTGGCGCCGAGGTCGCGCAGGAGGGAGGCGGACTCTTCGACCGGCTTGAGGCCGTGGTCCTGCGCCTTGGCGACCAACTCGACGGTCTCGTAGGGATTTCCGCCGGTGACGGCCCAGACCTCGCGGCAGAACGGGGCGTCGGCCTCGTCCGGGAAGGAGCCGACCACCAGCCGGTTGACCGCTTCCGGGGTCAGGGCGCGCAGCTCCACGGGACGGGAGCTGCGACCGGTGACCAGCTCGCTGAAGCCCGGGGCGTTCTCGGCTAGTTCCTCCGGGCGGTAGGCGATGACGGCGAGCAGCGGCGTCTCCTGCAGGCGCACGGCGAAGAACGCGAGCCAGGCGAGCGACTCGGCGTCGGCCCAGTGAGCGTCGTCGATCATCAGCACCACCGGCTCCTGGCGGGTGGCGAGTTGGGTGACGAGCCAGTCGATGCCGTCGCGCACGCCCTGGGGGTCCTGCGGGCCGACCGGCGGGGCGATGCCCAGCGCGGGGCCGGCGATCTCGTACCAGCCGCCGAGCAGCTCCTTGCGGTCGCTCTCGCTCATCGGCGCCAGGACCGGCTGGAGCAGCTGGCGGACGACGTGGAAGGGGACCGGCTGCGCGGACTCGCTGCCGCGCGCGAAGAGGACGGTGCACTTGCCCGCCTCGATGGCCATCCGGCGCGTCTCGGTGAGCAACGCCGTTTTCCCCAGGCCTGCTTCGCCCCTGTACAGCAGCAGGCCGCCGAGCCGGGGCCGCCCTTCGGTCGCAGTTCCGCACAGCCTTTGCACCGCTTCCTCAGCGGCTTGCAGCTCGAGCTCCCGCTCGAACAGGGCGGCGGATGCGTTCTGTTCACGCTGATGCCCTGACATGGCGATGTCTCCCCGGAAGATGTGGTGGAGCGAGCCTAGCCCCGTCCGTGAGGCCAGGGGCAGGGTTCGGCAGACGGACCACCCGGGAGCGTGACCTTCCCCCGCCCGCCACTGGAGCCCGTTCCGCACCACGGGCAGCACACCCAACGTGCACCGAACATACATTCATACGATTCGGAAACCCATTCGGAATTCGAAGCGCGAGGCCATTATGAAGCCTTTCGAATTCCTACGTCAGGCCAATCTGCGAATATGACAACTTCGCGCCGGAGCCCCGCGCGACCGGCTACGCTCCATGTCGCGCAGCGGGTTGTGGCGACTACTTCACGGTGCGCACAAGTGCTGCGCCGGCGCCGTTCTCCGCGGGAGACACCCGGGATTGCCGCGCGCCGGGCCCTACGCCTTCTTAAGAGTTCCGAGGATCCCGATGGTTGGTACTGGCTCGTCAGTTCAACGGCGGCCCGTCTCCGCTCTGATATGGCTGATCTCCCCCTTGGTCCTGGCCGTGTGCACGGGTGCGGCGGTCCTCGCCGTCGCTCCCGAGGCCCGCGTTCCGGTGGCCTGGTGCGGGTCCTCCGCCACGGTCGCGGTGGCGCTGGCAAGCTCCGAGGCCGCCCGGCGGGGACGGGTCATCGCGGCCCTGCGGCGGCGCTGCGCCGACCAGGAGGCCGGCCTGCGGTACCGGCTCGACCAGCACGAGGCGGAGACCCGGCGGCTGGCCAAGGAGCTGCTCCCCCGGGCCATCCACCTGCTGCAGCGCGGCGCCCCCACCGAGGTCGTACTGCGCCACACGCTCCCCGTCCACGACCTCGAGCCCGGCTACGCGGCCGCGCACCGGTCGGTGCTGAAATCCGTCATCGAAGCCGTGCAGGCGGAGGAGGGGCTGCGTGACTCCGCGCAGCGCGCCTTCGTCAACATCGCCCGTCGCATGCAGGCCATCGTGCACCAGCAGGCCTACGACATCCGGGAGATGGAGCACAAGCACGGCAACGACCCCGACGTCTTCGGCGATCTCCTCCACCTCGACCACGGCAACGCCCTGACCGGCCGCCTCGCCGACAGCATCGCCGTCCTCGGCGGCTCCCGCCCCGGCCGCCAGTGGAAGAACGAGATCCCGCTGTACAACGTGCTGCGCGGCGCCATGTCGCGGATCCTGGAGTACCGGCGGGTCGACCTGCACTCGGTGGCCGACGTAGCCGTGGTCGGCGCCGGCGTCGAGCCGGTGATCCACGCCCTGGCCGAGCTGCTGGACAACGCCACCCGCTACTCACCCCCGCAGACCCGGGTGCACCTGACCGCCGTGGACATCCAGTCCGGCATCGCCGTCGAGATCGAGGACGCAGGCGTCGGCCTCACCGACGAGGCGCGCCGCCGCACCGACCGCGTCCTCTCCCGCGAGGGCGCCCTCGACCTCGACGACCTCGGCGAGGCGCCGCGGCTGGGCCTCGCGGTCGTCAGCCGGCTCGCCCGCACGTACAACTTCCTGGTGTCGCTGCGGCCCTCCGCCTACGGAGGCGTCCGGGCCGTGCTGGTCATCCCCATGGACCTGATCACCGCCAGCAAGCACCCCGGCGGCGACATCGCCCGCGCGCCCAAGCTCCCGCCCTTCAAGTCCAAGCGCCGCCCGGGCCAGAAGATCCCCCCGCCCGCTCCGCAGACGGCTCCGCCGATGATGGAGCACCCCATCCCGCCACCGCTCGGGGACAGCGGGCTGCCGCAGCGACGGCGGCGCCGCGGCCCCGCGCCGCTCCCGTTCGGCCGGGGCGCGGCCGAACGGCGGGACCGGCCGCCGGCCCCGCCCGCCGCGCCGGCCGCTCCGGAGGAGGCCCCCAAGCAGCCCGGAATGTGGCTGGCCGCCTTCAACCGCGGCATCAACGGGGAGTCCCTGGAGCCGGATCCCGGTCGGCCGCACAGTGATATCCCGTCAGACAAGGAAGAGTAGCCAAGTGACGCAGCCGCGGTTCAACATGGACTGGATGCTCAAGGACCTGGCAACCAGTGTTCCGCAGACCCGCCACGTGATCGTGCTGTCCTCGGACGGCCTGCGCATGGCTCAGCACGGCACCGACCCGGACGCCGCCGACCGCCTCGCCGCCGCCTGTGCCGGACTGCAGAGCCTCTCCACCGCGATCGCCGGTGAATTCCCGCACGGGGACGGGCAGATGCGCCTGGTCGTGATCGAGGTCGACGGCGGATTCTTCTATCTGATGGCCGCCGGGGCCGGAGCCTTCCTCGCGGTGCTGGCCGACGACGACGTGGACGCCGAGCTGATGGGCATGCGGATGCGGGATCTGGTGGCCCGCATCGGTTCGCATCTCACCAGCCCGCCGCGGGTCGGCGGGTCGGTGACATGAGCACGGAGGGACCCGGCTCCCCGACCGCGCCCGGCAGCCCGGACCGGCTCTACATCCTCACCGGAGGCGAGCCCCGCGCGGAGCGGAAGACGGAGCTCGACCTGGTGACGCTGATCGTGTCCCGGTCCGAGGCCGACCCCGGGCTGCAGCCCGAGCACGCCGCCATCGTCCGGATGTGTGCCTACCCGCTCTCCGTCGCCGAGATATCGGCCTATCTGGAACTGCCGGTCAGCACGCTGACCCTGCTGCTCACGGAGCTGGTGGCGGGTCGGCACGTGGAGGCCCGGCCGCCGGTGCCGGCGGCCGCCCTTCCCGACGTTCAACTTCTGGAGGCGGTGATGAATGGACTACAGAAGCTCTGACTCCCCCGGGTTGGAGACCTATGCGGGCCCGCGCAGCGAGGACGTCCTGCCGGCCTCGGCCACCGCGGCCGTCAAGGTCGTCATCGTCGGCGGGTTCGGGGTCGGCAAGACGACCCTGGTGGGCTCGGTCAGCGAGATCCGGCCACTGACCACCGAGGAGACGATGACCCAGGCCGGTGTCGGCGTGGACGACATCGCCGGGATCGAGCACAAGACCGAGACGACCGTGGCCATGGACTTCGGCCGGATCAGCATCAACGAGCACCTGGTGCTGTATCTGTTCGGCACTCCCGGCCAGGAGCGCTTCTGGTTCCTGTGGAACGGCCTGTTCGAGGGCGCCCTGGGAGCGGTCGTCCTCCTCGACACCCGCCGCATGGACGTCAGTTACGACGTGATCGGGCGTCTGGAGGAGAAGGGAGTGCCGTTCGTCGTCGGCGTCAACCGCTTCCCCCAGGCCCCCAGATACCCGATGGAGCAGCTCCGCTCGGCCATGGACCTCGACGACTCGGTGCCCATGGTCGACTGCGACGCCCGAGACCGCGCCTCCTGCCGCGACACCCTGCTCACCCTCATGCGCTACCTCTACACGCTCACCACCGCCTCCACGGAGCACCAGTGACCCTCCCTTCCGAACGCCCCCGCACCACCTCCCCGGCCGGGCCTCCCCCGCAGTGCCCGGCCCATGTGACCGGCCCCGGCGGGATCACCCGGCTGTACGGCCCGGAGGCCGAGGCCGACCCGATGGGGCTGTACGAGCGGCTCCGCCAGAAGCACGGCCAGGTGGCGCCCGTCCTGCTGCACGACGACGTCCCGGCCTGGCTCGTCCTCGGCTACCGCGAGAACCTCGACGTGGCGCGCACCCCCTCGCGTTTCTCGCGCGACTCCCGGCGGTGGATCGAGGCGCGCGAGGGCCGCGTGGCCCCGACCCACCCGCTCGCGCCGATCACCACCTGGCAGCCGATCTGCGTCTTCGCCGACGGCCAGCAGCACGAGCGCTGGCGCGGCGCCGTCAACGACAGCATCGCCCGCTTCGACAAGCGGGGCATCCGCCGCCACGTCACCCAGTACTCGAACCAGCTCGTCGACCGCTTCTGCGCCTCGGGCCGGGCCGATCTGGTGCACGAGTTCGCGGAGCAGCTGCCGATGATGGCGATGACGCAGCTGCTGGGCATGCCGGAGGCGTACAGCCCCCAGCTGGTCAACGCCGCCCGGGACATGATCAAGGGCACCGAGACGGCGATCGCGAGCAACGAGTTCGTCCAGGAGACGCTGCGCAAGCTGGTGGCGCGCAAGCACGTCGAGCCGGGCGCCGACTTCACCAGCTGGCTGCTGGAGCACCCCGCCGGGCTGTCGGACGACGAGGTGCAGCAGCATCTGCGGCTGGTGCTGATCGCGGCCTTCGAGACCACGGCGAACCTCATCGCGAACACCCTGAAGATGGTGCTCACCGACCACCGCTTCCAGGCCTCCCTGGCCGGCGGTCACATGACGCTGCCCGATGCGGTCGAGCAGGTCCTGTGGGACGAGCCTCCGTTCATCTCGATCCTGGGCCGCTGGGCGACGCAGGACACGGAGCTGGCAGGTCAGCAGATCAAGGAGGGGGACGCCCTGATCCTGGGGCTGGCCGCCGCCAATATGGACACGGTCATCCGCCCCGATCCCGACGTCCCCGTCCACGGCAACCGCTCGCACCTGGCGTTCAGCGGGGGCCAGCACGAGTGCCCGGGCCAGGACGTGGGCCGGGCGATCGCGGACACGGGCATCGACGCCCTGCTGCTGCGCCTGCCCGATCTCACCCTCGCGGTGGACGAGTCGGAGCTGACCTACCGTTCCACTCTGATGTCCCGTCATCTGACCGGACTGCCGGTCCGGTTCACGGCGCGGGCGCCACTGCCCCCGGAGGAGACGCTGACACCCGCGCCGGAGCCGCCCGCGCCCGCTCAGCCGGAGCGGGCCGAGCAGCCGGCCATCCCGGCGTCTCCGGTCCGGGCCGCCGGTGCGGAGACGCCCGGTCCGCAGGCGCCGGGTTCGCGGCGGTCATGGTGGAGGTCGCTGAGGCGCCTGCTGGGGCGGCGGTAGCGGCCGGTCTCGAGTTGGTCCCACCACCAGGCGATGGCGGGGATGGGCAGGGGATCCGGGCTGTTGTCCGACGGGAGCGGTTTCCACCACTCCACGTCGGCGGCGGTCCCGTAGGGGTCCTGGTAGCGGGCGCAGACCGAGGCCCAGTCCAGGTGCCCGCGGACGAAGTGGCCCAGCGCCACCAGGTAGCAGCGCAGTTCCACCCCGGCCCGGGGCCAGATCTGCTCGCGTAAGCGCAGGAAGAGCGTCATGACGCGGTCGCGCATCGCCATGGCCTCTTCCTGGGCCCGGGCGGGCTCCCAGTCCCGTTCCTGGACCAGGACGTCGATCAGGTTGAGGTTGTCGCCGGCACGCTGGATCTCCTTGTTCCGTGAGTAGAAGTCGTTGTCCCAGGCGACGAGCGTCCAGGTCATCTCGGTGAGGGCCCGGACCTCGGGCCGGTCCAGGTCGCGGTCGTCGAGTTCGTATCCTCCTGCGATGTCCATCAGGGCCGTGGAGGGCGCCATGCCGATGGCGCGCATCCACATGGCGGCGTAGTCGTTCACGGACGGCAGGGCCCGGTCGCGGCGGCAGGCGGCCTCCCACACCAGGCCGGTGAGGTAGGTGCGCATGCCCTCGGTCCAGTGGCGCAGCTGGCTCGGTGTCGCGTGCTCGGCCAGCTCCAGGCGGACGGCCCGCAGTGCCGCGGCGTGGGGCGAGTCATCCGGCCACTCCGGCACCGGCGCTTCCAGGACGCGCATGATGCGTGAGGTCGTGTGCGCCAGGCCGTGGGCGGTGGCGGTCGACTCGTCGCACAGGGCGTCGTCCAGGGAGAAGAGCACGGCGTGGAGCTTGGCGACGACGGTGAGCGGTCCGGACCGGCCGTAGGGCATGGTCCGGGCCGTGAGCCCGCCGAAGTCGCACCGGGCGAGGCGCTGCCGCTGGTGGGCCGAGGTGTCGAGCTGTCGCTGGAGCATCCAGTCGATCGAGGTGCGGTCGATCTCCCGGATGCCCGGGTGCACCGCCGGCGGTATCGGACAGTAGAAGGGCACGATCTCCAAGGGCTGTACTGATATGCGATCTCGCACGCCCGTCACGGCGCCTCCCCAGGCCGGCTCGCAGCATTCCTGTCCGCTTTTGCGCGGTACCTGCCCAGGGTGGACCGGGGATAACCCGCGGCGCATACCCGGTCACACCTTTCCAGCGCAGGACGCAAGGCTCACTTTGGATCATTTCTGACCGGACCCGACTAAAAGAGCTTTTCCGGTGAGTGGCTGCGGTGGAATATTGCACCCCGATGTCAGAGTTTTTTCCTCATGATCCTCCACTGTTCGAAAAGATAAGGGTTGGCCGGATCTCGCTCATCCGTTGCGCGGACGAATGATCGACGATCTATGGCGCCGGTGACCGTTCGGGCCCAGGGAGGCACGCCATGACGACGCAACCGCCGGACGGCACGTACGCCGGGCCGCTGACCCGGCCCTGGCCGCGGGCGGCTGCGGCGGTGGTGGCGGGAGCGCTGCCCGCGCTCACGTTTCCCACGCCTTCGCTGTGGTGGCTGGCCTACGTCGCCCTCGTCCCCTGGCTGTCCCTGATCCGCACGGCGCCCTGCGCGCGGCGGGCGGCGCTCGACGGCTGGCTCGGCGGTGGCGGGTTCCTGCTGGCCGTGCACCACTGGCTGCTGCCGAGTCTGCACGTCTTCATCCTGGTGCTGGCCGCGCTGCTGGGGCTGCTGTGGGCGCCGTGGGGCGTGCTGGTCAAGCGGCTGATGGGCGGTTCCCCGGGGCCTGCGCGGGCCGCAGCAGCCCTCTTCGCCGTCCCCTCCGGCTGGTTGATGGTCGAACTTGCCCGTTCATGGGAGTATTTGGGCGGACCGTGGGGTCTGTTCGGGGCGAGTCAATGGCAGGTGGCACCCGCTCTCAAGCTCGCTTCTACGGGCGGGATCTGGCTGGTTACTTTCCTCCTCGTGGCTCTCAACACCGCTGTTTCCACGGTCATTTGGGCATCTCGCGCGCGTATCACCGGACTAGTCGGCCTGGTGGGCTGTGCAGCCGTCGTCGCCGGAGTGTGGTGGTGGGCGCCTTCGCCGCGCCCCGCGGGCACCGTCCGGATCGCTCTCGTGCAGCCGGGCGTCGTCGACGGGGCGGGCAGCGTCCAGCACCGGTTCGACCGCCAGGAGGAGCTCACGAGGAAGCTGGCCGGGCAGCGGGTGGACCTCGTGGTGTGGGGCGAGAGCGGCGTCGGCGGCGACCTCGCGCAGCACCCCGGCCTCCGGGACCGGCTCACGGCGCTCTCCCGCGCGGTGGGCGCGGACCTCCTCGTCAACGTCGACGCGCGCCGCTCGGACCGGCCCGGCATCTTCAAGAGTTCCGTGCTCGTCGGCCCCGGCGGGCCGACCGGGGAACGCTACGACAAGATGCGGCTCGTGCCGTTCGGGGAGTACGTGCCGGCGCGCTCCCTGCTCGGCTGGGCCACGTCGGTGGGCAGGGCGGCCGGCGAGGACCGCATGCGCGGCGAACGCCCGGTGGTGATGAGGCTGCCCGCCTCCCCCTCCGCGCCGGAGGGCCTGCGCATCGGCCCCCTGGTGTGCTTCGAGTCGGCCTTCCCCGACATGAGCCGGCAGCTGGCCCGCGACGGCGCCCAGGTGATCGTCGCCCAGTCCTCCACCTCTACGTTCCAGCAGAGCTGGGCCCCGTGGCAGCACGCCTCGCTCGCCGCGCTGCGGGCGGCCGAGACCTGGCGGCCTGTGGTGCACGCGACGCTGACGGGCGTGAGCACGGTCGCCGGTCCGCAGGGCCGGGCGGTCGGCGCCCCGCTCGGCACCGACCGCAGCGAGGCCGCCGTCCGCGAAGTGCCGCTGGCCCGCGGCACGAGCCCCTACGTCCGGTACGGGGACTGGGTCGTCCTGGTGTCCTTGGCGGTCGTCGCCTGCACGTGCGCCGCCGAGGGCGTCCGGCTGATGCGACGGAACGTCAGGAAGCCTGCTCGGAAGCGGCCATGACGACGCGCTCGCACAGTTCGTGGGTGGCCAGCGCGTCCTCGGCGTCGAGCAGCTTGCCCGCGCCGGCCGCGTCGAGGAAGGCGAGGGCGGTCTGCTCGATGCCGCGCTGACGGGAGACGGGCACCCAGTCGCCGCGCCTGCGGACGCTGGGCTGCCCCTTGTGGTCGATCACCTCGGAGAGGTTGAGGACCTGCCGCTTGGTGTCCTGTCCGGAGACCTCGAGGATCTCCTCGGTGGAGCCGTTCATCCGGTTCATGGTGCCGATGGCCGTGAAGCCGTCGCCGGAGAGCTGGAGGACGACGTGGTGCATGAGGCCGTCACGGACCCGGGCGCGCACGTCCACGTGCTCGACGGGCCCGGGGGCGAGGAAGCGCAGGGTGTCGACGACGTGGATGAAGTCGTCGAGCACGAGGGTGCGCGGGTCCTCGGCCAGCCCGACGCGGTTCTTCTGCATCAGGATCAGGTCGCGCGGGTGGTCCAGGCACTGGGCGTAGGACGGTGCGAAGCGGCGGTTGAAGCCGACCATCAGGCTCACGCCCCGCTCCCGGGCGAGGCGGACGAGCCGCTCGCTGGTGGCGAGGTCGTAGGCGAGGGGCTTGTCGACGTAGACCGGTACGCCCGCTTCGAGGAGGCGGGTGACGAGCTCGGGGTGGGCCGCGGTCGCCGCGTGGACGAAGGCCGCGTCGAGGTCCGCCGCGAGCAGCCCGTCGAGGCCGGTGTGGCACCGGGCCTCCGGGATGCGGTGGGCCTCGGCGACGCGCGCGAGCGTGGCGGGGGTGCGGGTGTGGAGGTGGAGTTCGAGACCCGGCCGGGTGGCGAGCACCGGAAGGTACGCCTTCTGTGCGATGTCTCCGAGCCCGATGCAGCCGACCTTCACAGCGCCTCCCTGGTGCGTGCGTGTCCTTGTTCGGGAAGCATACGGCTGTGCGGAAGGGCGCCGGTCGGCGATGCCGGGGGAAAACTCCTGGCGCGGGCGGCACGGGGCCGCGAGGATGACCGCCATGATCCTTCCTGAGCGCCCCACGCCCCCCACCGTCTCCGACGAGCGCACCAGCCTGGAGAGCTGGCTCGACTTCCACCGTGCCACGCTGGCCCTGAAGTGCGCGGGCCTGGACGAGGCGCAGCTGCGCGAGGCCTCCGCACCGCCGTCCCCGATGAGCCTGATGGGTCTCGTCCGGCACATGGCCGAGGTCGAGCGCAGCTGGTTCCGCCGGTGCCTGGCCCGCGAGGAGGCCGGGCCGCTCTACTACACCGACGCAGAGCCGGACCGGGACATGGAGGTCACGGAGGCGGACTGCTGGGAGGAGGCCTACGCCACCTGGCAGGCGGAGATCGCCGCGGCCCGGGAGGCGGCGCGCGGGCGCTCGCTGGACGACCGCGGCTTCGCCCCGCACCGCAACAAGGAGTTCGACCTGCGGTGGATCTACATCCACATGATCGAGGAGTATGCGCGCCACAACGGCCACGCCGACCTCATCCGCGAGCGGATCGACGGGGCGACCGGGGCCTGAGCGCTCCCGGACGCATGATCGCACATCACCCGTGCGGGTAATTCCCAACGACGACGGCTGCAGAGCAGAGTTGAGCGAGTGCATCGACTGCCTGCAGTGACGGTCATGGCGGCGGTGGCGCTGGCGGCCGCCGGGTGTGTGTCCGTCTCCCAGCCGCCCGCCTCCCACTCCCCGCCCCGCCCGCCGGGCCACTCCCGGCCGGGCGATCTGCTGCCCGGCCCCGCCCGTGAGGATCTGATCACCACGGGGCCCGACGGAGCCCGCTCCCCCACGGCTCCCGGGCAGGACCCGAGAGCCGCCACGGCCGGGGGCGCCTCGGGACCCGAGGGCGCGATCACCCCCTCCGGCCGCTCCGGCGCCCACGGGCACCGGGACGGGGCGGATCCTGCGGATCCTTACGACTTCGGCGATCCCCCGGACCCGTCCGACGACGGAGCGGAGCCGTCGCGCTCCTCCGGCTCCCCGCGGCTCTCGCACCCGCCCCGTAGTACGGGCCGCAGCTGGGCCTCGCCGGACCGGCGCGCATCCCCGGACCTCAGCCCGTCCTACCCACGGAGCGAGGCGCCCGCCCCGCAGCCGGAGCAGCGCACCGCCGACTCCCCGCCCGCATCAGCCTCCCACCGGGAAGCGTCGTCGGCGGCGCCACCCCCGCAGGCGCCCCCGCCTGCGCCCGCACCCCGTGCCCGTAACAACAACGTCTGCGCGATGGGCCGGCAGCACGGGCGCTGGCAGCAGGGCGGCGACGCCTCACGGATCTGCGACTCGGTCTACGGGCACTGACGCGCCGCCGCAGTGCGGCCGGAGGCCGGGGCCCCGGGCCGGCGGGCACGATGCCCGCCCGCGGGCCCCGGCCGGGACCGGGTCAGAGTGCCGGCACGGCCGCCAGGTCCGGGATGCGCCAGTCGATCGGCTCGTGGCCCTGGGCCGCGACCGCCTCGTTGATCTGGCTGAAGGGGCGGCTGCCGAAGAACTTCTTCGCCGACAGCGGCGAGGGGTGGGCGCCCTTGACCACGACGTGCCGGCTCTCGTCGATCAGGGGCAGCTTCTTCTGGGCGTAGTTGCCCCAGAGGACGAAGACGGCCGGGTCGGGCCGGGACGCCACGGCGCGGATGACCGCGTCGGTGAACTTCTCCCAGCCCTTGCCCTTGTGGGAATTGGGCTCCCCGCCGCGGACCGTCAGCACGGCGTTGAGCAGCAGGACGCCCTGCTCGGCCCACGGCTGGAGATAGCCGTTGTCCGGGACGTCGTAGCCGAGCTCCTCGCGCATCTCCTTGTAGATGTTGCGCAGGGAGGGCGGGGTCTTCACCCCGGGGCGGACCGAGAAGCACAGGCCGTGGCCCTGGCCCGCGCCGTGGTAGGGGTCCTGGCCGAGGATGAGGACCTTGACCTGGTCGTACGGGGTCGCCTCCAGGGCTGCGAAGACCTCCCCGCGCGGCGGGTACACCGGTGCCTTCGTGCGCTCCTCCTCCACGAAGTCGGTGAGCTCCTTGAAGTAGGGCTTGTCCAGCTCCTCGGCGAGGACACCCTGCCAGGACTGGGGCAGCACGTCGGTGACGGTCACGTCAACAACCTCCGGGGTTCGTTCCGTTCTCGGGTGAGAACTTACCGGCGACCACTGACAACGGCCGACGCCCGCCCCCCGGCACCCGTGCCGCCCGGCCTCAGAACCCCGCGTTCAGGAAGATCCCGCCGTCCACGACGAGGGTCTGCCCGGTGATCCACCCGGCCGCGTCCGAGAGCAGGAACGCGGCCGCTCCCCCGATGTCCTCGGGGACGCCGAGGCGGCCGAGCGGGTACGAGGCCACGACCTCCTCCTCGCGCCCCTCGTAGAGGGCGGCGGCGAACTTCGTCTTGACGACGGCCGGTGCGATGGAGTTGACCCGCACCGCCGGGGCGAACTCGTGCGCGAGCTGCAGCGTGAGGTTGACCATCGCGGCCTTGCTCATGCCGTACGCCCCGACGAAGGGGGAGGCGGAGATGCCGGCGACCGACGCGATGTTGACGATCGCACCGCCGTTGTCCTTCTGCCACGCCCGCCACGTCTGCTGCGCGAAGCCGAGGGCGGAGATCACATTGGTCTCGAAGACCTTGCGGGCGACGCCGAGGTCGAGCTCGGCCATGGGGCCGAACACGGGGTTCGTCCCGGCGTTGTTGACCAGGTAGTCGATGCGGCCGAACTCCTCCATGGCGTGCTGCACGGCGGCGGCCTGGTGGGCCTCGTCGTGGGCCTTGCCCGCGATGCCGATCGCCCGGCCCGCGCCGAGCGACTCGACGGCCTGCTTGAGGGCGTCCTCGTTGCGGCCGGTGATCACGACGCGGTCGCCGCGGGCGACGAGCGCCTGCGCGATGCCGTAGCCGATGCCGCGGCTCGCGCCGGTGACGAGGGCGACCTTGCCGGTGTCCTGCCGGCCGGCCTGCTCCTGCTGCTCCTGCTGCTCCTGCTGCTGTGCAGTCATCTCCGTGCTTCCTGTCAGTTGAGCGGTCCGCCGGCCACGTACAGGACCTGTCCCGAGACGAAGCCCGCCTCCTCGCCGGTGAAGAAGGCGACCGCGTTGGCGATGTCCTCGGGCTCGCCCACGCGCTCCACCGGGATCTGGGTCGCCGCGGCGGCCTTGAAGTCCTCGAAGCCCATGCCGAGGCGGGCCGCGGTGGCGGCCGTCATCTCGGTGGCGATGAAGCCGGGGGCGACGGAGTTGGCGGTGATGCCGAACTTGCCCAGCTCCTTGGCGAGCGACTTGGTCAGGCCCTGCACCCCGGCCTTGGCGGCCGCGTAGTTGGCCTGACCGCGATTGCCGAGGGCGGAGCTGCTGGAGAGGTTGACTATGCGGCCGAAGCGCGCGTCCACCATGTGCTTCTGGCAGGCGCGCGACATCAGGAACGCGCCCCGCAGGTGCACGCTCATGACGGTGTCCCAGTCGCTCTCGCTCATCTTGAACAGCAGGTTGTCACGGGTCACGCCCGCGTTGTTGACGAGGATGAGCGGCGCGCCCAGCTCGGCGGCGATCCGGGTGACGGCGGCGTCCACCCGGTCGGCGTCGGAGACGTCGCAGCCGACGGCGAGGGCCCGGCCACCCGCCGCGGTGATCTGCTCGACGGTGCCCGCACAGGCCTCCTCGTCGAGGTCGAGGACGGCGACCGCGCGGCCCTCCCGTGCCAGGCGGACGGCGGTCGCGGCACCGATGCCGCGGGCCGCGCCCGTGACGACGGCCACGCGCTGCTCGGGCTTGGGCATACGGGATCTCCTCACCTCGAAGGCGGCCCGCCCGCCCGGCGCCCGGCCGGGCAGGTGAGCAACCGCTTAGTAGCTTCGGCGGATCAGACGCTAGAAGCCCCGCCACCCGCTGTCAACGCCTTCCCGCACCGCCCTGCAGCTCACCTCACCAGCAGGTCCAGCAGCCGCTCCGGCTCGATCGTGGGATCCGCCGTCAGGCCGGCGTGCACGGGGCCCGGCTGTACGACCGTACTGCGGGGCGCGATCAGCCAGCGGAAGCGGCGTCCCGGGTCGTCTCCGGCTGCCTGTCCGGCGCGCTCCCCGCCGAGGCAGACGCCCTCGACGGCGCAGAGCGCGGCGCGCACGCCCGCCACGTCCGCCGTCGGGTCGAGGGCCAGCAGCCGCGCCTCGTCCAGGTGCACGCGGGCGGCGACGTAGCCCTTGGCCTGGCAGTAGACGACGACCCCGGCGTTGATCTGCTCACCGCGCTCGACGCGGGGGACGACCCGCAGCAGGGCGTACTCGAAAACATCGCGTCCGTTGTGGCGCCCGGTCACTTCCCGGCCCTTCCGTCGAGCCTGACACGCACCCACTCCGGCGCCTGCGAGGGCTTGTCCTTGCTGCGTTCGCCGACCGAGATCCGGTCGCCGATGCTCCGTGCCCGTTCCAGCAGCACCTCGACGTAGGCCCGGCGCACTGCGTCGGGGCCGTCGAAGCCCGGCTCGTCCGCGAGCCACTCGTCGGGCACGTCGGCGGCGACCTCGGTCAGCAGCTCCTCGGTGACGCGCGGCGCGAGCTCGGCCGCGGCCGCTGCGAGGTCCGGGCCGAAGGTGGCGAGGACGTGGTCGGAGGCGTCGTAGGCCTTGCCCGCGGCCGCGGCGGCCCCCGGCCAGTTGTGGTGCCAGATCATGGTGGCGCCGTGGTCGATGAGCCACAGCTCGCCGTGCCACACGAGCAGGTTGGGGTTGCGCCAGGAGCGGTCGACGTTGTTGATGAGCGCGTCGAACCAGATCACGCGGCCGGCCTCGGCCGCCCCGACCTCGAAGGCGAGCGGGTCGAAGCCGAGCGCGCCGGGCAGGAAGTCCATGGCGAGGTTGAGCCCGCCGCTGGCCTTGAGCAGCCCTTGCACCTCCTGGTCCGGCTCACCCCGGCCGATGACCGGGTCGAGCTGGATGCGTGCCAGGTCCGGGACGCGCAGGCCGAGAGCACGGCCGAGCTGTCCGCAGACGACCTCGGCGACCAGCGTCTTGCGGCCCTGACCCGCACCGGTGAATTTCATGACGTACGTACCGAGATCGTCGGCCTCGACGATCCCGGGGAGCGAGCCGCCCTCACGCAAGGGCGTGACGTATCGGGTGGCTGTGACTTCGGGGAGCATTGCCCCAGGCTACTGCGGGACTTCTGCCGCCCTTTGAACGCGGGGGCCGCCGGCTCCGTACGTCTCCCGCCGCTTCCGCCGGATCCGCAACCTCCGCCGGATCCGCCGCACCGGCCGCCTTCCGGGCTCCGCGCGGCTCGACCCGCCGCAGCGTCGTCGCGGCGGCGGGGGCGGCGGCAAGGTCTTCCCGGACCGGAAAGTCGTGGTGACCCAGCCGGTGAAGGGCGAGTTCAAGGCCTTCTCAGCGGTCTGCACCCACCAGGGGTGCGTGGTCAAGGACGTCTCCGGGGGCGCCATCAACTGCCCGTGCCACGGCAGTAAGTTCCGGATCGCGGACGGGAGCGTGCAGGGCGGTCCCGCGCAGGGGCCGCTCCCCGAGGAGCAGGTCTCGGTCCGCGGCGGCTCGCTGCACCTGGGGTGAGCCCGGGCCCGCAGCCTCGCGTCAGCCGCTCCGGGGCGCGCTCCGCCAGCCGCGCAGCACGGCGTCGGCCGTGGTGACGGTGGCTACGAGCGCCAGGGTGTGGCTGACCATGGCCGCGGTGTAGTCCGCGGGCACGCCGGCGATGGCGTCGGCGGGGACGACGGCCGTGTAGCCGAGGTTGACGGCGTCGAAGACGGTGTTGGGTACGGCCACGTTGGCCGAGACGCCGGTGACGACGAGGGTGCGGCAGCCGAGGTTGCGCAGCAGGGCGTCCACGCCCGTGCCCGCCAGGGGTGAGAGCCCGTGCAGCCGCCGGACGACCAGGTCCGCGTCGCCGACCGGGATCGGGTCGGCGACGCGGACCGCGCGGGTGCCGGTCAGCTGCTGCACGGGCAACCGCTCGGCCGCGCGGAAGAGGCGGGCGTTGCGGCTGGCACCGCGGCCGTCGGGGCGGCGCTCGGCGATGGCGTGCACGACCTGGACGCCCGCGTCGTGCGCGCCCGCGACCAGGCGGGCGATGTTCACGAGGGCGCCGGAGGCACGGGCGGCGGCCGCGAGCTCGGGCAGGGCGCTGTCGGGGCCGACGACGCCGCGCTGGCACTCGACGGTGAGCAGTACGGTCGTGGCGGGGTCGAGGCGCTCGGCGTGCGGGTCCGGCGGCGCCATGCTGGTCGCTCCCTCCTGGGGCCGGTGTCCGGCGGGTGGGGCCGGGCCGCGTGAGGGTAGCGGGCATTGCGCCGGCTGGGGAAGGGGTCCACACTTCCTGACACGCAGTCAGATGCCGGGGTGCGGGGAGGGCGCGGGCATGGTCACCACCCAGCGGCGGGGCCGCCGGATCATGATGACGCGGCCGGAGCTGGACGCGTTCCTCGCCGGGCAGCGCACCTGCCGGGCGGCCACGGTGGGGCGGGACGGGCGTCCGCACCTGAGCGCGCTGTGGTTCGTCTGGGACGGATCCGCGGTGTGGCTGTACTCGATCGTCCGCAGCCGCCGGTGGGCGGAGCTGCGGCGCGACGCGCGGATCGCGGTGCTGGTGGACGACGGGCGGGAGTACGGGGAGCTGCGCGGGGCGGAGCTGTCGGGCACGGCCGCCTTCGTCGGCGAGGCCCCGCGCACGGGCGAGGCCTGCCCGGAGCTCGCCGCGCCGGAGGGCCTGTTCACCGCCAAGTACTTCGGCGGCCTGCCCTCGATGCCGCACGACGGCCGCCACGCCTGGCTGCGGCTCGCGCCTGAGGCGATCGTCTCCTGGGACTTCCGCAAGCTGGCGGGCGGCTAGCGCCCCGCTCAACGCCCCGGCCCCGCCCCGGCCCGCGCTGGCCCGGCCCGCCCCGGCCCGCCCCGGCCCGCCTGCGGAACGGACTGCGCCTTCCCGGCCACGGTGCCGGGCCACGGCTCCGGTCACGTCTCCGGCCACGGCTTCCGGTCGCCGCTCCCGGTCACCGCGCCCGGTCACGGCACTAGGCGGAGCCCGCCATCTCCTCCCCCGCCGCCCTCAGGGCCTCGACCGCCGCGCGGATGGACGGCCGCCGGTCCGCGTCCGCGCGCCAGATCGCGTAGACGTGACGGCGCACGGTGTGCCGCACCGGCACCACGCGCACCCCTTCCGGCACGGGGCCGCGCCCGAGCCGCGGGGCGACGGCGACGCCCAGCCCGGCGGCGATCAGCGCGAGCTGGGTGTGGTGCTCCTCGGCCATGTGGGAGATGCGGGGCTCGATGCCCTTCCCGCGCAGGGTGAGCATCAGCCAGTCGTGGCAGAACTCGCCGCGGGGCCAGGAGACCCAGTCGTCGTCGGCGAACTCCTCCAGGTCGACCTGGTCCCGGCCGGCCAGCGGGTGGTCCACCGGCATCGCCACGTCGGCGGTGTCGTCGAGGATCGGGGCCTTGGCCAGCCCGTCCGGCATGGGCAGGGGTTTGTTGTACCAGTCGAGGACGACCGCGACGTCGATGTCGCCGCGGACCACCCGGGGCACGGCCTCCTCGGGCTCCATCTCCTCCAGCCGGGCCCGCAGCTGGGGGTGGGCGCTGCGCAGCCCGGCGAGGGCGGCGGGGAAGAGACCGCGGGCGGCCGTGGGGAAGGCGCCGAGGAGCAGCTCGCCGACGGCCTGCCCGCGCTGCGCCTCGAGGTCGGCCTGGGCGAGCTCGACCTGCGAGAGGATCCGCGAGGCGTGGTCGGCGAGCAGCCGTCCGGCGTCGGTGAGCCGTACGCCGCGGCCGTGTTTGGCGAGCAGCTGCTGCCCGGTCTCCCGCTCCAGCTTGGCGAGCTGCTGCGAGACGGCGGACGTCGTCACGTGCAGCCCGTCCGCCGCGGCGCTGACGGATCCGTGGCGGGCGACGGCATTGAGGGTGCGCAGACGCTCCAGATTCAACATATAAGCAACCCTACGCGATAGACCCCACTTATATTTACTTGTTCTAAAGGTGGATGCGCGGCCATTCTTACGGTCATGCGCACCACTGCAAGCTCCGGCTCCTCCAGCCCCTCGGCTCCAGCGGCTTCCACCGCTCCCCCGGCTCCCCCCGTTTCCTCCGCGCCCCCTCAGCGGGGCCGCCCTGCCGTGGACTGGAGGATCCGCTTCGGTGCGCTCGCCCTCATCTGGGGATGCAGCTTCCTGTTCATCAAGCTCGGCACCGACGGCTTCCCGCCGCTGTACGTCTCCTTCGGCCGGATGTTCTTCGGCGCGGCGGTGCTGGTCACGATGCTGGCCGTGAAGCGGGAGGGCCTGCCGCGCGCGGCACGCACCTGGGCGCACCTGGCCGTTGCGGCGGTCCTGCTCAACGCCCTGCCCTTCACGCTCTTCGCCTACGCCGAGCTGCGCATCCCCTCCACCCTCGCGGGCATCTGCAACGCCACGACCCCGCTGTGGGGCATGCTCCTCTCGCTCGTGGCGCTGTCCGAGGACCGGCCGACCCGGCGCCGGTTCGCGGGGCTGGCCATCGGCTTCGCCGGCGTGCTGACCGTGCTCGGGGCCTGGCAGGGCTTCTCGGGGCAGGACGCGGCGGGCACGGTGATGGCCCTCGCCGCCTCCGCCAGCTACGCGGTCGGCTGGATCTACGTCCGGCGCACCCTGGCCGATACCGGCGACTCCAACCTGTCGAAGTCCGGCGCGCAGCTGCTACTGGGGACGGCCCAGCTCGCCGTCGTCGCCCCGGTGTTCGCCCCGGTGCCGACCTCCTTCCCCGCCGTGCCGCTGCTGGCCGTCTTCGCCCTCGGGGCGCTGGGCACGGGCCTGGCCTTCCTCGTGCAGTACGGGCTGGTCGCCGAGGTCGGTCCCACGACGGCGACCATGATCACCTACCTCGTCCCGGTCGTGGCGACCGTCGCCGGTGTGGCCTTCCTTGGGGAGGCGCTCAGCTGGAACACCCCCGTGGGCGCGCTGATCGTGCTGGCCGGCGCCGCCCTCACCCAGAGCAAGGCCCGGGGCAACTCTCGGAGCAAGGCCCGGGCCACGTCTCGGGGGAAGGCCCGCGAGTCGTCCGAAGGGAAGTGACGGCGCTCCGCCCGCCGTTCCCTCCCCGCACCGGACTGACACGGCATCGCCCCGGCCCCCTCGCCCCGGCCCCGTCACCCCGCCCCGGACCACCGGATCGGGCGGCGGGGCCGTCAGTCGTAGCGCCCTGCCGCCGACGGGCGGGTCACGGACGCCAGGGCGTCCGCGACCGTCTCTATCTCCTCCACGGTCAGGCCCGAGACCGTCAGCCGCACCGCCGGCGGTGACGCGAGCCGGAACCGGGCACCCGGCGCGACCGCCCACCCCGCGTGCAGCAGCCGTGCGACGGCCGCCGTCTCATCGGGCACGGGCAGCCATACGTTCATCCCGCTGCGCCCGTGGGCCGCGATCCCCCGCTCGCGCAGGGCCCGGACGAGCGGATCCCGGCGACGCCCGTACGCGCCGGCGACCTGCGCGGCGTCCACCGCGCCGTTGCGCCACAGATGGACGACGGCGTCCTGCAGGATGTGGCTCACCCAGCCGGGGCCCAGCCGCTGCCGGCCGCGCACCCGGTCCACGGTGACGGCGTCGCCCGTGAGCACCGCGAGCCGCAGATCCGGCCCGTACGCCTTGGCCACGGAACGTACGACGACCCAGTGGTCGGTGCACCCCGTCAGCGTGTTCAGAGGCAGATCGACGATCCCGTGGCCGTGGTCGTCCTCGATGAGCAGCGCCTGCGGATGACCGGAGAGCACGGCGCGCAGCTCGCGCGCACGGGCCTCGCCGACCACGGCCCCGGTGGGATTCTGCGCCCGGCCGGTGACCACGACGGCTCGCGCTCCCTGCTGCAGCACCCGGTCCGCGGCCTCCGGCAGCGGGCCGTCGTCGTCGACGGGCAGGGGAACGGGCCGCAAGCCGAGGGCCGGGACCAGGTCGAGGAGGCTGCCCCAGCCGGGATCCTCGACCGCGACGGCGTCGCCGGGCCGCAGGTGCACGGCGAGCACGCGCTCGATGGCGTCGAGCGCACCGGAGGTGACGGCGAGCGGCCCGCCGGGGATGCCGTCCGCGTCGAAGGCCGCTCTGGCGAACCGCTCCAGCTCGGTGTCCACGGCGGGGGCTCCGTACAGCGCGGGGGCTTCGGCGGCGCGCGCGGCGGCAGCGGCGAGCGCCTCGCCCAGCGGGGGCAGCAGGGCGGGATCGGGATTGCCCGCCGAGACGTCCCGGACGCCCTCGGGGGCCTCGACGTGGATGAGCTCGCGGGGCGTGCTGGCCGGGCGGTGGCGCACGCGGCTGCCGCGGCGCCCGGCCGTCTCGATCACCCCACGCTCGCGCAGCGTGCGGTAGGCGGCGGCCACCGTATTGGGATTGACCCCCAGCTCGACCGCCAATTCCCTCATGGGAGGGAGCAGTTCGCCCGGGGCGAGCGTGCCCGCACCCACGGCGCGCTCCACGCTCGCGGAAATCTCTACTGCGCGACGACCTTCGATCCGATAGTCTCCTAGCACAAAATAGATTATGCACTAGTGCAATGGAGTTCGCAATGGCTGTTGCGCCGCCCACCGTGTACGAGCAGACCGACCGGACCACCCCCACCCGCGTCCGCGAGCGCGCCTCGTACGACCGCGAGGTCGTGCACGCGATCCTCGACGCGGGCTACGTCTGCCATCTGGGTTTCGTGCGCGACGGGGCACCGGTCGTCCTGCCGACGCTCTACGGGCGCATCGGCGAGCGCCTCTACGTGCACGGCTCGACGGGCTCCCGCCCGCTGCGCAGCGCGGGCCGGGCGGGGGACGCGGGCATGCCGGTCTGCGTGACCGTCACCCACGTCGACGCCCTCGTCCTCGCGCGCTCCGCCTTCCACCACTCCCTCAACTACCGCTCGGTCGTGGTGCACGGGACCGCCCGGCAGGTGACCGGCGAGCAGGAGAAGCGCGCGGCCCTCGACGCCCTGGTGGAGCAGGCCACGCCGGGCCGGGCGGCGGACTGCCGCCCGGCCTCGGCCAAGGAGCTCGCCGCCACGGCCGTGCTCCGCGTCGACCTCACCGAGGTCTCCGCGAAGATCCGCACCGGGGGTGTCAACGACGAGATCGAGGACCTGCCCCTCCCCCACTGGAGCGGCATCGTCCCCGTGACCCCCGCGTACGGCACGCCCATACCCGACAAGCACCTCGCGCCCGGCACCCCCGTACCCGGCTACGTCACCGCTCTCTGACCGGAATGCCGAGCGGGTCGCGACGGGGGTCACCGAGCGATCCCGCCGGCGCCGTGGCGGCCGGTCCGCGCGCCTCCGCGGCGGCCAACGCCGCCACGGCACACAGCAGGACCGCCGTGCCGAGCGCGGTCGCAGCCGTGAGGTGCTCGCCCAGCAGGGCCACGGCGATGACCGCCGCCGTCACCGGCTCCAGCAGAGTGATCACCGACACGGTGGTGGCCCGCACCACCACGAGCCCCGCGAAGAACAGCCCGTAGGCCAGCGCCGTCGGCACCGTCACCAGATAGGCCCCCAGCGCCAGCGTGCGGCCCAGGTGCCGGTCCTGCGGCCACAGGCCCTCGGCGGCCGCCAGGGGCAGGAGGCACACGGTGCCGACCGCGAAGGAGGTCACGGTCGTGGTGAAGGGATCCGTGGCCCGCTTCTCGCGCTCCAGTACGCGCGCGTAGACGGTCACGACGGCGTATCCGGCGGCGGAGAGCAGCGCGAGCGCCACCCCCGCCGGGCGCACCGCGCCCGTGCCGTCGTTGCCGAGCATCAGCACGGCCAGTCCGGCGCACGCGCCGCCGACGGCCGTGATGCCTCCGGCGCCGAGCCGTTCCCCCATGAGCAGCCGGCCGCCGAGGGCGACAAGGACGGGCGAGGCGCCCAGGGTGACCACGGTGCCGACCGCGATCCCGGTCGCCTCCACGGCCGCGAAGTAGGCCGTCTGGAAGACCGTCAGGCCGATGCCCGTGACGAGGACGCGCGCCGCTCTGCGCGGCCACGCCTCGCGGGGCCGGACGGCGCGGTCGCGCGTACGGGCGGCGCGGCGCGGCATCAGGAACCGGGCGGCCAGCAGCAGGACGAGGCCGCCCGCCGTGCGCCAGAAGGTCAACGCGGCCGGGCCGAGGCCACTGCTGTCCATGAGGAGATCGGCGGTGGCGCCGGTGGTCCCCCACGAAGCGGCCGCGACGGCCACGTAGATCAGGCCGCGGCCGACGGACATGCCGTCTGCCGGGGCCGGCGAGGACGAGAGGGCCGGACGAGCCGGAAGATGCTCGGGCCGCCCGGTGGCCGGGCAGGACGAAGGAGCGGAACGGGGCATGACTGTTCTCCCGCGGAAGACGTGAAGTGATCGCTGGTCCCTCGTGCGGGCAGCGGCGATCCGCCCGGGGGCTCCACCCCGGGCCCGGTCTTCCGGGTGCGGCCGCCCGCGCTAGGCGGCGGGAGGCGGCAGAACGGTCTTGTGCATGATCGTCACCCTAGGCCGGGCGGGTTCCGGCAGGCAACTCCCCCCGGCCGCCCGCGTCCGCCGCGGAGCCCGCCGCCGCGCCCTCGCCCTGCGCCACCGGCGTCGCGGCGGCCCTCTTGGGCGTGGAGGACTGGGCGATGAAGGCACCCACCAGCACCAGGGCACCGCCGGCGATCTGCGGCAGCGAGAGGTGCTCGCCCAGCAGCACCCAGGCCAGCACCGTGGCGACCACCGCCTCCAGGCAGGCGACCACGCCCGCCACCTGCGGCGAGAGCCTGCGTACGGCGAGCACGCCGGTGGCGTAGGCGGCCACCGTGGCGATCAGCACGACCCAGGCGAGGAGGAGGACGGCGGGCACCTCGGTCCCGCTGATCCCGGCGCTTCCGGCGAGGACGGACCAGTCCATGCCCCAGGGGCGGGCGACGACCGTGAGGACCAGGGCCCCGATCAGCAGTCCGTAGGCGATGACGCCGATGGGGTCGGCGGGCTCCTCACCCTCGGCCCCGTGGTCGGACAGCACGAAGTAGCCGACCTGGCAGCAGGCGGCGCCGAGGGCCAGCATCAGGCCCACGGCGTCGAAGCCCATGCCCGACCAGACTTCCACCACGCACGCGAGCCCGGCGACGGCGAGCGCCACGCCTACGGCCGCGGCACGGCTCACCGGACGGCGCTGCACGAAGCGCACCCAGCCGAGCAGGAGCGCCGGGCCGAGGTATTCGACCAGCAGGGCGACGCCGACCGGGATCCGGGATATCGCACCGAAGTAGCACGCCTGGACGCCGGCGACGGCCAGCAGGCCGAAGCCGGCGAGGAGAGCGGGGCGGCGGGTGACGAGGGCGCGGTGACGCCACGCGACCGGCAGCAGGACCAGGGCGGCGCCGGCCGCCCGCAGCCACACCACGTGGAGCGGGTCGAGACCCGCCTGGATCAGCGGCTTGGCCGCGACACCGGAACCACCGAACGCGAGCGCGGAGACCAGGGCGAGGCCCAGGCCTGCGCTTCTCTCCTGAGAGGCATGCATCGGGTCATCATGCCAGCAGACGACAGGAGCGTCATCCCAAAACACTCCTGTACAGGTTCAGACCCCCGGCGCACCCACGAATTTCCGCGCCTCGGCACAACTCATGCGGGACCTGCGGGACCTGCAGGACCTGCGGGACTCACGAGGCGTCGAGTCGGGCCGCGAGCGCCTCCGTGTCCACTCCGGCCCGGCGCATGACCTCCGCCGCGCGGCACCGGTGGTCGAGGGCGAGCATCGCGAGGAGGTCCGTCGCTTCCGCCAGGGAATCACCCCGCGCGCGGGCCCGGGCGGACGCACCCTCCATGGCGGCGGCCGCGGCGGGCGACCAGCCGGGCGCCCGGCAGCCGAGGAGGACGGGCAGCGAGCCGGAGTCCTCGACGGTGCCGCTCCAGCGCAGCCCGTAGCCGATGGTGCGCTGGACGAGGTAGCCGAGCAGCCGTACGGACCGGCCCGGGCTCCCGCCGTCCACGGCGCGGCACACCTCGGGGTCCGACTCCATCAGGGTGTGGAGCAGGTGGGCGGTGTCGGTCTGCCGGTCACCGTCCCGCACGGCGCGCCTGCGGGCACCCGCGACCGCCGCTGCCAGTCCGGCGCTGAACAGGCCCTCTCGGGCGACGTCCGTCGCCCCCGTATCTCCCACGCGGCTTTGCACCCTCCCACCCCATCAGTCACGAACCGCCGGGTCATCCCCGTGGGGAAGCATTCGCGCATCCCACGGGGGTTGGGTACGGGCCGCCGTTCCTCCTCCTTGAGGAGGACGGGCGCGGAATCGTTCTCAGGGGTGTTCCCGGCCTCAGGGCGCGCGGCGCGGCCCGGAGCGTTCCATACGGGCGTTCCATACGGGCGTTCCAGGCCGCCTGCTTCTCCCCTGGTCAAAGCTCACTTTCGCATTCCAGCGTCCCGAAGTGCCAGGACTTCGTAGCGGCCGGGACGCATGACCCCTCAAGCTCGGATGATCCAAGCGCCGCATCCAAGCACCGTATCTATATGAAGGAGTACCTTTCTTGACCACTCACCTTCGACATGGCGCCTGCCCGCGGGCGTTACTGGCGTTGATGGCGGCACTGTGCGGGATCTTCGGTGCCACCACGCTCGGTACGACCCCGGCGGCAGCAGCCGATCAGCGTCACGCGATCTACGCCATCGCACACCGGGTCGACACCCTGGACGGCGTGGACGCCGCGCTCAGCCACGGCGCCAACGGCATCGAGATCGACGTCTGTGCCTGGTGGAACCCCAACGAATGGCGCGCTTATCACGACTGTTCCTCGGCCGGTGACAACCGGCGGGGCCCCAGCTTCGACAGCATGATCGACCGCATTGTCTCCCACGCCCGGGCAGGGCGCCGGCCGGCGCTGGTCTGGCTCGACATCAAGGACCCGAACTACTGCGGGGAAGCGCAGAACCGTGGGTGCAGCGTCGCCGGACTGCGCGACAAGGCACAGAGGCTGACCGCCGCCGGGATCCAGGTGCTCTACGGCTTCTACGAGTACCACGGCGGTAGCACCCCGGACGTCGGCGGCAGGGGCTGGAAGAGCCTGGAAGGCAAGCTCGGCGCCCTGGAGGGCATCACGACGACCGGGACCCGCGATCAGGTCCGCAGCGCCTTCAACCGGTCCGGTTCCGGATTCCCGGCCGGTCGCCGGGTGATGGACTACGGCGACGGCAACATCCCCAACGGCTTCGGCAACTGCACGGAGCCCGGCTACAACACGTGCGCGGAACTCAAGAAGGGCGCCGCGGACCGTGCCGCCGGACAGCTCGCGGCCACGCTGTCCTGGACGACCACCTACAACGACCCGTGGTACGTCGACAAGCTCCTGGGCGACGCACACGTGGACGGCATCATCGCGGGCTACGGCAACTTCACGGGAGAGCACGAGTACGACAACGGCTGGCAGTGCGCCAACGCCATCAACCTCATCCGGGACTGGGTGAACCGCCACAGCACCACCCACCGCATGGCCACCGGCAGCGACCGCCTGTTCAGGTAGCGGACAGTCCGGTCCGGGGGCCGCCCTGTGCCCCATGGGCCCCACCGGCCCCCGGCCGGGCCACATTTCGCGAATTGGCTCTGGCCTGCGGTTCTTCCCGCCCGTAGCGTCCGGCCATGCGCATTCGAATCGTCGACGCCTTCACCGACCGACCCTTCGCCGGCAACCCGGCCGGGGTCGTCCTCTTCGACTCCGGGGAGTTCCCCGACGACGACCGGCTCCAGCGGATCGCCGCCGAGGTCAACCTCTCCGAGACCGCCTTCGCCCGCCCGCTCGCCGACGCCTCGCAGGGCGCGGACTGGGCGCTGCGCTGGTTCACCCCCCTCACCGAGGTCGACATGTGCGGCCACGCCACGCTCGCCACCGCGCACGTCCTGCACGCCACGGGCGCCGCCACCGGCACCGTCCGCTTCGCCGCCCGCTGCGGCGTCCTCACCGCCACGGCGCACGAGGACGGTTCGATCACGCTGGACTTCCCGACCGCCCCGCTCACCCCGGTCCCCCTCCCCGAAGGGGTGACGGAGGCCCTGGGCGCCGAGGTCCTCAGCACCTACGACACCGGTCCGCACATCGGCGACCTGATGGTCGAGCTGGCCGACGAGAAGGCCGTACGGTCCCTGGCGCCCGACGTCCGCGCCCTCGGCCGGCACTCGCGCCGGGGCATCATCGCCACCGCCCCGGCCGAGGACCCGGCGCGCGGCTACGACTACGTCTCGCGCTGCTTCTTCCCCAACGTCGGCATCGACGAGGACCCCGTCACCGGCAGCGCGCACACCGCGCTCGCCCCCTTCTGGTCCGGGCGGCTGGGCCGCGACGACCTGACCGGCCTCCAGGCCTCCGCCCGGACCGGCCTGGTGCGCACGGGGCTGCGCGGCGGCCGCACGCTGCTGACCGGCTCCGCCGTCACCGTCATCGAGGGCGACCTGCTCGCGTAGGAGGGCGGGGGCGGGCGTCGTCAGGCCGTGGGCAACCAGCCCACCTTGCCCGCGAGCAGCGCGTAGCCGACGAAGGCCACGATGTCGATCAGCGCGTGCGCGGCCACCAGCGGCCCGACCCGCCCCCACCGCCGGTAGAGGAGGACGAAGACCACGCCCATCACCATGTTCCCGATGAACCCGCCGACGCCCTGATAGAGGTGGTACGAACCGCGCAGGACCGCGCTCGCCGCCAGCGCCGCCGCCGGGGTCCAGCCCAGCTGTCCCAGCCGGCGCAGCAGGTACCCGACGACCACGACCTCCTCCAGGGCCGCGTTCTGCACGGCCGAGGCGACGAGGACGGGGATCTTCCACCACACGTCGGGCAGCGACTCCGGCACCACCGTCAGGTTGAAACCCGCGGCCCGGACGCCGAGGTAGAACAGCAGGCCGGTGCCGCCGATGGCGGCCGCCACCCCGGTGCCGCGGCTCAGGTCGAAGCCGGGGCGGTCCCGGTCGAGACCGACCGTGCGCAGGCCCGGGGCGCCCTCGCGCAGCAGCAGGTGCGCCACCAGGAACACCGGGACCAGCGCCGTAGCGATGCCGAACACCTGCCAGGACAGGTCGAGCCAGGGGCGGCCGGGGGCGTGCGAGGCGTTGAGGTTGGCCGCCTGGTCCCTGAGCCCGCCCGGCCTGGTGAGCGCGCCGAGGAAGCTGATCAGGGAGGACACCGCGCTGGCGCCGAGCGAGAGCGCAAGGACCAGGAGCGTCTCGCTGCGCAGGGTGCGGCGCCAGGTGGCTTCGCCGGGCGCCGGGGGGCCGGTCCGGGCTCCGGGCAGGATGCCGTCCTCGCCCTGCGCGTTCTGCCGCACCTGTGCCTCCGCTTCCTCCCGCCCCGGCCTCGGGGCGACGCTCCGCCGGCCGCCGCTCGTGCCGGCGGCCGCCGTCACAGCTTGCCCGACGCCCCACAGCAGGTGGGCCAGGGGGTGCGGGAGGGGAGGACGTGTCAGTCGCCGGGGCCGGCCGGCCAGGTGTGCACCGGCGCGCCGGTGCGCATCAGCTCGCAGTAGCGCCGGGTGGTGACGGCCAGCGCCTTGTGCCGGTCCATGCCGTGTTCCAGCGCCCGGTGGTAGGCCGCGGCCTGCCAGGACGCCCCGTTGGTGCGGCTGCGGCAGCGCCCCTCGATGACCCCGAGGTAGCGGTCGCGGTCGGAGGGCTCCACGCCCCAGGCGTCCAGCCCGGCCGCCGCGAGCGGCAGCAGCTCCTCCTGGACGAGCCGGACGGCCGGCCTGCGCTCCAGCGTGCCCGCCCGGCCCGCCTTCGGCCAGTGCAGCCAGGCGTCGATGCCGTGCCGGCAGGCCGCGTCGAAGTTCTCCGCGGCGACGCGGAAGGGCAGCCTGGTCCACACCGGCCGCGGTTCCTCGGCGAGCGCCCTGACCAGCCCGTAGTAGAAGGCGGTGTTGGCGATGACGTCGGTGACGGTGGGGCCGGCGGGCAGCACGCGGTTCTCCACACGCAGGTGCGGTACGCCGTCGGCGACCCCGTAGACCGGCCGGTTCCAGCGGTAGACCGTCCCGTTGTGCAGCGTCAGCTCGTGCAGCATCGGCACGCCGCCCTCCTCCACCACGCGCACCGGCTCCTCGTCGTCGGAGATCGGCAGCACCGGGGGGAAGAAGCGCAGGTTCTCCTCGAACAGCTCATATGCAGAATCGATCCAGCGCTCCCCGAACCAGGTGCGCGGCCGCACCCCCTGAGCCGTGAGCTCGGGCGGGCGGGTGTCGGTGGACTGGACGAACAGCGGCGGACGGGACTCGCGCCACAGCTCCCGGCCGAAGAGGAAGGGGGAGTTGGCACCGACGGCGATCTGCGCGGCCGCCACCGCCTGCGCGGAGTTCCATACGGCGGCGAACCGCCCGGGCGTCACCTGCAGGTGCAACTGCACGGACGTGCACGCGGCTTCGGGAGCAATCGACTCCGCGGTGCACGTCAGCCGCTCGACGCCCTCGATGTCGATCGTGAAGTGCTCGCCCCGGGCGGCCACCACCTGCGCGTTCAGCATGGCGTAGCGCTCGTCCGCGGAGAGGTTCGCCGAGACCAGGTGACGGTCCTCCAGGGTCGGCAGAATACCGATCATCACGATCCCGGAATCGACCTCCATGGCCTTCCGGTCGGCATAGGAGAGAGCCGTCCGCAACTCTTCGGCAAGCTGGTCCAGGACGCTCCCGGACAGCCGGTGCGGAACAATATTCACTTCCAGGTTGAACCGGCCGAGTTCGGTCTGGAAATCACCGCTCGCGATACGCTCGAGCACTTCGGCGTTCACCATGCTCGGCATCCCGTCGGCCCCCGCGAGATTCAGCTCGATCTCCAGGCCCATGAGATTCCTGGGACGGTCGAAACGCTTCTCTTCCAGCAGTCTCCCCAGCGCTTCCAGGCACTGCCGGAGCTTTGCCCGGTGGCGCTGTCGGTCAGCGAGGTCGACGCCCCCGGCCACGACCTTGTCCCCCATCGCAGGGTCCCTCCTCACGTGGGTCGCCGCGGCGCCGGCCGCTCGCGTCACGGTCGATGATGCCCAGCCAATGTGATCGATAACGCCCCGCCGGGGCCGCATACCCGCTACGCTCTCGGCAACGCATCCGGTGGCACATTCCGTGGGCATGACGGGCCGCCCGGGCTTTGCCGATAGCACAGGTGAAGCGCTGGTGATAGCGCTGGTGATAAACACCGACGAGATTCGGCCTACCCTGCCCGGGGCAGAATACGAGGTGGCGTGCCCCTACTCGGCACAGAATCACCGAAATCACCCTCGGACGAGGCCCTGATATCCCCTTGCCGGAAATACCGGCGACAGCTAGCCGAAACACCATGTGAACACGTGTCGTATAAACTTCGGGGACGAGGCGGAGAGTAGGCGCCACGGCCCCGGCAGCCGGTAAGGTCCCGGCCCCCCTCTGACCCCGCACGCCGACAGCGTCGTCCGCACCCTGCCCACGCACCACGTGTCTCCGAAGTGAGAGGCGACCCACCATGCCGCTGCATGTCCCCCCTGCCCCTGCGCCTGCCCTGCGCAGTGTTCTGAGCGCCCTCGGTTCCCCCTCCGCCGTCCGCGAGGCCCGCACTCCGTCGCTGAAGGCCGCGCAAGGGCCGCTGACCCCCGAACTCCCGCTGCCCGTCCACGTCCTGGAGCAGGCGGCGGGCCGCGGCGGCGCACCGCGCAGCCGGCTCACCGGCTGGCGGTTCCCGATCCGCAGCTCCGAGCGCGTGGTGGCCGCGGGCGAGACGGTGCAGACCGCGGACGGCTGGGCGTTCTCGCACTTCTGCGAGGGCCCCTACCTCGTCTCCACGGAACGCGCACTGCGGCAGGCGGAGGCACTCCCGACGCCGTACCAGCCCCGGCTGCTGTCCGTGCCCGGGCTCTACATGCTCACGCTCTGGCTGCACGGGGACATCGCCGCCGACCCCGCCTCGGGCCTGCCCGGCCCGGGTGATCTGCTCGTGCCGCTCGCACCGGCACCACCGGGGATCGCCGCGCACCGCCCGCACCGCTTCGCCGAGTTGATGCCGGTCCTCACGCTCCGGCTGACCCCCGCCCCGCTGCTGAAGACCCCCGCTTGAGGAGCCGCTACGGCAGTCTGACACCCCCTCCCTTCCCCGGCGCCCCGCGGCCTTCCGCCGCGGGGCGCACACGTGTACTCACCCTCCCGGACTAGCCCACTCCGACCACGGGTAACCACCCGGCCGGACAGTCATGTTGGAAGCAACCGCCCGCATGGGTGATGCGTCTCCAACGAGTGAGGAGCGCTGCCGGGAAATCCCTGCGGAATCACGCCCGTGGGGCAACACTGGTATCGACCAACCGATTCGCCAACGGGGGGCGGCATGAACACCGAATCGAGCCGCAGGACAGCCACCACATCGCAGCGAAAGAACCCTTCCATGTGCCAGCACCAGCCCACGTGCCCCTCAGCCGACTCCACCGACCGGGAAGCCGCGCACCTCGTGGCGCACCACCCCGAGCAGGGCTGGAGTCTGCTGTGCAACGGAGTCCTGCACTTCGAGGACACCGGTGAGCTGCTGCCGGACGGCCAGATCATCGCGCCGCACCGGCCGCTGGACACGGGAAACGTGGTGACTGCTGCCTGAGCTCACGCACCACCGCAATCAGCGCCAGAGCACCACAGCGCTCGCACACCGCACGACAGGAACGCCGCACCACAGGAATCACCGCACCACCCGCACGCAAGGGGCCGGCCCGGCGAAATCGCCGAACCGGCCCCGACTTGTGCCGGGCCTCAGCCGAGGCCCGCGGCTCCGTCAGCCGTCGTAGTCCTCCAGCGGCGGGCAGGAGCACACGAGGTTGCGGTCGCCGTACGCACCGTCGACGCGGCGCACCGGCGGCCAGTACTTGTCGGCCGAGACCCCGGCGGGGAAGACGGCCTCCTCACGGCTGTAGGGGTGCTCCCACTCGCCCGCCACGGACGCGGCGGTGTGCGGGGCGTTCCGCAGCGGGTTGTCGTCCTTGCTCCACTCCCCCGAGCCGACCTTCTCGATCTCGGCACGGATCGCGATCATCGCCTCGCAGAAGCGGTCCAGCTCGGCGATGTCCTCGCTCTCCGTGGGCTCGATCATCAGGGTGCCGGCCACCGGGAAGGACATCGTCGGCGCGTGGAAGCCGTAGTCGATGAGCCGCTTGGCGACGTCGTCGACGCTCACTCCGGTCGCCTTGGTCAGCGGCCGCAGGTCGACGATGCACTCGTGGGCCACCAGGCCGTTCGGGCCGGTGTAGAGCACCGGGTAGTGCGGCTCCATGCACTTGGCGATGTAGTTGGCGCCGAGCACCGCCACCTGCGTGGCGCGCTTGAGGCCCTCGCCGCCCATCAGCCGGACGTACGCCCAGGAGATCGGCAGGATGCCGGCGGAGCCCCAGGGCGCCGCGGAGATCGGGCCGACGCCCGTCGCCGGGCCGGCGGTGGGCTGCAGCGGGTGGTTGGGGAGGTACGGCGCGAGGTGCGCGCGGACGGCGACCGGGCCGACGCCGGGACCGCCGCCGCCGTGCGGGATGCAGAAGGTCTTGTGCAGGTTCAGGTGCGAGACGTCGCCGCCGAACTTGCCCGGCTCCGCCAGGCCCACCAGGGCGTTGAGGTTGGCGCCGTCCACGTAGACCTGGCCGCCGGCCTCGTGCACGGCCGCGCAGATGTCGGCGACGTGCTCCTCGAAGACGCCGTGCGTCGACGGGTAGGTGATCATCAGTACGGCCAGCTCGTCGCGGTACTGCTCGATCTTGGCGTGCAGGTCCTGGGCGTCGACCTCGCCGTCGTCGGCCGTCTTGACCACGACGACCTTCATGCCGGCCATCACGGCGCTGGCGGCGTTGGTGCCGTGCGCGGAGGACGGGATCAGACAGACGGTGCGCTGCTCGTCGCCGTTGGCGCGGTGGTAGGCGCGGACGGCCAGCAGGCCGGCGAGCTCGCCCTGGGACCCGGCGTTCGGCTGGATGGAGACCTTGTCGTAGCCGGTGACCGCGGCGAGCCGCTCCTCCAGCTCCGTGATGAGCGTGACGTAGCCCTCGGCCTGCTCGATCGGCGCGAAGGGGTGCAGCGCGCCGAACTCGGGCCAGGTGACCGGCTCCATCTCGGTCGTGGCGTTGAGCTTCATGGTGCACGAGCCGAGCGGGATCATGCCGCGGTCCAGGGCGTAGTCCCGGTCGGCGAGGCGGCGCAGGTAGCGCAGCATGGCCGTCTCGGAGCGGTGCTCGTGGAAGACCGGGTGCGTGAGGTAGTCACCGGTGCGCAGGAGGGCCTCGGGGAGGGCCTCGGCGGCCACCGCGTCGAGCGCCTCGACGTCACCGGCCACGCCGAACGCGGCCCAGACGGAGTCCAGGTGGGCGCGGGTGGTGGTCTCGTCGCAGGCGATGCCCACGTGGTCGGCGTCGGTCAGGCGCAGGTTGACGCCGCGCTCGCGGGCGGCCTCGACGACCTCGGCGGCCCGGCCCGGGACGCGCGCGGTCAGGGTGTCGAAGTAGGCGCCGTGCACGAGCTCGACGCCCCCGGCACGCAGGCCCTCGGCGAGGATCGCGGCGTAGCGGTGGGTGCGACGGCCGATGGCGGCCAGGCCCTCGGGGCCGTGGTAGACGGCGTACATGCCGGCCATGACGGCGAGGAGCACCTGGGCGGTGCAGATGTTGCTGGTGGCCTTCTCGCGGCGGATGTGCTGCTCGCGGGTCTGCAGGGCCAGGCGGTAGGCCTTGTTGCCGTCGGCGTCGACGGAGACGCCGACGAGGCGGCCGGGGAGGCTGCGGGCGAACTGCTCGCGCACGGCCATGAACCCGGCGTGCGGGCCGCCGAAGCCCATCGGGACGCCGAAGCGCTGGGTGGTGCCGACCGCGATGTCCGCGCCGAGCTCGCCGGGCGAGGTCAGCAGGGTCAGGGCGAGCAGGTCGGCGGCAACGGTGACGATCGCGCCGAGCTCGTGGGCGCGCTCGATGACCGGGCGGAGATCGCGCACGGCACCGGAGGCGCCGGGGTACTGCAGGAGGACGCCGAAGACACCGCGCTCGGCGATCTCGTCCGGGATGCCCGCGCTCAGATCGGCGACGACGACCTCGACGCCCGTCGGCTCGGCGCGCGTCTCGATCACGGCGATCGTCTGCGGCAGCGTGTCGGCGTCGATGAGGAAGACGCCCTTCTTGACCTTGCCGACGCGGCGGGACAGGGCCATGGCCTCGGCGGCCGCGGTGCCCTCGTCGAGGAGGGAGGCGCCGGAGGTGGGCAGCCCGGTGAGGTCGGCGACGACGGTCTGGAAGTTGAGCAGGGCCTCCAGGCGGCCCTGGGAGATCTCCGGCTGGTACGGCGTGTAGGCCGTGTACCAGGCGGGGTTCTCCATGACGTTGCGCAGGATCACCGGCGGGGTGAACGTGCCGTGGTAACCGAGGCCGATCATCGGGGCGAGGACCTGGTTGCGGTCGGCGAGCGTCCGCAGTTCGGCGAGGACCTCGGCCTCGCTGCGGGCCTCCGGCAGGGCCAGGGCACCCACGCTCTTGATCACTTCCGGCACGGCGGCGGCAGTGAGCTCGTCCAGCGACCCGAAGCCGACCTGGGCGAGCATCTTGGCCTGGGCCTCGCCGTCGGGACCTATGTGGCGGCGCTCGAACGGGGTGTCCCGCTCCAGGTCGGAAAGGGGGATGCGGTGGGCAGTCATCTGCGGAGGCCTCCTGGTCGTTGCGACCTGCGAGGGGTACCACGGCGCGGGTACCCGGACGGCCTCCCCCTCTGTCATCTCAACCTGAGAGCTTCACCGGACCACAGCGCACGGCCCGGCTTTCACCGTCGGTGAGGAAGGGCTTCGGCGCTTGACTGTCCGGGCCCGCCCTGCTTTCCAGAGTGACCTCGTCCGTGCGGTACGGGTGCCTGAGAGATTCCGGGGAGGATTTGCTCCTTCGGCGCCTCCGTCGGCCCCACTGAGGTGGGCTTCCGGAGGACTCTCCCGCACGGATTCTGCGGCCATTCGCCAGCCTACCAGCGCGGCTTTCCCGGCGGATCTCCCGAGTGGCCGCTTCTCGCTTTGTGTTTTTACGTGGGGAGAGATGCCGATACAGGGAGGAACCGTGCAGAGCGACATCGATCCCCGGAGCCTGATCGGACGGAAGGTCTTCGACCGCGACGGGGCGAAGATCGGCACGGTGGACGAGGTCTATCTCGACGACGCGACGGGCGAGCCGTTGTGGGCGGCCGTACGCACCGGCTTCTTCCGGCGGGACGCCTTCATCCCCCTGGCGACCAGCGAGGTCTCGGGAGAGAGCCTGCGCACGGCGTACGACCGGGCACTGATCAAGGAAGCACCCGACTTCGGCGTCGGCCGCCACCTGTCACCCGAGCAGGAACTGCAGCTTTACCACCACTACCGGCTGACTATCCCGGGACCGGAACCGGGGACGGGTTTGACGCCGGGCCCAGGCACGGCGTCAAACCCGGGGGCGGCGGGCCCCGGACCGGGGCCGGGGCCAGAGCCGGGGCCGGAGTCGAGCCCGGAGCCGGGGCCAGAGTCGGGGCCAGAGTCGAGGCCAGGGCCAGAGTCGGGGCCGGAGCCGGAGTCGAGGCCAGAGTCGGGGTCGGAACTCGGACTGCAGCCGAGATCCGAGCCGGGACCGGGATCCGGAACAAGGTCGGAATCCGGACCGGAATAGAGATCCGGCCCAGTATCGGGACCCGGATTGGGGCCAGGACCCGGGCCGGGAGCGGAATCCGAACCGGAGCCGGGCCCCGGACCAGGCCCGGAATCCGGCTCGGGTCCGGAGCCGCGATCCGGATCAAAGCCGGACTCAGGACCAAGACCCGGAACCAGCTCAGGCCTGCAATCCACACAAGGCCCGGAACCCAGCTCACGTCCGGAGCCACGATCCGACTCAAAGCCGGACTCGGGGCCGAGGCCCGGAATCCGGCCCAGGCCCGGAATCCAGCTCAGCCCCGGAGCCACGATCCGGATCAAAGCCGGACTCGGGGCCAAGGCCAGGACCCGGCCCAGGCCCGGAATCCCGCTCGGCGCCGGAATCCGGCTCGGGGCCGGAGCCACGATCCGGATCAAAGCCGGACCCGAGACCGAGGCCCGGAACCTGCCCAGGCCCGCAATCCACCCAAGACCCGGAACCCGGGTCGGGGCCGCAAGCCGGCTCAGGTGGGCCCGCCGTCGGCCCCCCGGAGCTGCGATCCGGATCAAGGCCGGGCTCCGAGCCGGGGCCGGGCCCTGCGTCCGTCGGCCGCCGCGGCGCCGGCCGGGCGCGGTCGGGCCCGCCCGGAGGCGGATCAGCGAGCTGATCCGCCTCCGGGTCCTGCTGTACGAGGGGCAGCGGCTCCCCCGGCTCCAGCGCGGGGTCGTCGACCGCGAACGTCCGTACCCGGCCCGGCTCCGACCAGGGCTGTTCGAACCGCACGGTGACCCGGCCGACCCCGCTGCCCTGCACCCACCCCGCCCCGTACTCGGCGTGCCGCACGTCCAGCCCCGGCAGCCAGCGCCGCGGCCTCACCTCCGCGCCCGCTGTATCCCCCCGCACCTCACCCTGCGCCTCACCCGGGCCCTGCGGCGCCTCCACCGCATCCGCCGCACCTGCCGCACCCGTGGCGGCGGCCAAGGCCGCCGCCTCGCTCGCGGCCTGCGCGAAGAGGTCCTCCTGGGTGTAGTCGGCGAGCCCGCTGACCCCGACGCCCAGCAGCCGGACCCCGGCCGTGGTGTCCACCCCGTCGATCAGCCGGGCCGCCGCCTCCTTGACCACCGCGGGGTCGTCCGTCGGGCCGCGAAGCGTCTCCGAGCGGGTCAGCGTCGAGAAGTCGTAGCTGCGCACCTTGATGACCACGGTGCGCCCGGACCGGCCGGCGGCCCGCAGCCGCTGCACGCACCGCTCGGCGAGCCGGGAGATCTCCATCTGCACCCGCGACCGATCGGTCAGGTCCTCCTCGAAGGTGTCCTCCACGGAGACGGACTTGGCATCCCGGTCGGCGACGACGGGACGGTCGTCATGCCCGGTGGCCAGGGCATACAGCCCCGCGCCATGGGCCTTGCCCAGGAGCCGCACGAGCTCCGCCTCGCCCGCCTCGGCCGTCTCCGCGACGGTGGTGATGCCGGCCCGGCGCAGCGTCTCGGCGGTGGCCGGGCCGACGCCCGGAATGGCGCGCACGGACATGGGGCCCAGCAGCTCCAGCTCGGTGCCCGGCTCGATGAGCACCAGACCGTCCGGCTTGGCCTCCTCGGAGGCGATCTTCGCGAGCATCTTGGAGCCGGCGAGCCCCACCGAGCCGCTGAGGCCCGTGGCCGCGCGGATGTCCCGCCGCAGGCGCTCCCCCACGGCCCGCACGGCCGCCGAGGTGGGCTCGACGCCTCCGGCTTCCAGGTCCACGAACGCCTCGTCGAGGCTCAGCGGCTCCACCAGCGGCGACAGCCGGCCGAGCAGGCCCATGACCACTTCGCTGATCTCGCGGTAGAGCGAGAACCGCGGGGTGAGATAGGCGGCGTTGGGGCACAGCCTGCGGGCCTGGGCCGTGGCCATCGCGGAGCGGATGCCGAAGACCCTGGCCTCGTACGACGCGGTGGCCACCACGCCGCGCGGGCCGATCCCGCCCACCACGACGGGCCTCCCGCGCAGGCTGGGCTTGGCCGCCTGCTCGGCCGAAGCGTAGAAAGCATCCATATCGAGATGCAGGATGGTCGGCGCGCCTCTCACAACACCGATGCTGCCGCACGCCACTGACAATCGCACTCACGTACGACCGGCTGGACAGCCGCGTACGCCCGGCCGGAGCGGTCCCGCACTGCAGACCGCCGCACGCCCGCGGCGGTCAGCCGACGCGGTTGCGGCGGCGGGCCAGCTCGTCGGAGGGGTTGGGGCGGATCAGCGTCTCGCCGGTGTCCACCCGCTCGCCGTGCAGCTGGGAGAGCGCGCTCTCGACATCACGCCACACGACGCCCACGGCGATCCCGAAGACGCCCTGCCCGCCCTGGAGGAGATCGACGACCTCGTCGGGCGAGGTGCACTCGTACACCGTGGCGCCGTCGCTCATCAGCGTCATCCGGGGCAGGTCGGCCATACCGCGCGAACGCAGGTGCTGAACGGCCGTGCGGATGTTCTGCAGGGACACCCCGGTGTCCAGCAGCCGCTTCACGATCTTGAGGACCACCACGTCCCGGAAGCTGTAGAGCCGCTGGGTGCCGGAGCTGTGCGCGGGGCGCACGCTCGGCTCCACCAGACCCGTGCGCGCCCAGTAGTCGAGCTGGCGGTAGGTGATGCCCGCCGCTGCACACGCCGTCGGCCCGCGGTAGCCGATCAGATCGGCCTCCGGGCCCCGTGGTGCGGTGACCTCCACCGGAGTGGCATGACGGGGTGCCGGTTCGACCGCTCCCCCGAACAGCGGATACGGACTGCCGACCGCCGTCCCGTCGCCCATGCTTCTCACGCCGACCTCCGTCCTTGACCTGCCCTCTCGACGGTAGGCAGTCACCCGGGGTGCGTCAACGATCGCCACACTCGGCACGCCGAGTGATAATCACCCAGAGAGTGGTTTTGCGTGCCTCTGTGCCGGGAAAGGCTAACCGGATGCGCTGCGGCGAGCCGTCACACGGCGCCCCGGCCGGCTCACTGACTGCTGGTGCCGAAGTCCTCCGGCGAGATCTGATCCAGGAACTCGCGGAACTTCTCGACCTCGTCCTCCTGCTCGTCCGGGATGGCGATCCCGGCGTCGTCCAGCACTCCATCACTGCCGTAGATCGGCGTGCCGGTGCGCAGCGCGAGCGCTATGGCGTCGGACGGCCGGGCACTGACCTCCACGCCGCTGGCGAAGACGAGCTCCGCATAGAAGACACCCTCGCGCAGGTCCGTGATGCGGACCTCCGTGAGCTGCTGGCCGACCGCTTCCAGCACGTCCTTGAAAAGGTCGTGGGTCAGCGGACGGGCCGGGGCCATGCCCTGCTGGGCGAAGGCGATGGCCGTCGCCTCTCCCGGTCCGATCCAGATCGGGAGGTAGCGGTCGCCTCCCACTTCACGCAGGAGCACGATCGGCTGGTTGGAGGGCATTTCCACCCGGACACCCACGACATCGAGCTCGTTCACACAGCAACCCTAGGACGTGCCCGGCAGGTTTGGGTAGTCGGGCACTCGCCGGTCAGTGCGAGCCCGCGTGCAGGGCCGCCTGCACGAGCGCCGCGTGCAGGCGCACGGAGAGTGTGGCGAGCTCGCGCGTGGTGGCCTCGGCATGGGCCCTGGTCTGCGGATTACGGTGCCGCCGCAGCGGTGCGACCACCTGTTCGACCAGGCCGGCCTGACGGTCGGCGGCGGCCTTCATGGCGCGAAGATGCCGTGGCTCCAGACCGAAACGGCCCAGGTCGGCGACGAGGCGTGCCACGGCCACCGCATCGGCGTCGAATCCGCCGTCCGGGTGTGCGGTGACCAGCCCGTACGACTCCCACTCCACCAGCTCACTCTCCGTGACACCGGTGGCACTCAGCATCTCCTCCCGGCCGATCCGCGCGGCCGGAGAGGGCACGGGCGCCCCGAGCCCGGCGCTCGCGAGCACGGCGGCCTCGCCGATCACGGCATCCGGACCGGCCTCCTGTCCGTCGTCGGCCAGGAGGGCGGCATCACGGGGCTTCGCGGGGGCGGGCAGCTGCGGCGCCTCGCCCCGGGCCCGCGCTTCGAGGTGCTCCTTGATGACCCGCAGCGGAAGGTAGTGATCGCGCTGCATGCGCAGCACGCAGCCGAGCCGCTCCACGTCCTCCGTACTGAACTTGCGGTATCCGGACGGTGTGCGCTGCGGCTCCACCAGGCCCTCCGCCTCCAGGAAACGAATCTTGGAGATGGTGACCTCGGGGAACTCCTCACGCAGCAGGTTGAGCACCGTACCGATGCTCACCAGCCGTCCCTCCGCGCCGACAGCACCGGGTGACCCGGTGCCGCCTGACGGTGTTCGAAGCATGGCCCTTCCTAGCGTCCCCCCGGACGGAGCCCGGGGGGAAGGTCAGATGCCCCGCTGGCTGCCGTAGAAGACCAGCCGGTACTTGCCGATCTGGACCTCGTCGCCGCTGTTCAGGGGCACCGAGTCGATCCGCTCGCGGTTGACGTACGTGCCGTTGAGGCTGCCGACGTCGGAAACGGTGAAGCTGCCGTCCTGAGCTCTGCGGAACTCCACGTGCCGGCGGGAGACCGTCACGTCGTCCAGGAAGATGTCACTCTGCGGGTGCCGGCCCGCCGTGGTCATCTCGCCGTCCAGCAGGAAGCGGCTGCCGGAGTTCGGGCCGCGCCGGACCACCAGCAGCGCCGAGCCGAGCGGCAGGGCGTCGACGGCCGCCTGCGCCTCCGGAGACAGCGACGGGATCGGCGTCTGCCCCGTGGCTTCGGAGTCGTACGCCTCAAGACCGGAGATCGAGATGGTCGACGTGGTCTCCGAGGCGCGCTCGGCCACGGCACCGGGCCTCAGCGGGGCACCGCAGTTGGAGCAGAACCGGCTCGCCTCGGCGTTCCGGTGGCCGCACCTCGTACATACCGGCAAGGCAGACCCTCCGTGCGCGCTCGAGGTCGCTGGTGCCCCGAAACCTATGCGCCCGGTGGCGGCAGGGTCAACAGCCGACCCGCCCGGAATGTCTCCTCCCGGAGCTCCGACCTGGTCCCGGAACAGCGGACGCCCCTCCTGGGCGCCCTCCCGGCCCTCGCCGCCCTCCACCGGACGCGACGCGCGGTGGCGGGCGCTGCCACCGTCCTGGCGTGCGCTCTTGCCGAACAACTTCGCAAACAACTTCACGGGCGATTCCCCTTGACCGAAACAGACCCGCCCGTGGGGCAGGACAAAACCTCGATGCACACACCGTCCGACCTGGACATCCATACAACGTCCGTGGTCAACAGACAGTTTCCACCACGCACCCTCGACTTGGTGCGCCGACCCCCCGCAACCTCATGGCCTCCCTCTGAAGCCCGCATGACCGCCCGCCTCACTGCGATGACGACCGAGCGTAGTCAGGCCGCTTCGCCGGGCGCAAGGCGTCCACAATGATCTTCTCAGACCGCCGGACCGTGACGCCCGCCTGCTCCTTCTCCAGCGTCTGCACGACACCACCGGGGATGTTGAGCGCGGGCTCCAGATCCTGCGGCTTGCCGATCACCTTGAACCGGTAAGGCTGCGAGACCTTCTTGCCGTCGATCTCCACCTTCCCCGCCGCGCCCGAAAAATAGGTGTCGGCCGCGATCCGTACGTCATTGATCTGGATGGCCTCCGCACCCGCGGCCCGCAGCTCCTGGAGGGTGTCCAGCAGCTTGTCGGACTCGACGGCGTTCTTGGGGTCGCTCACCGTGAGCTCGATGCCCGGCCCCTGCGCCCTCACCGTGCCCGCGAGGATCGCCAGCTGCTGCTCCTTCTGCGCGGTCTGCTTACGGGCCTCCGCGGCCTGGTTGGAGCTGCTCTCGAGCTCGGTGCGCTGGTTCTCCAGCCGCCGCTTCTCGTCCTCCAGCCGCTTGGTGCGGTTGTCCAGCTCGTCCAGAATCCGTACGAGGTCCTCCTGCCGTGCACCGCGCAGCGCGCTGTTGTCGCTGGTCGACCGGACCTGGATGGCCAGGCCCAGGCCGAGGACGCACAGCAGCACCGCGACGGTAAGCTGCGCCCGCGTCAGCCGCGGCGGCCAGAAGGCCTTGGCCAGACGCTGACGGCCCGTCACGGGCTCGGCGGCGGTACCGGCCCCGGACGCGGCGGCGGAGGCCGCAGCGACCGGCTCGGGCCCGGGCTCCGGCTCGGCCTCCGGCCCGGAGTCCGCTTCGGGCCCCGGTTCGGGTGCCGGCTCCCCTGCGGCTTCGGGCCCGGGCCCGGCTCCCGGACCGGGAGCCGGCTCACCTTCCGGAGCAGACTCCGGTCCGGACTTGACTGATTCATCAGGCTTTCCCGGCTCGCGCGCCTTGTCGGCCTTACGACCGGTATCAGCCCTACCCGCCTTACCCGCCTTGCCGGTCCCGTCGTCCTCGACAGTCGGCCTGCCGGGCTCGGCAGGCTCACCGGCCTTGCCGGCCGTACCCGGCTTCGTCGGCTCCCCGGCCGGGACGTCCTTCTTCTTCGGCTCCTCCGCGGAAGCGGACCCCGGCTCGTCGGGCATGTTGTCGTCGGTGCTCATCGGCCTCACGCCCGGAAGACGTGCCGGCGGATCGCGGCCGCGTTGGAGAAGATGCGGATGCCCAGGACGACCACCACGCCGGTGGACAGCTGGGCGCCCACGCCGAGCTTGTCGCCCAGGAAGACGATCAGCGCCGCCACGACCACGTTGGACAGGAAGGACACGACGAACACCTTGTCGTCGAAGATTCCGTCCAGCATCGCCCGGAGGCCGCCGAACACCGCGTCGAGCGCCGCCACGACGGCGATGGGAAGGTAGGGCTCGACCGCCGTCGGCACCACAGGACGGACGACCAGTCCGACCACGACTCCCACGACGAGGCCCAATACGGCGATCACGATGTGCCCTTCCCTGTGTCGGTGGCGCGGCCGGCCGCGCCACCCCCCTGCGGCTGTGCGATACGTACGATCAGGCTCGGTGCGGCGGGCAGCCGGACGTCTCCCTGAGCGGAAATGTTGTAGCGGATCCCGTAGTTCTGCTGCAGAACACGCAGATACTGCCCGTCGACGCTGCGCTGGAAGGCATTCGCCAACTGCTGTCCGTCACCGACCGCCAGCACCGTGTACGGCGGCACCAGCGGCTTGTTGTCCACCAGTATGGCGTCACCGGCGGCCCTGATCGCCGACAGCGCCGTCAGCCGCTGCCCGTTGACCGCGACGGCCTCCGCCCCGGCCTGCCACAGACCGTTGACGATGCGCTGCATGTCACGGTCGCGCACTCGGCCCGTATCGGCGAAGCCGGTGCTCTCGCGCGGACCGCCGCCACCGCTCTGCTTCGTCTGCTTGGCGTCGTCCACGACGAGCTTGACCCCGGGGCCCTGCACCGCGGTCGCGCCCGCGAGCAGCGACACCAGGTCGGTCTGGTCGCCGCCGTGCTCCTCCAGGGCGTCACGCTGCTTGGTGCCGACGGCATTCCGCAGGGTGTCGACGTTCTTCTGCAGCGCGTCGGCCGCCGAGGTCTCCCGCCCGATGCGGTCGATGAGCTGCTGGCGCTCCTTGGCCAGCGTCGGTGCCGATATCTGCGCCTGCGCCGCCCCCAGCGTCACCACCACCGCGGCGAGCAGCAGGGCCGCGGCGAGGCCCAGCTTGGCACGCAGCGGGCTCGGCAGCTTGCTGCCGCCCTCCTCCTTGCGCCTGGCCGCCGCCTCCGCGTAACCGTCGTCGAGGCTGTGGTCCATCACGTTGGTCAGCAGCGACATGGAGGCATCGGGGCGCGGAGCAGACGGGACCGTGCTCCGAACGGGGGGCTGCTGCGACATGCCGCACATCGTCGCACGTCGGGGGCGTCGTCTCCCAATGGCCCCACCGGCGCGCCGGACGCGGGATCACTCCGGCACCCGGTCCGGCCTCAAGGAGACGACGCCCGCCGGATCCTGACCCGGCGTCCGCGATCAGCGCCCGGCGCCGTCCACGACCGCCGACCACTCGTCGAGCAGGGCCTGCGCCGAGGAGTCGTCCGGCCCCTCGGCCCACAGGTGGGTCACCGCCTCGGCCGGGTCGGGCAGCACCATGACCCAGCGCCCGTCGGCCTCGACCACCCGAACCCCGTCCGTGGTGTCCACGTGCCGGTCCCCGGCCGCCTCGACGACGGACCGCATCACGAGTCCCTTGACCGCCCACGGGGTCGCGAGGTCGCGGCGGAGCACATGGGCGCGCGGGATGCGTGCGTCTATCTGGCTGAGCGTGAGCTGAGTGCGCGCCACCAGACCGATGAGACGGACGAATGCGGCAGTCCCGTCGAAAACGCTGGTGGACTCCGGCACGATGAAGCCGCCGCGCCCGTCCCCGCCGAAGATCGTGGTGTCCGCACGGCCGACCCTGGTCAGATCGTCGGGCGAGGTCGTCGTCCACTCGACCTGGGTGCCGTGGTATGCCGCCACCTGCTCGGCGATGCGCGTGGTGGTCACCGGCAGCGCCACCTTGCCGCTGCGCCGCTCGGCGGCCACCAGGTCGAGCAGGACGAGCAGGGCCCGGTCGTCCTCCACGATCCGGCCGCGCTCGTCGACGAGGGAGATCCGCTCGCCCACCGGGTCGAACCGCACACCGAACGCGGCGCGGGCCGAGGCCACGATCTCGCCGAGCCGGACGAGGCCGGAGCGGCGGTCGTCCGCGGTCTCGGTGGGACGGGACTCGTCGAGCCCGGGGTTGATGGTGAAGGCCTCCACGCCGAGCCGGCCGAGCAGGCTGGGCAGAACGAGGCCGGCGCTGCCGTGCGCCGCGTCCACCACGACCTTCAGCCCCGCCTCGGCGACCCCGCTGGTGTCCACGGACCGCAGCAGCGAGCCGGCGTAGGAGTCGTAGACGCTGGAGGGGAAGGAGAGGTCGCCGATCTCCCCGGGGAAGGCCCTCCGGTACTCCTGGCGGGCGTAGACGCGATCGAGCTTGCGCTGCCCGGCCTGGGAGAGGTCGGCACCGCGCTCGTCGAAGAACATGATGTCCACGGAGTCGGGCACGCCCGGCGTCGTCCGGATCATGATGCCGCCGGCGCTGCCGCGCGCCGTCTGCTGGCGCGCCACCGGCAGCGGGACGTTCTCCAGGTCGCGTACGTCTATGGCGCTGGCCTGCAGGGCGGAGATCACTGCGCGCTTGAGCGCTCGCGCACCGCGGGAGTGGTCACGGGCCGTGGTGACGGTCGAGCCCTTCTTGAGCGTCGTGGCATACGCGCCGGCGAGCCGTACCGCGAGCTCGGGCGTGATCTCCACGTTGAGGATGCCGGACACTCCGCGTGCGCCGAAGAGATGGGCCTGGCCCCGGGACTCCCAGATCACCGAGGTGTTGACGAACGCACCCGCCTCGATGGTCTTGAAGGGATAGACCCGGACATTGCCCTGAATAATCGATTCCTCACCGACGAGGCACTCGTCGCCGATGACCGCGCCGTCCTCGATCCTGGCGGCGCGCATGATGTCGGTGTTCTTGCCGATGACGCAGCCGCGCAGGTTGCTCTGCTGGCCGATGTAGACGTTGTCGTGGACGACGACCTTGTGCAGGAAGGCCCCGCTCTTGACGACGACGTTGGAGCCGACGACGGTGTGCTCACGGATCTCGGCGCCGGCTTCGACCTTGGCGTAGTCGCCGATGTAGAGCGGGCCGCGCAGGGTGGCGTCGGGGTGGACTTCGGCGCCTTCGGCGACCCAGACGCCCGGGGAGATCTCGAAACCGTCTATGTCGACGTCGACTCTGCCTTCGAGCACGTCGGCCTGGGCCTTGACGTAGCTCTCGTGGGTGCCGACGTCCTCCCAGTAGCCCTCGGCGACATAGCCGTAGACCGGCTTGCCCTCCTTCATCAGCTGCGGGAAGACATCGCCCGACCAGTCGACGGGGACGTCGGCCTCGACATAGTCGAAGACCTCGGGCTCCATGACGTAGATGCCCGTGTTCACCGTGTCGGAGAAGACCTGGCCCCAGGTGGGCTTCTCCAGGAAGCGGTCCACCTTGCCGTTCTCGTCGACGATGGTGATGCCGAATTCGAGAGGATTGGGAACACGGGTGAGGCAGACGGTGACCAGTGCGCCCTTCTCCTTGTGGAAACGGATCAGGTCGGTCAGATCGAAATCGGTGAGGGCGTCTCCGGAGATCACCAGGAAGGCATCGTCCTTGAGCGCCTCCTCGGCGTTCTTGACGCTGCCTGCGGTGCCGAGTGGCTTTTCCTCATTGGCGTAGGTGAGCTCCATGCCGAGCTCCTCGCCGTCCCCGAAGTAGTTCCTGACGAGGGAGGCGAGGAACTGCACCGTCACCACGGTCTCGGTGAGCCCGTGCCGTTTGAGCAGTCGCAGCACATGCTCCATGATCGGCCGGTTGGCGACCGGCAGGAGCGGCTTGGGCATGCTCGAGGTCATGGGGCGAAGGCGCGTGCCTTCGCCGCCGGCCATCACGACGGCCTTCATGTCGGAAGCGTCCTCCTCGGGAGACGACGGTCATGCCGACTTCACGCCAGGGATGGCCGGAGTAGGGCCGGAGTCTGCGGCGAGATCAGTCGGCCGTGGCGTCCGCCTTGACCAGGCGGCGGACCTGGACCACATAGAGGATCCCTGCCCACCAATAGAGGGTTGTACCCCATCCGGCGAACGCCCATCCGAAAATCGCGGCAAGTGACGGCAACCAGCCCTCACCGTCACTGAGAAGCAGCAACGGGAACGCGTACATCAGGTTGAAGGTCGCGGCCTTGCCGAGGAAGTTCACCTGCGGCGGCGGATAGCCGTGGCGCCTCAGAATCCACACCATGACCAGCAGCATCGCCTCGCGGGCGATCAGGGCGGCGGTCATCCAGAGCGGAAGGATCTCACGCCAGGTCAGACCGAAGAGCGTGGAAAGGATGTAGAGCCGGTCGGCGGCCGGGTCGAGCAGCCGGCCGAGGCTGCTGATCTGATTCCAGCGCCGGGCGAGCTTTCCGTCGAGGTAGTCACTGACGCCGCTGAGGGCCAGGACGAGCAGCGCCCACCCGTCGTGCTTCTGAAGAATCAGCCACAGGAAGAGAGGGACGCCGACCAGACGCGCCATGCTGAGGATGTTCGGGATGGTGAGGACGCGGTCGGTCTGGACTCGCGTCTCCTGGACCTCCACCCGGGGGCCTCCTGTGGGAAATATGCGAACGATACCCCCCGACCTTACCCTTCGGCGCGACCGGGCCGCGGGGAGGGTGGTCGCGGAAATACAAAAAAGCCCCGGCGGGAACTCAAGGTTCCCACCAGGGCTTTCTCTAAAAATTGTTCGGCGGCGTCCTACTCTCCCACACGGTCCCCCATGCAGTACCATCGGCGCTGAAAGGCTTAGCTTCCGGGTTCGGAATGTAACCGGGCGTTTCCCTAACGCTATGACCACCGAAACACTATGAAGTTAACCAACCCGGCGTTGACACAGGTCGTTACTTCAGAACCTACACAGTGGACGCGAGCAACTGAGGACAAGCCCTCGGCCTATTAGTACCAGTCAGCTCCAACCGTTACCGGTCTTCCACACCTGGCCTATCAACCCAGTCGTCTACTGGGAGCCTTACCCCATCAAGTGGGTGGGAGTCCTCATCTCGAAGCAGGCTTCCCGCTTAGATGCTTTCAGCGGTTATCCCTCCCGAACGTAGCCAACCAGCCATGCCCTTGGCAGGACAACTGGCACACCAGAGGTTCGTCCGTCCCGGTCCTCTCGTACTAGGGACAGCCCTTCTCAAGACTCCTACGCGCGCAGCGGATAGGGACCGAACTGTCTCACGACGTTCTAAACCCAGCTCGCGTACCGCTTTAATGGGCGAACAGCCCAACCCTTGGGACCGACTCCAGCCCCAGGATGCGACGAGCCGACATCGAGGTGCCAAACCATCCCGTCGATATGGACTCTTGGGGAAGATCAGCCTGTTATCCCCGGGGTACCTTTTATCCGTTGAGCGACGGCGCTTCCACAAGCCACCGCCGGATCACTAGTCCCGACTTTCGTCCCTGCTCGACCCGTCGGTCTCACAGTCAAGCTCCCTTGTGCACTTACACTCAACACCTGATTGCCAACCAGGCTGAGGGAACCTTTGGGCGCCTCCGTTACTCTTTAGGAGGCAACCGCCCCAGTTAAACTACCCACCAGACACTGTCCCTGATCCGGATCACGGACCGAGGTTAGACATCCAGCACGACCAGAGTGGTATTTCAACGACGACTCCACCATGGCTGGCGCCACGGCTTCACAGTCTCCCACCTATCCTACACAAGCCGAACCGAACACCAATATCAAGCTATAGTAAAGGTCCCGGGGTCTTTCCGTCCTGCTGCGCGAAACGAGCATCTTTACTCGTAGTGCAATTTCACCGGGCCTATGGTTGAGACAGTCGAGAAGTCGTTACGCCATTCGTGCAGGTCGGAACTTACCCGACAAGGAATTTCGCTACCTTAGGATGGTTATAGTTACCACCGCCGTTTACTGGCGCTTAAGTTCTCAGCTTCGCCCCACCGAAATGGAGCTAACCGGTCCCCTTAACGTTCCAGCACCGGGCAGGCGTCAGTCCGTATACATCGCCTTACGGCTTCGCACGGACCTGTGTTTTTAGTAAACAGTCGCTTCTCGCTGGTCTCTGCGGCCACCCCCAGCTCAGGAAGTAAATTCCATCACCGGAAATGGCCCCCCTTCTCCCGAAGTTACGGGGGCATTTTGCCGAGTTCCTTAACCATAGTTCACCCGAACGCCTCGGTATTCTCTACCTGACCACCTGAGTCGGTTTAGGGTACGGGCCGCCATGAAACTCGCTAGAGGCTTTTCTCGACAGCATAGGATCATCCACTTCACCACAATCGGCTCGGCATCAGGTCTCAGCCTTAACGTGTGACGGATTTGCCTACCACACGGCCTACACCCTTACCCCGGGACAACCACCGCCCGGGCTGGACTACCTTCCTGCGTCACCCCATCGCTTACCTACTACCACCTTGGGTCAGCGGCTCCACCACTCCCCTTCACCCGAAGGATCCAGGGCGGCTTCACGGCCTTAGCATTAATGGATTCGATATTGGGCGTTTCAAAGCGGGTACCGGAATATCAACCGGTTGTCCATCGACTACGCCTGTCGGCCTCGCCTTAGGTCCCGACTTACCCTGGGCAGATCAGCTTGACCCAGGAACCCTTAGTCAATCGGCGCACACGTTTCCCACGTGTGTATCGCTACTCATGCCTGCATTCTCACTCGTGAACCGTCCACAACTCGCTTCCGCGGCTGCTTCACCCGGCACACGACGCTCCCCTACCCATCCCAGCCCCCGTTAGAGGTATGTGCTGGAATGACACGACTTCGGCGGTACGCTTGAGCCCCGCTACATTGTCGGCGCGGAATCACTTGACCAGTGAGCTATTACGCACTCTTTCAAGGGTGGCTGCTTCTAAGCCAACCTCCTGGTTGTCTCTGCGACTCCACATCCTTTCCCACTTAGCGTACGCTTAGGGGCCTTAGTCGATGCTCTGGGCTGTTTCCCTCTCGACCATGGAGCTTATCCCCCACAGTCTCACTGCCGCGCTCTCACTTACCGGCATTCGGAGTTTGGCTAAGGTCAGTAACCCGGTAGGGCCCATCGCCTATCCAGTGCTCTACCTCCGGCAAGAAACACACGACGCTGCACCTAAATGCATTTCGGGGAGAACCAGCTATCACGGAGTTTGATTGGCCTTTCACCCCTAACCACAGGTCATCCCCCAGGTTTTCAACCCTGGTGGGTTCGGTCCTCCACGAAGTCTTACCTCCGCTTCAACCTGCCCATGGCTAGATCACTCCGCTTCGGGTCTTGGGCGCGCTACTCAATCGCCCTATTCGGACTCGCTTTCGCTACGGCTTCCCCACACGGGTTAACCTCGCAACACACCGCAAACTCGCAGGCTCATTCTTCAAAAGGCACGCAGTCACGACGCACCGAGCAAGCTCGATGCGCGACGCTCCCACGGCTTGTAGGCACACGGTTTCAGGTACTATTTCACTCCGCTCCCGCGGTACTTTTCACCATTCCCTCACGGTACTATCCGCTATCGGTCACCAGGGAATATTTAGGCTTAACGGGTGGTCCCGCCAGATTCACACGGGATTTCTCGGGCCCCGTGCTACTTGGGTGTCTCTTAAACGAGCCGTTGATGTTTCAGCTACGGGGGTCTTACCCTCTACGCCGGACCTTTCGCATGTCCTTCGCCTACACCAACGGTTTCTGACTCGTCTCACAGCCGGCAGACTATGAAAAAGAGATCCCACAACCCCGTATACGCAACCCCTGCCGGGTATCACACGCATACGGTTTGGCCTCATCCGGTTTCGCTCGCCACTACTCCCGGAATCACGGTTGTTTTCTCTTCCTGCGGGTACTGAGATGTTTCACTTCCCCGCGTTCCCTCCACACTGCCTATGTGTTCAGCAGCGGGTGACAGCCCATGACGACTGCCGGGTTTCCCCATTCGGACACCCCCGGATCAAAGCTTGGTTGACAGCTCCCCGGGGCCTATCGTGGCCTCCCACGTCCTTCATCGGTTCCTGGTGCCAAGGCATCCACCGTGCGCCCTTAAAAACTTGGCCACAGATGCTCGCGTCCACTGTGCAGTTCTCAAGCAACGACCAGCCACCCATCACCCACCACGCAAGCGCAGCAGTTCACTGGGGCCGGCATCGCGAAGGTCGGACCGAAGTCCGTACCCTCAGATACCCAACAGCGTGCCCGGCCCGACCAGATGAGAATTCACGTTCCACGCCGAAGCAGTACTAGCGATCCCACCGGATCATGCCGAATAGTCAACGTTCCACCCATGAGCAACCGTGCGAGTCATTCGCTCGCAGTCGGCCATATGCTCCTTAGAAAGGAGGTGATCCAGCCGCACCTTCCGGTACGGCTACCTTGTTACGACTTCGTCCCAATCGCCAGTCCCACCTTCGACGGCTCCCTCCACAAGGGTTGGGCCACCGGCTTCGGGTGTTACCGACTTTCGTGACGTGACGGGCGGTGTGTACAAGGCCCGGGAACGTATTCACCGCAGCAATGCTGATCTGCGATTACTAGCAACTCCAACTTCATGGGGTCGAGTTGCAGACCCCAATCCGAACTGAGACCGGCTTTTTGAGATTCGCTCCACCTCGCGGTATCGCAGCTCATTGTACCGGCCATTGTAGCACGTGTGCAGCCCAAGACATAAGGGGCATGATGACTTGACGTCGTCCCCACCTTCCTCCGAGTTGACCCCGGCAGTCTCCTGTGAGTCCCCATCACCCCGAAGGGCATGCTGGCAACACAGGACAAGGGTTGCGCTCGTTGCGGGACTTAACCCAACATCTCACGACACGAGCTGACGACAGCCATGCACCACCTGTACACCGACCACAAGGGGGCACCTATCTCTAGGTGTTTCCGGTGTATGTCAAGCCTTGGTAAGGTTCTTCGCGTTGCGTCGAATTAAGCCACATGCTCCGCTGCTTGTGCGGGCCCCCGTCAATTCCTTTGAGTTTTAGCCTTGCGGCCGTACTCCCCAGGCGGGGAACTTAATGCGTTAGCTGCGGCACGGACGACGTGGAATGTCGCCCACACCTAGTTCCCAACGTTTACGGCGTGGACTACCAGGGTATCTAATCCTGTTCGCTCCCCACGCTTTCGCTCCTCAGCGTCAGTATCGGCCCAGAGATCCGCCTTCGCCACCGGTGTTCCTCCTGATATCTGCGCATTTCACCGCTACACCAGGAATTCCGATCTCCCCTACCGAACTCTAGCCTGCCCGTATCGAATGCAGACCCGGGGTTAAGCCCCGGGCTTTCACATCCGACGTGACAAGCCGCCTACGAGCTCTTTACGCCCAATAATTCCGGACAACGCTTGCGCCCTACGTATTACCGCGGCTGCTGGCACGTAGTTAGCCGGCGCTTCTTCTGCAGGTACCGTCACTTTCGCTTCTTCCCTGCTGAAAGAGGTTTACAACCCGAAGGCCGTCATCCCTCACGCGGCGTCGCTGCATCAGGCTTTCGCCCATTGTGCAATATTCCCCACTGCTGCCTCCCGTAGGAGTCTGGGCCGTGTCTCAGTCCCAGTGTGGCCGGTCGCCCTCTCAGGCCGGCTACCCGTCGTCGCCTTGGTAGGCCATTACCCCACCAACAAGCTGATAGGCCGCGGGCTCATCCTGCACCGCCGGAGCTTTCCACCCGCCGAGATGCCTCGGCAGGTCGTATCCGGTATTAGACCCCGTTTCCAGGGCTTGTCCCAGAGTGCAGGGCAGATTGCCCACGTGTTACTCACCCGTTCGCCACTAATCCACCCCGAAGGGCTTCATCGTTCGACTTGCATGTGTTAAGCACGCCGCCAGCGTTCGTCCTGAGCCAGGATCAAACTCTCCGTGAATGTTTACCCGTAATCGGGTGCACACACACGAGAGCGGAACGACCAGGAGGAATAATCCCGGTCGTTCACAGCGTCCTCGCTGTGTTGCCTGCGCAATCCCGAAGGACCGGCAGGACTTTCAAAGGAACCGCGTCCCGGTCAAAACTGACCGAGGACGGGGTATTTTATAGTCTGGCGTTGACTTTTGGCACGCTGTTGAGTTCTCAAGGAACGGACGCTTCCTTTGTACTCACCCTCTCGGGCTTTCCTCCGGGCGCTTCCCTTCGTTGTGTTCACACTCTATCAGGAGTTTTTCCGCTCTCCCGCCACTCTGTTTTCCGCAGCCGGAAAGGCACACGGGCACAGCAGTGGAACCGAGAAAGGATCACTTCTGATAGGTGCCGCCCTCGCCTCGCCGGCAGTTGTCTGCGGGCCTCGGTCGTGGGCAGGGATCTGACAGTACATGCCCTCCTCACACGAGGCAAATCGATTACGCACCGCACACGCCAAGGCCCCGATCACTCGTGCGGAACCCTCAGTTCCTATGACTTAGGCTTCCGACCAGTGCGCCGTCCAGGACAGGTAGTGACGGCGCGTGACGAATCTCCACCTGGGAGGCTTCCCATGACCACCGTGACGTCCCCGATCGCCGGACGCGCCATCGGACTCGCGGCAGTGCCCGATCCGGTCTTCTCCGGCGCGATGGTGGGACCCGGTACCGCTGTCGACCCCGTACGTGAGCCCCACGCCGCGGTCTCCCCCGTCGACGGCGTCATCGTCTCGCTGCACCCGCACGCGTTCGTCGTCGTAGACGCCGAGGGCCACGGTGTGCTGACGCACCTCGGCATCGACACCGTCCAGCTCAACGGCGAGGGCTTCGAGCTGCTCGTCAACAAGGGCGACACCGTGACGCGCGGCCAGGACGTCGTGCGCTGGAACCCCGTCGCCGTCGAAGAGGCCGGCAAGTCGCCGATCTGCCCGATCGTCGCGCTGGAGGCCACCGCCGACTCGCTCGGCGACGTCCGCGAGGACGACGACGTCAAGGCCGGCGACCAGCTCTTCAGCTGGAAGTAGCCGATACCGCTCCCTGAGAAGGGGAGCGGCACGTACGACATCCACCGCGGCGGCCCGAGCCGCCGCATCAACCGGAGACGGGTGAAATGGAGACAACGCTGCGAGGCGTCGGCGTGAGCCACGGTGTGGCCATCGGCGAGGTCCGGCACATGGGCACGGCGGTTCTGGAGCCGCCGGCCAAGCAGATTCCCACGGACGAGGCGCCGCGCGAGCAGGGCCGCGCGCGCCAGGCCGTGGAAGCTGTGGCCGCCGACCTCATCGCGCGCGGCAACCTGGCCGGTGGCGAGGCCCAGCACGTGCTGGAGGCCCAGGCCATGATGGCCCAGGACCCCGAGCTGATGGCCGACGTCGAACGGCGCATCACCGTCGGCAGCACCGCGGAGCGCGCGGTGTACGACGCCTTCGCCGCCTACCGCGCGCTGCTCGCCAACGCCGGCGAGTACCTGGCCGGCCGCGTGGCCGACCTGGACGACGTGCGCAACCGCATCGTCGCGCGCCTGCTGGGCGTGCCGATGCCGGGCGTGCCGGACAGCGACGAGCCCTACGTGCTGATCGCCCGGGACCTCGCTCCCGCCGACACCGCGCTGCTCGACCCGACCCTGGTGCTGGGCTTCGTGACCGAGGAGGGCGGGCCGACCAGCCACAGCGCCATCCTGGCGCGGGCGCTCGGAGTGCCGGCGGTCGTGGCGCTGCCGGGGGCGGGTGAGCTTGCCGAGGGCACGGTGGTGGCCGTGGACGGCAGCACGGGCGACATCTTCGTCGACCCGAGCCCGGAGAAGCGCGCGGAGCTGATCAAGACGGCCGAGGAGCGCAAGGCTGCGCTGTCGGCGTCGTCGGGCCCGGGTGCGACGTCGGACGGGCACAAGGTGCCGCTGCTGGCGAACGTCGGCGGTCCGGGGGATGTGGCGGCGGCCGTCGAGGCGGGTGCCGAGGGCGTCGGTCTGTTCCGCACCGAGTTCCTGTTCCTGGACGACAGTAAGAAGGCGCCGTCCGAGGCCAAGCAGGTCGAGGCGTACCGCAAGGTGCTGGAGGCCTTCCCCGAGGGCCGAGTGGTCGTGCGGGTGCTGGACGCGGGCGCGGACAAGCCGCTCGACTTCCTGACCCCGGCCGACGAGCCCAACCCGGCGCTGGGCGTGCGGGGTCTGCGCACCCTGCTCGACCACCCGGACGTGCTGCGCACGCAGCTCACCGCGCTGGCCAAGGCCGCGGAGGGGCTGCCGGTCTACCTCGAGGTCATGGCGCCGATGGTGGCGGACCGCACGGACGCCAAGGCGTTCGCGGACGCGTGCCGCGAGGCCGGGCTGCAGGCGAAGTTCGGGGCGATGGTGGAGATCCCCTCCGCCGCGCTGCGGGCCCGTTCGATCCTGCAAGAGGTCGAGTTCCTGTCGCTGGGCACCAACGACCTGGCGCAGTACACCTTCGCCGCCGACCGTCAGGTCGGTGCGGTGTCGCGGCTGCAGGATCCGTGGCAGCCGGCGCTGCTCGATCTGGTCGCGGCTTCCGCCGAGGCCGCCAAGGCCGAGGGCAAGAGCTGCGGCGTGTGCGGTGAGGCCGCGTCCGACCCGCTGCTGGCCTGCGTGCTGACCGGTCTGGGCGTGACGAGCCTGTCCATGGGTGCGGCGTCGATTCCGTACGTCCGCGCGACCCTGGCCAAGCACACGCTGGCCCAGTGCGAGCGTGCCGCCGCCGCGGCCCGTGCGACGGACTCCGCCGAGGAGGCCCGTCTGGCCGCGCAGGCGGTGCTGTCCGGCGAGTGAGCCGGGCCGTCACCGTCGCGGTGATGTGAGCTGAGAAGTGAAGGGTGTCCTGCCGGGTGGCGGGGCACCCTTCACTCGTTCACTCGTTTCCTGCCCGGCGGCCGTCGGTCCGCTCAGGCCTCTCAGTTCTCTCAGTCCTCCAAGGGCAGCCCCGCGCAGTAGTCGACGTCGGGCTCGGGCGGTACGGGTTCACCGGTGCGGGCGTCGGTGCAGTAGGCGGCGAAGACTTCCGCTTCGGTCAGCGGGTGGAGCCGGCCGCCGTCCTTGAGGTTCCAGCCGCGGACGGTGTCGCGGTGATCGGGCCGCATGCTGCGCAGCACCACTCCGCCCGGCCGTTCCGTGGCGATGCCTGCCGCGAGGACGGTGCAGAAGAGGAGGGCGGCCGCCTCGCCGAGGTGGAGCAGGCCGTCGTCACGGCTCTCCGTGTGCAGCACGGCCACGAGCGGAGTCCGCCCTTCGGCCGGGATGCTGCAGACGAGGTGGTGGGTGCCGGGTCCCGCCGCCTCGATGATCCTCCGCAGGAGGGCGGTGGCCCTGGCGAAGGCTGCGCGGCCGATGTCCTCGCCGCAGGAGTCGCAGTCGCCGCGGGTGAGCAGGGCCGAGGCGTACTCCCACGTCGCTTGCTGTTCCGCCTCGGCGACGAGCCGGGGCAGCAGGCGGGCGAGGGGCTCGCCTTCGTAGGTGACCTTGGTGCCGGCGGCTGCGACGTCCGCGATGTAGTGCGTGCGGCTGGCCGGGGCGTCGGGGTCGAGGTGGGATTCGGTGCAGAACTCCGCGTAGGCGACGGGGTCGAAGAGGGCGACGCTCGTGTGTGTGCCGCGCGCGGCCAAGTCGCGCAGCAGGCCCTCCACCTGCCGCATGTAGGTGGCGTGGTCGTCGAAGGGGAAGCTCGTGTAGCCCTGCATGGCCGCGAAGTCGTCCGCCCCGGCCAGGACGGCCACGGTACTGGGGACTTCGCGGCGCAGCAGGCGCCGTGCGCTGAGCTTGCGCCGCTCGGTGAGTGGTCTCTTCCTGCCGTCCCGCTGCTTGGTGTGCGGGCGCTTCCTGCCCGCCGGTCGCTTCCCCTCCCCCGTCAGCCGTTTCCCCGTGGGCCGCTTCCCGCCCGCCGGTCGTGCTCCGCCGTCACGTGATTGCGCCATCTTCTCTCCCCCTGAGCGCGTGTGATCAATGCTTACTCACCGTAATGGGAGGCACTGACAATGCGGTCTCGCCGTCGTCGCGGGTGAGTCTGCGCTGGGCGAGGCACATGACGGCGAGTCCGGCGCCGAAGCCGAGCCAGCCGAGGGGTCCGGCCGCGATGGTGCCGGTCACGGCCACGGGTCCGATGCTGCGCTGGACCGCCGATGCGAGGCCGTGGACGCCGAGGTAGGCGCCTTGGGCGGCGGGTGGCGCGAGGGCGACGGACAGTTCCCAGGAGACGGTGGCGTGGAGCATCTCGGCGACGGTGAAGGCGGTCGCGGCCAGGATCAGGGCGGTGACGGCGATCCAGCGGGTGCCGGTGGCCGATGCGGCGAGGGCCGCTCCGCCTGCGAGGAAGGCCGCGGCCAGGGGGAACAGCGAAGTGCGCGCCTTCTCGGAGGTGGTCCCGAAGCGGGCGAAGGGGACCTGGAAGCACACCACGAGCACGTTGTTGAGGACGAGGAGGAGGGGGACGATGCCGTGCGGGACGGGTGTGGCCGTGACGGCCCACAGGGCGAGGCCGACTTTGAAGACGGAGTCGTCGAGGCAGAGGAAGGTTTCGGTGGCGGTGTAGGCGAGGTACCGGCGGTCGCGCCAGGGGTTGGTGACGCGGACGGCGCCGGCTGCCGCGGCCGCCCGGCCGTCTCCGGCGCCGGCCGCCGGGCCGCCCGCCGCCACCACGCGCGAGGCCGACGGCGGTTCGCCGCAGCGCAGGGTGAGCAGGGCGACGGCGACGAAGGACAGGGCGTCGCCGACGAGCAGCCAGCGGTAGACGGCGGTGGTGCCGACGGCGAGGGCGCCTGCTGCTGCGAGGCCGCCGACGGCCCAGCCCACGTTGGAGACGGTGCGGTTGACGGCCTGGTAGCGGTTGCGGTCGGAGCCGGCGACGCGGGTCGCGTAGAGCTTGGTGAGGACGGAGGACGCGCGATCGCCGAGGCTGCCGGCCGCGGTGATGGCGAGCAGCAGCCGTAGGTCCGTGGTGGTGAGGAGGGCGAGCGAGGCGACGGCGCGGAGGGCCTGGACGGTGGCGAGCAGGGTCCGCAGGGGGATGCGGTCGGCGAGGAGGCCGCCGAGGGGCGGGCCGGCGATGCCGATGGCGCCGGAGACGCCGAGCAGCAGGCCGATCCGGGCGGTGCCGAGCCCGGCGACGTAGGTGAAGTACAGGACGGCCGTGGCAGCCCAGAGGCCGGAGCCCGTCCTGTCGACGAAGGTGACGGCGAGCATGCGGCGGCCGTCCGGTCCCCCCGGTATCTGCATGCGGTGATCCCCCTTGACCCGAATATTGTATTGATACATACTCAGTTCCGTGGTGACACAATATGAGATCACTGGTACGAACGCCAAGGGGATTGCCGCGTCCATCGAGCGCGGCGTGACCGACGGGGCGCTCGCTCCCGGCAGTTCGCTCCCCCCGGTGCGCACGCTCGCCGAGCGCCTCGGCGTGAGCCCGGGCACGGTCGCCACCACGTACAAGGAGCTGCGCCGTCGGGGCATCGTCGTCACCCGCGGGCGCGGCGGGACCGTCGTCGCCGAGGCTCCCGCCGTCGCCTCCCGGCGCCCGCCGAAGGTGCCCGAAGGGCTGCGCGACCTGGCCGGCGGCCACCCCGATCCGGCGTTCCTGCCCGAACCGGTGCCGCCCGTGCAGGTGGCCCGGGGCGCGCGCTCGCACCGGGCGGCGCCGCGGCTGGCCCGGCTGGAGGAGCTCACCCGCGCCTGGTACGAGCGCGACGGCGTCCCGTCCGCGCACGTCACCTTCGCGCACAGCGCGCTCGACTGCGTCGCGCGGCTGCTCTCCACCGAACTGCGGCCCGGTGACGCGGTGGCGATGGAGGACCCCGGCTACCACCACCTGCTCGACCTCGTGCCGGCGCTCGGCCTGCGGATCGTTCCGGTCGGGGTCGACGACGAGGGCATGCGGCCTGAGGAACTGCGGGCCGCGGTGCGCGGCGGCGTACGGGCCGTCATCTGCAGCCCGCGGGCGCAGAATCCGTACGGCGGCTGCTTCTCCGCCGCCCGGCGCGACGCCCTGGCCGCGGTGCTCGCGGAGGCCCCGGAAGTACTGGTCGTCGAGAACGACTACACCGCGGAGATCTGCGGCGCCCCCCTGCACAGCCTGACCGCCGGGGGCCGGCTCGCCCGCTGGGCCCAGGTCCGCACCGTCACCAAGCACCTGGGGCCGGACCTGCGGTGGGCCGCGCTGGCGTGCGACGCGACGACGCTGGCGCGGCACGACGGCCGGCTGCTGCTGACCTCGGGCTGGGTCAGCCATGTGCTGCAGGAGGCCGTGGCCGGGCTGCTCACCGATCCCGGGGCCCGGGCGCTGGTCGGCGAGGCCCGCACCGCGTACGCCGTGCGGCGCGAGGCGCTCATCGGGGAGCTGGCCCGGCGGGGGATCTCCGCCCACGGGAGTGGGGGGCTGAACGTGTGGGTGCCGGTGCGGGACGAAGCCGCCGTCGTCAACGGGTTGCGGTCTTCGGGGTGGTGGGTGGCTGCCGGGGCGCGGTTCCGGATCGGAACCGCGCCCGGGGTGCGGATCACTACGGCGGATCTGTCGCCCGTGGAAGCCGAGCGGCTTGCCGCGGACTTTGCTGCGGTGCTGGGTGAGGCTCAGGCGACGTACGGGGGGTAGGACAGGCTGAAAAGGGGCGGAGCGGACCGAATCAGCGGGCCTTCCCCAGTTCCTCGTAGAACTTCAGCAGGTCCGCGTTGTCCACCGAGCCCGGGTTCACCGCCTTCTCCAGTGGCGTGCCCTGGAGGAGGCGCTTCACCGGGACCTCGATGCGCTTGCCGGTGAGGGTGTGCGGGACGGCCGGGACCTCGATGACCTCGTCGGGGACGTGGCGGGGCGAGAGGTTCTCGCGGATGGTGCGCTTGATGCGGTCGAGCAGGGCGTCGTCCAGCTGCGCGCCCGGCGAGAGGTGGACGAAGAGGGGCATCCAGTAGCCGCCGTCCGGCTGTTCGACGCCGATGACCAGGGACTCGCGGATCTCGGGGAGGCGTTCGACGACCTCGTAGATGTCGGCGGAGCCCATGCGGACGCCCTGCCGGTTGAGGGTGGAGTCGGAGCGGCCGTGGATGACGACGCTGCCGCGCGGGGTGAGGGTGATCCAGTCGCCGTGGCGCCAGACGCCGGGGAACATCTCGAAGTAGCTCTCGCGGTAGCGGGTGCCTTCGGGGTCGTTCCAGAAGTGGACGGGCATCGACGGCATGGGGTTGGTGACGACGAGCTCGCCGACCTCGCCGACGACGGGCTTGCCGTGCGGGTCCCAGGCCTGCAGGTCGGTGCCGAGGCAGGGGGCCTGGAGCTCGCCGATGTGGACGGGCAGGGTCGGGACGGCGCCCGCGAAGCAGCTGCAGACGTCCGTGCCGCCGCTCACCGAGGCGATCCACATGTCTTCCGCGACCTCGTCGTGCAGCCAGCGGAATCCGTCGGGCGGCAGCGGCGAGCCCGTCGTGGCCACGCACTTCACGCGCGAGAGGTCGAAGTCCCGGCCGGGGTGGACCTCCGCCTTGCGGCAGGCCATGACGTAGGCGGCCGAGGTGCCGTAGAGGGTCGCGCCGGTGCGTTCGGCGACGCGCCACTGGGCGGCGGTGTCGGGGTGGCCGGGGCTGCCGTCGTAGAGGACGACGGTGGAGCCCACCAGGAGGCCGGAGACGAGGAAGTTCCACATCATCCAGCCGGTGGAGGTGTACCAGAAGAAGCGGTCGCCGGGGCCGAGGTCGCAGTGCAGGGAGAGCTGCTTGAGGTGTTCGAGGAGGATGCCGCCCTGGGACTGGACGATGGCCTTGGGCAGGCCGGTGGTGCCGGAGGAGTACAGCACCCACAGCGGGTGGTCGAAGGGGACCTGTTCGAAGACCGGTTCCACGTCCTCGGCCACCAGTGCGTCCCATTCCAGGGCGCCTTCGGGGGCCGGGGTACCCAGCAGCGGGATGTGGACGACGGCGCGCAGGGTGGGCAGGCCGGTGCGGAGTTCGGCGACGGTACCGGTGCGCTCGTGTTCCTTGCCGCCGTAGCGGTAGCCGTCGACGGTGAACAGGACGACGGGTTCGACCTGCTGGAAGCGGTCCAGGACGCTGCGGGCGCCGAAGTCGGGCGCGCAGGAGGTCCACACGGCGCCGACGGCCGCGCCGGCGAGGAGGGCGACAACGGCCTGCGGGATGTTGGGCAGATAGCCGGAGATGCGGTCGCCGGGGCGCACGCCCAGGCGGCGCAGCGCGCCGGCGAGCGAGCCGACCTGGCGGCGCAGCTCGGTCCAGGAGACCGGGCTCGGCTCGTGGATCTCGTCGACGGCGAGCAGAGCCGGTTCGCCGGCCCGTGCGGGGTCCTCGGCGGCGCGCAGCGCGTGCTCGGCGTAGTTGAGGGTGGCCCCGGGGAACCAGGTGGCGCCGGGCATCGAGCGGTCGGCGAGGACGCGCTCGCCGGGGTGGGAGAAGCGGACGCCGCACCATTGGGCGAGGGCCTGCCAGAAGGTCTCGAGCTCGTCGACGGACCAGCGGTGCAGGGCGGCGTAGCTCGCGGCGGGGTCGCCGGGGACCGCGGCCGGTGCACCGTGGCGCTCCGCCGCCCACGCCTGGAAGCGGGTGACCTGGGCGCGGGCGACGCGGTCGGCGCCGGGGGTCCACAGGGGCTCCGGCGTTTCGGCGGGCTGCGGTGCGGTGGTCATCTGGCGGCTCCCGGGCTTCTGCGCGTCGTGGGCATCGCGTGGTGGCATCGTCCTCGTGCGCCGCGCGCACGGGCGGGGTGTGCGCGTGGCGCGGCTGACCAGGACGATGCCACGTGATCGACTCCCGCACCAGAGCCGACGGCACACTGCGGCGCGCATCGCACCGGCCGCGGGTGGGGCCGTGCCCCGGCCGCCTCATGCGTGCCGGGTTCCTCCGTCATCCCGCCCTTGTCCCTGCGGGGGTGAACGGCGTCTGAACGACGGGCGCCGACGATCGTGTGGGTGGCAGTCTGAGCAGCATGGATGCGCATGATCTGCTGCGGTTAGTGAGGACGGTCCGTACGGCGCGGGGGGTTCGGTCCCTGCGGTCGGCGCTGCGGCGGCGGAGTGCGGACAGAGCGGGGCTGCCGCGGCCGGGTGCGGAGCGGGCGCGGGTGCCGGGTGCGGCGCAGGGGGCGGATCCGCTGCCGGGCGGCGGGGTGGTGCACTTCGCGCGGTCGTCGCTGCGCGTGCGGGTGGCGGCGGGCGGCGCGGTGTTCTGCGGCTGGGACGGGGCCGGTCCGGAGCCGTCGTACGCCGTGAACGGGCCGGGTCCGGAGGTGGACGAGCGGGCGGTGCTGGAGCCGGACACCGACGGCGGCTGGCGGGTGGTGTCGGAGCGTGTGCTGGTGGTGGTGGGCCGGCACGGGACGGTGGAGGTGCGGACGCCCGGGGGCGTGCTGCTGCGGCGTGATCTGCCGCCGCGCTGGTGGGAGCCGGCGGATGCGGCGGCGGACGCGGCGGCGGCACGTGCGCAGCACAGGCCCGGTGAGGCGCGTGAGCGGCAGGGGGCCGGTGAGGCGCGGTGGGCGCTGCGGTCGGAGGTGGCGGCGGATGCGCGCTTCTTCGGGCTGGGCGGCCGGTCGGCGGGTCCGCGGCTGCGGGACGGCTCGTACCGGCTGTGGAACACCGATCCGGACGGCGCCTTCGTGCCGGGTGACGATCCGCTGTACATCACGATGCCGGTGCAGCTGGTGGTGGCGGACGCGGGCACGCACCTGGTGTTCCACGACGACTCGTGGGACGGGCGGGTGACGCTGGCGGAGGGCGAGGAGGGCGCGGGCTCGGGCCACGACCGGCCGGGCCGCTGCGAGGTGCGGATGGACGGGGGGCCGCTGCGCTACTGGGTGCTGGTGGGGACGCCGGCGCGGGTGCTGCACGGCTGGGCGTCCCTGACGGGGGCCGCCGCGCTGCCGCCCGCGTGGGCGCTCGGTCACCACCACTCGCGCTGGGGCTTCGGCAGCGAGCGCGAGGTCCGGCGGGTGGTGGAGGGCTACGCCGAGCGCGGGCTGCCGCTGTCGGCCGTACATCTGGACATCGACCACTTCCGGGGGCACCGCGTCTTCACGGTGGACCGGGAGCGGTTCCCCGATCTGCCGGGGCTGGCGGCGGAGCTGCGGGAGCGGGGGGTGCGGCTGGTGTCGATCGTGGACCCGGCGGTGAAGGCGGAGCCGGGTCAGTGGGTGTTCGACAGCGGGGCGGCGGCCGATGCGTTCGTACGGGATGCGCGGGGGCGCCGGGTGCGGGGGGAGGTGTGGCCGGGCGAGTCGGTCTTTCCCGACTTCACCGATCCGCGGGTGCGCAAGTGGTGGGGCGGGCTGTACGGGGAGCGGCTGGCGCAGGGGTTCTCGGGCCTGTGGCACGACATGAACGAGCCGGTGTCGTTCGCGCCGTTCGGGGATCCGTCGCTGCCGCTGTCGGCGCGGCACTCGCTGGAGGGGCGCGGCGGCGACCACCGGGAGGCGCACAACGTGTACGGCCTGGCCATGGCCCGGGCCGGCTACGAGGCGCTGTGCGAGCTGCGGCCGGGTGAGCGCCCGTTCCTCTTCTCGCGCTCGGGCTGGGCGGGCATGCAGCGCTACGGCGGTACGTGGTCGGGCGATGTGGCCACGGGCTGGCCGGGGCTGCGGGCGTCGCTGTCTCTGGTTCTGGGCCTGGGGCTGTGCGGGGTGCCGTACTCGGGCCCGGACATCGGGGGTTTCTCCGGGTTCCCTTCGCCCGAGCTGTACGTGCGCTGGTTCCAGCTGGGCTCCTGTCTGCCGCTGTTCCGCACGCATTCGGCGATCAACGCGGGGCGCCGGGAGCCGTGGGAGTTCGGCGGGGAGGCGCTGGAGCACGCCGGAGCGGCGCTGCGGGAGCGGATGCGGCTGCTGCCGTACTTCGTGACGCTCGCGCACCTGGCGCGGCACACGGGGGCGCCCTACGTGCGTCCGGTGTGGTGGCGTTCGCCGGAGGACCGTGCGCTGCGGGACTGCGAGGACGCGTTCCTGCTGGGCGATTCGCTGCTGGTGGCGCCGGTGCTGGAGCAGGGGGCGGACCGGCGGGCGGTGCGGCTGCCGCGCGGGCTGTGGTACGACACGGCGACGGGCAGGGCGTACGAGGGGCCGGGGCAGGTGCTGCTGGATGCGCCGCTGTCGCGGATCCCGGTGCTGGCGCGGGCGGGTTCGGTGATTCCGGTGCAGAGGACTGCGGAGAGTGCTTCCGGTCCGTCCTCCGAGCCTTCCGGTCCGTCCGGGCTCTCCGGGCTCTCCGGGCTCTCCGGTCCGGTGGAGCTGGAGGTGTGGGCTCCGGCCCCCGGCCGCACGGGCGGGGGTGTGCTGGTCCCGGACGGAGGTGACGGGTGGGAGCCGCAGGAGACCGTGCGGTTCACCACGCGCCGGCGCAACGGTGCGGTGGTCGTGGAGCAGGAGGGTGCGGAGGAGGTGGGGTATCCGGTCCGCGTGCGGGGAGAGGGCGCGTGATGAAGCGAAGGGGAGCGCAGTGAAGTGAGAGGGCGGGCACCCTTCCCCGGGGGCCCGCCCGGCTGCTATCCGGGAGGCATGAACAGACCCCGATTCCGGGCCGCCTTGCGGGCCTTCGTCCTGCCCGCCGCGGCTCTCCTGACGCTCCTGTCCCTTCCGGCCGGCGCGCCGTCGGCGCAGGCCGCCGCCGCGCAGCCGCGTCCGCCCCGCGGGTTCGTGGCCCTCGCCGACGTGGATCCGACGATCCTGCAGGAGATGCGGTACGTGACCGTCCACAACTTCACGGGCCACCGCGTCGACGGCTACCTGCGCCCCATGTGCGTCCTGACGAGGGAGGCCGCCGACGCCCTGCACCGGGCGCAGCGCTCGCTGCTGCGCCGGGGCTACGGGCTGAAGGTGTACGACTGCTACCGGCCGCAGCGGGCGGTGAACGACTTCGTGGAGTGGGCGAAGGACCTCACGGACACTCGGATGAAGGCGGAGTTCTACCCGCGCGTGGAGAAGTCCCGGCTGTTCGAGGACGGGTACATCGCGGCGAAGTCCGGGCACAGCCGGGGCAGCACGCTGGACGTGACGATAGTGAAGCTGCCGGTCCGGCCGACACGGCCGTACGTACCCGGGGAGCCGCTCGTGCCGTGCTACGCGCCGCTGGAGCAGCGCTTCCCGGACAACTCCGTGGACATGGGCACGGGCTTCGACTGCTTCGACACCCTCTCGCACACCCTGGACCCGCGGATCACGGGCGTGCAGCGGGCCAACCGGCTGCTGCTGAAGTCGGCGCTGGAGCGGGAGGGATTCGTCAATCTGCCGGAGGAGTGGTGGCACTACACCTTCAAGCCGGAGCCGTTTCCCGACACGTACTTCGACTTCCCCGTGCTGCGCCGTCCCGCGCCTTGACGCTCCGTCACGGCGGGGGAACACTTCCCGTCCTGACAGGTCCGGACAGGTTCCGAGGTCAGGAGACGCCATGACGGGTCCGTACGTCGCCGCGATCGACCAGGGCACCACCTCCAGCCGTTGCATCGTCTTCGACCGGGACGGCCGGCCCGTCGGCGCGGACCGGCGCGAGCACCGGCAGATCTTCCCCAAGCCGGGCTGGGTGGAGCACGACGCCGCCGAGATCTGGGCGAAGGTGCAGGCGGTGGTGGCGGGTGCGCTGGCCGCGGCGGGGCTGGAGGCCGGCGAGCTGAGCGGCCTGGGCATCACCAACCAGCGGGAGACGACGGTCCTGTGGGACCGCTCGACGGGGAAGCCGGTGCACAACGCCGTCGTCTGGCAGGACACCCGCACGGACGCGCTCTGCCGCGAGCTGGGCGGTGCGGACGGGCAGGACCGGTTCCGGGCGGCGACGGGGCTGCCGCTGGCGAGCTACTTCTCCGGGCCGAAGGTCGCCTGGCTGCTGGAGCACGTGCCGGGGCTGCGGCGGCGTGCCGAGAACGGCGGGATAGCGTTCGGCACGGTCGACTCCTGGCTGATCTGGAACCTGACGGGCGGTCCGGACGGCGGGGTGCACGTCACCGACGTGACGAACGCGTCGCGCACCCTGCTGATGGATCTGGGCACGCTCCAGTGGGACGCCGGGATCCTGGCTCATATGGGCATCCCCGAGGCGGTGCTGCCGGAGATCCGGTCCTCCTGCGAGGTGTACGGGAGGGCCGTGGGGCCGCTGGCCGGGGTGCCGGTGGCGGCGGCGCTCGGCGACCAGCAGGCGGCGGTGTTCGGGCAGACCTGCTACGGGGTGGGCGAGGCCAAGAACACCTACGGCACGGGCAGCTTCCTGCTGCTGAACACCGGGACGCGGCCCGTGCCGTCCAAGAGCGGCCTGCTGACGACGGTGGGCTACCGGCTGGGCGGCGAGGCGGCCGTCTACTGCCTGGAGGGGTCGATCGCCGTCACGGGCGCGCTCGTGCAGTGGTTCCGCGACCAGCTGGGGCTGATCCGCTCGGCCGACGAGATCGAGGCGCTGGCCGCGAGCGTCCCCGACAACGGCGGGGCGTACATCGTGCCCGCCTTCTCCGGCCTGTACGCGCCGTACTGGCGCTCGGACGCCCGGGGGGTGATCACCGGGCTGACCGGCTACGTCACGCGGGCGCACCTGGCGCGGGCGGTGCTGGAGGCCACGAGCTGGCAGACGCGGGAGGTGGTGGACGCGATGTTCCAGGACTCCGGCGTGCGGATCAGCTCGCTGAAGGCGGACGGCGGGATGACGGCCAACGGGCTGCTGATGCAGCACCAGGCCGACGTGCTGGGCGTGCCGGTGATCAGGCCGGTGGTCTCCGAGACCACGAGCCTGGGAGCTGCGTACGCGGCGGGTCTCGCGACCGGCGTGTGGCAGGACCCGGACGAGCTGCGGGCGCACTGGCGGCGGGACGCGGAGTGGACGCCCCGGCGGGCGCCGCAGGAGCGGGAGGCCGAGTACCGGGTGTGGCGCAAGGCGGTGGAGCGGAGCTTCGGCTGGGTGCAGGCGCCCGCCCAGGGCGAGCCGGGCTAGCCGGCCTGCTGGGCGAGCGCCGTGAACCGCTGCTGCACCACGGAGACCAGCACCCCCTTCACCGACTCCTTCTCCCGTGCGTCGCACAGGATCACCGGGATGCCCGGGTCGAGGTCGAGGGCGTCGCGGACGTCCTCCTCGGGGTAGCGCTCGGCGCCGTCGAAGCAGTTGACGGCGAGGGTGAAGGGAATGCCGCGGCGTTCGAAGTAGTCGACGGCGGCGAAGCAGTCCTGCAGCCGCCGGGTGTCGGCGAGGACGACGGCGCCGAGCGCGCCGCGGGCCAGCTCGTCCCACAGGAACCAGAAGCGGTCCTGGCCGGGGGTGCCGAAGAGGTAGAGGACCAGGTCGTCGCGGAGGGTGATGCGGCCGAAGTCCATGGCCACGGTCGTGGTGCGCTTGCCCTCCACGCCGGAGGTGTCGTCGACGGGCCTGCCCGCCTCGGTGAGCAGCTCCTCCGTGCGCAGCGGCCGGATCTCGCTGACCGCGCCGACGAGGGTGGTCTTGCCGGCCCCGAAGCCCCCGGCGACCAGGAGCTTGAGGGCCACCGGGGCCGTCGCGGGGTGCGCGCGGCCGCGGTCGGAGCGCAGGGACCTCATGGTTGTTCGTCCTCCGGTCGTGGGGGCGTTCGCGGTGTCCCGCTCCCCCGGTGGAAGGTGATCGTTCCGTAGAGACCATGGTCACGACAAGTCTCTTCCGGTGCGCGGGCCCCGGGCGGGCCGGGCCGGAGCCCGTACGCCGCGCCTCAGAGGGCCCGCAGCCCGTCGATCACCTCGCGCAGAATGCTTTCGTCGGGCAGTTCCGCCGGGGGCACCGGGCGGGTGACCCGGACGAGCCCGGCGTCGAGCAGGTCGCCGACGAGCACCCGCACCACGCCGACGGGCAGGTCGAGGCCCGCGGCCAGCTCCGCGACCGAGCGCGGCAGGTCCCGGGTGAGCTCCGCTATGTCGAGGTGTTCCGGGGACAGCGTCTGGTCGGCGAGGGCGTGGGCGGCTCCGGGGTGCTCCGCCGGGTCCTCGGCGACGACCACGGCGATGAGGTCGAGGCCGGCCCCGTCCGCGCTGCGGGTGCGCCCGCGGGTCATGGCGTACGGGCGGACCACCGGGCCCGCCGCGTCGTCGTACCAGCGCACGTCCCCGTCGGCGGAGCCGTCCCCGGTCAGGCCGGCGGTCACCCGTCGGCGGCTACGCCGGTGCGCGGAGCAGTGGCCAGGTGCGCGCCCACCCGCTTGACGAGCAGCGTCATCTCGTAGGCGACCTGGCCTATGTCGGAGTCGGCGTCGGCGAGCACGGCCAGACAGCTGCCGTCGCCGGCGGCGGTGACGAAGAGGAAGGCCTCGTCCAGCTCGACGACGGTCTGGCGGACCTTGCCCGCGTCGAAGTGCCGGCCGACGCCCTTGGCGAGGCTGTGGAAGCCGGAGGCCACGGCCGCCAGGTGCTCGCCGTCCTCGCGCGAGAGGTCCTTGGAGGTCCCGGTCGCCAGCCCGTCGCCGGAGAGCACGAGCGCCTTGCGGATGCTGCCGACGCGCTCGACGAGTTCGTCGAGGAGCCAGTTCAGCTCGCCCGTGCCGGCCGGTGCGCCGTTCGCTGCGGTGGTTGTCCCGTTCTCGGCCTTCGGTGCGGTCATCGACCGTCCCCCTCAGATGTGGTTCCTGGTGCGGTTTTTCTCGGTGGTCTGTTCGGTGCGTCCGCCTCATTGTGCTCCCGGCCGCGCTGCCAGCCGCGCTGGAGGGCGGCCATCCTGGCCCGCACCTCGTCGGCGTCGCGCTCGGGTTCCGGACCGGCGGGGTCCGGGTCGGCGGGCCCGCGGTGGGCGCGGGTGGCCGCCACGTCCTTCCCCGAGGACGGGTCCTTCTTCAGCTGGGGGGCGAGGCTCGCCTGGCGTACGCGCCGGGGCAGCCCGCCGGGGGGCGTCCGCTCGGCCCCGGGCCTCTCCGGGCGCTCCGCCGGGGCGGAGGCCTGGCCGGTGGCCGTCGCGGCGGGCCTGCGGCGCGGCAGCGGCAGCGGTCCGTCGCCCGCCTGGTGGTGCTCCTCGCCCTCGTCCGGGCGCGGTTCGAACGGGCAGAGCGCGGGGTCGTCGGCCGGAGTGACGGCGGGCGCAGGGAGCCGGTCGCGGGAGAGCGCGGCCCGCGCCGGCGGCACCGGGGCCCGGCCCTTGGTGAGCATCTGCTCCCCCGTGTCCTCGTCCCCGGACCGGGGGTCGGTCTCGGTGAGCAGGTCCAGGGGGATGAGGACGACGGCGGTGGTGCCGCCGTACGGGGAGGTCTGGAGCGAGACGCGCACGTCGTGGCGGCGGGCGAGCCGGCTGACGACGAACAGGCCGAGCCGGTCGGTGTCGGAGAGCTCGAACTCGGGGGTCTCGGCGAGCCGGAGGTTGGCCTCCAGCAGGGCGTCCGGGGACATGCCGAGGCCCCGGTCGTGGATCTCCAGGGTGAAGCCGTTGGCGACGCGCTGGCCGTGCACCTGCACGGCGGTGTGCGGCGGGGAGAAGACGGTGGCGTTCTCCAGGAGTTCGGCTACGAGGTGGGTGAGGTCGCCGACGGCCGGGCCGCGCACGGCCAGCCGGGGCAGGCGGCGCACCTCGATCCGCTCGTAGGCCTCGACCTCGGCGACGGCGCCGCGGACGACGTCCATGAGGCGGACGGGCTTGCGCCACTGCCGGGCGGGGGCCGCGCCGGAGAGGATCACCAGGCCCTCGGCGTGGCGGCGCATGCGGGTGGTGAGGTGGTCGAGGCGGAAGAGGTCGGCGAGCTCCTCGGTGTCCTCGGTGCGGCGCTCCATGGCGTCGAGGAGGGTGAGCTGACGGTGCAGCAGGACCTGGCTGCGGCGGGCGAGGTTGACGAAGACGTCGGCGACGCCGCGGCGCATGTCGGCCTGTTTGACGGCGGCCTCGACGGCGGCCCGCTGCAGGGTGTCGAGGGCCTTGCCGACCTGGCCGAGCTCGTCGGGCCCGAACTCCCGTGGCGGGGCCTCGGCGGCGAGGTCGATCCGCTCGCCCGCGGCCAGGCGGCGCATGACGGCGGGCAGCCGTACGCCGGAGGCCTCGTGGGCCTCCTTGCGCAGCCGGCGCAGGTCGCGCACCAGGCCGCGGCCGATGCGCAGGGAGATGACGAGGGAGCAGACGAGCGCGGCGGCGCCCAGGACGCCGGCGACGGCGGCCTTGGTCAGGACGCGGACGGCGATCGGCTCGACGCGGTCCGCGTAGCGGTCGGTGGCCTCGGTGTTCATCCGGGCGAGCTCGTCGAGCACGGCGCCCGCGGCCCGCTCCCAGCGCATCGGGTCGATGGTCTGCGGGGCGCGGGAGGAGCCGGCGAGGATCGCGGTGTCCTCGGCCGCGCGCAGGGCGTGCGGGCCGGCGCCGCGCCAGTACTCCTCGAAGATCTTCTGGTCGCCGGCGGGCAGTACGGAGAGGCTGGTGCTGTAGAGGATCTGCCGCTCGGCGACGCGGTCGGAGACGGCGCGCAGGTCCTGGCGGCTCATGGTGCCGGTGGTGAGGGCGGCGGCGAGGAGGGCGTCCTCGCGGGAGAGCGCCTCGCGGGCGCGGGCCACGCCGATGAGGGCGCGGGCCTGCTTGTCCATCTCGGCGTCCTCGAAGGCGCCGAGGCTGCCGAGGAAGGCGTAGTAGGGCTCCACCAGGTCGTTGTAGGCCTGGAAGGCGCCGTGACGGCTGATGCCGCCGGCCCCGACCTTGCCGCGCAGGCCCTCGAGGTCGCCCAGGGCCTTCTCGATGCGCCGGTAGCGGACGTCGGTGGCGGGGCTCATGTCCTCGCGGACCTTGCCCGCGCCGCGGCGGAAGCCGGCGGCCGCCTTGTCGGTGGCGTCCTGCTGCTCGCGCAGGACGGCGAGGTTGTCGGCGCGGCGCGGGTCGGCGAGGTGGACGAGGGTCTGGCGGCGTTCCTTCTGCAGCGCGCGGACGAGCTCCTCGGCGGGCAGGCCCGCGGTGCGGATGGCCTCGGCGGCGGAGAGCAGCCGGGCGGCCTCCGTGCCGGTGATGACGGTGGCGAAGACCCACAGGCCCGTGAGGGACACCAGCGGCACCAGCAGCAGCGCCACGATCTTCCGGCGGATCGACTTCCCGCGAAAGCGCATGGCCTCCCCAACGTCAACCCCGATCCGGTGGGGTGGTGTTCCGACAACAATGCGGCGTGAGCCTACTACTGCGGGGTACGGGACTCGAAGGCCAGTACGGTGATCGGACCGTCGTGGCGGCCACCCGTATGGCGGTAATTCCTTGCCCATGGGAACTATCGGGCACCGTCCATCGCTCTTGTGGAGGGAGCCGGACCGCTGCGGCCGGCCTCGGCACGGACGGCGGCGGGGGCCGCCGACGAGGGGGTGAGCCGTCGTGGAGCGGGATCATGACGAGCCGTCGCACCGGGCGCGACCGCCGCTGTGGGTGGAGGGGCCCGCGCGCCGGCGCCGGATGCCGGATCCGGTGCGCACCGCCGCGGTGCGCGCGGTCCTCTTCGTCGCCGTGACGCTGGTGCAGGCGATGGTCGCGGTGCTGTTCGCGTTCGCCGGTTCGTGGCTGGCCCTGCCGGCGCTGCTGTGCACCCTGGCGAGTGTCGTGGCGACGACCTGGGCGGTGCTGGACGTGTGGGTCACGCGGCAGGTGTGGCGGCAGAGGCACGGAGTGGTGTCCGTGCCCAGCAGTTCGGCGCGCGCGGGCAGACGCGCCCGGCGCCCCGGCTTCCCCTGATCGTCAAGCGCCGGGTAGGTTCGGCGGTTGACGGTGTCGTACACCGGGCACGGGCGGGCGGACGGGCCATGGGGGGATGTACGGATGGCTGAGCGGGACCAGCGGGACCAGGCGGTGCATCGCATTCCGGAGGTGCTCCGGGATGCCGGCTGGACGGTGTGTCTGGTCGGTGAGGAACAGTCGGGCAAGCTGGCCCAGGTGACCGCGGGGTTACGGCGCGGCCCGGATCCCTCGGGCTCGGGAAAGCTGATCACCTCCGGCTTCTCCTACTGGGGCCTTGAGTCCACCGTCGCCTGGGCCCACGCCTGCAACGACCTGTACTACCCCGTGATGCGCGAGAGCATCGCCTCCTTCAGCCGCCGCTGGCGGGGCCTGAGCGAGAGACTCCCGGACGGGCCGCTGCACTACGTGAGCCTCGGCCCCGGCACCGGCCAGAAGGACCAGGCCCTGCTGCGCTCCCTCGACAGCCGGGGCCGCTGCGGCTGCTACATACCGGTGGACGTCAGCGCCGAGATGCTGCGCCTCGCGCAGCGCGAGGCGCTGCAGCACCTGCACGTGCCCGCGGCCGACGTGCTCCCCGTCCAGCTGGACTTCTCCATGCCCGCCAACCTCGACCGGCTGGGCACCCTCATCCGCCGCACGGTCGGCAGCGAGCCCGTCGTGTACTCCCTGCTCGGCAACACCCTCGCCAACTTCGACAGCGACACCCAGCTGCTGGCGCTGCTGGCCGAGAAGCTGCTGCGCCCGCAGGACCGCTTCCTGCTGGAGGTGGCCGGCACGGCCGGGCAGGACGAGGCGGCGGCCCGCGCCGCCGCGCAGGAGTACGAGAACAGCCCGCGCTTCCGGGAGTTCGTCACCAGCGCCCTGCTGCAGTACACGGACCTGCAGATCGATATGAACAGCCTCACCTGCGAGGGCCTGGTCGAGGACGACAGGGCCCTGAAGATCAAGGTGATCTACCGCAACCGCACGGGGTCCGAGCTGCAGCTCACGCTGCCCGACCGCAGCACCGTCCGGTTCCCCGACCAGGACACCATCCGCCTCCTCCTCAGCCGCAAGTACACCCGCGCCGGGCTGGAGAAGATGCTGGTGGACGCCCGGGTCACCACGGTCGGCGAGACCCACGAGGCCGGCCACACGTCCTTCGACGGGCCCGCGTTCGGGATGACGCTGCTGCTCCTCGCCCCCGGCGACGGGACCCGGCCCGCCGGCCCCAACCCCTTCGACTGACGGCCCGGCGCCGTGGGACTCCTCGGCCGGCTCAGCCGGCAGTTCTTCGCCGCCGCCACCATCGCCTGCCTGCTGATCGCCCTCGGCATCTGCGTGTGGTGGCTGACCGTCGCCCGGGGGCGCGAGGAGCACTTCGAGCCCGCGGCCTCCGGGCTCGCGCTCGTCGCCGCCATCACCGGGGTCTACGCCGAGCGCCGGGCGGCGGCCCGCGAGCGGCGCGCCCAGGCGCTGTACGCCCTCGCCGACGAGCTGGTGAAGAACACCGAGCTGCTCGGCACGGGCTTCGCGCCCCTGGACCGGTTCGCGCCCCGGGCGCGCGTCTACCCCCGGCTGCTGCAGTCGGCGACGGAGGCCGCGCTGGTGTCCGGGGTGTTCTCCGAACCCGGGCACGACGAGCTCGTCGCCCTGCTGCACCGCTGGCGCGACGCCGTGCACGACTTCAACCGGCGCCTGGACCTCACCGAGCTGCGCACGTACGTCTCGCAGGTGCCGCCGGAGGAACTGCTGGCGATCGACGAGGCCATGCACCGGCCCGGTGGGCAGCTCGACGGGCTGCGGCGGCTGCGGAGCAGCGTCGAGGATCTGTTGCAAGGGCGGTATGCCGAGCCCGGGGTCGCGGCCCGGTTGCAGCAGCTCGGATGACTGCGGATCGCCGGCACCGGGCTCCGCCGCGGACCCCGCTCCTCAATCGCCGGAGGGGGCTTGATATCAAGCAGGCACCTCCTCCGGCGGGCGGCGGTACATCCGGGTGGCCGTGATCTGGCCGTGCACCTGCTCCTCGTCCGGGTCCTGCTGTTGCGGCAGGCCCGGGCGCAGGTGCTCCTCCACGCTGATGTACTTCAGGCCCGCCCTCAGGTCGGCGTCGTTGCGCAGCCGGATGACCAGCGGGAACTCGGCCAGGGCCGTGGTGTCGAACAGGCCGGTGGTGTAGAGCAGCTGGACGCCGAGGGCGTCGGCGACGGCCCGCTGGAGCTCCAGCAGGTACGTGGCGTTGGCGCGGCCGATGGGGTTGTCGAGGAACAGGGTGCCCGCGTGGCGCTGCTTGTCGCGGCCGCGGTCGTTGCTGCGCAGCGCGGCCATGGTGCAGTACAGGGCGATGGCCGCGGTGAGCAGCTGGCCGCCGGAGAACACGTCGCCCATCTGCCGGACCGGCACCCGCTCGGCGCGCAGCACCGCGTCGGGCTTGAGGATCTCCACGGCGACGCCGCGCGGCTGCAGGGCCGCCTGGACGCCGCGCAGGAGCAGGGACATGCCGTCGCGGCGCAGGTCGGAGTTCTTCCTGACCGCCGAGCGGGTCGCCTCGTCGATGACCTCGCCGAGGCGCTCGGTGAGGGTGCTCTGATCGGGGTCGTCGAAGCGGATGCGCAGGAACTCCTGGCCCGACCACTCCCCCAGGCCCTCGGGCAGGCGCGAGAGGCGCTGGGCGGAGCGCAGGGTGGTCAGAGAGGACTCCACGAGGCCGCGCAGCCGGTCCACGATGCTGTCGCGGTTGCGCTCCAGCTGCTCCAGCTCGTCGGTCAGCACCCGCAGGCGGGGGGCGAAGGCCTCGGCCCAGGCGGCGGCGTGCTCGGGCAGAGCCGCCGCGGGCAGCTCGCGGATCTGCTGGCGGGCGGGGGTGCGCACCTGCTCGTAGCGGGTGGAGTTGGCGTGCCGGACGAGGACGTCGCTCGCCTCGCGGACCGCGGACTCGGCGGCCGAGAGGTCTCCGGCGCAGCCGCGCAGGGAGCGGCGGGCCTCGGCCGCGGCCCCGCGGGCCTCCTCCAGGCCGCCGGTGTACGGCTCGGGCTGCTCGGCGTCGTCCTCGGGGGAGTTGTCGCGCAGGAGGTCGCGCAGGAGGGCCGCGGTGTCGTCGAAGCCGGTGGCGGCGTCCTCGGCGGCGCGGTGGGCGCGCAGCAGGTCGCTGTGGGCGGTGCGGGCGCGCTCCAGGGCGTCGGTGCGGGCGGCGAGTTCGCCGGTGGCGGTGCGCAGGAGCTCCTTGGCGCGGTCGGCGTCGCCGGGGACGAGCTCTTCGGGGAGCTCGGTGTGGGCGTCGCCGTCGGCGGGGGCGAGGCGCTCGGCCTCGCCGCGCAGCCGGCCCAGCTGCTCGCTGGCCGCGGAGGCGCGGCTCTCCAGCATCTGGACGAGCTCCTCGGCGCGGGCCGCGGCGGCCTGCCGGGAGGGCCCGTCGGCGCCCTCGGTGCCCTCCAGGAGCTGGGCGGCGCGGGTGCGCACCTTGTTGGTGAGGCGGTCGAGCTCGTTGCGGGCGGCGCTCTCGTCGCTCTCGGCGCGGGCCTGCTCGGCGCGCAGGTCGGCGCCGACGCCGACCTTCTCGTAGACCTGGGAGGCGGCGCGGTAGGCCTCGCGCAGGGCGGGCAGGGAGGCGGTGGGGGGCTCGCCGGCCTCGGGGACCTCGTCGGGGGCGCCGGCGATCTCCGCGCGCTCGGCGCGCAGGGCGCGGGCCGTGCGGCGGGCGTCGTCGGCGGCGCGCTGGGCGGCGCGGCGGTCCTCGTCGGCGGCGCGGGCGCGGTCGACGAGGACGGCCGCCCGCTCCTCGGCCTCGGCGGCCTCCTCGGCGAGCTCGCGGGCGCGCGTCTGCCAGTTGGCGCGCTCGCGCAGGCGGTAGGCGAGCCCGGCGAGGGCGTCGGCGGCGCGGCGGGCGCGCTGGGCGCTCTCCTGGCGCTCGTCGCGCACGCGGGCGGCCTCGGCGGCGGTCTCCTCCGCCTCGGCGCGGGCGGAGCGCAGGCCGGTCAGCTCCTCCTGGGCGGTGTCCGCGGCGGCGCGGGCGCGAGCGGCCTCGCCGGCCAGCTCGGCGAGACGGCCGGCGGGGCAGCCGGCGCGCCAGGAGGCGAGGCGGGCGGCGAGGGTGCGGTCGCCGGCGAGGCGGGCCGCTATGGCGCGGATCTCCTCGTCGCGGGCGAGGGAGCGCTCGCGCAGGGTGTGCCGCTCCTCGTCGGCGGCGCGCTCGTCGTGCATGGCGGGGTTGGGGGCCACGAGGAACACGCCGGTGTCCTGGCGGCCCTCCTCCGGTACGGGGGCGAGCAGGGCCTCGGACGTGCCGACGGCGAGGGCGGAGCGGGGCAGCAGGGAGGCCGCGTCCAGCACCTCGCGGGCCCGGGCGTGGGAGTCGGTGTCGGTGATGACGACGCCGTCGACGAGCTCGGGGCGGGCCGCGAGGACGGCGGCGTGCCGGGCCGGGTCGACGGCCTGGGCGAGGTAGCGCCAGCCGGGCAGGGCGGGGATGCCGTGCTCGCCCAGGTACTCCACGGCCGCGAGGACGTCGGGGCGGGGCGGCAGCAGGCCGCCGTCGCCGAGGGCGCCGAGGATGCGGGAGTCGTCGGCGGCGGCCGTGCGCAGGTCGAACAGCTGCCGCTCGGAGGAGGCGACGCTGTCGTCGAGCAGCTCCCGCAGCGCGTCGGCGTTACGGTCGAGCTCTTCGGCGGTCAGCGGGCCGAACCCGGCGCGGCGGGGTGCTGCGCCGCCGCCGGTGTGGCCGGCGTCGGTGTGACCGGCCTCGGTGTACCGGGCGCCGTCGCCGGCCGGAGTGCCGTCGCCGGCCCGGCGGGGAGCGGGCGGGCGGGCGCCGCCGCTCCGCCCTGCAGTGGATCCGTCGGCCGAAAGGCCGGATGCCGTGCCGTGGGCTCCGGCGCGGCCGGGACCGTCGGCTGCCTGCGCACAGCTGTCCCGGCCGGCGCCCCCGGTGGAGCCGCCCGCGGAGGGCGCATCGGCGTCGGCGGCACCCCTCGGGCCCGGAACCTGGCCGGAGGCCACCGGCTCGGGCAGGCCCAGCAGCTCGATCAGGCGCTGCTCGGCGCCGATGGACTCGGCGGCGCGGCGCTCGGCGTCGTGGGCGGACTCGGCGGCCGCGGCGGCGTCCGCGGCGCGGGCGGCGGCCAGCTCGGCGCGGCTCTCGGCGGCGGCCGTCTCCTTGGCCCGGTCGGCGGCCTGACGGGCGGTCTCCCGCGCGGACTCGTACGCGGCGACGGCCGGCTTCTCGGCGTCGCTGGCGGCGAGGGCGGCGCGGGCCGGGTCGGCGTCGCCTGCGTCGTCGATCCAGCCGGCGCGGACGGCCTCGGCGGTCTCCTGCTCGACCTCGGCCAGGCGCTGGCGCAGGTGGCCGGATTCGCTGCGGGCGCGCTGGGCCTCGGTGGCGGCCGCGGTGGCGTCGCGGTGGGCGGCCTCGCTCGCTTCCTGGAGGGCGGCGGAGCGCTCCTCCTCCTCGTTGGCGCGCTGCTCGCCGGTCTCGGCGGCGGTGTTGAGGGCCCGTACGAGCTCGGTGGCGGCCTGGGCGCGGGCGGCCAGCGCCGGGGCGGCGTCCCGCTCGGCCTCGCGGATGGCGGCGGCGACGCGCGCGGAGCGGTCGGCGGCGGCGCGGTGGCGCAGGACGGTCTCGGCGGCCTGCCAGGCGGAGTGCAGCGTGCGGGCGTCGTTGAGCTCGCGGCGCTGGGCCGCGGCGGCCTTCTCGGCCGCGGCGAGGGCCAGGGAGGCGTGCCGGTAGGCGATCTCGGCGGCGACCAGGGAGCTGCGGCCGCGCTCGGTCTCGGCGTCGGTGACGGCGTGGGCCGCGGCGGCGACCTGCTCGGCCAGCTCGCCGGCCCGGCCGCGCTCCTCGAAGGCGCGGGCTGACAGGCGGCGGGCGAGGCCGCGGGTGCGGCGCTCCGCGCCGGCGTGCACGCCGCGGGCCTGCTCGCGCTTGACGGCCGCGTCGGCGATGCGCGACAGCAGGTCGAGGGAGCCGGCGGTGAAGTCCCGCTCGGCGGTGAGCTCGGCGCGGCGGCCGAGCTTGTGGGCGAAGCCGTGCACGAGATCGGCGAGGCCGTCGGTGTCGCGGGTGTCGGTGACCGCGCGCAGCAGCAGGTCGGTGAAGTCCGAGTCGTTCTTGACGGCGAAGAGGCCGGCGGCCTCGCCCTCGTCGGCGTTCATCTCGCGCTGGTAGCGGAAGAGTTCGGGGTCCAGGCCGAGCTCGCCCAGGTGCTCGTTCCAGCGCTCGTGGATCTCCTCCCAGACCACGTCCAGGTGGGGGTAGGCCTTGCCGGCCTCGGTGAGGGCGTCGCGGAAGCCCTTCATCGTGCGGCGGCGTCCCCGTGCGCCGGAGGCGCCGGAAAGCACAGTGCCGGAGGCGCCGGAAAGCACAGTGCCGGAGGCGCCGTCGGCGGCCGGGCGCATCGCGGTGGACTCGGCGACGGGCAGCGCGTCCAGGCTCAGGCCCGGGCCGGGGCGGAAGGAGTACCAGGCCTCGGCGAACTTGCGCGGGTCGTTGGAGACCTGGCGGCCGCGCCACTCGCTGACCTTGCCGACCACGATGGTCTCGCCCGTCAGGACGTGCTGCCACTCCAGGGCCACGTGCCCGCAGTCGTCCGCCAGCAGGAACTTGCGCAGCACGCCCGAGCTGGCGCCGCCCAGTGTGTTGCGGTGGCCGGGCAGCATCACCGAGAAGATGAGCTTGAGGAGGACGGACTTGCCGCCGCCGTTCTCCAGGAAGAGCACGCCGGCCGGGGCGGGGCGGCGCGGCGGGCCGACGGGCTCCTCCTCGAAGAACTCCGCCTGCGTCGGCGCGGGCGTGGGCACGGGCGCGCCCACGCCCCGGAGGTCCAGCACGGTGTCGGCGTAGCGCGCACCGGCGGGCCCGATGGAGTAGAGGCGGACCCGGGACAGCTCGTACATGGCGGACTCTCGTGTGTGGCGGGACGGTGGTCAGGCGGAGTGGCTGTGCTGGTTGTGCTGGTTGTGCTGGTTGTCGAAGAAGGGCAGGCCGGCGTCGGCGACCAGGTCGAGGGCGTCGGCCTCGTCCGGCGGGAGGAGGGTCGCGCTGCCGTCGCCCACGGGCACGATGCCGAGCTCCAGCAGCTCGGCCATGGCAGCGGTGCCGGCCATGTCGCGGACCTGGAGCTGGTAGCGGGCCGTGGTGCGGTAGGCGCCGCCGGCGTCGTCGCCGGTGCGCTGCAGGAAGCCGGAGTCGACGAGGAAGGCGACGGCCTTGGCGATGATGCCCGTGGTGGAGCCGGCGAGGCGGCGGGCGTCCTTGGTGGCGCCGGTCGCGCTGCGGCGCGCGTAGACCCGCCAGGCGGCCTCCAGGCCGGGGGCGTCCGTCGTCGGGTCGGTGTTCTCGCCCTGCTCGGCGGCGCGCTCCTCCAGGCGGCGGCACGCCTGCCGGACGAACGCGTCCACGCCGTTGACCGTGAGCCGGCCGATGTAGCCGTCGTCGGCCAGGTCCTCCGGGCGCGGGAAGGCCAGGGCGGCGACCGCGAGGTGGGCGAGGCCGTGCAGGAAGCGGTCGCCGGAGTCGACGGTGGCGCGGCGGGCGTAGTCGCCCATGCGGACGGCGAAGACGGAGTCCTCCGCGGCGGTCACCGCCATGCCGGCGCGCGTGGACACCTCCAGCACGATCAGGCCGAGGCCGGCCGCGACGGCGTCCGCGAGGCGCGCGAACGCGGGGTCGTCGCGGTGGCGGCGGAGCAGCTCCGCGTACTCGGCGTCCCGCGCGGGCACGAGCTTGGGCTGCAGCCCGAACGCGATGAGCCGGGCGGCGTCCGCGGCGTCCGCCGGGGTTACGGCGGCGGTGCCGCCGCCGCTGGTCGCGGACGCGTCGGCCTCGCCGACGACGTCCGGCTCCACCGGGGCTTCGGCGTCGTACTCAGTCACGGTTTACTACTCCTGCGGATGTGGTCTTTCGGTGGGCCCGGCACCGCCGGGATGCCGCGTCGTGGCCGGTCGCCGTCGCGGCGGAAGGGACGACCCGGCTTCCCGGGGACGCGTGGCCGGCCGTGGCAGCGGCGCTTCCCGTGCCGGGGCGGCGGCCGGCCTCACCCTCTTTCCCGCCGCAACGGCGAGAAGACGTACGGCGCAGTCCGGCGGTGCCGGGACGGCCGCAAGTCGCCGACGTCGCCTGCAGACAAGCCGCAGTGCCAGGGCCGACGCAATTCCGGGCCGCCCGCCGCAAGCGCGCCGCAGTGCCGGGACCGGCACAATGCCCGGCCGCCCGCTGCAAGCGCGCCGCAGTGCCGGGACCGCCGCAAGTCACCGACGTCGCCCGCCGACAAGCCGCAGCGCCGAGCCCGGCACAATGCCCGGCCGCCCGCCGCAAGCGCGCCGCAGTGCCGGGACCGGCACAAGTCACCGACGTCGCCCGCCGACAAGCCGCAGCGCCGAGCCCGGCACAATGCCCGGCCGCCCGCCGCAAGCGCGCCGCAGTGCCGGGACCGGCACAAGTCACCGACGTCGCCCGCCGACAAGCCGCAGTGCCGGGCCCGGCACAATGCCCGGCCGCCCGCTGCAAGCGCGCCGCAGTGCCGGGCCCGCCGCAAGTCGCCGGCGTCGCCCGCGGGCAAGCCGCAGCGTCGAGCCGGGCGCAATCCCGGGCCGCCCGCCGCAGGCGCATCGTGCCGAGCCGGGAACGGCTCCGGGCCGTGCGCCGCAGGTGTGCCGTCACGATGCCTCCGTGCGGTCCGCGGCCATGCCCGCCGCGTCGAGGAGGGCCGTGCCGACGATGAGGTCGGCGCCGCCGAATTCGGGGTCGTCGAGGACCGTGCCGTCGTCTACGGCGAAGAGCAGGGACTGCTCGCCCTGGCGGTAGGCCGTGCCGACCGCGGGGCTCGCGGCGTGGACGGCGAGGAGAGCGACGAGGTAGGGCAGTTCGGGGTCGCGGCGGCGGGCCTCGGCGAGGAGGCCGGACAGGCGCCGCGGGGCGTCGGGGGGCAGGGTGAGCAGCTCCATGGCGCTCCCCAGCTGCTCCTCGCTGAAGCGGCTGTCGTCCGGCGTGGCGATGAGGTCCGGCTCGGGCATCTCCGCCCCGAGGTGCTCCCGCTCGGCGGGCGGGGTCAGCAGCATGTCGACGAGGTCGCCGACGCGGACGGAGACGGGCGTGCGCAGGCCCGTGCCACGGGCGAAGAAGGCGTCGGTGACGCGCCCGGCCTGCTCCAGCGGCAGCGGCAGCACGGGGGCGAGCAGCTGCCCATAGAGGTCGAGGCCGGCCCGGCCGGCGGAGGTGGCGAACGCCTGCCGGTCCTGCTCGGCGCGGAACAGCGGCCCTGCCTCCAGCAGCCGTGACTGCAGCTGGGTGTGACGGCGGATGCAGTCCTTGACGATGTCGACGAGCTCGGCGGCGCGCCGCTTGTTCTCGGGTTCCTCGGCCTCGTCGCGCGCCTTGCGGATGTTGGTGAGGATCGCGTTCTCGTGGCGGTAGCGGTCGGCGACGTGGTCGAGCGCTTCGGCGATCATGTCGGGCACGGCCTGCAGCCAGTCGACGGCGCGGACGTTGCGCCGGGTGGCGTCGAGGGTCTTGCGGAGGGTCTCCGCGTACTGCACGGTCCGGTAGCGGGCCTGCTCGGCGGCGAGCTGGGCGTCGGCGAGGCGGCCCCGGCTGATGAGGACCTCCAGCTTCACCTCGGCGGCGATCTGGGCGCTGGTGACGTCGGTGTCGAGGGCACCGACGAGGACGTTGACGGCCTCGTCGGTGGTGCGGAGGAAGACGGTGCCGCCGGGCCCGGGCACCTCCTCGACGAGCTTGAAGTCGTAGTCGCGCCGGACGTAGGCGCCGTCGGCCCCGAAGGTGCCGTAGACGGCGCGGAAGCCCCGGTCGACGCTGCCGACGTTGATGAGGTTCTCCAGGACCCAGCGGGCCACCCGCTCGTGCTCGGCCTGCGGGCGCTCGGGGGCCTGGGCGGCGACGCGCGGCTGCAGCCGGGCCACTATCTGCTCGTGGTCGGCGCCGGTGTCGAAGTCCATGTTGAGCGTGACCAGGTCGATGGCGGCGAGCGCCACCTCCGCCATGGCGTAGACGCCGTACTCGCCCGCGAGGTTGGCCTTGCGCGCGTCCAGGTCGTGCAGCGGCGCCGTGCAGGCGAGCGCACGCAGGCGGCGGGCCAGGCCCTCGTCGGCGGCCGGGCCCGGGGCCGGCCGTGACGGCCCGTTGAGCTGGGGCGGAGCGGCCGCCGGGGCTGGAGAAGTCACGTCGCACAGAGTAGGCGGTCGCACGGACAACGGACGAAACGGCACGGGCGGAATGTCCGCCACGTCCCTAGTGTGTGGCTCCGCCTTCCGCACGGATGTCCGTGGTGCGCCCGGCCGCGGTGACGGCGATCACACAGAGTGCCTCCGCGGCGGCGGCGACGGTCAGGGAGGGCAGGGCCCGGTCGGTGACCTGTCCGGGTGCGTAGGGGACGTGGACGAATCCGCCCCGCAGCCCGGGGCGTTCGGTGGCGGCGAGGTGCATCAGGCCGTAGAAGACGTGGTTGCAGACGAAGGTCCCGGCGGTCTGGGAGACCGAGGCGGGCAGGCCGGCGTCCCGTACGGCGGCGACGCACGCCTTGACGGGCAGGGTGGAGAAGTAGGCGGCGGGGCCGCCGGGGACGACGGGCTCGTCGACGGGCTGCGCGCCGGCGTTGTCGGGGATGCGGGCGTCGTCGACGTTGACGGCGATGCGCTCGACGGTGACGTCGGGGCGGCCGCCCGCCTGCCCCACGCACAGCACGAGGTCGGGTGCGGTGCGCTCGACGGCCTCCCGCAGGGCGTCGAGGGAGGTGCCGAAGGCGCAGGGCAGCCGGGCGGTGGAGAGGACGAGCCCCTCGGGCGGGCGCGCGGCGGCCGCCCGTACGGCCTCCCAGGAGGGGTTGAGGGCCTCTCCGTCGAAGGGTTCGAAGCCGGTGAGCAGAACACGGGTCATGGTGGTCGTTCCCTTCCCGGGGCCGTCAGACGGCGAAGAGGTACATGATGGCGATGTTGCAGCCGAGCAGGGCGACGGCCGTGGGAAGTTGCGCCTTGATGGGCCCGTACTGGTCCTTCAGTTCGAGCAGGGCCGCGGGGACGACGTTGAAGTTGGCGGCCATGGGCGTCACGAGCGTGCCGCAGAAGCCGGCGAGCATGCCGATGGCGAGGACGGCCGGGCCGTTGCCGTGTTCCTGGACGACGAGGACCGGCCAGCCGACGGCCGCGGTCATGACGGGGAAGGCGGCGAAACCGTTGCCCATGACGACGGTGAACAGGAACATCCCGACGCAGTAGACGACGACGGCCAGGAAGAGGGAGCCGTCGGGCAGCACCGCGGTGGTCATCCTGCGGACCTGGTCGCCGACGCCGGCGACGGAGAAAATGGTGCCCAAGGTGGCGAGGAGCTGGGGCAGCAGCATGGCCCAGCCCATCGACTCCAGCATGGACCGCCCGGCGTGCAGGGGCGTCGAGAGCCGCTTCTCGCGCAGCATCACCATGCCCACCATGAGGGCGACGACGGCGCCGATGCCGAGTCCGAGGATGGTCTCGCTGCCCTTCTGCAGGACGGGTTCGCCGTCCACGGAGAGCTTCTTGACGCCGACCGCGCAGACCAGGGCCACGACGGGGATGGTCAGCGCGGGGACGAAGAGGCGGCTGCCCCACCGCGCGGCCCGCGCCTCCCGCTGCCCGGGCGTCGCCGCGGCCCCCTTGCCGCGGCCGGTGAAGCCGAAGCCCGCGAGGCAGACCATGGCGAGGACGGCCGCGCCCAGGGGTTCGGCGGGGGCCGACTTGTCGGCGACCCAGGTGCCGTAGATGAAACCGAGGCCGAGCAGGCCCCAGAAGGCGGCGGTGCCGACGCGCTTGGGGTTGGTGCGGTCGGTGAGCATCTGCGCGGCCATCACCAGGAAGATGCCGCCGACCAGCCAGTAGAACCACTCCGCCTTGATCACTTGACGCTCTCCCCGAGCTCGGCGTTCCGGCCAGGACCGGCGGGCCCCGCGAGGCTGCGGTCGAGCCGCAGCAGCCGCCAGCCGTGGATGGCGAGGGCGCACAGGGCGGTGGGAATGGCCCACAGCGCGAGCTGCAGCGGTTCGAGGTGCGTGTGGTACGTGGTGTTGACGAATCCGGTGATCAGCAGGATCGACCCGACGGCCAGGAAGACGTCCTCGCCGAAGAAGAGCCCGACGTTGTCCGCGCTCGCGGCGAACGAGCGCACCTTCTCGCGGGCCTTCTCGCCCAGCGGCCCGTGGCGGCGCTCGGCGGCCCCCTCGGCCATGGGCGCGGCGAGCGGCCGCACGGTCTGGGCGTGCCCGAAGACGTTGTTGAGGCCGACGGCGGCCGCGATCTGGCGCAGCAGGAGGTAGAGCGCGAGGAAGCGGCCCGCGGTGAGCCCGGCGAAGCGGGTGATCAGGCGGCGGGCCTGTTCCTGGAGGCCGTGGTGTTCGAGCAGGCCGATGACGGGCAGCGTGATCACGAAGATCGTCACCGAGCGGCTGGAGGCGAACCCGGTGCCGAAGGCGGCCAGGACGCGCTGGGGGGAGAGGCCGCCGAGGAGGCCCGTGACGATGCCGGCGGCCCCGACCACCAGCAGGGGGTTGCGTCTCGTGGCGAAGCCGAGCACGACCACGAGGACGCCGAGGAGAACGATCATGCGCGCCGCCTTCCGGGATCCCGGACGGACCTCACTCGATCAGGTGAGGGGATTGGCGAGGAGGCTAAGATATTGTTCAACAATTCTCAATAGGTATTGGGGATGACGATGGCCCTGTCCACTGCGCAGCGCGTGGCCGACGTGCTCCGCGACCGCATCGAGGGCGGCGGTCTGCCGCCCGGCACCCGGCTCTCGGAAGAGGCCCTCGGCCGGGACCTCGGGGTCTCGCGCAACACGCTGCGCGAGGCGTTCCGCCTGCTCATCCACGAGAGCCTGGTCGTGCACCGGCTCAACCGCGGCGTCTTCGTCCGCGTCGTCGACCCCGCCGACGTCACCGACATCTACCGCGTGCGCGCCGCCCTGGAGTGCGCCGGCGTCCGGGCCGCCGCGGGGGCCGGGCGGCCGCTGCGCGCGGCCGTGACCGCGGCGGTGGACGAGGCCGAGCGCGCCGCCGCCGGGGGCGACTGGCAGGAGGTCGGCTCGGCCGACCTGCGCTTCCACCGCGCGCTGGCCGCCCTGTCCGCCAGCCCGCGCATCGACACCGCGATGGACCGGCTGATGGCCGAACTGCGCCTGGCTTTCCACGCGATGCCCTCGGCGCACCGCTTCCACGAGCCCTTCCTGGCGCGCAACCGTGCCCTCGCGAGGCTCCTGGAGGACGGCGAGTACGGGCGCGCGGAGAGCGAGCTGACCACCTATCTGGACGACGCCCTGAAGCTCATCCTGGGCGCTCTGCGGGAGCGGGAAGGGGAGAACGCATGAACGCCCACGGCACCGCCGTGCTCGACCTCAACGCCGACCTCGGGGAGGGCTTCGGGCGCTGGCGCCTGACCGACGACGACGCCCTGCTGTCCGTGGTGACGAGCGCGAACGTCGCCTGCGGCTTCCACGCCGGCGACCCCTCCACCATGCGGCAGGTCTGCGAGCGGGCCGCCGAGCGGGGGGTGCGCATCGGCGCCCAGGTCTCCTACCGCGACCTGGCGGGCTTCGGGCGCCGCGCCATGGACGTGCCCCCGGACGAGCTCGCCGACGAGATCACCTATCAGATCGGCGCCCTGCGCGTCTTCGCGCGCGCGGCCGGCTCGGACGTCACCTACGTCAAGCCGCACGGGGCGCTCTACAACCGCACGGTCGCCGACGCCGAGCAGGCCGCGGCCGTCGTCGCCGGGGTGCTGCGCGCGGGCGGGGCCCTGCCCGTGCTGGGCCTGCCGGGCTCCCGGCTGCACGAGGCCGCCGCCGGGGCCGGACTGCCGGTGGTCACCGAGGCGTTCGCCGACCGCGCCTACACGGCCGCCGGCACCCTGGTGCCGCGCCGGACCCCCGGTGCGGTCGTCCTCGACCCGGACGCGGTCGTCGCCCGCTCCGTGCGGATGGCCCGGGAGGGGGCCGTCACGTCCCTCACGGGCGAGGAGGTCACGGTCCGTGCCCGCTCCCTGTGCCTCCACGGCGACACTCCGGGCGCGGCGGACCTCGCCCGCCGGGTCCGCGCCGCGCTGGAGGCGGCAGACGTCCGTCTCGAGGCCTTCGCATGACCGCGCACCACGCGGCCGCCCCGTCCTGTCGCCCCCTGCGCGTCGGCCCGCACGCCCTGCTCGTCGAGGTGGCGGGCACCGGGGAGGCGCAGGCGCTGCACGCCGAACTGCTGCGGCGCCGTGCCGCCGGGACCCTGCCGCCCGTGACCGAGATCGTGCCGGCCGCGCGGACCGTCCTCCTCGACGGCCTGGCCGACCCGCAGGCCCTCGCCGCCGACATCGTGCACTGGGACGTGCCGCCGCTCGCGGCCGCCGGGAGCGAGCCCGTCGTCCTGCCGGTCCGCTACGACGGGGCCGACCTCGCGGAGGTCGCCGCCCTGTGGGGGGTCGCCGAGGACGAGGTCGCCCGCCTTCACTCCGGCCTCGAATTCCGCGTCGCGTTCTGCGGGTTCGCCCCCGGCTTCGGCTATCTGACCGGCCTGCCGGAGCACCTGCACGTACCGCGCCGGGCCACGCCCCGCACCGCCGTGCCCGCCGGCGCGGTCGGCCTGGCAGGCCCGTACACCGGCGTCTACCCCCGCTCCTCCCCCGGCGGATGGCAGCTCATCGGCCGTACGGACGCGGTCCTGTGGGACGTCGAGCGGGAACCGGCGGCGCTGCTGGCCCCCGGCACCCGCGTGCGGTTCGAGGTGAGCACATGAGCGGGACCGAATTCGAGGTGAGCGCATGACCGGGACCGAAACGGACAGCCAAGCGCCCGGAACGGACAGCGGCATGTCCGGAACGGACGACGGCCCGGCCGGCGGCGCGCCCGCCCTGGCCGTCGTCCGGCCCGGCGCCCTGACGACCGTGCAGGACCTCGGCCGGCCCGGCCACGCGCACCTGGGCGTCGGCCGCTCCGGCGCCCTGGACCCACCCGCGCACGCACTCGCCAACCGTCTCGTCGGCAACCCGGCCGGCCACGCCACGCTGGAGACCACCGTCGACGGCTGCGCCGTGCGCACCACGGCGGCCGTGACCGTCGCGGTGACCGGCGCCCCCTGCCCGGTGCAGGTCGACGGCCGCCCGGTGGCGTGGGGTGGCGCGGTGCGGGTCCCGGCGGGCGCGGTGCTCGACGTGGGCCGGGCCTCCTGGGGGCTGCGCAGCTACGTGGCGTTCGCGGGCGGCCTCGCCGTGCCGCCCGTCCTCGGCAGCCGCTCCCGCGACCTGCTGTCGGGGCTGGGGCCGGAACCGCTGACCGCGGGCGCGGAGCTGCCGCTCGGCGCGCCCTGCGGGCCGTCCGCGGGCGCCGACGCCCTCCCGTGGCCGGGCCCGCCGGTCGGCGCTCTGGTGCTGCCGGTCGTCCTCGGTCCGCGCGACGACTGGTTCACGCCCGCCGCGCTGCGCACCCTGGCCGGCGGCGGTTTCCGGGTGGCTGCCGCGAGCAACCGGATCGGGCTGCGTACGGAAGGGCCGGCCCTGGAGCGCGCCGCGGAGGGCGAACTCCCGAGCGAGGGGATGGTCCTGGGCGCGGTCCAAGTGCCCCCGGACGGCCGCCCCGTCGTCTTCCTCGCCGACCATCCGACGACCGGCGGCTATCCCGTCGTCGGCGTGGTGCCCGAGGCGGAACTGGCCGCCGTGGCGCAGGCCGTGCCCGGCACGCCCGTGCGGTTCGTGCCCGTGCGGGGCTGACGCCGCCGCGACGGCCGCAGTCCCGGTGCCCGGCGGATTCCCGTGCCCGGCCGCCCCGCGCCGGGCCGCCGGCCGCCGCCCGGGGCGGGCGCCCCGGGCCTGCGGCCCCCGCGTTCAGTCCAGACCGCGGATGATGTGCGACTCCGCGTCGGGGTCCTCGCCGGTGCGCTCCGGCGTCTCGCCCGGGACCGGACGGCGGGCCCGCGCGGTCTCCTCCCGGGTCTCGCCCCGCTGCTGCATCCGCTCGCCCTGTCCCTTGAGCTGCTCCACGGCCGCCTCCTCGCATCGCCGAACCCCCGGAAACCGACTGGCCGGGTTCCCCCAGGGTGACGGGCCGAAACCGGCCCCCAACACAGGGGAAATCGCCAGATATGACGATCCCCGTTCGGGCGAAAATCCCTCCAATCAGGTTAAAATGCAGGCAGGTCCGACCTGACACTGAAAGAAGGTGGCTGACGTGACCGCTCCTACGTCGCCCCGGATAGAACAGCACCCGGACATCCTGGCGCTCCGCGCCCACTCCGAAGCGGCGACGAGCACGCCCGTCGCCCAGGCCGTTGAGGCACTCGCCCTTCTCTGCGGTGTCTATCTGGCCGCTTCGCCATGGATTGTGGGCTTCAGCGGCGCATCCACTCTTGCCATCCACAATGTGATCGTGGGTGCAGCCTTCGCTTGCCTGGTCGGCGGTTTCGGTCCCGCCTACGAGCGCACGCACGCGATGAGCTGGGCCGCCCTGTGCCTCGGCGCCTGGACGATCATTTCCCCCTGGGTCGTCGCCGGGCACGCGTTCATCACACACGCCATCGTCAGCAACGTCGTCGCCGGAGCGGTGGCCTGCCTGGTGGCCCTCACCCTGGCACGCATGGGGATGGCGAGGTCACGGCGCTGACCGCCGCACGGTCCGGGAACGGCTGAATTTCGACGTTCTCGCCGTTCCCGCTCTGCACGCCGTTGCCTTTCGGCGGTCTTCCTCCCCTCCGGCCCCGCCGCCCGCACACCGGGCGGCGGGGCCGGAGCACGTCCGGGGCGGCGAACGCCGGGCTGCCGGCACCCGCCTGCGAACACCGGGCAGCAAACACCGGGCCGCAAACACCGGGCGACAACATCAACCGCCCGATTCACCCCGGGGGATGAAAACTCGGGTGATCTTCGTACCTGATGACTCCGCCGGACGGGAAGTGGCAATGCTCCCCCTCCCACTGATCACTCCAACCTCATGAGGTCCGACGCATGACGATCGAGGCGCTGCCCGAGGGGCCGCGCAACCGGGGGAAGGCCCAGGGATGAGTCACCTCTACAGCTACAGCGCGCCCGGGGTCGGCACGGGCCGGGGGACGGCACTGCCCGCCGCGTCCGCGGGTGAGAACCTCCGGCTCACCCTCGTCTACTTCCTCCCCAACTACCTCAAGGGCGTCTTCCGCTCCCGGCCCCGGATCGCCGCCCTCCTCGCCCGGGCGGACACGTCCCGGCGCGGCCTGGAGACCATGCGCCGCATGCGGCGCCGGTACGGCCGCGGCCCGGTCATGGTGCGCGGCGCCGCCGGCCCCACGCTCCTCGTGTTGGACGCCGACGACGCCCGGCAGGTCCTCTCCGGGCCGGTGGGGGTCTACGCGGTCGACACCTGGGAGAAGGTGAGCGGGTTCGCGGCGGTCCAGCCCGAGACGCTGGTGGCCTCGCACGGCCGGCAGCGGGTGGTGCGGCGGATGTTCAACGACGCGGTCCTGGACGCCGGCTGCCCGGTGCACCGGCTCGCCGACCGTTTCCTGCGGGTCGCCGGCGAGGAGGCCGCGGCCCTGCTGGGCCCCGGGGCGGTGGCCGGGCTGCGCCCGGAGGCGCTGCGCGAGGGCTTCGAGCGCGTGGGGCGGCGCTGCTTCCTGGGCGAGGCCGCCGCCGACGACGAGGAGTTCTCCCGGCTCCTGGCCGGGCTCCTCGCCGAGGCCAACTGGATGGGCGCGCGCCGCTGGCGGGGCCGCCGCACCCGCCGGCTCCGCCGCAAGATGATGCAGCGTCAGGCCCGCTATCTGTACGAGGCCGACCCGCGCAGCCTGGCGGGGCTGTTCGCGGCCGCTCCCCGCGGCCCCGAGACCGCCCCCGAGTGCCAGGTCAGCCACTGGTTCATGGCGCTCGGTGCGCTGAGCGCCGTCACCGCGCAGACGCTCGCCCTGCTCGCCACGCACCCGCGCCAGCACGAGCGCGCGATGGAGGAGATCCGGGCGGCGGACCGCACCCATGGGCCGCGCACGGTCCCCGGTTTCCTCGGCATGCCCTACCTGCGCGCCTGCGTGCAGGAGGCGGCCCGGCTGTGGCCGCCCGTGACCGGCCTCGCCCGCCGGACCACCGGCGAGACCCGCTGGCGGGACTCGGTCGCACCGGGCGGGGTCAACGTCCTCGTGCCGGCCGCGTTCCACGCCCGCGACGGCGAACGGATCGGGTACGCGCACCGGTTCGCGCCCGAGAAGTGGCTGGACGGCACCGCCGAGCGCGACTGGGCGGTCAGCCCGTTCAGCCGGGGCGAGGCCCAGTGCAGCGGCATGGAGCTCGGCCTGCAGCTGGCCACGGCGTTCGTCGCCGAGCTGCTGCGCGGCGGTGAGCTCGCCGTCGCCGGGGTCCGGCTCGGCCCCGGCCACCCGCTTCCGTACACCTTCGACACCTCGCGGCTGCGGATCGGGATCCGCGCCGCCCGTACGCCGGAGGAGGGCGCATGACGGCCGAGGGCACGCCGGGTTCCCGGGATACGGGGACCGGCCCGGAGGATGCGGCGGCCGCGCGGCTCGCCGCCGTGGCCTGCGAGCTGGGCGAGGCCGCCGGAGCCGTCCGCGCGGCCGGGCTCGCGGTCACGGCCGTCGCCACCGACCCCACGCTGCTCGCCTCGCTCGGCCGCTCGCCCCGCCGCGGGCTGCGGGCGGCGCAGGCCCTGGCCCACGGCCTCACCGACGCCGCGGGGCTCGGCTACGCCCCCGACGGGGGGCGGGCCGGCCGGGTCGCCCGGCTGGCCGGAGCGGCCGCCCTCCGCAGGAGCCTCGCGGCCGATCTGGCGGCCACCGCGCTGCGCCTGCGGATCCGGCTGTGCGCGACGCGGCACGCGGAGTACGCCACGCAGAGCCCGGTGCGTCGGCTGCTCGTCGCCGTCGAGGCCGGGCTGCCCGAGCTGGCCCTGCGCATCCTCCGGGAGCGCGTGCGCGTCCGGGGAGCCGGGCACACCCTGGCCGCGCTCGCCCCCGCGCTCGGCGACGTGAGCGCCTGGAGCGCGCTGACGGACGGCAATCCGTTCAACGACGCGGCGGCCTGGCGCGCCGTCATGGGCACCGCGGCCGGGGCCGCTTCCGTGCCCGGCCCCCGCGCCGAGGCCCGGCCCGGCTTCCTCCGGAGCCGGGAGAAGGCCGTCGCCGAGCCGCCGGACCCGGCGTTCCTCGACGGCCTGGACGACGGCGGCGGCATCACCGCCCATCTGCGCAACATGGCGGCCCTCGGCCACGGCAGGATGCTCACCCGGCACGTCACCGGCCCGGACGGCGCCGCCCGCTGCCTGGTGCTGCTGCCCGGCCCGGGGTTCGTCCTGCCGCGCACGGCCTCCCCGCAGGAGCTGGTCGGGGCCGTCGCCGAGCTGAACCGCGGCGACTCCCCGTACACCCGGGCCGTCCGCGAAGCCCTGCTGCGCACGGTGCCCGAAGGGATGCCGGTCGCGCTCGTCGGGCACGGCCACGGCGGCGTGACGGCCGGGCACCTCGCCTGTGCCCCCGAGGCGGGCACCCGCCTGCGGATCACGCACGTCGTCGCCATCGGCTCCCCGGCCGGCCCCCCGCGCCCGCACGACCCCCGCACCCGCGTCGTGGCCCTCGCCGAGGAGCACGACCTGACCCCCCGTCTGGGAGGCCACAGCCCCGTACCGGCCCTCCCCCCGCCCCCGGCCCTGCTGGAGATCACCTGGGCGGACCCCTCGTACGACGTCCCGCAGTGCCACGGCGCGGAGACCTACGCCCAGAGCCTCGACAAGACCGCCCCCGAGGCCCGTGACCGGGTGGACGAGCTGCTCGCCCCCTACCGGGGCCGGGCCGGGCGGACCGTCGTCCACCGCCTCCCGGCCGGGTAGGCCGGCGCGGCCCGAGTGTCCGAAGCACCTTCTGCAACCCTCACGGAGAACTGTCGATGACGCCGGTACCGCGCCGCCGCGAGTGGCACTCCCTTCCCTTCCCCCTCGCGCTGCTGGAGCTCAGGAGACAGCGGCAAGTACTGCGGGCGCACAACCTGCACGACACCTACGGGGCCGGCGGGGAGCACCCCCGTACACCCACCGCCGCGCTGCTCCCGCACCGCAGCTACGACGGCTCGGGATACGACCCCGCCGATGCCGACATGGGCCGGGCGGGCACCCGGTTCGACCGCAACTGCGCCCTGCCGGAGACCTTCCCCGAGCCGGAGGACGACGGCCTGCTCTCGCCCAGCCCCCGGGAGGTCAGCCGGCAGCTGCTGCGCCGACGCTCCGGCTTCCGCCCGGCCACGGGGCTGAACCTGCTGGCCGCGGCCTGGATCCAGTTCCAGAACCACGGCTGGTTCAGCCACGGGGAGAACAAGGCCGACGGCCCGCTGGACGTGCCGCTGGCCGCCGACGACGACTGGCCGCAGTGCCCGATGCTCGTACGCCGCTCCCGCCCCGATCCCGCCCGCCGCCCCGGCTCCACCGGCCCGGCGCACCCGCCCACGTACGAGAACACCGTCAGCCACTGGTGGGACGGCTCCCAGCTCTACGGTTCGAGCGAGGAGCGCTGCCGGGCCCTGCGCACGGGCGAGCGGGGCAAGCTCGCCCTGAGGGACGGACGGCTGCCCGACGAGACGGCGCCGGGGCTGTCCGGCATCGACCTCACGGGCTTCAACGACAACTACTGGGTCGGGCTGTCCCTGCTGCACACGCTCTTCGCCAAGGAGCACAACGCCATCTGCGACAGGATCGCCGCCGCCCATCCCACGTGGGGGGACGAGCGGCTCTTCCAGACGGCCCGGCTCGTGAACGCCGCCGTCATGGCGAAGATCCACACCGTGGAGTGGACCCCGGGGGTGGTCTCCCACCCCGTCACCCGGGCGGCCATGCACATGAACTGGTACGGCGTCCTGCCCACCCGGGTGCGGCGCCGGGTCGGCCGGTTCGGCACCGGCGAGTCGCTCTTCGGCATCCCCGGCTCCCCTACGGACCACCACACCGCGCCGTATTCGATGACCGAGGAGTTCGTCGCCGCCTACCGGCTGCACCCCCTCATCCGCGACGAGTACGCGATCCACTCGCACCGCACGGGCGCGCTGATCGAGCGGACGGGCTTCGACGAGCTGCAGGCGCTGGCCACCCGGCCCGCGGTGGACAAGTACGGCCTCGCCGACCTTCTGTACTCCTTCGGCGTGATGAACCCCGGTGACATCACCCTGCACAACCACCCCGACAGCCTGCGCGACCTCGCGCGGATCTCCGGCGAACGGGTGGACGTCGGCGCGGTGGACATCCTGCGCGACCGGGAGCGGGGCGTCCCCCGCTACACCGCGCTGCGGGCGGCGCTGCATCGCCCGCCGGTCTCCGGCTTCGAGGAGCTGACGGGTGGTGACGTGGGGCTCGCGGCCGAGCTGCGCGAGGTCTACGACGGCCGGCTGGACCGCGTCGACACCATGGTCGGCATGTACGCCGAACAGCGGCCGCGGGGGTTCGCGTTCAGCGACACGGCGTTCCGGGTGTTCGTCCTGATGGCGTCCCGGCGGCTGAAGAGCGACCGCTTCTTCACCCGGGACTACCGCCCGGAGGTCTACACCCCCGAGGGCATGGAGTGGATCGACCGCACCGGCATGACCGACGTGCTGATGCGCCACCACCCGGAGCTCGCCCCGGCGCTGCGGGGGGTGCGCAACGCGTTCGCGCCCTGGCGGATGCTGCGGCCCGGGGGGATCCGGTGATGGGCGCCGGCGCGGAGCACGCGCCCTGGTCGCGGCCCGTCCGGGCGCAGGCCTGCTCGCTGCGGGAGCAGGCGGCCCGGCTGCGGTCGAGCGCCGAGGAGGTGGCCTCGCTCGGCGCGGAGGGCGCGGCCCTGCACAAACGGATGATCGCCCATGCGGACCGCGCCGAGACGGCCGCGCGCTCACTGGAGCGCGCGGCCGATGCCCTGGCCCGGCACGAGGCGGTTCTCGCCGCGCTGGACCGCCGTCTGGCGGACGACGACGCCGGCGGCCGGGGCGGCCCCCGGTGGCGCTAGCCCCGTCCGGGTCGACCCGGACGGGGACGAGGACGCCGCCGTTGCGATGCGGCCGGACCCTCGCCGCCGTGGTCACGCGCCGCTGCGGCCGGGAGATTTCCCCGCCGCAGCGGGCCGCAGGCACCGGCGCCGCGGCCGGTCGTCGCAGCGGCGCAGTGAGAGGGTGCGCCGCACCCTTTCGGCCGTTGCTGCGGCGGGCAACCGCAGTCGTGGAGACCGGCGGTGCCGGCGGTGCCGACGGTGCGGCAGTCCGGCGCGGTGCTAACGGGCCGCCAGCGCGCCGGCCGGCTCGCGGGCGTACCAGCGGTCGGCGCGGAGTTCGGCCAGGCCCTGGTCCGCGAGGCCCTGGACGTGCTTGGTGACGGTGCGCGGCTGATATCCGGCCGCCGCGCAGAGCTCCTCCAGGGACGCCCCGGCGGTGCCGTACGTCCGCAGGCTCTCCCACGTACGCGCGGTGTGCCGGCCGAGCACGGGGGCGGCGGCCGGCGGGGCGGCGCGCTCCAGCATGACGGCCTGCCGGGCCGCCACCTGCTCCAGGGGCTGCTCCGGCGCCTTCGGCACCACCGGCTGCCGGGCGGCCGACGCGGCGGGCTGCGCGGCCGTGTGCGCGACGGCCGGCTGTGGGGCCGCGGCCGGGGAACGGCGGCGGACGGCCGCGCCGATCGGGCGCGGAGTGCGGTTGACCCTGCGGTGCCTGCGGCCCTTCTGGCGTTTGCTCATGGATGTACCACTGCTCCGTCCTGTGGCGGGGTGCGTTGCTGCGTGCTCTCCCCCGGGTCAACCCGGCGGTCATCAGGCGGTTACGGCCATGTCTTCGAGTGTGCGGGACATCACGCGCGAGCCCGGCAGGGCACGCCGCAAGTGCTTCTCGTGGCATATGTGACGCTTGGGGCGTGCGCATTCTGATAGTCGAGGACGAGACGGGGCTGGCCGATTCCCTGCGGCAGGGGCTGTCCGCGGAGGGCCACCTGGTGGACGCCGTCCACGACGGCCACCGCGGCCTGGAGGCGGCGCTCACCGGCGTATACGACGTGATCGTCCTCGACGTGATGCTGCCGGGCCCGGACGGCTACGAGATCTGCCGGCGGCTGCGCGGGCTCGGCCAGTGGACGCCGGTGCTGATGCTGACCGCCAAGGACGGCGAGTACGACGAGGCGGAGGGGCTCGACGCGGGGGCCGACGACTACCTGTCGAAGCCGTTCTCGTTCGTGGTGCTGCTCGCCCGGCTGCGTGCGCTGGGCCGCCGCCGGGGCGGCGGGGGCACTCCCCCGCTGCGCGCCGGGGACCTGGTGCTGGACCCCGCGGCGCGGCGCTGCCTGCGCGGCGACGCGGAGATCGAGCTGACCGCGCGCGAGCTGTCCGTCCTGCAGTACCTGATGGCGAACGCGGGGCAGGCGGTGGCCAAGCGCGACATCCTCGACGAGGTCTGGGACTTCCCCGGCGACACCGACCCGAACATCGTGGAGGTGTACGTCTCCTCGCTGCGCAGGAAGATCGACGCACCGTTCGGCCGGCACACGATCGTGACCGTGCACGGCACCGGCTACCGCATCGCCGCGGACGGCGGCGGCCCGTGACCGCTGCGCGCCGCCTGAGGCTGCCGCGCATGCGGCCGCGCACGCTGCGGGGCAGGTGCGCGGCCGCGGCGGCCCTGGCGATGGCGGTGGTGCTCGGCGTGGGCGGCACCTGGCTGTACACGGTGCTGCGCGCCAACCTGCTGGACACCACGACCGGCCGCACCGAGCTGGCCGCCCGCGAGGTGGCCGCGCAGGCGGACGCCGGCGAGCTGCCCTCGCTGCTGGCCTCGCCCCGCACGGGCGTGGACGTCGTGCTCGTCCTCGACGCGCACGGGGCGGTGGTCGCCACCACGCGGCCGTCGGCGGAGGCGCTCGCGCGCGAGGTCGCCCCGCTGCGCCCGGAGGCCGGGCGCGACGCGGCCCACCGCATCCTGTCCGGCGCCCCGGCGGCGGGCGGCGACCGCGGCGACGTCGTGGTGGTGCGGGCCGCGGCGCCGCCGGGGCCGGGCGGGGAGCGGCAGGAGCGGTACGTCTACGCGCTGACGGTGCTCAACGACGTCGACGGCGCCACGCACGCGATCGCGCTCGGCCTCCTCGCGGGCGCCCCGCCGCTGATCGGCCTGGCCGCGGCCATCGCCTGGGCGGTGACGGGGACGGCGCTGCGGCCGGTGACCACGATCCGTACGGAGCTGGCGGCCGTCACCGCGAGCGCGCTGGACCGGCGGGTTCCGGTGCCGGCGGCCGGCGACGAGGTGGCGCAGCTGGCCCGTACGGTCAACGCGACGCTGGACCGGCTGGAGCTCGCGGTGGGCCGGCAGCGGCAGTTCGTCGCCGATGCCTCGCACGAGCTGCGCAACCCCGTGGCCGCGGTGCGCTCCCGGCTGGAGGTGGTGCTGGCCGCGCCCGGCGGGCCGTCGCCCGAGGGCGTGCGGGCGGCGCTTGCGGACACCGTGCGGCTGCAGCACGTGGCGGCGGACCTGCTGCTCCTGGCCCGCTTCGACGCGCGGGCGCCGATGGCCGCCGGGGAGCCCGCGGACCTCGCGCTGCTGGCGGCCGAGGAGGCGGCCCGGCGCCCGGCGCCCCGGGTGCCGCTGGCGGTGCGCGCCGCGGCTCCGGTGCCGTTGCGCGGCCGGACGGGGCAGCTGGAGCGCCTGCTGGCGAACCTGGTCGACAACGCGCTGCGGCACGCCGCCTCGCGCGTGGTCATCACGGCGTCGCTCGACGAGGCCGCGGGGCGGGCGGTGCTGGAGGTGTCCGACGACGGGCCGGGGATCCCGGAGGAGGAGCGCGAGCGCGTCTTCGAGCGCTTCGTCCGGCTGGACTCCGCGCGGGCCAGGGAGAGCGGCGGCAGCGGGCTGGGGCTGGCCATCGCCCGGGAGATCGCGTGCGCCCACGGCGGGGGCCTCGACGTGGCGCCGGGCAGGAAGGGGGCGCGCCTGGTGGCGTGGTTCCCGCTGCCCGGGGGCGCACCGCCCGGACGGGCCGGTTCCGGAGGATCCAATTCCGGAGGGCTTGGTTCCGGAACATCCGATTCCTGAAGGTTCGCTCAGGAATCTCAGGATTCCTTCAGGCGGGGCCGACGATAGTGATCGTTGTGACCGTGGATTCCGTGCACCTCTATGGCCGTGACGAGCACCGTGCGCAGGCGCGGGCCCCGTCCGCCGCGGCACGGCGCAACCGGGAGGCGCTGCTGCTCGGCCTGGCCGTCCTGATCAGCTGTTTCGGCTACGCGTACACCGGCCTGGCGACGACCGACCGGATACCCGGCGGCTTCGCCGGGTTCGCGGGCGCGACGGCCTGCCTGGCGCTGGTGCCGCACCTGGCCGTGCGCCGCTGGGCCCCGTACGCCGATCCGCTGATCCTCCCCCTGGCCGTCCTGCTGTCCGGGATCGGCCTGGTGCTGCTGTACCGGCTGGACTTCTCCTACGGCGAGCGCTACTCCTCGGCCCCGACGGCCTCCAACCAGCTGATGTGGACGGTCATCGGCGTGGGCCTGTGCGTGGGCGTGCTCGTCGCGCTGAAGGACCACCGCCGGCTCCAGCGGTACATCTACCTGACGATGGCCGTGGCGCTGGTGCTGCTGATGGCCCCGGCGTTCTTCCCCGACGACACCTACGGCGCCAAGCGGTGGATCTACCTCGGCTCGCTGTCGTTCCAGCCGGGCGAGTTCGTCAAGACCATGATCACGGTGTTCTTCGCGGGCTACCTGGTCATCCACCGCAACGCGCTGGCCCTCACGGGCCGCAAGGTGCTGGGCGTACGGCTGCCACCGGGCCGGCAGCTCGCGCCGATCCTGGCGGTGTGGGTGCTGAGCCTGCTGGTCCTGGTCTTCGAGCGGGACCTGGGCACCTCGCTGATCTTCTTCGGGCTGTTCGTGGTGATGCTGTACGCGGCCACCGAGCGGTTCAGCTGGGTGCTGTGCGGCCTGCTGATGGCGTCGGCGGGCGCCGTCGTGGTCGGCTCCGCGGAGCCGCACGTCAAGGGCCGGATCGACGCCTGGCAGCACCCGTTCGAGGCGCTGCACAGCCAGCAGGCGGGATCGGACCAGCTCGCCAAGGCGCTGTTCGGCTTCGGCAGCGGCGGGATCAGCGGCACCGGGCTGGGCCGGGGCCACCCCGAGCTGATCGGCTTCGCCGGCCGCAGCGACTTCATTCTCACCACCGTCGGCGAGGAGCTGGGCCTGGCCGGCACGATGGTCGTCCTCGTGCTCTACGCGCTGCTGGCCCAGCGCGGCCTGAGCACCGCGGTGGCCGCGCGCGACCCCTTCGGGAAGCTGCTGGCCGTCGGGCTCGCGGCGGCCCTGGCGCTACAGGTCTTCGTAGTGGCGGGCGGGGTGATGGGCCTGATCCCGCTGACCGGCAAGGCGCTGCCGTTCCTCGCCAAGAGCGGCTCCTCGCTCGTCGCCAACTGGCTGATGGTGGCGCTGCTGATCCGCATCAGCGACAGCGCGGGCCGGGCCCGGGCCGCGCGGGTGCAGGCGGAGTGAATCCGGGCGGCGCGAGGGTTCACGCCTTGTTGACCGAGGCACCCATCTCTGCCGACGCTTGCCTGTAAGCAGGGACACTCAGGAAAGAGGCGCGCGGATGTCCATCACCCACGACGAGCCCACTGCCTATCCCTTCAACGACCCCACCGGACTGGCCCTGTCCGGGAAGTACGCACAGGCGCGCCGCAGTGAGGGGCTGCTGCGCGTCCGCATGGAGTACGGCGAGCCCGCCTGGCTCGTCACCCGCTACGCCGACGCCCGGCTCGTCCTCGGCGACCGGCGGTTCAGCCGGGCCGAGAGCGCCCACCACGACCAGCCACGCATGGGCGACGGGCCGCGCGACACCGGTCTGCTGAGCATGGACCCGCCGGACCACACGCGGCTGCGGACCCTGGTGACGAAGGCGTTCACCACCCCTCGGGTCGAGAACCTGCGCCCGGACGTGCGTGCCCTCGCCGAGAGCCTGGTGGACGCGATGGTCGCGGCGGGCCCGCCCGCCGACCTGGTGGAGGACTACGCGCTGCCGATCCCCGTCGCCGTGATCTGCCGGCTGCTCGGGGTGCCGGAGGAGGACCGGCCGCGCTTCCGTAAATGGAGCGACGCCGCACTGTCGACCAGTTCGCTGAGCGCCGAGGAGAAGACGGTGAACCGGGACGAGCTGCGGGCCTACATGGCCGGGCTCGTCGAGGAGCACCGCGCCCGGCCCGCCGACGACCTGATGACCGCCCTGATCGAGGCGCGCGACGTGGGCGACCGGCTCTCCGAGAGCGAGCTGATCGAGCTGTGCGTGGGCATCCTCGTCGCCGGCCACGAGACCACCGCGACGCAGGTCCCCAACTTCGTGCTCACCCTCTTCGACCACCCCGCAGTGCTGGAGCGGCTGCACGCCGACCCGGCCCTCCTGCCGGGCACCGTCGAGGAGCTCATGCGCTTCGTCCCGCTGGGCGCGGGGGCGTCGTTCGCCCGCTACGCGCTGGAGGACGTCGAGGTGGGCGGCACGCTCGTGCGCAAGGGCGACGCGGTCCTGGTGTCCGTCGGCGCGGCCAACCGCGACGCCCGGCGGTTCGCCGACCCCGAGGCCCTCGACATCGGCCGGGAGGCCAACCAGCACCTGGGCTTCGGCCATGGCGTGCACCACTGCCTCGGTGCCCCGCTGGCCCGGCTGGAGCTCCAGGAGGCGCTGCGGGCGCTGATCCTGCGGCTGCCCGGGCTCCGGCCGGCCGGCGACATCGTCTGGAAGACGGGGATGCTGGTCCGCGGGCCGCGCTCGATGCCGGTGGGGTGGTGAGCCCGGTGACGGACCCGGCGGAGGCCACGGCGGACGGCACGGCGGCGTGGCGGGTGGCGGTGGACCGGGGCGCGTGCCTCGGCTCGGGGATCTGCGCGGCCCTGGCGCCGGGGCTGTTCGCGCTGGACGGCGAACGCTCCCGGCCCTTGAGAGGGGCGACGGAGCCCGACGAGGCGGTGCTGGACGCGGCGGACTCCTGCCCCGCGGCGGCCATCACCGTCACCGCGGGAACGGAGGTCGTCGGGCCACGGCCATGACGTGACGCCAGGTAATGGCGGGCGGCGGAGATACCCGTGGTGCGGGGTGGGTACTACCCGGGTGCCCGGGCCGACCACGCGCCCGCCTGCCGAAAGGACATACGCATGCAGCATGTCCGGCTCCCCCGCCGCCGGGGCGGGGCTCTCCTCGCCCTGCTCCTGGCCCTGCTGTCCGTCACCTCCGTCACCTCCGTCGCCGCCGCCGCGCCACCGGGTCGGGAACCCGGCACGCCGGACCGGCCCGTCGTCGGCACGGACCACGGCCAGGTGCGCGGCAGAGCGCATGGCACGTACGCCACGTACGAGGGCATCCCCTTCGCCGCACCGCCGACCGGCCCGCTGCGCTGGCGGGCTCCGCAGCCGGCCCGGCCGTGGAAGGGCGTACGGGACGCGGGGAGGCCCGGCTCCCAGTGCCTGCAGACGCCGACGTTCGGCACCGGGCCCGCCACCGGCTCGGAGGACTGCCTGTATCTCAACGTCACCACGCCGACGGGCCGGGCGCCCGGCCACGGCAGGCCCGTCATGGTGTGGGTGCACGGCGGCGGGTTCGTCGGCGGCACGGCCGGCGATTACCCCACCGGGCGGCTGGCCGCGCGCGGCGACGCCGTCGTCGTCACCATCAACTACCGGCTGGGCGCTTTCGGCTTCTTCGGCCACCCCGAGCTCGGGGACGCGCCCGCCTTCGGCCTCGCCGACCAGCAGGCCGCCCTGCGCTGGGTGCAGGCCAACGCCGCCCGCTTCGGGGGCGACCCGCACAACGTGACCCTGTTCGGCGAGTCGGCCGGGGCCATCAGCACCTGTGCCCAGCTCACCTCGCCCACGGCGGCCGGCCTCTTCCACAAGGCGGTCCTGCAGAGCGGTTCGTGCATGACGTCCTTCCCCCGCGGCGCCGTCGCTCCGGGCACGCCCGGCTCCGGGTTCTTCGTGCCGCAGAGGACCCTCCAGGACGCGGGTGCCGACGCGGCCGGGCGGCTCGGCTGCCCGCAGGGGTCCGGGGCACTGGACTGCCTGCGCGGGCTGAGCGCCGAGAAGCTGGCGACGCCCGAGCTGGCGCAGGCGTTCAGCAAGCCGGTCTACGGCAACGCCCTGCTGCCCGCTGAGCCGGAGCGTGCACTGACCGCCGGCCGCTTCCACCGGGTGCCGGTGATCCAGGGCACGAACCTCGACGAGATGCGCCTGTTCGTCGGCCTGACCCTGGAGCAGTTCCCCCTGCGGGACGAGCGGGACTACCGGGCCCGCCTGGCGGACTCCTTCGGCTCCGCCGCAGGCGCCGTCGAGGCGGAGTACCCACTGGCGAACTACTCCACTCCGGCGCTGGCCTGGTCCGCGGTGATCACCGACACCACCTTCGTCTGTTCGGCGGTCCGGGCCGACCGCGCGCTGGCCGGGCGGGTGCCGACGTACGCCTACGAGTTCGCCGACCGTGACGCGCCCGCCCTGGACGGCCTTCCCGTGGTGCCCGGCTTCTCCTACGGGGCCTCGCACGCCTTCGAACTGCCCTACCTGTTCAGCCCCTTCCCGACCCAGCGGGAGCTGAACAGCGCGCAGCGCGTCCTGTCGGACCGGATGGTCGACTACTGGACGCACTTCGCCCGCACGGGCGACCCGAACACCTCCGGTGCCCCGCACTGGCCCGCCCTCCGGGACCGGGGGCTGACGCAGTCCCTCGCGCCGGGCGCGGACGGCATCCGGCAGGTCCGCCTGAGCAACGAGCACCACTGCGGGTTCTGGGAGCGGCAGCAGGGCTGAGCCGGACTGCGCGACGGGCACACCCGTTGCACGATGAAGGCATGCTCCTGGCCGATGTCGCCCGCGTGTCAGCCGCGGTGGCCGCGACCACCGCGCGGTCGGAGAAGACCGCCCTGCTGGCCGGCCTCTTCCGCGGCGCGGACCCGCGGGAGGCACCCGTCGCCCTGACCTATCTGTCGGGGCGGCTGCCGCAGGGCAGGGTCGGCATCGGCTGGAGCGTGCTGCGCTCCTCCCCGGCCCCGGCGGGCGCGCCCACGCTGACCGTCGCGGAGGTCGACCGGGCGGTCGACGGGATCGCCGCCGTGGCCGGCAAGGGCGCGCAGGCCGAACGCAAGCGCCGCGTGGACGCACTGATGGGCGCGGCCACGGAAGAGGAGCAGCGCTTCCTGCGGGGGCTGCTCGGCGGGGAGCTGCGGCAGGGCGCTCTCGACGCGCTCGCGGCCGAGGGGCTCGCGGCCGCCGCCGGCGCGGACCCCGCAGAGGTGCGCCGCGCCGTGATGCTGGGCGGCTCCCTGGCGGCGGTCGCGCGCGAGCTGCTGGCCCGGGGCCCGGCGGCACTGGCGGACTTCCGGCTGGAGGTGGGCCGCCCGGTGCTGCCGATGCTGGCGCACACCGCCAAGGACGTCGAGGAGGCGCTGGACCGGCTCGGGCCGTGCGCCGTCGAGGAGAAGCTCGACGGGATCCGGGTGCAGGTGCACCGCGCGGGCGACGAGGTGCGGATCTGGACGCGCAAGCTGGAGGAGATCACCGAGCGGCTCCCCGAGCTGTGCCGCGTGGCGCGGGAGCTGCCGGCGGCCTCCGCGGTGCTGGACGGTGAGGTGATCGCCCTGGACGCGCAGGGGCGGCCGCGCCCGTTCCAGGAGACGGCGGGCCGGGTGGGTTCGCGGCTGGACGTGGCCGGGGCCGCGGTCACGGTGCCCCTGTCCCCGGTGTTCTTCGACCTGCTGGCCGTGGACGGCCGTGATCTGCTGGCGCTGCCGGTGGCGGAGCGCCACGCCGAGCTGGCGCGGGTGGTGCCGGGGCCGATGCGGGTGCAGCGCCTGGTGGTCGCGGACCCGGCGGAGGCCGCAGCGCGCGCCGCGGCACGGGACTTCGCGGAGGCGGTGCTGCGGCGCGGCCACGAGGGCGTGGTCGTCAAGGCGCTGAACGCGCCGTACACGGCGGGCCGCCGGGGCGCCGCGTGGCTGAAGGTGAAGCCGGTGCACACGCTGGACCTGGTGGTGCTGGCGGTGGAGCGGGGTCACGGGCGGCGTACGGGGAAGCTGTCGAACCTCCACCTGGGGGCGCGGCGGCCGGACGGCTCGTTCGCGATGCTGGGCAAGACGTTCAAGGGCATGACGGACGCGATGCTGGCGTGGCAGACGGAGCGGCTGCGGGGGCTGGCCGTCAGCGACGACGGCTTCGTGGTGACCGTGCGGCCGGAGCTGGTGGTGGAGGTCGCCTTCGACGGTCTCCAGCGGTCCTCCCGGTACCCGGCGGGGGTGACGCTGCGGTTCGCGCGCGTGGTGCGGTACCGGGAGGACAAGCGGGCGGAGGAGGCCGACACGGTGGAGGCCGTGCTGGCCCTCGGTACTACGGGTTGACGTTCACGGTGGCGGGGCAGAGGCGCCGCGGCTTCTTGTCGCCCTTCAGCTTCGCGTCGACGCAGCCGCCGGGCAGGCCCTCGTACGCCTTCGTGCCGAAGTTGGCGGTGACGGTGAGGGTGCCGTCGCCGAAGGCGGTGCGCTGGACGGTGCGGTCGCCGGTGAGGGTGCGGAAGTCCGTCATGGGCTCGGTGCCGGCCGCCTTGTGCAGGGGCGAGAAGTACTTCTGCAGGGCGGCGAGCTCGCTGCCCTGCTTCTCCAGGGAGTCGCCGCTGATGACGAAGTTGAGCGGGGTGTTGTAGAGCATCGCCAGCAGGGCGCGGTCGGTCTTCTGCTGCGGCAGCTTGTCGTAGGAGAGCTCCCAGCGCTCGGCGTTGACGAGGGAGTCGTGCAGGGCCGTCTCGTACAGCGGGACGCGGTAGGCGGGGTCGTACATGGCCTTGGCGACGGCGGCCGGGAGCTCGGCGGGCTTGAAGAAGACGCCGGGTGCCTTGGCGGGGGTGTAGCCGCCCCACTTCGCCTTGTCGCGCTGGGCCTCCCACAGGCCGTCGTGGACGGGAGTGCCGGAGCCGTGGTCGTAGGAGAGGACCTCGTTGGCCCAGGCGCCGGCGGACTCGGAGCCGAGGGCGAGGCGGTCGCCGTCGGCGAGGCGCTTCATGCGGGCGAGGCGGCCCGCGCGGTCGCGGGCCTTGGTCTGGGGGTGGGCCGCGCTGTGGTCGCGGTAGAGCTCGCCGGCCGCGTCGACGTCGAGGAAGTAGCTGTCGGCGCCGTTGGCGGTCATCTTGCGCGTGCGGTCGGCGAGGTAGTGGCGGGTGGGCTCGGCCTTCTCGAACGCCTCGGTGCTGAGGTAGCAGCCGCGGTCGTGGAAGCCGGGCTCGGGCGAGCCGTCGGCCCGCCGGACGCAGAAGCCGGGGTAGACCTCGTCCGGCCAGACGGAGGTGGGCGCGTCGGACTTCTGCGGGTCCTGGCCGTTGGCGAAGGAGTCGTAGGGGCCGACGAGGTAGCCGGCCTCCTTGGCGGCCTTGACGGCGGCCGGGGTCATGGGCTGGTCGTCGGCGTCGTAGCCGAGCCACATGCGGTCCACGCCGAGCGCCCGCAGCTTGCGGACGCCGTCGGCGGTGCGGGCCGGGCCCCAGGTGTAGGCGTGGAAGGCACCGAGCAGCTTCTCGTTCGCGGGGACGGCCGCGATCTTGCGCTTGAGGCTGCCGAGCCGCCCGTGCTCCTTCAGCCAGGCGCGGTAGTCGAGGGCGGGGGCGACCGGGGAGCCGTCGGTGAGGCTGAAGGCGACGGTGTAGTCGGTGGTGTCCTCGCCGCGGGAGAACGCGTGGGCGGCGGTGGCGCGCAGCGCGCCCTGCTCGGAGGTCACGCCGAGCGTGGTGCCGATGTCGGTGGGGACGAGGTAGCTGACGCCGGTCCGGCCCGCGGACCAGCCCCACAGGGGCAGCGAGAGGCCGGAGTCCATGGCGATCTCGCTGCCGGCGAGCTTGGCCGCGGGCGAGTTCCAGAAGGTGTCCCGGGCGGGGATCGACAGCCCTTCGCCGCGCGGCAGCTGCAGGGCGGAGGCGGCGGAACCGGCGCCCGTGACGGGCCACTTCAGGGTGCGGTCGGCGGCGCCGGTGGAGCGGAAGCCGACGAGGAGCCGGCCCTTGTCGGCGCGGGCGGTGACCTCCAGGCCGGTGCCGGGGTACGTCCAGCGGGCGCCGTCCGCGGTGGCGGTGACGGCGCCCGGGGCGCCGGGGGCGGTCGCGGCCGGTGCGGAGAGCTCCACGGTGCCGCCCGCGGCCGTGCGGGCGGTGACGCGCAGGGTGGCGGTGTCGACGGTGGCGGTGCCGCCGCGGACGGGGAGGTCCACGGACTGGCCGTGCACGCGGACCGTCTGCGCGGGCGCGGCGGCGTGGGCGGGCCCGGCGAGGGTGATGCACGGCAGGGTGGCCGCCAGCACGACGGCGGCGGCGCGGGCGGTGCGGCAGGAGGTGAAGAGGTGCATGGGGAGTTGATAACGAACAGAGGTAAGAGGGTTTTAAGAACCCTGCGTTGCGGGGTTTTAAGAACCCTGCGTTGCCGCGGCCGCCCCTTTGCAGGGTCCGCGATGGCGGGGAAGGCTATTCCTGCTTGCCGCTCTCGTTGGTGTACTTAAGATCTGAGAGGTCGATCACGTTGGCAGCGGCCTGGGCCTCCTTGCCCGCACTGGTCTTCTTCCCCTTGACCGCCAGGCCAACATTGAACTTGGAACAACTCTTGACATTATGATTGCCATAGACGGCTGGATGATACGTACCCTCCGTGCCGCCGTTGGCCCAGGGCCACACAAGTTCCCAGTCAGCGGGAAGAGAGGGCGGGTCTGAGCCTTTATCCCAGGCCTGGACGCTCATCTCCTCGATTGAGGACCAGCGCATGTTAGCGGCACGTGTGAAAGCAAACCTAACGGTAGGCGGAGACATGGTGCCGTCTGTACAGCCGACGAACGTCCAGCCGCTTGGGAACGATTCGCTTTCCATGTTGACCGCAAAGTCGGTAATGGGGGCGAATGAACCGTTCTGTTCATATGCGGTGTAAAGCCTCGTGACGACAGTGCAGGTTCCTCCTGGGCCCATTTCCTGCGTGCACCTGGTCCACCCTTCGGCGGGGCGCGTGTCGTTTTCGAGAAGCATCATGTTGGTGACAACAGGCATGACTGTTTCCTTGTCTCTTGGCTTTGTTGTTTCGGTCGGGATGTTCCGGCCGGCTGCTTCGGTTATGCGTCGGGCGGGAGGCTGCCGAGGCGGAGCGCAGCTTCGTGGCCGAGTTCGATGGGGTCTTTGAGGGTGTCGGTGGCGATTTGGTTGCCGGTGGCGTGGTCGGTGAGGGTAAAGCTGCAGTCTCGGTGGATATGGATGTCGAGAGTGGCGGGGGTGGAGGTGGTCCATCGGGCGGGGGATTGGGTGAAACCACCGGTGATGCTGACGGTGCTGGTGCCGGGGGCGGTGGTGTCGTCGGCTTTGAGGTAGAGGGTGCCGGTGTGGCCGATGCTGATTTCGGCGAGGGTGAGGTCGAGGGCGGCGTCCTGGGCGGTGGCGGTGGTGCGGGCCTGGACGGGGCAGGAGATCCAGACGTAGTCGTCGGAGTCGTTGGTGAGGGTGCCGAACTGCCACATGGTGCGGGGTTCCTTCCGTGCCTGTTCGCCGATGCGGAGGGGTTCAGTTGGTGTAGTTGTCGTCGACGGAGACTTTGCCGAGGCGGCCTGGGGCGGCATAGACAGCGGCGTACTTGGTTCGGGCCCACGCACTGCCGAAAAGTTGCCCGTAGGCATCCCTCTGCAAGGTGGCGTGCCAGACGTCCAGGTCCATAAGGCCGCTGCTGGTGTCGCCGACCTTGATGGGGAGGCGGTCGCGGATCTTTTGGGGGGTGATGCCACCGTCATTGCCGGTGGCGCGGATGTTGTCGATAGCCTGCTGCGACATTTCTTGCGCGGTCTTGCTGGCGATACGGACCCCGTCCCCGCTGGTGAGCATGGTGTCGTCGCCCCAGACCTGATACGGCTCGGTGTCGGCCGTGGAGGACACCCACAGAGACTTTGCATTGAGGTGGTCGTGGATGACAGCGGTGGAACCCTGGACTACGGCGTTGGCCAGGAAAGCGAGGTAGTTCCCGTAAACGGTGTCGGTTTCGGCGCCCGAGGCTACGGTGAGTCCGGAGGCTTCCTGGCGCTCCGATTTGGTGGTTTTTTCCTGGGCCGTCTCGGGATCCTTGACCACACCCAGGTAGGGCCAGTGCTTGCTGTGGTCGTACATCGCCTGCGGGGCGAGCCTAGGCTGCTGGATGGCAGTCATCAGCTTGACCTGTTCCCAATCATGGACCGCGATGCGCTTATCCTTCACCCAGTCGACGAACCACTGCATCACCATGGTCTTGTTGATCAGGTGGCCGGCAGCGAATGAGTCCTGCAGGAAGTGGTCTGCATAGCCGGCGTAAAGCCAGGCATGGTGCAGATGTTCCCCCCACGGGCCCTCCTGTGCCCAGAATTTTTTCGCATAATCACGGGCGATCATGTGGTACTGGTACCAGCGGTGCCAGGAGTACGGGGCGAAGTGGCAGGCGTTGCGGGCCAAAAGACCGTAGTAGTGGTCCTTGCCGTTCGTGCCCACGTTCTTCGTCAGGTCGTTCAGACGTTTGGTCTCCAGGATCAGCTGGAAAAAACCGCCCCACTGCCAGTTGGCGATGGAGCCCTTGAAGTTCTTCTTGCTGGACTCGTCGTCCAGCAGCCACTTCGCGCCGATCTTGTTGTAGGTCTCCTGGCGCACACTCTGCAGGATCGGCAGCAGGATTTTCTTGGGCTGGGCGTCCAGGGTGATTGGCTCGGGGAGATAGTCGGCCAGAGTGTTGAGCTCGCCGTAGGTGACCAACAGGCCGCTGGTCTTCAGCCTCAATAGCCGCAGATCCGGCATGTGCTTCTTGATCTGCTCCTCGGTGACGCTCTCCGGGTCGGTCTCCCACAGCAACAGGTACTGGCGCAGCTTTTTCAGATACTCACCGGATTTATCCTCCTTCTTCTTTCCCTGCAGCGCCTTGGCCACGATGTCCAGCGAGTCAGTGTTGCACTCGCCCAGCATGCGGTGCTCCCAGGAGGAGTGACAGGCCACCACCAACGCAGCCTCGTGCGACGGCCGCCGCGCCGGAGCGACAGGACCGGGCACCGCTTGGCCGCGTACTGCGAGGGCTGCGGCATGGTCAGCGGCGTACTCCTCAATGCTGTGGGCCTCGACCACACGGTCCGGGCCCACAGCGGGGTCAGCGGCAGCCTGGTGTACGGCATGCGCCACCTCGTGCGCCAGCAGCACTTGCCCAGCTGCACGGCCGGAATTCAGCCGCCCGGCGCGGAAGAACACATCCGCGCCCACCGTGAATGCGTCCGCACCGAAGTATCGGGCCAGCCCGTCCGCATCGGGCCCGGTATGGACCCGCACCGCGCCGAGGCCGGTGCCGAAGCAGCTCTCCAGCCACCTGCGAGCACCGTCTCCGAGCGGCACACCCGTGCCCAGCATCCCCCGAACCTGCCGGCCAACAGCACGACCGTCCATCGTGATCACCACTACTTCCTGCTCGACGCCTTCGGCAGCACCAGCAAATGAAAGTCGAACGCCCGGCCTGCACCACCTCACGGAGCGCCCCGCCCACAACCGACCCACAGACACTCTGAGCGGGGGGATTCAGCGGGAACTCGACCAGGCAAGCTTCAGACACTTACAGCCTTTTGTGCTGCTCCAGCGAACCCATCACTGTGTCGTGAGCGGCCGTCCAACTGTTCAAGGGGTCTCCTGAACAACGAGTGCAAGATGGCCTGTCGACACCAGTGGTACAAAGGACAGAATCTGCCCGTCCTCGAGCACGCACATATTGCCCAGCGTGGAGCCGCCGGCCTCCACACGCAACTGGAAAGGGCTGGTCGAGCGCACAACCCGCAGGCCAAGCGCCACGTTCAACCGCAGCCACGCGCCAAATGATCCCTACGCTCCCCTATCCGGAGCACACTCCGCAGCGACCGAAGAACCTGTCCGAGAGGCAGGGCCGGGGCGCCTCGGCTTGGGTCGTGGTGACGAGGCTGCGGTTGTGCCGGGGGCGCTGATGTCGTCGGCGTCCCGGAGCCGTGTCCTCCTCGATGTCTCGGTCGTTGCCACATGAATAGAAATTTCAGCCAGGGTTGCTGGTACGAGGTGAGGGCGGTGGCGTATGGGTGTGGTGGCGACGCGGGCCGGATGGGCGCGGAAGCGGGCGGTGCTGGTCGGTACGGGACTGGGTGCGGTGGCATTGTCGGCGGCCCCGGCGCACGCGGTCATCGGCATCGGCAATTCCACGTCCGGCAACGTCTGCACCAACATGGGCGGGCCGCGGGCAGCCGGTGCGACGACGTCCAGCAGGGGAACCTTGGCGGGCAACGCCGGACAGCTGCCGCTCGGGCTGCCGCGCAATCACTGCGGCAACAGCGGGCTCACCTGTAGCCTCGAAAACTTCGCCACCAGTGACATCAACGTTCCCGTTATTGCCCCCAAGTCCCTGCCCGGCGGTGGCCAGCTCATCGAAACCGTCGGATTGGACACCACATGACGGTGATGCCCCCGATGCTTGCCGCCCTGTCAGCGGACGACCCGGCGGTGGCCGAGTGGCTGGCGGCGACCGGCCGCTCCACCGCCGCACTCCAGGAGCTCGGGCAGCGGCGCCCCGGGTGCGGGCCGGCCCGGGCGCTGGTCGTGCTGGCGGACAACGAGGCGCTGGACGACGCGACGCTGCGCAGCGAGCTGGTGCTCGCTCACCGGGAAGCCAAGGAAGCCGGGGCGCGTGAGCAGTCCCTCGTCTACGCGATCTACCTGTACACCCACCGGCACTACCGGGCCACCGCCGACCATCTGATCGTGCACTTCGCGCAGTTCCCGGCCGACGAGGTCGCCGGGAGCATGCTGAGCGCCTTCGCCCTGGCAGGCCCTCTGGAGTATCGCGAGCACGGCCACGTGCTCACCGAGCAGCAGTACGCGCTCGCCGGGCCGGAGTCCTGGCCGTGGGCGTCCTGGCTGGCCGGGGCTCGGGCCGAGCAGGGGCGCCCGGATGACGCCTGGGCGCTGGCCGAGCACGCCCTGGAGCTCAACCCCCGCTCGGGACCGGCCGTCCATGCCCGCGCGCACGCCGAGCACGACCACGGCACCGGCCCCACCTGCACTGCCTTCATCGACACCTGGCTCGCCGCCGACCCCCACGCCGTGCAGCGCCGTCACCTGCAATGGCACGCCGCCCTGCAGTCCATTGCCGCCGGCGACTTCGTCGACGCCCGCCGTCGTGCCGATACCGAGCTCCACCACGGGGACGTGGGCATGCGCTCGGCCACCAACTGGCGCCTGCTGCTCGCCGGACAGACCCCCGCCCGCACCGCTGGGCTTGACCATATCCACCGGCTGCTGGCCGAGCCCGGCGGCTGGGCGGAGGTCTTCCACACCTTCCAGCTCGCCCTGGGCCTCGCCGTCGCCGCCGACACCGACGCCCTGCACGCCCTCGCCAGCCGCGCCGCGGGAGATCCCCGCCCGGACTACGCCGAGGTCCTCGCCCCCGTCGCTCTGGCCTTGGCCCATCTCACCGCAGGCCGCCCCGGACCGGCCGTCGACCTCCTGACCGCTCTCGGCGACCGGACCGAACGCATCGGCGGTGTCCGTGTCGAACGTGAAATCATCCAGGACACTCTCGCGCGCGCCCTCATCGATGCCGGCCAGCCACAGCGTGCCGCTCACCTGCTGCACCACCGCACCACCACCCGCCGGCACCACACCTACGAAAACCTCCTCCTCACCACGCCGGCCCCTGCCGCGAACACAGCCAGGCGCCCAGTGGTCCCGCCCGGTGACGCGGTGCCGGCACCTCGGGACCATTCCGGTGAGGTCTCGTAAGGCCCGGCGGAGCCCCGGAGCCAGGGAGAGACACCTGCGGGCCCAGGCCGAAGCGGTTCTATGCCTGTCTCGCCCGCTGGTCCCTGGTCCCTGATCCATGCGTCCGGCTGGACGGGACGGGGTACCCGGAGTGCGGGGCCCGGTGGCGGGGCTGGACCGGCGGTCGACAGCCGTCTTCTGCTCGCGGCGGTGCAAAGTCCGGGCCTGGCGGAGGCGGAAGGAACCGTTCACTAGACAGTCACAGTAACCGGGAGGGTAGGGCGTCCGCCCCGCCGCACTGATTGAGAGGTCCGGCAACAGGCAGGCCCGCCTGGTTTTCTCCGGCGGTGCCGGGCCCGCCCGATGCCGTGCCGCGGGCTTCTGCGCCGTACCGGATGGCGTAGCCGTTGCCGATGGCCCTGGTCGGTGCCGGAAGCGCCGTTCCGGCACCTGCGGGTGGCGGACTTCGCTGGGTCGGCACCCCGACTTGCGCACACGACGAACGCCCTATGTGCTCCGCACAGCCATGCATGGAAGGTACGGCGCCTTCATTGCTAACGGAATCGCGGATTCCTAAACCCTTCCCGCGCCGCGTCACCGGTCCTGGGACAGTTTGTACAGCTCCGCGAAGAGTCCTCCCCCGACGGCGAGTTCTTCGAAGGTGCCCTCCTCCACGATGCGGCCCTCGGCGAGGACGACGATGCGGTCGGCGATACGGGTGTTGGTCAGATTGTGCGTGACGAACACGGCGGCACGTCCGGCGGCGAGCTCCTTGAAGCGGCTGATGACGGTGTGCTCGGCGCGCGGGTCCATCGCGGAGGTGGGTTCGTCGAGGACGAGGACGGCGGCCTCGCGGTAGAAGGCGCGCGCCACGGCGAAGCGCTGCCACTGGCCGCCGGAGAGGTCGTGGCCGCCCAGGAACGACTTGGCGAGGAGGGTGTCCAGGCCGCCCGGGAGGCCGTCGAGGACGCTGTCGGCGCCCGCGGCGCGGGCAGCGGTGCGCACCAGGTCATCGCCGCCGCGGGGCTGGCCCAGGGTGATGTTCTCGCGGGCCGCCATCGGCCAGCGCGTGTAGTCCTGCGGGACCAGCCCGACGCGCGACCAGACGTCCTGGGGGTCGGTCTCGGCGAGGTCGGTGCCGTCCCAGGTGACCTGCCCGGCGGTGGGCAGGTAGAGCCCCGTCAGCAGCCGGGAGAGGGTGGTCTTCCCGGAGCCGTTCTCCCCGACCAGCGCGACGAGTTCGCCCGAGCGCAGGGTGAAGCTGACACGGTCCAGGGCGGGCCTGCCGGACGGGGCGCCGGGGTGGCGGTAGGAGACCTCGCGGGCGCGGATCTCCCGGGGGCCGCCGGCCCCGAGCCGCTGCGGGCCGCGTACGGCCCGCAGCTCCTCGGCCAGGTCCAGGAAATCCTGCCAGTCCTGGAGGTAGAGCGAGGTGCGGAAGAGCCGGGCCCCCGCCATGACCAGGGAGGTCAGCGCGGCCGTGGAGGCCCGTACGGCCACAACCGCGGTGGCGGCGACCGCCAGGCCCATGGCGCCGCCGAGGACGAGCGCGCCGACAGTCAGCCAGGTGAGGGCGAGCATGGTGCCGGAACCCGCCGCCCCGCAGAGCGTCACCAGCAGCACGCGGGGGGCGGCGTCGCGGTGCCGGGTGCGGATCCTGTCGGTGAGGTGGGCGTACCACTGGCGCAGGTACGGGGCCATGGTGCCGGCCCGGATCTCGGCGGCCGTGCGCGGCTCGGTGCTGAAGCGGCGCAGGAGGTAGCGCAACCGGTCGTCGGCGAGGCTGGTGTGGGCGGCGCGGTGGGCGATGCGGGCCGCGGCGACGGCGGCGGCTCCCTTGGGCAGCGCGGCGAGGGCCAGCAGCGGCAGCAGCAGGGGGTGCAGGGCGGTGAGCACGACCGCCGCGGCGATCAGCTGGGCGACGGCGGAGAGCAGCACCTGGGCGTCGGTGATCAGGTCCTGGGTGGCCTGGGCGCCCGTGCCGGCGGCCTGCAGGGCGTCGTTGAAGTCGGGCCGGTCGTAGGCCGTCAGCTCGACCTCCGGGGTGTCGGCCAGGATGCGCTCGTCGGCCAGGGCGGTCACCTCGGGGGCCAGCCGCAGGGCGGCGTACTGGGCCGTGGCGTCCGCGCAGGCGCGCACGGCGGCGGCCGCGGCGGCGACGGTGAGCGCGGGCAGCGCCGCGTACAGGTGCTCGGCGGCCGTGCCGGGACCGAAGAGCCCGGCCATGACGCGCGCGGTGGCGGCGAGCGCGACCGCCGCGGCCGCGGCCGCCACGCACTGGGCGACCAGTATCTGCACCGTGGCCGCCCGGTCCGCCGCCCACCCCAGCCGGGCCGCCCGGCCGAGGACGGCGGGCAGCCGGCCCGCCATCTGCCGCAGGCTCGCGGAGGCCACGCGGTGGAAGTGCGGGTCGTCCCAGCCGAGATCGAGGTCGGGCTGCGCGGCGGCGGCGGGGGCGGAGGCGGGGATGCTCGGGGCGGCGGCGTTCGTCACCGGGTCATGGTGCCGTCACACCGGCCGCCGCGTGGCGGAACTCTGCCCCCGTGGCCCTTTAGGGGATGCAGGACCGCTTCAGCAGGGCAGGAGGCCCGGCGGATTCGTCCTGGTGTACGGGAAAGAGTGCGGCGCACGCCGCAGACGTCGAGGGCCGGTGGCTCGCCGGGGCGGGGGGCCAAGTACGCGCGGACGCGGGCGTACTGAGCTTCGTACGCCCGGGCCGGCCGGTGTCCCACAGCCGCTCGGCGGCGCGCAGCCGGCCCTCCTGGTCGCGCACGGTCGGCACGGACCGGGAACCGGGGGTGGAGGGCGTCCGGTTCAGCGAGGTGCGGCAGGGCGAAGACGCCGGCCGACCCGTCGTGGTGGCGCAGGGCCGGGAAGCGGCGGTCGCCGGGGCGCAGGGCGGCCGTGTCGCCCGCGTGCCGAAGGGGAACGAGGCGAGGTCGAAGCCCGGCTCCTGCAGCGCGGTGGTGAGCTGAGGATCCCCGGGGCGGGCGGGCCGAGCCCGAAGACCTTGGCCCGCTCCTTGCACGGGAGGGCCTCGGCGGCCTCGTACACGTCCGCCATGGCCGGGGGCGGCAGCGGCAGCGGCGGCAGCCCGAGGGCCGCAGTCTCGCGCCCCGCGACGGCGGGCAGCTCTTCGATGCGGGCCGCGAGCTGATCGGGCGTCACGTCGTATGGCAGGCGCTCGCGGCCGTGCCGGACCGCCTCCCGCCGCGACCGTGAAGTCGGGGCCGTCGCCCCACTGCGCCATGGCGGCCGACGGGGCGGCCGCCGGACGGGGAGAAGTCCCCGGGGAGGGTACGGATCCGGCCGGACCCGCTCACCGCGCGGGCCCGGCGGGCGTGGCGGGCCCGGCGGGCGTGGCGGGCGGCCCGGCGGCGCCCTTGGCTGCGGGGCCCTCGGCCGGGACCCTCGCGTAGTCGTCGGAGTGCGGGAAGGGGTCGCCGGGGGCGGGGACGCCGAGGAAGGGCGCCAGCCGCTCGTAGCCCTGCCCGGCGGTGATATCGAGGACCAGCAGGTCACCGGGGCGTCCGGCGAAGTGGCGGAGCACCTCGGCGGTGTGGCGGCGGGCGACCGTGCGGAACCGCTCGGGGTCGAACTCGTGGCTCGCGTAGACGGCGGCCCGCAGGAAGCGCTGCAGCTGCGGATAGACCTCGCTCCGGCCGGTCTTGCCGTCGATCGCCCGCTTCCAGTGGGTGCGGCAGGAGGCCAGCCAGCCCTCCTCCTCGCGGACGGTGAGGATGAACTTGGCGCCCGGCCAGGCCCGGTCCAGGTCCTGGTAGTACGGCACGACGGTGATGTCGGTGATGCCGTCGCGGTGGTCGAGCAGCGGGAAGCGGGCGGTACCGGCGAGGAGCGCCGCGTAGGTGCCCCGATCGGCCGGGTAGTGGGCCACGTCGAAGCCGAGCGTGCGCAGGGCGACGGTCAGGGACCGGGTTCCGGTGCGGGACAGGCCGATGCCGAAGATCTTCGGCCGGGCGGCGGGGAGCAGCGGTCCGGGGCGGGGGACGGAACCCGGGTGGGGAACGGATCCGGGGCGGACTGCGCGGTCGGGTGTCATGTGTTCGCGGCCTCCTCGCGGGGGGGGGATGGCAGGGCGGTACGAGGCCCTGCGGCCCGTGCGCTGTCGCCACCGTGCCGGATCGCACGCAAATGTCAACGGCACGCCGGGCGGCTGGAATTCACCGCCGCGACGCCGGTTGCGCCGGGTGCCGTTGTGCCGGCGCTGCTCCTTTGGTCCAATCGAGGGCGATGACCACACCGCACCCGGACGCCCCGGGAGACGCGCCGTCCCCGGACGGCTCCGGACGTGCGCAGCGCTGGCGGCCCGAAGTGTTCGCCCCGTTCGCCGAGGGCCCGGGCGTGGTCTTCGCGCGCACGGCCGCGCGGTCACCGGAGTTCGGCCGGACGAGCGCGAGCGGCGCGGGCCGGGTCCTCATCGGCAGCGCCGTCGGCGACGACCGCGCCGACGTCGCGCTGCGCGCCCGGGGCGAGTTGCTGGAGCGTATGGGCAACGTGCTGGCCGGACGGGCCGCCGAGGGCGCCGCGCGCTGGGTGGGCGACCACGACGGCTGGCGGCGGCGCGGCGTGCCCGCCCTGGACCCGGCCGAGCTCGGCGACGGCACGGGCGGGACGGCCGGCCGGTCGGTGCGCCAGCTGTGGGTTCCGGCCCGCTCCGCGCTCACCGGCGCCGAACTGCTCGTCCCGGCGGGCGAGGTGTTCCTCCAGCACCGCCCGCCGCCCGGCTGCGGCACGACGTCGGGAGCGGGATCGACGGGCCTGGGAGCCCGGCCGGACCGGGCGGCCGCGGCCGGTCACGCCGCCCTCGAACTCCTCGAACGGGACGTGATCCGGCGCAGCTGGTACGGGCCCGGGGCACCACCGCAGCGCGCCGTCCCCGCGGACGACCTGCTGCCCGGGCCCGTACGGATCCTCCTCACCGCCCTGGGTCTGCGGGCCGCGCTCCTGACGCTGCCCGCCCCGGCCGGCACGGAGTGCGCCGTGGTCTGCGTCCACGGCGGGGCGACGCCCGGCCGCCCCGGCCAGAGCTTCGGCGCCCGCTGCGCGCGGGCGGGCGACCGCGCGGTGACGGTGGCCAGAGCCGCCTACGAGGCCCTGATGGTGCGCTGGAGCATGACCAGCCCCGTGGCCCTGCGCACGTGGGAAGGCTGGGGCGGCCGGACCCCACCCCGCACGGCCCTGGAACACGCCCTGTGGGCCTTCCACGGGCAGGACGCCCTGGGGCACTGGACGGGGCGGAGGCGGGGGCGGGGCATGACGGGGGATGCGCTCGACAGCGGGCGGGGCGATGCGGCCGGGGCGCGGCCGGGACGGGCCGGGCCGGAGAGCCGGACGGACGGGGTGACGGATGGGCACGGCGGCGCCACCCGGCCCCGGCCGGGTCAGGAGGAGCCGGGGCCGGGGCCGCAACCAAGCGGCGCCGTGGATGTGCCCGGCGGCAGGGACGAGGGGCTTGCCGCGCTCGCCGCGCACACCGGCGGCGACGTGCTGCTCGTCGACACCGACACCCCCGGCATCCGCGCGGAAGGCGTCCACGTGGTGCGGGTGATCGCCCCCGGTGCCCGGCCCCTGCCCGCCGACGACAGCCGGATGCCCGGCGCGCTCCCCCATCCCTTCGGCTGACCGCCCACCGGCCGGCCGACCGCGAGAAAGGGCTCGACCATGACCTCATCCGGCTCGCCGGACTACACCGCTTTCGCCGCCCGCTACGACTCCTGGTTCGCCGCATCCGGCACCACCGCGGCCACCGTGTCGGCCCTCGCCGGGCTCGCCGAGGGGGCCGGGCCGGGGCCGGCCCTGGAGCTGGGCATCGGCACCGGCCGGATCGCGGTGCCGCTCGCGGCGCGCGGCGTGGAGGTCCACGGCATCGACGCCTCCCCGGCCATGGTGGAGCAGCTGCGGGCCAAGCCCGGCGGCGAGCACATCCCGGTGACGATGGGGGACTTCAGCGCGGGAGCGGGAGCCGACGCCGGCATCCCGGGGGCGTACGCGCTCGTCTACGTCGTCAGCGGCACGTTCGCCGAACTGCCCAGCCAGGACGCCCAGGTGGACTGCTTCGCGGGCGCGGCCCGACGGCTGCGCCCCGGCGGCCTGTTCGTCCTGGACGCGCACGTACCGGAGGCCCTCGTGGCGGACCGCTCCACGGGCGGCCAGGTGCTGCCGACCGCGGGCGGCGAGCTCGTCCTGCGGTTCCGGGAGACCGACCGGGCGGCGCAGCGCTACAGCTCCCACTACGTCGTCTTCGACAAGGGCCCGGGCGGCCTCGGCATGCACCGTACGACGGTGTCGTTCCGGTACGCGGCGCCGGGGGAGCTGGACCTGATGGCGCGCCTCGCGGGGCTGCGGCTGCGCGAGCGCTGGGGCAACTGGACGGGCGCGCCGTTCACGTCGTCCAGCGCGTACCACGTCTCCGTCTACGAACGCCCGGAGTGACCCGACCCGGGGGAAAGGAGGGCGGCATGGGCGCGCGTGACCGGCGTCGGCTTCTCCGCCGAGGGGACGGCCACGGCGCGCTCCCTGGTTTTGAGCCACGGCGACCGCGGATACGCGGAAACCGCTGGCCGGTGGGCGGGTGCGGGTGCCTCGGAACGGCCCGTTCCACCATGGCGATCATGCTGCCCTGTGGGCACCATGGCATCCGGGTGCGCCGGTATTCCGGCGCCTCGTCGAACACAAGACGCCCAGACCCCTCACCGCCGAAGGAGCGGAAATGCCCCAGGACATCGTAGAAGTCCAGGAAGTCCCGGCCGAGGAACTCCCCGAGCTCGCCCTCATGATCGACATACCGTTCGAGGAGTAACCCGGCCGCGCTGCGCGGACCGCACTCCGGCGGCCGACCGGGCACGGGCCCGGTCGGCCGCTCCGTGCGACCCGAGGGCGAGGGCAGGGGCAAGGGCAGGGGCAAGGGTGGCTACGGGGGCGAGGCGGGAGGACTGCGTGGACGTCGAACCGGACCTCACGGCGGCGCACGCCGACCAGCAGGCGCTGCAGCGGCTGCTGACGGCGGTGGCGGAGGACGCGGGACTGCCGCCGCTCCCCCTGCACCCGGCCGCCGTGGAGGCCGCGCACCGGGCGCAGGCCGCGGTGCGGCGCGCGGGCGGGGGCGCGGGTGCGGGCACCGCGCCGGCGAACGGGTGGGCCGGGCCGCCCGCCCCTGCCGCGACCGGGCCCGCCGCGTGGCCGGTCGAGCTCGCCGGCCCGCCGGACCACCCCCACCTGCTGCGCAGCCTGCGGCGCGCCCTGGCCCAGCTGCCGTCCAGGCCGGGGGCCGACGGGCAGCCGGTCACGGCCGCGCTCGGCCCGTGGCGGACCGCCGACCGGGAGGCCCTGAAGGCGGCGGTAGGGCTGCTTCAGGGCGTGTGGCCCGAGATGCTGGACGAACTCCGTACCGTGGTCCGCCAAGTGGCGCTCCTGGACGGCATGGCGATCGACGGATTCACCGACTTCGCCGTCCACGGCGCGGTCCTGATCAACCGCAGGCGGCTCTCGGCGACCCGCTCCGGGCTGCCCGGCCCGGCCCGGCTGGCCGAGGCGCTGGTCCACGAGGGCACGCACAACCGCTGCAACGTGGCGGGAGTACAGGCGCCGTTCCTGCGCCCCGCGGCCGACGACACGGCGGGCCCTCTGGCCACGCCCCTGCGGTCCGATCCGCGCCCGCTCAGCGGGCTGTTCCAGCAGACGGTGGTCCTGGCCCGGTGCGCCCTCCTCCACCGGCGGACGGCGGACGAGGGTGCGCTCCCTGCCGCTGGGGCGACGGCGGTACGCACCCGCCACGACCGCCTGCTGACGGACCTGGGAACGGCGGTAACGTCCCTCGCCGCGCACAGGACGGGCCTGACGGAGCACGGGGCGGAGCTGCTGCGGCAGTGCGCGGCGATCGCGCGGGGCACCGCGTAGGGCCGTCCGGCCCGGCAGCGCCGGACTACTCGTGCCCACGTCCCACCGTCGCGGCGCGAACAGATGCCTGCGGCACCACACGCCCGGCAGCAACAACCACTGCCCACCACAAGCCGGGACCAACGGCACCCCACCCCGCCGACGGCGATCGCACAGACGCCGCGTAGGGCCGTCCGGCCCGGCAGCGCCGGACTACTCGTGCCCACGTCCCACCGTCGCGGCGCGAACAGATGCCTACGACACCGCACGCCCGGCAGCAACAGCCGCTACCCACCACAGGCCAGGACCCACGCAAGCCCGGCCGACCCGGCAGCGCCGAACTGCTTGTGTCCACATCTCGCCGTCGCCGCGCGAACAGATGCCTGCGGCAGCGGAGTACGGGCCCCCGCGGCAGCACACACCCGTGCACGACTTCCCGCGCGCCGGACCGGCGGGGCCCGGTCGTCTCCCCCTACGTCCGCCCCCGCGCCGTCCTCAGCGCGTCTCTCACGCCCCCCGGTGTCAGGCGTGACCGCCACGTCGCCCAGCGTTCCCAGCGTGTCCCCCAGAGACGGGGGTCCTCGTACGGGACCCAGCCCGTCGCTCGCGACGGGTAGCGCGGTACCCCTACGCACAGCCGCTTCGTGATGACGAAGCGGGTCTCGTCCGTGGCGTTGGGCTGGGACGCGTGCAGGTGGTCGCCGGCGAAGAGGAGGATGTCCCCGGGCTCCAGTTCGATGTCGACCGGGGCGCCGATCCGCTGGCCGGGCAGCAGTGTGTGTCCGTCGTGGCGGAGGGGGCGCCGGTACGCGTCGGGGTAGAACAGCAGACCGTTGCCGCTGCGGACCGGGCCGACGGCCATCCAGAGGTTGACGGAGTTGACGGCGGTGTTGAACCAGGAGTCGACGTGCGCGTCACGCGGGGTCAGGAAGCCCTCGAGTCCGGCCAGTTCCCCTCCCCCGGACCCAACGGAGCGCTGCGGCGGCATGACGCGGATCCCGAGGTGCCCGCTGAGATAGAGCCGGGCTCCTTGCGGCTCCAGGGCCCCGGCCACGTCGTGCAGGACGGTGCGGGAGAAGGGCCGCAGCCGTGTCTCCAGGTCGGTGCGGACGGCCTCGATCTGCGCGGTGTCCGCGTGGCGGTGCACGTTTTCCAGCGCCCCGGAGACCCGGGACGCCTCGGCCGCCGGCAGGGCGGCGGCCACGGCGCGGACGGCCTCCCGCCGGATCGTCCCCAGCGCGCCGATGTGGCGCAATCCGCCCTTGACGGCCACGAGGGCGCCGTCGAGGACGTGCCGCAGTGAGACGGGGATGCCGTACGGGCCGGGTTCGACGGTGTGCAGGGCGGCGGGCCCGGCCGGGGGCCGGGAGGCCGCACCCGGGACCGGCCCGGGAGCAGATCCGGGAGCAGGCCCGGGAACCGCCGCCCCGGCGTCGGGCCCGGCGTCCGGCCCCGTCACGGCGCCCCGTCCCGGTGCCCCCGGCCGCCGGCCATGGCCGCGATCCCGTCGTGCAGCGCCGTCCGCGGGCGGAAGCCGAAGGCGCGGGCGGCGAGGGTGATGTCGGCCCCGGTGTGCCGGGCGTCGCCCGGCCCCGGTGGCCGCGGGACCACGGCGACGGGCCCGGCGACGCTTTCCACGGCGGCGATGGCCTGTTTCATGGACACCGGCGAGCCGCCGCCGATGTTGGCCACTCCGGTGAAGCCGGACAGGGCGGCGTCCCGCATGCCGGTGACGACGTCCTGGACGTAGGTGAAGTCGCGGGTCTGCTCGCCGTCCCCGTAGAGCGGGAACGGCGCCCCGCCCCGCGCCGCGGCCAGGAGGCGGGCGAAGGCCATGTCGGGCCGCTGCCGGGGCCCGTAGACGGTGAACAGCCGCAGGGCGACGGCGGGCACCCCGTAGGCCGTGCGGTACAGCTCGCACAGGTGCTCGGCCGCGAGCTTGGTCACCCCGTAGGGCGAGACGGGCCGGGGGCACGCCGTCTCGGCCGTCGGGAAGGCACGGGCGTCACCGTAGACGGAGGAGCTGGACGCGTAGACGAACTTGACCAGCGGGCGCCCCCGGACGGCTTCCAGCAGCACCTGGGTGGCCAGGACGTTCCGGTCGGCGTAGAGGGCGAACTCGCGCCCCCAGGAAGGCCGGATGCCGGGCTGGGCGGCGAGGTGGTAGACGACGTCCGCGCCGTCGAGCACGGGGTCGAGCGCGGCGTCCAGCAGGTCGGCGCGGTGGAAGGTGAAGGCCGGGCAGCTCATCGGACCGCGCAGGTTGCGCTCTTTGAGGGCCGGGTCGTAGGAATCGGTGAGCGCGTCGATGCCGGCGACGCTGTCGCCGGCGGCCAGGAGGTGCGCACAGAGGTGGGAGCCTATGAAGCCGGCCGCGCCGGTGACCACGGCGCGCACTACGGACGCCCTTCCCGGGGCAGGTCCGCGGGTTCCCCGGGGACCCGTGGTGCCGCCCGGGCCCCGGGCGGCAGGACACGGTCGGCGCGCCCCCGCCACGTGTGACGCTCCAGCAGCTGCCGCCGGGCCGCCTCCCCGAGGGCCTGGCGCCGCGCCGGGTCGGCGGCCAGGGCCATGACGGCGTCCGCCCACGCCGCGACGTCGCCGGGCGGGCACATCAGGCAGGTGTGCCCGTCGGCCATGACCTCCCGGAGCACCGGGAGGTCGGAGATGACGATCGCCTTGCCGTACGACATGTACTCGAAGAGCTTCATCGGGGAGACCCAGCGGGCGATGTCTCCGATGCCCCCGGCGCAGGCCACGTGGTGCTGGTACGGGGCGAGGACGATGTCGAAGGCCCGCTGGTACGGGGCCAGGGCGGCGGGCGGCAGGTGGCCGTGGAAGTAGACATTGGTGCGGGTGTTACGGCCCTGCCAGTGGGCCAGGTCCTGCTCGGTGCCGCCGACGAGGTGGAAGTCGACGTCGGGCAGGCGGCCGGCGAGGGCGAGGATGACGTCGGTGCCGCGGCCGGGGTAGAGGTGGCCGACGTAGCCGGCCTTCACGGCTCCCGGCCTGCCGGGGAGTTCCGCCACGGACCCGCCCGCGGGGACGGGGTCGGCGCAGTCGTGGGCGGTGACGAGGTCGATGCCCGGACGGGCGCCCAGCCGGGCACCGAGGCGGGGGAAGGCTGCGCGGTAGTCGTCGGCGAGCGCCTGGGAGACGAAGACGACACGGGTGAGGCCGGGGCTGCGGAAGAGCAGCCGTTCGGCCGCGCGGACGGCCTTGCTGTGCTGCAGCAGGTGGGTCTCGTAGACGAGCGGCGCGAGCCCGGAGGCGGCGACGAGGCCGTGCAGGTCGCGCCCGTAGAGCAGGTCGGGGACGCCGTGGCGCAGGATCTCGGCGCGCAGGCGGCGGGCCCGGAGCCAGTCGCCGATCCCCGGTACCGAGGGCAGGGGGAGGGTGCGAATGGGGAAGCGGTTGCGGGTGCCGTAGTAGGCGTGGACGTCCTCCGCGGGGGCCGCGCCGGGCAGGGCGTAGAGCTCGGTGTCGTGCCCGGCGTCGGTGAACGCGTCGCACATCCGCATCACGTGCACGCCGTTGGCATAGACGGAGGGAATGCTTCCAGAGTGCAGGTAGGCGATCCGCATGACTGGGCGACCTCCGGAGCGGGCTTGGCGGCCGCCGGCGCGCGAACCACCGGCCTCTCATTGCGCCCCGGGGCGCGCCGCTGCGAAAGACCGCGAACGAGCCAGCCTCGTGATCGAGCCACGCGAGGCGGGCGCACCGGGGGAGGCAGGACGAGCAGGGCGCCCGGGCCCGCGTGCGGGCGGGCCGGGACGCCGGCGCGGTGCGGACGCCGCCTGAGCGAGGGTTCACTCGCTGCAGGGCCGGCCCGCCCCCCGAGTCACTCGCCCCGGAAGAGCTCCAGCAGGTCCTGCCGGCCGAACACGCCCGCGGCCTCGATGGCCGAGGGGGCCCCGGCGGCCGGGTCGGCGCCGTGCGCCAGCAGCGTGCGGACGACCTCGTCCTCGCCCTTGAAGACCGCGCCCGCGAGGGGCGTCTGGCCGCGGTCGTTGGCCCGGTTCGGGTCCGCGCCGCGCTCCAGGAGGGCGGTGACGGCGTCGAGGTGGCCGTGGTAGGCGGCCAGCATGATCAGGGAGTCGCCGCGGTCGTTGGTGAGGTTGGCCGGCACGCCCGCGTCCACGTAGGCGGCGAGGGTGTCGGTGTCGCCGTGGCGCGCCAGGTCGAAGACCTTGGCCGCGAGCTGGAGCACCTCGGGGTCGTGGGCGGGCTCGGTCTCGGGGGTCTGCTCGGTCATGGTCTGCGGTCCTCCGGTTGGGCGCCTGGACAGCACGCGATGTCGGTGTACTTCCCACCCTATGTACGGTCGCGGCGCGGTGTCCGGCAGGCACGGACGCGCCCGTTCGGGTGAATTGGGAATCGCTCGCGCAGGAGCCGGCGCCGTCGGCCGGTTTCACGCCCCGGGGCGCGGCCCGGAGCCACGGTCAGGCGGTTTGTCCCGCTTCGTCCCTTCGCGGACGAAGATCCGCTCCTTGCCGATCAAGGCTTCCGGACGGTGATCGAACTGCGCTGCCCTTTTGTCGCATTAATACTTTCTGTGAGTCTTGAGGAGCTCATGGTGAACCCCTCGACCACTCAGGAGAACGTCATGATTCTGTCCATCTCCGGCGTCGTGCTGTTCGGCATCATCGTCTTCCTGTTCTTCCGCAAGGACAGCCTGAAGGCCAGCCACGCCATCGTCTGCGCCCTCTTCGGCTTCTACCTCTCCAGCACCGCCATCGCCCCCAGCATCAGAGCGGGCAGCGCGAGCCTCGCCGGGCTCCTGGGCGGCCTCAAGTTCTGACCGCCCCCACGAGCACCGGCCGCCGGGCACCGGCCGCGCCCGCCTCTCACTCCGCCGCCGTTCCGCGGCCCGCCGCCCTCGCCGCCCCGTCCGCAGGAGGAGACCGACGTGGACCCACGACAGCTCCCCCGCAGCCTGACCGACAGCCGGCGGATCGCCCGCGGGCAGGATCTCGCGCGCACGGCGGCCGACAGCGCGGCCGACATATTCCACCCGCTGATCGTCATCGCGCGCGGACTGCGTGCCCTGGCGGCCGGCGCGTGGCGCAAGTGGGTGGAGACACCGGGCGACCGGCGCGGGCCCACCCTGCTGCTGGTGGGCTCCTGCATCGCCATCGTGGCGCTCGTGCCGTACGGGCCCGCGTTCGCCGGCATCGCCCTGATGACGCTGGCGGCCTGGGCCGGGCGCGACCGCGGCTCCGCGCACCAGACGGTGGCCCGCGAAGGGGAGGGCGAACGGCTCCAGGCGCTCTACGAGGCCCTGGTGCCCTACCTCTCCGTCCCCGAGGACCCGGCACCGCTCTACGCGTACGACGGCGACCGCGAGGAGGCGTTCGCGTCCCACGCCTTCGACCACAGCGGCCGGCTGGTCTCCCTGGAGCTGCGCTACCCGGCCTACTTCACCGACGGCGAACCCGAATCCCGGGCCAGGATCGAGCAGTTGCTGCAGATGAAGGCCGGCCGCGGGCGGGAGTACCGCTTCGACTGGGACGAGGAGGCCAACCGCCTCCACCTGTACGTCCTGCCGCCGCTGCCGGCCGACATCTTCGCCCAGCGGTTCGTGACCGCGCCCGGCGAGAGCGTCCTTGGCTTCACCGACCCCGGCGCCGTGCACCGCACCCTGCCCGTTCTCCTCGACGGCGCGGACCGCCGCGACGAGCCGCCGGTGCTGTGGCGCAGCGGCCAGCGCTCCACCGAGCCGCACCTGCTGGTCCTCGGCCGGCCCGCCGCCGGCACCAGCACGCTGCTGCGCTCGCTCGCGCTCCAGGCCCTGCACGAGGGCGACGTCGTGGCCGTCGACGGCAGCGGATCCGGCGAATTCGCCTTCCTCCGCGGGCGGGACGGCGTCCTGGCCGTCGAATCCTCGCCCGCGGGCGCCCTCGCCGCCCTGGAGTGGGCCACCCACGAGACCGAGCGGCGGCTCCTCACGGCCAACCACGCCCGCCGGCAGGGCCACCAGACCCCCGAGGACGTCCGCCGCCCCCTGTGGATCCTCCTCGACCGGCCCACCGCGCTCAGCCACCTCGCCGCGGGCGAGGGGCGGACCGATCCCCAGGAGCTGCTGCAGGTGCCGCTGCGCCACGGGCGGGTCGCGAACGTCACGGTCGTAGTGGGCGATCATCTGGACGACGCGGCGAACACGTCCCTGCTCGCCGAGCCGGTGCTCACGCACACGCGCGCCCGCGTGGTCCTCGGCGCCGTCACCGCCGACCAGGTGCGCTCCGTACTCGGCGCCCCGCCGCAGAGCACGCCCCCGCCGGAGGCCCCGGCCGGCCGCGGCTACGCCCGCCTCGGCTCGGGCCCGGTACACCGGATGCAGGTCCCGTCGACGCCCGACCCGTACGACGAGGACACGTCCGAACGCGAACGGCAGGCGATCCTGGCCCTCCTGCCGGGCCCGTCCGGCGCGGCCCCCACGCACGACCCCGGACCGCCCACCGAAGACGAACACCCCGAGAAGGCCCACACCCCCGGCCACCCCGGCAACGAACCCGGCCCCCTATCGATCCAGCCCACGTAACCCGAAACGGCCCTCACGCCCCACGGTGCCACGCACACCTCAAGCCGGCGAGTCACCGCCGACCACTAGCCACCACGGCGGAAACAGGCACCCAACCCAGCAGACGACCACTGCAGTCCCCACCACGACGGCGCTCACCCCCTACAGCGCAGCCCGGCGGTGCCCGCACACCTCAACCCGGCCCGGCACCGCCGGACACCCTGCCACCAGTACCCGCCGTCGCGGCGGAAGAAAACCGCCCACCCGCAGGCTCCCCGCCATCCCGGATCACAGGTTCCGCCACCTGTGACCCCGCCGCGACGGCGCTCAGCCCCTACGGCGCAGCCCGGCGGTGCCCCGCGCACCTCAGGCCGGCTCGGCACCGCCGGACATCCTGTCGCCGGTAACTCGCCGTCGCGGCGGAAAGAGGTTGCCGCCCCGGCAAGCGGTCACCGTAGATCCGCGGCAACAGCGTCAGCCCCTACGGCTCAGCCCGGCGGTACACCACACACCTCAGCCCGGCCCGGCACCGCCGGACATCCCGTCGCCGGCAACTCGCCATTGCGGCGGAAGTAAACCGCCGACCCGCAAGCTTCCCGCCACCCGGGTCACAGGTGCCAGCACCTGTGACCCCGCCGCGACGGCGCTCAGCCCCCACGGCGCAGCCCGGCGGTGCCCGCGCGCCTCGAGTCGGCTCGGCGACGCCGAAGGTCGTCTCCGGGCAGGCGCGGGCAAGCCCGCACAGGCCCGCGCGAGCCCCGCCCCCGACCCTTTACGCCACATACGTCCGCGGAGCCTCGACCGCTGCCGTCGCGCCGCTTGCTACCAGGCGGGCGGCCTCGGCCAGGCGGGACGCCGCTTCCTCCGCTACGGCGCCCGTGACGGTGAACGGGAGGCGGACGTAGCCCTCGAAGGCGCCGTCGACGCCGAAGCGGGGGCCCGACGGCACGCGCACTCCGAGGCGTTCGCCCGCCTCGGCGATGCGGGAGCCGGAGAGGCCTCCGGTGCGCACCCACAGCGTGAGGCCGCCGCGCGGGACGGTGAACTCCCATTCGGGCAGGTGGCGCCGGACGGCCGCGACGAGGGAGTCGCGGCTCTCGCGCGTCGTGGTCCGCCGTATGGCGACGGCGGCGTCCCAGCCCTCGGTGGTCAGCAGCCAGGTGACGGCGAGCTGTTCGAGCACGGGCGTGCCGAGGTCGGCGTAGGCGCGGGCGGCGACCAGGCTGCGGATCACCTCGGGTGCGGCACGCACCCAGCCGATGCGCAGGCCGGCCCAGAAGGACTTGCTGGCGGAGCCGACGGTGATGACGGCGTTGCCGGCGGGGTCGAAGGCGCAGACGGGGCGCGGCAGTTCCAGGCCGGGTTCCAGGCAGAGGTCGGCCATGGTCTCGTCGGCGACGAGCAGGGTGCCGGCGGCGCGCGCCGCCTCGACGAGCTGCCGCCGCTGTTCCTCGGTGGCGAGCGCACCGGTGGGGTTGTGGAAGTCGCCGATGACGTAGGCCATGCGGGGGGCGGCGTCGCGCAGCACCTGGCGCCAGGCCGGCAGGTCCCAGCCGCCGAGCCCGTCGGCCATGGCGACGGGCACCAGGCGGGCGCCGGCTTCGCGCATGAGCTGGAGGACGTTGGCGTACGAGGGCGAGTCGACGGCGACGCGCTCGCCGCGGCCGGCGATGAGCCGGCAGATGGCGGCGACGGCCCCCATGGCCCCCGTGGTGATCATGATCTGCTCGGGCATGGTGGGCACGCCGCGGGCGGTGTAGCGGTCGGCGATGGCCTGGCGCAGGGCGGGCAGGCCGGCGGGGTAGTCGCCGTGGGTGGCCGCGTAGGGCGGCAGCTCCTCCAGGGCGCCCTGGACGGCGCGGCCGAGCCAGGGCTCGGGAGCGGGCAGGGCGGCGCAGCCGAGGTCGATGACGGAGCCGGCGGCCTCCGGGGGCAGCGGGTCCAGGGCGCGGGTGGGCAGCGGGTTGCCGGCGGGCACCGCGGTCCAGCTGCCGGCGCCGCGCCGGGACTCGAGGAAGCCCTCGCTGCGCAGGGCCTCGTAGGCCGCGGCGACGGTCGTGCGGCTGACGGAGAGGGCGGCGGCGAGCTCGCGCTCGGCGGGCAGCCGGGCGGCAACGGGGACCCGGCCTTCGAGGACGAGCAGGCGGATGCCGTCCGCGAGCGAGCGGTAGGCGGGGGCGCGGCGTCCGCCGAGCGGCGTGACGGTGCCGCGGCCGCCCTGCCCCTGTGCCTCGCGGTCGCGCTGCGAGCCGAGGAGGCGGGCGAGCTTCTGCGCCCCCACCGAGGAGGTCCAATGACTCATCTGAATCGGTCCACCTTCCGAGGATTGGCCATGGATCTTGCGTCCACCTGTTCCCCAGACTGTCATGCGGCAGGCCACTTGCACCACTGCAGGTGGCCGCCACTTGTACCGTCCACGCCGCCTTGGAGCGCGCGCCGAGCATCAGGAGGAACCGTTGTCCGCATCAGGGGGATCACCGGAGGGGGCGTCGGAGGTCGCGTCGGGAGGGGCGTCTCTCGCCCGCCGGCTGCTGCAGCTCTACGTCGGGCTCGCGCTGTACGGGGTGAGCGCGGGGCTGCAACTGCGGGCGGGACTGGGGCTCGCGCCGTGGGACGTGCTGAACCAGGGCGTCGCGGAGCACACGGGGATGTCGATCGGCACGGCGTCGATCACGATCGGCGCGCTGGTGCTGCTGCTGTGGATCCCGCTGCGGCAGCGGCCCGGCCTGGGGACGGTCTCCAACGTGCTGGTCATCGGCCTGGCCATGGACGCGACGCTGAGCGTGGTGCCCGACCCGCGGTCGCTGTGGATACGGATCCCGCTGCTGGCCTTCGCGGTGGCGCTGTGCGCGGTGGCGACCGGGCTGTACATCTCGGCCAGGTTCGGCCCGGGCCCGCGCGACGGGCTGATGACGGGGCTGCACCGGCGGACGGGCCGCTCGGTGCGGCTGGTGCGCACGTGCATCGAGGTGGTCGTGCTGGCGACGGGGTTCGTGCTCGGCGGCTCGGTGGGCCTGGGGACGGTCTTCTACGCCCTGGCGATCGGCCCGCTGTCGCAGTTCTTCCTGCGCCTGTTCGCCCTTCCGGAGGCCCCGGCTCCGGCCCCCGTACACCCGGCCGGGCGCGAAATCCCGGACCTGGTTTAGGCCAGGATCAAGCGGGCCGGTAGTGTACGCCTTCGACCCACCGAACGAACCGTTACTGCACGCTAAAGCGACAGAAACACAGGGTGACATCCGTTGCCAGATGTGACAAAACGGGCGTTGGTGGGTACAACAAGGGGCGGCACGACGGGCGACGCATGTCCCTCAACGGGAATCTTCACCGCCGACCGGACGTTGACCGGATGACGACGACAGCGACACCTGTCCTGTGGGCGACTAAGCCCGGGAGGCACGATTCATGAGTGAGCGAGCTCTCCGCGGCACGCGACTTGTGGTTACCAGCTACGAGACCGACCGCGGCATCGATCTGGCCCCGCGCCAGGCGGTGGAGTACGCATGCCCGAACGGCCATCGATTCGAGATGCCGTTCTCGGTAGAGGCGGAGATTCCGCCGGAGTGGGAGTGCAAGGCGTGTGGCGCCGTGGCACTCCTGGTGGACGGGGATGGTCCTGAGGAGAAGAAGGGCAAGCCCGCGCGTACGCACTGGGACATGCTCATGGAGCGGCGTACCCGCGAGGAGCTGGAGGAGGTGCTGGCCGAACGGCTGGCGGTCCTTCGCTCCGGTGCCATGAACATTGCCGTTCATCCGCGGGACACCCGCAAGTCCGCCTGACCGGCGGGAGCGATTGCAGATTGCATTGCATTGACAAGGGCCCGGGCCACTGCTTCACGCAGTGGCCCGGGCCCTTGTCATGCGCCGGTGCGGCGGGTGCAGCGGGTGCAGCCGGTGCACCCGGCGCCAGGCGCGCTCGAGCGGGCTAACGAGCTAGTGGGCTAATGGGCTAGCGGGGCAGCTGGGGGCCGCCGGGCCGCGGCGCCGGCGGCTCGTCCGGCTCGTCGTCACGGATGACCTCGCCCTGGACGACCTTGCCACCGGGACCGCCCATGCCACCCGCGCCACCCGTCCCGCCCATGCCGCCCATGCCGCCGAGATCGGCGCTACGGGCCTGCCGGAAGGCGTCCCCGAGGGTGCCGGGGGCCGCCGGGCGGTCGAGCCACCGCTCCCCCGTCCTGCGCAGCAGGGCGCGGGTGGGCGGGAAGAGGCACAGCAGGCCGGCCACGTCGGAGAGCAGCCCCGGCAGGATGATCAGCAGGCCGCCGAGCATGGTGAGGGCGTTGCCGCCGGTCTCCTGGGCGCCCGGCCCGGCGGTCGCGCCGCCCGGCTGCAGGGAGACCGTCAGCCGCTTCCAGGCCCGCCGTCCCGCCCGCTTGATCACGTAGGAGCCGAGGACGACGCCGCCGGCCAGCAGGGCGAAGACGGTGAGCCCGCCGGCGGCACCGGCCACCAGCGTGAGCAGCCAGATCTCCAGGACGGCCCAGAGGGCCACTCCCAGGGGGATGAGCCTGCGGGCGCGCCGCCGCTGCGGCGGGCGGCCGTTCATCGTCTGCTGTGCTCCGAACGTCATGCCTCAAGTGTGCCTGGCCTGCGGCGGAACCCGGGAGCGGCGCTTATGGGGCGCTTACCGCCTCACTTGCGGCCGAGCGCCTTGCCGACGCGCGAGCCGACGCCCCAGGAAGTGACCCGCCACAGGGCCTCGGCGACGATGTCGCGGCTCATCTTGCTGTCCCCGAGCTCGCGCTCGACGAAGGTGATGGGGACCTCCACGACGTGGAAGCCGGCCTTGACCGCGCGCCAGGCCAGGTCGACCTGGAAGCAGTAGCCCTGGGAGGCCACGTCCTCCATGCCGAGGCCCTCCAGCGTCTCGCGCCGGAAGGCCCGGAAGCCGCCGGTGACGTCGCGGATCGGCACGTCGAGCAGCAGCCGGGAGTAGGTGGAGCCGCCGCGGGAGAGGATCTCGCGCGACTTCGGCCAGTTCACCACCCGGCCGCCGGGCACCCAGCGCGAGCCGAGCACCAGGTCGGCGCCCTTGAGGGCGGTGAGCAGGCGGGGCAGCTCCTCCGGCTGGTGGGAGCCGTCGGCGTCCATCTCGACCAGGACGCCGTAGTCGTTGTCCAGGCCCCAGCGGAAGCCCGCCAGGTAGGCGGCGCCGAGCCCCTCCTTGCCCTTGCGGTGCAGCACCTTGACGTGGTCGTCGTCGGCCGCGAGCTCGTCGGCGAGCTTGCCGGTGCCGTCGGGGCTGTTGTCGTCCGCGACGAGGACGTGCGCCTCCGGCACGGCCGCCCGCACCCGGCCGACGATGTTCTTGATGTTCTCCGCCTCGTTGAAGGTCGGGATGATCACCAAGGTCGTGCCGAGCGGACCGTATCTGCGCTGCCCACCGTCGTTCACTGCTGGCCCCTCTTGTTCCGCTCGTCCATACGTACCCGACGGCCGATCAGGAGTGCGGCCGCACAGGACAGAAGCCCCACCATAGCGAGCGCCCATTCGGGCCCCGCACCCACACGGTCGGCGACGGTCGTCCCGTCGCGCAGCGGGATGGTGGCGCTGATGACGTCCCGGGTGAATTCCTCGCTGCGCTGCTGCACCGTGCCGTCCGGGGCCACGACGGCGCTGATGCCGCTCGTGGCGGCGGTGACCACGGCGCGGCCGTGCTCGACGGCCCGCAGCCGCGACATGGCCAGCTGCTGCTCCGGCTGGCCGGTGCGGCCGTAGGTGGCGTTGTTGGTCTGGACGACGAGGGCGCGGGCGCCGTCCTTGACGGTGTCGCGGACGATCTCGTCGTAGGCGACCTCGAAGCAGATGACGTCGCCGAGCCGGGCCGGGCCGACCTGCATCACGCCGGTGTGGTCGCCGGGGTAGAAGTCGCGCTGGACGCGCTGGAGGCGGGTGATGACCTTGCTCAGGGCGCTCCGGAAGGGCACGTACTCGCCGAACGGCACGGGGTGCTGCTTGGCGTACGAGGCGCCGGGCCCGGTCTTCGGGTCCCAGACGATGCCCTTGTTGTCGATGTAGCCGCTGCGGCCCGGGTGGTCCACCAGGGCGCCGACGAGGACCGGCACGCCTATGGCCTTCACCGCCTGGTCGATGCGGTCGTACGCCTGCGGGTACTGGAACGGGTCGAGGTCGGAGGAGTTCTCGGGCCAGATGACGAGGTCGGGCCGGGGCACCTTGCCCGCCTTGACGTCGCGGGCCAGCTGCAGGGTGGCTTCGGCGTGGTTGTCGAGGATCATCATCGGGCGGCCGAGGAAGTCCATGCCGGCGTGCTGGACGTTGCCCTGGACGAGGGCCACCTTGACCTCGTCGTCGGCCTTCGTGGGCACGGGCACGGCGTATCCGGCGAGCAGGAGGGCGGCGGCCAGCGCGAGCGCCTCGACGCCCGGGAGGGCGGCGCGGACCGTACGGGCTCCTGCCGGGCGCATCCGCCACACGGTGGCCGCGGCGTACGCGAGGAGGCCGCCGGAGAGGGCGACGGCGAAGGTCACCAGCGGGGCGCCGCCGAGCGCGGCGAGGGGGGTGAAGGGCGAGCCGGTGTTGGCGAAGGCCAGCCGGCCCCAGGGGAAGCCGCCGAACGGCAGCCGGTCGCGGGCCAGCTCCTGGGCGACCCACAGGCAGGCGCCCCACAGCGGCCACGCGGGCAGCCGCGAGACGAGCGCGAGGGCCGCGCCGAGGGCGGCGATGAACAGCGCCTCGACCAGCGACAGGCCGAAGACGGCGTCGTAGCCGACCACGTGCAGCCAGCGCAGCAGCACGAAGAAGAAGGGCAGCGCGAAGGCGAAACCGGTCCATGCCGCCTGGCGGGCGCTGCGGCCGCGGGTCAGCAGGGTCAGCGCGGCGACGGCCACGACCGACAGCGGCCAGACGTCGTACGGCGGGAAGGACAGCGCGAGCGCGACACCGGCGAGCACGGCGGCACCGGTGCGGCGGGCCTCACGGCGCGCGAGCCGGGCGAGGCGCGCGGCGCGGCCGGGGCGCTCCTGCGGGGCGGGCGCGTCCTGCGGGGTCTCCGGCGGGCGCTCCTCGCCGGCGGAGGCGGATGCCGCGGCGGCTCCGGCGGTGGTTTCGGGACCCGGGGGCACGGGCGAGCCTTCCTGCTGACTTGCGGTGGTGAGCCCGACGGTACCTCGCTCGGGGCGCCGTGCCCGCCCTGGGTGCGCGGAGAAGGCCGCGGAGGGCGGCGGGAGAGGGGTGGGGCGAATGGGGGCCCGGCGTCCTTCGGGCCGACCTGGGACCCGCTGGCTGCGGGTCGACCGAGAGCCGTTGTCTACTGAACGTCCGGGCCCCACCCGGGTCGCACCTGCCGGCCCGGCAGCACCTCCCTCGCCCCCGTGCGCTGGAACCTGGCTGCCAGTGGCGGTGGCCGCTCCCCGGCGCACCGCCCCCATGGCCCAGCTGCGTTCGACGACTGTGTGGAAGTGCACCGGCCGGACGTCCTGTGGTGGACTCCGCAGAACCTACCGGCCGTCGCCCGCACCCTGTCAACACCTCTGTGACCTGGAGATATGCACCAAATCAGCAGGTCAGTACGGCGAGTGATCACGAGCGGCGACAGGCCGACGTCTCATCGTTCGGCGGTACGCGGCGGGCGCGGAGTCACTCGTTCGGCCGCTCGTAGACGGTGTGCCCGCCCACGACGGTGCGCAGGCAGACGGGGAGCGGGCCGCCGGGGGTGAGGTCGGGCAGGCCCGGGGTGCCCGAGCGCGGGTCGGTGGACCAGCTCGCCACGCGCTCGTCCGGCACCTGCACCACGAGGTCGCCGGCCTGCCAGATCGCGTAGTCGGCGGGTGCGCCGGGCACGAGGACGCCGGCGTCGTCGCGGCCGATGGCCCGCCAGCCGCCGCGCGTGTGCGCGGTGAACGCGGCCCGGACCGAGATGCGGTGCGCGGGGGTGCGGTGGAAGGCGGCGGCGCGGACGGTGCCCCACGGGTCGAGCGGGGTGACCGGGCTGTCGGAGCCGAGGGCGAGCGGGACGCCGGCGCGCAGCAGGGCCGCGTACGGGTTGAGGGTGCGGGCCCGCTCGACGCCGAGGCGCTGGGCGTACATGGCCGTGTCGCCGCCCCAGGTGGCGTCGAAGGCGGGCTGCACCGAGGCCGTGAGGGCGAACTCGGCGAAGGCCGCGATGTGCTCGGGGGTGAGCATCTCGGCGTGCTCGACGCGGTGCCGGGCCGCGCGGACGCGGGCCAGGCCCAGCTTGTCCGCCGCGGCGCGGACGCCCTCCACGACGGCGGTCAGCGCGGCGTCGCCGATGGCGTGGAAGCCGGCCTGGATGCCCGCCTCGGTGCACGCGGCGACGTGGGCGGCGACGGCCGCGGCGTCGAGGTGGGCGGCGCCGGTGGCGCCGGGCAGGTCGGCGTAGGGCTCGTGAAGGCAGGCGGTGTGCGAGCCGAGGGAGCCGTCCACGAAGAGGTCGCCTGCGGCGCCGAGCGCGCCGAGCTCACGGATGCGGTCCGCTTCGTTCGCGGACGTGATGGCCTGCGCCCAGTAGCCGACGACGCGGGGGCCGCGCCGGCCGGCCGCCAGGCTCAGCAGCCCGGTGAGGTCGTCGGCGCCGGAGATCTGCGGACCGGCGCACTCGTGCAGGGAGCCGATGCCGAGGGAGACCGCGCGGTCGAGCGCGGCGGCCTGGGCCTCGGCGCGCTGCGCGGGGGTGACCGCATCGTGCGCGGCGGCGCGCACGGCGTGGTGGGCCTCGCCCGTCAGCGGCCCGTCGGGGTGGTGTCCGCCGAGGCCGGCGAGACCGGGCACGAGGTCGAGCAGAGCCGTGGTGACGACGGCGGAGTGCACGTCGGAGCGGGTGAGGTACAGCGGCCGGCCGCCGGTGGCCTCGTCCAGCTCGCGGCGGGCCGGGGGCCGCTGCTCGGGCCAGGCGCTGGCGTCCCAGCCGTGGCCGAGGAGGACGCGGTCGGCCGGGTGGGCGGCGGCGTGGGCCCGGATCCGGCCGAGGGCCTCGGTCAGGGAGCGGGTGCCGGTGAGGTCGAGGCCGGTGAGCGCGAGGCCGGTCGCCGTGGTGTGCACGTGTGCGTCCGTGAACGCGGGGGTGACGAGCGCGCCCTGGAGGTCGACCACGTCGTCGACGCCGTCGGCGAAGGAGTCGGCGGCGCCTTCGGAGCCGACCCAGGCGACGGCGCCGCGCTCGACGACCATGGCCGTGGCGAACGGGTCGGCGGGGCTGTGCACGTCGCCGTTGCGCAGCAGAACGGTGCGCGGGCTGTCCTGGGATGCGTGGGGCTCGGTCATAAGGATCAGTCTCTCCCCTGCCCCGCCCCTCCCCGTAACCGGGGCTCCACCCCGGCCCCCGGTGTCAGGGCGTCACCCCACCCGCGGCGGCCTCGCCTCGTACGGCGTCGAGAGGACGATCGTCGTCCGCGTCGAGACGCCGGCCAGGGAGCGGATCCGCGCCAGCAGGTGCTCCAGCTCCAGCGGCGTGGCGACGCGCACCTTGAGGATGTAGTTCTCGTCGCCGGCCACGCTGTGGCACGCCTCGATCTCGGGGATCTCGGCGAGGCGGTCCGCGATGTCGTCGGGAGCGCTGGGGTCGAACGGCTTCACCGAGATGAACGCGGTGAGCGGCAGCCCGACCGCCTCGGGGTCGACCACCGCCGCGTAGCCGCGGATGACACCGCGCTGTTCGAGCCGGCGCACGCGCTGGTGCACCGCCGAGGTCGACAGGCCCGTGGCCTTCCCCAGGTCGGTGTAGCTCATCCGCCCGTCCTTGACGAGCAGTTCCACGATTTCTCTGTCCAGCTCCTCCACGCGGATCAACCTACTGGGTTCCGGCCGGAGCGGCACAGTCGGCGGCTCCATGGGGGCGCATACCCAGGCACAAAGACATGTGACGAACAACACAGATATGCACCCGTGTCCTCCGTGATGCGGCGATTACCCGGCTCGCGGCGCGGGAAGTGCTTGCTGTGGCCGAGGCCGCGACGCCTGGCCGGCCAATCCGAGGGGGAGAAAGACTATGCCCAGCCTGGAACGCCTGAACGACGGCGACGGCAGCCCGTACGAGCCGTACGAGGTCGACACCAGCACGATGTTCCGGGTGACCTGCCCGGACTGCGCCCGCCCGATCGCCCTGCTCCCCGACGAGGACATGCTCCCCGAGCATGCACTGTGCCCCTCGCCGTGGAATCCCTTCGGGCTCACCGTGTGCCCCGGCTCCGGCCGCGCCATGGAGGAGGCCCCCGCGGCGGACGAGTCACTGGAGGGCCGGCAGTTCAACACGGCGCTGCTGCTCACCCTGCCGGAGAGCCTGGACTGGCGGACCCAGCCGTTCTCCCACATCGGGGGCCCCGGATCCCGCCCGGTCCGCGTCCCGGAGATGCGCCGGCCGTCCTGACGGCCGAGGATTCCCGGCGGGCGGGGCGCATGGCGCCCGCCCGCCGTGCCTCTTCCCGCCGCCGCGCCGGTGCCCGGCGCAGCGGTCGTCAGCGGCTCTCGGGGCCCGCCAGGTGACGGGCGATCACCATGCGCTGGATCTGGTTGGTGCCCTCGACGATCTGCAGGACCTTGGCCTCGCGCATGTAGCGCTCGGCGGGGAAGTCCGCGGTGTAGCCGTAGCCGCCGAGGAGCTGGACGGCGTCGACGGTCACCCGCATCGCCGCGTCCGTGCAGAACAGCTTGGCCATCGCGGCCTGCCGGGAGAACGGCAGGCCGGCGTCGCGCAGCCGCGCCGCGGCGAGGTAGAGGGCGCGGCCCGCCTCGATCTGGGTGGCCATGTCGGCCAGCATGAAGCGCAGGCCCTGGAAATCGGCGATCGGCCGGCCGAACTGCCGCCGCCCGGCGGTGAAGGCGAGCGCCTCGTCCAGCGCGGCCTGGGCGACGCCGATCGCGCAGGCGGCGATGCCCAGCCGCCCGGAGTCCAGCGCGGACAGGGCGATCGCGAAGCCCTGTCCCTCGTCGCCGATGCGGCGCGCGTCCGGCACCTGCACCCCGTCGAAGTGCAGCTGCGCGGTCGGCGAGCCCTTCATGCCCATCTTGCGCTCGGGCGGTGCGGCCGACAGGCCGGGGGCGTCGCCGGGTACGAGGAAGGCGGTGATGCCGTGGGCGCCCTCGCCTCCCGTGCGGGCCAGGACGGTGTAGAAGTCCGCGACGCCGCCGTGGGTGATCCACGCCTTGGTGCCCTCGAGGGTCCAGGTGTCGCCGTCGCGGGTGGCGCGGGTGCGCAGTGAGGCCGCGTCGGAGCCGGAGGAGGGCTCGGAGAGGCAGTACGCCCCGAGGAGGCCGCCGCCGAGCATGCCGGGCAGGTGCTCGGCCTGCTGTTCCTTGCTGCCGAAGCCGGCGAGGGCGTGGCAGGCGAGGGTGTGCACACTGACGCCCAGGCCCACGGTGAGGCGGGCCGCCGCGAGCTCCTCCAGGACCTGGAGGTAGACCTCGTAGGGCTGGTCGCCGCCGAACTCCTCGGCGTAGGGGAGGGCGAGCAGGCCCGAGGCGGACAGCAGCCGGAAGACCTCGCGGGGGAAGCGCCCGGCTTCCTCCTCCTCGGCCGCGACGGGCTCGATCTCCCGCTGCACCAGGTCGCGTACGAGCGCGAGCAGGTCGCGGGACTCCTCGGTGGGCAGCTGTCGCTCCACCGGCTGGGGGCCGTGGTCGGTCATGGCGGCGCTCTCCTCCCTGTCAGGGCGCTGCGACGACGAGCGCGCAAGGGTGTGGCGCCGCCGTCGGTGATCCCCCAGCCGATGATTCCGCGCCGGGTCGCGACACGGGATGACCTGCGGCTGTGGCGCTTGGAGTATGCCCGATCGGCGGGCGGACGTCACGGGTTGACAAGTCGTGCACCAGGGACAACGGGCTCCTGACGGAGTCGTGAACGGGGTTGGTCCAAACCATTGACCGCACTGGTCTAGTCCTTCTATGGTCCTGCCACCGCTCAGCGCGTGCATGCCAACCGCTGCGGCGGTGTGCACACCGGCACGAGTGCAGGTCACCCCCCGAGAGCTCTCCCCACCCCACCGAGGAGAACCGATGCCCGCACGATCCCGTACACGCCATGCATCCCGTACGTCCCGCACCTCCCGCAGACCCCTCACCCTCCGCTCGACCCGCACCTTCCTGGCCGCCTTCGCCGCCGCCGGGGCCCTGATCACCACCACACTCCTCGGCGGCGCGGCGTCCGCGTCACCCGCCGCCGCGGATCCCGACGACACCGCCGCCGGCGGCAAGGTGGTGGGCTACTTCACCAACTGGGGTGTGTACGAGCGGAATTACCACGTCAAGAACATCGAGACGTCCGGGTCGGCCGCCAAACTCACCCACATCAACTACGCCTTCGGCAATGTCACCAACGGAAAGTGCACCATCGGGGACGCCTACGCCGACTACGACAAGGCCTACGACGCGGCCGGCAGCGTCGACGGCAAGGCCGACACCTGGGACAACGGCGCCCTGCGCGGCAACTTCAACCAGCTGCGCAAGCTCAAGAAGCTGCACCCGGGCCTGAAGGTGGTCTGGTCCTTCGGCGGCTGGACCTGGTCGGGCGGCTTCGGCGAGGCGGCCAGGAACCCCGCAGCCTTCGCCGAGTCCTGTTACGGCCTCGTCAAGGACCCGCGCTGGGCCGACGTCTTCGACGGCATCGACATCGACTGGGAGTACCCCAACGCCTGCGGCCTGACCTGCGACACGAGCGGCCGCGAGGGGTTCGTGAAACTGATGGCGGCGCTGCGCGCGAAGTTCGGCACGCGCAACCTGGTCACGGCCGCCATCACCGCCGACGCATCCAGCGGCGGCAAGATCGACGCCGTGGACTACGCGGGCGCCGCCCGCTACGTCGACTGGTACAACCCCATGACCTACGACTACTTCGGCGCCTGGGAGGCGAAGGGACCGACGGCCCCGCACTCCCCGCTGACCTCCTACAGCGGCATCCCCAAGGCCGGCTTCAACACCGACGCGACGATCACCAAGCTCAAGTCGCTCGGCGTCCCCTCCTCCAAGCTCCTGCTCGGCCTCGGCTTCTACGGCCGCGGCTGGACGGGCGTGACCCAGTCGGCCCCGGGCGGCACGGCGACCGGCCCGGCCAAGGGCACCTACGAGGACGGCTTCGAGGACTACAGGGTCCTGAAGACCAAGTGCCCGGCCAACGGCACGGTGGGGGGCACGGCCTACGCCAAGTGCGGCAGCGACTGGTGGAGCTACGACACCCCGTCGACGATCGCCGGGAAGATGGCGTACAAGAACCAGCAGGGGCTGGGCGGCACCTTCTTCTGGGAGCTGAGCGGCGATACGGCGAACGGTGAGCTGATCAAGGCCATCCGCTGACGACGGAACCCCACGAACCCGCGGTCCGCCCTCTCTCCTCCCGTGAGGGCGGACCGCGCCCGTGCCGGCTCACCGGAGGAAGGTCAGCACCTGCTGTGACACGGTGTCGTCGGTGAGCAGGTCGTTGTGCTTGAGGCAGCCGGCCGCCCGGTGGTTGTCGGCCCCGCCGAGGGCCGTGCTCGACACGGGCGCGATCTGCTCGTCGCACGACGACCACCACGTGGCGTAGCGCGTGGGGCCGGGGGTCTCGTCGCCCGCGTTGAGGTGCGACAGGACGTAGGAGCCCGGCGTCATGTCCTTGCAGCCCTGGTCCCACAGCGCGCACAGATAGGCCAGGCCGGTCCCGTGGTTGGGGCCGCCGAGGGAGGCCCAGTGCGCGACCTTGGCCGTCCCGCCGCCGAACGCGAGGTACCAGCGCGTGGGCAGCGCGCCCAGGCTGTGCGTGACGACGTCGGCCCGGGCCGCGCCGGTGCGGGCCAGCACGCCGTCGACGTAGGCGGCGAACTCCCCGGCGAGGACTTCGTTCGACGACTTGCCCGTGTCGTACGACCAGGCGTGCAGCCGCTCCCGCGCATACCCCGCGGCGGCGAAGTCCTCCTGCATCCGGCCCCACACCCCGGGCCCGGCGTTCCGCCCGTGGACGAAGATCACCGGATTCGGCGGGGGCTCGGCGCGGGCGGGGGCGGCCCCGAGGGCGCCCGCGCCCAGGACGACCGCCAGTGAGAACAGAGCGAGCCGACGCATGGGGCCACCTCTCCACCGGACCGGACGGAAGCGGCACTATGGCAGATCCGGCCCGTGCCCGGAACCCCTCGTGCACCACCCGCGTCAGGCGCGCCCCGATCACCCCCGCATCCCGGCCCCGGCTCCCGCCCCGGCACTGACGAACGACCGGCGATCACATGGGCGAGGCTCCCGCACTACGCTGAGGCGGACCGGGCCCGTACCTGCGTGTCCACGCGTCAGCAGGCCTGCGCACCGGCGTACTTGCATGTCCTTGCGACGAGGAGCCACCGCACATGACCGTCCCGCTCGACCTGGACTTCTTCCGCCGCTTCCTCGACCGCGCCACGCGCGTGATCGTCGCGGAGTCCGCGCACCTGACCGAACTCGACGCCGCCATCGGCGACGCCGACCACGGGGCGAACCTCAAGCGCGGCTTCACCTCCGCCGCCGAGGCGGTGGCCGTGGAGCCGCCGGCCACCCCGGGGGCGCTGCTGACGGCCGTCGGCGTGCACCTGACGAACACCGTGGGCGGCGCGTCCGGGCCGTTGTTCGGGACCGTGCTGCGGCGCATGGGCAAGATCCTCGGCGAGGATCCCGTGGTCGAGCCGGAGGCGCTGGGGCGGGCGCTGGGGGCGGCCGTGGCGAGCGTGCGGCGGCTCGGGGACGCGGCGCCCGGCGACAAGACGATGGTCGACGCCCTCCAGCCGGCCGCCGACGCCTATGTGGCCGCCCTGCCGCAGGGCGTCGTGGCCGCGCTGGACGCCGCCGCGCGGGCGGCCCGCGAGGGCGCCGAGGCGACGATCCCGCTGCAGGCCCGCCGCGGACGGGCGAGCTACCTGGGCGAGCGCAGCATCGGCCACCAGGACCCGGGCGCCACGTCGTCGGCGCTGCTGGTGACCGCGCTGTACGAGGCCACCGACCCGGAGCTGTGCGCGGCGGCACCGGCGCAGAAGGCCGAGGAAGCCGAAGACGCCGAGGAAGCCGCGGAAGCGGCGGCTCCCGAGGAGGCCGCGCCGGCAGGCCGGGTCGGCATCGTGCTCGTCTCGCACAGCCGCGAGGTGGCCGCGTCGACGGCCGCGCTGGCCAAGGCCCTGGTCGGCACGGGCGACCCGGCTCCGGCAGCGCCGGCCGGCGGACTGCCCGACGGCTCGGTGGGCACGAGCGCGGAGCTGGTGCGGCGGGCGGTCGCGGCGGCGGACCGGGGTGCGGGCGTGGTGGTCTTCTGCGACATGGGCAGCGCGGTGCTGACGGTGAAGGCGCTGCTCGCCGAGGGCTTCGGTGGCTCCGAGGTGCGCATCGCCGACGCCCCGTTCGTGGAGGGCGCGGTGGCCGGCCTGGTGACGGCGTCGGCCGGCGGCGACCTCGCCGCCGTCCTCGCCGCGGCGGACGACGCCCGCACATACCGCAAACTCTGAGTCAAGAGGCGGCGGCACCAAGATCGCATCGATGGCCGAGGGGCACCACCCGTGCCAGGGTGTAATGGCACAAATGCCCCTATGAGCCTCGTTCCGGCGTGGAGGTCCCGCCAGGTGTCGTCGTCGCGCAGACTGCCCTTCGCGCTCGTCCTGGCCTACCTGGCGGGCATCGTGTGCGTCGACCTGATGACGCCGTCGAACCTGCGCCTCGACGTCTTCGCGGCCCTGGCCCCGATGACGGCCGCGGCGCTGTGCACGTACCGGCAGACGGTGTTCGTGGGCGTCATCGACTTCTGCCTGATGGTGGCGCACCACGGCGTGGCCGACAGCGAGGTGGCCGTCAACCGGGTCGGCTCGTTCGTCGGCAACGCGCTGATGGTGGGCGCGAGCATCGCCGTGGCCCGGCTGCGGCGCGACGGCGACGACCTGCTGGAGCGCGTACGGGCCACCGGGGAGGCCGCGCAGCGGGCGCTGCTGCGGCCGCTTCCGCTGCGGACGCGCAGTGTGGTCGTGGACGGCTTCTACGTGTCCTCGCAGCGGGAGGCCCTCGTCGGCGGCGATCTGTACGAGGTGGTCGACACGCCGTACGGGACGCGCGTGCTGATCGGTGACGTACGCGGCAAGGGCCTGGGCACGCTGGGCGCGGGGGCGGCGGTGCTGACCGCCTTCCGGGAGGCGGCCTACCACCGGCGCGACCTGGAGAGCTCGCTGCGGGCGATGGAGCAGGGGCTGTACCGCTACCACCGGTCCGCGGAGTACCAGGCGCGGCTGCAGCCGGGCCGGCACGGCGGGCGGCCGGAGGACGCGCGGATGCGGGCGGCGGAGGAGTTCGTCACGGCGCTGGTCTTCGGCACCGAAGAGGGCTCCGAACGGCCCGGTGCGAGCGGCCCGGTGCCGGTCACGTTCGTGGACTGCGGGCACGTGGCGCCGTTCCTGATCGACGCGGAGGGCGGCGCCCGCGAACTGGAACCGGCCGACGCGGGGCTGCCCCTGGGCCTCGGCGACCTGGCCGCCTCGCCCCGGACGGTCCAGCGCGTCGCCCTGCCGCCCGGCTGCCGGGTACTGGCCTGCACGGACGGGGTGACCGAGGCCCGGTCGCCCGACGGCGGTTTCTACCCCCTGGCGGAACGGCTGGACGCGTGGGCCGCCCTGCCCACACCCGAACTGCTGGGCAGGCTGCGCGCCGACCTCGACGCGCACACGGGCGGCCGGCTGCAGGACGACGTGGCGGTGCTGGTGCTGGAACGGGCGTCGGAGTACCACGGGACGCACGAGGCGGCTTACCCGGAGGGGGCGGCGGAAGGGGCCACGGAAGGGGCTACGGCGCGGGCCTCGGTGACGTAGGACGGGGGCGGGTCGAGGGGACGGACTGCGGGAGCGGCCTCACGGGCCCGCACCCCGCAGCAGTCCTCCCCCGCGCAGGAGTCCTCCCCCGCTCAGCGGTTGAAGAGTTCGAAGGAGACACCCGGCCTGCCGCCGAACCGGGCCGCGACGCCCTGCATGCTGCCCTCCAGGAACGTGCGGCAGTACGTCTCCGGGTCCTCCTTCGTCAGCGCCTCGATGTACGTGCGGTGGCAGAGGAGGGACGCGACGGCCCGGTCGAGGCCGCTGCTCGCGTCGACGGCGTGGGTGGGCCGCGGGGATCCGGCGACCGCCACGTAGCGCACGCCGTCCCAGGGCAGGAGTCCCTCCTCGGCGAGGTCGGGGAAGATCCAGCGGTTGCCTGCGTCGGCGACGGCGTCGAGGACGGCCCGGCCGACGTTGCGGTGGTCGGGGGTGTTCCAGAAGACGGAGTCGCCCCAGGACCAGGTGTCGTGGTGGTTGAGCGTCAGGACGAGCTCGGGGCGGTGGCGGCGGATGGCTGCGGCGAAGTCGCGGCGCAGGGCCGTGCCGTATTCGATGACGCCGTCCGGGTGGCCGAGGAACTCGACGGTCTCCACGCCGACGGCGGCCGCACTGGCCCGCTGCTCGCGCTCGCGCAGCGGCCCGGCCTCGGCGGGGGCGAGGGTGTCGATGCCGGCCTCGCCGACGCTGGCCAGCAGGTAGACGCACTCGCGCCCGCCGTCGAGCCAGGTGGCGACGGCGGCGGAGGCGCCGTACTCGAGGTCGTCGGGGTGGGCGACGATCGCGAGGGCACGCCGCCAGTCGGTGGGCATCTCCTTGAGCCGGCCGCGGGGCTGCGGCTGCCCGTCGGGCCGCCCGGCCGCGGCCGTCGCCGCATCCGTCGTGCCCGTCGTGTCCGTCACATCCGCCGTCGCGCCGGTCGTCGCATCCGCCGTCGCATCCGTCGCATCCGTCGCATCCGCCATCACGGTCTCCTTCGCCTGCCGGATCCGCCTCCGCCCGCGCGCCGCGTGCCGTCGGCGGGGCGTTCGATGCAGCCTACGTCGCACTTCTTCGCGACACGCGGGAACCCGGCGGGCCCGCGGTCCGACTACCTGATCCGGACCCGCACCGGCGGGCCCGTGGCGAACCGAAATTCCTGGAGTTGTCTGATGCGCCCTCGTGCGTGGTGCGGTGTACTGGCCGCTGTGGCCCTGTCGGCGACGGCCTGCGGCAGCGGTGGCGGCGGTGAGGCGAAGAAGTCCGACGACGCCGCGGCCGGCGCGCGGTCCGGCTTCCCGGTGAGCGTCACGGACTGCATGGGCACGAAGACCACCTTCGAGTCGGCGCCGAAGCGGATCGTCACCAGCAACGCCGCGAGCCTGGAGCTGCTGATGTGGCTGGGCGCGGGCGACAAGGTGGCCGGCACCGGATTCCCGCCGGGCAAGGGCGCCATGCCGGGGCAGTACGCGGACCGCGCGGCGAAGGTGCCGGTGCTGGGCAGGACGGCGATTCCCAAGGAGAAGCTGCTGGGCTCCGGCGCGGACCTGTACATCGACGCCTTCTCGTCCATGAAGAACATGGGCAAGATGGGTGACGCGCCGACGGCCAAGGAGTTCGAGACCGCCGGGATCAAGCACGTCTTCCTGAAGTCGACGGCCTGTGCCGCGATGAGCAAGACGCCGCGTACGGACCTGTCGGGCGTCGAGGCGGACATCGAGGAGCTGGGCAAGGTCACCGGCACCTCCGCGCGCGCCGCCGAGCTCGTCCAGGAGATGCGGAAGAAGACGGGCGCGGTGCGGGACGCCCTCAAGGACGTCCCCGAGGACAAGCGCCCGTCGTACTTCTTCTTCGACTACGACGCGAGCACCAAGCAGCCGATGGCCGTGTGCAACCGGCAGGTCGCCAACGCCGTGATCGGCATGGCCGGCGGCCGCAACGTCTTCGACGGCTGCGACGGCGACTTCAAGCCCGTGGGCTGGGAGGACGTCGTCGCCAAGAACCCGGACTGGATCCAGCTGGGCGTCCGCAACCGGGGCAGCGAGGAGGCGAACGCCAAGGCGTTCGACGAGGCCGCGGAGTTCCTGAAGAACTTCCCCGCCACCAAGGACCTCACGGCCGTCAAGGAAGGCCGCTTCCTGCGCATCGGCTCGGAGCGCACCACGATCGGGGGCGTGCGCAGCGCGGACACCGTGCGCGAGATCGCGCACACGCTGCACCCGGACCGGGTCAAGTAGATGGCGGCGCTCACCACGGCCGCTGCGGAGGGCGCGGAGGAGGCGCAGGGGGCGCAGGAGCGCGAGCCCGGGGCGCGTGCGCCGTGGGTGGCGGCGGCGCTCGCCGCGGCCCTGCTGGTCGCGCTGACGGCGTCGGTGTGCCTGGGCTCCTCGGACGTGCCGCTCGGCGAGGTGTGGTCCTCGGTGACGCGCGGGATCAGCGGTCAGGAGCCGGTGCCGGGCACCCGGGATCTGATCGTGTGGCAGCTGCGGGTGCCGCGGGCGCTGCTCGCGGCCGTGGTGGGCGCGGGCCTGGGCCTGGTCGGCACGGCCGTCCAGGCCCTCGTCCGCAATCCGCTCGCGGACCCGTACCTGCTGGGCATCTCCAGCGGGGCCTCGCTCGGCGCGGTCGCGGCGATCGTGCTGGGGGCGGGTGCGGGCGGGCTGCTCGGGCTGGGGCTGTCGGCGGCCGCGTTCGCCGGTGCGCTCGCGTCGTTCGCGCTGGTGTGGGCGATGGCCCGGCGCGGGGGCGGCTTCTCGCCGCTGCGGCTGGTGCTGGCGGGGGTGGGGATCGGGCAGTTCCTGTCCGGCTTCACGCACTACCTGGTGCTGCAGGCCGGCGACGACCAGCAGACGCACGGCGTGCTGTTCTGGCTGATGGGCTCGCTCGGCGGTGCCCAGTGGGCGACGCTCGGCGTGCCGGCAGCGGCGGTGGCCCTGGGCCTCGCCGCGCTGCTCGCGCGCGCCCGGGCGCTCGACGCCGTGCTGATGGGCGACGAGACCGCGGCCGGGCTGGGCGTGGACGTCGCACGGCTGCGGCGCGAGCTGTTCGTGGTGACGAGTGTCCTCACCGGCGTGCTGGTGTCGGTCTCCGGGGCGATCGGCTTCGTGGGGCTGATGGTGCCGCACGTGTGCCGGATGGTCGTGGGCGGCGCGCACCGCGTGCTGCTGCCGGTGGCGGCGCTGTTCGGCGCCGTCCTGCTCGTCGTGGTCGACCTGGTGGCCCGTACGGCGCTGCCGGACCAGGAGCTGCCGGTGGGCGTGGTCACGGCGCTGATCGGTGCCCCGACGCTGCTGTACCTGCTGGACCGCCGCCTGGAGAGGGGCTAGGGAGATGCGGATCGCCATCGAGGACCTCGACGTGGCGCTGTCGGGCCGGACGATCGTGTCCGGGGTGCACCTCGTCGCGGAGGACGGGGAGATCGCCGGGCTCGTGGGGCCCAACGGCAGCGGCAAGTCGACGGTCCTGCGCACCGTCTACCGCTATCTGCGCCCGCACGCCGGCCGCGTACTGGTCGGGGGGACGGACATCAGGTCGCTGACCGCCCCCGAGGCCGCACGGCGGGTGGCCGCGCTCCCCCAGGAGCGCGGCAGCGACTTCGAACTGTCGGTACGGGCGGTCGTGGCCATGGGCCGCACCCCGTACAAGCGGGCGTTCGCGGGAGACGATCCCGCCGACCAGGACATCGTGGCCGCGGCCCTGGCGGGGGTGGGCCTCGCCGGGGCGGAGAAGCGGCGCTTCTCCGCTCTGTCGGGCGGCGAGCGGCAGCGGGTGCTGCTGGCCCGGGCGCTGGCCCAGGACCCGCAGGTCCTCGTCCTGGACGAGCCGACGAACCACCTGGACGTCCTGCACCAGGTGGAACTCCTGGCCCTGCTGCGGGCGCAGCGGCGCACGACGCTGCTGTCTCTGCACGACCTGAACGCGGCGGCGTCCCTGTGCGACCGCCTCCACGTCCTCCACGAGGGCCACGTGGTGGCCTCGGGCCCGCCGCGCGACGTCCTCACGCCGGAGCTGCTGGCGGACGTCTTCGGCGTCCGGGCGGCGATCATCGACCACCCGTTGACGGGCGACCCCCTGATCGCCTTCGACCACCGGTCACCGGCTGCGGCGCTGCCCCGGCCGGCGGCCCCACTGACGGCGGACCGCTAGCCGGCGCCGTCACTGCAGGCGCGCGCGTCCTGCAGGAGGTGTGCCTGCTGCAGGAGGTGTGCCTGCTGCAGGTCGCCGGTCAGCGCGCTGCGGCCGGCCGGTGGTTCTCCAGGCCCGCGCCGAACCCCGACGGGACAGCCGGAGCGGCGGCGTGTGTATGCGTAGGCGCCGCCGGTCACCCGGCGGCGCACGACCTCGCCCGTCAGGGCGCCGATCACGAAGGCGTGACAGCCGTACGCCGTTCCCGGCTCCCGGAAAGGCCGCTGTCGGCGAGGCGCCTGATCGCCGCCGCGGCGGAGCTCTCTTCTGTCTTCTCGCCACAGGCGGAAGAGTCTCCGCCGCAACGGCGACCCGCCCCCACCGGGGTGACCGGCGGTCCCGGGACGGCCTCTACCCACGCTCCTCGAAGTGGCTCGGGCGCCCCGCACGGAGTACGAGGCGCCCCCGCGTCTCCGCCTCCGCCCGGTGCATGAGCCGCGCCTCTCCCCCGCGCCCGCGCAGGACGACGGCATGCCACGGCGTGGCCCACGCGTCGGTCGCGTCCAGCAGCCGGATGCCGAACTTCTCCGCGCCCGGCCGCTGCGGGTGGATGGACAGCCGTACGGACCGGGGGTGGCAGTCGGCGATGAGGTCGCCCCAGGCGCGGCTGCGCGCGATGACCCCGTAGGCGCGGATCCGGCACTCGCGCTGCAGCGCGGACCGCGTACCGTCGAAGTCCGCGGTGTCCTCGACGAGGAAGCGGGTGATGCCGCGGTAGAGCCGCGCGGTCTCCTCGTCACTGCGGACGAGGGACCGCAGCTCCTCCACCGAGGGCGCGTAGGCCTCGGTGACGAGCCGGCGCTTGGTGTCGTGACCGAGGTTCCCGTGGACGTCGCGCAGGTCGAACGTGTCGAGCCGGCCGAGCCCTTCGCCGGCGATCAGGTCGCGCAGCGCATCGCCGTAGGCGTCGATGTGCTCGTCCGGTACGTGGATGAGGTCCCCGAAGATGTGCCCGTCGGAGCAGATGAGGATGCGCGCGCCGGGCGCGTAGACCTCACCGATGCGCGAGCAGAGCCGGTCGAGGAAGGCGAGGGAGAGCCGCTCGCCCTCGTCGGGGAGGTGGCCGAGCACCTTGGCGGGGTTGGGCGACTTGCAGGGGAATCCGGGGAGGGTGAAGAGGACGGGCTCGCCGGCGTCCGTGAACTGCCGTATCTGGCACAGCTGCTCGGGAAAGTCCGTGGGATCCGCGGAGCCCGCGCCGGTGGTGCGGTGGTAGGGCAGGAGGAGCCGGAGGATGCGCGCCTCGACGGACGGGGCGGACGAGTCGGACGTAACAAGATCGGCAGGGGCGGCCGGTGGGGTCGGAGACGTCAGCGTGGCGTGGGACATGCGGCACTCACCCACGGCCCATGGGGCAGACGGCGGCCCGGTCGAAGCCGACCGGCAGCGCGGAGGTGCCGCGGCCGAGGACGGCCGGGATCCACGGGAGCTCCTCGTCGGGGACGGCGAGCCGCAGGCCGGGCAGCCGGGCGAGCAAGGTGCCGAGGGCCACCTGGAGTTCGATGCGGGCGAGCGCCGCGCCGGGGCAGAAGTGGATGCCGTGGCCGAAGGCCAGGTGGGGCCCCTGGGCCCGGTCGAGGTCGAGCGCGTCGGGGTCGGGGAAGCGCTCGGGGTCGCGGTTGGCGGCGCACAGCGAGACGATCACGGAGTCGCCGGCGGGCACGCGCGTGCCGTGCAGGTCGGCGTCCTCGGCGAGGAACCGCCAGGTGGTCAGCTCGAAGGCGCTGTCGAGGCGCATGAGTTCCTCGACGGCGGCGGGCATGAGCTCCGGCTCGTCCCGCAGCCGCGCCAGGGCCCCGGGCCGGCGGAGCAGGTTCACCATGGCCATGGTGATCTGGTTGGTGACGGGCTCCTGGCCGGCGACCAGCAGCTGGAAGATCATGGAGTCGAGCTCTTCCGGGGTGAGCTCACCCGTGTCGCGGGCGGTGACCAGGCGGCTGAGCAGCCCGTCGCCGGGCGCCTCCCGCCGGTCGGCGACGACCTCGGCGATATAGCCCTGGAGTTCGCGCAGCAGCGCCTCGTAGGCCGGCCGTCCGGGGTCCGCGGGCCCGACGGGCGCGACGACCTTGCCCCACTCGCGGCGGAAGCGCCGGGCCAGGTGCGGCGGCAGGCCGATGACCTCGGCGAGCACCTGGAAGGGGAAGCGGGCGGCGAAGCACTGCACGAGGTCGGCGGAGTCCGCGTCCGCCGGCATCGCGTCCACGAGCGCGTCGGCCATCTCCTGGAAGCGCGCCCTCATCCCCTCGACGCGCCGCGGCGCGAACGCGTCGGTCACCAGGCGGCGCATCGCCGTGTGCTTGGGCGGGTCCTGGTGGAGGAGGTGGACCTGCAGCTGCGAGTGCTGCGGCTCGGGCATGATCGAGGCGCGGGCGCGCCACCGGTCGTTGCCGCGGTCGTGGTTCTTGCCGAGCCGGGGGTCGGCGAGCGTCTTCTGGGCGGCCTCGTGCCCGGTGACCAGCCAGGCGGTGACCCCGCTGGGGAAGAGGACCCGGTGGATCGGCCCCGCCTCCCGCATCCGCGCGTACAGCGGGTAGGGGTCCCGCTTGTACTCGGGCCCGTAGAGGGGGACGGGGTCGGGCAGCTCGGACGGCTCGGGCTGGGACACGGTGAGGGCTCCTCGCGAAGTCGTGGACCCCTGAGAAGTCGGACGGGCGGCGGGGTGAGTTCCCGCCGGTCGGGGGGTTGTTCGCACGGATTTACGGATACCGGCGGGGGTGGCTCCCGGATCCGGGCCCTGTCCGACGGGTTCCGTATCTCCAGGTAGTCGGCCGGCAAGCACCTCTGGTTCCCGCGGACACAAGGGACAATCCTCACGCGCCGGGAGCGGGCGGAAGGCGGCCGAAGCGGCCCTGCAGCGTGCCACGATGCGGAGATGACCGCTCGTCGCCCCCTCCCTCCATCCGCAAGTCCATCCGGGAGTTCGTCCGGAAGCGCGTACGGCAGTCCGTACGCGACTCTGATCGGTTTCGTCCTGCTCCTGGCCGCCCTCTTCGGCGTGGCGTACGCCGTCGGTGCGGCCGCCGGCCCGGCGGCTCCCGGGATACACCGCACCGGTGGATCCGGGTCGGGATCGGGATCGGGCTCGGGTTCCGGCGGAGGGATGGGCGGCATGGATGGCATGAACGGCATGAACGGTATGCACGGCATGGGTGGACGATGAGCACAACGACCGGCACCACGACCGAGACCGCGACCACCGAACTGATCGTCGGCGGCATGACCTGCGCCGCCTGCGTGGCACGCGTGGAGAAGAAGCTCGGCAGGCTCGACGGCGTGAGCGCGACCGTCAACCTGGCCACCGGCCGGGCCCGCGTCTCCCACCCCGCCGAGGTCACCCCCGCCGAGCTGATGGCGGTCGTCGAGGGCGCCGGCTTCACGGCGGCGCTGCCCGAGCCCGACCCCGCACCGGGGGCCGAGGGGGGCAAGGAAGGCAAGGAAGGCAAGGAGGGCGAGGCGGCCACGGGCGCCCTGACCCGGCTGCTGATCACGGCCGTGCTGTCCCTCCCCGTTCTGGTCCTGTCCATGGCCCCCGGCCTGCAGTTCCGCAACTGGCAGTGGCTGTGCTTCGTCCTCGCGACGCCGGTCGCCGTCTGGGGTGCGTGGCCCTTCCACGAACGCGCGCTGCGCGGGCTGCGGCACTCCGCCGCGACGATGGACACGCTCGTCTCGCTCGGCGTCATCGCCTCCTACTCCTGGTCCGCGTACGCCCTCTTCTTCGGCGGCGCCGGACGGCCGGACATGAGGATGCCGTTCACGCTGGTGCCCTCCATGACGGTCGGTACGGCGGACGTCTACCTCGAAGCGGTCGTGGGCGTGCCCCTGTTCGTGCTGATCGGCAGGCTGCTGGAGGCCCGGGCCCGGCACAGCACGGGCTCGGCGCTGCGGGCCCTCGCCTCGCTCGCCGCGAAGGACGTACTCGTGCGGGCGGCGGACGGTACGGAGCGACGGGTGCCGATCGAGCAGCTGCGCGTCGGCGACCGCTTCGTCGTACGACCCGGTGAGCGCGTCGCGACCGACGGCGTCGTCGTCGCGGGCAGTTCGGCACTCGACCTCTCCCTGGTGACGGGCGAGAGCGCGCCCGTGGAGGCCGGGCCGGGCACGTCCGTCGTCGGTGGCGCCGTCAACTCCGGCGGGCTGCTGGAGGTACGGGCCGAGGCGGTCGGCGCCGACACCCGGCTCGCCCGCATCGCCAAGCTGGTGGAGGAAGCGCAGGCGGGCAAGGCGAAGGCGCAGCGTGTAGCCGACGCCGTCGCCGGGGTCTTCGTACCGGCCGTGCTGGCCGTCGCCGTGACGGTCCTCGGCTTCTGGCTCGGCGCCGGCGCCTCGACGCAGGCGGCCGTCACCGCCGCGGTGGCCGTCCTCGTCGTCGCCTGCCCCTGCGCGCTCGGCCTGGCCACGCCCACGGCCCTGCTGGCGGCCACGGGCCGCGGCGCCGGCCTGGGCATCCTGGTCAGCGGGCCGCAGGCGCTGGAAGGGCTGCGGCGCGTGGACACGGTCGTCCTGGACAAGACGGGGACCCTGACGACGGGTTCGATGACGGTGACGGGCGTGACGGCCCGCCCCGGCGGCATCGGCGAGGCCGCGGCACTGCGGCTGGCCGCGGCGGCGGAGCAGGGGTCGGAGCATCCGGTGGGCCGGGCGGTGTGCGCGTATGCAGCAGGCGCGCCGGGCGCGGGGGACGCCGCAGATCCCGCAGATCCCGCAGATCCTGTAGTGCAGCTTCCGGAGGTCACGGATTTCACGGCGACCCCGGGCAAGGGCGTCTCCGGGCGGGTCGAGGGGCGGCTGGTGGAGGTCGTCCGCCCGGACACGGCGGGCGAGCGGGCGCCGCGCACGGCGCGCACTCCGCGTACTCCGCGTGCGAAGGGTGGCCGCACCGCCGCGACGGCGTCCCCGCTCCCCGAGGCGCTGGCCTCTGCCGTGCGCGACGCCGAGCGGGACGGGCGCACCGCGGTCCTGGTCCGCGTGGACGGCACGCCGGAAGCGGTGATCGTCCTGGGTGACACCGTGCGCTCCGGTTCCTACCGCGCCGTCGACCACCTCAAGCGGCTCGGCCTGCGGCCCGTCCTCGCGACGGGCGACAGCGAGGGCGCAGCGCGCGCCGTCGCCGCGGAGCTCGGCATCACCGAGGTCCACGCGCGGGCCACGCCCGAGGAGAAGGCGGAGCTCGTACGGGAGCTGCGCGCCCAGGGGCGCCGGGTGGCGGTCATCGGCGACGGCGTCAACGACACGGCTGCTCTGGCCGGCGCGGACCTCGGCATCGCGATGGGCGGCGGTACGGACGCGGCCATCGGCGCCGCGGACGTCACGCTGGTCCGCGAGGACATGGGCGCCCTGGCGGACGCCGTCCGCCTGGCCCGGCGCACGTCGGCGACGGTGCGCACCAACCTCGCCTGGGCGTTCGGCTACAACCTCGTCACGCTGCCGCTGGCGGCGGTGGGACTGCTGAGCCCGATGGTCGCGGCCGCGGCGATGTCCGTCAGCTCGGTACTGGTCGTCGCGAACAGCCTGCGGCTGCGGGGCTGGCAGCCGGTGCCGTCGCGAGCGTCGGCGGGACGGCGTCCGCACGGTAGGCCTGCATCCTCTTTCTCCACCAGATCTTCTGTTTCCACTTCCACCGGACCTTCTGTTTCCACCGGCGGGCGCCCCGGCGCCGCCCCGGCCCCGCGGGGTGACGCATGAACTTCTCCGGACTCACCGCTGCGGGGCGCGCCGCGCTCGTCCCCGTCCTGGCGTGCGCCGTGACCCTCGGCGGGCTCGGCGCCTGGACCGCCTCGGGTGCGGCGGGCCGGCCCCCGGCCGTCACGGTCGAGGACGCGCGCGTGCTGCTGCCGCTCGGCAGGGACGACACAGCCGCGTTCTTCCGGGTACGGAACGACGGCGACGTGGACGACGAGCTCGTCGGCGTCGACGCGCCGACGGCCGGCGGTGCGATGCTCAGCCGCACCGTGGTCAAGAAGGGTGCGGGCACCATGCAGATGGTGCGGTCGGTGACGGTGCCGGCCGGCGGCACGCTGGAGATGTCCCCGCACGGCCTGGACGTCATGATCTCGGCCCCGCCGCGGCTGAAGCTCGGCGACCGGCTGCCCGTCGTCCTGAAGTTCCGTGGGGCGGGTGCGGTGCAGGTGGAGGCGGAGGTCGTCCGGCCGGGGAGCTGAGGGGGCTCGAAGGCTCGCTCATGGACTCGCTCGTGGAAAGGGGCCGGGAGGCCGGGCAGGACGCCCGGCCTCCCGGCCCCTTCTCGCGTGGTGCTTGGTCTTGATGGTGCTTGGTGCTTGGTGTGTGCCTACGCCGCGACCGGTATGCGCACGGCGTCCCGCTCGGCCGTCTCCAGCTGGCAGATCAGTGCCTCGCGAGCCCGCGCCACGCGTGACCGCACCGTACCGATGGGACAGCCGGCGACGACGGCCGCCTCCGCATACGGCAGGCCGAGCATCTGGGTCAGCACGAACGCCTCGCGGCGCTCGTAGGGCAGGCGGTCCAGCAGCTGCGAGAGCGCGACGCCCTCGTCGAAGCCGGGCAGCTGGGCCGTCTGGGCCCGCTCGGCGGCCGACTGCCAGTCGTCCGTGTCGGACAGGCGGGGGCGGGCGGCGTTGAAGCGCAGCCGGTCGACGACCGTGCGCCGGGCGATGGACAGCAGCCACGTACGGGCGGAGGAGCGGCCCTCGAAGCGCTCCAGCGAGCGCAGGGCCCGCAGGTACGTCTCCTGAACGAGGTCGTCCGCGCCCTGCGGGTCGTTGCTGAGGCGGGCCACGTAACGGCGTACGTCGCTCTGCGTCGCGCGGATGAAGCGCTCGACGGCGTCGGCGTCACCGCTGCGGGCTGCGAGCGCCCAGGTGGTCACGGCTTCGTCGTCACGCACGGCGGCCTCCCACGCGGGAGGGGACGCGGAGGGCGAGGGACCGGGGGGTGATGCACCGGGGGGTGATGCACCGGGGGGTGATGCACCGGGCAAAAGCGGCACCGGGGACGATGGCAGGGTGCAGCACTGCAGTGAATTCCGTACCGCCATATCCGCCAGCGTCGACGGCGAGGACCTGCCGCCGGGCGTGACCGGCGCGGCCCTCGACGCGCATGTGCGCGGATGCGCCGAGTGCCACGCGTGGGGCGAGCGGGCACGCCGGCTGAGAGTTCTCGCGGCGGGACTGGGCATGGACTGAGGAAACGACGGGGGATTCGGCTGAGGAAACAGCCGCGGCAACGGCTGAGGAAACAGCCGGGGCAACGGCCGGACAAGCAGCTGGGATCGCGGGGACGGCGTGCCGGCGTGGCACGACCCGCGTTCGGGCAGGGGTCATCGCCCTGTGTCCTTCCTGGAATCCGGGCAGCCCGAGGAGCGGGCGGGCCCGGTGACGTGGTTCGGCGCGGGAGGTCGCCGTCAGCCGAAGGCGACGGCGACGCGGGCCGGTGGACCACGTGTGGCGAGGACGTGCGCGTACAGCAGCTGCCGCAGGCGCTGCGCGGCGCGGCTCCGGTCGGCGCGGATGCGCGGCGGGCCGGAGGGCGCCGCCCCCGTGCGGAAGAGAGCGAGGAACGGGGTGAAGAGGCTGCTGCGCAGGGTGCGGGCGAGCCGGAAGGCCGCCTGTTCGCCGCCGGCGAGCCAGATGCCGCAGACGACGGCGACGAGGACGTGCGCGGACCACATGCCGAGCGCGCCGTGACCGGCGTGCATGGACATGGAGTGGCCTGCCATGTCACCCATGGAGCTCATGTCCATGGAACCCATGCCCGTGGAGCCCATGCCCATACCCATGGAACCGGTGGATCCCGATCCCATGTCCATGGGCATGTCACCCATGGAAGACATGTCACCCATGGAAGGCATGGCCGCCATGGAGTGCCCGGCGGGCATGTCCATCGGCATGCCGGGATCCAGCCCCAGGCGGGCGGCCCGCGCCGCGTTCACGACGACGTTCTGGGCAAGGCCGAAGAAGAAGTGCAGCCCGGTCTGGGCGCCGACCGTGGCGAGCGTGATCAGCAACGGGCCGCGCTCGCGTCCCGCCAGGAACCACGCCCCGCTGCCCGTACCGCACAGCGCGACGGCGACGGCCCACCAGGGGACGGTCGTCCCGGACATGACCGCGTGGCCCAGGGCAGCGAGCAGCACACAGACCGCTGCGAACACTGCGGCTCGCAGCGCTCGCGGTCCCTGTTCCGGCTGCGGCCCTGCTCTCATGACGACCACATCGTTGCACCCGCGCCGCGCGACGCGACGGCGGGGTACGCGCAGACGCCCGTACGACCCCCCGCTCGGGCGCACGGGCCCGCCCCGTACCGTCCGCCCGGCGGTACGAGGCGGTGGGTCGCCGGCTCGGGGGAAGGACCGACGGCCCGGGTCCCGTCGCTCCATTGGGACTCGCAGAATCGAGTCAAGCGCGCGCCGGGCGGGCGCGGGAACGTGTGTGAAGGGGCGATCGCGGGTGCGCAGCTCACACCCCGTGTGAACGATCAGCCTCCGGCGCGCGGCTTGCGCGTGCGCGTACGGCTGCCACTGCCGCTGCCACTGCCACTCCCACTGCGGTCCGGCAGCCAGGCGGCGCTGCCCTTCTCACCGAAGCGGGTGCCTATCGCGCCCTTGATGACGGAGAGGGCGGCCGGCAGGGAGGCTATGGCCGCGGCCTTGAGTGCGGAGACGTCCGTGAGGTCGAACCCGTCGGCGAGGAGGAGACCGAGGAAGGTGGTGATGTAGGCGGCAGCGGTGCGCTCGAGGACGTCGAGCAGAACTTTGGGCATGGCTGTTTCTTCGTCTCTTCCGTTCGTGTCCGATGGGTAAGGGAAGCGTCGTGGCGGGACGGCCCGCGCCGCAAGCCCCGTAGGGCTCGGAAGGACTCGGAGGGCGGAGGATCCACGTGGTCGATGTAGCCAATCCCTGGCCGGCGATGGCGGGCGGCGGCGACCCGGACGAGCGGAGCCGTACGGTCCGCGGGGCGCACGAGGAGTTCGTGACCGGGGGGAGGATGAGCGCGCAGGTCCGGGCGGTGGTCGCCGACTCGTGGCGGCGGTCGGCGGCCGCGCTGCCCGCGGCGGACTTCCTCGCGCCGGTCGAGCTGACCGGCGCGGCGCTGGAGGAGTACCGCGGGGCGCACCCGCTGGCGTCCGTGATGCCGCTCTTCAGGGAGCTGCTGGGCACGATCGCGGACGACGGGGCACACCTGCTGGCGGTCTGCGACGCGTCGGGACGGATGCTGTGGGTCGAGGGGCACCGGGGTGTACGGAGCCGGGCCGAGGCCATGAACTTCGTCGCGGGTGCCCGCTGGGACGAGCGGCACGCGGGCACGAACGCGCCCGGTACGGCGCTCGCGCTGGACCACGCCGTGCAGATCTTCGCCACCGAGCACTACAACCGTGCGGTCCAGCCCTGGACGTGTGCGGCGGCGCCGGTGCACGACCCGCGGACCGGCCGGCTGCTGGGCGCGGTGGACCTGACGGGTGGCGACCATCTGGCGGCGCCGCACAGCCTGGCGCTGGTGCGGGCGACGGCACTGGCGGCAGAGGCGAGACTGGCGCAGGAGGAGGACCGAGGGACGGGAAAGGGAGAGGGGAAGGGGAATGCGTATGCCCACCGCCTGACGGCACTCGGCCAGGACGAAGCAGTACTGACGACGGCGGACGGTGGCCGAATACGCCTGGGAAGACGGCACAGCGAGATCGTGGTGCTGCTGGCCGGGCACCCCGAGGGGCTGACGGGGGATCAGCTGGCGGCGGCGCTGTACGGGGACCGCCCGGTGCCGCCGGTGACGCTACGGGCCGAGCTGTCGCGCCTGCGGCGGCTGGTGGGGCCGCTGCTGGCCTCCCGCCCGTACCGGCTGCACGAACCGGTCGAGACGGACTTCGCCCGCGTGGAGCGCGAGCTGGAGGCGGGTGACGTACGCGGCGCGCTGCGTGCGTACGGCGGCCCGCTGCTGCCCTCGTCGGAGGCGCCGGGGGTGTGCCGGGTACGGCGGCTGGTGGAGGCGCGGCTGCGGCGGGCGGTGCTGAGCGGCGGGGACGCGTGGGCGCTGCAGCTGTGGGCGGACAGCCGGTGGGGCGAGGAGGACCTGGAGGTGTGGGAGAGGCTGCTGGCGGCGCTGCCGGTGAGTGCGCCGCAGCGGGCGGGGGTGGCGGAGGAGGCGAGGAGGTTACGGGAGGCGTACGCGCCGGTCCTGCGCACGGGCGGCGCAACGTCGGCGCAACGTCCGCGGCTCTAGCCTCGCCGGGTCGCCGCCCGTCCCGGAAGGGAGGGCAGCGAACCGGAACCCCGGCATCCCAAGAACGGGAAGGGAAGGCGCCCCTCATGCCTCGCTACTCGAACCCCGGCTCCCCCGGCGCGGTGGTCTCGTACCGCCCGCGGTACGACCACTGGATCGGAGGCGAGTACGTACCGCCGAAGCAGGGCGGCTACTTCGAGAACCCGACGCCGGTGACCGGCATGCCCTTCACCGAGATCGCCCGGGGCACGGCGGAGGACGTCGAGCGCGCGCTGGACGCGGCGCACGCGGCGGCGCCGGCGTGGGGCCGCACCTCACCGGCCGAGCGGGCGGCCGTGCTGAACCGCATAGCGGACCGCATGGAGCAGCACCTGGAGACGCTGGCGGTCGCGGAGTCGTGGGAGAACGGCAAGCCGGTCCGCGAGACCCTCGCCGCGGACATCCCGCTGGCGATCGACCACTTCCGCTACTTCGCGGGCGCGATCCGCGCCCAGGAGGGCAGCCTCTCGGAAATCGACGAGGACACCGTCGCGTACCACTTCCACGAGCCCTTGGGCGTGGTGGCCCAGATCATCCCGTGGAACTTCCCGATCCTGATGGCGGCGTGGAAACTGGCGCCGGCCCTGGCCACGGGCAACGCGGTGGTCCTCAAGCCGGCGGAACAGACCCCGGCCTCGATCCACATCTGGCTGGACCTGGTGGCCGACCTCATCCCCCCGGGCGTGGTCAACGTCGTCAACGGCTTCGGCGTGGAGGCGGGCAAGCCGCTGGCGGCCAGCCCGCGCGTGGCCAAGATCTCCTTCACCGGGGAGACGACCACGGGCCGCCTGATCATGCAGTACGCGTCGGAGAACCTGAAGCCGGTCACCCTCGAACTCGGCGGCAAGAGCCCGAACATCTTCTTCGACGACGTCTCGGCGGCGGACGACGACTTCCTCGACAAGGCCCTCGAAGGCTTCACCATGTTCGCCCTCAACCAGGGCGAGGTCTGCACCTGCCCGTCCCGCGCCCTGGTCCAGCAGGGCCACTACGCGGCCTTCATGGAAGCCGCCGTGGCCCGCACCGAACGGATCCTCCCGGGCCACCCCCTCGACACCGCCACGATGATCGGCGCCCAGGCCTCCAACGACCAGCTCGAGAAGATCCTCTCCTACCTCGACATCGGCCGCCAGGAAGGCGCCCGCACCCTCACCGGCGGCCACCGCGCCGACCTCGGGGGCGACCTGGCCGGCGGCTACTACGTCCAGCCCACGATCCTCGAAGGCCGCAACGACATGCGCGTCTTCCAGGAAGAGATCTTCGGCCCGGTCGTAGCGGTAACCCCCTTCACCGACTTCGACGACGCCATCACCCTCGCCAACGACACCCTCTACGGCCTCGGCGCCGGCGTCTGGACCCGCAACGGCACCACGGCCTACCGAGCGGGCCGAGCCATCCAGGCGGGCCGCGTCTGGACGAACTGCTACCACGCCTACCCGGCCCATGCGGAGTTTGACACACGTCCGTACTCCAGGTCTACTGAGGCCCTACGAAGATCACTGGGGACGAAGGGGCGGGGACGTGACGATCGTCGTCAAGCCGTTGGGCGGCTACTGCCGCATCTCAGATGCCGACTTGGCAGACATCCGCCGTGCGCTGCGCAACGGAGACATCACCGCGGAGGAGGCTGCGGAGATGGAGCGCTGGGGGGTACTCAAGCAGCGTGAAGATCTGACGACACTGGCCGAGCGCTACGAGCGGCCGGTGCTTTTCTATGAGGACAACAACCTCTCCGCCTTCAAGCGGAACATCATCCGCCCCGACTTCAAGAGGATTCTCCGGGACCTGAAGCTTGGCACCCTAGACGGCATCCTCACTCCGGATATAGACCGGTTCGCGCGGCAGCCGAAGGACCTTGAGAAGGCCATCGACATTTACGAGGACTCCAAGCGCCACCTTATTTTTGACACTCTGTCAGGACAGAACTTCGACCTCTCCACCGCTGACGGCCGCTTCAGCGCCCGACTGTTCGTCAACATCGCCAACAAGTCATCCGAAGACACTTCCAGGCGCATCAAGCGAGACAACGCCGCCAAGGCCAAAAAGGGCATCTACCACGGCGGCACCCATGCGTTCGGGTGGTGCATAGACGACCGCCGGAAGCTCGATCCGAAGGACGCAAAGCGCGTCGAGCACGCCGTTGACGGGTTCATGGCAGGCGACAAAATCTCAACCATCTGGGAAGAGTGGTACGAGGCCGGAGTCGTCAACCCGAACACCGGTGAACCCTTCACATGGGCTGGCGTCAAAACGATCATCTTCCGCCCTCGAAACTTCGGCATCCGCATATACCAGGACGAGGCGCAGATCGACGCGGATGGCAACTATGTGATGGGCGACTGGGAATCAATCTTCACGAACGAAGATGGCACTCCAGACATCGACAAGTACGAGCGGCTCATGGCCATGAAGACGCAACCCGAGACAGCTCCCCAGGAAAAGTCAACAGTCAAGTACCTGCTTTCTCGAATCGTGCGCTGTGGCCGATGCGGGTACCCCATGGTAGGCAAGCCGGTATGGGTGCGTGGGAAGAAGACGGCTAGCTTCGCCTACAACTGCAATAGGACCAACAGCAGCCCGGAAGCCTGCGGAAAGATGGGGGCTTCAGGGCCGCGAGTAGACGAACTCATCCAAGAGCTGGTATGGGCACAAGTCGTAGCAGCCAGTAAGGAGCGCCGCATCCCCCAGGAGGAAAAGCCCTGGGAGAAGGAAGGCGAGCTGCAAGACGTCGAGGAGCAGATCAAAGAGCTCAAGGAACTGTGGGAACAGAAGAGGGTTCGCGCCGCGTCCTATGTGACTGCGCTCGATGACCTTGAGGGTCGGCGGACTCAACTCAAAGCCGAGCGCGCAGTCAAGACGTACACGCCCGCTATCCGCACGATCACACCCGAGTTGCTGAAGGCCGGTTGGGACGGAATCAGCATTGAGCGTCAAAGGGTGATCATTCGCAGCGTGTTGAAGGCCGTCATTATCCACCCCTCCGAGGGCGGCCGTGGAGGCAAGTTCGACCCAAGTCGAGTGGAACCGGTCTTCGCGGAATAGCAAAAAGGCCCCCACCTGCCAGGTGGGGGCCTTCACGTGTCACTTGAGCTTCAGCAACACCAAGATGTGGTCCACAGTGTCCTCATCCAGCGCCGGAGCCCGCTCCATCCATCGGCGCAGCCACTCTTCCTTAGTGACAGCCGTAGCCCGGTCCATATCGAACCCCCCTGACGATTGCAACGGACCGGCGACACAGGCCGGCCGGGGACGTTATCCGGCGGGTTGCTCCTACTCCAGTTCACCCGCCCCAGAGGCGAGGCGCCAGAAGTCGGCAGCCATCCCTTCAGCAAGGTCCGGGGAAAGTCCAGATTCGATTGCCAGCGCCCGAACCGCGGCGGCGTGTCGCACGATGCTCTTGGCAATCTCGGCTGCCTCATTGATGACGTTTGCCGAAATCTGGTCTTTCAGGTTGTTCATGATCTCTTCGAACTCGTCCACACGTTTTCCTTTCAACTAACATCGTCGAGTCACAACTATCGGTGCGAGATTGAACCCATGCCCTCGACCGCGGGGGCACGCATGGCGGCAGTGAGCATGGCGACCAGGGCTTGCAGGTCTTCGCGATTCAGGGCGAAGTCGGCCGTCCCGCCGTTTCCTCGATAGGTGACGCTCACCATCCCGTTGGGGTCCGCGTCGTAGGTGACGTGCAGGCTGGTGGGGTGTTCACCGAGGACGTCGCGGGCGTACGCCTTAGTTGTTTCAATCATGCGACCACCTCCACCTTGGCGGCGCCGGTGATGTTGGCCTTGTTGAGGGTGTCGGCCAGGGCCTGGACGGCTCGGCTGAGCTTGACGCGCTCGGCGCTGGTGAGGTCGTGTCCCAGGAGGTAGGTCTTCTCAATGACGCTCCGCTGGCCGTCACTGAGTGAGCCCATGGCTTCGTCGATATCCCAGATCGCCACGGCGATGCTCTTGTTATCGATGTCGTCGTGGTGGGCGTCCTCGCGGGCCGGCATGGCGTTGCGGGCCTGCTCGGTGTAGTACGCGTGGGTGAGGATCTTGCGTACGTCGTCGGTGCTGTAGAGGAATTCGGCGGCGTGGTAGGCGTATCGCCGGCGCTCGGCCTTGCAGTATCGGTTACCCATCCGGATGAAGATGTTGATGAGGCCGCTTCGCCCGTAGTTGGTGAGGTCGGGCTTCTCGCTGGCGAGCCGGAGAAGGATCTCCTGCTCGATGTCGTCGGGCTCGGTGTAGGCCCGGTGGATCCGGTGAAGCCTGGCGGCCGCAACCTTGGCGGCCTCGGTGGCGAGGTCCCAGTCGATCACTTATAGAGGTTCCCTTCGAAGACGAACGACCCGTCGGAGCGGACGGAAATCGGCGTGGGTGTGACCTGGCTGCCGGCGACGTAGAAGAAGCCGAAGCCCATCTGCCAGTTGGCGGCGCCGGACTTGAGATAGCTGGCCTTGCGGATGTCCATGAGGTGTCCGACTTCGAGGCCGTAGGTGGTGCTGGTCTTGCCGGCGTATCCGACCGTGTGGGATTCGAGGCCCAGGCGGTGGGTATGGCCCATCACCACGTTCTTGCCGACCTTGTTCCTGGCAGCGTTAAGCGCTGTGCGCCCGGGGATCGGTGAGAGGTTGAAGCCGAGGTGGCCGTGTGTGGCGACCCAGCCGGGCGCAAAGTCGTAGAAGTCGGGGACGTATGACACGCCATAGTCGTCGAGCTGGAGGAGCGCGTCCTCCCGATACTGATCGGCATCGTCATCGATGGCCGGGGCGCGATCCTTGACGTAGTGGTACGGCCGCTCGCCATGGTTGGAGCCGAGGAGCGTGTACGGCCCGTCATAGCGCTTACGGAAGGGCTCCAGGTGATGCCGGCGCGCGTACGCCGCCTCCTGCCTGACGCTCATGCCGTACTCGGCTCGTTTGCCTGCGGACCAGCGGCCGGAAGAGGTGTAGTCGTTGAGGTCACCGATGTTGATGACTTCGCTCGGCTGGTAGTCCTCGATGAGGTTGAGGACGTTTCGGTGTGCCTTCTTGTGTTCCAGGGGCATTTGGAGGTCGGACACTATGAGGACGGTTCGCATGGTTCTCCTAGTGGCCCGGACCAGCAGTCCGGGCCGTCGAGCCACAACTATCAGGCGTTGAAAGAACTCTACGTCAGCGGGTGACGTCGAGCCGGGCAAGCTCCTGCACGAGGTAGTCGAGGGCCTTGAGGAGGTCGGTGGTGGGGTCGTCGGTCTTGCGGCCAGCGCGCGAGACGTACTTGACGACATTGCCCAAGTTGAAACTCAGATGCTCGGCAATATCCCGAACCTCGGCACCACGGGAGAAGCTGATGTAGTGGCTGGGGTGCGTCACTTCCCGGCCTTCCGGAAGCCCCACGAGGATCGCTCGTGCACTGTCGATGAGGGCATGAGAGTTGCCCTCCGCCGCCTCGGGCTCACCAGTCGAGGAGCCGTGGGGGCTATTGGTCGACAACTCCTCTTCCGGTACGGCTTCGAGCTCGTATTCCGCGAAACACAGGGGGCCGCTCGGAAACTTGACCTCGTAGGGGTAGGGAAGGGTATCCGCGTCGGTTACTGAAGTGATGACGCCCACTTGACCGAGGTAGACGGCGCTGGCCGGGCTGGCGGTTTCCGGCACGACTCGCACACGGTCACCGATGTCATAAGTCATGCGAAGGTCGCCCTTTCGACTAGGGACTCTGCTCCTGCTGTCATGTAGTAGCTGTTTACGTCGCGCCCATGGGGCATAGCGATGGCTCGCGCGTTACTCATCTCCGTACAGAGCATGTCGCCCATCTCGGAGCCTTGGCCGTTGTCGTCGGCATCCGTGAGAACGATGACTTCGTGGTATCCATCGAAGTGCCGGCGGAAGCGCTTCTGCCAGTTCTGCACTCCCCCGACTCCCACAGCGGGTATGCCGGCCTGCCATGCGGTCATGGTGTCGATCTCACCCTCACAGATGGCGATGCGGTCGGCGTGACGGGTGAGGGCAACGAGGTTGTACAGCTTGGCCTTGTCGCCGGGCTCGCGCTGGTACTTGTCGCTATGGACCGACTTGCATTCGATGCCGGCAAGAGGGTGCTCGATGCAGCGGAAGCGGATGGCAACGACTCCTTGCGCGTTAATGTAGGGAATCGCGAGGCGTCCGGCGTATCTTTCGTGTCCCGGTAGGGGCTCCTCCACGACGCCGAGTTGAAAGAATCGACTGGTGTCCCACGAGAGGCCTCTCAGTGTCGAAAGGTACTCGCCGGCTGCCGCGGACCCCGCCGCCTGGTCGTGATACGCCTTCGCTGCGGAAGTCAAAAAGTCGATCCGCGACTTCGAGGGCAGTTGGAAAGTCACAAGATTCTTCCTCCATGATGACCCAGAATGAATCCCCCGCCGCGTCGCAGGCGAAGCACTTGAAGTAACTCAGATCCGTGTTAACCGTGGCTGACGGTGAGCTGTCGCCGTGGAAGGGACAGCGGACTGACTCCCATCCACCGGTTCGCCGGCAGTCCCAATCGCTGTAGTAGTGGTGGATGACCTCAGCTATGTTCGGCTTCTCGTTCGGCTCCATCCCTGCCTCCGTAGTAGGACTTGAGGAGCCTCTTGGCGAAGCTCCCAGGGAAGACCCACGCATTGCTGTCCCGGCCAGCGCCGTGACGCTTGTAGACGACGCATAGCTCATCGCCCGTTCCGCCGTTCACGGCCTGGTCAATAGCCTCGTCCAGGTGCTTCCACATCTGGACGCGTTCGACGGCCTTGCATTGGCAGGTGGCGGGTATGTCGCCGATGTCGCCGCGGTCCTTCGAGCCGTAGATGGCTCCGTTGCGTTTGGCGCCGGCAAACCCGATCTCCTGCCAGTCCTCCACGGTGGCGTTTTCGTGGTTGCGGCCGCGAGCCTTGACCGCCCGCCCGTTGGGCTGCGCAAGCTTCCTCGGCTTGGGGTTAGCCACTGATGGACATCCTTTCCGGCTGCCAGTCGAGCTCAGCGAAGGTCATGCCGCTCGGGTCGGCCTTACCTCCTCGGTTCTTGACGATGCTGACGTTGAGCTTCAGGCCCTCGAACTCGCTGCCGGCCTTGTGGATGGTGAGGATCCCCTCTGGCACTCTGCCGATCTGCCCCTTGATGCCGGAGAGTGGGATGGGGTCCACGCCGTCGTTGTACGGGCCGGTCACGTGGTGGAGGCCTATGAGTGCGGCCCCGGTGGCTCGGGCCAGTTCGTGGAGGTAGTCAAGGATCTGCTCGAGGCCCTGGTGACCTTCCGCCGCGGTCTCGTCCACGATGTTGGTCACGTTGTCGATCACTACGGCATGGGGCCAGCCGTACAGGTCGGCGTACGCCTGAAGCTCCTCCTCGATCACATCGAGGGTGGGCGAGGCGTTGAAGTTCCACCGGATATGCGAGTGACCCTGAAGCACAGCATTCAGCGCCTCTGTGTTCCCGTCCGCGATGAGTTGTTCGACTTCGATCGTGGTGAAGCCGGTGGCGATGGCTCCGACGCGTACGTACTGAGTGAAGGCGTCGGAGTCGGCGGAGAAGTAGAAGGTAGGGACGCCGGCCTTGAAGACGAGGTTCGCCGTGAGCGCTGACTTTCCGGTCCCGGGGCCGGCCGCGATGAGGTGAAGCTGTCCCCTGCGGAAGTGGAAGCCGAGGTTGGCCAGGCCCTTGAAGACGGTCGGCATGGGTTCGCCGGCGCGACCGCGCTTGCTAAGGCCCTGTTGCAGTGTGAGCACTTGTCATGCCTTTGTGAGGGGTGCCGGGGCCGTGGCCCCGGCACCGTCGAACCACAACCTTCGGAACGCGCTTAGGCGTTCTGCCACGCAGAGGGCGCCTGCGGTGCGGGCTGCTGACCCCACACGGCCTGAGGTGCAACCGCCGCCGGCTGTGGCATCGGAGGAGCGGTGGGGGTCGGCTCGTCCGGCAGGACGGGCACGGCCGGCCGCTGATACGTCGCCGAGTACTCCTTGGGAGCCTTGAACTTAGGGTTGGTCTTACGCCCGTCCCGGACGTACGTCACGGTGAGCAGTCCGCCTTCCTCCAGGCCCCGGGCGCCGGCCTGGCGCACGGCATCGGCGACGGCCTTCTTCATCTGCCCCTTCACATAGATGCGGCGCATACCGTCGTCACCCTCAACGGCCGGGTCTACCTGGTCGGTCGCCATCGTGACGATCATCTGAAGCTTCGGCTCCCCGTTTGGCCACGTGAGAGGCTCGGAGGTGGTGAAGTCAGTCATCTGCTGGACCTTGGGCTTCCCGGATATGTAGCCGGTGACGGCGGAGCCGATCCTCTCGAACCGTGCAGCCTGGACGCCGGAGCCGCCCATGAGGAAGTCGTCTGCCTGCATGTCAGTCAATGTCTTCTCCTGTGTTCTTTAGCCGTTGGTGATGACGGTGGCGCCCAGATCACCGATGACGTATGCCGCCTCGGCCTGCTGGATGGTCTCCGCCATCAGGGATGCGACGCCGGCGAGCGCGCTCCACTGTGCGCCAACTTCCTGCCAGGTGGCTCCTCCGACGGTCACGACGTCACCGTTCGGCATTGTGTGAGCGATGGAGAGGGGGTGTGTCACTGCGATTCCTCCGACTGTCGAGCCACAACCTTCCCGCCAAAAATAAAGCACTGCCCCTTGAAGCCGCAGACACGGCAATGGTCACCAGGGTTCGCGAGGTACACGCCATTTCTCTCGGCTATGTCCATCTGCCTGTACTGATCAGCCAGCCATGCGGCGTCTACATTACCGAGCCAGTAAGGATCCGTGGGGGCAAGGTTCTTCCCCATCCAGTAGTCGCCATACTGAACGTCTACGTCGAACTGAATCTTCATGGCCATCTTGTAGAGGACGAGCTGAAGCGGGTCAGTCGGCAGCTTGGTACCTGTCTTGATGTCCCGAACCATGAGCCCAAGGTCGGGGTGCTCGATGATTTGATCGATGTACCCAAGGACGGGAACGCCATCCAGCTCGACGTTGAACTCAACCTCGACGGCAGGTTTGCCGTCCGGCAGGGACCAAACGGTCTCGCCGGACGACTTCACGTAATCGACATAGCCAACGACTTGGCGATGACCTTCGAGGTACCTGTCTTCGAGGTCCTTGGAGGGACGCTTGCGGCCGATGACCCGCCACCTGTTCACGTCTGGCTCGACCTTGAACATCTTCTCTTGCTCGTCAGCCCAGGCCGCCACGTAGGCATCCACGGCCTGCACCTTGGTCAGCGTGCGAGCCGACTTCTCGAACTGCTCGATCGCTGCATGCACCGCGGTGCCCTGCGCAAACCAAGCAGCCGGCGCCTGAGGAGTCCTCAGAACGCGCGAGTGCTCGTATTCATGCCCGCACCGCTTGTACTGACTGAACTGGCTGTGCGACCGCCTACGCGGCCGACTCATATTCGCCATGCGTCCCCTTCTCCCAATACTGGTACTGTTCAATGTGCGCATACCCACCGGGACATACGGCGGCGATTCTCTTGGTCCGCAAGTGCCGCGCAGACATGGGAATGTGGCTACGCCACTCCTGGCGCTCGTCTTCGCTGACGCAGGGGCAGGTCTGCGCGTAGTAGAAATGCCCGCCGCTCGTGATGAACTTGTCTACGCGGTTCACGACTTCCCCCGGTTTGCCGTGCATACCCTGGGCAGCAAAGATGCTGAATTGCGCCATCTTCACACTGACCCCCACAAGAACCCCCAGTATCTTAGTAGGTGCTTACTGCAAGCTCCCTGACGGCTTTTTACCACAAGGAACGATCTTCGTCCGGAGCATCATAGTTTGAGCCTCTGACACTGGATGTTCTAATTTTGTTACATGTGGCTATGGTCACAGGCTCCAAACCTTGCGCTGCTCCTGGGTCATGGGCTCATCGCCGTTCCAGACGATGGCGAATCCGCCATGCTCAGGCTCGCGCGGAATCCACTGCCAGCCGGTTCCGGGCAGGTAGATGGCGATGCGACCTCGCTCGTGCCACCTACGCCACACCGTGTAGCGCTTCTCCTGACCCTCTGTCAGTTCCTTGCCAAGCTTCTTGTACAGGTGGAACCGGGCGCCTTCAGCGACACGGCTACCGCTGTGTTCCGAGGGGACAGGGTGGGGGTAATACTCTTGGAGATCGAGGATTTTTTCCCTCAGAATCCCCATTTCACCCAATCGCTTGTGAACACCCTGCTGAGTCATGCCGACTTCGTCAGCGATTTCCTGAACCTCCATTCCCATGTCGAGGTACATGTGGCGAAGTACATCTGACTCGACCTTACGGTGTGCAGGCATACCTTTTCCCTCTGTGAGCAACGTGGAGTGGGAGGCGCGGGTTTTCGATCTTTTCGCCAGCATAAGCTAGCAAGACGAAGCGCGATCCACAACCTTCGCTCCTACCAGAGGAAGTCAGGTCCCCGAACCTGCGCTGAACCTGCGATTCCGCGATCGACAGGCATGATCGCTCCCACGAAGCTTGGGCCCACCTTGCACAAGACGGGTGTCGTCTCGTCACCTACGGCCATGTCCAGCATTGGCGAGGTGCCCTTGGTCGTCTTAACTTTGGCGAAACGGGCAAGTGTGGCCGGATCGAACGCAACCCGACCAGGGCATTCGCACAGCCGTGCGATTAGTTCGTCGCACGCCTCCCACAGTTCAGCTGGCGTCCCCTGGCGGCCGGCCGCGTCCATGATTGCGACGGCTGCGCCACCTCCGTAGGGGTAGCCCAACACGAGGCCGTCCCCCGGCTTTACCGACAGGCTGATCTCACCTTTTGCGGTACGTGCAGCCTTGTCCAGGGTCGCAAGGTCGTCCCTAGCGATCTCTATCACTACGGGATCCTTCACGCTCTCTCCGAGACGCACGGTAGCCCGCCCAACGGCGTATCCGTCCGTGGCAGTCAGCTCCAGAAGCCTCCCGCTCACCCTCAGCAGGGCCGTCTTATACCGGGAGCGAGCAGGCAGAAAAGCGTGAGCGTTAAAGCAAGCTCGCCCGAACTCATCTCCATCGAGAATCATCCGACACCACACACCCCTCGCTCGTACGCCTGATAGGGCGTCGAGAAGAAGGCGGAAAACATCTTCCCGTAAGCCAGGTCTCCCAAGCAGGCGTCGGTACGACCTCCGCCCTCTTCGCGGATCTTCATTGCCTCATCGATCAGGCCCCAAGCCAACCAGTCCCATTGAGTCTTGCCGTAGTGCAGGATCGCGGCCGCCAGGCCTGCCGTCGTGAAGTGAAGTCGACCGTCGATCTTCAACCTTCCCCAGTCGGGAAGCTCGCAGGCATCCTTGCGAACTCGCTCCAGGCCGGCCAGCTTGTAGACGGCCGGAGCCGGGAACATGCGGCGCCCTTCATGTGGGCGCCAGGAGAGCGTCTCGCCGCTACCAATGTCGATGCACTGCTCTACGTCGAACAGTGCCTCTACGGAGACTTTCAAAGCGCATCCCCCTGTCTCGTTCAGTGCCGGGCGGGAATCCCCGGTCAGACCGAGAACACCTCGACTCAGAGCGGCCAAGGCGCCTCGGTTTCGACTTGATGCGCGTATCTGCTGTTCAGTTATCAAGGCCCCCAGGGGGCTTCGTTCGCTCTGTTCGGTCTTTTGTCGACCTCCCGGCGAGGGCTACACATAACCACACCGCAACGAGAGGTGTCGAGTAACAACCTTCAATCGCGGGGCGTGACGGTGATCACAGTGAAGGTTGTGGTTCGACAGGGAATAACACGCCGACGCCGCAGCGTTTCCCTCGGCCCTTGATCGGCCAGGTTGCCCCAGCGAGCCGTCTTGGCAGGCGAGTTGACGTACCGTCAACCACATCGGCGGCCGACAGGCACACACACCGAGTGGAGTGACGGGCGTCACGTTGAGCGCGTGTTGCGGATCGATCCAGCTAACACCTTCTTACTTATTGAGAGAGCAAGTTGGTAAGTAACTAAGCAACTGAGCCATACATGGAGGCCCTTTAGGGCCTCCTAACAAAGTACTTAGTTAATCGCCTTGCTCGCTCAGTTGAGTTCCCTTTCGGCGCAAACAGTTCCCTGTCTGAGCACTTGACTCCAGGTAAGAGCTAGCCGAAAGGCCATCAGGCCCCGAGACCAGACAAGCAACTCTCGGGGCCTCAAGCTTCCCGGCCGGCGTTCATCACGCGCTTTGAGTTGTGCAGACTGCGCCGGCCGGGGCTTCTCCTTGGGGGTAGTCCATGCCACGGGCCAAGTCGATTTGCCTGGTAGCCGGCTGCACCAAGCCCACCACTGGATACGGCCGATGCGACGAACATCGACTTCCGCGCGACAAGTGGGGCAAGGTCAGCAAGAGAAACACCGAGCCCATCCCCGGATGGGCAAGGACCCGCCTGCATGTACTGCGGCGAGACCGATACGCCTGCTACCTGTGCGGCACAGCCGGAGCCATCGAGGTTGACCATGTCGTTCCGGTAGCGCGTGGCGGTAGCCACGAACTGACCAACCTTGCTGCTGTGTGCTCGCCTTGCCATCGACGCAAGACCGCTCGGGAAAGTAGAAGCGGCCCCGGATCCGTAATCCCATAAGAATTATCCGGGGCCTGTCGGCCACGCCATATCGGACCGACGAACCGAAATATTACCAGAGGAGACCCCCATGACACAGCGTGTTCCCAAGAAGGCGGCCCTCGCAAAGCTGGCTAAGACGAAGGGTGTTGCCCTCGCTGCGAAGGCTGCCGCGGTCGTCCCTGCCTCCAAGCGCAAGACGGCCACGAAGAAGCGCGGCAAGTAGCTGCACGCGCCCGTAGCTCAAATTGGCACAGTGCTGGCTTTCAGAGCCGGAGATTGCGGGTTCGAGTCCCGCCGGGCGTGCTGAGTCTCCACGGCTGATCACCGTTGGCGGCTGAAGGTGAGGTAGCTCCTCACTGGGATCGCAGTGTATGGCGTGCACGCATGCCCTCTAGGGCCTAGCCGGCCCGACGTGGGCAGAGGAGCGGGTTCGAGTCCCGCCGATCCACTTGCTTCACCACTCAAACCTTCTGGAGAGACATGTCCACCGATGACCCTGACGTCATCGTGACCGATGAACACAGCCGGGGCCTCGGTACACGGAAGCGCACAAGCAAGGCTCGGGAGAAGCACAGTTGGCGCCAGCAGGCTCGTGAGGAGCTTGAGGACCTGGCCGAGATGTACAAGCTGGCGGGCGAACTTCTGAAGGGAGCTCGGCCCTGATGGCAGGACGAGGGCCGGCCCCCAACCCAAGTGCGAGGCGCCGTAACAAGCCTCCGTTTCAGCACCACATTGACCGCGGCCCACAAGTGATTCGCCCTCTGCCGGAGGAGCTGGCCGTAGAGACGCCGGCAGCGCGCCGCTTCTGGGACACCTGGTCTGCTTCCCCTCAGGCTCAGGCCTTCGAGGAAACCGACTGGGCCGAGCTGGAGATGACCGTCGTCCTGGTCGATCGCTTCCACCAGGGAGAGACGAAGCTTGCCGCGGAGATCCGACTCCGCGTCGCGAAGTGGGGCGCCACGGTCGAGGACAGGGCCAGGTTGCGTATGTCCTTCGACCAGGACCAGGACCACGGCCTGCCTCGACAGCAACCCGAGATGGACGACATGGACGAAGAGCTTCAGAAGCTCCTGAGCGGCGGATAGCGAGGTGGTACGGGATGGCCCAGACCGGCAATGCTGCGATACCTCTTCCTGTCGGCACCAAGTCGCTCGGCCCTCAGATCATCAAGTGGGCTCAGCGATACATCGTCCAGCCGGATGGCAAGGACGCCGGTCACCCTTGGCGATTCACTCGCGAGCAGATGAACTTCATCATGCGCCTGTATGCGCTCGATGATGAGGGGAGGTGGTTGTACCCCACTGCTTCCCTTCGCCGTTCGAAGGGCTGGGGTAAGTTAGACCCCACTCCTTGCGGCACTGTGCATCATTGAATTCATTGGCCCCTGTCGATTTGGCGGTTGGGACGAGTTAGGGAATCCCATCGGGATTCGCGCCCCCCTTCCTCTGGTACAGATCGCAGCGACGTCTCTGGATCAATGCGGTCAGACCATGGACATGCTCCGCGGAATGCTCGTGGAGTCCCCCGCTGAATCCGAGTATCGGATTGATATCGGCAAGGGGGTGATCCAATTTAGCGACGGACGACCGGGCAAGATTGTGCCGGTGACCGCCTCTTCGAGAGGCCTTGAGGGCGGCAGGCCCACGTTCGTCGTTATGTCACGGACGAAACACATCACTGGGTCGAATCCAACGCGGGCGTGTACGTCTGGGAAACTCTTGATCGCAATATTCGCAAGACGGCGAATGCTGGATCCCATTACGTTGAGACGACTAACAGCTTCAACCCGCTTGAGAACTCGGTAGCCCAGCGGACCTACGACGCATTCACGAGCGGGGCTGATGGCCTCCTCTATGACTGCGTTGAGCCGGACTGGGACGTCAAGATCGATGACGATGAGGATCTCGCCCGCGGTCTCAAGGCCGCATATAGCGACTCCACTTGGGTTGATATCCCTTCACTCGTCAAGGCTATTCGCGACCCACGTACAACGGTTGCGGTCGCGCTGCGCTTCTACCTGAACCGCATCAGTGAGAGCGCCGACGGATGGATGGTAAGGGCGGAGTGGGATGCATGCTTTGACGACAGCGACCCCATCGCGCCCGGTGATCAGATATCTGTCGGCTTTGATGGAAGTGTTGGCGGGCGCACTGGTGACGCGACTGGTCTTGTTGGTTGTCGCCTGCGCGATGGCAAGCTTTTCGTTTTGGGACTTTGGGAGCGACCGGACACCGCGGACGAGGCTTGGGAGGTTGACGTTCTCTCGGTCGAAGCAGCGGTCAAGCGTGCGTTCGAAACCTACGACGTCGCATGGTTCTACGGTGACCCCCCGTACTGGCAAGAGGCCCTAGGTCGCTGGGCGCTCCGCTACGGGGATAACACGGTTTTCGAGTACTGGACCAACCGGCCCACGCGAATGGTGGCGGCGGTGGAACGCTTCCGCACAGCCACCATGGTCAAGGACCTTCGACACGACGGCGACAGCGACCTCACGCGGCACGTGTGCAACGCAGTGGCGCGCGAGGTGCCTCAAGGAATTCTTATCGCCAAGTCGTCGCCCAGAAGCCGAAAGAAGATCGACTTGGCCATCTGTGCTGTGCTCGCTTACGAGGCACGAGCCGATGCCATTGCCGACGGGCGAATGACGAAGCGCCGGCGGCGCGTCATCGGCTTCTGATATTGCCTCCTCCACAGACCGGGCCGGCCCTCGTGAACACGTCCAGGGTCGGCCCGCTCGCTCTGTCCTCGTGCCAAGGAACACCGCACCTGACAGAGCCTGCGGGGGACTGCACCGCCCACGAGTAACCAATACCCCTCGCCAAGAGGGTGCGCCGAAAGGGGTTGCAAGCTCGTGCGGTCCCCCTTGTCGCCTGAACCGGCGTTGGCCGGCGAAGGCGGCCACATGCCCGCCTGACCCAAGGGAGAGGTGCGCGGCCAATGCGCGGCCAACGCGCTGTGGTTATGCCGCAGAGATCCCGGTTCGAACCCGGGGGCGGGCACTCACTTATTTCAGCTACGACCAGACCAGGGGTGCCGATGATTGTTCCACCGGGCGGCTATACCGTCATCGGCCCCCCGGAGACTCCTCTTGACTGGCTCGCTTACCTGTACGGCAAGCTCACCCAACGTCGCCCGGAACTCCTTCGGTATGCCGACTACTACGAGGGCGAGCATCAGCGCTTGGCATTCAGCCAGGCTCGCTACCGCGAGGAGTTCCGCGAGGTTTTCGAGCGCTGGCGCGACAACTTCTGTGCACTGATCATCGACTCTGCGGCGGAGCGCCTGGTCGTCGACGGCTTCCGCACTCCTGAAGGCCCCGGAACCGACGCCGATGCCCGCGAGTTCTGGCAGCGCTCTTCCATGGATGCCTTCTCAAACGCGGTGCACTTGGACGCCATGATTCAGGGCCAGGCATACGTTCTTGTATGGGCGAACGCCAAGCAGGAACCCATCATCACTCCTGTCTCTGCTGAAGAGATGGTCGTGCAGTATGCACCGGGAAGCCGCACCGATCTGGAAGCAGCAGCTCGCTTCTATCAGGATGATTGGGGACGCCAGTGGGTCACCCTGTGGACCCCCGCCTACGTCTATGAGACGAAGCTCGGGAAGACAGCTTGGGAGGACGGCACTCGCCGGCCCAACCCACTCAAGACGGTTCCTGTCGTGCCCTTCAACAATCGCGCGCGGCTGGTCGGCCATCCGTACTCGGACCTTTCCAACGTGATCCCGCTTCAAGACGCGATCAACAAGACGGCCAGCGATGCTTTGACAGCATCTGAGTTCGCCGCCTTCCCCCAGCGTTACGTAACCGGCCTGGAAATCCAGGAAGACGAGCACGGCAATCCTCGCGAACCCTTTCGTGTCGCCGTCGACAAGCTCCTCCAGGCCGAAGACCCTCAGGCAAGCTTCGGGAGCTTCGCAGCCGCCGACCTTGGGAACTACGTCACGCTCATCTCGATGCTTGTCCAGCACATGGCCGCCATATCGAGGACACCCCATTCGTACTTCCTCGTCAACGGAGGCGCGGGGATTTCCGGCGAAGGCCTGATGGCCGCGGAATCGGGCCTCGTCGCCAAGGTACGTGAACGCATCGTGCACTTCGGTGAGGCATGGGAGCGTGTGCTCAGGTTGTGTTTTGCCGTGCAGGGCGACCCTCGCAAGGACGCCTATTCCATGGAAACTATCTGGCGCGACCCCGAGCATCGCACCGAGTCGCAGCACATTGACGCTCTCCTCAAGCTCAAGCAGCTCTCGGTTCCTGAGGAACAGCTTTGGACTGACGCCGGTTACTCGTCCACGCAGGTCGCAAACTTCCGCGCAATGCGGAAGGAAGATGCCAAGGCCGCGGCGGAGATACAGCAGCTGGGCCCTCAGTCACTTCAGGCGACTCAACCCCCTAGCGACAAGACGGCGGCACGGCTCGCAGCGAAGGCGCCGCAAGGCAACTCGGGCAACGTCAACCGCAAGCTCAACGAAGACCAGTAGAGACCCGCTGAAACAGCGTGTCCATCCGAAATGGATTGATCACTATGACCGAGACGACGAACCCGAGCAGCCACGAGGCCGGCGAAGCCCATACCCAGTCCACTACGGCCGAGACGACTACCGATGATGCAGGCCTCAAGGCTGAGCTGGAGAAGTGGCGGGCCATGTCGCGAGAGAACGAGAAGCGATGGAAGCAGTCCACCAAGGAACTTGAGCAGCTTCGCGCTGCCCAGATGACCGACCAGGAGAAGGCCATCGCCGATGCTCGCCTCGAGGCCCGCCAGGCCGCTCTTGCCGAGGTGGGTACTTCCCTGGTTGAGGCCGAGATTCGAGCCCAGGCCGCATCGCACGGGGTGACCGCCCCCACTGACTACCTGGACCTTACGCGCTTCCTCGGCGACGACGGCCGGCCAGACACCGAACTTGTCCTCCAGTTCGTGTCCTCCCTCCCTAAGCCGGCTTCCGAACCAGCGTTCGCGCCCCTGAACGGCGCAGGCCATCACAGCCCTAGTGGCGCCGTCACCAGCATGGATCCGAACGAGCTGGCCGACCTAATCAGCGGTGGCAAGTTCATCTGATGTCTTCCTAGCAGCCCTTCGAAGGAGCCCCCTTCGGGGGGCTTTTCCATTTCCCCAACGGAGGGAGCCGTATGGCTGCTCTTACCACCCATCACTTCAATCTCGATCCCAAGCAGGTGGTCATAGCCGCGCTGGGCCTGCTCGACCGACAGCTCACACTCGGCAGCATTCCGGCCCGCTACTCCGAGCTTGCCTTTACCGGCGGCATCGGCGACGTGATCAACGTCAACCGCGAGTCGCGAGGCATTCCGGTACAGGAGGCTGGCATCTCCTCGCCGATTCAGAACACCGTCAAGGGAGACTCGAAGGTCCTGGCAGCTGCTTCGGATCGGCCGCTTCCCGCTGCTGATCGCCGGGCCCCGAACGGCTTCATCCGTGAGTCCCGGTTTCCAGTACAGCTGACGACACTCGCGGCCAACTCAACCACGCTCAGCATGGAGCAGGTGGCCTTCGACCTGCGCCAGTTCGGCGCTCAGGTCCTCACAAAGCTCACCCGCGGCTTCGCCGAGTACTTCGATGACACGACCGCTGCCTTCATCAAGGCCAACGTCACCCGCGACGGGCTCACCGCCGACGCCAAGAAGGCTATCGGTGGTGACGTGAAGGTCAGCATCCCTGCGGCTGACGGCACCGGCTCCAACATGCACGAGCGCGCCCTTGCCCTGCGGGCCGCCCTGGTGGACGCCCGCATGAATCTCAACCTTGCCAACGTGCCCACGAGCGAGCGATATCTGATCGCTGGCCCCGAGGTTGAGGCGATTCTCCTCAAGGACCCCGAATTCGTTGGTGTCGACTACAGCGGCGACGCCAATGCTCTCCGTCGGGCCATTGTGGGCCGGATCTACGGCTTCGACATCGTGATCCATAACTCCTTCGGCATGGAGATGTACCTCTTCCATAAGAGCGCACTCCTGCTCGCCTCTGCCTGCCCGGCCATCCCGATGGGCGCCGTCAACGGATCTATGCAGGACGTGAACGGCATCGCGACTCGCATGCTCATTGACTACGACTACGGCCGGAAGGCCGACACGATCGGGCTCGACACCATGTATGGCCTCGCCACGGTGAAGGAGGATCCGGACTACTCGGTTCGCAGCACCCTCATCGGCGAGCAGTTCGTACGCGGCCTCAAGGTTTCCATCGAGGAGACGAAGGCAGGCACCAAGAGCTGATGCCCTCTTTCGTCACTGTGGATGATGTTGCGGTCCGACTCGGCCGAAGCATCCCGGAGGACGAGAGGCCGCGCGTTCAAGCGTTCATCGCTGACGTCCTGGCGCTCATCCAGGACTTCTGTGGCAGCGGCTACCGCGAGACAGCCGTCATCAAGGCCCTGACGTGTGCCGAAGTGGTGCGCTGGCTCGCGATCCAGCCCGGGATTGTCTCGGAGAAGGTCGGCGACCTGGAGGTCACCTTTGGCTCGACGGCCACCGCACAGTCCCTCTCGCCGGCCTCGAAGGCGGCGCTGACGCGGTACCGCCCTGGCTTGTCCTCCATCCCTCTGACGAGGGGGTGACATGCGCCTCTTCTCGGACCCTGTCGCCATTTTCCGCGCCGACCTAGTCGAGTCTGCCTATACAAAACGGCGTCAGTGGGAGAAGCCAGCTCTCGTGTGGGCAGGGCTTGCATCCGTGCAGCCGGACCGAGCGTTCGAGGACCGCAGTCCCGCACGTGAGACCGCCCAAGAGCGCCTGATCATTTACCTCCCCATGTCCGCCGATGTCGATTCCGTAGACCGCATCACCTACGACGGCAAGGACTACGAGGTCGATGGCGACCCTGCCGAGTGGGCTCACGGCTCACTGCGTCATATCCGCGTACGAGCCTGGAGGGTCGACCACTGACTCCGAACTTCAAGTTAGTCATGCAACGCAATTGGGAACAGCCCATTCTCCGCTCTCCTCAGACGCGCGACCTTGTTACCGGCGCCACCGCGGAAATCACCGCTTACGCCATCAAGGGTGCGCCCCGTCGATCACCGACCAAAGACAACTGGAACCAGCTCAAGAAGAACATCCACGCTTACGTCGAGGTTGATACCCATGGCTGGCGCGGCAACGTGGTGACCGAAGACGAGTCACACGTTCGTCACGCCATACGCCAGGAACTGGGATGGAAGGACCGTAAGGGCCGCCGCCACCCTGGTCGGCGCTTCCTCAAGGCCGCCTTGCTGAAGGCCCGCATCGAATGAACAGAGACCCGGTCGCATTCCTGGTCAAGTACCTGCGCTCACTCAACGCCTACCCCGCGAACGCCGTGACCGGTGACCTGGTGGGGCGCGAGCCAGGACAGACGACGATCTACCTCGAACATAGCGGCGGCTTCCGCATGGTTCGGTACCGCATGGACCGAGCGGACATTGAGTACGACGTCTACCACCTGGACCGCGAGCAGGCTGCCCGCCTGGCTCACGACCTGCGCGCCCGTTTACTCGAAGAGGCTCCCGGCACCGCCGTTGATGGGGTCCTCGTTCTCGATGTAGCGGAGATCAGCTCACCTCGCTACTACCCGGATACCACGTCACGTGAGCACGTGTACGGCGGGGAGATCAGCGTCTTCTACACAGACGCCTAACGTCCCCGACTCTCGGCCCCCTGATGGGGGCCTTTTTCATGCCCTAATTCTGGAGGCCGCATGGCAGTTGACGCACACGGCAATGATGCCAATCGAATCCGCTTTGCCCCCGAGGGTGCCCTGTATTTTGCGCCCGTTCCCAAGGTAGGCCCGAAGCCCACTGCCCCCACCTCGTGTGGGGTCAAGGGAACGGCTCCAGCCGGTTACACCTCACTCGGCTACGTCGATGAGGGCGGTGTAACAATTACTCCTTCCATCGAAACAGACCCGGTGAATGTTTGGCAGTCTGCTGTGCCGGTGCTCTACAACGTCAAGTCTGCTAGCTTCAAGGTGAAGGCCACCCTTGTTGAGACCAACGTCTCCACCACGGAACTCTTCTTTGGCGCACAGTGGAAGCAGGCGTTCGAGAAGGACAAGGACGGCGTCGAGAAGCCCATCACCAACACATGGCGCCTCGACCTGTCGTCCACGCCACAGCTCCAGGAGATTTCCCTTGTCGTGGACTGGGCTCAGGGTGACGTTCAGTACAGGGCGGTAATCGAGCGGGCCATGATCAGTGATCGTGGCGCCATCCAGCTCCAGCGAAGCGAGGCGGGCAAGTACGAGCTGACCATCGATGCACTCGATGCCTCCGGCCGGCTCGGTTACATCCTGACCACGGACAACATCAAGGACGCAGTGATCGCTCCGGGCCAGCCGGCCAAGGCTGAACTGGACCAGGCGGCCGTCAGGCAGGGCGGCCAGGCCTTTGTCACCGGCGCGGCCTTCAAGTCCAACGCCTCGATCTCCGTCACCACTGGCCACCCGAAGATCGTGGCCGATGCCGGCCTGTCCGATGGCACCGGCGGCTTCCGAATCAAGCTGTCGGTCGCCGACGACTGCCCCACGGGCTCCTACGAGATCAAGACCTCCGACGGCGTCCACGAGGCCACCGCCGGCACCCTCGTGATCTCGGCCAAGACCACCGGCGCATAACGGTTTCCCACCGGAGAGCACTTCATACCTGAAGTCAGCAGAAAGGGACACAGTCCATGACAGAGATCATCCGCACCGAAATCACCGTCTCACAGGGGATCGACGAGAAGGATCCGCACACGACCGTCATCACGCCCGGCATGCCCGTCATGACGTTCGCGCCGGGCGGCGTCGTCTACCTCACGCCCCAGGAGAACGAGACCGCCCTGAAGGCCGCGGCAAAGGCGTTCGCCTCGGCTCTTCCCACGGATCGCGGCTACAACGTCGTCGCCTCCCTGGTGAGTGAGACCAAGTCCCCCATGTAATAACCCCAGTCGTTCGCACGCACGGCCCCGCCCGCCCACGGTCGGGGCTTTTTTATGCCCATTTGGAGTTCCTGTGACTGCCGCTAAGAAGCCCTCTCCTCAGACCACCGCCGCGCAGAAGGAGGCCACCGATGAGCCGACCATGTTCGAGCACGGTGGCATTGAGTACACGGTCCCCGCTCCGCTCGATATGCCTGTCGGCCTTCTGGAGGCCACCGATGAGATCGAGGCGATCCGCCTTATCCTGGGCGATGATCAGTGGACCCGCTACAAGAACACCGGCGCGACCCTTCGTGACTTCCAGGTTTTTGCCGACAAGGTTGCTCAGGCAGCCGGTAACGCCGACTCGGGAAACTGATACAGGTCGTCCGCGTTGTCCAGCAGTATCCGAACGAACTCGAAGCCGACCTTCTTGAGTACTTCGGGATTGATCTACTGGACCTTTGGCGTGGGCGGCTGTCCCTACGACGCGTCAGCGTCCTTGTCAAAGCGCTGATGGCAAAGCCCGGCCGGTCGCTGCTGCTTGCCGCACTCGATGAACCTTCGGCGTGGTCGATCACCGACCATCTCACGGCACGAATAAGTGACGCCCTTGAACTGAGCAACTTCCTCTTCATCAAGGCTAATTCGTCTGACGCTGATGACCTTGCCCCGCCGGAGCCGATCAGGAGACCCGGGCACGTCGAGCCTCCCGAGCCGAAGCCGGAATTCGCCACCGGTGAGCAGCTATCGGCATTCATGGCGAACATGAGCAATCTCTAGGCAGGTCATATGGCATCGACTCGTGGACCTATCAAGGTCGGCAGTGGATACATCGAGATCATTCCGAAGCTCAGTCAGACGGCCGTCTCGGAGTTTCGTGGCGAACTCACCAAGCAGATGCAGGCCGCTGGTGCGGCCGCCGGCCGTGAGTTCAGCCGCAGTGCTGAGGCCGGCATGGACGGGCTTCCTCGTGCGGCCGCTGCCGCTGCGAAGCGCGCCAGCTCGGCCGTTCAGCGCGAGGCCCGCGATACAGAGGCAAGCCTGAGCGCTATCGAGCGGCAGATCACCCGGGAGTACGGCGCTCAGGCCGGCGCTCGCTTCCGCGAGGCTCAGCGCCTGGAGGCTGAGAAGCGCAAGCTCCTCGAAGGCACCAGCGCCGCCACGCGAACCGCTGCTCGTCAAGTTGTGGCGGAGGAGGGTCGTGCGGCCTCGGAGTCCGCTACTCGGTGGCGTGTAGCAGAACAAGGCCGCATCGAGATGATTCGGCTGCGTGAGCGCGAGGCGATCCGTGCCGAGCGGGCCCAGGCCGCCGCGGCCGTTCAGGCCCAGCGAGAGATTCAGGCGGCCATCCGTGCCCGCGTGTTGAATGAGCTGGCAGCCCTTCAGTCCACACGCCAGTCTCTTCAGACGCAGATCCGCGAGCACCAGGCCGCTATGCGGCAGATGCAGACCTACAACGGCAGTTTCTTCAGCAACTTCCAAAGGGGCTGGAAGCGCGCTGGTGAAGACGTGCATCGCTTCGGGACGCAGGCCACCGAGACCGGCCGCCTCATCACTCACAACCTCATCGGCCCCGTAGGCCTACTGGCTGCCGGTCTCACTGCCGTTGGCGTCAAATCTGCGGATTCACTCATGCAGGCCCAATCCGGCCTTCACGGCATGGGCCTGGAGCTGAGAGATGTCAACCAGCTTCTCAAAGAGATGCAGAAGTACGCCATTCAAACTCCGTACAGCCTGCAAGACATGCAGAAGTACAGCACGCGGTATGCACGTGCTCTCGCCTCGCATGACGAGGATTTTCAGTCCTCCGACCCTGAGCGTAAGCGAAAGGGGTCAAAGCGCGTAGCCGCGAAGGCTGGCGACATCGTAGAGATGATCGGCGACCAGGCGGCCTACGGCGGCATCATGGATCCGCACATGGTGTCTCAAGGCATGTATGCCACTGAGGTCATCTTGGATATGGGCCGCACCCCCATGCGGAACATGAAGCAGCTGGAGAGGGCCACGGGCATCCCGGCCAACGAACTGGCCAGGATGTACGGGTTCAAAGACCGTCAGGTCAAGGATCCGCAGAACCCCGGAAAGACGAAGAAGCAAACAGCGTCGGCCCAAATGTACGAATTCATGGCGGACGCCAAGAACACCGGTGGCATTGAAGGCTCCGAGCTCATAGACAAGCTCCTTGAGCGTTGGGGCGACAAGAAGAACGGAATCCAGGGCTCGGCTGCACGGATGGGCAGCGCAACCATATCCGGGCGCATCCAGCAGATGAAGGAGTCCGGTCAGGTCGCCCTCGGCAAGCTCTTCTACTCGGAGAACAAGGACGGCTCGTTCGAGTACACCGGCCTCGGCAAAGCCATCATGGGTGAGCGTGGCAAGGACAGAAAGTTCGAAGGCGGCATCCTCAACGAGGCCAAGGGCATCGGTCGGACCGCCCTGAAGTTGACGCCGGAGCTCCTCGAAGAGTTCTTCAGTGTCCTGGGCACCTTCACCGACTGGATCAGGTCCACTGTTGACTTCCTCGACGAACATCCAGGGCTTCGGGATGCAGTGCTTGAAGCAGCCAAAATCGCCGCCGTCGCCGCCCCCTTCCTCATAGCCTTCGGCCTCCTCACCAAGGGAGTTGGGAAGCTCGCAAAGCTGATGAACCCGGCCATCGGGGTTGTGCAAGGCGTTGCTCAGGGTGGCCGCGGACTCATTCGCACCAGCCGTCAGGTCCTCGCCGGCCAACGCGCTCAGGCCGGAGGCGGATCCTTCCGTGACGGGTACCGCAGCAGACGGGCCGAACTGCGGGGAGGTGATGACCGCGGCCTGATACGCCGCGGCGCCGACCGCTTCATGGGCCGCAACAGTCAGCAGGTCCGCGTTCAGGCCGACACAGCCGAGCTGGAGCGTCAGCTTCGCGAGGTCAATGCTCGCATCGACGCGCTTAAGGCCAGCCTGCGCGAGGTCAACAACGTTCAGTTGCAGGATGTCAGCAATGCCATCGGCAGCGACGCCGGCCGGTCGATTAGGGCAGCTGCCCGAGACGCCGAGGGCGCACTTCGTCAGGTGCGGACGCAGGGCACCGACCCCCTCAACCGCGAGCGCCTGGAGCTGGTGACTCAGGCCGTTGAGGGATTGAAAGAACGAGCCCAGGCCGCCGAGCGGCGCATCCGTGAGGCCGCCGCAGCGGTGGAAGCGCTCAACGGCCGGACAACCGGCAGCGTCCGTCAGGAGTTCAGCTACCTCTCACAGAAGGCCGAGACCGCTGACAGTCGCGCCCGGGACGTCTACAACCGGATCACCGATCTCAATCAGCGACCGCTGAAGGCTCTTAGGCAGGAGTTCGATTGGACCGAGCCGAAGGTTCGTGAGGTCCGTCGCGCCATTCAGGAAGCCATCGATCGGATGACAACCTTGAACGGCAAACCTCTTGCTTCACTGCGGGACAAGTTCAAGGGCGGCGGCAACTCCCTCTATTCAGCCGTCGATAGCGTGAATGGCAAACTCAGCACCACGAACAGCCGACTCCGCGAAATCAACGGGGCACGAGTCGGTGACGCAACTCGCTCGGTCAACTCGCTCAAGGGCGCGCTGGAGAAGGCAGCGGAAAAGGCCGACGACCTTGATGACAACATAGGAAAGGTGAACAACGCCACTGGTCGCGGTGGTGGAGGTGTGGCGAACAAGAACCGTACCAAGAAGGCGCTCGGTGGCATACTCCCCGGCTATGCGCCGGGAGTTGACTCCATTCCCGCTCTGCTGTCTCCCGGTGAGGCGATTCTGAGACCTGAGGTCGCTCACCGCCTGGGGCCGTCTCGGATTGACGCGTGGAATGCCGCGGCGGCGCGAGGTCATCTTTCCCGTTACGCCATGGGCACTTCGGGCGCAGGCAAGCTTCCGTTCTTCAACGGATTCGCCCAGCAGCGCGAGGTTTTCGACATCTCTCAGATCGTCAGCCTCTACGGCTCTTCTGTGGGCTTCATGTCGACAGCACACGGCATCGGCGGTCGCACCGGCCGCAACGTCGCGGACTGGGGAGCGCAAGCCGGCGGCGGTTCTGCTGGCAGCGGCGCCTCTTCGAAGTTTCGGGGCATCGTTGATTGGTTCTCCAATGACATGCCGGATCTTCTCCGCCGTACGCCTACCGGCATGGGTCAGCTCATCGGCATCATTGCCGGTGCAATTGCTCCGTCCGCAGGAAAGTATTTTTGGGATGACATCTGGAAGGGAGAAGGAAACCTAGCTGAGCGGTCCGGTGACTTCCTGGGCGACATGCTCAATCCGGAATCGCTCTGGCAAATGGTCAAGGATCTCGTAACGGGCGTCTGGGACTCCGTCAAGGCCATCGTGCAGACCGCCGTCAGTACCGTCACCGATCCGAAGGGCGCTTTCCTCGAAGCGGTCGATGAGGTAAAAGAGATGGTCACCGAGCCTCTTGACCAACTCAAGGATACCTTTGCCGGCCTTCAGGAAATAGCCGGCAACCCTGGCGAATACGCGAAACAGGTATGGGACGAGTTTTACCAGCAGGCCAAGGAAGCCATGCCCAACACCAAGGGCCTCTGGGACTTCGCGGCCGGCGGTATCGTTCCTGGCTATTCCCCCGGCCGCGATGTCGTGCACGCTCGCCTGTCACCCGGGGAAGCGGTGCTGAGACCCGACGCTGTTCGGGCCCTTGGGTACCGAACGATTCTCAGCCTCAACCGCACAGCGCGAACGGGTACACCGGCCACTCGACTGGATGCTTCTGAGGGCGGCGAAGCGGCGCCGGCCAACTCATCCGTGACTCCGGTTCCGGACGCCGCGGCCGTAGAGGATGCTGCCGCTCGTATCGCGGAGGCCTTCGCCTCGATGGCTGCCGCCATCGAGGCAGCCGTACAGCGCGAGCAGGCTGCCATGTCGGCGCAGGCCCAGGCGCTCAGGTCTCACCAGTCCGCCTCTGATACCGCTTGGTCGGCTATCGCCGGCAAGGTGCGCTCTGCGATCGACGCGGAGATTCAGCCTGCACAGCAGCGCTGGGTCCAGCACCTTCAGGGCCCGCTTACACAGGCAGAGAAATCCTTTCAGTCAGCCAATTCGGCTTCCTGGTCGGACATTCAGAGCAAGGTGGCCGGGTCGACGTCGAGTGTGCTCGGATCCTTCGCCGGTCTTCGAGGCGGCCTGTCGAATCTGCGGTCCTTCTTCCAGGCCGGCGCCAGTGAGATCCGCTCGGTGTGGGAGTCGTCAATGTCCTACGTGGACTCTTCCACCAGGTCCACGATCTCCGGTCCGTACAACCGAGGCACCGTGCCCATGATGGCCGCGATGGCCAACCTGGCCGGCGCCGACCAGCCACTGAGCCCTGTGCACTTCAGCACTGGCGGCATCGTGCCCGGCTACCTGCCGGGGATAGACAAGGTGCCCGCGGTCCTCTCTCCCGGTGAAGGCATCTTGAGGCCCGAGGTCGTTCGTGCGCTCGGCCGGGACCGCATCCTCGAATGGAACGAAGCTGCCCGGCGGGGCAGAAACGTTTTTGCCCGAGGTGGCATCGTTCGCCCGCTCACCGGCTCTACCGGTGACGGCGGGGCATGGGTCCGTAAGCACCAGGACGATCCTTACAGCGGGTACTTCGAGGCGATCGCCAAGGGTTGGCCTTCCACCGTGAAGCCCGGCCTGGACGAAGTTTCATCCGCCTTCCGAGTCGCCGGCAAGCTCGAGGCCCAGTCCTTCGGGAAGGCACTGCCGTGGCTCCAGAAGTTGGGCAAGTACTGGGATGATCACCTCGGTGGCGGTGGCCGCGTTGTTGAGGTCGCGCGACGCGAGTTCACGACGGAGGCGCCGGCAGTCGGAGGCGCCAAGTACACAGGCGGCAGCTTCGAGGCCTGGTGTGCCGACTTCATCAGTTACGTGGTGGACCAGGCCGGCGCGAACGCCCAGTACGGCGGATCGCCGCACGGGGCGCCAGCGAATCGCTGGCCTGCCGTAGCGCAGTGGAACGCCGCCATGCGCCATGTGCCCGTCAGCGAGGCGCGTCCTGGTGACCTGCTGACCTACGGCGGCGACGCCCACATCAATCTGATGGTCGGGCCCGACGAGACGATCGGCGGCAACGAGTCCAACCGGCTTAAGCACACGCGCGGGTACGCCCGCGCTGCTACTGCCGCCCTCCGTCCAACAGGTGCTGTTACCGATTCGGGGCCGGCGTTCAAGCCGTGGCCTGGCAGCATCCCCAAGACGCTGTTCGACGGCGGCGGTGGCGTCGGCTCCGGTCAGCTCACGGAGTGGATCACAGCCGCGATGCGCCTTACTGGTGTATCCGGTTCCCAGTGGCTCCAGGGCCTCGTCACGCTCGTCATGCGCGAGTCCGGCGGCGACCCCCGAGCAGTAAATAACTGGGACTCCAACGCGCAGGCCGGAACTCCATCCAAGGGCTTGGGTCAGGTAATCGACCCGACGTTCCAGGCGTATCACCAGGCGGGAACGAGCTGGGACGTCTTTGACCCGATAGCGAACCTCAGTTCCGTGATCAACTATATTCGCGGCCGCTACGGCGATATATCCAACGTCCAGCAGGCAAACCCGAATTTGCCACCTAAGGGCTATTGGACGGGGACGAGAAGCGCCACGGCCGGCCTTGCACTGGTTGGCGAACGTGGGCCGGAACTGGTCAATTTCCACGGCGGTGAGCGCGTCTACAGCAACACCGAGACACGTGACCTTCTCGGAAACCGCTACGAAATCCACGTACATGAGGCAACGGCCGAAGACTCCACTCAGGCCGTGATGAGGGCCATGCAGTACCTGGAGACCATGCACGGATTCTGATCGAAAGGAGTCTCATTGCCCATCGCAGCATCGTGGGATTTCAAAGTGGAGGACCCTCCTTCCCTTCCACCAAATCCCCCTCAGCTAAAGGACTGGGGTCACACCTACGTTTCGATCACCGGGAATGCCGGTCAGGGAGAGGAAATTCCCCTGACCGGCTTCCAGGGTCGGCACTGGCCTGCAATCTTCATGCAGGCTGGCGCAACCGGCCTGGACATGCCGCCTTTTGAGATTCACTCAGATGTAAGCCCCAATCTCGACGGTTCATCCTTTAGAGATGCACGCGTAGCGGCACGGGAAATCATGATTCCCGTCTACCTGTACGGCGTCGACCGTTACACGCTGCGGGAGCTCAAACGCAACTTGATTCGCGCCCTCAATCCGCGCAATGGTGCCTGCGTGTTGAAAATCCAGGAGGCTGGCCAACCGCCCCGCTACCTGACCTGCTACTACAAGGGCGGGGCAGAGGGGAACGAGGGAGCCGACTCCGCGGGCTTCCGCTGGATGCGCTATGGCATCCAACTCACGGCCATGGACCCTTATTACTGGACAGATGATTTCCATGTAGCGGAATGGGTATTTGGGCGGGGCAGCCCCTTTCTAGGCAGTGCCACACCTATCTTCCCTCTGAAGCTCAGCGAAGGACTCGTGTCCAGCGATGCCTTTCCTGTACTCAACCCCGGCGACACCGACGCTTGGCCTGTCTGGGAAATTCGTGGACCTGTTCGCGCATTCAAGTTCACGCACGCGACCCGATCGTTCGGTATCACGAGCGAGCCAACCAGCGACCTCATACCCGGCGGACGCACGCTCACCATCGACACACGGCCTGGCGTTAAGACACTACGTCTGGACGACGGAACGAACTTCTGGCCGAAGCTGGACGCTAATCCGGCTCTTTGGCCTCTACCGTTCGGCCGTTCCACTATCGGCATTCACATGGTTCCCGGTGGCAGCAACGCCAAGTTGAAGATGACGATCAGACCTCGATACGAGACTTATTAGGGACACTGCATGAGCTATCGCGTCGTCGTTCGGGGCACTCCTGATGAGAACGGGAACATACCGGCAATCGGCGAAATCGACACATGGATGAAACTCGATCTCGTCATTCGCCTTAACCAGCAGGGCTCATGGCAACTCCTTATCAAGGCCGGCACACCCCAAGCCGAACTTCTTGATAGAGGCGGCGGAATCGCGGTCTATCAGGACGATGTTCCTGAGCCGATCTTCTCGGGCCAGATAGAAACGATCCAAAAATACTGGACCAATCAGCAGCACCCCGGAGAGGGGAGCCTCTACATCGGAGGTAAATGCGACAATGCCATCCCCTACGGCTATCTCGCGCTCCCCGCAGTCTCCGGAGCCGGCACAGACCGCATGACACCACTCCCGATCAAGGACCAGTGGCGAGGCCAGGACAAACGCACTGTCGGCTTCTCAGCCGGCCAAGCCCTATGGACCGAAGCGGACATGGCATGGGGAAGTCGAGCCCTACCCGGCCGCAAGCGGCCAGAGGTGGACGTCGGGCGAAACCCCAGCGTCCCCGATCCGATCGGGAAGGACGTAGGCGGCACTCTACGGTACGACAACCTCGGCACCCTCTTCGAGAGTTGGTGCAAGGACCGAGACACCGGCTATCGACTGCTCTGGAATCCAAACTCGAAGCGGATTGAGCTCAGGGTCTTCAAACCGCGCGACCTCTCTAAGGAAATCCGCTTCTCGCCTGACCTCGGCAACCTGAGAGAATTCATTTGGACTCTCTCAGGGCCTCGCACAACCCGGGCCATCATTGCCTGTCAGGGAGAGGGTAGCGACCGCTACGTGTCACAGAAGATCGACGCTGAGGGCGAAACGCAATGGCGATACGTGCGCGAGACCTTCGTGGACCGCCGTGATATCCCTCTCAAGACCGGCAAGGACGGCCAGGCCGAACTAGTAGTCAAGAAGAACTCGGACGGCTCAGAGGAGCTGGGGACAGGCCCGGACGGCAACGAGTGGACGCCGGAGCTAGCAAAGGCTAAGGCTGCGTCCGCCGAGGCCGCGAAGCAACTTGAGGAAGCGAACCGGAAGCTACAGGAAGCAACCACTGACGAAGAGAAGCGCAAGGCGACAGCCGCAGTGACAGCCGCAACAACACGTGCCGCAGCCGCCAGCGTTCAGCTCGTGCAGGCCACCGAGAGCGCTAAGCACGTGGCAGTGGATCACTTCCTCAAGGCCGTTGACGACGCCGCCACTGCCGCCCTACGAGAGGGCGAGAAGAACGGCAATTTCCAAATCTATCCCGTGAATACGACACAGGTCCAGTTCGGCCGAGATTACTTTGTCGGCGACATCGTGACCGTTGCGGTTGACGGAGAGGAATACGCCGACGTCGTGCGAGAGGTCAACATCTCCATTGAGGACGGCGGTCGAACCGAAACCGTCACGCCCAAGATCGGCCAACAGGGTATCGGCGACCCATTGAATCTGTACCGCACGGTATGGGAGATGCGAGAGAAGTTGCGCAAGATGGAAGCGAGGATGTGAATGGCAGAGATCAGCTACCCGTTCAACAAGGACAGTGACGAAGGTGGCCGGCAGGCGGTCAGTCAAACCGACTGGCAAGCCATGGCGACCATGTGGGGTGGGGACCGCGTGGCGTCTCATCTCACAAGTGCATCGGCCGCCGCGGATACCTTGCCTTTCGCCGCTCGCGTCGTGGGCGACCGAACCGTGGAAATTCAGCCCGGAGAAGCCTGGGTGGGGGGATTCTTCTACAAGCTCGACGCTTCCCTTTCCAAGGACATTGGTCCCAACTTTGATGCAGCCAAGGACAGGCGAGACACAATCGTTCTTCGCGCCGACCTGACCAAGGGTTCCGTCAACCTCGCAATCGTCCAAGGCCAGCCGTCAGCCAACCCTATCCCGGTGCAGCCGAAGCACGTACCCGGGCAGGAATGGGAGATGGTCCTCTATGAGGTGAAGGTGCCCGCCAAGAATGGACGGATCGAGCTCTTCTCTCGCGCCCCCTTCGACATGCCTCCTCGGGTCGCCTTCCCTTGGTGGGCCGACGACTCCACGCGTGTACTTCCTAACGGGACTTTTGCCTACGACTTCGACAGCGACGCACGCCATACGGTAGAGGAGATCTTCAAGAGCCGCGACGGCCTCGGAGTATCCCGGACCCTGGGAAAGAGCTGGACCTACACCCCGGACCTCATCAACGCAGCAACCAGCCCCAAGGGCCTGATCTGTCACGGGCGTTGGCGGTGGATCGCCCCAAACATGGTTTGGTTCGCTGTCGACTACCGGAATGACTCCAACTCCGATATCCGCGCGCGACAGGATGCCCTTTCCTTCCAGGTCCCCATGCCACTCAACGGCCAAATCGGCCAGTCCTTCGCCGGCTACATGCTGAACGTGGATGAACGCGGTGGACTGCCGAACTTCATGCACCTTACCGGCATGGCTTGGTCGGGCAACAAGGGTCAGACGATACGGATCCTCAATCAGTCCGGCAACAGGGCCATCGACGGCTTGGACTACCTTCTCACCCTTCCATCCCGCGCCTCGATCGTATTCAGCGGGATCTATGAGGCGAATCAGTTCAACGAGTAAGGAGCCGCGCATGGAGCGAAGCCTTTTCGGCGGCAGCGCCGCCGACGTAGCGGAAGACGTTGACGGCAAGCGAGTACCAGGCCGGCCCGTGACGATCTGGGACGGCCCTCACGAGGGTGCCACGCGGCTGATGGACCTTCAGGATGCCGACAAGGGCGCACTGGACAACTCCACCCTCGTCGCCGACAAGTACGGCTACATCCCGCCCTTCTACGGGCCACCAGGCATTGAGCGTCTTTGGGCCGACGCAGGCACGCGACGCGTCGAGCTGCTGTCCGTCAACCTGAGCGAGCGATTCAAGAAGCACACCGAGGAAGACCCCGACCCCCACAAGGATCGCGAGTACACGGACAGGAAGTTCGACCAGGCGGTCAAGCTCGGCCCCGGCAACCAAGTCAACCTCGACAGCAAGGTCCGGTGGGTCGAGCTGTACGCCGACAAGGGTTCAGCCGGCGAGGTCGGTACCGTCTTCGGTGACTTCCGCCAGGACGGGGCCGGCGACCGGTCGAACGGCGCTGTGTGGACCCTGCGCCAGAACGGCAGCGTGACACATGTGGTCCGCACAGATACCAACATTCCCCTGGAAGTCCGCGGCGACGTCACCCAGCCACAGCCGAAGGCCGCGTTCGTCATCGGCGACGGGCGGAAGACCGGGGTGGACTCTCAGTTCCGAGTCGACCTGAACGGCAACGTCTACGCGGAGGGCCAGATCGTCACCCAACGTCCCCTTGCAGCACCCAACGTGGGAACGGCGCGCGTCTTCTCGGGCCCCACACCGCCGGCTGACCCGAAGCCGGGAGACGTCTGGATTAAGTATGGCTGACCCCACCGCCGCCCTGGTCTGGGACGGCACGCGATGGGTAGATGACGGCACGCAGGTGTGGGACGGCAAGCAGTGGACCCGACCAAGCGCCCTCTTCTGGGACGGTCAGGAATGGATGGCTCAGCCTCCGAACGCCCAGGAGTTCGCCGCCTTCGTGTCCAGTAACTCAAGCTCATACACAGGTAAGCCTCAGGCTTCTCTCTCGGTCCCAGCGGAGACGCGAGTTAACGACTTTGTGGTGTCCATCTGCGGAAACATGCAGGGATTCCCCAAACTTCTGGCGCCCGCTGGTCACTTGCCGCAGATCATCAAGGACGACACGCAAGAAATCTCTCTTGCCGTGGCGTGCTGGCCCTACAACGGCTCTGACACCAAGGTAATCTGGGACCTGGGCGGCTCGCCCCAAGCTACATGCGTCAATTTGGTCTACCGATATGGCGACGTGCTGAACCAGTCCGTAACCCCGGTCAGCGACATACGCGTGTTCAACAATGTCAGCAAGCTCCCGCTTATGGCCTCCAAGAACTTCATGTCCGTCTTCGTCGCCATGACGGCCTCCACTCACGTCACGAGCTACCAATGGCCTACCGGCGTCGTGCCAAGGGAGGGCTTCAAAGGTCGCTTCGGCACCTACGAGATCAGCATCCTGACCGCTGAAACACCGGGCGCTGACGCGAGTGCTGGTGACCTTGAGTTGAACACCAGCGTGGAGGGGGCGGGCCTCTACTTAGTTACCATCCCCGGCCGGAGCGACGGCAAGCCCACGTGGATTCTTGGAGACAGTCGCGCCTCTGTACTCGGGAACACGACCTACCTGGAGTGATATGGCAGCACCGCTCATCGAGTCATGGAGCCAACGTGAGATCGTCACGGCCCAGAAGCTCACGGCCCAGATTCGTGATCCTCAGCGATACCTTGCGGACCCGCCTCGGCTCTCTTGCCGCGGAGCAGTGCCCGGCCAGACGATCAACCGAGGCTCCTCTACCCACATTCGGTGGGCATCCACCGAGACAAACGGATTCGTGGCCGACGCGGACCGCCGATGGTTCACGGTTCCCGATACCGGGGTGCATGTCCTGACCGGCAGCGTGACCGTGAAGGCCGGCGCCACTCAGACGGCAGGGGACGGCGTGATCATCTACCTCTACCGTCGTACCTCTAGCGGTGCCGTTAGCGTGGCCACGGTCAGGGAAATCGTCCAGCAGGCAAACGACTACCAAATCGTCTCGGCCTCCACGGTCACACACTTGGAGGCTGGGGACAGTATCGCCGTAGCCGTCTACCTCGAGGCGGGAGTTCCAAGTCCCACATACACCGTGCAGGCCGGCGAGTGGGAAGGCGTTTTCAGTGCATGGTTGGTCGCCCCAGCCCCCACCTTCACCGCACCACCCACCCCCTTCGCATCCGCGGGAGACTGGCGTGACGGTGAGCAGATCACGCCGGCCCTCATGCAGTCACGCATCACCAACCCGATCAAGGCCTTGTACAACCCGCCCCGCGTCTCCGCTCGGTCAGCGCAGGCCTTCAGCGTGCCTTCAGGCCAGACGACACGCGTCGGCTGGTCCCTTGCCGGCCTGGAGGAGTCCGGCGGCTGGCGACTCAGCCAGGACGCCAAGGCATTTACCGTCCCCGCATCAGGCGTATACCTGACCGCCTTTTGCCTGGCTATCCAGCGTGACGGGCCGACCGGCGCATTCGGTAGCTATCAGATGAATCTGATGCGCAACGGGAACCTGATTTCCCTGCACCAACGACAGAACACTCGGACCAACTACCCGGCCGGCCTCAGCGGGACAGATGTCCTCTTCCTGGCCCAGGGAGACACGCTCTCGATCGAGGTGCTCGGCACGGGAACCGGACTCACTTGGCAAGGGTTCGGCAGTGACATCCGTGACGAGCGTTGGAGCTGCTTCGGGGCCGTGATGCTTGCTCCGGGTGCATCGAGCATGAAGGGGTAACCGACTTGGATTTTCCTTCCTGGAAGAGTCGCGACTTGGCTGATGCCAGCGCGATGAACACGCGCATGCGTGACACTCATCGGCAACTCGCCAACCCGGTCCGCCTCGCAGTAGCTGGTGCCACGGCGGTCACCAGTGTTCCCGACAACGGAACCTTCAAGACTCTCAAATGGGATTCCGCGGACTGGGTGGGCAACTGGACTTCGATCGGCGGAGAGTCGTACGCCGTACCAGTCAGCGGCACCTACTTCATCACTGCTGATGTCACCGCACTGTCGCCGGCTGACATCAGCAGGCGTCCCGCCCTCCGGCTGATCGCCATCAGTCAAACCAACGAGGGAGAGAAGGAGTTGATGCGGTCGTACAACTCCGTCATTGTGCCGAGCACTTACCTCACTTGCTCACTGCGCGGAGTCGTTCACCTCGACAAGGACAGCCGGATCTCTGTTCGCGTGGGTGCAGTGCCGACGACCGGCCCTTGGGAGGTGTCCGCGGGTTCACGCACCAGCGCCCAGTTGAACCGTTTCACTGCCTTCCTGATAGACGCACGGAAGAGATAGGAGCCTATGAACACATCCACTCTGATCCTCAACGCGTTCGGAATCGTCGGAATCCTGGCCACCGTGATCGGCGGCTATGTCGTCGTCCGGGCCTCGAAGGAGGCCAAGACCGCCGAGGTTTGGAAGGGCGAGGCGGAGGCGCAGAAGGCCAGGGCCGACCGTCTTCAGGAAGACCTGGCGGAGATCAAGGAGCGTCTGAAGCGCCTCGAAGCCGAGCATGCTAGAGCGATCGCCCTTCTCACCGCCCTCGACCCGGCCCGGATCCTCCGCCCCACCACTGACTGAACTAACTAACTTGCCGGCGCCCGCTGTTGCGGGCCCTTTTTATGCCCAATAACAGGAGATCGCATGTCTGTTGCACAGAAGGTTCTCGACATTGCCCGCGATGAGGTGGGCTACCAGGAAGGCTACTCGGGCGGCCACTGGGACAATTCCCAGAAGTTCTCAGGTGCCGTGGCTGGCCTTGAGTGGTCCGACGAACAGCCCTGGTGCTCCACCTTCGTGAGCTGGGTCTTCCAGGAGGCTGGGGCGAGTGACCTCGCGCCGGTCACCGCGAGCTGCTTCGAAGGGGTGAGCTGGTTCGAAGACCAGGACCGATTCTCCGAGTATCCCGGCGTCGGCGCCGTGGTGTATTACGGATCGGGGGGCGGCACACACGTCGGCATCGTCACCTCGTACACGGACGACACCATTTACACGGTCGAAGGCAACACCAACGACAGTGGTAGCGCGGAAGGTGATGGGGTCTACCAAAAGGCCCGTCCTCGAAAGTCGAGTTGGGTCTACGGCTACGGCTACCCGGACTATCCGGAGGGCATCGTCTGCGCCGATCCGGCTTGGAAGGGCCGTGACGGCGTGACCTATTTCGGGCAGGAAGCATCTGAGGACGATCTTCCCAGCGGCGGTAGTAGCCAGCCGTCGACCCCGTCCGGCTCCGGCCGCCAAGTCGTCATTGACGGCCTGGCCTACGGCCCTGGGGCGAAGGGGGACCACATCACCCGCCTCGGCCGGATGCTCGTGGCGGCCGGATGCTCGGCATACGAAGAGGGCCCCGGCCCGGTGTGGACCTCCGCTGACGCCGCGTCCATGCGGAAGTATCAACTCAAGATCGGCGACACCGGTTCGGAGGCGGATGGCCTCCCGGGCAAGCTCCAGCTTGCCCGTCTGAAGCGGGACTTCGGACGGGCAGCGTAATGGCGTCGATGCCGAAACGCGGTCGGCACCGGGGGCCGGCCGAGCCCTTTCCGCTCCTGGAGCTGGCCCGCAGACACCCGGCCCGGCTGTACAGCATTGCAGCCGCGGCCGTAGCTCTCGCTGCCACGTACGTGCAGGACCTCCCGCAAGAGGCGATCCTTGGCCTGGTCGCCGCGCTCCTGGGGGCTGGTGAAGTCACCCAGCGTGTGGAGGATAGCAAGACCCGCGAGGCCGAGCGAGACGCCAACCAGGCCTCCGGCTTGCCCCGTTGAGGGATTGAAGGATTGAAAGAACCCACCCGCCTCGCGCGACAGAGCCCCCTCCGCCAGCTGGCTCCGGGGGGCTCTTGCCCTTCTTTCAATCAAGCTCGACGTCGAGCTTGACGCCGTCCACCGAGATCACCTCGTAGCCGGCTGCCTCAATGGCATCCCATGCCTCGGCGGCCTGCTGCTGAGCATTCTTTTCTTCAGCGGGCTCGGGTTGCCGCTCGTAGTCAATTTCCACATTCATCCCTTTCCCTTGCGTGACTGCTCCGCCGCCTTACCGAAGCGGCCGGGGTCACTGTTCATCTGCTTGAGCTTGTGGCTCACGGCGTGGCTGAAGTTGCCGATCTCCGTCTGCGATGGGGCCTGGTCGCCGGCGGCCTGCTTCAGCGCCACCTCCCAAGCCATGTTCGTGCCGATGACCTTAATGCCGTCCTCCGCCTTCACGGCTTCACAGAGCCGCTTCAGCGTGGTGTCGGCGTTGCTCGCGATCAGGCCAACGAACTTGCCATTCGTGTCACCGTGTTGCCGCGCGATGACGGCCGCTTCCTCCTTGAACGCATCAACGGCGCCGGTGCCGCCGTCCTCACAGGCGGACAGGCTCAGCAGTAAGCCGGCGACACTGGCAAGTGTGAGCAGTCTCTTGGTATCCATGATCGACATCATGGATCAATCGAGCACTCACCGTCTCCCAGACCGCGAGAGGCGTCACGGTCGAGTCTGCTCTTCTGGCTCGTGCGTGGGGCCGACCTCGCCTCTTCAGCCGGCCCCCGTTGAGGTGCGCGTCAGTCACCCTTACCCGGTTCGGGCACCTCTCGCACGGCCCCCAGGGCCATGCCAAACCTCAGAGCTAATGAATGCTCCCCGTGGAGGTCAGCGAAGCCGCGACAGATGGCGCCTTCCCCCTCGTTTTCGCGTCCCAAGGTGGCATGGCAAACGATATGGCCTTCTCTGCGGATGGACTCTTGCACCATCTGGTGGACTCTGCCCTTCGCGAGCCCACCGGGCTCCCCCGTGCGGTACGGACTATCCGCCCTGAAAATGCAGGTACTGCACTTCTCGCGCAACAGTCGCACCTCGCCCGTCCCCACGTCGGCGACAGGCACAGCACTCACCCCCACTCCATCGCCTCCGAGATCACTTTCGATTCGAACCAGACGTTCGCGATCTGCCCCCACTGCCTGCACCCCTACTCGCGCACCTGGACCCCGCCGAGCGGGCGCCCATCACGGATCAGCAGTCGAAGGGGGCGGGCAGGGTGCTCTTCCTCCAAGCCTCCCTCAGCATCACCGAGGCCTTCTGTCATGTAGGCCCACGGCCATCCCTTGGCAACGTCTTCGTCACGGGCTCGCTGCCAGAGGTCACCATTCGCATCCATCACGACATCGCCAGCCTGGAACCGATCCCCGACTCCGCGGCCATCCGTATTCGCCAGCTCCATGAAGCGCTCGGCGAACAGCCGCTCCGCAACGAACGCCTCAGCTCGAGCATCCTGAAGCTTGTCAGTAGCCGGATCACCCGGCGGGATCTCGTCCTCGACCCGAGCCACGATGGCGTAGGCCTCTCTCACGCGTCGGCGATCGAGAGAAAGCTGTCCATCCATGTACCACGTGGGTGCTCTCATGCTCACGATGATGTCACTCCCCTCTGACAAGCCAGCTCGGCCGGCTCGCTCCAGATCAGCGCTCGGAACACCTCAACCGACGGCTCGGGCACCTGCGGCCTTCCCACCGCGGGAACCTCAGCCAGCGAACGCCTCCCTTGCCGAGGTAGTTCGATGATCTTTGCGCCAGCCGACTCAACGTCTGCCGTTTCGTCCGGCTCCTGGTCGTCGTCCTGGTCCTCTTCCACGAACTGGATGATGATTGGCGACCGGCCTTGCTGGCCGGGCCGGCGTGCTTCTTCGTAGTACTCGACGTCCGGCATGCGGTCGATTGCCGCCAGCAGAGAATCCGCGGTGGCCCGCGCTCCCAAGGATCGAAGCAGGATGGAGCGGGTGGTGATGCCGCCGTACTTCGCCAGGTGCTTCCGAATGTGATCGTGCAGGGTCACACCGGGTTGCAGGCTCCCGTTCACCATGTCGGCGACGGCATCGAGGGTGTATTCCACGAATGCGCGCGCGGCCTCCAGGTCATCGCTGGTGACCGATCGCCGCAGGTCGAAGAGTGAGTAGAGGGCTGCCACCTTACGAATCTGCTCGTTGACGCGAGCGCCGTAGGGTTTCAGGACCTCGTCGCTCTTGACCTTCGTCCGCATCTCTCCGCGGATCCGGTCGGCCGTGTCGTAGGCGTCGTCCTCCAACGGCAAGAACTCGATCTTGCGAGCGTGCCGAACCGCTTCGAGGAAGGTGTCACACGCAGATTGCGCGAGTCCTTCCGGCATGCGATGGCGTTCACTCAGCTCGCGGACCGTCGCCACGGGAACGAACATCATCCTGTTAAACGAGCCACCGGCAAGGTCGGCTTTCGACAAGTTGAGCATGAACTCCGCAGGCGTGGTGTGCGCCATTAGAGGAACGTACGGATCCTCAACTCGAATGCTCTTACCTTGCCCGCGGGTGATGCCTACCGCGTCGCCGTCGTACAGCTTGCGAAGCGTTTGTGAGAGTGAGGCGTTACCTTTTGCCGCGCGCGCAATCTTGTTGAATTCGACCTCGAAAATGAAGGCGTAGCCTTCGTGAGCCGCGATTGCTTCGATCAGTCCCGAGCCACCGACCACACCGTCGATGATCTTGCTGTTGGTGAAGGTCGGGTCAGCGTCGGCCATGAGTCCGCGGCTGATCTTCCACGTCTCGCCCTTGCCTTCACCGGACTCGCCACAGAGCAGCATTTGCAGGAGAAGGTTCAAGGAGCCGTTGCCACGCTGAACGCGTGCGGTGGGGAGCATGGCGGAGTACGCGCTGAGCACGCCCCCGAGCAGACCGACGGGGGACCACTCGATATGCGGGGCGTAGTCGTCGATCAGGCGCTTCAGTTGCCCAGTGACCATGCCCGAGTAGTCAATATTGATCTTCACTGCCTACCCCTTCAACTCGCCGCAGTCATCGGAGACTTCTGCCGCTTCGACTTAGCTTCGGGGAGCTTGCTTCCCGTCGGAAACTCTCCGGCCGTCAGTGCCTCGCGGAAGGCAGCCACCTGGGAGGCGTCAAATACGGGCGTCTTGTGGTACCGGGCGTCATGTACTTTGGTGGTCGCCGGCCGCCTACCGCAGATGATCAGGCTCGTGTTCGCATCCACGTCATTCACGATCTTGTAGCCGAGCGCTTCGACAGCCTGACGAACCTCGGCCGCCTTGTAGCCGGAGACCTCACCGGTGACGACTACGGTCCTCTCCTGGGGGGAGACCGCCTCTTCTTCTGCGGCCGCCTTCTGCTTCCGGCCTCCGCGGTTCTCCTTGGCTTCCTCCAGTTCGGCGACCACCGGCACGGGCTTCTGTTCGGCTTCGTCGGACTGCTTGGGCGTCGGCTCCTCGGCGGATCGCTCCGGTTCCTCGGCCTGGTCCTGGCCGCCGCTCTCGGTCCTCTCGTCCTCCTGGACCACGGTGCCGGCCGTCATGTCTTCGTCACCCAGCGCCTCACCGAGGTAGGTGTCATACCTCTCCTCGTGCATCGGGCACAGGTCCCACGATCGCCGGACGCTGATCTGTCCGGTTGCTACGACTTCCTTCCCCGCCTTCTTACAGGGGTCGCACAGACGCTCAAGAACTACCTGTCGAACTGCCATTGTTCGCGCTTACCTTCCTTCGCTGATACGCCACGGACCCCCACCGCTCGCGAGGAAGCGATGAGGGCCCGAAGGGCGTAGTGGTGGTGCCGGATACACAGCCGCGCTTCACGCAAGCCGCTTCAACACCTTCTGGAGCTGGTCACAGTCAAGGGCATTCAGCTCTTCCGGCGACATCGCCACCGCCGGGTAAGGGCGCCCCTGCGAAAGCACGATAAGGAGCCACTTCCTAAACTCCGCAGAAGGCATCGTTGCCAGCTCAACCGCACTATCCAAGACGCCCCCTGGCCTGCCCCTGAGGTCATCCAAGGCGCGTTCGACGCCGACCCTGCTGTCACCACACTCACCAAGCAGTGCCTCGGTGTACTGCGACAGGAGGAAGTCCAGCCACCGGGCGGGATCCTCGCCTTCCGCGTCTTCCTCATGGTGGTCAGCCAACGCCGCTCCGAAAGCCTCACGGTTCGCCCAGACGAAGCGAGCCAGCTCGGTTGCTTCCTTCATTCCTCTCCCTGCTCTCCTGCACGGTCCGTCAGCCGCTGACTGGCAACCGCTTCGATCTTGGCCCTGGTGGCACGGTCCACCTCGGCGGGACCAGCCCAGGCGATGTCATCGTGATCCGCACACTCCCAAACGACGGTCGGCGGATGTTCCAACCAGTCCCCCCGGGTCACGCCCACGTGCAACGGCCACAGCACTGCCAGGACCGCATCACACGGTAGCGGTTCCGCCGAACCGTCGAAGCCAACTTCCTTAGACTCGTCGGTAATTCGACACACGGGCTCCCAGTCGGTATCGAAGATGGTGACGCGAACTCCTGAGCGAGTGACGTCCCATTCAACCGTGACATGGAAGCCAAAAATGTTTGGAAGCCTCCCTATCGCCACGTGCCCGAACTTGCACTCATCCCGAATCTGCTGAGCTTCGCCGGTCATTTCTCTCCCTTCACGATGTTCAGGTGGTGTAAGGCATTCAGCCCCACACCTTGAGCGCGGTGCACCCATGACAAAGGCCGGGCCTGCCAGGCCCGGCCTTCACCAGAGATCAACCGCTACGCGCTGGCGGCTACCAACCGTCCTTCACTCGATGCATAGATGCTGCCGAGCCCTGGAAACACTGCCTCGGCCACCAGATCGGCAAGGGCGGGCCGGCCAGACTTTGGAAGCTGTGCCCACAGACAAGTCAAGGCCCCGGCCAAAGCTTCTGCCGCGTCCGCTCGGTCACGGTCCAACCCACTTGGAAGGTCGGCAGTCGCCTTGAGCCAGGGTCGATATCCATCACCGTCCAACTTCCGGTAGACCTCGATCTCGACGGCCGACATAGCTGGCTTCATTCCTTCTCCCCCTCAATCGTGGACACATCTTGGGTGTAATAGGTGTCCAGGCTGAACTTCCAGTCGGAGCGCACGGGGTTGACTTCCCATCCAAGATCCCTGAATCGCTCGACCGGAAGAAACGTCATCGAGTCGGCGACCGGGATGCCGCTCTCGTTCAGAAGTGTTTGATGTACCTTTCGGTCGAGCAGCCTTATCCAGGCTCTCATGTTTCCTCTGTCCAGGTCGAAGTAAATCCCGAACTGGGCTTGATACCTCCAGCTCACTACTCTTCTACCTCCGGCGCATGCCCATGCAGGATTACGACAGTCCTCAGGTAGCCAGCCACTCGCCGACCGAAGAGCGCTAGAGCAAGCTCATCCGCCTCATCCGAAGCGTCATCCGCTGAGTGGGCCCAGACGTGGAACACCTGCGCTTCATCAGCCCCATCACCTGATTGGCGGGCCGCAGAGTCCCACCAGTCGTCATCCCAGCTCCTGACGACTGTGTAGGGCTTTCGCATCCCCTTTGTCACATACTCCAGCAGACAGAATCGAGCTGATTGGGCATCCTCCTGGCTCGCAACCCATATGTACCGATCCGTTTCGGGGTCGTTCCAGTAGGAATACCAGTTCTCACCCTTTACGGAATCAGGGGCATGCATTCGCACCACCATTCCGCGGTGCTGGTCCTTGATGGAGAGGAGATGAACGGTTTCCCTCGACTCATCCCATCTCACCTGATCCATGTTGATGATCTTTCCGATCACCGCGGCTCCTTTCCCTAGTGGCCAGCACAGCCGGCCAGCCCTGAGAGGCTGGCCGGCCACGCAAGCGGCTAGGAGTTCTATCGGCGCACCCGGCATTCACGGCAGTACCGACACGGATCAACGACAGCGACGCCGTCATCAGTCAGCAGCTTGGCCGACCACCCGGCGAGTAGCTCCGTATCGTCACCGGCTTCCATGGAAGCGGTGGCAACGCTCCAGAGCTCGTAACCCTCTGGGTCAACCTTCTTCCACTCGTCCAGCAAGGCATCCCGAGTGGCCCTGTGCGTTTTCCGTTCCTCTGCTGTGTACTCCACGAGCTCAGGACGTGTTCCTGCCCCGCCCGGGTAGATTCTGTACACCGCCCCTTCCTCGCTCGCATACAGAGAGAAGCGCAAGTCCATGGCGATTGCTTGAGATTGTCGACGCATTCTCACTTACCCTCCTCATTGCTCTTGAGCCATTCGACAGCCTCACGCTCCAGGAGCCGCAGCAACTCATCCGGGAAGTTGGCATTTCCCTGCCCGTGGTCTTCGCGCATATGGACCGCGTACATGTCCTGCGCGTGTTCCTCTGCGCGCTTCCACCGCTTCAGCGCGTCAATGCGAGGTGCTGCGTTCAAATCGAGGGGGTACCGCGCGAAGTGCCCTCTCCAGTAATGCAGGTCGGCCAGCGGTAGAACCGCGCGATTGAGTGCAATCCACATGTGCCGTTCCGTGACCGTGCCCGCGTTCGCCACAGCTTCACGAATGGGTGGGAGATCGAGCGGAGGAGTGACACGCTCTCCGATGATCGGCTCATTGGGAATGAGGCCGTACCGAGTCCGGTACTCCTCCAATCGGACGCTTTCCCAATCCTTCATGACTCCGGAGTGTTCGCCACAGACGATGACGCGGAGTCGCTCACCCTTGTACAGGGTCGTTCGGACGATCGCACCCGGGAACGGGCAGTGCCCCTTTTCGTCGTTGCGGTAGATTTCACACAGGAAATCACCTTTAACAGCCGTCTGTGCGACCTCAGCGTTCGGTGCCTCACCGACCCACACGGTCTCCCGCTTGCTCGGCTCCCATTCATAGGCAAACCACTTCTCAGGGTTCGGCGCACTGTCCACGCGAACCACGTAGCCTCCATACCCCTCCGTTTCCTCCTCTCCCAGATGAAAAAGGCCGTCATAACCGCCCTGCTGCCATTGCGGCATGAGCATGTTCCTTTCCTAGATGACTTGCATGGTTCTCGCCCTAGCAGGCGAGGCAACCGACCGACCTAAGCCGGTCGATCACCTCGGGTACTAGGAGAAGTGGATTACGGACCGGTTGATCTCATCGCCACATCCACACATCCATGGGCGTCCTTCGTCATGCCACGCCTGACGAAGGGCCAGAGTGACGCGCTCTTCTATCCACGCCCATTCCAAGAGCGTTGCGGTAGACGCTTTGACGTCCCACACGCCGTGCTTACGCTTGGCCCTGCGCACCTTAATTGCTCGGACAATCGCCATGAGTTGCACCTTGGTGAGGCTCCACGTCTCCGCATCCCCCAACACATTGCCCGCCGTCATGCCTACAGCAGCATTCACATACTCAGTGCCCACGAATACGTTGTCTCGGGAATGAGACTCCAGGGCCCGCGCCATCGTGGTTCGAATGTAGGAACGTTGCCCGGACGTTTTCGGCTTGACGGCGTACGTCCTCATCCCGCGATCCCCTCACGCCTATCGAAGATTTCGCGCAAACGCTCAATCATGAGCGGGATATCTTGCCGCCGAACCTCTAGGCGGACCTGCGAATCCCATTCCGAGTTCGGATCTAGAGACTCGGATGAGATCACAACCTCCATCCCCTCATTCAGGGTCTGAAACTCCAGGGTGTGCCACTCCTTACCCTCATGCTTCTCAACCCAGAAATGCCGCAACTCACCATCCAAATCGTCTTCCTGGTGGTCTGCGGTGTAGTACGCCTCACTCATAGTTGCCATCTCCTCTCTTTTGCCTGCCCTCTGACAGGCCATGACCGCCCCCGGCCCATTCCGGGGACGATCAAAGCGCGTCAGCAACTCAAGACCAGGAATTCCACCAACTACGGACCTCCTCCGGGCTCGTGTCGTAGTTTTCCCCTATAACGCCATCCAGCGATACGTTCGGACGATCCAGAAGGGTTAAGGTGGCGTTTACGATCATGTTAATAAGGTCGATGTCTCGCTCACCTGCGCTTAGCTCATCCCTCACCATGTCCGCTGCGGCATTTACAGCAGTAGAGACCGCATCGCGGGTGTATTTCGCACTCATGGAAACCTCCAGTCACTAACAATCCGGGCGATTGACCGAATTCGGCGGCACGCGCCTTACGGCGCGCATCACCGGACCCGTTCAGGCCACTTCAAGTGCTAGCTGTCCGGCCCCTTCCATGGCACGGCAGTTTTTCCGGTACTCCCACGCAACGAGGCGCGCACGCTCGGAGTCATCCAGGTCACGCCATTCATTACAGAAGTCGCACCACCATGCCTCATCAGCACTGGCGACCTCGCCAGATTCAACGGCAGCGCTCAACATTTCCGAGCATTCGTGAGACTTCACCTCACAGCCACAGTCCGGATCATTCGAGTAACATTCCCGCTCGCTCGGGTGATTGTGCTCGTATTCGGTCTCGCTGTAGTGCTCTTCGTCAGCAATCCCATAGCTTGCGAGAGCATCGACCCATTGCTGAGCAGCCAAAAGGGCCGCAGCGTCATCACGCCGAACATACAGCCGCTCGTACCATCCGTAGCCCCAATGCCCAAACGAGTGCGCCTCAACGGTCTCAGGAAATCGCTCGGTAAGGTCACGCTCAATGACCGCATAGTTGGATTCTTCCAGGGCTTTTGCGTCACGAGTCCGGCTAATTGGCAGGGCATACCAAAGCCCCTCAAACGCTTCCCGGTCGATGTGCATCGACGCACCCTTGTGACATTCCTTGGTGTACTCCGCCAACTCCTCCACGAAGGGAATCGCTGCGGCTATACGTGCAATACGCTTCCTGCGGGACATTCATTGCCTCCTGTTGCTCGGTTCTAAGCAGCTAGGTCGAGTAACTAGCCATGGCTGAGGCCGCCACTTCGTGGCGGCCCCGCCAAAGCCATTCACCACTGTCGAGCCACAACGTTCCGCTCAGCCCAGCGGGCCGCCCACTCTTTGCGAGTAATGCAGTGCATGGCGCCGTAAAGACGCGGCGATCTCAAGTTCAGCAAAGACCGCACCACGGAGCCCGAACCTACGCCAAAGGCGTACACGGAAGACACTCTGTCGCGCTTCCGATATCAGGATTGCGCGCATATCCCGGTCACTGTAGTGATAGCTCATTGACTCACTCCCCACGATCCACGAGCATTACCCACCACCCCGCACGACCGGCATTCTTCAGTCGTACTCCATAACGGCCCGCCCGCCCCATGCCGACCAGCGTTGCCGCATGTTCATGCAGAATCGACGCCGCCTCATTGCGGTCATCAGTGGACGCTATAAGAGTTTCCTTCACGGTCTTCCCCAACCCCTCTTCAGTAATAGCCTTACCTTAACGGGCCATGCCCGCACCCCAAAGTGTCGACCCACAACCTTTGGGGTGCAAGCAAGGGCCGTCAGTCCTTACACCACTCCGGCTCTCCCGGTATTCCGGATACGTTTTCCCGAATCCAGCATTCATCCGGGTTCCTGGCGATCACCGAGGCAATCTGATCCCGGATATCCTGTTGCCCGTCCGTGAAACCATCATTAAAGTCGGCAACACGTTGTGCGTCATTGCCTACCGGTCGCGTTTCATGGCCGGCCGCAAAGCCGATGCCAACACAAAGCGCGAGTAGAGCACCGACAGCTACGGGTCCACGAAAACCCTTCATTGGCCCCATCCTCACGCGTCCCAGTGCCGATATTCCGAACGGTGCACATACACGGCTCTAGCCCATCTGCCATCCGCATAGAACACATCAATACGAGAACAGAGGACGCCATGAAGGACGTCGTACGTCATAACCCCTCCTTGATTCTTCCTGCGGTGCCCATGCGGGCACCCAGCGCCCCAGGATGGCTTTGAACCATACGGACCCCAAACGGTCCCCAAGGGCCCCTCGAAGTGTCGAACCACAACCTTCAAGGTGTACCTAATCACTGCTCCTCACATTTGATTCCGGAGACTGCCGACGCTAGGCGGGTCTCAACTACGATTAGCTACCCGCGCCGCAATGTCGTTCTGGCCGACACCCGCCCTGATATGTACGACGCACGCTTTCCCTTCGCTAAACAGCTCACAAGGGAGTCGGCTACGCCGATTAGCTTCAGCCCCATTACGGACCTCTTGCATGGTTCACGCTGAACACCTCATCTCGCACTCACTCCGTGTGGCCCGGAATGCCGTTCTACACCTCTCGGGCCGGAGAGGCCGGTCATTGACTTGCGACTTTGGGGCGGCGTCCACACGCCCTGTCGGGTGACTGGCGATACCTCTTGCTCCGCTTTCCCTACTGCCCTAGCTAGAGGCGCTAGGCGGGTACTTACCGGGCCGGTCTCGCGTCGCTTCCTGCCGACACCCAGAACATTAGGTGTCGAGCCACAACTTTCGCAAGTCAAGAAATGGCAAAGTGGAAGGGTTCGGAAAGTGGCGAATATCGCAGGCTTAAACCCTTGACAATTCCCGAGTTGACCCCTATTTACCGCGCACCCGTTGCGCGCGGTTCCTTACCCCGGAATTCAGCAGGGCTTCGTACCCACTGAGCGCTATTGCTGGATTGAAGGAGAGCCCGTTGACCTGCACGTTCCTTCAATCCCGCAACGCTCACGAGCAAGCCCAGCGCGCACCAGCGCGCCTTTCCTTCAATCACGCCCACCCGGGGGTAATGCTAATTCAATCACGAGAGGGACCCACCGGGGGTGCTGCCCTTCGATGTTGTACGAGTCTGGGGTTTTCACGGAGGGTCACACCCTTAGGCGCCGGCCAAGCCCTCCACGAGCCTCTGACCTGCATAATTTCGGTGAACAGTCGCCTCGGGAACGACTGGCGGCCGCCTCCGTCACCCGTGCGTGAAGGATTGAAGGATTGAAAGAAGTCACCCGCGGCCGGCAAGTGGTTGAGAGACCGCAGCGCGGGCCCTGGTTGTCGAAGCGGCCCGCGCTAGCCCTTGTTGGGGGATCACACCTAGCTCTTGCTGTAAGTTCCCATGATCAGCTCTCGTGCTCCCTGGCGTACGAGGTCAGCACAGACGCGCAGACCGAGCGCCGCCGGATCATTGCGCTCCTCGCCCCAGAGTTGGGCGTGCACGAAGTTGGCGCCCTCGCGGCTGAACACCATGCCCCTCAACACGAGCTGGCCGTCAGGGCCGGTGACGCAGTGGCCAGCTATCGGCGAGTTGCAGTGGCCGAGGAGACCGTGGAGCATAACGCGTTCCGCCGTCAGCTCCCTCATGGTTTGCTCATGGTTGATCTGTTCGAGGATTCCAGCGACTGGCCCGTCGTCGCGCCGGAACTCTACGCCGATGACGCCGGCCCCCACGGCGGGAAGCATCTGCTCTGTGGTGAGTACTTCTTCAGCTCGGTCTTCCATGCCGAGGCGTCGCAACCCAGCCATGGACAAGACCATCGCGCTCCAGCCCTTGTCACCCTTGTCGAGGGCTGCGACACGGTTGCCGACGAGGCCACGAACCCTCTCGACGTTCAGGTGAGGTCGGTCCCTGAGAATCTGAGCCTTGCGACGTACGGCCGAGGACGCGACTACCGCGCCCGCGGGGAGGTCATCGAGCGTGCGGTAGTCCGACCCTTTGGGGAAGAGGACGACATCATGAACGTCCTCGCGGGGGAGGTAGGCCCCAAAGATCAGGCCCTTGGGTAGGGGTTGGTCCCCCGGCACGTCTTTCATGCAGTGCACGGCGACATCGACTTTGCCGCGCTGAAGCATCTGGTCGATGGCCTTGGTGAACAGTCCCTTGCCGCCAAGCTGGGCCAGGTCACCCTGCCAGAGGTCTGCCTCTGTGGTGTGAGGGATGATCTCAGTTCGAGTGTCCGGCGAGTGCTTGTGGATCAGCTCGGCTACCTGCTCGGCCTGCACGACCGCCATCGGCGCCGCGCGACTTCCGATGCGGATCAGTTCAGGGGTACTCATGACGGCTCTCCCATCGCGTGGAGGTAAGCGACCGTGCCGTTGTCGGCGGAATCGACCAGGTGTTGAACGCGATTCCAGTCCGGGGGTTTCATCATCGTTTGCCAATCCGTCATGGCCCTGAGGCCCCAGTCGTCGTGTTCGTCGGAGAGCGTTACGCAGGCGTCCATGTACTCGACCTCGAGCTGGCCGCCGTCGAAGAAGTACGCGGTCCTGTTCCCTGTCCAGCCGTTCGCAGGCAGCGAGAAGTCGATGCCGATCAGTCGCAGAGGACGGTGGCCGGGTGCAACGCTGGCTTCCTCGCTCAGTTCGCGGAGTGCTGCATCCACGGGGTACTCGCCGTGGTCAAGGTGTCCGCCAGGAAGCTGCCACGCGCGAGGCCCCGCCCCGGCCTTGTGCAGCATCAGCACGCGTTTGAGGTGGTCGCGGATCAGTACGGCAGCCCATACGGTGACACGTGGAAGCGATGCTTCGAACGCGGCTCGTGGTCGGTCTTTCGGGTGCTCAGCCATGGCTGTTCCTCCGATTCCCAAATGCCGACAATTAGTCGGAAAACACGCCGACAAATAGTCGGAAAAAGGCACTGGTGAACCGCAGTAGCATGTGCGCGCAACGTTCCAGCGAAGAAGCGGAGTTGACGCCATGACCACGGTGATTGTCGGATCACGGGCCAGCCGTCTGGCCCGAGCGCAGGTCAGGGAATGGCTGGGACCGATGCGCAAGCAGTTTCCGCACGTCACGTTCAAGCAGCGCGTGATCCTGGAAGGCGGCGACAAGGACCGCCGGACACCGTCGCTCGCCGCGGTTGCAGCGAAAACGGAGAGCGGAAACGCTTTCTCCGGCAAGCAGCAGCGCGCCTTGCTCGCAGGAGACGTTGATGTCGTTGTGCACTCCTTCAAGGACTTGCCCACCGAGCCCACACCGGGCCTGATGCTCCTTCCGGTGCCCGGTCCCCGGAAGGACGTACGGGATGTGCTGTGCGGCCACACCCTCGCCACGCTTCCCGCTGGGGCCCGCGTCGGAACTGGAGCCCAGCGCCGCATCGCCCAACTGCTTGCCCTGCGCCCCGACATCGTTACCGTCCCGATTCGAGGCAACGTCCCCCCACGCCTCGGCCGACTCAAAGGCCCTGGCGCCGTTGATGCTGTTCTCCTGGCCGCCGCTGGACTCGGCCGGCTCGGAATCGGCGCCGAGGTCTCTGAACATCTCGACGTTGCGACGTTTCCGCCATCGCCCGGCCAGGGGGCGCTCGCAATCCAGGTCCGCACCGAAGACGAGCGCCTTCGGGAGATGCTGGCCGACATCGGTGACACAGTCGTAGACGCGACCGTGCGCGCGGAGCGGTCGATGCTGGAGGCGCTGCACGGCGGGTGTTCCGTGCCCGTAGGCGCGTACGCCACAGTGGATGCGAACGTCCTGCGCTTGACCGGCACAGTGACCTCCCTCGACGGCAAAGAACAGGTCCGCGCCACCGCCAGCAGCCCTTTGGGCGACCCGGAGGGGCTGGGGCAGGCGGTAGCGAAGGAACTGCTGGAACGGGGCGCGGACGGCATCTTGGCGGCCATCCGGGGCTAGAGCGCGCGGGCAATCTCCACAGCGCCGTACGTGATGATGCGCTCGGCCCCTGCGCGCTTGAGCATGGTGACTGCTTCCATCAGGGGCCGTACATCTCGTGTGCCATCCGCCCCAGCAGGGGCGAGTCGGTTGTACTCGCCGCTGACGGAGAACGGCATCAGCGGGGCCGGACACGCCTCGCGCAGTCGAATCAGTGTGTCCACAGTGAAGAGTGCCGGCTCCAGCAGAACCATGTCGGCGCCCTCAGCCACCATGCCGAGCCCAGTTCGGACGGCCTGGTCCGCCCGCCGCGGAGCGATCTGAAACGCCCGGGTGCCGGAGGCCGGCGTGGCCCTCATGGTGACCCGGTATCCCTCGTAGAGCGTCGAGTCGAAGATCAGATGAGGCATGATCGAAACATCGGAATGCCCCGACTCGTCCAATGCCGACCGCACAGCCCGTGTGGTCCCCGGAATCATTGCCGCGGGCCCCACAATGTCAGCGCCAGCTTCAGCCTGAGTGACGGCCTGCGCTGCCAGCACTTCCCCCGTCGCCTTCACGTCCACGACGTTCCGGTCCGCGAGGTAGCACTCTCCGCTGCTGATGTAGGAACAGACGCAGGCTTCCGTCATGACGGCGATTGCAGGGGCCTCATCCTTGGCGGCTCTGATAGAGCGTGCCATCAAGCTGTGCGGAGACGCGGCCTGAGTGGCCTGGTCATCACGCATGCGACTGCCAGCAAAGAGCTTCACCGACCGAATACCCAAGGATGCCGCCTCTCGGAGCACCTTCGGGATCTCCCTGAGTGTAACGGTCGGCATGGGGTGATTCGCCTGAGCGCCATCCTCGCGCACGAGCAGCACCAACGACAGGTCTGCCGGAGTCAAGGCGGGGCCCGCAAGAAAGTTCCTCACAGCGGGACGGTGAACAGGCATTTGACGCTCCTCCGTTCGGAAGTGCTTCACTGTGCCGGTGCGAGGATCTTCCTCGCGCCGTACTGCACTTGCCGCCCGCTCGCCGCCAACCGTCACACAAGCGGGTGAACGAGCATGGAACCTGCCCCTCCGCCAGGAGGTGCCAACCCGGTATGACCGGCAGAGGGGCAGGAGACTAGTGGGCCGTATGGGCCTGCCGAGATCCAACGGGGCTGTCCTGACCCTCGAATGCCCTTTCGTGCTCAGCGATTCGGGAGGCAACGACCGAGCCGGGCGGGGGCCCGACGATCACGGAGTGCCCGTAGGTCTGCCAGAACCTCCGATGACCGGTCCTGGTGGTGTGGGCGTTCCTCCACGTCTCGGCGCTCTGCTCGCCGTCCTTAATGCTGAACTCCGCTTCGCACCCCTCCGCCAGGCACTCCACGGAGTACTCGGCGCAGACATTCGGGTCCACGATGGTCGTCCAGTCCGCGTAGCGGAAATACTGCGCCATCAGTGCTTCCCCTTGTGCTGGGCGATCAGGACCACGATGTCCGTGACCTTGGACATGTCGCCCTTGCGGCGCGCGTCGACCTTGGCCTTGTCCAGCTCCGCGCCTTCCTTGCAGCAGGACATCAGACACCGACCTCCGAGGCAGCCAGCTCGTCCTTGGTTGCCGGCCTCACGTCGCTGGGCTTGCAGTGCCACTCACGGCCACCGCCAGGCGGACGAAGCCAGATCAGCGATCCCCGCTGCTCCATCACTTCGCCCAACTTGTCGTCGTGGGTTGTATCCACCACCCACGCTCTGGAGCTGTCACGCATAGCTGTCCTCCCCAACATCACGAAGGCTGATGTTCAGTCAACGGCGCACGGGGGCATGTGGATAGATGCCAGGCTGTAGGCCATCGCTATGCCTCTTGTATGCCAGGAGACCCAAAGGGGAGGCCCATGGCTGTCGGCGACGAGATTCGGAAACTGCGCACAGCGCGGCGCCTCACCCAAGGCAGGCTTGCGCGCTTACTGAACATCGCCCGGTGGGGAGATGAGTCGGCCGCGAGGAAGGGCACGTGTACCGGTCACTACGTGTACCGGTGGGAGAAGGGGCTTCGGCACCCGGAGGACTGGTTGCCCTTCCTCGAACAGGTGCTAGAAGCCGACCTCTGCGGTTACGGTGATTCCCCCGCGCCCGATGTTGACGTAGTGGATGTGGAAGGGCTGGTACCTCCCGTGGACCGTAGGGCATTCTTTGGAGCTGGGGCTGTTGCTGGCATTGCGCTGTCCACCCCCTCAGCCATGGCGCAGGGCCGCCGCATCGGCCAGGCTGACGTTGTGCGTGCGGGCCGGCGCCTCGCGGCACTGCGACGTCTCGACGACTACAGCGGCGGCGTCTCCGTCTACCCGAAGGTGGTCGCCGAGATCGACCACCTCGCCAGCATGGCCGCGCACGGCACCTACTCTGATTCCGTGGGACGCAGCTTGCTGTCTACCCTCGCCGAGCTGTACCAGTTCGCTTCGTGGACTGCCTTCGACGCCGGGCGCATCCCGCATGCTAGGAAGTACGCTCAGGCCGCAGCCAGCGCGGCAAACCAGGCGGGGAACGCGACGTTGGGTGCAACAGCCCTCTCTGAGCTGTCGTATCTCACGGCTTCTACCAGCGACCCCAACGAGGGAGTCGCGATGGCCGAGGCCTCCTTGGCATGTGCACCCAGGAACGTCCTTCCTGCTGTGAGCGTCGTCCTCGCCGATCGCCTCGCATGGGCATGCGCGCGCACGGGAAACGCAGCCGGAGCCGAACGCGCTCTCGGCCTATCTGAAGCCGCCCACGACAAGCGGGATACCTCCCGTGTGGAGGAGCCGGACACGGTCTATTGGATCAACAGGGAAGAGACAGAGATCATGGCTGGCCGGTGCTGGGCTGAGCTGAGGCAGCCCAAGAGGGCTGTGCCGATCTTGGAAAATCTGACCGCACCGTACGACGATACGCATGCTCGCGAAGTGGGGCTGTATGCCTGCTGGCTGGCAGGGTCGTACCTCGACGCCGGGGCCCTCGATGAAGCAACAGCTTCAGCAGAGCGGGCCGCCAACCTGAGCTTCCATACGGCATCACCCCGTCTGAACGATTGGGTGAAGGGAACACTCGCCCGCTTCGAGCCTCACCGGAATCACGTCGGTGTCCGCGAATTGCTGGACGCGTACGCCTCGTGAGTCGATTGATCGATTGAAGGAGGTCGGCCGGTCCAGTCAGGCCCCTACCACTCACTTCGGTGAGCGGCAGGGGCCGACTCAGTATTGATCAATTGAAAGAACTGGCTTTCAGGGATCTCGCCCCGGCCTCGAGGGACACACTGGCCCCTCGGGCAGCCGGGCGGAGCTACTGCTCCCCTTCGTCTTCCTCCACCTCCAAGGCCATCGTGATCTCGGACAGCTGGTCGTCTGATAGCCGTGGCGCCCGTGACATCCAGTGGTCAAGCCATTCACTCTTGGTCATATCCGCAGGTCACCGGCCTCGGCGACGCTACGGAGCTGCATAGAAGTTCGCACACGCGGCCTTCGGCGGCTACAAGCAGTCGGGCATAGGCAGGGAAACCCACAAAATGATGCTGACCCACTACCAGCAGACGAAAAACTTGCTCGTGAGCTACTCGGCGAAGAAGCTCGGCTTCTTCTAGGTGCCGCAAAAAGGCGCCTGACCTGGGCTTTCGCCCGCCAGGCGCCTTTCGCTGACCTTGCCTCCAGCACAGTCAGGTTTGCGTCGTATCTCCCAGTTCCTCCCATGCCTATCCCGCTCCTGACCAGCTGTTCCGGTCTATTTCCGGCCCAACCCCGGGTCACCCGGCGGGCGTCACGCCCCTGCTGACGCTGTCCCACTCGCGCATGGACTGCTCGACGAGGCGGTTGGCGTGGTCACCGACCGTCCTGGGCACGCCGAAGCGTTCGATGTGCGCTCGTAGCATGCGCACGAACTGAGGAGGGATCGGCACAGGCCGGGTGGCCGTAGCCGCACGGCGCTTGAGCGAGTGCACCTCGTGGGCCGCACCGTCGTCCGTCCAGTCCTTGCCGGCGGTGACGACCCCGCCCGATAGATTGAGCATCCCCCACCCGGTCGTGGGCAGATGGCATTGCTCGAGACGGAGGTGAATGACCTCCGCGGGGCGCATGGCCGCGTAGTACATGCAGCCGAAGAACGCCTCAAGGTGGGGCCCGCGACCTGGCTGCTGGGCAACCGACGACTGTCAATCCCCTCGTTCTGTGGAGATCTTCTATGCGGCCGGCTCCAGGTCGGAGTTGGCTCGGTGGTCTTTCTCGTAGTCGATCGGGCTGTAGTACCCGCACACGCTGTGTAGCCGGTGGGTGTTGTAGAAGCCGGTGATCCAGGTGGCGATCCTCAGCCGGGCCCCGGTGCGGGTGGCGAAGGTGTGTCGGTAGACGTACTCGACCTTGAGGACGCTCCGGTGAGGGCCAGGGCGGCGACCGCCGCCATCACGGGCATCCTGATCCACTTCACTTCCTCCTCCCCAGTGCCGTTACTCCTGCGAGGCAGGCATGACCGATACACCCGAAAGCACCCAGAAAGTCACTCGCCTGAGCTAACAGGCCTCAAGAACTTCACTCGCACGAGTGGCCACCGGATCGCGTCAGGGGGCACGGCATGACCACGCTCCCCGCCGACCCGACCCGTCGGACAGGCCTTAGGGTACTGAGGCCCTATGGGCCGGCGCCGGGCGGCGCGGGGGGCGACGCGGACAATGCGTCGAGCACGTCATGGAGTGCGTGATGTCCGACGCCGCGTCGGACATCGGCATTTCGCATTCCTTGACCATGGTGGGTTGGTCGATGCACCGCATCATCAAAGCCCTGGGGCGTGGTACTCGGCGATTCCGAGCGTGTGCGCGGTGGCGTCCCGATCGAGCCGGAGGCCGTGCGCCGACGGCGGGCAGGAAGCGCCGGGCCTGGTCGACCGCCTCCTGGGGCAGAGCCGTGAAAGTGAGCTCGTGCAGGAACGCGGAGACGCGCGCATTCGTGGCTCACATCCTCCCCGGGGTTCAGCCCTGGTCCAGCCTGCGTCCCATCGTGCGGAGGAGGCGGTCCTGCGCGGAGGTAGCCGGCGTCGGAGCCTCCGTGGGTGGTCCGTAGTAGCGGTTGCCGTCCGTGATCGGGCTTTCGCTGACGCCGTGGTAGATCCACTGGAAGTTGTCGAGGACCCACTGCACCGTGGGTGCGTCGAGTCGTTCATCGAGCCGCGCCGCGCGGGCGAGATCCCACGTGTGGGTGATCGCGTCCACGACGTACAGGCCGAGCAACTGCCGACCAGGAACGGGACCGAACGGATAGTCGACGATCCGGTCGAGCGCGCCGGCGGCATGGAACGCCGCCCGGCACTCGGCCACCGCACCCGAGTAGGTGGTCACCAGGTCGCCATCGAGCGTCTCTTGATCCAGGTTCGCCATGAACTCCGCACTGCTGCCGCCACGCAGGAGCGAGGTGTAGATACGGCTTCCCTGGATCATGTGGTTGACCAGTTGCCACACGTTCCATTCGGTGCAAGGCGTGGCGCTCTCCCAGTACGTGTCCGGCACCGCCCGTAGCCGGTCGCTGAAACCTTCTGCCGCGGCGTCGAAGTAGCCGAGCAACCTGCTGTCTGTGTCATTCATGGTTCCGAGTCTGGCTGTTGCGCGCTGCCGCTTCCGGCGGGAATCGGACCTTGACCCGCTTCTGTGCCCCCTGCTCCGGGGCGGGGAGGTACCAACGGCGGGCTGAGCCCGGCGCCCGGCATGGCCGAGCGGCTACGCGGTCCGGGCGGAACGCCAGGTTGTCGCATCGAGGAAGTGCACGTCGTAGCGGACCTGTTCGGGCAGCAGGCTGTCGAAGGAGTCCATGCCGTGCTGGATACGGCCCAGCGCCCGGAAGTATCCGAAGCGGTCGACCCCCGGCGTCAGGACCGCGAGGAGCTCGGCGGTGCAGCCGGCAGCGGCACCGAAGGCATGCGCCACCTTTGGCGGCACGATGACCATCCCGCCCTGCCCCACCGACGCCCTCTCATCGCCGACAAGGAACTCCACCCTGCCGTCGAGTACGTAGAAGAGCTCTGTCGACAGCGCGTGGTAATGCGGCCGTGCGCCGTCGGCGCCCTCCCCGAGGGTAAGGCGGTTGGCACCCAGAGCCCCGCCGGTGTCGCCGGCGTCGGCCAGCAGGTGGAAGCCTCCGCCGTGCGGCAGCGCTACATGCTCGGCTGCCTCGGGCCGCACGATCAGCCCGGTCTTGTTCTCGGTCTCCATCGACACTCCTTGGTGGCGGCCCCCTGGAGGAGGCGGTCTTCTACGGTCGAAGCCCTGTGCCTCTCGTCGCCGAAAACAAGGCGACGAGAGGCACAGGGCACTGCTGTCCGGGCCGATCAGGCGGCGTGGCCGCCGTCGACGGAGTACTCGGATCCGGTGATGTAGGCGGCCCCGTCCCCGGCGAGGAAGACGACCGTGGCCGCGACCTCCTCCGGACGGCCGAACCGGCCGAGGGCCGTCATCGCGGCCTGGGGGGCCGCGTGGGGCCCGTCGGCCGGGTTCATGTCGGTGTCGACCGGCCCAGGGTGGACGATGTTGGCGGTGATGCCCCGTCCGCCGAGCTCCCGGGCGAGAGCCTTGGTGAGCCCGGTCAGCGCCGACTTGCTCATCGCGTAGAGCGTTCCGCCGGGGCCGGGCACCCGCTGGGTCATGCAGGTACCGATGGTGATGATCCGGCCTCCCCGGCCCATGTGGCCCGCTGCGGCCTGCGAGGCGAGGAAAGCACCCCGTACGTTGACCGCGAGCACCCGGTCGACGTCAGCCGGCGTCAGCCCGGCGAGCGGACCCAGGACGCCCGCGCCCGCGTTGTTGACCAGCACGTCGAGCCGGCCGAGCGTCCGCACCGCCCACTCCACGGCGCCCGCCGCGTCACCGACGTCGCCCGCGTCCGCCCTGACGGCCACGGCGCGGCGGCCGATCGCCTCGATCCTGCGGACCACTTCCTTGGCCGCCGCCTCGTCGGCCGTGTAGGTGATGGCCACATCGGCTCCCGCCTCGGCCATGGCCAGTGCGATCGCCGCGCCGATACCCCGGCTGCCACCGGTCACCAGAACTGCCTTGCCGTTCATGGGTTCTCCTCGTCGTTGGTTGCTGGTTCAATGAAACGGGAGGGTGATCGTCGGCGCTGGCGGGAACCGGACTTGGAGTCCGGCCCGCAAGGTGCCTGGCCGTGTCACCGGTGGGTGCAGCAGGTGCCACCGGTTGTGGCCCGCGCCTTCGCGGAAAGCGCCGAAGAGCCGGTTCGAAATGACCGTTGATGCTTCGGGGCTTATATGTCCCGGTATCAACCCGTGTCGAATGCCAGGGAACTTCGGGCTCCCGCCCCCGCGCATCCGGCCATGGTTCAATGCCGTGCGTGATCACACACATACCCGGAAGATTCGCGTAGCCATGGTGGAACCTCTGACGCCCTCGGCTCGGACCGGCGCCGGGCCCGGTCGTCGCACTGGGCCGGCAGCAGTTCAGCCATGAACCCGCGGTAGGTCATCTGGTCGCGGATGGCCGCCGCGGCGAGCTCGGGATATTGCGACCTTACGGTCGGCAGCCGCAGCAGCCGGGCACGCCTGGTCCACAGCCGCGTCGGCGGCCTGCTCGGTCAGCCCACGGTTGCGTTTCACGGTCATGGTGCTTCTCCCTCATAGGCGGAACGGTTGTCCGCGGACCGCCTGCGCAGTCGCAGCAGCTGGTCATAGACAGCCACCGACGGCAGCAGCCGGGCGTCGGGGGCAGCGCGGCCAGCCGCCGCTCGGTCAGCGAGGTCACCGTCGCCCCGCCCGCCGCCCCGCCGGGTTCAGGTTCCTGGTTCTCGGCGGGCTCCGCGGCCTCATCGGCCTCGGCCGCCTTGCGGGCCTCCAGCGCGACGGCGTCCGCGGTCAGCGCACCGGCCCGCAGTGCGGTCGCGATCCCGGCGACGACATCGCCGTGGTCCATGTGCCGGTGCAGCAGCAGGACCGCGATCAGTGCGCGGGTGCCCTCCGCGTCCCCGTGAGCCGTGCAGGCCGCCTGCCACCAGGCCTCGTGCACCGGGGTGAACCTGCCCGCCGAGCGGGCCTGCTCCAGCGCGGTCGCGCCGGGCAGTGCACCGGGCTTGCGGACCAGGGCCTCCAGGTAGTGGTCCAGCTCCAGGCGGGAACCGCCCTTGGCGATCAGCCGCTCATGGCGGGCGACCTCCTTGAGCCCGTCGTAGACCACCAGCTCCGAGGCGTGCAGCACGATCCGCACCATCCGGCCGATCAGCCGCACCGGCACCGAGTAATGATGGGTCCGCACGCTGATCTGCGCGTAGCGGTCGACCCGTAACGTGGAGACGTACCCCGTCTCGAACGGCTCGTCGGGCAGCGGCGCCAGCAGCGGGCGCTCGACGGCGAAGTACTCGCCGATCGACTGGGGGCGAAGCCGGATCCGGCGGTCGTCATCGGCCTGGTCCCACCGGTCCACCATCGCGTTGAGCTCCGCCAGGGTCTTGACCTGCGGGACCGGGACCAGGTGATTCCTGCGAAACCAGCCGATCTGCCCCTCCACGCCGCCCTTCTCGTGGGCGCCCTCGATGCCCGGGTGGCAGTAAAAACTCTCGATCGAGAAGTGGGACCGGAAGGCGGTCCACGCTCGCTCTCCACCCGGCGCCGGGTCAGCCCCAGCACCTGGGCGACCGCGGCGCGCAGGTTGTCGTAGCGAACCCTGCCGTTCGGGACGCCGCCCAGCGTGTCGAGCGCGTGGACGTGCCCCTCCAAGAACGCCTCCTGCCCGCAGGACGCGAAGATCTGGTGGACCGCCTTGCCCGAGTACGACAGGCGCAACGAGAACAGGTAGCACTTGGTGAGCACCCCGGCCAGGTCGATCCACACGTCCCCGAAGTCGACCTCCGCCTCGTCACCCGGGCGGTGGGTCTGCGGGATGAACGATTTCGGAGGCCCGCGGCCCTCCTCCACCCGGATCTCCGGGCGGCGCCAGATCAGGTAGTCCCTCACCATCGCGTAGGACACCTCCTCCGCGCCGTACTCGTCCAGCAGCCGGTCGAAGACCCGCGTGACCGTATGCCGCTGCTTGCGCGGTGCGTCCAGGTCCTCGCGCAGCATCCCGTCGATGACCAGCTTGTAGGGATCCAGCCGCGACCGGCGGGGCGGGGGCTTCTTGCAGCTTCCTTATCGGCCTGCTGGCCATGACCCGCTTCTCCCGGATCGAATCCAAGCCCGACCTGGCCTGGGTCAAGGCCCTGGCGGCCGCCGGGGGAGTTCTACCTCCGCTGGGTCCGAGCCGGCCGCCCCTACGGCATCGAGGACGTCGAGGCCCACGCCGAGACAGCCTGAGCCAGCGCTCCCGGGCGACAGGTCGGCCGTCGACGGCCTGGGGCCTGGTTGCAAGATCCGGACCATTCCCGGACCAGACCTCGAATGCGCAGCCCCAAAACGATCATTTTCGCTGGTCAGCCGGTCCGCCGCTCGTGTACCACCAGCAGACGAAGAACCTGCTCGTCTCGTACTCCCCGAAGAAGCTCGGCTTCTTCTAGGAGCCTCAAAACGGGTGCCTGGATCGGCCGCCTCTCCCGGACCAGTCGGGGAGGATAGGCAGTAGGATGGATAGCATGAGCGAGCCTACCGGCAAGTATTCGATCACGATGCCCCGGGACATCGCGGAAGCCGCCCGCACTCGCAGCGGTCCGTCCGGCCTGTCTGCGTACGTCGCCGCCGCGGTCGCCCGTCAGATCGAACGCGACAATCTCAACGACCTCATCGCCGTTGCCGAGGCCGAACACGGCGCCATCACTGACGCGGAGATCCAGGCCCTGCGCGACCAACTCCACCAGGCGCGCCTGGAACAGACACGGGGCGCGGCGGACGCCGCGTGACCCGCTCCCCCGCCGCCACACCGGGCGGCACCCTCGTCCTGGACAGCGAGGCACTGGCCAAGGCCGTCCTGCGTGACCGCACGGTCACCGCCTGGCTCGCTCTCGCCCGCGCCGACGACCTGCGGGTGATCACGTCCGCGGCCACTCTCGTCGAGGTGGTCCACCCCCGGATCAACCGCCCGGCCCTGGAATGGACGCTGTCCCGGATCGTCGTCGAATCGGTCACCGAGCCGTTCGCCCGCCACGCTGCCACACTGCTCGCCGACGCGGGACTGCACGGTCACAAGTACGCCATCGACGCCATGCTCAGCGCCACCGCCCTCGCCGCGCCCGGCCCCGTCACGATCCTCACCTCCGACCCGGAAGACATCACCGCGCTGTGCGGCGCACGCGCCACCGTGATCAAGATCTGACCAGCATCGGCTCCTCGACCGCGTCGCGTTCCCTGCATGGCGCTGCGGGTGCACCCTTCCAGGGCACTTGAAGTGGGCCCCTGGCTGGGGATAGGCAGCCGTTACCTGTCCCGGTGCCGGGGGGCCTCGGCGAGGGCGGGCTCGGGTTTCTGGTGATCTGCAGCCTGGGTGGACAGCAGTCGTAGTGCGTCGGCCGAGGCCGTGTCGTTGGGTGTGTAGACCTCCAGCCGGTGGTCGGGGCTCTCGGGCTGGAGCCACACCTGGTAGTCGACGTCGACCCCTCCGACGGTCGGGTGTTGCATGCGCATCGTGCCCACGGTGCAGTCCGCGACGTCGCCTTTGGCCCACAGATTGGCGAAGTCGGCGCTGCGCATGGCGAGTTCGCCGATCAGTTCGGCCAACCGGGCGTCGTTGGGATACCTGCCTGCGGTGAGCCGCAGGTAGGCGACATGGGCCCGGGCCAGTTCATCCCAGTTCCGGTGCAGGTCGCGGGTGAGGGAGTCGAGAAAGAACATCCGAGGGATGGACGGCCGTCGCGCGAGGTCGTGGGGCGCGTCGAAGTCGACGTGTTCTGCGACGAGGGCATGTCCGGTGCGGTTCCAGACCAGCACGTCGCCACGGCGGCCGAGCACGACGGCCGGCGTGGTCTCTCCCAGGGAGGCCAGGAGCGCCAGTACGCGTGGGTGCGGCCTTTCCGGGCGGGGGCGGACCAGGCGTGGGGTGGTGGGCTGACGGGCGAGGTTGTGCAGGTGGGCCGTCTCGGCCTGATCGAGCTGAAGCACGGTGGCGAGCGCGTCGAGGACCTGCTGGGAGGCCGTACCGGCCTGCCCCTGTTCCAGCCGCGTGTAGTAGCCGGCACTCACGCCCGCGAGCTGGGCGAGCTCCTCGCGGCGCAGACCCGGCACGCGGCGCGCGGTCCCGTAGGTCCGCAGTCCGGCGTCGGCGGGCGTGACCCGGTCGCGACGGCTCTTGAGATAGGCCCCGAGGCTCTCCAAGTCCATGACCTCGAGCGTAGGCGGAACGGTCCGATTCGGGGTGCCCCTGCGAGGTGTACCCATGACGCGGGGATGGTTGCCGAGCGGACCACACCACACCATCCCAAGCATGAACGGCATGAATGGCATGAATGGCATGAATGAGCAGCGCGTTTCTCACTCACCCGGTCCGCGGGCGCGGCTCGGTCTGCTGGTGATACTCGGCCCGGTACTGCTGGTCGCCATGGACGGTTCGGTCCTGTTCCTGGCGATGCCCAAGGTCACCGAGGCGCTGTCGCCGACCGCCGATCAGGCGCTGTGGATCCTGGACGTCTACGGATTCGCCGTCGGGTCCCTGCTCATCGCGTTCGGGAACATCGGCGACCGGTACGGCCGGCTGAAGCTGCTGATGACCGGCGCGGCGCTGTTCGGCGCGGCCTCGGCGGGAGCGGCGTTCGCCCCCGGGCCGGAACTGCTGATCGCCTTCCGGGCGCTGATGGGCGTGGCCGGTGCCACGCTGCTGCCGTCGGCGCTCGCGGTACTGAGCGAACTGTTCACCGACCCACGCCTGCGGGCGAAGGCGATCGGCATCTTCGCAGCCACCTTTGCCGCCGGCTTCGCAATCGGCCCGGTCGTCGGCGGACAGCTGCTGAACAGCTTCTGGTGGGGATCGGTCTTCCTGATCAATCTCCCCGTCGTCATGCTGTTCCTGATGCTGGCCCCGGTCCTGCTCCGCGAGGTACGTGCCACCCGGACCGGCCGCATCGACGCTCCGAGCGTTCTGCTCTCCGCTGCGGGCATCCTGCTGGCCGTCTACGCGATCAAGCAGGCGGCGGCGGAGGGGCTGACCGCGGCCCCGTTGGCCGCAGGGATCGCCGGCGTCGTCGCCCTGTGGTGGTTCGTCCGGCGGCAACTCCACCTCGAGCACCCGCTGATCGACTTCCGCCTCTTCCGCGACCGGGTGTTCACGATCGCGGCCATCACCGGTCTGCTGCCTCTGGCCGCATGGTCGGCAGTGGCCTACCTCGGCGGCATCTACCTCCAGTCGGTCCTCGGACTGACCGTCCTGGACGCGGCTCTCGTCGCGCTCCCCGGCGCCGCCGTGCTCACCGTCACCTGCATCGTCACACCTGCACTGGTCGCGCGTACCGGCGCCCGGGCAGCGCTCATCACCTGCCACTTCTTCATCGCCGCAGGGCTGCTCCTGCTGCCGGCCACCAGCGTCTCCGGCGGCATCGGCTGGTACGTGGCATCCACCGTCATCGCCGGCATCGGTTACGGCATCTCCTTCAGCGTCGTCGCCGACACCGCCGTCGCCGCGGTGCCCGCAGAGCGCGCCGGGTCCGCGGCGGCAATCGCCGAGACCAGCAACGAGATCGGCAACGCCCTCGGCATCGCACTCCTCGGCTCGCTGGCCGCCCTGATCTTCCGGCTCCAGGGACCTGACCTCGCCGGTACCCTCACCGAGACATTGCAGGTCCCCGGCCTCACGGCCGCGGTGATCGGCGATGCGAAGTCAGCCTTCGTCACCGGTCTGCACGCCGCTGCCGTGATCGCGGCCATTCTCCACGCCGCACTCGGCGCCTTCGCCCTGCGCCACCTGCCGAGGGCCTTCACCGGCACAGACGACGACGCCGACGCCTATCGGGAGCCCCTGCCCCAGGACCAGGACACCGTCGAAGAAAGCAGCGTTCGATGACTTCCGCGGCACTCGCCATGAGGGCTGCGGGGCATCAGCCGGGCGCCGAGTGCGGCGCCCAGCTGATGCGGTGCGGGTTACCAGGTTCGGGTTACCAGCTGCCGCCCCAGACGGCTCGCGTTCCCACGGGGCAGGTCAGGCGGAAGTCCCACTGGCCCGAGAAGGTCTCCGGGAAGAAGTGGCGGCCGTCCGTGCAGTCCACGTACACGTGGTACGAGGTGCCGTTGCACGTCATGAAGAAGTTGCGGCCCCCGTCCGTGCGGCCGTTCCAGCAGGTCGCGGCCAGTTCACGCTCGGTGGAGCTCGATGCGCGCTGAACCGGGGTGTTCGCCGAGATCGGCGCCAGGCCGGCGGTGCTGGTCTTGCTCTGGCCGTCGGTGCTGGTCGCCTGGGCTTCGGCGGTGTTGGGCACCGGGTCGGCGCCGGCTGGTGCGGCGAGGCCGGCGATCGCGGTGACGGCGATCGATGCGGCCACTGCGGCGTTCCTCAGGAACGACACGTTCTCCTCCGAGTGGTGGATGTTGCGGTAGGTACGGGATCTTTCCCGGCCTTTCGGTGACATCGTGGATGATTGCCGCCTCTGGGGGGAGATGGGCTTACTCGGGGGGCGTGCGGGAAGAAACGTCGCCAACAGCACTTGTCGGACCTGCGGGTTGCGGCGCGCTCCCGCGAACGTGTGGTCAACGCCGATGCGTTGTCCGTCCGGAGGAGGTACATGATGCGGATCCGCGACGGGTGGTGGCGCGTGAAGCGCATCGCGGAGAGGCCCGCCCGGCCGACCACCCGGCCACCCGGGCGGGCCCCGCGTCAGTTGTCGGTGCCCGGTAGGGCTATCAGGGACTTCTGGCGGCGTTCGGGCTCGGCGCCCTTGGATTCCGAGACGTAACCGGCCGAGAGGTAGAGGGACTTGCCGTGGGCCATCGGGTAGGGGTCGGAGCCTATCCAGGCCTTGGTGGGGGTGGGGCGGTAGGTGCGGACGGTCTTACGGGATCCCGTCGCCGGGTCGAAGCGGACCAGGGTGGCGGGGTCGTGGATGTTGCCCGCCGAGTAGGCCAGGACGGCGTCGGTGTCCGACGTGGCCACCAGGTGGTACGTCTGCAGGTATCCCGTCGCGCGCTGGTCCCACAGACGCTTTCCGGTGGTCAAGGACCAGGCGGTCAGCTGGTTGTTGTCGTCGGAGTCCTTCTCGTCGCGGTCCATCGCCATGACCAGCTTGTCGCCCGCGATCCGGACGTCGGCGGCCGGGGCGCCGCCGTCGCCGCGGGTGAGGCCGAAGCGGCGCTTGGGGGTGCCTTCGAGGCGGGTGCGGAGTTTGCCGTCGTCGTCGAGGACGCTCACGCGCATGCGGCCCTCGTAAGGCCGGTCGGGGTCGTCGACGACGATCGGGGAAGTCGCGAGGACCTGCCCCTGCCTGCCGTATTCGCCCAGGCGGTACTTCCACTTCGCGTGGCCGGTGGCCGGGTCGACCGCGGCGAGGTACGTGCCCGGGTCGTTGCCGCCGAGGAGGCAGTGCTGGATGCGCAGGAGCTGCTTGCCTCCCGTGTAACCCTCGCCCCGGCAGGTGTCCTTGGCCTCGGCGCCCTCATACAGGCCCTTGTCGTCGTCCTTCCACAGCTGCTTGCCGTCGCTCACCCGGAACGCGGTGGTGACGTGGTCGTCCGCGGAGACGACCACAACGTCGCCGCTGCGGGCGATCCGGGGGCCGTCGGAGGGGGCCCACTCGTCGGAGTCGGTGGAGTGCTCCCACAGCGTCTTGCCCGACGTCAGGTCGACGGCGTAGAAGGTGTGGCACGCCTTCCCGGAGCCGCGGGCGAGGACCGCGATGCCCGCCGTGGAGTCCGCCGACGCCTGGCACAGGACACTGCCCGAACCGGGGGTGGGGGCCTCCCAGCGCTGTCCGCCGGTCTTCGGGTCCAGGCCTACGAGGCGGTCCGGCAGGGCCTTGACCACGGTCTTGTCGGTGAACCACACGCCACGGATCATCCTGGGGTGCTCGAGCCCCGACCTGGTGTACGGGAGGCTCCACGACACCGTCGCCCGGCTTCCGCCGGAGCCGCCCTTGCCGGATCCGTCCTTCGTTCCGCCGCCGCCCGGCAGCAGCATCCAGACGCCCGCTCCCAGCGCGACGACGAGGACCAGTCCGACGGCCACCGCCAGGGCGATCAGTCCCTTCCGCCCGGGGCGTTCAGGGACCGGGGGCATGAGGGGCGGCCCTCCCGGTATGCCATACGTGCCATACGTGCCATACGCGCCTGGGGTACCTGGGGCGCCCGGTGTGTACATGGGCGGCGGGACGGGGCCTGCTCCGTAGGGAGGTGCGGCTCCGTAGGCCGGTGCTGCTCCGTACGCGGGTGCTGCTCCGTACGCCGGTGCTGCTCCGTACGCCGGTGCTGCTCCGTACTGCGGCACCGCCGCCTGACCCGGTGCCGGCGGCACCGGCGGTCGCGTCGCGTCCGGTGGCGCGATGACGAAGTCGTCCTCGCCGTTCTCGTTCAAGGGCTCGCCCATTCGGCCTCGAATCTCCTTCTCTCCCTCGTAAGGGACTAGTCATACCAAGTCGGATTCCCCGGCGGCCCGCCGGGCGGGGTGCGGGCGCCGGGTACGGGGTGCGGTGTGCGGGGTGAGGGAGTGACAGGTACGGGGTGACGGCCCCGGTTACGAGGCGTTCCTGCGCATCGGCGCGAGCAGCGTCAGGTGGGCGCCGGAGCGGACGCCCGAACGGACGCCGGAACGGCCTTCTCGGCGGCCGTTGGTGGTGCGGTAGACGTCGACGGGGCCGGCGGGACGCCAGTGTTCGCCGAGGCGCTTGGCGGTGTACATCGCCTCGTCCGCACCCCGGAGCAGGTCCGAGAGGGCGGCACCGGGACGGTGGCTGGTACGGCAGACGCCTATGGAGGCGCGCGGGGAGAGGGTGACGCTGCCGGTCTCCAGCGGTGCCGAGAGACGTGCGGAAAGGCTGTACGTCAGCTCGGAGTCCAGGTCGGCGTCCGGCGCGAGGCGCACCACGGCGGTGAACTCGTCGCCGCCCAGCCTTGCCGCGAAACCGCCCCGCTCCCGGCACCAGGCGGACAGGCGCCGCCCGACCGCCGCGATGACCTGGTCGCCGACGTCGTGCCCGTGCGTGTCGTTGATCTGCTTGAAGCCGTTGAGGTCGAGCAGCAGGACGGCGGCGTGCGGCCGCTTCACCGCCCGCTGCGCCCGGCTGGTGAACTCCTCGCGGCACATGAGGCCGGTGAGCGGGTCGGTGCGGGCGGTGCGCAGGCGGCGGACGAGGAAGAGGGCGTGGGCGGCCCATCCGATGGTGGGAGCGGCGATCGGTAAGGCCTGGAGCAGGAGGTTCATCGGACACCTTCCGGAACAGAGAGGTGGCCCGTCGCTTCCCTCGCCGTGGGCGCCGTGGGTGCGCGTCGAGACGCGAGTACGCCGTCGCGGTGGGGCGCGAGCGGGCCGGTGGGTGGATCCGGTCATGCTGGAGATCCCCCGTTTCCCCGGGCCCCGCCCGTTGCCCTGTCCGTTGCCCTGTCCGCTCCGCACACCTCTGGCAGACGGGAGCCGATCGGGGCAGGCTGTGCACTCCGACGGAAGCCCGATGGAAACCCGACGGACAAGGGAGATCAACGGTGAGTCCGAGTCCGCAGAAGACCGGCCGCCCTGACGGCGGCCCCGAAGGCAACCCCGAAGCCCCCCTCTCGCGTGTCGCCCTCACCCCCGCCGCAGCCCGCCTCCTGCGCCTGTTGCGCGAGCGCCACGGCCCCCTGATGTTCCACCAGTCCGGCGGCTGCTGCGACGGCAGTTCGCCGATGTGCTACCCGGAGGGCGAGTTCCGTACGGGCGGCTCGGACGTCCTGCTCGCCGAGCTGACGGTGGAGGGCGTCGCGGAACCGGTCGGCTTCTGGATGTCCGCCGACCAGTTCGAGCGCTGGCGCCACACCCACCTCACCGTGGACGTGGTGCCCGGCCGCGGCAGCGGCTTCTCCCTCGAAGCTCCCGAAGGGCAGCGCTTCCTGCTGCGGTCACGCCTCCTGACGGACTACGAGGCCCAGCAGCTCGGCTGACGGGCGGAAATCCCCGTACGGCACGTACGCCTACGATGGCACGTACGCCTACGACGCCGCGTCCACCAGCGACAGCGTGTGCAGCCGCTCCGGCGGGCCCGGCCGCGCGTAGTACCAGCCCTGGGCGGTATCGCACCCCAGCACCCGCAGGTGCTCCGCCTGCGTGCCCGTCTCCACCCCTTCGACCGTCACCGACAGGTCGAGGGTGTGGGCGAGCGAGACGATCCCCTCGACGATCTTCACGTCGACGGGGTCGGCCGGCGCGCGCTGCATCCCGCGGGTGAAGGAGCGGTCCAGCTTGAGCGTGCTGACGGGGAGTCTGCGCAGGTAGGAGAGGTTGGAGTAGCCGGTGCCGAAGTCGTCCAGGGCGATGTCCACGCCCAGGTCGGCGAGCTGGCGCAGCGGGCGCAGCTCCTCCTCGTCGGCCCCGATGAGGGCGTTCTCGGTGACCTCCAGGCACAGGGCCGACGGGTCCAGGCCGGAGCTGTCGAGGACGGCCACCGTGTCGGCGACGAGGGAGGGGTGGCGCAGCTGCGCGGGCGAGAGGTTGACGTTGACCCGCATCGGGCCCTCGCACGTGCCCTCGGCCCGCCAGGCGCGCGCCTGCCGTGCGGCTTCCTGCAGCACCCAGCGCCCCAGGGGCACGATCAGGCCGGTGCTCTCGGCGAGCGGGATGAACTGGTCCGGTCCCAGGACGCCGTGGACGGGGTGCAGCCAGCGTACGAGCGCCTCCGCGCCCCGCACCGTGCCGTCGTGGAGCCGGACGAGCGGCTGGTACTCGATGAAGAACTCGCCGTTGTCGAGCGCCGCCGGAAGGCAGTTGGTCAGGTCGTGCCGGGCGATGGCGCGGGCGTCGGAGTCCGCGTCGGCGAGCTCGTAGCGGTTCCCGCCCGCGGCCTTGGCACGGTACATGGTGATGTCCGCGCTGCGCAGCACCTCCGCGGCGCCGCTCTCGCCGGACGCGCCGTCCACGATGCCGATGCTGGCCCGTACGGACAGGTCCCGGCCGTCGAGGCGTACGGGCTCGGCGAGCGCGGACAGCATCCGGCGGGCGAGGGCGGTCGCGTCCTCCTGCGCGGTGGGGCCGGTCAGCAGGGCCACGAACTCGTCGCCGCCGAGGCGGGCGACGAGCTCCGCGGGCTCCTCGGCGCACGAGCGCAGCCGCTCGGCCACGGCGACGAGCAGCCGGTCGCCCACGGCGTGGCCCAGGCTGTCGTTGACGGCCTTGAAGCCGTCGAGGTCGAGGTAGCAGACGCCGAAGCGGTCCTCGCCCCCGCCGGGGGCCAGGGCCCGGTCGAGCCGCTCGAAGAACAGCGTGCGGTTGGGCAGGCCGGTGAGGGCGTCGTGCGTGGCCTCGTAGCGCAGCTGCTCGTGCAGCAGGCGGCGCTCGGTGATGTCCTCCAGGAGCGCGAGCTGGTACTGGGGGCGGCCGTGTGCGTCGCGCAGCAGGGCGACGGACAGGTCGGTCCACAGCACGCTGCCGTCGCCGCGGTAGTACGCCTTCTCGACGCGGTAGTAGTCGCGCTCGCCGCGGACGAGTTCGCTGTAGAGGCCCCAGACGTCGGGCGAGTCGTCGGGGTGGACCATTTCGCCGACGTTCCGGCCGGTGACCTCGGCGGCGTTGGTGCCGAACATGCGGCTGAGGGCGTCGTTGACGTCCATGATGCGGCCGTCGACGTCCGCTATCCCGACGCCGATGGCGGCGCCCTCGAACACGGCGCGGAACCGCTCCTCGCTGGTGTGCAGCGCCCGCTCCGTCTCGGCCTGTGCGGCGAGGGCGGCGCGCGAGAGGGCCTCCTGCTCGGCGAGGGTCCGCTCGCGCAGGGCGCGGGCGAAACCGGCGGCGACGGTGTGCTGCAGGCGCGAGCAGCGGGCGCGGGCCTCCTCGCCCGACAGGTTCCGGTCCGGCGGGCAGTACAGGACGAGGTACGAGTCGACCGCGCCCAGGATCAGCGACAGGGCATCCGGGTCGGTGCAGTGCGCGCGGACGAGCGCGACGCCGACCTCGGCGGCAGGCTCGGGGTCGAAGGGCTGCGAGCGGAGCGCGCTACGGAGGATGGCGGCGAGCGGGACGAGGTGGTCCTCGAACTCGGCGCGGGTCATGGAGGTGGCCGTCGCGGGGTAGACGGCCCGGCTCCAGACGGCGGCGAAGCGGCGGAGGGCGTCCTGCCCGGAGGGCGGGGGCTCGGGAGGCAGAGGCTCGGACGGCAGAGGCTGGGATGGCGCCTGCCCGGACGCGGGGTGGGCGGAGGACATCCGGCCGCGCGCCCGGCCGGCGGCCTCCGGGGCGGACCCTTCCCGGCCGAAGCCCGGGCCTCCGCCGTCCGGCCTCCGAACGTCGCGGTCCATCTGGGCATGGGCGTTGCGCGCCCACGACTTGCCCGGACCGCCCGGACCATCCATCCCGGGCGCACCTTCCGGGATCACGCCCCGGTCGCGGTCACCGTCCCGGCCGCCGGTCCCGTCCCCGCCGCCGGTCCCGTCCCGGTCGCCGGTCCCGTCGCCGTCCCGCCCGCAACGGCCCGCCACTCTGCTCTCGGCCGCCGTGTCCAGTGGCGACAACGCCCCGCTCCCGATACCCACCCCGACCTCGGTTCCGCTTCCGCTTTCGATTCCGTTTCTGATTCCGCTTGCGCCCTCGGTCCCGGCCTCGCTCCCCCCGCGAGGCCTTGTGACTTCTGCCCCGGCAGGGCCACCGGTAACCGGCCCCGCCGTTCCGTCTCCGGATCCGCTCGGCTTCTTGCCGCGCGGCTTTCGGGTCATGGCTTGCGCCCCACGCCGGCGAAGCCGACATACATGGCGGGGTCGTCGTCCGCTCCGCCGGCGCCCTCCACCGGGTCGGGCCGCCAGTCCGGCATGGCCACGAGTCCCGGCTCGACCATCTCGAAGCCGTCGAAGAAGCGCGCCACTTCCGGGCGCGAGCGCATCAGCAGCGGCGAGCCCACGTTGCGGTAGACGCCCTGCACTCCCTGCCCCTCCTCCGGCTTGATCGGACCGGTTTCGGTCGTCGCATGCGTGAGGACGAGCAGGCTCCCCGGCGCGAGCGCGTCGCGCAGCTCGGCCACCGCCGCCCACGGGTCATCCTGGTCCTCCACGAAGTGGAGGACGGCCACGAGCAGCAGTGCGACCGGCCGGTCCAGGTCGAGGAGCCTGCCGACCTCGTCACTGGTCAGGATGTCATGAGGCTTGCGGAGGTCCGCGGGCAGGACGGCGGAGCGCGGGTCGCCCTCCAGGACGGCCCGGCTGTGGGCGACGGCGACGGGGTCGTGGTCGACGTAGACGACGTGCGAGCGCGGGTCCGCCGCCTGGGCTATCTCGTGGACGTTGCCGAAGGTCGGGATGCCCGAGCCGATGTCGAGGAACTGGGTGACGCCCGCGCCGACGGCGTGGCGCACGGCGCGCCGCATGAAGGCCCGGTTCGCCTGCATGATCTTCGGCAGCCCGGGAAAGGCCTCCATGGCCCGCCGGCCGGCCTCCCGGTCGACCTCGAAGTTGTGCGAGCCGCCCAGGTAGTAGTCGTAGATCCGGGACACGCTCGGCACGGACGGGTCGATGCCCTGGGGGGCCCAGGTGGGACGCTCCATCAGTCTCTTGCTCCAGCTCGTCTCGGGGACATGTGAGCAGAGGCTACTGATCGTTCGTTCGAATGGAAGCGGCAAGCGGAAATCGGCGATCCGCATTGAGCTGTCATTCACCCTCGTCCGCACGGCGTCGATCATGCCAATAGCCGATCATGCCAACAAATGACCCGGAGGGGAAATATGTCCGGATGCCGTCCCGGGAGCGCTCCCGGCAGTCCTCGCGGAAGCGCTCCCCGGACGGCCCGCGGCCGACGCCGCGTCAGCCCCGCGGCTCCCGCCACATCGGCCACATCCGCGGCCCGCCGTCCGGCAGGTCGATGGGCGTACCGGTGAGGACGAAGCCGAGGCGCTCGTAGAGCCCCCTGCTCCGGGCGTTGCTCGCCTCCAGGTAGGCGGGCATGCCCTCCTCGTCGCACCGGTCGAGGACGGCCGTCAGGAGCGCCCTGCCCCGGCCCTCGCCGCGCCGGCCGGGAGCGGCGACGATGGTCGGCAGGTAGTAGTGCGCGCGGTCCCCGGGGTGGGCGGCCTCCGTCAGTTCGGCGACGATCCGGGCACGGTCGTTCTCGGGATCCGCCATCGCCAGCAGCTCGCTGATCTCGTCGTCAGCCTGACCCTCGTCAGCCTGACCCTCGTCACCCTGATCCTCGTCACCGCCGGCGCCCTCACCCGCACCGCCACCGGCATCCACCCGCACCGGTATCCACAGCGCCGCCGCCGACAGGTCGTCCGCCACGTCGACCCACCCGTCGCGCAGCGCCGCGTCCAGGAACACCCCGAAGAACGCGGGGTGGACGGCGCGGCGGTGCGCCTCGTCCGGGAAGACCCAGCCGCTGACGGGGTCCTCCATGAAGGACTCCCCCAGCAGCAGGCTGATCGCGTCCCGCTCCTCCGGCCGGGCCCTGCGGATCTCCGGCACGACGGTGGTGGCGGCAGCGGCCTCAGGGTCGGCAGGGGCCGCGGTGGCGGCCGTGGGATCGGGAGCGGCAGCGGTTCTCTGATGCACAGTCATGGTTCCTTCCGTACGGCGTACGACGCACACGTCTGTCCGCGCCCGATCGTACGGAGGTTCCCCCTCCGCCCGTCAGCGGATCCCCAGCTCCCGCAGCACCCGCCGCTGCCGCTCCTCCGGCTGCACGGGGAAGTAGAGGTAGCAGACGCCGCCGGAGCCGCTCTTGACCTGCCCTTGGGCGTTGTAGCGCTTGGTCCGGAGCCAGATGTTCTCGAACTGGCGGCGCTTGTAGACCCGCCGGACCGCCTCGTTCGACGGGCTCGCCGGGTCGTTGGCGACCACGTCGCCCTGCCGGGTGAATCCGACGACGCACATCAGGTGGCCGGCCGTGCCGTAGCCCGCCCCGTCGAGTTCGGAGGCGAGGAAGGACTGGGAGGTGATGACGGGGATCCGCGCGCGGATCAGCTTCTCGACGTCGCCGAGCGAGCGCAGCCGGGTGACCACCGCCTGCACGTCGCGGTACGTCGCCGCGTAGGCCGCGTTGAAGGGCCAGTTGCCGCACCCCTTGTACTGGTAGTCGTAGGTGAAGCGGGCGGCGTGGCAGACCTGGGGGTCGGCGTAGCCGGGGTTGACCCATGCGAGCTCCTCGGCGGTGGGCACCCGGCCCCAGTACGCGAGGATCATCTGCGAGGAGGTCGGGCTGCACCAGGCCTCCCCGCCGTTGTCGTACTCCGGGTACTGCCCCTTGTGGATCTCCTGCGAGTAGCGCGGCACGCGCAGTTCGTGTCCCGCGCCGCTCCCCGGCGCGGAGGCGGGCACGGTGAAGCGGTCGGGCACGTCCGAACCCATCGCGCCGAGCCGCCACACGGTGGGCGTGAGGCGGCTGCCGGCCCTGCGGTAGAGGGTCAGGCGCAGTTCGTACGAGGCGATGCGCAGGCCCGAGGCCGGGTCGTCGACGGCGAGGGTGTCGGTGGAGACGTTGCTGCGGCCGTCGCCCTGGCCGTCGACGGACGTGCGGCGGATGTCACCGGGGCCGTCACCGGCCGTCCAGCGGCCCATGACGTACCAGGGGGTCCGGGTGCGGTCGGTGTAGGTGCCGCGCACCTCCGTCTGGATCCAGGTGCCGGCGGGCGCGTGGGCGTTCCAGGAGGCGATGACCTCGCTCGCGGGGACGGGAGGGGTACGGACCGGTGCGGTCCAGGTGGCGTACTCCCACGAGGCCTTGGTGCCGGTGTGCGGGTCGGCGTACTCCAGCGTGCCGGCCGGCCGGTCGAGGACCAGGCCGTCGCGCCGCCCGGTACGGATGCGGGTGCCGTCGGCGGTGCCGCGCCGCCAGTCGTCGGCGGAGGTCCAGGCGTGGTAGTCGACGGCTGCGCTCCCGGAGACGGAGGAAACGGAGGAAGGAGAAGAGGAAGGAGAAAGGGACACGGGGCCGGACGAGGCCTGCGAGGAGGCGGCCGGGAAGGACGCGGCCGCCGCGGCGCCCAGGGCTGCGGCGAGCACGGTACGGCGCGGGGTGGGTCTGCTGGGCATGCTGCTGGACATGGCGCTGGTCCCCCAGTCGTCTGCGGTGTGCGGATGGAAGTGCTGCGAAGGGAAGCACTGCGGATGGAAGTACTGGTGTGATGAGCGTGCGGATGCATTGCGCATGAGGCGCACGCACGGGCTCCGCGCGCCGTGCGCCAGTGATTCCCCGTCCTGTCGGTCCCGATACCGGCAGGAGGAGGGAAGGACCGTCACGGCCGTCACGGCCGTCAACCCCGCATCACCCGCCTCCCACCATGGAGTGGTCCACTCCGCGCTCCCCCTAGGCTGGTCCGGTGAATGCTCCGCTCCGCAACGGCCCGGCCTCCTTCGACGACCTCGCCCCCTGGCTGCTGACGCGGCCTCCGTCCCTCGGCCCCGTCCGCCTGGTGGCCGTCGACGGGCACGCGGGGTCCGGGAAGACCACCTTCAGCGGACGGCTCGCGGCGGCCCTCGGCGGCGCGCCCGTACTGCATCTGGATGATCTCGCGACGCACGAGGAGCTGTTCGGGTGGACCGGGCGGCTGCGCGAGCAGGTGCTCGATCCCCTCGGCCGCGGGGAGACGGCGCACTTCCGGGCGTACGACTGGGTGGCCCGCCGGTTCGCCGGTGAGCGGGAGATCGGGCCGGAGCCGGTGGTGCTGGTGGAGGGCGTCGGCGCGGGACGCCGGGCGCTGCGGCCCCATCTCACGTGTCTGCTGTGGATGGAGTTGCCTCATGAGCACTCCTGGGAAAGGGGTCAACTCCGTGACGGCGCAGAGCTGTCCGATTTCTGGGACGGCTGGATGCGGGCGGAGCACGAGCATTTCGCCGCCGATCCGACGCGCCCGTACGCAGAACTGCTGATTCTTCAGCGCGGAGGGGGGTACGAGGTGCTGCCGGGGCCGCGCAAAACGACCACAACCCCGCCCGGACGCACCTGATCGTCACACTCCGTGAGCAACGCCGGGCGGTCCGCCCGGTCTCGCGGTCCGATCCCCGCCGACTGCGCCAACTCCGCTTGACCGACGGGGCGTACAGGACTTACGTTCTCATTGTGCGGCCGGTCGAGGCCGCCCGCGGACGCGAAGCCCCCGGTTGTTCCCCCGTGATCGGGGGCTTCGTACCACTCGGTATTCTCCTTTTGGGCACTTCGCCCCTCCGATCCCGTCACCCTGGGTGACCATCCCCCGGAGCGCTCCGGTGACCGCCGGGGATCGCTTTTCCGCCGCGAAGGGCAGTGCGGCACCCTTCGGCCCGGGCCAACGGCGCAGGTACGATGCGACTCGGTGCCCCTATCGGCGGGTGCACCGGCACACACTGGTCAACTCCCGTCCACAGCACAGCGGTTCGGCAAGGCGCGCCTGGCACTCGCCGGGCAGCACGCTACGGGGGCACGGTTTGTGGGGGACGTGATGGATTTCGGCATGCAGGGCCCACCCGCCCCGGCCGATCTCGCCTGGCTGCGCGCCGTCGACGCCTACACCATGGGCGCGTACGCACAGGCCGAGGAGGAGTTCCGGGCGGCGGTCCGGGTGGACCCCGGCATGGCCGACGCATGGCTGGGCCTGCACGCGCTGCGTGCGGACACCACCACCGCGCTGCTGCGCATGTACCGCCACCGGGACCGGTTCGGCGAGCAGCGCACGCGCCACCGGCGCACCCTTAACTCCTGGTACTGGCTGGGCTGGTGGGTCCAGCCCGTCCTGGAGACCGGCCGGGACCTGCTGCTCGCGCACGCCTCGCACTGGCTCGACGGCCGGCACGTCCCCGAGCTGGACCGGGCCCTGGCCGGCTGCCCGCCCGTCGAGACCGACCCCCAGGCCCGCTTCCTGCACGCCTGCCGCGCCTACCTCGTCAAGGACTGGGAGCAGCTCGTCCGGCACACCGAGCCGCTGCTGGACGATCCCCTGCTCGGCATCGAGGCCGGGCTGTTCGGCGGCATGGCCCGGGTACGGCTGGAGATGTACGGGCAGGCCGAGCCGCTGCTGGCCTCGGCGCTGATGCGCTGCCGCAGCGAGCAGCCCCAGCGCAAGGAGCTGCGCTACTGGCTCGCGCGCGCCCACGAGGGCACCGGCCGCAGCGCCGCCGCGCTCCCCCTGTACCGGGCCGTGCACCGCGTCGACCCGTCGTTCATGGACACCTCGGCCCGGCTCACCGCCATCGCCGACGGCGACGGCCTCGACGACGGCCTGGGCCTCGCCCCGGTGCCGCTCGGCGGGCCCGGCGAGGAGCCGGCCGGGCCGGTCCCGCCCGCCGCCTCCGCCGACGCGCCCGCCGCCGTCCCGGACGCCCTCGACGGGACGGACGTGCTGACGGGCACGGATCCGGAGCCCGCCGGCACCCTGCAGACGGACGCCGGGCCCGACGACGTACGCCGCAAGGCGCGCGTTCCCGCCCAGCCCGCCGGCAAGCCGCTGCCCGGCCCCTCCGACCCGGTCCTGCTGGCCAAGGCCCTCGCGGAGCTGGAGCGGATGGTCGGCCTGGAGCCCGTCAAACGGCAGGTGCGGGCGCTCTCCGCCCAGCTGCACATGGCCCGGCTGCGGGCCGGCCAGGGGCTGCCGGTGCAGCCCCCCAAGCGCCACTTCGTCTTCTCCGGCCCCTCGGGCACCGGCAAGACCACCGTCGCCCGGATCCTCGGCCGGGTCTTCTACGCCCTCGGGCTGCTCGGCGGCGACCACTTGGTCGAGGCCCAGCGCGCCGACCTGGTCGGCGAGTTCCTGGGCCAGACGGCAGTGAAGGCCAATGAGCTGATCGACTCCGCGCTCGGCGGGGTGCTCTTCGTGGACGAGGCGTACAGCCTGTCCAACTCCGGCTACTCCAAGGGCGACGCCTACGGGGACGAGGCCTTGCAGGTGCTCCTCAAACGCGCGGAGGACAACCGCGACCGCCTCGTGGTGATCCTCGCCGGCTATCCCGAGGGCATGGACCGGCTGCTGGCCACCAACCCCGGCCTCGGCTCCCGCTTCACCACCCGCGTCGACTTCCCCAGCTACCGCCCCTCCGAACTCACCAGCATCGGCGAGGTGCTGGCCGCCGAGAACGGCGACGGCTGGGACGAGGAGGCCCTGGAGGAGCTGCGCAGCATCAGTGGGCACGTCGTCGCCCAGGGCTGGATCGACGAGCTGGGCAACGGCCGCTTCCTGCGCACCCTGTACGAGAAGAGCTGCGCGTACCGCGACCTGCGGCTGTCCGGCTACCCGGGCACCCCGACCCGCGACGACCTGGCCACGCTGCGCCTGCCGGACCTGATGCAGGCCTACGGGGAGGTGCTGTCGGGGCCCGGCTGGGGCGCCCGGCGCGACGGGTCTCGCGACCCTCAGGACCCGTCAACGTAACGGCTTCGGCCGCCCGCCTTCCGCCGGACCCTCACCGCTGTGGCGCATCACCGTTACCCCGCGTCCTTCTCCCCCGCGGCAGCGGACTCCGCCTGGGCGTCGTAGCTGCTCGTCCCCTCGTCCAGCAGGGGCTCCTGCGTCTTGAGGTGGGCCGGGGCCAGGGCGCGCAGGACGTGGTAGCCGGAGAGGACCACGATCGTGCCCAGGGCGATGCCGCTCAGCTCGAAGTTGTCGCTGATCTTCAGGCTGACGCCGCCGATGCCGATGATGACGCCCGCGGCGACGGGCACCAGGTGCAGCGGGTTGCGCAGGTCGACCTTGTTGTGGACCCAGATCTGCGCACCGAGCAGGCCGATCATGCCGTAGAGGATGACGGTGATGCCGCCCAGCACGCCCCCGGGGATCGCGGCGACGACGGCGCCGAACTTCGGGCAGACGCCGAAGAGGAGGGCGAAGCCGGCCGCGGCCCAGTAGGCGGCGGTGGAGTAGACGCGGGTGGCCGCCATCACGCCGATGTTCTCGGAGTACGTGGTGTTGGCGGGGCCGCCGACGGCGGTGGAGAGCATCGTCGCCACGCCGTCCGCGGAGATCGCGGTGCCCAGCTGGTCGTCCAGCCGGTCGCCGGTCATCTCGCCGACGGCCTTGACGTGGCCCGCGTTCTCGGCGATCAGCGCGATGACGACCGGCAGCGCCACCAGGGCGGCGGACCAGCCGAAGCTCGGGGCGTGCAGCGACGGCAGGCCGATCCAGTCGGCCTTGGAGACCCCGGACAGGTCCAGGCGCCAGTGATCGACGGCCTCGGGGCCGCCGTTCACCGAGTGGATCTTGCCGAAGAGGCGGTCGAAGAGCCACGAGATCGCATAGCCGAAGACCAGGCCGAGGAAGATCGCGACGCGCGACCAGAAGCCGCGCAGGCACACCACGGCGAGGCCGGTGAAGAGCATCGTCAGCAGTGCCGTCCACTGGTCCTGCGGCCAGTACGTGCGGGCCGTGACCGGCGCCAGGTTGAAGCCGATCAGCATGACCACGGCACCCGTGACCACCGGCGGCATCGCCGCGTGAATGATCTTCGCGCCGAACTTCTGTACGACCAGGCCGCTCAGCAGGAGCGCCGCACCCACCACGAAGATCGCGCCGGTGACGGCCGCGCTGCCGCCGCCCTGCGCCCGGATGATCGCGGCGACGCCGACGAAGGACAGGCTGCACCCCAGATAGCTGGGCACCCGGCCGCGCGTCGCGAGGAGGAACAGGACCGTGGCGACGCCCGACATCATGATCGCGAGGTTGGGGTCCAGGCCCATGAGGACCGGAGCCACGAAGGACGCACCGAACATGGCGACCACGTGCTGCGCGCCGAGACCGGCGGTCCGCGGCCACGAGAGCCGCTCGTCGGGCCGGACGACGGCCCCAGGGGCGGGGGTGCGCCCGTCACCGTGCAGGGTCCAGCGCACGCCGAGGCCCATGGAAGCTCCCGAAAGGTCATGTGAGGGGGGGGTGATGATCCGGTTCATGCTAAGCCGGGCCGGACGGTGCTCCGGTCCACGCGGCCCTCTCCGCCGATCCCCCGGCCCGTCCGCCGGCCCTCCCGGCCCGTCCGCCGCCGCGGGGATTTGCTGCAACCGGCGCAATCAGTCGCCCGTAGGACTGTATGACCGTCCTCCCATGCTGTTCTCCGCTCTACGCACGGTATCGGTGCCAATGTCCGGTTCCTGCAACTCAGGAGAAAACATATGCGTAAGCTCGCCGGCCGCGCCGCGGCCGCTGCCATCATCGCCGCAGTCGCGATCGTCCCGGCCGCCGGAGTGGCTCAGGCCGCCCCCGCCACGCCGGCCGTCGCCTTCCACGACGACGACCACGACCGTGACGGCCGCGACCACGGCCGCGACAACGGACGTGACCACGGCCGGGACCACGGCCGCGACAACGGCCGCGACCACGACCACGGCCGCGACCACCACAACGGTGGCTGGGGCGGCCACCACGACCACAACGGCTGGGGCGGCGGCCACCACCACAACGGCTGGGGTGGCGGCCACCACAACGGCTGGGGCGGCGGCCACCACCGCGACCACGACTGCGACCACGGCTGGGGCTGGGACGACTGGGGCTGGGGCGGCTGGGGCGGCGGCCACCACCGCGGCGGCCACGGCGGCTGGGACGACGACTGCCACCGCAGCTGCGGCTGGGGCGGCCACCACGGCGGCTGGGGCGGCTGGGGCGGCGGCTGGGGCATCCTCGGCGGCATCCTCTAGTCACACCTGCTCCTCATCACCACGGCGCGGGCCGTGGCGACGGACCTCACCGGTCCGCCGCCCGGCCCGTCCGGGATTTCCCTCCCCGGCCCCGGGGTCCGCAGCCCCGCGATCCGGGGATGCGGACCCCGGGGCCGGGTCGCTCACTCGGCCCTCGACCGCTCCCCCGGCGCCTTCCCCTTCCTCTTCCCCTTCGCCGCCGTGCGCTCCGGGTCCCGGGCCCGCAGCACGCCCGCCCCGGCCACCAGCCCCGCCGCCAGGACGGTGACCAGGCCGAACGACGTCACCAGCGAACTGGCGTCCGCGATCTGGCCGATGGCGGCCGGAGCCACGAGCCCCGAGGTGTAGGTGATCGTGGCGACGCCCGCGATCGACTGGCTCGGCGCGGGCCCGCTGCGCCCCGCCGCCGCGAAGGCCAGCGGGACCACCACGGCGATGCCCACGCCGATCAGCGCGAACCCGGCGATGGCGGACGGCGCGCCCGAGGCCGTCACCACCAGCACCCCGCCGGCCGTGGCCAGCACCCCGCTCGCCCGCACGGTCCGCACGGGGCCGAAGCGCCGCACGACCGGGTCCCCGGCGAACCGGGCGAGAGCCATCGTGCAGGAGAACGCCGTGGTGCAGGCGGCGGCGACGCCGGGGCCGGAGCCGATGACGTCACGGAGGTAGACCGCCGACCAGTCCAGGCTCGCGCCCTCCGCGAAGACCGCGCAGAAACCCACCGCGCCGATGACGAGCGCCGACCGCGGGGGCAGGGCGAACCGGGGCGGCGGGTGCTCGTCGGCGGCGGTGCGCAGGTCGAGCACCCAGTGGCAGGCCACCGCACCGAGCACGGCCAGCACCGCGGCAGCGATGCCCAGGTGGACCCGGGCGTCGAGGTCCGCGTGGGCGGCGGCGGCACCGGCCGCTGACCCCGCGAGCGCGCCCGCGCTCCACATCCCGTGCAGGCCCGACATGATCGAGCGGCCCAGCCGCTCCTCGGTCTCCACGCCGAGCGCGTTCATGGCGACGTCCGCCATCCCGGCCGTCGCCCCGTAGACGGCCAGCGCCCCGCAGAGCGCGAGCAGCCCCGGCGAGAGCGCGGGCAGGGCCACGGAGGCGCACCACAGGGCTATCAGGGCGCGCAGCGCGGCCCGGGAGCCGAAGCGGTGGCTGATGCGGCCCGCGAGCGGCATGGCGCACGAGGAACCGATGGCGGGGAGGACGAGCGCGAGGCCCAGCTCGCCCGAGCCGAGGTCCAAGTGGCTCTGGATCCAGGGGATGCGGGTGGCGAAGCTGCCGGTGACCGCGCCGTGGACGGCGAACACCGCGGCCACGGCGAACCGTGCGCGGCGCAGCCGGCCGTCGGTGCGGTCCGTGATCCCGCCGCCGGTCCGGTCTGTGGCGTCCATGGCGCCTCATCCTCCCGGACGGGGCCCGCGCGGGTCGACCCCGCCACGGGCCCCGGACGCGGACCGCGGGACACGAACCGCGGACGCCGGCCGCGGCACGGGCTCAGCAGGCGCCCGCGTCCTGCCACACCCCCCATTCGCCGGTCGTGCCGGGCTCGTCGCCCTGGGTCCACCACCGGGCCTTCCAGGAGTGGGACTTCCAGGAGACGGTGGCTCCGCCGTTGTAGACGGCCGCCTTGTCCCACTGGGGCGCGGTGCAGGTGCCGCCGGTGGGTTTGCCTGTGGGGGTGCCGGTCGGCGTCCCCGTCGGGGTGGGCGTGGGGCCGCCGGGGTCGACGACGGTCGTGCCGCGGGCGTGGTCTCCGGCGAGGGCGTACGTCTTGCCGCCGAAGCTCACGCTCCAGTTGGACGGGGTCGACACCGGCAGGTAGTAGACGAAGTCGAGGTCCGCCGAGGCGCCGGGCGCGAGCGGCTGGGAGGCGGGGAGCTTCACGGAGACCCGGTTGTAGTCGCCCTTGAGGCCGCCGATGTTGTTGCCTGCGGTGTGGTCGCTGCGGACGACCTTCAGCCCCCAGCCCGACTGGTCCTTGGCGTTCCCGGGTGCGGAATTGGCGTAGTCGAACTGGAATTCCGTGCCGCCGGGGAGGGTGGCCTTGGTCCGGTTGGTGATGCGGATCTTCGGGTTGATCGGGTAGTTGCTGTCGCCGAGCGGGAAATTCGTGAAGCTCACGTCCACGTCGAGGGCCTGGGCGGGCAGCTCGGTGGTCGCCCGGCGGGCGCCGTAGGCGGGGGCGGCCTTGAATGCGTCGTACATCGCGGTGGTGAGGGTGGTGCCCGGTTCGTACTGCCCCTTGGCGGCGTTCCAGCCGTAGTCGCCGGCGAGTTCCCAGACCATGGTCCCGCCGAGGCCCTTGTCGACGACGTACTGGGCCTTGGCCTTCACCGACTGCTCGTCCTCGGTGGACAGGAAGACCTTCTTCTCCGCGTTCCACAGCCAGGGCGCGGTCAGACCCGTGTCGTAGTTGCGGGCGTAGGTGCCGGTGAGCTTGGTGCCGGCGGGGAAGCCGTACTTCCCGGCGTAGTCCCCGACGACGCCCTTCTCCAGGTTCTTCGCGTGCCACATCGGATTGGAGCCGGCCGGGGACTCCTTGCCGTCGTCGTCCTTGTCGTGCCAGAGGTTGTCGATGCCGACGGCGCCGTCGCCGCAGGTGGTGAGCCCGGAGCCGGCCGGGCAGGAGGTGGTCTTCGCGGTGCCCCACAGGCCGTTCGTGCCACCGGTGACGTTCTTCCAGCCGCGCGTGTAGTAGGGCAGCCCGAGGTTGATCCGGCCCGCGGGCATCGATCCGCGGACGTAGTGGTAGGCCCAGTCGCCGTTGAGGTAGCCGATCCCGCCGTACTGGGCGGTGGTGTAGACGCCCCACTTGGCGAGCTCGGCGTCCTTCCCGTCGTCGTAGAGTGCGGCATTGGGCCCGACGAATTCGTTCCAGGCGCCGTGCAGGTCGTACGACATCACGTTGACGTAGTCCAGGTACTTCGTGGTCTGGTACGTCTCCATGCCGCGCAGCAGGTATCCGGAGGAGGGTGCGGCGACGGAGAGGAGGTAGTGCTTTCCGTCCGCCGCCCCGGCCCGGTCGAGCTTTTCGCGGAGGGTCTTCATCAGCGCCGCGTAGCCCTTGTTCAGGCCGCCGCGCCGGGCGTTGGCGAGCGCCCAGTCCTTGGGGTTCCCGGCGTCCTTCATCGACGTGGGGTATTCATAGTCGATGTCGACGCCGTTGAATCCGTATTTCTTGACGAAAGCGACGGCCGAATCGGCGAAGGTGTCGATCCCGGCCTGGTTGACCGAGCCGTCGGCGTTGGTCGCCGTCTTGTAGAAGCCGCCGGAGCCGACGCGCTGGCCGTTCTCGTCGATGTAGCCGCCGGTCTCGGCCCAGCCGCCCACCGAGATGAGGGTCTTCACCCGGGGGTGCTGCTTCTTGTACTTGTTCAGCAGGTTGAAGTGGCCCTTGTAGGGCAGGTCCGGGTCCATTTCGGCGCCGGGAACGCCCGGCCAGGTCATGCCGGTCGCGGGGTTGTTCGCGCCGTCCGCGCCGACGGAGATCTTGTCGTCGGGGCCGACATGCGCGAAGGCGTAGTTGAGGTGGGTGACCTTGTCCCAGGGGATGTCGGGGGCGAGGTAGGCGGGGGTGCCGTCCTTGCCGGTGCGCCAGCCCGTGAAGTAGCCGATGACGCGGCGCTGGTGGTCGGCGCCCATCTTCTCGCGGCCGGCGGAGTCGTAGACGGAGCAGTAGGGGACGTCGGTCCCGGGGGTGGTGTAGAGGCCGTCGGGGCGGCAGGCGGTGTGGTCCTCAGCGTGTGAGGTGGTCGCCGACACCGTGCCGATCAGCAGCCCGGCCAGGGCGGTGCCGACGGCGGCGACGGTGATCCCGCGGCGGGCGCGGGGGCCGGTACAGGATCTCTCCCGGCGCTCCCGGTTCTCTCGGAACAACACGATCAGGTCCTCCAGGTGGGGTGCCCGGCACGGCCGGGCGGGCGGGGGGTGAGCGTCGTGCTGTGGCCCGCCGGTGTGCGCCCACCGGCGGGCCGTACTCCTCGGAGGTGTGGCAGAGGTTAAGAGGACTAGACCAGTGCGTCAATAGGTACGGACCAAGTCCGGGAAGGGGCGGAATCCGGAGCCCGACGCTCCGCCGCAAGGCCGCCGCACGGGACCCGGCGGCCTTCCCGCCCGTTTGCCACCCGGCGTGTCCAGTGCGTCACATCGCCGTGGACACCGCGCCACCGCCCGGCGTACGCTCGGTCCCGTCGACCAGCGGTTTTGAGAAGCCGCAGGCCGTACGCATGTAGCATGACCTGACATTTTGAAACGCAGCGCACTCCGGGGTCGGTGAAAGTCCGAACCGGCGGTTACAGTCCGCGACCCGTCCGCAGCCAGCGGCCGGTTGACCAGGTGAAATTCCTGGACCGACGGTTAAAGTCCGGATGGGAGGCAGTGCGCGGCGGGCACGCATCGGCACACCGTCGCAGGTGGCCCGCCCTCACGGGCGGCCCTTCCCGCACGGCCTCGCAAGGGCCGTGGTGTCCCCCGTTGCGGCGTACCCGCTTCTTTCCGTCGTCCCGTACGACAGCCCCGGAGTCCGTGCCCGAAGAGGCAGGAGGACCCGGTGGCCACCGCGACCGAAGCAGACGCGATGCGTCGCGCCATGGCGCTCGCAGCTCGCGCCCTTGGCGCGACGAGCCCCAACCCCGTCGTCGGCTGCGTCATCCTCGGCCCTCAGGGCACCGTCCTCGGCGAGGGATGGCACCGCCGCGCCGGCGGTCCGCACGCCGAGGTCGAAGCCCTCGCCGCCGCCTCCGCCGCAGGCCACGACGTGCGCGGCGCCACCGCCGTCGTCACCCTCGAACCCTGCAACCACACCGGCCGCACGGGCCCCTGCGCCCAGGCCCTGATCACCGCCGGCATCGGCCGGGTCGTCTACGCCGTCGCCGACCCCACCGACGCCGCCACCGGCGGCGCGGCCACCCTGGACGCCGCCGGCGTCGACACCGAGGGCGGCCTCCTCGCCGACGAGGCGGCCGCCGGCAACGCCGCCTGGCTCACCTCGGTGCTCCAGGGCCGCCCCTTCGTGCTGTGGAAGTACGCCGCGACGCTCGACGGGCGCAGCGCCGCCGCCGACGGCACCAGCCGCTGGATCACCTCCGCGGACTCCCGCGCCGACGTCCACCGGCTGCGCGCCGAGGCCGACGCCGTCGTGGTGGGCTCGGGCACCCTGCGCGCGGACGACCCCCACCTGGCCGTGCGGGGCCGCGAAGGTGCCGTGCAGCCCCTGCGCGTCGTCGTCGACACGCACGCCTCGGTCACCCCCGGCGCCCGCGTCCTGGACGACGCGGCACCGACCCTGCTCGCCGTCGGCGAGCACGCCGACACCACCCATCTGCCCGGCGCCGACGTCGTGCGCCTGCCCCGCGCCGGGGCCGGCGGCGGCCACGGCGGCCTGGACGTACACGCCCTGCTCCGCGAGCTCCACGCGCGCGGCGTCCGCTCCGTGCTGCTCGAAGGCGGCCCCGCCCTCGCCGGCTCGTTCGTCGCCGCCGGTGCCGTCGACCGCGTCGTCGGCTATCTCGCCCCCGCCCTGCTCGGCGCCGGGCCGGCCGCCCTCGGCGACGCCGGCATCGGCACGATCGCCCACACCCTGCGCCTCGAGGTGACCGACGTCGCCCGGCTCGGTCCCGACCTGCGGATCACCGCAGTCCCCACCGCTTCCGCCACCGCCCCTGAGGAGAACTGACAGTGTTCACCGGAATCGTCGAAGAACTGGGCGAGGTCGTCTCCGTGGAGAACCTCGGCGACAGCTCCCTCTTCCGGCTCCGCGGCCCGATCGTCACCGAGGACGCCAAGCACGGCGACTCCATCGCCGTCAACGGCGTGTGCCTGACCGTCGTGGAGACCGCCGACGGCGAGTTCACCGCGGACGTGATGGCCGAGTCCCTCAAGCGCTCCAGCCTGGGCGCCCTCGTCCCCGGCTCGCGCGTCAACCTCGAACGGCCCATGGCCCTCGGCGGGCGCCTCGGCGGCCACCTGGTCCAGGGGCACGTCGACGGCACCGGCACCGTGCTGGAGCGGATCCCCGGCGAGCACTGGGAGATCGTGAAGATCGGCCTGCCGGCCGGGCTCTCCCGCTACGTCGTCGACAAGGGCTCCATCACCGTCGACGGCATCAGCCTGACCGTGGTCGAGGCGGGCGACGAGCACTTCACCGTCAGCCTCATCCCCACCACGCTCGAACTGACCACCCTGGGCATCAAGCAGCCCGGCGACCCGGTCAACCTCGAGGTGGACGTCCTCGCCAAGTACGTCGAGCGGCTGCTCGGCACGCCCGCCCGCGGCACCGGGGAGAGCATCGCATGAGCGCCCTCGACTGGCTCAACGGCGAGGCGTTCAGCGCCTTCGGGCAGCACGTCATCTGGTCCGACGCGATCGGCAACACCATCGGCCTCGCCGCGCTCGCCCTCGGCTGGCGGCGCTCCATATGGACCTGGCCCGCCCAGTTCCTCTCCGGCGTCATCCTCGTCGCCGCGTACGCCTCGGCCCACCTCAGCGGCGGCATCGGCAAGCAGCTCCTCGTCATCGGCGTCGCCGTATGGGGCTGGCGCCAGTGGCACCGCGGCAGGCAGCAGGCGCAGGACGGCTCGATCGCGGTCCGCTTCGGCACGTGGCGCGAGCGGGTGGCGCTGCTGGCCGGCACTGCGCTCGGCACGCTGGCCGTCGGCGGCCTGTTCACGGCCGTGCCGGAGCTGTCCTGGAACCCCTGGCCCGACGCCTACATCTTCGTCGGCACGCTCGCCGCGATGGTGGCCCAGGCCCGCGGGCTGATCGAGTTCTGGGCCGCCTGGCTGCTGGTCGACGTGGTGGGCGTCCCGCTCGCCTTCAGCAGCGGCCTGGCCTTCTCCGGCCTCGTCTACGTCATCTACCTCGCCCTGGTCCTGTGGGGCATGCGCGACTGGTGGCTGCGCTCCCGCGAGAGCGTGAAGCCCGCACTGGAAGGAGCAGCAGCATGACCGTCCTGGACACGGAGAACTGGCCCCTGGCCGGGGAGTTCGCCCTCGACTCCGTCGAGCGTGCCGTCGCCGACATCGCCGCCGGCCGGCCCGTCGTCGTCGTGGACGACGAGAGCCGCGAGAACGAGGGCGACCTCGTCGTGGCCGCGGAGAAGGTCACCACCGAGATCGTCGCCTTCATGATGAGCGAGTGCCGCGGCCTGATCTGCGTCCCGCTGGAGGAGGACGACGTCGAGCGGCTCGACCTGCCGCAGATGGTCGCGGACAACACCGAGTCCATGCGCACGGCCTTCACCGTCTCCGTCGACGCCTCCCGCGCGCACGGCACCGACACGGGCATCTCCGCCGCGGACCGGGCCACCACCATCCGGCTGCTCGCCGACCCCGCCGCCGCCCCCGGCGACTTCGTCCGGCCCGGCCACGTCTTCCCGCTGCGCGCCAGGCCCGGCGGCGTCCTGGTCCGCAACGGCCACACCGAGGCCGGCGTCGACCTCGCCCGGCTCGCCGGTCTGCGGCCCGCCGCCGCGATCGTGGAGATCGCCGGCGAGGACGGCGCGATGCTGCGGCTGCCCGAGCTGATCCCCTTCGCCCGCAAGCACGGCCTCGCGATCATCTCCATCGAGGACCTGATCGCCCACCGCCGGGCGGCGGAGGCCGCCGTGCACCGCGAGGCCGAGACCCGGCTGCCCACCGCCTTCGGCGACTTCCGCGCCTACGGCTACCGCTCCGCGGCCGACGGCGTCGAGCACATCGCGCTCGTCGCCGGCGACCTCGGCGCCGGCGAGGACGTGCTGGTGCGCGTCCACTCCGAGTGCCTGACCGGCGATGTGTTCGGCTCGCTGCGCTGCGACTGCGGCCCGCAGCTGCAGGCGTCCATGGAGCGCATCGCCGCCGAGGGCGGCGTCGTGCTCTACCTGCGCGGGCACGAGGGCCGCGGCATCGGGCTGCTGCCCAAGCTGCGCGCCTACGAGCTGCAGGAGGACGGCCGCGACACGCTGGACGCCAACCTCGAACTGGGGCTGCCCGCGGACGCCCGCGACTACGCGGCGGGCGCGGAGATCCTCGCCGACCTGGGGGTGCGCTCGCTGCGGCTGATGACGAACAACCCCGACAAGAGCGCGGCCCTGGCCCGCCACGGGCTGGAGGTCACCGGCCGCGAGCCCGTGCCCGTCCAGGCCGGGGAGCACAACCTGCGGTACCTGCGCACGAAGCGGGACCGCATGGGCCACGACCTGCCCTGGCTGGACGGCACGCCGGTGCCGGCCTGCAGCAACCAGTGACGACGACCACCACCCACACACCCGCCCAGCGGTACCGACGGAAGAGAGAAGCGACGTGAGCGGCAAGGGCGCCCCCGAGCTGAGTGTGAAGAACTGCCAGGACCTGCGGGTGGCCGTGATCGCCGCGCAGTGGCACGAGAAGGTCATGGACGGCCTGGTCGACGGCGCCCTGCGCGCGCTGCACGACCTCGGCATCGACGAGCCCACCGTGCTGCGCGTGCCCGGCAGCTGGGAGCTGCCCGTCGCCGCCAAGGTCCTCGCCGGCCGCGGCTACGACGCGATCGTCGCCCTCGGCGTCGTCATCCGCGGCGGCACCCCGCACTTCGACTACGTGTGCCAGGGCGTCACCCAGGGCCTCACCCAGGTGTCCGTGGACACCGGCGTCCCCGTCGGCTTCGGCGTCCTGACGTGTGACGACGACGCGCAGGCCCTGGACCGGGCCGGTCTCGAAGGCTCGAACGAGGACAAGGGCCACGAGGCCGTCACCGCCGCCGTCGCCACGGCGGTACTTCTGCGCTCGGTGTCCGAGCCCTGGCACTGACAGCGGGGGCGGACCCCGTAGGGTAGGACGCACCATGTCCAAGAAGACGTTCGAGGAGCTGTTCGCAGAGCTCCAGCAGAAGGCCGACGGCGACCCCGCCACCTCCCGCACCGCCGAGCTGGTGGGCAAGGGCGTCCATGCCATCGGCAAGAAGGTGGTCGAGGAGGCCGCCGAGGTGTGGATGGCCGCCGAGTACGAGGGCGCCGACGCCACCGCCGAGGAGATCTCCCAGCTGCTGTACCACGTTCAGGTGATGATGGTCGCCCGCGGGATCTCCCTGGACGACGTCTACTCCCACCTCTGACCCCGCCGGCACCGGCCCCCGGTGCCACCGCAGTTCCTCCCGTACATCCCGCACATCCCCACGCACGAAGGAAACCGACCTCATGCTGCGCATCGCCGTTCCCAACAAGGGTTCTCTCTCCGAGCCTGCGTCGGCGATGCTCCATGAGGCCGGCTACCGCCAGCGCAAGGACCGCAGGGAGCTCGTCCTCGTCGACTCGGCCAACGACGTCGAGTTCTTCTTCCTGCGTCCGCGCGACATCGCCGTCTACGTGGGCTCCGGCAAGCTCGACATCGGCATCACCGGCCGCGACCTGCTGCTGGACTCCGGCTCGCAGGCCGAGGAGATCATGCAGCTCGGCTTCGCCGGGTCCACGTTCCGCTACGCCACCCGGCCGGGCACGGCTAAGGACGTCAGCGAGTTCGGCGGCATGACCGTCGCCACGTCCTTCTCCGGCCTGGTCACCAAGCACCTCGCCGACAACGGCGTGGACGCCGCCGTCGTCCACCTCGACGGCGCGGTCGAGACCGCCATCCAGCTCGGCGTCGCCGAGATCATCGCGGACGTGGTGGAGACCGGCACCACCCTGCGCAACGCCGGCCTGGAGATCATCGGCGAGCCGATCCTGAAGTCCGAGGCCGTCGTCATCCGCCGCTCCGGCGCACCGGCCGACGACCCCAAGGTGCAGCAGTTCCTCCGCCGGATGCAGGGCGTCCTCGTCGCCCGCCGGTACGTGATGATGGACTACGACATCCGGGTGGAGCACGTCGAGCGCGCCGTCGCCCTCACCCCCGGCCTGGAGTCGCCGACCGTCTCCCCGCTGCACCACGAGGGCTGGGTCGCGGTCCGCTCGATGGTCCCCTCCAGCGACGCCCAGCGCATCATGGACGAGCTGTACGAGCTGGGCGCCCGCGCCATCCTCACCACCAACATCCACGCCTGCCGCCTCTGACCGGCCCGGCCCCCTCCCCACCCAGCGAGAGCTCCAGCGACGTGTCCACGCCCGCATCCCCGTCCGGCCCGGCCGGGCTCCCGGTCACCTTCCGCCCGACCCGTACCCGGATCGTGCTGATGAGCCTGGGTACGGCCCTGCTCGCCGTCCTCACGGCGGTGTCCTTCCTGCTCGACACGGCCACGGCCGGGGACCGGGCCTCCTTCATCGGCACCGGCCTGCTCGTCTTCGCCTTCCTCGGGCTGCTCAGCCGCCCCAAGGTGGTCGCCACCCGCGACGGCGTGACCGTCGTCAACCTGACCACGAAGCGGCAGCTGGCGTGGGCTCAGATCGTCCGGGTCACCCTGCGCCCGGGTGACGCCTGGGTCCATCTGGACCTGGCCGACGGCACGAGCCTGGCGGCCATGGGCATCCAGCCCGGCATCGCCAAGGAGCAGGCCGTCGCCAACGCCCGGGCCCTGCGCGCCCTGGTGGAGGAGCACGGCACGGGGCACTCCGCGACCTGATCCACGACCTGATCCGGCCCGATCCACGACCGTTTTCCCGGGCGTTCCCCGAGCGGGGCGGCCCGCCTGTGACCGCGGTTCCTTGATTACTCTGGTGCCACGGGCACACACCTGCCCCGCCCCGCACGAGGAAACGGCCGTGGAACAGCGCGGCCCGCGGGGCACCTGCGACCCGAGGAGTGACTCCCTCCGGCAATGGACGGATCGTCCTGTAGTACCCGCGCCGCCGCCCACCCCACGGAGGCGGCGGCATGAGTATCACCGTGTCCCTGCTGCTGCTCGCGGCAGCACTCCTCCTCATCCTGGCGAACGGCTTCTTCGTCGCCGCCGAGTTCGGCCTGGTGACCGTGGAGAAGCCGGAGGCCGAACGGGCCGCGGCCGGCGGTGACCGCCGGGCCCGCACCGTCGTCGCCTCCCTGCGCGAGCTCTCGTTCCAGCTCTCCGGGACCCAACTCGGCATCACCATCACCTCGTTGGTCGTCGGCATGCTGGCCGAGCCCGCCCTGGGCCACCTGCTCACCGGGCCGCTCGCCGCCGCCGGCCTGCCCGGGGGAGCCGCGCCCGGCGTGGCCGTCGTCACCGGCATGCTGGTGGCCTCGGCCGTGCAGATGGTCATCGGCGAACTGGTGCCCAAGAACTGGGCGGTCTCCCGGCCCCTGCAGGTCGCGCGGTTCGTCGCCGGCCCGCAGCACGCCTTCGCCCACTTCTTCCGGCCCGTGATCACCCTGCTGAACGCGGTCGCCAACCGGCTCGTACGGGCCCTGGGCGTCGAGCCCGCCGAGGAGCTGGCCTCCGCCCGCACCCCGGGCGAACTCGTCTCCCTGGCCCGGCACTCGGCCCGCGCCGGCGCCCTGGAGCAGGACACCGCCGACCTCTTCGTACGCACCCTCTCGCTCGGCGGCCTCACCGCACAGCACGTGATGACGCCCCGTGTGAAGGTCAGCGCCCTGCAGTCCTCGGCGACCGCCGAGGACGTCCTCAACCTCACCCGTGCCACGGGCCTGTCGCGCTTCCCCGTCTACCGGGAGCGCCTGGACGACATCACCGGCATGGTCCACCTCAAGGCCGCCCTGGCGGTCCCCGCCGACGAGCGGCTGCGCACCCCCGTCGGGCGCATCGCCGTCCCCCCGATGCTCGTACCGGGCACGCTGCCTGTGCAGCCGCTCCTGGAGCAGCTGCGCAGCGGGCAGCCGATAGCCGTCGTCGTCGACGAGTACGGCGGTACGGCGGGCGTGGTGACCCTGGAGGACATCGTCGAGGAGCTCGTCGGCGAAGTCCGCGACGAGCACGACGCCGAGGACGCCCACCGGCCCGAACTGGCCCCCGTGGCCTGCGAGGACGGCCGCACCGGGTGGGAGGCCGACGGCGGCTGCCGCGTCGACGCCCTGCGCCGCATAGGCCTGGAGCCGCCCGACGGCCCGTACGAGACCGTCGCCGGGCTCGTCGCTGGCCTGCTGGGCCGCATCCCTGCGGCCGGTGACACCGCCGAACTGCCCGGCTGGCGGATCTCGGTGCGCCTGGTCGCCCACCACCGGGCCGAACGGGTGCGGTTCGCCCGTACCGCCACCGGCAGGGGGGAGGCGCGATGAGCGTGCTGCAACTCCTCTTCGCCGCGCTGCTGGTGCTCGCCAACGGCTTTTTCGTGGGCGCCGAGTTCGCGCTCGTGTCCGTGCGCCGCAGCCAGATCGAGCCGAAGGCCGCGGAGGGTTCGGCACGGGCCCGTACGGTCCTGACCGGCCTGGAGAGCCTGCCGCAGATGATGGCCGCCGCCCAGTTCGGCATCACCGTCTGCTCTCTGACGCTCGGCGCGGTCGCCGAGCCGACGGTGGCCGCGCTCCTGGAGCCCGTCTTCGAGGCGGCGCACGTGCCCGCCGGGCTGATCCATCCGCTGGGCTACGTCATCGCGCTCGCCGTGGTGGTCTTCCTGCACCTGGTGATCGGCGAGATGGTGCCGAAGAACCTGGCCATGTCGGCGCCCGACCGGGCGGCGCTGTGGCTGGGCCCGGGGCTGGTGGCGTTCGCACGGGTCTGCCGACCGGTCACCCGCCTGCTGGGCGCGTGCGCCCACGGCGTGCTGCGGCTCTTCCGCGTCGAGCCCAAGGACGAGGTGGAGGCCGTGTTCACCAGCGAGCAGCTCACCCACCTGGTCGAGGACTCCCGCCAGGCGGGGCTGCTGGAACGCGCCGAGCAGGAGCGCCTGGAGGACGCCCTGGAGCTGGGCAGCCGCCCGGTGACCGACGTGCTCCTCGACCCGGCCGACCTGGTCACGGTCGACCCGTCCGTCACGCCGCGCGGCATCGAGGAGCTGACGGTGCGGACCGGCTATTCGCGCTTCCCCGTGTGCGCCCCCGGCGGCGCCGTCATGGGCTACCTCCACGTCAAGGACGTCCTGGACCTGGAGGACCGTGAGCGTGCGGTGCCGCAGCACGTGTGGCGGCGCGTGGAGACCCTCCGGGCCGAACTGCCCCTGGACGACGCCCTGACGGTGATGCGCAGGGCCGCGGCCCACCTGGCGGCGGTCACGGACGCGTCGGGGCGGGTGCTGGGGCTGGTGGCCCTGGAGGACGTCCTGGAGAAGCTCGTGGGCGAGGTCCGCGATCCCTCCCACCGGGAGGTCCCGGCGGCTGCCGTCCGGGTCGCCGACCCGCGGGTGCCGCGCAAGCCCCGGGAGCGCAGCGGCGTACTGACGAGCTGAGAGCTTGTCCGACGAGGGCGGCGGCCCGTCCGTCCTCGACGGGAACTCCCCCGATTCCCCTGCCGCGAGTGGCCCGCGTGGCTAGGCTGAACGAGCCGCCGCGTCACGGCCGGTGAAGCTCATGGAGGAATCGGGGGAGCCCGCCATGTCCGTACCGCTGGTCCGCGTGGAGACGGTGGAACTGGACGCGCAAGGGTCCCGGCAGATCAGCAGCCGGACCCGCCGCACCGCCTCCCTGGAGGAGCGCTCCGAAGAGCTGGAGCAGGCCATCACCTCCGCGTCCTCGATCGCGCAGGACGCCCTCGCCCGGATCCCGGAGCGCGACGGCTGGCGCGTCGGCAGCCTGCAGGTCACCTTCGGGGTGACGCTCGCGGCCGAAGCCGGGGTGATCCTCTCGAAGGCGTCCGCGGAGGCGTCCTTCGAAGTCATACTGACGGTGGAACGCGCCTGAGGGGCCCGCGGTGCCCGGATCCGGCTACGCGGTCGACCTCTACCAGGCGGACAGACCCCTGGGCGCGGGGTTCCTGCTCACGCGGTGCTTCGTCCTGACGGCGGACCACTGCCTGCGGTACCTGGCGGTCGGCGAGGAGCACGTCAGCGTGCGCCTGGGCGACGGCACCGAGGTCGGCGGGCGCGTCTGCCGGCGCATCGAAGAGGCCGACCTCGCCCTGATCGAGGTCCTCGAACCGGAACTGGTGCCGCTGACGCTGCCCGTCGGGGACCTCCCCCGCCGCGGCGACCGCTGGCGCGGCCTGCACCGGCCGTCCCTGAGCGACCCCCACCTGGGCGGCCACGTCGACGCGGACGCCGTCGACTACACGTGCGTGGGCGGAGGGCGCATCCAGGCCATGCAACTCGTGGCGGAACAGGCCCTGGGGGACTACTCGGGGTACTCCGGCGGGCCGGTCGAGCGCGTGACCACGGCGGACCGGGGGGCGGCCCTGCTGGGCGTCCTGATCGAGCAGTATCCGGACCGGCAGGCACCCGACCGTGCGGCGAACGTGCTGTTCGCCGTGCCGCTCCGGGAGGTGATGAGCCGCTTCCCCCACTTCCGGACGGATCACCTGCTGCAGGCGCTGGAGCCGCCCGCGAGCGTCGCGGAACCGGTGGGGCGGCACGAGGAGCAGTCCGCTGCGAGAGGGTCGGCGGCCCCGCCGCCGGTAACGGCCCCGGTGAACGACTCTCCCGGAGCGGAGTCCGCTCCCGTCTCCGTCGACATGGCGGTCGCCAAGGGCGAGGCGCTGCTGAGTGCGCTCAAGGAGTGGTCGGAACGGGGTCTCATCGACCCGGGGCAAGTGGCCGGGCTGCAGGTGCACATCGCGAAGAACGTCGTCGACTTGGCGCTGGGGGGTGAGGCGTCGTGACGGATGAACTCCGGGAGGCCATCGGGCAGGCGGAGGAGGCGGTGACCGGCGGGGGCGCGGCGGGGGCGGCGCTCGCCGTGCCCGCCGGGGCCGCGCGCCGGGCCGTTGTGGCGGGGCGCCCCGGCGCCATCGAGGACATCTGTTACCTGGCGACCCTCCTCCAGGCACTGGGACGGCGCGAGGAAGCCCTGGAGATCCTGCGCTCCGGGTCTTCAGCCGCGCCGCACTCCCCCGCCCTCGACGGCTCCGCCAAAGCCGCGGCGCTGAACAAGCTGGCGGCGAGGATGGTCGGCCTCGGGGAGCTGGAAGAAGCAGGCAGCGCCCTGGAGACCGCGCGGGGCCTCGACGCCGAACAGCACGTACGGGCCGAGACGTTCGCCAATCTGGCCGCCGTCCACGCGCGCGCCGGCGACTTCGGGAAGGCCGAGCGCGTGGTGGGGCTCGCGCGACTCGCGCTCGGCGGGGGTGAGGAGCGCCGGGTGCGTCTCCTCCTCGCCTCGGTCGACCTGGCGCTCGCGCGCTGGAGCAACGACCCCGTACAGCTCAGCGAGGTGGCCGCCGACGTGCGCGAAGCCGACCGCCGGGCGCTCGGCTCGCCGGAGCCGCGGCAGTCCACCGATATCCCGGCGCTCGTCTTCCGGGCGGCGGTGGAGTTCGAGTGGGCGCGGTCGCTGCGTGCCCACGAGCGCATGGCGCAGGTCACCGACGTGATGGCCACCGTCGCGGCGCGGGCGGCCGCCGAGCTGGGGGCCCGTCACCCGCAGACCGTGACCGCCGTGGCCGACCTGGCCTGCGCGGAGTACGAGACGGTGCGGCGGACGGAAGACCTGCCGCGGCTGCAGCGCGCCGTACGGGCGCTGGAGGAGGCGGCGCGGCAGTCCTCGGACTGCTTCGGCGACCGCCACCCCCTCACCATCACCGCGCTGACGAACCACGCGTGCGCCGAACTCGACCTCGCGCGGGCCATGGAGTCGCCCGGTCGCATGGAGCACGCGGAGGAGGCCCTCGACGAGGCCGACCGCATCGCCACGGCCGGCTTCGGAGCGGAGCACCCCATGGCCCTTCTGCTGAAGGGGACCCTGAGGGCGTGCCGCCGGATGCAGGGCATGGACGGGCCGGCGACCGGCTACGGAAGCCGGCTCACCCTGGTGCGTACGGCCATCGGGGACGAGTGGCATCCCCGTGAGGAGCTCGTGTCGCCGGACGTCGCCTCCAGGGTGCTGAAGTCTGGTGCGCCGCCGCATCCCGCCTCCGCCTCGCTGGAGTTACTCGGCCTCCTGCAGGAGAGTCACGAACTCGCGCTCTCCCACAGTCGGCAGGGAGACTGGAGCCGGGCGCTCAGCGCGCACCGGCGGGTTGCGGCGACCCGCGAGCGGCTGCTCGGGCAGGAGCACCCCGAAACCCTGGAGAGTCAGTACGAGATCGCCGTGGCCCTGTCCAGGCTGGGCCGTCACGCCGACGCGCTGGGGTTCTTCGGGCAGCTCGCCGGTGCCCGCGCCCGGGTGCTCGGCCCCGATCACCCGGACACCCTCGCCGCACGCCAGGAGATGGCATACGTCCTGGGCCGGCTGGGGCGGCACTTCGAGGCCTTCCAGCTGTACTCCGAGGTCCTCGGCGTCCGGGAGCGCACGATGGGCCCGGAGCACCCGGAGACGCTGCGCTGCCGGCACAACCTCGCGTTCAGCCTCGGGCGGCTGGGGCGCTGGGAGGAGGCGTACCCCATGGCGGTCGAGGTGGCGGCCGACCGGGCACGCAGGCTGGGCGACGACCATCCCGACACGCTGACCACGCATTACGAGGTCGCCTACGCGCTCGGCCGGCTCGGGCGATGGGAGCGGGCCCTCCTGGTGTACCGCTACGTGGCCCGAGCCCGGAGCCGGGTCCTGGGGCCCGACCACCCCGACACGCTCGCCGCCCGCTACGAGGCGGGCATCTGCCTCGGGCGCCTGGGGCGCAGCGCGGAGGCCCTTCAGGTCTACGACGCGCTCGTCGCGGACCGTGAGCGCGTCGAGGGCCCGGAGGCTCCGGAGACCCTGCGGGCCCGGCACGGGCGGGGCGTCAACCTCGGGCGGCTCGGCCGCTGGGAGGAGGCCCTGGCGGAGGCCCGTCTGGTCTGCGAGCTCCGGGAACACGTGCTCGGTCCCGAGCACCCCGATGCGCTCGTCAGCCGCCGCGAAGTGGCCGTCGCCCTCGGGTGGCTGGGCCGCTGGGAGGAAGCGCTCGTCGCCTACCGGCACGTGGCGCGGGACCGGGAGCGCGCGCTCGGGCCCTCGCACAGCGACACGCTCGCGAGCCTCAACGACGAAGCGCACTGTCTCGAACAGCTCGGTCGCGCGGACGAGGCCACCGCGCTCTACCGCCGGGTGGCGGCCGCCCGTGCCGCCTCCCGCCCGCGGGGCGTTGACGGGGCATGAGACCACTCGCCGTATCCGTTCCGCCCAGGAGAACGCTGGTCGTCACGCTGCTCCTGGCCCTCGCCGCCGTGCTCGCCTTCGCCTCTCCCCCGTCCCGCGCCGCACCTCCCTCGCCCGTCTCCGACCTGTTCGGCTCGGACGTCAGACACCTGCCGACCACGCGTCCCGTCGTCGCGCTGACGTTCAACGCGGCGTGGGACGAGGCCGGGATCGCGGACGTGCTCGGTACGCTCGGGCGGCTGGGCGTGCCCGCGGCGTTCTTCCCCACGGGGGACTTCGCCGACCGGCACCCCGGTGCCGTACGGGCCATGGCGGAGCAGGGGTTCGGGCTGGGCAACCATTCGTACAGCCACCCGTATTTCGACCGCATCGGCGCCCGGGAGGCGCAGGAGGAAGTCCTGCGTGCGGACCGGGCGATCCGGCGGGCCGGGAGGGTGGAGCCGCTGCCGTTCTTCCGCTTCCCGTACAGCGAGGCGCCCCCGGATAAGGTCGCGCTGGTCAACTCGCTGGGCTTCGCGGACCTCGAATTCACGACCGACACGAACGGCTACCTCGGCGCTTCCCAGGGCATGACCGTCGACCGGGCCGTCCGCCGCGCCCTGGACGCGTTGACGCCGGGGGCCGTGATCCAGATGCACGTCGGCAGCGACGACGGCGGGCCCGTGCTGGACGCCCTGGCGCTGCCGAGGATCGTCGCGGGCGTACGGGCGCGCGGGTACGGCTTCGCGGACCTGCGCGCATATGCCGGGAGACCCTGCCCGTTCATCCGTTCCGGTCAACTACCGCCCGCGAGCCCCTACTCTGCGTATTCACCTGTCACTCTGTGTGCATGACGCTGACTTGGGCGAAGCCCGCGGCACCCGCCGGCATCGAGGACGTACTGGCGCAGATGCGGATGCTGGACGGGGCCCTGCCGCCGCGGGACGGGGTGCACGTCTTCAACCGCGTGTACCTGAAGGTCACGGAGCGGGTCGCCGAGCAGGCGGGGGCCGGAGGGTTCACGGACGGGGCGGCGGCCACCGAGCTCGCCGTGCGGTTCGCGGCGCGGTATCTGGCCGCCGTCGACCACACGGCGGCGGGCCGGGAGCCGCCGTCGTGCTGGCGGCCGCTGTTCCAGCTGCGGGGCCATCCGGCCGTCCGGCCCCTGCAGTTCGCGCTGGCGGGGATCAACGCCCACATCGGGCACGACCTCGCGCTGGCCCTCGTCGACACCTGCCGTGCGCTGCGCGGCCGGCCCCACCTGATGGAGGCCGACTTCGAGCGGGTGGGCGGGCTGCTGGTCGCCATGGAGGAGCGGATCCGCGAGGATCTGATGCCCGGGCCGGATCTGCTGGACGTCGCCGATCCGCTGACGCACCTGGTGGGTTCGTGGTCCCTGCAGGCGGCGCGGCGCGGGGCGTGGGCGTCCTTCCGCGCGCTGTGGGCGGTGCGCGGCCTGCCCGACGTGGCCGAGGAGCTGACCGGCCGGATGGACTCGAGCGTCGGGCTGGTGGGGCGCTGCCTGCTCACGCCCTTGGGGTGAGGCCCCCCGAGCTGGGGGGCTCGGGGGGCCTCGGTCCGGTGGACGGCGGTCCGGGAGGACCCGCCGTCAGTCCTCGGGCAGTTCGACCGGCGCGAGCTCGTCGTAGCGGTCGCCCGGGCCCGGGTTGGACGGGTCGGTCCCTCCGCCGAACTGGTGCATGACGCCCCACACGGCGTTGAGCGCGGTCTGCACGGCACCCTCCGCCCAGCCGGCGGTCCAGGAGATGTCGTCGCCCGCGAGGAAGAGCCCGCGCTTGTCCTCGGGCAGGCGGTCCTGCATGAAGTGGGTGAACAGGCGCCGCTGGTAGCGGTAGTGGCCCGGCAGGTTCGCCTTGAACGCGCCCATGAAGTAGGGCTCGTTCTCCCAGGAGACGGTCACCGGGTTGCCGATGATGTGCTTCCGGATGTCGACCTTGGGGTAGATCTCGCCGAGCGACTTGAGCATGACCTCCAGGCGCTCGTTCGCCGACAGCGGCAGCCACTTGAGGCTGTCGTCGCACCAGGTGTACGAGAGGCAGATGACGGCCGGCTTGCCGGGCCCGTCGTCCAGCAGGTAGGTGCCGCGCGTCATCCGGTCGGTGAGCGTCATCGACATGACGTCCCGCCCGGTCTCCTCGTCCTTATCAAGCCAGAACGGCCGGTCCACCGGCACGAACAGCTTGGAGGACTCCATGTAGTGGGTGCGCTCCATCGCCGTCCAGTGGTCGATGGGGAACAGCGAGTCGTCGCAGGCGATCTTCGACAGCAGCATCCACGACTGGGCGGTGAAGACCGCCGCCTTGTACGTGCGGATGTCGCCGGAGGCATCGGTGACGGTGATGCCGTTGCCCGCGGTGCGGTGCAGCCGGGTCACCGCCGGGCGCGGGTCGCCGCCGTGCAGCGAGGACAGCGAGGTGCCCGGGGCCCAGTGGACGAGCTTCTCCGGCTCGCGCTCCCACAGGCGCAGCGGGAGCTGCTGGCTGCCGCCGACGATGCCGCGGTGGTGGTCGTCGGCCTCGGTGTAGACGACCCGCAGGATCTCCAGGATGGAGTTGGGGAAGTCGGTGTCCCAGCCGCCGGTGCCGAAGCCGACCTGGCCGAAGATCTCACGGTGCCGGAAGGACTTGAACGCCTCCGACTCGCACAGGAAGCCGTAGAAGGTCTGGTTGTCGAGCTTCTCGACCAGCTTCGCCCAGATCTCCCGGATGCGCGGCACGTCGCGCTCGCGCAGGGCGCGGTTCATGTCGGAGAAGTCCGCGCCCTCCTCCAGGCAGGCGTTCCACGCCTCGGCGACCTCGCGGTAGACCGGGGGCAGGTCGTCGATGGTCTGCGCGTAGTGCGACTCGCCCTTGAGGTCCACGACGGTCGACGGGGTGTCGGGCGCCAGCGGGTTGGGGAAGGGCTTGGTCTCCAGGCCCACCAGGTCGATGTAGTACTGCAGCGCGGTGGAGCTCGGGGGGAAGCGCATCGCGCCCATCTCGGCGGTCAGCGAGGGGTCGCAGCCCTCGAAGCCGACGGTGCGCAGCCTGCCGCCGATCTTGTCGGCCTCGTAGACGACGGGCTTGAGGCCCATCTTCATCAGCTCGTAGGCGGAGATGATGCCCGACAGGCCGCCGCCGATGACGGCGACCTCGGCGCCGTGCCCGGTCGCCGGTATCTGCCCGAGGCCCGCCGGGTGGGCCAGGAAGTCGTCGTACGGGAAGGGGAAGTCCGGGCCGACCATGGTGATCGGCGGCAGGGCCGGCTCCGACGGCTCGTCGTGGGCGGCGGTGGGCACCATGGACGTCATCGGCTGAACTCTCCTGCGAAAAGTGGGGGTTGCGGCTCTGAGGGGCCCGGAGGCGGTGGGTCAGACGAGTGAGGCGTACAGCTCCGGACGCCGGTCGGCCAGGTAGGTGTTCTCGGCGCGGGAGGCCTTCAGCAGCGCCGGGTCGACGTCGGCGACGATCAGGTCCTCGCCGCTGCCCGCCCGCGCCCGTACGGTCCCGTCGGGGGCGGCGAGGCAGCTGAGGCCGGCGAAGGTGAAGTCTCCCTCGTCGCCGCAGCGGTTGGCGTAGGCGATGTAGAGCTGGCTCTCCCAGGCGCGGGCCGGGACGATCGTCTGCGGGACGATCTCGTACGGGCGCATCAGCGCGGTGGGGGCGAGCAGCAGCTCGGTGCCGGCCAGTGCGTGGGCCCGCACCGGCTCGGGGAACTCGACGTCGTAGCAGATCAGCAGGCCGAGGCGGAGGCCCGCGAAGTCGGCCTGCACGACGGGCTCGGAGCCGGGCCGGAAGTGGGCGCTCTCGTACGCGCCGAAGAGGTGGGTCTTGCGGTAGTTGGCCAGGCGGGCGCCGTCGGGGCCGATGAGCTGCAGGGCGTTGTAGACCGTGCCGCCGTCGGCTCCGTCGCGCTCGGGGTAGCCGTAGCCGACGGCCAGGCCGTGCTCGGCGGCGATGCGGGCGACCGCACGGGCGCCGGGGCCGTCGGCCGGCTCGGCGCGCTCCCGGACCGCGTCCCCGAGGGCGTAGCCGGTGAGGAACAGCTCGTTGGTGAGCAGGATCCGCGCTCCCGCGGCGGCGGCCCGGCGGGCGGCGCCGTCGAGGGCGACGAGGCTGTCCGAGGTGGAGGAGGGAACGCCGGCGGGGCCCTGGTACAGCGCGATACGCGGCGGCGTCATGCGGCCTCACTTCACCTGGTCCGGAGGGGGGGTGCGCGGCCCCCCTGCGGGGGCGTCGCGTTAAGACGCCTTGACGGTACGGGGCGCCGTCCCGGCCGGACAAGGCACGTCCGTTGCGTGGAGGTGGACGATTCGTTGCGCCTTTCCTGCGTTTCGGTGCGATTCGTTGTGCGGGAGGTGCTTGAGGCGGGTACGGCACCGCCGGACACGTCCGTGGATGTTGCGCGCCGCGGCGGCGGCAGGTGAAGGGCTGCACCCTTCACGGTCACGGTTGAAGGGGCCTCCGCCCCCTCACTTCCGCCGCGACGGCGATCAGCCACCGCCCAGCGGCCCGGCGGTGCCATCCGTGAGCGACCCACCCGTCATGCGTACCATGTCGCGGACGACATCCCGTAGCCACTGGTGGCCCCGGTCCGCCTCGTGGCGCGGGTGCCAGGCCATGGAGATGGTCACCGGCGGGAGGTCCAGGGGGATCTCGAAGGTCTGCAGGCCGAGCGCGGCGGCGGCCGGGCCGCCGATCCGGTCCTGGAGGAGGCCGACGGCGTCGCTGCCGGCGATGACGAAGAGGGCCGAGGCGAAGGTGGGCGCCGTGCCGACGACGCGGCGGCGCAGTCCGCGGGCGGCGAGGGCCTCGTCGATCGGCCCGGACAGCCGGCCGCGCCGGGAGTCGAGGAGGTGGCTCGCGGCGGCGTAGCGGCGCAGGGTGACGGGCGCCTCGAGGAGGGGGTGGCCGGGCCGGGCGACGCCGACCATGCGGTCCGTCATCAGGGGTTCGACGCGGATCTCGGGTTCGTTGCGGTCGATGACACCGATCTCCAGGTCGAGGGCACCGTCGCGGAGGGAGGGGACGCCGGAGGCGTCCTCGGCGAGGAAGCGCAGGGTGACGCCGGGCGCCTCCCGGGCGGCGCGGCCGAGGAGGGGGGCACCGAAGGCCATCACGTGGCTGTCGTGGGAGCTGAGGGTGAAGACCCGCTCCAGCGTCGCCGGGTCCGCGGGCGCGGCGGTGAACAGGGAGTGCGCGTCGGCGAGGACGCGGCGCACCTCGGACCGGATGGCGAGGGCGCGCGGGGTGGGGACCATCCGGCGGCCGGCGCGGACGAGCACGGGGTCGCCGAGGGCGCGGCGGATGCGGCCGAGGGTGCGGCTCATGGCGGGGCCGGACAGGCCGATGCGGTCGGCGGCGGCCGTGACGCTCTCCTCGGCGAGGAGGGCGTCGAGAGCGACGAGCAGATTCAGGTCGACGTTGGCCAGCCGGCCGGCCGGGGAAGGGCTCTCAGCTGCTTCTTTGCGCATGGCGCAAGTATGGCGGGGAGTCCTTGCACGCCCTTGCGCGCAGAGGCGCAGAGGTCAGGAGGGCGCGCCCGAGCTGAAGCGGCGCAGCAGCGGGGAGAGCACGAGCACGGACTTGGTGCGCTCGACGAAGGGCTCCCCCGCGATGCGCTCCAGCACGCGCTCGAAGTGGCGCATGTCGGAGGCGAAGACCTGCACGAGGGCGTCGGCCTCGCCGGTGACGGTGGAGGCGGACGCCACTTCGGGGTAGCGCGACAGGCCGCGGTGGATGGCCTCGGGCGAGGTGTTGCGGCGGCAGTAGATCTCGATGAACCCCTCGGTCTCCCAGCCGAGGGCCGCCGGGTCCACGCGGACGGTGAACCCGGTGATGGCGCCTTCGGCGCGGAGCCTGTCCACGCGCCGTTTCACGGCGGGCGCCGACAGACCGACCTCTGCGCCGATGTCGGCGTAGGAGCGCCTGGCGTCCTCGGCCAGGGCGTGCACGATGCGTTCGTCGAGCTCATTCAATCGCACGGCGGGTGGATCACATTTCTACGGGTAACCAGCTACTGCTACTACCAGCAGTAGATCACGTACCCGGCCGTGTTCCCGACACGTGTTCCCGGGTCCGCCCGCCGGGTCCGCGGACGGCGGACCCGGCGGGCGGGATCACGGGAGTGGCGTGGAAGGGATCACTTCTTCTTGCCGCGCGCCTTCTTCCGCGGCTTCGGCCGGCCCTTGCCGGCGGCCTTCGCAGAGGACGTGGCCCCGGCCCCGGCCGCGTTTCCGGCCTTCGCCGCCTGCTGGGTGCGGGCGGCGCCCTTCTTGGCCGTCGCGGCCCCGGCCTTCGCCGCAGGCTTCGCACCGGGCTTGGCCCCGGACTTGGCCACGACCACGGACTTCGCCGCGGGCTTCGCACCGGCCTCGGCCGCTGCCTCGGCGGCCACCGGCTCCTTCGCCAGGACGGCCCCGGCCGCCCCGTCGACGGCCAGGCGCGACCGGCGCATGCCGTAGAAGAAGTAGATCACCAGACCGACGAGCATCCAGCCGCCGAAGACCTGCCAGGTGATGACGTCCAGGCTGAGCATCATGTAGAGGCACATGGCGAAGCCCAGCACCGGGAAGAGCAGGCCGAGCGGAACCCGCACCGGGACGAACGGAAGCGGAACGCGCACGCCCGAGAGCGGCACCTGGAAGCTGCGGTGCATGTCGGGGCGGGTGAAGCGCAGCACGATGACGGCGACGTTCACCAGGGCGAAGGCGAAGAGCGTGCCGATGCTGGTGGCGTCGGCGAGCTGGCCGAGCGGGACCGCGGCGGCGAGGATGCCGCAGAACAGCGAGACGATCACGGTGTTCGCCATCGGCACGCCCTTGCGGTTGACCTTGGCGAAGGCCTTGGGGACCAGACCGTCGCGGGACATCGCGAAGAGGATGCGGGTCTGCCCGTACAGGACGGTGAGCACGACGCTGGCGATGGCGATGACGGCGCCGGCGGCGAGCAGCACGGCCCAGAAGCTCTGGCCGGTGACGTCCTTCATGATCCCGGCGAGGGCGGCCTCGGAGCCCTCGAAGTCGCCCCACGGCATGGCACCGACCGCGACGGCCGCGACCAGCACGTACAGCACCGTGACGATCAGCAGCGACAGCATGATCGCCTTGGGCAGGTCCTTCTTCGGGTTCTTGGCCTCCTCACCGGCGGTGGAGGCGGCGTCGAAGCCGATGTAGGAGAAGAACAGCGTGGCGCCCGCGGCGCTGACGCCGCCGAGGCCGAGCGGCATGAACGGGGCGTAGTTGCCGGCGCGGATGCCCATGAAGGCCACGGCGCAGAAGAGCAGCAGGGCCACGATCTTCACGCCGACCATGATCGCGTTGGCGCGGGCGCTCTCCTTGGCGCCACCGATCAGGAAGGCCATGCACAGCAGCACGACGAGCAGGGCGGGCAGGTTGAAGATGCCGCCGTCGGCACCGGGCGGGTTGGCCAGGGCGGCCGGGATGGTGACGCCGATGGTGCCCTCGAGGAGCTCGTTGAGGTACTGGCCCCAGCCGACGGCCACGGCCGCCACGGAGACGCCGTACTCCAGGATCAGGCACCAGCCGCAGACCCAGGCGATGACCTCGCCGAGGGTGGCGTAGGCGTAGGAGTACGAGGAGCCGGAGACCGGGATGGTGCCGGCGAGCTCGGCGTAGGACAGGGCCGAGAACAGCGCGGTGACGCCGGCGAGGACGAAGGAGATCACGACGGCCGGGCCGGCGTCGGGCACGGCCTCGCCGAGCACGACGAAGATGCCGGTGCCGAGCGTGGCACCGATGCTGATCATGGTCAGCTGCCACATGCCGAGCGAGCGGCGCAGGCTGCCGCCCTCGCCCTGGCCGCCCTCGGCGACCAGACGCTCGACGGGCTTGCGGCGCATCAGGCGGGCGCCGAAGCCGGTGGACTGCAGCGGGGGAAGCTGCTTGCCGCCGGTGGCAGGTGGCGCAGTGCCTTGGTCCAACACGGGGTTGCTCCGTTCATGACTGCCGGTCGGGGGTACCGGTCCGGAAGCAGGGGTTCCGCGGCGGGACCCGGGGGCGCGCCGACATGGCAGAGCAATCCCGTAGCGAGGGGTACCGCCGAGCAAGCGGTACCCGCCACTCCACGTTCTGCGCAGACCCTACGAGGTCAGGGCCCGCGCTCGTAATGCACCATTCTTGCGTATGCCCGGCTGATCATTGCGTCCGGGTGGCCAGAACAGGTGATCGTTGCACGTCACGTTATGAATCGGTACATGGGGAGTAAAAAAGGGGCGCGACCCGGCGAACCGGAATGATCTCCGTAAAACACAAAAAAGGGGCGCGGTCCGGATCGGACCGCGCCCCTTTTCAGGGCCGTGCGGGGGTTACTGCCAGCTGGCGTGCAGCGGCTTGCCCTCGGCGTAGCCGGCGGCGCTCTGGACGCCGACGACGGCACGCTCGGCGAACTCGGCCAGGGAGCCGGCGCCCGCGTAGGTGCAGGAGGAGCGGACACCCGCGATGATCGAGTCGATCAGGTCCTCCACGCCCGGGCGGGCGGGGTCGAGGAACATGCGCGAGGTGGAGATGCCCTCCTCGAACAGACCCTTGCGGGCCCGGTCGTACGCGGACTCCTCGGAGGTGCGGTTCTGGACCGCGCGGGCCGAGGCCATGCCGAAGGACTCCTTGTAGAAGCGCCCGTCGGCGGTCTGCTGGAGGTCGCCCGGGGACTCGTACGTGCCCGCGAACCAGGAGCCGATCATCACGTTGGACGCGCCCGCGGCCAGGGCCATGGCGACGTCGCGCGGGTGACGGACGCCGCCGTCGGCCCACACGTGCTTGCCGTACTTCTTCGCCTCGGCGGCGCACTCCATGACGGCGGAGAACTGCGGGCGGCCCACGCCGGTCATCATGCGGGTGGTGCACATGGCGCCCGGGCCCACACCGACCTTGATGATGTCCGCGCCGGCCTCGATGAGGTCGCGCACGCCGTCGGCGGCGACGATGTTGCCCGCAACGATCGGGACCTGCGGGTCGAGCGCCCGGACGGCCTTGATCGCGGAGATCATCGTCTCCTGGTGGCCGTGCGCGGTGTCGATGACGAGCGTGTCCACGCCCGCCTTGAGCAGCTGCTCGGCCTTGCCCACGAAGTCGCCGTTGATGCCGACGGCGGCGGCGATGCGCAGCTTGCCCTCGGCGTCGGTGGCGGGGGTGTAGAGGGTCGCGCGCAGGGCGCCCCGGCGGGTCAGGATGCCCGCGAGGCGGCCGTCCTTGTCGACCGCGGGGGCGAGCTTGCGGTGCGCGGCGTCGAGCTGGTTGAAGGCCTCGCGCGGGTCGATGTCCGCGTCGAGGAGGAGGAGCTCCTTGGACATGACCTCGGACAGCTGGGTGAAGCGGTCCACGCCGGTCAGGTCGTGCTCGGTGACGACGCCGACGGGGCGGTGGTCCGCGTCGACGACGACGCCGGCGCCGTGCGCGCGCTTGGGCAGCAGCGACAGCGCGTCGGCGACGGTCTGGGAGGGGCTGAGGACGATCGGGGTGTCGAGCACGTGGTGGCGGCTCTTGACCCAGGAGATGACGTCGGTGACGACCTCGATCGGGATGTCCTGCGGGATGACGACCAGGCCGCCGCGGCGGGCGACGGTCTCCGCCATGCGGCGGCCGGCGATCGCGGTCATGTTCGCGACGACGAGGGGGATGGTGGTGCCGGTCCCGTCCGGCGCGGAGAGGTCCACGGCCTGGCGGGATCCGACCGCGGAGCGGCTCGGCACCATGAACACATCGTCGTACGTCAGGTCGTACGGCGGCTTCTGGTCATTAAGGAAACGCATACTGGCTCTCTCACCTGCGGTTTTACGTACAGAGCGGGTGGGGAGTCAGACCGGGCCGACACCGGATCGGGCTGAGGTTCCTGGACCCATCATCCACGATTGCGGGGCGCTGTGGCGAACTGGCATCGCATTCTGTGACTTCGGCCAAGCGGCCCGGGCAAGCCCTGTGGCTTCGCCCGAGCCGCCCGGCTTGCCCGTTTTAGGCGGTACTGGAGATCTCCACCCCGGCGAGGTCCGTGTACTGCACGCCGCGCGGCGTGCGGTGGCTGCCGACCAGCTGGTGCCTGTTGGAGCGGGCCACCGACAGGAAGTGGTCCACCACGAGCGACCGGGTGGCCCTGCGCCAGGCCACGGCGATCTTCGTCACCGGGACGGGCGCGGTGAAGCGGCGTACGGCCATGCCGTGCCGGACGAACCGCTCGGCCACCCGCCGGTCCATGACGGCCACGGCCGTGCCCCGCTCGACGAAGGCGCACACGCTCTCGTAGTCGGGCTCCTCCTGGACGATGTGCGGGGAGACCTCGCCCCACACCTGGCCGACGATGCGGTCGTACAGCTCCGGCGCGAGCTTCCTCGGCCACATCACGAGCGGCTCCTCCCGCAGCTGCTCGCGCGTGATGCGCAGGGAGGAGGCGAGGCGGTGGCCCGAGGGGAAGACGGCCACGAGCTCCTCCTCGGCGAGGACGAAGGAGTCCACCTCGGGGCAGCGGGCCTCCTGCCGGATGAAGGCGACGTCGACCTGGCCGTCGCGCAGCATGTCGATGTTGCGCGCCGAGCAGCCGGAGTCGGTCTCCACCCGGACCGCCGGGAAGCGCTTGCGGAACTCCTCGACGATGTCCTGCTGCCCGAGGGACGCGCCGGAGAGGCTGTAGGCCAGGCCGATCGAGCCGGCCCGGCCGGTCGCGACCTCCTGCAGGCGGGCGGTGAGGTCGTCGCAGAGGGAGAGGATCCGGTCCGCGCCCTCCACCAGCTCCCGGCCGGCCTCGGTGAGCTCGGCCCCCTTGGCCCCGCGGCCGGTGATGAGATCGACGCCGACGTCCTTCTCCAGGGCCTTGACCTGTTGCGACAGTGCCGACTGCGTGATCCCCAGCGATTCGGCCGCCCGTCCGAAGTGGAGCTCTTTGGCGAGCACGGCGAAGTATTTCAGGCGCCGCAGGTTCATCATGTGGCCCGGATCCCCCTTTGTGGTGCTGTGTGCCGATGAGTTGGCCCCGGTCGTCAGGGGCGGCTGTCCACCGCTCCGGCGGACGTCTGCGGCGCCGCCGTCACCGTGGTGGCGGCGCTCGCCGCCGGGCGGGCGGCCCGCGCGCCGATCGCGAGGACGACGAGGGCGAGCACCTCGAAGCCCGCGCCGGCCAGCGGCAGTTGGCGCAGGTGGCCGGCGTCGGCGAAGAGCCCGCCGACCACGGCCGCCGCGGTCTGCCCGATGTAGACGGCGCTGTTGTTCAGCGCCAGGAGCATGTCCCCGTTCTTCCCGCCGATGGCCAGCAGGCGGTGCTGGATGAGCGGGAAGCTCGCCCAGTGCACCAGGCCCCACACGGCCAGTCCCACCGCGGCGCCGACGACGGAGTGCAGGGCGAGCGTGAGCGCCGCGAGGACGGCGGCGAGCAGGGCGACGGTGGCGGCGAGGCCGCGGGTCGCATCGACACGGTCGGCGAGCCGGCCGCCGCCCATGACGCCGGCGAAGCTGCCGATGCCGAACACCAGGAGCAGCCAGGTCCGGTCCGCGTCGGCGGCGCCGCTGACCTTCTCCAGCACGGTGCCGAGGTAGGTGTAGACGACGAAGGTGCCGACGACCCACAGCGTGGTGGTCAGCATGGCGGTGGGGGCGCGCTTGATGCGCACGGCGCCCAGGCGCTCGCGGACACCCAGGCCCGCGTTGCCCTCCACCGACGGGATGCCGGCCGCGGCGCCGAGCGCCGTGACGAGGGCGAGCAGGGCGACGAAGCCGAACGCCCAGCGCCACGAGGAGAGCTCGCCGATGGCGTTGCCGATCGGGACGCCCAGGGCGATGGCGCTGGTCATGCCCGCGTAGACGATCGCGAGGGCGCGCCCGCGCCGCTCGGGGGCGGTGATGCGGGCGGCGACGGCGGAGGCGGTGGAGGCGTAGAGCGCTGCGGAGGCACCGGCGACGACGCGGCTGAGGAGCAGCACGGCGTAGTTCGGGGCGAACGCCGAGAGGGCGTTGCCCACGGCGAAGACGATGAGTACGGCCAGCAGCAGCGTGCGCCGGTCGAGCCGGGACGTGACGCTCGCCAGGATCGGCGCGGCTACGGCGTAGGTGATGGCGAAGACGGTCACCGTCTGGCCGGCCGCGGCCGTCGACAGGTCCAGCTCGTCGCCGAGCGCGGGCAGCAGCCCGGACACGATGAACAGATCCGTGCCGATCGCGAACATGCCGAGGGCCAGGAGCCAGACCTTCGCCGCGCCCGGCCACCCGCCCTTCGGCGCTTCCGCCGCTGCCTGCTGGGTCATCGCACAACCTCTCTCCCGGTTGCTAACCGGTAGTACGGTTACTCGGTCCCGGTAACCTATCATGGGGTTATGGCTGTGGAACAGGTGCAAGATCGCCAAGTGCCGGAGCGCTGGGTCTGGTACGGGGGCCGGCTGAGCGTGGACTTCGTCAACACCCTCCGGGACCGCTTCAAAGGCGGCCGCGAACTGCTGGTGGGCCCCGGCGACCTCGCCGAGTGGTTCGCCGAGGCGGGCGTCACCCCGCCGGACGTCGCCGTGGACGACGCGCTGCTGCAGGAGGCGAGGGAGCTGCGCGAGGCCATCGACGCCGGGTACCGGGCGAGCGTCGCGGGCGAGCCGTTCCCCGGGGCCGCGGCCGGCACGATCAACGTGTGGCTGGCGCGCCTCGGCGAGCACCCCTCGCGCCTCGACGTGCAGGACGGCACCGCCGTCTTCGTCACGGACACCGCGCCGTCCGACGCCCGCCGCGCGCTGTGCCGGATCGCCGTCGACGCGGCCACGCTGCTCGGCAGCGGGGACACGCGCACGCGGCTGCGCATCTGCGACGGGCACAACTGCAGCGGCCGTTTCGTCGACAAGTCGGTGGGCAGGCGGCGCCGCTGGTGCTCGATGGCCATCTGCGGAAACCGGGCGAAGGCGGCACAGCACCGCAGGGCCCGGGCGCACTGACCCTCACCCACGAAAGAGCGGGGGCGGACCGGATGAACCCGGTCCGCCCCCGCTCGGCGTCGGTGGGGTGGGTTACGGCATGGCGCCGGTCAGGACGCGCCGGTCGGCCCGGACCGCCTCGAAGCCGTCCCGTACGAGCCTGCGCAGCACTTCCTCCGCCCTGAGCGGCGCCACGCCCAGCTCCACCTCCAGCCCGGAAGCACCGCCGCTGCGCGGCGTCACGTCGTCCGCCCCGATGCCGAAGCCGGCTACCGAGGCGAGCATCCGCGCCAGCTCCCCCGGCCGGTCCCCCAGGGCCACCCGCAGCCGCACCGGGCCGGCGGCCTGCGTACCGCCGCGCCCCTGGATCGCGCCCATCCCGGCGATGCCGCGGTCCAGGAGGTCGACCAGGCGCGCGAGGCCGGGCGGGTTGCCGCCCGCCGGGGCGGCCGACAGCTCATTGAGCGCGGCCAGCAGGTCGGAGAGGTCGGCCTGGAGCTCCCGCAGGACGCCGGCCACGGCGGCGGCGTTGGACTGCAGGATGTCCCCCCACAGGCGGGAGTCGCCCGCGGCGATGCGGGTGACGTCGCGCAGGCCCTGCCCGGCGAGCCGGGCCGCCTCGCGCGGGGCGTGCTGCAGGCGCGCGGCCATGAGGCTGGCCACCACGTGCGGCACGTGCGAGGTCAGTGCCACGGCGCTGTCGTGGGCCTGGCTGTCCATCAGCACGGGCACGGCGCCGCACAGCGCAATCGTCTCCAGGGCCCGGTTGAGGGTCTCCTGCGAGGTGGCCTCCGACGGGGTGAGCACCCACGAGCGGTCCTCGAAGAGGTCCGCCCGGGCGGCGAGCGGCCCCGACTTCTCCCGGCCGGCGAGCGGGTGGCCGCCCACGTAGGAGGAGGCGTCGGCGAGTCCGGCCAGGGCGTGCCGCTCCGGCGCGGCCTTCACGCTCGCGACGTCGGTGTAGGCGCGGGCGAGGCCGCGCAGCTGCTGCTCGGCGAGGACCCGGCCGAGCCGGCCGGGCGGCACCGCGAGCACCGCCAGGTCCACCGGCCCGGCGGGGGCGGCCAGGATCCCGGCGCCCAGCGCCGCTGCGGTTCTCGCCGCCGTCTCGTCCTGGTCCATGAGGTGGACGGTCACGCCGTGGCGGCTCACCGCGAGCCCCACGGACGTGCCGATCAGTCCGGTGCCGACTACTGCCATCGTGCGAATCACGGGTTCACGCCCTCTTTCGGATGAAGCCGGTGAAGCCCTGTCCGGCCCGGTGCCGGGCCCGGTGCCGGGCCCGGGCTACGAGGTGGCCGGCAGAGCGATGGACTGCGGGTGCCGGAAGACGTTCCCCGGGTCGTACGCGGCCTTGATCCGCTGCAGCCGCGGGTAGTTGGAGCCGTAGTAGAGCGTCTGCCACGGCACTCCGGACCGGTTGTGCGCGGGGTCGGTGATGTCGGTGTCCGCGTAGTTGATGTAACAGCCGTCCGTGGCCGGGCCCGGGACGGGGTAGCCGCCGGTCGCGGCGAAGACCTCGGCGTAGGACTCGCGGGTCCAGCGCACGTTCGCGTCGTCGCCGGCCGGGTCCGCCCACATCGACTGGAACAGGGCCTTGAAGACGGAGTCGCGCTGGACGGAGGCGGTGTCCCCCGGCCGCGCCGCGTTGATCCGCCCGCCGAAGGACAGCAGCGAGACCATCGAGCTCGGGTTGCGCAGGTCGGTCCGGGTCAGGTGCCGGTGGATGGCGGCGATCTGCCCGTCGGTGAAGCCCTTGCGCATGTACGCGGACTTGTGCGCGCCGCGCAGGGTGGGGTTGACGAGCGCCGCGTTGTTCGTGCCGAGGAACTTCGTGGCGGTCAGCCAGGGCAGCCGGCGCGGGTGGAAGAGGTCCGGCATCGGGGGGTTCTCCCCCACCGGGGTCGTCATGGGCCGTGCCGCCGCCTTGCCGAGGGAAGCGGTGACCGAGGCGACGTAGTCGTGCAGCAGCCGCTCGGCGTCCGGCACGCCGGCGTCCATCTGGGTCAGCAGGCTGACGGTGCCGTTGGCCTGGTGGCACAGGGTCAGGAAGCTGCACAGGGAGGCGTAGGGGGAATCGGCGCCCGCATTCTTCTCGTGCCAGGCGCCGTAGTTGCGCACCAGGCCGGTGAAGGCCTTCTCGTCCAGCGCGCTCCACGGCAGGGCCAGGGCGCTGACCAGCACCTCCTTCGGCGGGTGAATGAGCTGGTCGGCCGGGTCGGAGCCCCTGGCACCGGGCGAGCGGAACCAGTAGCGGGTGATGACGCCGAAGTTGCCGCCACCCGCTCCGGTGTGGGCCCACCACAGGTCCCGGTGCGGGTCGCCCTCCTCGCGCGTGGCGACGACGGCGCGCGCCCTGCCGTCGGCGCCCACGACGACGACCTCGACGGCGTACAGGTGGTCGACGGTGAGCCCGTGCTTGCGCGAGAGCATCCCGTAGCCGCCGCCGCTGACGTGCCCGCCGACGCCGACCGAGTGGCACCGGCCGCCGGGGATGGTCACGCCCCAGCCCTTGTAGAGGGCCTCGTAGACGTCGAGGAGGGTCGCCCCGGCCTCGACGCAGAACGCCTTGCGCCCGGCGTCGTAGGAGACGGCGTTCATCGGCGTCATGTCGATGACCGTCTGCACCTGCGGGTTGAAGACGAAGTCGGCGTAGCAGTGCCCGCCGCCGCGCACGGAGATCCGCTTCCCGCCGTCCACGGCGTCCTGCACGGCACGGACGGCGTGCTCGGTGGTGGCGACGAGCCGCACCGTCTCCGGCCGGCCCACCCAGCGGGCGTTGTTGCCCACGACGAGGTCGCCGTAGCGGGGGTCGCCGGGGCCGACCGTCACGGCCGGGAAGCCGGCCCCGCCCGCGGGGCTCCCGGCGGGTGCGGCGGCCGCGGCCGCGGCGGGGCGGGCGGCGAGCGCGCCGGCGGTGCCCGCCGCGGCCGCCACGGTCCCGGCCAGGAGGGACCTTCTGCTCGGGCCGGTCATCGGGCCGGTCATGCGGTCCTCCTCTCGTCGGGCAGCCACTCGGGCCGGGAGGAGCCGCGCGGTACGAGGACGTGCCGGTAGCTTCCGGGCGTGGCCGACATCCGGACCTGGTCCGTGACGCCCTGGTAGGCGCCCAGCGGGGTGTCGGCGGTGAAGGTCTCGGGGTCGAGGTAGAGGTGGCGGGGGCTGGAACCTGCGACCTGGTGGGCGTAGTCCCGGTCGAAGACGCCCATGCTCAGGATCCACAGGGCGGCCCGGACGAGCGAGACGTGGACGCGGTAGCTGCCGCCCTCCTGCGCGCGGCGGCCCAGCGCCTCGACGATGCCCACGGTGGTGAGCCAGGAGGTGATGTAGTCGTTGACGACCTGGACGGGCGGCAGCTGGGGGCGCTCGCCGTCGCCTTCGAGGGTCATGATGCCGACGAGGCTCCCGGCCGTCTGGTCGAAGCCGATCCGGCCCGCCCACGGCCCCGTGCGCCCGGCCAGGGAGTTCGTCGCGTAGACGATGCCGGGCCGCGCCGCCGCGGCCTCCTCCTCGGACAGGCCGATGCGCTCGAGGTAGCCGGGGCGGCGGTTGGCGTAGAAGACGTCCGCGTCGCGCAGGAGCGTCCGCAGGCGCCCGGAGCCCTCGGCCGTGTACGGGTCGAGGTAGGTCGAGCGGACGCCGACGTTGGCGCTGATGTAGCTGCGCTCGTGCTCCAGCTCGTCCGGCCGCCACAGGTTCAGCACGTCGGCGCCGTGCAGGGCGAGGGCCCGGCCGATCCCTGCACCGGCGATGACGTGGCCCATGCCGAGGGCGCGGATGCCGGAGAGCGGCTGGGCGGCGCCCGGCGGCAGGGGCTCGGGGTCGCTGTCGCCGATCTTCTCGATCTCGATGAGCGGGGCATGGGCGAGGACGTCGCGGTACTGCGGCTCGGCCAGGAACTCACGGGTCTCGCGCAGCATCGCCATGACGATGCCGGCGTCGTTGCCGGCCTCCTCCAGCTCGCGGGCGTCGCGGGCGGCGACGGCGGCGGCCACCGCGTCGGCGTCGTCCGGAACCCCCAGGAACCGCTGCGCCTCGACCTTGATCTTGGGGTACATGTTCTGGGGCATCATCCAGCGGCCGTCGCGGCTGCGGTAGAAGGCCCAGCCCAGGGCGTTGCTGGGGTTGGAGGACTCGCTGAGGGGGCTGCCGTTGATCAGCTCCCACTTGCGGTCGTAGAAGGGGCAGAGCCGGTGCGGCGCCACCCGCAGGTCCATGGAGATGTCCTGGCCCGGTCCGCCGCGCAGCCGCCAGAGTTTGGCGACGGCGGCGGACTTCGCGACGAGAGCGATGCCGGCGGCCGCGCCCAGGCGCAGCGTGGAGGGGACGACGGGGTCGGCGCCCTCGAAGGTGACGGTGCCGCCGGTGTCGGCGGCCGTCATGCCGACGCCCGCGAGGACGTCCTCGAGTGCGGCGTGGACGTCGAAGGCGTCGTCGGTCGCGGGCGCGGCGAGGGCCTTCTCGATCCGCTCCGTGAGGTCGCCGGTGGTCCTGCCGGCCGGATCGCCGGTGACGCTGGCGGTGAGGTCGTCGGTCACGCCCGGGCCTCCGCGGTGTCGTGGTCGGTGGACAGGGCGACGTGCCGCCATGCCGCGAGCTCGCCGGTGACGTGCGCGAGCTTGGCCTCGATGCGGGCGACGCTGTCGCTGCCCAGCGGCAGGCGCAGCGGCGGCTCGGCGCTGTGCGCGAGGGCCACGACGGCCTGCGCGGCCTTGACCGGGTCGCCGGGCTGCCGGTGGTTGGTCCGGGCGAAGTCGGTGCGGCGGGCGCCGGCGGTCTCCGCGTAGTCGTCGATGGTGTGCGCCGCGGGGCGCAGGCTCGACGGGTCGAAGAAGTCGGTGCGGATCTGGCCCGGTTCGACGACCGTGACCTTGATGCCGAGGGCGGCCACCTCGGCGTGCAGGGCCTCGGTGATGCCCTCCAGGGCGAACTTGCTCGCCCCGTAGATCCCCGAGCCCGCGCCCTGGGCGAAGCCGCCGACGGAGCCGATGTTGATGACGTGGCCGGCGCGCTGGGCCCGCAGGACGGGCAGGACGGCGCGGGTGACCTTGAGGAGCCCGAAGACGTTGGTCTCGAACAGGGCGCGGACCTCGTCGTCCGAGGTCTCCTCGACGGCCCCGACCACCCCGTACCCGGCGTTGTTCACCAGCACGTCGATCCGGCCGAAGCGCTCGGTGGCGCGGGCCGCGGCGGTACGGGCCTGCTCCTCGTCCGTCACGTCGAGCGGCAGGACGAGGAGGTCGCCGGAGGCGTCCGGCACGGTGCCCGTGAAGGCGCGGGGGTCGCGGACCGCGGCGACGACCCGGTCGCCGTGGGCGAGCGCGGCCCGGACGAGCTCCAGGCCGAGGCCGCGCGAGGCGCCGGTGATGAACCACACCGTCATGTGATCAGCTTTCTCCAGAGGTGGTACGGGGTTGCCGGCTTGCGGTGGGTCAGAGGTTGCCGCGCAGGGCCTGCTCCCGCTCGATGGCCTCGAACAGCGCCTGGAAGTTGCCCCGGCCGAAGCCCTTGGCGCCGCGCCGCTCGATGATCTCGAAGAAGACGGTGGGGCGGTCCTGGACCGGCTTGGTGAAGATCTGCAGCAGGTAGCCGTCCTCGTCGCGGTCGGCCAGGATGTTCAGCTCCCGCAGCTCGTCCACGGGGACGCGCATGTCGCCGATGCGCTCGGCGAGGACGTCGTAGTAGGCGCCGGGGGTGGTGAGGAACTCCGCGCCGGCCGCCTGCATCGCGCGGACGGTGCCGACGATGTCGTCGGTGGCGAGGGCGATGTGCTGCACGCCCGGGCCGCCGTAGAACTCCAGGTACTCGTCGATCTGCGACTTGCGCTTGCCGATGGCCGGCTCGCTGACGTTGAACTTCACCTTGCCGCTGCCGTCGCCCAGGGCCTTGGACATCAGCGAGGACAGCTCGGTGGCGATGTCCTCGTCGGTGAACTCCTGGATCTGGGTGAAGCCCATGACGCGCTGGTAGAACTCGATCCACTTGTCCATGGCGCCGAGCTCGACGTTGCCGACGACGTGGTCGATGAGCTCGAAGAGGGGCTCGCTCTGCGGGCCGAAGCGCCCGGGGTCGACCGCCTCGTAGCCCGGCAGGTAGGGGCCGTGGTAGCGGGTGCGGTCGACGAGGGTGTGGACGGTGTCGCCGTAGGCGGCGATGCGGGCCAGCACGACGGTGCCGCACTCGTCGGTGAGCTCGTACGGCTCGACCAGGCCGTGCGCGCCCCGCTCGACGGCGCCGGCGTAGGCGGCGCGGGCGTCGGGGACCTGCAGGGCCACGTCGGTGACGCCGTCGCCGTGGGCGGCTATGTGCTCGGCGAGGGCGCGGCCGGCCTCGGTGTGCGGCTGGACCGGCGAGGTGAGGACGAAGCGGACGCCCTTGGACTCCAGCACGTAGGAGACGGTCTCGGGCGTGCCGGTCTCCGGGCCGCAGTAGGCGGTCACGCGCATCCCGAACGCGGTGCGGTAGAAGTGCATCGCCTGGCGGGCGTTGCCCACGGCGAAGACGACCGCGTCGTTGCCGAGGAGCGGGAAGGGGTCGGCGGCAGGGGCGGTGGGAGGGGCAAGAGGGGCGGAAGAGGGGGCCGCGAGGGTCGTGGACACAGCGTTCATCGGTCGTTCCCGTCTCTTTCGTGGGGGAAGAGGAGTGAGGGGTGAGGGGTGAAGGGCGGCGGGGCCGGGTGCCGGACGGCGCGGGCCGATGGGCCGATGGGCCGCGGGCCGGCGAACGGCGGCGCGGGCCGGTCAGCCGCTGATGCGGGACCAGGTGACGGGCAGGGCGTCGAGCCAGCGCACGACCATGCCCTGCTTCCAGCTCAGCTCCTCCTCGGGGACCGCGAGCTGCAGGCCCTCGACGCGGCGTGCGAGCGCGGCGATGGCGACCTGCAGCTGCATGCGGGCCAGGTGCGCGCCGGGGCAGAAGTGGGCGCCGAGGCCGAAGCCCAGGTGCGGGTTGGGGCCGCGCTCGAAGTCGAGTTCCTCGGGCGAGGAGAAGACGTCCCGGTCCCGGTTGGCCGCGCAGATCGAGCCGACGACGGCCTCGCCCGCGCGCACGACGGTCCCGCCGAGCTCGACGTCCTCGGTCGCGTAGCGGGGGAACATCGTGGAGGTGTGGAAGGGGGTGTAGCGGATCAGCTCCTCGACGGCCGCGGGCACGAGCCCGGGGTCCGTGCGCAGCCGGTCGAGCTCCTTCGGGTGCTGCATCAGCACGAGCACGAAGTTGGCGAGCGTGAGCACGGTGTTCTGCACGCCGGGGGCGAGCAGGCGCACGGCCACGAGCACGAGCTCGTCCTCGGTGAGCCGCTCCGGGTCCTCGTCCCGGGCCTGGATCATGCCATTGAGGAGGCCGTCCGTCGGCTCGCTGCGGCGGATGGCGACCAGCTTCGCCATATAGCTGTGCAGATTCCCCATGTATTCATTCATCTTCGCCGGCGGGAGCGAGGTGGTGGAAACCACCGCCTGCGACCATTCCTGGAAATCCGCGCGGTCCTCGAAGGGAACACCGAGCAGTTCGCAGATCACGGTGACGGCGAGCGGGTTGATGAATTCCGCCATCAGGTCGACCGGGGAGCCGGCCGGGGATTCCTTGCGGGACAATTCGTCGAGCAGTTCGTCGGCTATGCGCTCGGTGAGCGGGCGCAGCCGCTCGGTCTGCCGCGGGGTCAGGCCGGCGTTGGCGACCCGGCGCAGCCGGGTGTGGTCCGGCGGGTCCATCGACAGCAGCCCCCGGTCGACGACCTCCTCGCCGATCCGCGGCTCGTCCCGGTGGAGCGTGGCCGCCCGGCTGAAGGTGTTGTCCGTCATCACCTTGCGAATGTCGGCGTAGCGGGTGGCCAGCCAGGCCTCGTCGCCGTACGGCAGCTGCACCCGGCTCAGCGGCTCGTTCTCGCGGAGCTCCGCGTAAAGCGGGTCCAATTCGAGTCCGGCCGGCTCGCCGAATGGGTAGGACCGCACCTGGAGTGTCTTGTCGTCATTCACCTTCAGGACGTCCTTTCCGAAAGAGGCTGCGCACGGAAATTGAGTCTGCTGAGGCAAATTTGCAGTGTCAAGCTATCTTGTCTACTGGCACTATTCGGGTTTGCTTATCTTCGCAGCTGGAATCGGCTGCCGGGGTGACCGGAGGGCGCTCCATGACCTCGGTCACACAAAGAAAAAACCGGACTGCCGACCGGTGGAATTACCAATGGAATGCAAAGTTCCGCCCTGCGTTTTCACAACGCCGAAATAGGAAAAGGAAAAGCGGGCGGCGTGCCCTCGGCACGCCGCCCGCTCACTCCGTCTCCTGCGCGGTGCGGATCCCCGCTCCCGCCCGCTACGCGCCGTCCGGATCCGCCCGGTCGAGCGCCGGACGCGGCCCCGGGCCCGTCTCCAGCAGCAGGTGGTCCGCGGCCGCGGTGTCCGTCACCAGGCTGGTGACCAGCCCGGAGCGCAGCACCGCGCCGATCGCCGCCGCCTTGCGCAGCCCGCCCGCGATCGCGACGACCTCCGGAATGCGGCGCAGCCGGTCGGCCTCGACCGTGATGCAGCGCTCGCCCAGGTCGCGGCCGATGCGGCGGCCCTCGGCGTCGAAGAGGTGCGCGGACATCTCCGCGGCGGCGCCCAGGGAGGCGTAGTGGGCCCGCTCCTCCTCGGTGAGCATGTCGTAGACGGTCGAGATGCCCGGCGCCCACGAGCCGATGGAGACGGCCGCGACGGTCACCTTGTCGAAGTAGTCGAAGGCGCGCGCGATACCCGTCTGGCCGCGCAGCGCCGCGGCCGTGGCCGGGTCCGGCAGCAGCATCGGCGCGTAGATCGGGTGCGCCTCGCCGCCCGAGACCTGCGCGGCGCGCCGCACGGCCTCCACCGAGCCGCGCTCCGCCGTACCCGCGTCGTAGACGCCGGTGAGCTGGACGACCGTGCACGGCGGCAGCCGGTGCAGCGCCGCGGCCATGTGAATGGTCGAGCGGCCCCAGGCCAGGCCCAGCACGTCGCCCTCGTGCACCAGCTCGCCGAGCAGGTCTGCGGCCACCTCGCCGAGGTTCTCGGGGTCGGGCGCGTCGTCCGCGGCGTCGGCCGGGGACTCGACGACGACCGCGTGGCGCAGGCCGTAGCGGGCGCGCAGCGCGTCGGAGCGCTCCGCGTCCAGCTCGGCCGGGACCCTGATCTCGATCCGCACGAGATCGCGTTCGAGGGCCGTCTCCAGCACCCTGGCGACCTTGAAGCGGCTCACGCCGAACTCCTCGGCGATCTGGATCTTCGATTTGCCCTCGAGGTAGAAGCGGCGGGCCATGGCCGCCGCCTGCACCAGCTCGGCGGGCCCCATCGGCGTGGCTGAACGGCCCGTCGACACCACCGTCTCCTCACTGTTTTCACGCTGTTCGAGCTTGGACTCCACCGTCATCCTGTCAGAAACGGCGGTCCTTGATCAGACCTTGACCTTCGCGCTCAGCATTTCGGGCGAGCGCGGCACCCCGCTCAGTGCCCGCAGGCCCAGGCCGCACCGGCCGTGGCACGCTCCGCCCGGGCGCGCAGAGCCCGTACGGTCGCCGCCGGGTCCTCCGTACCGTAGACGGCGGATCCGGCCACGAACACGTCCGCGCCGGCCTCCGCGCACCGTTCGATCGTCTCCGCCGAGACCCCGCCGTCGACCTGCAGCCACATCTGCAGGCCGTGCCGCGAGATCAGCTCCCGCGTGCGGCGGATCTTCGGAAGCATGATGTCCAGAAACGCCTGGCCGCCGAAGCCGGGCTCGACGGTCATGATCAGCAGCATGTCCAGCTCGGGCAGCAGGTCCTCGTACGGCTCGATCGGCGTCGCCGGCTTCAGCGCCATCGAGGCCCGCGCGCCCTTCGCCCGGATCTCCCGCGCGAGCCGCACCGGGGCGGCCGCGGCCTCCGCGTGGAAGGTCACCGAACCCGCACCGGCCTCCACGTACTGCGGCGCCCAGCGGTCCGGGTCCTCGATCATCAGGTGGCAGTCCAGCGGGGTGTCCGTGGCCCGGCTCAGCGACTCGACGATCGGCACGCCGAGGGTCAGGTTGGGCACGAAGTGGTTGTCCATGACGTCCACGTGGAGCCAGTCGGCGCCCTTGACCGCCTCGGCCTCGTCGGCGAGTCGGGCGAAGTCGGCGGACAGGATGCTGGGGTTGATCTGCGGGGCCATGCCTTAAGCCTGCCATGTCCGCTGCGCTCTGCTGTGCGGGGGCCCACTTGTGCGGCGTCCGGCCAAGGGACGCCGCCCCTTCGAAACCGCCGCCGCGGCGCGGACCGGCGGTGCCACGGCCTGAGGTCAGCCCGGCACCGCCGGATACCGCCGTGGGGTTACGCGCCGCGGCGGCGGAACGGAGAGCCGCGGCCTCGTTGCTCCCGTACCGCCGCAGCGTCTACCAGCCGTCTCGGCGTCAGCCGGCGGTGCCGTGAGCGCCCGGGCATCGCGAAGGGACGCCGTCCCTTCGAAACCGCCGCCGCGGCGCCCGGCCACCGCCGCGCCGACCGGCGGTGCCACAGCCCCTCGGCCATGGGCCACGGCCTGAGGCCGGCTCGGCACCGCCGGATACCGCCGCGGCGGTTGCGCGCCACGGCGGCGGAACGAAGAGGCGCGGCCCCGGCGCTAGGCGGTGCGGCGCAGGAGGGCCAGGTACATCGCGTCCGTGCCGTGCAGGTGTGGCCACAGCTGGACGTCCGGGCCCTCGCCCAGGGCCGGAACGCCCTGCATGTACGGGCGCGCGTCGATCCACTCCGCGCTGACGCCCTCGCGCTTGAGTACGTCGTCCACGACGGCCTTCGTCTCGGCCGGGTGCGGCGAGCACGTCGCGTACCCCACGACTCCACCGACCCGCACGGCGCGCAGCGCCTCCCGCAGCAGGTCGCGCTGGAGGGGGGCGAAGCCCGCCACGTCCTCCGGGCGGCGCCGCCAGCGCGCCTCGGGGCGGCGCCGCAGGGCGCCGAGACCGGTGCAGGGCACGTCGACGAGGACGCGGTCGAAGACCCCCTCGCGCCACGGCGGGCGCGTGCCGTCCGCGGCGATGACCTGGTACGGGCCGGGGTTCCCGGCGAGCGCCCGGCCGACCAGGCGGGCCCGGTGCGGCTGCTTCTCGGAGGCGAGCAGCGCCGCCCCCCGCTCGGCGGCGAGCGCGCCGAGGAGCGCCGCCTTGCCGCCGGGGCCCGCGCAGCCGTCGAGCCAGCGCGCGTCCGGCCCCTCCAGCGGCACGGAGGCCAGCGCGAGGGCCACCAGCTGGCTGCCCTCGTCCTGCACGCCCGCGCGGCCCTCCGCCACGGCCTCCAGCGCCCCGGGCTCACCGCCCTCGGCGAGCCGCACGGCATACGGCGACCAGCGGCCGGGCAGCGCCGACTCCTCGCCGGCGGCCGCCAGCAGCTCGTCCGTCGTGGAGCGGCCCGGCCGGGCGACGAGCGTCACCTCGGGCCGCTCGTTGTCGGCCTCCAGCAGGTCCTCGATGCCCGCGCGGCCGCCACCGAGCGCGTCCCACAGGGCGGAGACGACCCAGCGCGGGTGCGCGTGCACCACGGCGAGGTGCTCCTCGGGATCGTCCTCGTACGGCGGGGCGACCTTTTCCAGCCACCCCTCCAGGTCGTGCGCGGTGATCTTCCGCAGCACGGCGTTCACGAACTTCGCCCGGCCGTCGCCGAGGACGACGCGCGCCAGCTCGACGCTGGCGGAGACCGCCGCGTGCGGCGGGATGCGCGTGCCGAGCAGCTGGTGCGCGCCGAGGCTCAGCACATCCAGGACCGGCGGGTCCACCTCGCGCAGCGGCCGGTCGACGCACGAGGCGATGATCGTGTCGTACGTCCCCTGGCGGCGCAGCGTCCCGTAGACCAGCTCCGTGGCGAGCGCGGCGTCACGCGCGTCGAAGTCGCCCTTCTCCCGGGCCTTGCGCAGCAGCGGCGGCAGGACCAGGTTCGCGTACGCGTCCCGCTCGTCGACCGCCCGCAGCGCCTCGAAGGCGAGGATCCGCACCGGGTCCTTCTTGGGCCGGCGGTAGGGCTTTGCGGGGCGGCGGGCGGGACGGTCGTTCACGAAAGGTGCTCCGGGGCTGGGGTGGCGAAGGTGTCCAGCCTACGCTCTGCCCTCAGGCCGCGCCGAGCCGCTCGCCTGCGGCGATACGGACGCCGCGGGCCCAGTCGGCGGCCTTCATCGGCTTCTTGCCCTGCGGCTGGACCCACTGCAGCTCGACGGCGTGGGAACCGGTCCCCACGTGCACGGAGTTCTTGGCCGCGGAGATCTCGCCGGGCGCGAGGCCGTCCCGGCCGGGGGCGGGCACCACCGACATCACCTTCAGCCGCTCGCCGCGGAAGAGCGTCCAGGCGCCCGGCGCCGGGGCGCACCCGCGGACCACCCGGTCCACGCGCAGGGCGGGCACGGACCAGTCGATCCGGGCGTCCTCGACATTGATCTTCGGGGCGAGGGAGACGCCCTCGGCGGGCTGCGGCACGGCCTTGAGCGAGCCGTCCTCGATGCCGTCCATGGTGGCGGCGAGCAGCCCGGAGCCGGCGAACGCGAGCCGGGTCAGCAGGTCGCCGCTGGTGTCGGTGGGCCGCACCTCCTCGGTGACCACGCCGTAGACGGGACCGGAGTCCAGGCCCTCCTCGATCAGGAAGGTGGAGGCGCCGGTGACCTCGTCGCCCGCGAGGATCGCGTGCTGGACCGGGGCCGCGCCGCGCCACGCGGGCAGCAGCGAGAAGTGCAGGTTGACCCAGCCGTGCACGGGGATGTCCAGGGCGGCCTTCGGCAGCAGCGCGCCGTAGGCGACGACCGGGCAGCAGTCCGGGGCGATCTCGCGCAGCCGGGCGAGGAAGTCCTCGTCGCGCGGGCGCGCGGGCTTGAGCACCTCGATGCCGGCCTCCTCCGCGCGCTCGGCGACGGGGCTCGCCACCAGGCGGCGGCCGCGGCCGGCGGGGGCGTCGGGCCGCGTGACGACGGCGACGACCTCGTGGCGGTCCGAGGCGAGCAGGGCGTCGAGGGCGGGGACGGCGACCTCGGGGGTACCGGCGAAGACGAGCCTCATGGGTGGCGAACTACCTCTCCTCGAGCGCCGAGCGGAACGGCCCACCAGTCTAAAGGGCCCGGCCCCAAGGGGGCGTACGGATTGTCACGCGCCTCATTCCGGCGGATGTGCGCCCCCATACCGTGACCCGGCGGCCAATGGCGCGTTGTGGTCAAGAGAGATTGACCGAATGGGGCCGCATCCGCGGCCCTCTGTCCGTTGCTCGTCGACTGACGCGTCAACTCTCGTCTTTTTCCGTCCTTTTACCCCGCCGGTCCGAGAGGCTTCTTCATGGCCGACCACGCAACCCACGACGCCCAGGCACGGGCCAGCCTGCATCTGTTGGTCCGGGACATCGAGCGGGTCCGCAGGCAGGTGGACGCCCTGCGCACCCTCACCGCTCAGCTGGGCAACGTCTACCGCCCGCGGCGCACCGGCCCCTCGGCCGGCTTCGTCGTCTACGGGCGGGCACCCGCGCCGACCGTACGGCTGGCGCAGGAGTTGCGGGACAGCGTCGAGACCCTGGTGACGGCCGCAGTCGACTTCGACCGCTCGCTGGGCTTCTCGTGGGACGCGGTGGGCTCGGCCCTCGGGGTCACCAAGCAGGCGGTGCACCGCCGTTACGGGGCGCGCCGTGCCAACGGGCAGGGGGCGGCGGAGGCCGCGGAGGCGGTGCGCAGCGCCGAGCCGGCGCCGGTGCCGGTGGTCCCGGCGGCCCGCACGGTCCCCGGCCAGGCGCCCGCCCCCGCCCACCGCGAGGAACAACGCCCCCCGGCCTTCCCCGGCCCCCGCAACGGCTAGCCCTGCGGGCGGCTCCCGTGCGCGCTCCGCGCCGGACACCCCTCCCGCCGCCACGGCGAGCAACCCCCGACAACACAACCGGCGGTGCCGAGCCCACCTCAGGCCGCTTCGGCACCGCCGAACCCCGCCGTCGGGGTCGATCGCCGTCGCGGCGGATTCAGCGGATTCAAAGGGGCGGGGCCCCAAGAGCCACACGCCCCGGGCCCGGACCGCCGCCGCGGCGAGCAACCCCCGACGACGCGACCGGCGGTGCCGAGCCCACCTCAGGCCGCTTCGGCACCGCCGAACACCACCATCCGGGCCGATCGCCGTCGCGGCGGATGCAAGGGGCGAAGCCCCAAGGCACACATGGCCTCGTACGGGGCACCCCACCCCGCCGGAGGCGAACCGTCAGCCGATGTCCGGCGGGTCGACGCGCAAGCGCACCGGCTCGCCGTCGCGGCGAGCGAGCCGCGCCGCCTGGGCGGTCTTGAGGGCGGCGGCCAGCGCCGCCCCCCGCCCCGGGCGCACCCGGAGCAGGGCCCGCTCCCACCGCTCCCCCGGCGGCGGGTCGCCGGGCCGCCGCGGGCGGCCCGCGGCCGTCACGGGCAGCGGCACCGGCCCCAGCACCTCCGCGTCCTCCGGCAGCTCCGCCGCGGCGAGCAGGTCCGCGACGTCCTCCGGCGGTCCGGAGACCGAGGCCATCCGGGACACCGGCGGGAAGCCGAGCTCGGCACGATCGGCGAGCTCGCGCATCGCGTGCCCTGCGGGATCCCAGCGCACGAGCGCCTGTACGGGCCGCAGCGTGGGCTCGGCGACCACGACGACGACGCCGCCCTCCGTCTGCCCGCGCACGAGCGCGGCCGCGGACAGCCAGCGCCGCAGCGCCTCCTCCCCCGCCCGCAGGTCGGGGAAGCCCAGCAGGGCCCAGCCGTCCAGCAGCAGCGCCGCGGCGTAGCCCCCTTCGGCGACGGGCTCCGCACCGGGCGTGGAGACGACGATCGCGGGCCGGTCGGGCACCGTGTCGAGGATGTGGTCGCGCCCGGAGGTCCGGACGGGCACGGACGGGAAGGCCCGGCCGAGCTCCTCGGCCGTGCGCCGCGCGCCCACGATCTGTGCCCGCAGCCGCACGCCGCCGCACTCGGTGCAGTGCCAGCCGCGGGTCTCCTGCCCGCACCAGCCGCAGTGCAGGGCACCGTCGCCGTCGCGGGCCTCCAGCGGTCCGGCGCAGGACCCGCACCGGGCGGGCTCGCGGCACCGCTCGCAGGCCAGGCGCGGTGCGTAGCCGCGGCGGGGCACCTGGACCAGCACGGGCCCGTGCTTGAGGCCCTCGCGGGCGGCCTGCCAGGCGAGGCTGGGCAGCCGGGCGGCGCGCGCGGCCGCGTCCCGCGCCTCGTCGCCGTCGCCGACGGTGCGGATGACGGGGGCCGCGGCGCGCACGGTCTCGCGGGCGGCGGCCAGCGGCAGGGCCCAGCCGGTGTTCACCAGCTGGGCCGCTTCCACGGTGCAGCCGAAGCCGCCGAGGAGGAACGCGGCCTTCTCGTGCACCGCGCGCTGCACCAGGACCTCGCGGGAGTGCGGGTGCGGGGCGTTCTGCGCGCTGTGGCTGGAGTCGCCGTCGTCCCAGACGGCGACGAGCCCGAGGTCGCGCACGGGCGCGAACATCGCGGCGCGCGTGCCGACCACGGCGCGCACGGAGCCCCGGCTGACCGCGAGCCAGCGGCGGTAGCGCTCCTCCGGGCCGAGCTCGGCCGTCAGCAGCACGTGACGGCCCTCGCCGAGCAGCGTGCCGAGCGCGGCGTCGACCCGGGCGGCGGCCCGCCCGTCGGGCACGACGACCAGTGCGCCCCGGCCGGAGGACAGCGCAGCGGCAGCGGCCCGGGCGAGCTCCTGCGGCCAGTGCGGGCCGGGCAGGGCCGTCCACACCGCGCGGGGCGTATCGCCACGGGCCACGGCGTCGAGGAAGGCGGGGCCGGCCGGATACCGGGACCAGCTCCCCGGCTCCGGGGCCGCCGGCGGGGGCAGCGGTGCGGGCGAGGGCTCGGCCTCGATGCGGGCGTGCCGGGGCGGGACGGCCAGCTGCAGCACGTCGGCGAGCGAGCCGGCGTACCGGTCGGCGACCGACCGGCAGAGGTCGTAGAGGGCGGGGCCGAGCACGGGCTCCGGCGAGAGGACCTGGGCGATCGCGGCGAGCGGCCCCTGGTAGTCGGACTCGGCCACCCGGTCGACGATGTACCCGTCGAGGAGCCCGCCGCCCTCGCGGCGGCCCCCGCGCACATGGCGCGTCCCGGCGCCGAAGCGCACCCGCACCCGCACCCCGGGCCGGGCGTCGGCGTCGAGCTCCTCGGGCACGGCGTAGTCCCACAGCCGGTCCAGGTGGACGGGCCCCTTGTCCACGAGCACGCGCGCGACGGGCAGCGTCTTGGCCAGGGGGGCGTTCCGCCACGTGCGCGGCTTGGCCTTGGGCGCCTTCGCCTTGGCCTCGCGCACGCTCTCCCGTATGAGCGCGAGCTGCTCCCCGTGCTCCGGAGGCTTGCCCTGGGACCGCCCGTTCTCGCTGCTCACAGCCACAGTCCTACCAGACGCCACTGACAACGCCGGGCGGGCCGGAATTCCGGCCCGCCCGGCGTTCAGGACGGCAGTGATCGGGGCGTACCCCGGGGTGCCTACAGGCCGGCGGCCTTCTTCAGGGCCTCCACGCGGTCCGTGCGCTCCCACGTGAAGTCCGCCAGCTCACGGCCGAAGTGGCCGTAGGCGGCGGTCTGCGCGTAGATCGGGCGGAGAAGGTCGAGGTCGCGGATGATCGCGGCCGGGCGGAGGTCGAAGACCTCGGCGATCGCGGTCTCGATCTTGTCGGTGTCGATGGTGTTCGTACCGAAGGTCTCCACGAACAGACCCACCGGCTCGGCCTTGCCGATCGCGTAGGCGACCTGCACCTCACACCGCGACGCCAGCCCGGCCGCGACGACGTTCTTGGCGACCCAGCGCATCGCGTACGCGGCCGAGCGGTCCACCTTGGACGGGTCCTTGCCCGAGAACGCACCGCCACCGTGACGGGCCATGCCGCCGTACGTGTCGATGATGATCTTCCGGCCCGTCAGACCCGCGTCACCCATCGGACCGCCGATCTCGAAACGACCGGTGGGGTTCACCAGGAGGCGGTAGCCGTCGGTGTCGAGCTTGATGCCGTCCTCGACGAGCTCCTTGAGGACGTGCTCGACGACGAACTCGCGGATGTCGGGAGCCAGGAGCGAGTCCAGGTCGATGTCGGAGGCGTGCTGGGAGGAGACGACCACGGTGTCGAGGCGGACGGCCTTGTTGCCGTCGTACTCGATGGTGACCTGCGTCTTGCCGTCGGGGCGCAGGTAGGGGATCGTCCCGTTCTTGCGGACCTCCGACAGGCGGCGCGAGAGCCGGTGTGCCAGGTGGATCGGCAGCGGCATCAGCTCGGGCGTCTCGTCGCAGGCGTAGCCGAACATCAGGCCCTGGTCACCGGCGCCCTGCCGGTCGAGCTCGTCCTCGTCGCCCTCGACGCGGGTCTCGTAGGCCGTGTCGACGCCCTGGGCGATGTCCGGCGACTGCGCGCCGATCGACACCGAGACGCCGCAGGAGGCGCCGTCGAAGCCCTTCTTGGAGGAGTCGTAGCCGATCTCGAGGATCTTGTTGCGCACGAGCGAGGCGATCGGCGCGTACGCCTTCGTCGTCACCTCGCCGGCCACGTGCACCAGGCCGGTGGTGATCAGGGTCTCGACGGCCACGCGGGAGGTGGGGTCCTCCTTGAGGAGGGCGTCGAGAATGGTGTCGCTGATCTGGTCAGCGATCTTGTCGGGGTGACCCTCGGTCACGGACTCCGAGGTGAACAGGCGGCGGGACACATCGCTCCCTGGGGTTGCAGCGGCTGCTGGCTGATCATTGACAGCCCCGGCCGAGAGCTGCGCTCGACGCGGGGTCCTCGGTCAGTTTATCCGGCGTTCTCGTGGTTGGGGCATCCTGTCTCGTATCACCGCCCGGGTGACCTGCGACACCCGTGTGCTCCGGCGCACAAAACGCTCACGCGAAGCGCTGCACGACCAGGTCCCAGACGGTGTCCGCGAGGTCGTCCTTGGGACCGTAGGGAACAGGCGTCTCGGAGCCGTCAGGGGCCAGGACGACGGCTTCGTTCGCTTCCGAACCGAAGGTCTTCCGCTCCCCCACCTCATTGACAACCAGCAGGTCACAGCCCTTTCGGGCGAGTTTGGCGCGCCCGTTGGCGAGGACGTCGTCGGTCTCCGCGGCGAAGCCCACGACGATCTGCCCGGGACGCGGCCGGCTCCCGGAGAGCTCGGCGAGGACGTCGGGGTTGCGGACGAGCTCGACGGGCGCCGGCTCCTCGCCGTCCTTCTTCTTGATTTTGCCCTCGGCGTAGCGCGCGGGGCGGAAATCGGCCACGGCGGCGGCCATGACGACGGCGTCGGCGTCCGCGGCGGCCTTCAGTACGGCCTCCCGCAGCTGCACGGCGGTGCCCACGTGTATGACGTCGGCGCCGGCCGGGTCGGCCAGCTCGCTGTTGGCGGCGACGAGCGTGACCCGGGCGCCGCGCGCGACGGCGGTGCGGGCCAGGGCGTAGCCCTGCTTGCCGGAGGAGCGGTTGCCGAGGAAGCGCACGGGGTCGAGCGGCTCGCGGGTGCCTCCGGCGCTGATGACCACGTGCCGGCCTGCGAGATCGGCCACCGGGCCGCCGGCCCCGCGGGCCAGCACCCGGCGGCAGACCTCGAAGATCTCCTCGGGGTCGGGGAGGCGGCCCTTGCCGGTGTCGACGCCGGTGAGACGGCCGACGGCGGGCTCGATGACGATCGCGCCGCGGCGGCGCAGCGTCGCCACGTTCTCCTGGGTGGCCGGGTTCTCCCACATCTCGGTGTGCATGGCGGGCGCGAAGACGACCGGGCAGCGGGCGGTGAGCAGCGTATTGGTCAGCAGGTCGTCGGCGAGGCCGTGGGCGGCCTTGGCCAGCATGTCGGCGGTGGCGGGAGCGACGACGACGAGGCGGGCCTCCTGGCCGATGCGCACGTGGGGCACCTCGTGGACGCTCTCCCACACCTCGGTACCCGCGGGGTGGCCGGACAGGGCGGACCAGGTCGCCTCGCCGACGAAGTGCAGGGCCGAGGCCGTGGGCACCACGCGGACGTCGTGGCCGGACTCGGTGAGCCGGCGCAGCAGCTCACACGCCTTGTAGGCGGCGATCCCGCCGCTGACCCCCAGGACGACCTTGGGCTTGTCCATCGTCTCCCCATCCATCGGTTGAGTACCGCTCCCATGACACACCAAAGGTCCGGCAGACGTTCCCCCAGCTAGACGCTGGGGGTGCCTCCTGCCGGACCCTGGTGACGAATGTGCCGTGCTTACTGCGCCGGGGCCTCGATGGCCTCGGAGGTCAGCAGGCCCGCGTTGATCTCGCGGAGCGCGATGGAGAGCGGCTTCTCGTGGACGTGGGTGTCCACCAGCGGGCCGACGTACTCCAGCAGGCCCTCGCCGAGCTGCGAGTAGTACGCGTTGATCTGACGGGCGCGCTTGGCGGCGTAGATCACCAGGCTGTACTTCGAGTCGGTTGCCTCGAGCAGCTCATCAATCGGCGGGTTGATGATGCCCTCGGGCGCGGTGATGGAAGAGGACACTCTCTGCCTTCCGAAGGGGGGTGAAGAAAGATGGTCAACGGAGCAAGGCTAGCAGTTCACGCGCAACGTCCTCGACGGAGGTGTTGACGAGCGTGACGTCGAACTCCGACTCCGCGGCGAGCTCGACCTTGGCCGCGGCGAGGCGGCGCTCGATCACCTCGGGCGACTCGGTGCCCCGGCCGGTGAGCCGGCGGACCAGCTCGTCCCAGCCGGGGGGCGCCAGGAAGACCAGCCGGGCCTCCGGCATGGTCTCGCGGACCTGCCGGGCGCCCTGCAGGTCGATCTCCAGCAGCACCGGCTCGCCGGCCTCCAGGCGGTCGAGGACCGCCTGGCGCGGCGTGCCGTAGCGGTTGCCGGCGAATTCGGCCCACTCCAGCAGCTCACCGTTGGCGATGAGCTTGTCGAACTCCTCGTCGTCGACGAAGAAGTACTGGACACCGTCCTGCTCGCCGGGGCGCGGCTTGCGGGTGGTGGCCGAGACCGAGAGCCACACCTCGGGGTGCGCCTTGCGCATATGGGCGACGACCGTGCTCTTGCCGACCCCGGAGGGGCCGGAGAGCACGGTCAGCCGCGGTTGTCTGGCCGGGGATACGGGGGACGTCCCCCGGGAGACTGCAGTACTCATGCAGCGATTATCCCGGTTCGCGGGAGTGCCTGGGAACGTCAGGCGGCCTTGCCGCCGAACTCACGCTCCAGCGATGCGATCTGGTTCGAGCCGAGCCCGCGCACACGACGGCTCTCGGAGATCCCGAGCCGCTCCATGATCTGCTTGGCGCGGACCTTGCCCACGCCCGGCAGGCTCTCCAGGAGTGCGCTGACCTTCATCTTGCCGATGACTTCGTTCGTCTGGCCCTGCGCGATGACATCGTGCAGCGAGGCACCGGAGTGCTTGAGCCGATTCTTGACCTCGGCGCGCTCCCGGCGAGCCGCGGCGGCCTTTTCGAGCGCGGCAGCGCGCTGTTCAGGGGTAAGGGGCGGAAGAGCCACGCCTACGTCACCTCGGATATCGAACTGTCGGATAACGGACCGGTGAGGAACCTAGTCGGCCCACACCTGCGGAGCAACGAGCAACGCGCTTGCACGTTCGCTCTCGTCGGAGACTAGCGGCCGATTCCGCTCCAGTCAGCGAGAACAAGCGAAAAGTCCTGGTCAGACTCGCTCGACCAGGACTTTTCCGGACATATGGACCAACAATTTTGACGCTTCTGTGGCGGGCCCCTCGCGCGGCGGACCCCCGGCGGCTACCCGGCCGCCGGATCCGCGGCGCTCACGGCCTCCCGGACCTCGTCCGCGAACCGCTCGGCGCTCGCCCGCAGCGCCGCCGCGTCCGGTCCGTGCCGGAGCACGCCCCGGCTGACGTTCGGCACCACGTCGCGCACGGCCGCGCCGAAGACCTTGGGCAGGTCGGCCGCGGTCGCCCCCTGGGCGCCGATGCCGGGGGCCAGCAGCGGGCCGTTGATGTCCAGCTCCGCGTGCGCCGCGCCGAGCGAGCCGCTCAGCGTGGCCCCGACGACCGCGCCGAACGAGCCCATGGGCGCGGCGTCCGCGTTCTCGGCCCGCAGGTGCTCCAGCATGGTCGCGGCGACGGTCGCCCCGTCGGGGCACACGGCGTGCTGCACCTCGGCGCCCTCCGGGTTCGAGGTCAGGGCCAGGACGAACACGCCGGTGCCGCTCTCGCGCGCCAGCTCCAGCGCCGGGCGCAGCGAGCCGAAGCCGAGGTAGGGGCTCACGGTCACGGCGTCGGAGAAGAGCGGCGAGGCGGGGTCGAGGTAGGTGGCGGCGTAGGCGGCCATGGTGGAGCCGATGTCGCCGCGCTTGGCGTCCATCAGGACCAGCGCGCCGGCCTCGCGGGAGTCGGCGACGGCCTGCTCCAGGACGGCGATGCCGCGCGAGCCGAAGCGCTCGAAGAAGGCGGACTGCGGCTTGAGCACGGCGACGCGGTCGGCGAGCGCTTCCACCACGGTGCGGGTGAAGCGCTCCAGGCCGTCGATGTCGTCGCTCAGGCCCCAGTCGGCCAGCAGGGAGGCGTGGGGGTCGATGCCGACGCAGAGGGGGCCGCGGGTGTCCATGGCGCGGCGGAGACGGGTACCGAACGGTTCGGGGGTGGTGATCTCGGTCACGGGTTCCTCCGGTCGTGGGTCGGGTGCGGACCAGCTAGCGGGTGGCGGCGCCTACCGCCTCGGCGAGGGATGCGTACGGGCTTGCCGCCAGGCGTTCGGCCAGGCCGCGGTGGATCTTGCGGCACCAGAACGGGCCCTCGTAGATGAAGGCGCTGTAGCCCTGGACGAGCGTGGCGCCCGCCAGGATGCGCTCCCAGGCGTCGTCGGCGGTCTCGATGCCCCCGACACCCACCAGGGTGATCCGGTCGCCCACGCGGGCGTACAGGCGGCTCAGGACCTCCAGCGAGCGGGCCTTGAGGGGGGCGCCGGACAGGCCGCCGGCCCCGATGGCCTCGACGGTGCGCTTCGGCGTCCGCAGGCCCAGGCCGTCGCGGGCGATCGTGGTGTTGGTAGCGATGATGCCGTCCAGGCCCAGCTCGACGGCCAGGTCGGCGACGGCGTCGACGTCCGCGTCGGCCAGGTCGGGGGCGATCTTCACCAGCAGCGGGACGCGGCGGTCGGTGACGGTCCGGTCCGCGGCCTCGCGGACGGCGGTCAGCAGCGGCCGCAGCGCCTCGGTGGCCTGCAGGTTGCGCAGCCCGGGCGTGTTGGGCGAGGAAACGTTGACGACGAGGTAGTCGGCGTGGGCGGCCAGGCGCTCGGTGGAGGTGACGTAGTCGGCGACGGCCTCCTCCTCGGGCACGACCTTGGTCTTGCCGATGTTGACGCCGACGGTCGTCCTGCTGTGCTTTTCACCGAGGGCGGCCTTGCGGGCCGCCAGGCGCTCCGCCACGGCCGCGGAGCCGTCGTTGTTGAAGCCCATGCGGTTGACGAGCGCGCGGTCCGCCACGAGGCGGAAGAGGCGCTTCTTGGGGTTGCCCGGCTGCGGCTGGGCGGTGACGGTGCCGACCTCGATGTGGTCGAAGCCGAGCATGCTCATGCCGTCGATGGCGGCGGCGTTCTTGTCGAAGCCGGCGGCGAGCCCGAAGGGGCCGTGCATGCGCAGGCCGAGCGCCTCGGTGCGCAGCTCCTTGTGGCGGGGGGCGAGGACGGCCGCGACGAAGGTGCGCAGGACCGGCACGCGGGCCGCGGCGCGGATCCAGGCGAAGGCGAGGTGGTGGGCCTTCTCGGGGTCCATCCGCTTGAAGATCAGATCGAAGAAGAGGCGGTACATGGCGGGCCTTCCGGGGCGGGGGGCGGACGGGGCGCATGCCGAGGGGGACACCTCCCGGTGTCCCCCTCGGCCCGGGAGCCTTACGCCCGGGCGGCGGTCAGGTGCTCCGCGTGCTCCTGCAGGGAGCGCACGCCCACGTCGCCGCGGGTGAGCGCCTCGATGCCCTGGACGGCGGCCGCGAGGGCCTGGACCGTGGTCAGGCACGGGACCGCGCGGGCGACCGCGGCGGTGCGGATCTCGTAGCCGTCGAGGCGGCCGCCGGTGCCGTAGGGGGTGTTGACGATCAGGTCGACCTCACCGTCGTGGATGAGCTGGACGATCGTCTTCTCGCCGTTCGGGCCCTCGCCCTCGCTCTGCTTGCGCACGACCGTGGCGTTGATGCCGTTGCGCTTGAGGACCTCGGCGGTGCCGGAGGTGGCCAGCAGCTCGAAGCCGTGGGCGACCAGCTCGCGGGCCGGGAAGATCATCGAGCGCTTGTCCCGGTTGGCGACCGACACGAACGCGCGTCCCTTGGTGGGCAGCGCGCCGTAGGCCCCGGCCTGCGACTTGGCGTAGGCGGTGCCGAAGACGCTGTCGATGCCCATGACCTCGCCCGTGGAGCGCATCTCCGGGCCGAGGACGGTGTCCACGCCGCGGCCGGAGGCGTCGCGGAAGCGCGACCACGGCATCACGGCCTCCTTGACGGAGATCGGCGCGTCCAGCGGCAGCGTGCCGCCGTCGCCCTCCTTGGGCAGCATGCCCTCGGCGCGCAGCTGGGCGACGGTCGCGCCCAGCGAGATCCGGGCGGCGGCCTTGGCCAGCGGCACGGCGGTCGCCTTCGAGGTGAAGGGGACCGTGCGGGAGGCGCGCGGGTTGGCCTCCAGGACGTAGAGGATGTCCCCGGCCATGGCGAACTGGATGTTGATCAGTCCGCGCACGCCGACGCCCTTGGCGATGGCCTCGGTGGAAGCCCGCAGCCGCTTGATGTCGTAGCCGCCGAGGGTGATCGGGGGCAGGGCGCAGGCGGAGTCGCCGGAGTGGATGCCGGCCTCCTCGATGTGCTCCATGACGCCGCCGAGGTAGAGCTCGTGACCGTCGTAGAGCGCGTCGACGTCGATCTCGATGGCGTCGTCGAGGAAGCGGTCGATGAGGACCGGGTGCTCGGAGATCAGGCCCGCGTGGCGCTCCAGGTACTCGCCGAGGGAGGGCTCGTCGTAGACGATCTCCATGCCGCGGCCGCCGAGCACGTAGGACGGGCGGACCATGACCGGGTAGCCGATCTCGGCGGCGATGCCCTTGGCCTCGTCGAAGGAGAAGGCGGTGCCGTACTTGGGGGCGGGCAGCCCGGCCTCGGTCAGCACGCGGCCGAAGGCGCCGCGCTCCTCGGCGAGGTCGATGGCCTCGGGCGAGGTGCCGACGATCGGCACGCCGTTGTCCTTGAGCGCCTGCGCCAGGCCCAGCGGGGTCTGGCCGCCGAGCTGGACGACGACGCCCGCGACGGGCCCGGCCTCCTGCTCGGCGTGGACGATCTCCAGGACGTCCTCCAGGGTGAGCGGCTCGAAGTAGAGCCGGTCGGAGGTGTCGTAGTCGGTGGAGACGGTCTCGGGGTTGCAGTTGACCATCACGGTCTCGTAGCCGGCGTCGCTGAGCGCGAAGGAGGCGTGGACGCAGGAGTAGTCGAACTCGATGCCCTGGCCGATGCGGTTCGGGCCCGAGCCCAGGATGATCACCGCGGGCTTCTCGCGGGACGCGACCTCGGACTCCTCGTCGTAGGAGGAGTAGAAGTACGGGGTCTTCGCCGCGAACTCGGCGGCGCAGGTGTCGACCGTCTTGTAGACCGGGCGGACGCCGAGGGCGTGGCGGACCTCGCGGACGACGTCCTCGCGCAGGCCGCGGACGGCGGCGATCTGGGCGTCGGAGAAGCCGTGGCGCTTGGCCTCGGCCAGCAGCTCGGGCTCCAGCTTCTCGGCGGCGGCCAGCTCGTCCGCGATCTCCTTGATCAGGAAGAGCTGGTCGACGAACCACGGGTCGATCTTCGTGGCGTCGAAGACCTCCTCGGCGGTGGCCCCGGCGCGGATGGCCGCCATGACCGTGTTGATGCGGCCGTCCGTGGGGACGACGGCCTTGGCCAGCAGCTCCGCCTTGTCGCCGGGCGCGGAGACGAAGTCGAACTGCGAGCCCTTCTTCTCCAGCGAGCGCAGGGCCTTCTGCAGCGCCTCGGTGAAGTTACGGCCGATGGCCATGGCCTCGCCCACCGACTTCATGGTGGTGGTGAGGGTGGCGTCGGCGGCCGGGAACTTCTCGAAGGCGAAGCGGGGCGCCTTGACCACGACGTAGTCGAGCGTGGGCTCGAAGGACGCCGGGGTCTTCTCGGTGATGTCGTTGGGGATCTCGTCCAGCGTGTAGCCGACGGCGAGCCTCGCTGCGATCTTGGCGATCGGGAAGCCGGTGGCCTTGGAGGCGAGCGCGGAGGAGCGCGAGACGCGCGGGTTCATCTCGATGACGATGACCCGGCCGTCGTCGGGGTTGACGGCGAACTGGATGTTGCAGCCGCCGGTGTCGACGCCGACCTCGCGGATGATCGCGATACCGACGTCCCGCAGGATCTGGTACTCGCGGTCGGTCAGCGTCATCGCCGGGGCGACGGTGATGGAGTCGCCGGTGTGCACGCCCATCGGGTCGAAGTTCTCGATGGAGCAGACGACCACGACGTTGTCGCTCTTGTCGCGCATCAGCTCCAGCTCGTACTCCTTCCAGCCGAGGATGGACTCCTCCAGGAGCACCTCGGTGGTCGGGGAGAGCGTCAGGCCCTGGCCGGCGATGCGGCGCAGCTCCTCCTCGTCGTGGGCGAAGCCGGAGCCGGCGCCGCCCATGGTGAAGGAGGGGCGGACGACGACGGGGTAGCCGCCGAGCGTGTCGACGCCCGCGATGACCTCGTCCATGGTGTGGCAGATGACCGAGCGGGCGGACTCGCCGTGGCCGATCTTGGCGTGGACGGCCTCGACGACGCCCTTGAACAGGTCGCGGTCCTCGCCCTTGTGGATGGCCTCGACGTTGGCGCCGATGAGCTCCACGCCGTACTTCTGCAGGACGCCGTTCTCGTGCATGGAGATCGCGGTGTTGAGCGCGGTCTGGCCGCCGAGGGTGGGCAGGAGGGCGTCGGGGCGCTCCTTGGCGATGATCTTCTCGACGAACTCGGGGGTGATCGGCTCGACGTAGGTGGCGTCGGCGATCTCCGGGTCGGTCATGATCGTGGCCGGGTTGGAGTTGACGAGGATGACCCGCAGGCCCTCGGACTTCAGCACGCGGCAGGCCTGGGTGCCGGAGTAGTCGAACTCCGCGGCCTGGCCGATGACGATCGGGCCGGAGCCGATGACCAGAACGGACTGGATGTCGGTGCGCTTAGGCACGCTGGCCCTCCATCAGGGAGACGAAGCGGTCGAACAGGTACGCGGCGTCGTGCGGGCCTGCGGCTGCCTCGGGGTGGTACTGGACGCTGAATGCCGGCTGGTCGAGCAGCTGGAGGCCTTCCACCACGTTGTCGTTCAGACACACGTGGGAGACCTCCACCCGGCCGTACGGCGTGTCGGTCGCCCGGTCGAGCGGGGCGTCGACGGCGAAGCCGTGGTTGTGCGCGGTGACCTCGACCTTGCCGGTCGTGCGGTCCTGCACGGGCTGGTTGATGCCGCGGTGGCCGTACTTCAGCTTGTACGTGCCGAAGCCGAGCGCGCGGCCGAGGATCTGGTTGCCGAAGCAGATGCCGAACAGCGGCGTCTTACGGGAGAGGACCTCGCGCATGACGGCGACGGGGTGGTCGGCGGTGGCCGGGTCGCCCGGGCCGTTGGAGAAGAACACGCCGTCGGGGTCGACCGCGTAGACGTCCTCGGCGGTGGCCGTGGCCGGCAGCACGTGCACCTCGATGCCGCGCTCGGCCATCCGGTGCGGGGTCATGCCCTTGATGCCCAGGTCGATCGCGGCGACGGTGAACTTCTTCGCGCCGATCGCGGGGACCACGTAGGTCTCCTTGGTGGCGACCTCGGCGGAGAGGTCGGCGCCCTTCATCTCGGGGGCCTGGCGCACCTCGGCGAGCATCGTGCCCTCGTCGGGCAGGGAGTGCCCGGAGAAGATGCCGACGCGCATGGCGCCGCGCTCGCGCAGGTGGCGGGTGAGGGCGCGGGTGTCGATGCCGCAGATGCCGACGACGCCCTGCTTGGCCAGTTCCTCGTCCAGGGAGCGGCGCGAGCGCCAGTTGGACGGGACGCGGGCGGGGTCGCGCACGACGTAGCCGGCGACCCAGATGCGCGCGGACTCGGGGTCCTCGTCGTTGACGCCGGTGTTGCCGACGTGCGGGGCGGTCATCACGACCACCTGGCGGTGGTACGAGGGGTCGGTCAGGGTCTCCTGGTAGCCGGTCATGCCGGTGGAGAACACGGCCTCGCCGAAGGTCTCCCCCACGGCCCCGTAGGCCCGGCCGCGGAAGATCCGGCCGTCCTCCAGGACGAGTACGGCGGGAACCTTGGCGGTTCCCCTGGTGGAGGTGGTCATCGTGCGCCTTCCGTGTCGCTGTTCAGGTGGTGCGAAGAGGTGAGGGCCTTAACCCAGGCCGCGTGCTCGGCCGCCTGGTCGGAGCGGAAACCGGAATCGATCTCCCGGTCGCCGTGCGCCCAGGTGATCACCAGCAGGCCGCCCTCGGCGAGGACCTTGCCGGCGATGCCCTTGTCGAGCCGGGCGCCGCGCACCCGCTCGGCGGGGATGAAGAAGTCCTGGGCGCCGGGGCGCACCACGGTGACGCCTTGCTCCGTCAGGGTGAGCACGGTCCGGCTGCGGGTGCCGAGGCCGTGCGCGACGATGCGGTCGAGCCACTGGCCGGCCGTGGTGGAGCCGTGGTAGCGGCCCTCCATGGTGAGGGTGGGCTCACCCGCGTCGGCGGGGACGGCGGGCAGCTCGGGCAGGTCGCCCTGGAGCGCGCCGCGCCACTTCCAGCCCTCGCGCATCAGCCAGTAGACGAGCGCGATGAAGAGCAGCAGTCCCACGACCCAGCCGATGCGTGCGGCCCAGTCGGTGACCGCCTGCGACTTCTGCTCGTCCGCCGCCAGATTGATCAAAGGTGTCACGCCAGATTCCCGTCCACGACCGTTGCCCGGCCCCGCAGGAAGGTGTGGGTGACGCGACCCGGCAGCTCGCGGCCCTCGTAGGGGGTGTTGCGGCTGCGGGAGGCGAAGCCCGCGGGGTCCACGACACCACGGTAAGCGGAATCGACCAGGGTGAGGTTGGCGGGCTCACCGGCGGCGACGGGGCGGCCGTGCCCGGCGAGGCCGCCGATGCGGGCGGGCTTGAAGGACATGCGCTCGGCGACGCCGGCCCAGTCCAGCAGCCCGGTCTCGACCATCGTCTGCTGGACGACGGACAGCGCGGTCTCCAGGCCCACCATGCCCATGGCGGCGGCGGCCCACTCGCAGTCCTTGTCCTCGTGCGGGTGCGGGGCGTGGTCGGTGGCGACGATGTCGATCGTGCCATCGGCCAGGGCCTCGCGCAGCGCCATCACGTCGCGCTCGGTGCGCAGCGGCGGGTTCACCTTGTAGACCGGGTTGTACGAGCGCACCAGCTCGTCGGTCAGCAGCAGGTGGTGCGGGGTGACCTCGGCGGTGACGTCGATGCCGCGCGACTTGGCCCAGCGGACGATCTCGACCGAGCCGGCCGTGGACAGGTGGCAGATGTGCACCCGGGAGCCGACGTGCTCGGCGAGGAGGACGTCACGGGCGATGACCGACTCCTCGGCGACGGCCGGCCAGCCGCCCAGGCCGAGCTCGGCGGAGACGACGCCCTCGTTCATCTGGGCGCCCTCGGTGAGGCGGGGCTCCTGCGCGTGCTGGGCGATGACGCCGCCGAAGGCCTTCACGTACTCCAGCGCACGGCGCATGATCACGGCGTCGTCGACGCACTTGCCGTCGTCGGAGAAGACGGTGACGCTGGCGGCGGAGTCGTGCATGGCGCCCAGCTCGGAGAGCTGCTTGCCCTCCAGGCCGACGGTGACGGCGCCGATGGGCTGCACGTCGCAGTAGCCGGACTCCTTGCCCAGGCGCCAGACCTGCTCGACGACGCCGGCGGTGTCGGCGACGGGGAAGGTGTTGGCCATGGCGAAGACGGCCGTGTAGCCGCCGCTCGCGGCGGCCCGGGTGCCGGTCAGGACCGTCTCGGAGTCCTCGCGGCCGGGCTCGCGCAGGTGGGTGTGGAGGTCGACCAGGCCGGGCAGCAGGATCTTGCCGCCGGCCTCGATCACCTGGGCGCCCTCGGCGCTCAGCCCGGAGCCCACCTCGGCGATGGTCTCGCCGTCGATCAGGACGTCCTGCGGCTCACCGCCGAGGACCTTCGCACCGCGGATCAGGATCTTGGTCATTACTTGTTCTCCTCGGTGCGGGCGTTGTTCGTGGTGACGGCCGGCTCGGAGCCGCCGAGCAGCAGATAGAGGACGGCCATCCGGGTGCTGACGCCGTTGGCGACCTGCTCGACGGCCGTGCAGCGGTCGGAGTCGGCGACCTCGGCGGTGATCTCCATGCCGCGGTTCATCGGCCCGGGGTGCATCACGACGGCGTGCTCGGGCATCTTCGCCATGCGGTCGCCGTTCAGGCCGTAGCGGCGGGCGTACTCGCGCTCGGTCGGGAAGAAGGCGGCGTTCATCCGCTCGCGCTGGACGCGCAGCATCATCACGGCGTCGGACTTCGGCAGGACGGCGTCGAGGTCGTAGGAGACCTCGCAGGGCCAGGTCTCGACGCCGACCGGCACCAGCGTGGGCGGGGCGACGAGGGTGACCTCGGCGCCGAGGGTGGTCAGCAGGTGGACGTTGGAGCGGGCGACGCGGCTGTGCAGTACGTCGCCGACGATCGTGATCCGGCGCCCGGAGAGGTCGTGGCCGATCCCCGCGTCCCGGCCGACCAGGCGGCGGCGCATGGTGAAGGCGTCCAGCAGGGCCTGGGTGGGGTGCTCGTGGGTGCCGTCGCCGGCGTTGACGACGGCTCCGTCGATCCAGCCCGAGTTCGCCAGCCGGTAGGGGGCGCCGGAGGCGTGGTGGCGGATGACGACGGCGTCCGCGCCCATCGCCTCCAGGGTCAGGGCGGTGTCCTTCAGGGACTCACCCTTGGAGACCGAGGAGCCCTTGGCGGAGAAGTTGATGACGTCGGCGGAGAGCCGCTTGGCGGCGGCCTCGAAGGAGATACGGGTGCGCGTCGAGTCCTCGAAGAAGAGGTTGACGACGGTGCGGCCGCGCAGGGTGGGCAGTTTCTTGATCGGCCGGTCGGCGACCCGGGCCATCTCCTCGGCGGTGTCGAGGATCAGGACGGCGTCGTCGCGGGTGAGGTCGGCGGCCGAGATGAGGTGGCGCTTCATCCGGATGCTCCGTGTGTAGGAGGTGTGCGGGTACGCGGACGGGCGTGCGAGGACGAGCGGTACGGCCTCGCAGCGGCCTGGTCCGGGAGAGGAGCTCGCTACTGCGCGTCGGCAGGGGTGGCCGCGCGCACGCCGAGCAGGACGCTGTCGCGCCCGTCCTCCTCGGTGAGCTGGACCTTGACCGTCTCCCGCAGCGACGTCGGGAGGTTCTTGCCGACGTAGTCGGCACGGATGGGAAGTTCGCGGTGGCCGCGGTCGACGAGGACCGCGAGCTGGACGGCGCGCGGGCGCCCGATGTCGTTCAGGGCGTCCAGCGCGGCGCGGATCGTACGACCGGAGAAGAGCACGTCGTCCACGAGGACCACCAGGCGGCCGTCGATGCCCTCGCCGGGGATCTCGGTGCGCGCGAGGGCGCGCGCCGGGCGCAGCCGCAGGTCGTCGCGGTACATGGTGATGTCGAGGGAGCCGACGCGGGTCGCGCTGCCGGTGATCTCTTCGAGCTTGGCGGCCAGCCGGCGGGCGAGGAAGACGCCGCGCGTCGGAATGCCGAGGAGCACCACGTCGTCGGCGCCCTTGGCGCGCTCGACGATCTCGTGGGCGATACGGGTCAGGACCCGGGCGATGTCCGGTGCTTCGAGCACGGGACGGGGGGCGGAGCCCATGGGGCTCGCCTGGGGAATGGCGTCCATACGAAACGGACCTCCTTCTCCGCCTCACGGGACGGACATTAAAGGACGTCGGAATTACTCCCTCACCGTACCAGGCCCGACACCGGGTGCTGCCCGTCACCCCTACTGGAGGACGGTGTGGACCATTCGGCTTGACGAAGTCAGATTACGCTGCGTAACCTCACAGTGAGTTACCAGACACGCGGCAGTCGCAGAAGACGCCGTCGCACGTCGATATAGCGTCCGGGGAGCTTTATGTCCAGCGAATACGCCAAACAGCTCGGGGCCAAGCTCCGCGCCATCCGCACCCAGCAGGGCCTCTCCCTTCACGGCGTGGAGGAGAAGTCCCAGGGCCGCTGGAAGGCCGTCGTAGTGGGTTCGTACGAGCGCGGCGACCGTGCCGTGACCGTGCAGCGCCTGGCCGAGCTGGCCGACTTCTACGGGGTTCCCGTGCAGGAACTGCTGCCCGGCACCACGCCGGGTGGCGCTGCCGAGCCGCCGCCGAAGCTGGTCCTGGACCTTGAGCGCCTGGCCCACGTGCCGGCCGAGAAGGCCGGCCCGCTCCAGCGTTACGCGGCGACCATCCAGAGCCAGCGCGGCGACTACAACGGCAAGGTCCTCTCCATCCGCCAGGACGACCTGCGGACCCTCGCCGTCATCTACGACCAGTCGCCCTCGGTGCTCACCGAGCAGCTGATCAGCTGGGGCGTGCTCGATGCGGATGCGCGCCGCGCGGTCCAGCACGAGGACGCCTGACGGCCGGTCCGGTCATAACAACCGACCACGACTAAACCGCCTGGGGCGGGAAACCTTCCGGTTTCCCGCCCCAGGCGGTTCGTCTTTGGGCGGCGGGTCCGGCTCGCAGCGAGCCGGACCGCTTACTTCTCCTCGCGCCGGAGACCCGGCTTGAGCTCCTTGAAGCGGGCGAGCAGACCGTTGACGAAGGCCGGCGACTCGTCGGTGGAGAACTCCTTGGCGAGCTGCACCGCCTCGTCGATCGCCACCGCGTCCGGGGTGCCGTCCTCCCAGATCAGCTCGTACGCACCGAGCCGCACGATGTTCCGGTCCGCGACCGGCATGCGGTCCAGGTCCCAGTCGACCGCGTAGGTGGCGATCAGATCGTCGATCCGGGCGACGTGCTCGGCGTACCCCTCGACCAGCTCCATCGTGTACTCGTTGACCGGCGGCTGGCGGTCGTCGGACCGCGAGTGCCGGATCCAGTCCGCGAGGACGTTCTGCACGGTGATACCGCGCTGGTCGGCCTCGAAGAGGATCTGGAAGGCGCGCTTACGGGCCTTGCTGCGGGCAGCCACGGTTAGCTGTTCACCCGGCCGAGGTAATCGCCGGTGCGCGTGTCGACCTTGATCTTCTCGCCGGTGGTGACGAAGAGCGGGACCTGGATCTCGTAGCCCGTCTCCAGCTTGGCGGGCTTGGTGCCACCGGTGGAGCGGTCGCCCTGGACGCCCGGGTCGGTGTGCTCGATGACCAGCTCGACGGCGGCCGGCAGCTCGACGTAGAGCACCTCGCCCTCGTGCGTGGCGACGGTGGCCTCGAAGCCCTCGATCAGGAAGTTCGCGGCGTCGCCGACGGCCTTCCGGTCGATCATCAGCTGGTCGTAGTCCTTCATGTCCATGAAGACGAAGTACTCGCCGTCCATGTACGAGAACTGCATGTCGCGGCGGTCGACGGTGGCCGTCTCGACCTTCACGCCGGCGTTGAAGGTCTTGTCGACGACCTTGCCGGAGAGCACGTTCTTCAGCTTCGTACGGACGAAGGCGGGGCCCTTGCCGGGCTTGACGTGCTGGAACTCGACGACGGACCAGAGCTGGCCCCCGTCGAGCTTGAGCACCATGCCGTTCTTGAGGTCGTTCGTGGATGCCACGGTTGCGGTATCTCCTGGACTGGTGGAACCAGAAAGTGCGGTGCGCCCGGCTAGAGCGCGAGCAGCTCTTTGGTCGTGATGGTGAGTAGCTCGGGTCCGCCGTCCGCCTCGGGGCGGACGACGAGCGTGTCATCGATCCGGACGCCGCCGCGGCCCGGGAGGTGTACCCCCGGATCTACGGTGACCGGCACGCAAGCGTCCAGTTTACCCATTGCCGAAGGTGTCAGCCGAGGGTCCTCGTCGTTTTCGAGCCCCACGCCGTGTCCGATCCTCGGTCCGACGCGATCACCGTGTCCCGCGGCCTCCAGCACCACCCGCGCCGCGCGGTCCACATCCCGGCACGGCGTGCCCGGCGCGAGCGCCTCCCGGCCGGCCCGCTGGGCGGCGAACACCTGGTCGTAGAGCTCGATCTGCCAGTCCGCCGGGCTGGTGCCGATCACGAAGGTGCGCCCGATCTCGCTGCGGTAGCCACGGTAGTCCGCACCGACGCACACGCTCAGGAAGTCGCCCTCCTCCACGCGGCGGTCGCCCGGCAGGTGCCCGGCCAGCCCCGAGTTCGGCCCGGTGCCGACGCAGGTGGGGAACGCAGGGCCCGTGGCGCCGTGGTCGACCAGCCGCCGCTCCAGCTCCAGCGCGAGGTGCCGCTCCGTGCGCCCGACCAGGATCGACTCCAGCAGCTCCCCCAGGGCCTGGTCGGCGATCTCCGCGGCGATGCGCAGGGAGGAGATCTCCTCGTCGTCCTTGACGAGCCGCTGCTGCTCCACGGCGGTGCCCAGGTCCGTCAGGCGCAGCCGGGGCGCGACGGACTGCAGGGCGCGGTGACGGGAGACCGTCAGGTGGTGCTCCTCCACGGCCAGGGAGCCGGCGCCGGCGGCCGCGGCCCGCTCGGCGCCGGCGACGGCCGGGTCGCCGTCGGCCCCGTCCAGCACGACGACGCGCAGGTCCTCCGCAGGGCGGGTGACGGTGGGGATGCCGCAGGGGTCGCAGGGGCACAGGAGGACGTCCTGGCCTGGGCACACGAGCAGCGCCGCCCCGGCCGGGGCGGTGCCGGCCAGATAGCGGACGTTGGCGTTCCCGGAGACCAGGGCGGCCTCGCTCCCGGCCGCGTGACAACGCTCGCGCAGCCGGGCGCGGCGTGCCGCGTACACCTCGGACATGTCTCCGAGCGTACGGCCGGGCTCCGCGGGCGGCCGTCCCAGCGCGTCCGACCGGGCAGCGGCGCCCGCGCTCGCGGAGGCGGCCGCCGGGCCCGTCACCAGCTGGGCGGACTGGCCAGGGAGCGGGCGACGACGTCGTCGAGGAGGCGGGCGGTGGTGGTGACGTCCTGCTGGGAGTTGTCGATGATGGGCAGGCCCGAGCCGTACCAGCCGGCCATCCGGCCGTGGATGCGGGCGACCTCCTCGTCGCCGAGGCGGCGGTTGCCCGTGCGCTCGGCGTTGCGCTCCAGGACGACTTCCAGGCCCGGGAGCAGGACGACGGGCAGCAGGCCCGGGCCCACGTGGCGCTTCCAGCCGCCCAGGCCGACGGCGGGCCGGTCGGGGAAGACGGCGTCGTCGAGGATGCAGGAGATGCCGTTGGCGAGGAAGTTGCGCGCGGCGAAGCCGCAGGTGCGGCGGGCGAGGCGGTACTGCGCCTCGGAGTGGTCGTTCCAGCCGGACTGCGGGTCGGCGAAGCCGGAGCGCACCCACTCGCGGACGTCGTCGAGGCTGATGTGGGCGGTGGGCACGCGGCGGGTGTCCGCCCAGTGCCGGGCCACGGTCGTCTTCCCGGCGCCGGCCGGGCCGATCAGGAGCACGGCGACGGCGGCGTGGGCGGGATCGACGGGCTGCGCGGCGGGCACGGGTGCGCCCTGCGGAAGGACGAGATGGCCCGTCGCATCGGCGGGCGGCGGCTGTGGCGGCGCCTGCGGGGGCGGCGAGGCGGGCCAGCCGGGCGCCGGACCCGCGGCCGGCGGGGCGGCGGGGACGGGCGGGACGGGCGGTACGGGGTGGGACCCCATCGTCGGTCGGCCGTTCAGCCGGCTGCCCGGCCCCTGCCCAGGGGGCGGTGGCAGCGGCGCTCCCACTGCGTGCTGCATCCGGTGGCACTCCGTCTCGTGCGGGCGACTGGCGCGTGGTGAAGGGCCGCGAGGCCGGCCAGGAGGGGAGAGTACCGGAGAGTACCGGGCCCGCCCCCCCTTGCCCCGGCCGCCGTGGGGTGAACGGCCGGGGAAGGCGGGAAGTGCCCGAAGTGGGCGGAATCAACCGGGAACTGAGCCGGAAGCCGGCCGCGCCGTCAGCCGGCCGCGCCCGGGAGTTCCTCGGCCAGGGCCCGCAGCGCGAGCCGGTAGGAGCCGATGCCGAAGCCCGCGACGGTGCCGCTGGCGACGGCCGCGATCACGGAGGTGTGGCGGAACTCCTCGCGGGCGTACGGGTTGGAGATGTGCACCTCGATGAGCGGCGCGGTGCGCTGGGCGGCCGCGTCGCGCATGGCGTACGAATAGTGCGTGAACGCACCGGGGTTGATGACGACGGGGACCGACCCGTCGGCCGCCTCGTGCAGCCAGCGGACCAGCTCGCCCTCGTCATTGGTCTCGCGCACCTCGACGGCGAAGCCGAGCTCGCCGCCGAGCCGGGTGCACTCCTCGACCAGACCCTTGTAGGACGTCGAGCCGTAGACGTCGGGCTCGCGGGAGCCGAGGCGGCCCAGGTTGGGGCCGTTCAGCACGAAGACCCGGCGCGCGCGTCCCTCTCGGGCCCCGCTCACGCGGCGATCTCCGCGTGTGCCGCCAGCAGCATCGCCGGGTCGGGGCCCTCCAGGACCGTGGGCTTGGCGAGGCCGTCGAGGACGATGAAGCGCAGCAGGTCGCCGCGGGACTTCTTGTCGACCTTCATGGTCTCCACCAGCTTGGGCCACTGGTCGCCGCGGTAGGTGACGGGCAGGCCCACGGACGTGAGGATCGCCTTGTGGCGGTCGGCCGTCGCGTCGTCGAGGCGGCCGGCGATGCGGCCGAGCTCGGCGGCGAAGACCATGCCCACGGCGACGGCCGCGCCGTGGCGCCAGTTGTAGCGCTCGTTCTTCTCGATGGCGTGGGCGAGGGTGTGGCCGTAGTTGAGGATCTCGCGCCGGCCGGACTCCTTGAGGTCGCCGGAGACGACCTCCGCCTTGACCCGGATCGAGCGCTCGATCAGCTCGGCGGTGTGCGGCCCGGCGGGGGTGCGGGCGGCCTGCGGGTCGGCCTCGATCAGGTCGAGGATGACCGGGTCGGCGATGAAGCCGGCCTTGATGATCTCGGCGAGGCCGCTGACGTAGTCGTTCACCGGCAGCGACTCCAGCGCGGCCAGGTCGCACAGGACGCCGGCCGGCGGGTGGAAGGCGCCGACGAGGTTCTTGCCCTCGGCGGTGTTGATGCCGGTCTTGCCGCCGACGGCGGCGTCGACCATGGCCAGCACGGTGGTGGGCACGGCGATCCAGCGCACGCCGCGCAGCCAGGTGGCGGCGACGAAGCCGGCGAGGTCCGTGGTGGCGCCGCCGCCCACGCCGACGATGACGTCGGTGCGGGTGAAGTTGGTCTGGCCCAGCGCCTTCCAGCAGTAGGCCGCGACCTCGACGGTCTTGGACTCCTCCGCGTTGGGCAGCTGGATCGCGATGGCCTCGTAGCCCTGCGCGGCCAGGTCCTGGCGGACGGCCTCGCCCGTCTCGGCGAGGGCCTCGGGGTGGAGCACGGCGACCCGCTTGGCCTTGGTGCCGATGAGGCCGGGCAGCTCGCCCAGCAGCTGTCGCCCGACCAGGACCTCGTACGGGTCGGTGCCCGCGCTGCCGGCGACCTGGATGCGGGTGGGGGCGTCGGTCATGCGTTCCTCACTGCGTGGTGTCCTGTGTTCGGTCCCGCGGAGCCGGTGCCGGGTCCAGGGCCGCCAGCACCGCGTCGGCGACCTCCTCCGGCGTGCGGCCGCCGGTGGCGACGGTGGCGCGGGCGACCTCCGTGTAGAGGGGGCGGCGGGCCTCCATCAGCTCGCGCCAGCGCTGCCGCGGATTGACCGCGAGCAGCGGGCGCGGGGCGTCGAGGCCGACGCGCCGTACGGCGTCGGCCAGCTCGACGTCGAGGAAGACCACCGGCAGCCCTGCGAGGAGGGCACGGGTGCCGTCGTCCATGATCGCGCCGCCGCCGAGGGAGAGCACGCCCTCGTGCTCGGCGACGGCTGCGCGCACGGCCTGCCGCTCCAGCTCGCGGAAGTGCGGCTCGCCCTCGTCGATGAAGATCTCCGGGATGGGCTTGCCCGCGGTCTTCTCGATGTCGGCGTCGGTGTCGCGGTAGCCGGTGCCCAGCCGCTGCGCGAGCAGGGCACCGATGGTGGACTTGCCGGCTCCCGGCGGGCCCACCAGCACGACGACGGGCGTGGTCACTTGATGGCCAGGTTCTCGAGGTAGCCCTGGACGTTGCGGCGGGTCTCCGCGACGTTGTCGCCGCCGAACTTCTCCGCCACGGCGTCGGCCAGGACGAGGGCGACCATCGCCTCGGCGACGATGCCGGCGGCCGGGACCGCGCAGACGTCGGAGCGCTGGTGGTGGGCCTGGGTGGCCTCACCGGTGGTCACGTCGATCGTGCGCAGGGCGCGCGGCACGGTGGCGATCGGCTTCATCGCCGCGCGGACGCGCAGCAGCTCGCCCGTGGTCAGACCGCCCTCGGTGCCGCCGGAGCGGCCGGAGGTGCGGCGGATGCCTTCCTCGGTGGAGACGATCTCGTCGTGGGCCTGCGAGCCCGGGACCCGGGCCAGCTCGAAGCCGTCGCCGACCTCGACGCCCTTGATCGCCTGAATGCCCATCAGGGCGGCGGCCAGGCGGGCGTCCAGGCGGCGGTCCCAGTGCACGTGCGAGCCCAGGCCGACGGGAACGCCGTAGGCCAGGACCTCGACGACGCCGCCGAGCGTGTCGCCGTCCTTGTGGGCCTGGTCGATCTCGGCGACCATCGCCTTGCTCGCCGCCTCGTCCAGGCAGCGGACCGGGTCGGCGTCGAGCTTCTCGACGTCCGAGGGCGTGGGGTAGACACCGAGCGGGGCCTTGGCCGCCGCCAGCTCGATGACGTGGGAGACGATCTCGATGCCCGTCGTCTCCTTCAGGTAGGAGCGGGCGACGGCGCCGAGCGCGACGCGGGCGGCGGTCTCGCGCGCGGAGGCGCGCTCCAGGATCGGACGCGCCTCGTCGATCCCGTACTTCTGCATGCCCGCCAGGTCGGCGTGGCCGGGGCGGGGGCGGGTCAGCGGGGCGTTGCGGGCCATCGACGCCAGCTCCTGCGGGTCCACCGGGTCGGCCGCCATGACCTTCTCCCACTTCGGCCACTCGGTGTTGCCCACCATGACCGCGACCGGGGAGCCCATCGTCAGACCGTGGCGCACGCCGCCGAGGAAGGTGACCTCGTCCCGCTCGAACTTCATGCGCGCGCCGCGGCCGTAGCCGAGCCGCCGGCGGGCCAGGTGGTCCGCCACCATGTCCGTGGTGATCGGGACACCGGCGGGCAGGCCCTCCAGCGTCGCCACGAGTGCCGGACCATGCGACTCACCGGCAGTCAGCCAGCGCAACCTGCTCAACGGGACTCCTCTTGCTCGCGCGCCTCGGATCTAGCGGCGTCCGGGTGCGCGGCCCCGGCCCGCCACTCCTGATCCTCCCATGCCGCGGGGGCCGGACCGCCCTCCGGTCCGCGTTGTGGAAAGGACTGAGTCAGGTCCTGGCCGGGAGGTGGCCGGTTTACGTCAGGCGCGGGCGGCCAGGGCGGCCTCGCCGGCGGCGCGCATGGCGGCCAGCGGGGCCTGCGGGCAGCCGGTCATCCGCTCGACCTGGAGCACGGCCTGGTGAACCAGCAGGTCCAGGCCGCCGAGGACCGCGCCGCCGCGCGCGGACCAGGCCGCGGCCAGCGGGGTGGGCCAGGGCTCGTAGAGCACGTCGAAGAGGGCGCCGGGGTGCTCCGGGACGGCACCGGCGAGCGCGTCGGCGGCCCCGGCCGGCGTCGTGGCGATGACCAGCGGGGCGGTGAGGGCCTCCGCGGCGCGCGACCAGTCCACGGTGCGCACGGCCACGCCGAGCCGCTCGCCCCACTCGCGCATCTCGGCGGCACGGGCCTCGCTGCGGACGTAGACGGTGACCTCGCCGGTGCAGATCCCGGCGAGAGCGGCGAGGGCGGAGGAGGCGGTGGCGCCCGCGCCCAGCACGGCGGCGGAGGCGGCCTCGGTCACCCCGCGCTCGCGCAGGGCCGCGGCGATGCCGGGGATGTCGGTGTTGTCGCCGAGACGACGGCCGTCCTCGGTGAACACGATGGTGTTGACGGCCTCGACGGAGGCGGCCGTCTCGCTGACCTCGTCGAGCAGCGGGATCACGGCCCGCTTGAGCGGCATGGTCAGGGACAGCCCCGCCCAGCTGCCGTCCAGCCCGTCGAGGAACGCGGGCAGCGCGGCCTCGTCCACTTCGAAGCGGTCGTAGGTCCACTCCCCCAGGCCCAGCTCCGCGTACGCGGCGCGGTGCAGGACCGGGGAGAGCGAGTGGGCGATGGGCGATCCGAGCACGGCCGCGCGCCGGCGGTGCTCCTTCGGCAGGCTCATCACGACTTCCGGCTCTTGTTGAACTCGTCCACGAGCTTCTGGTGCTCCTGCAGGTTCTTGGTGAACGTCGTCTTCTCCTTGATGGAGACGAAGTAGTACCAGTCGCCCGGCTCCGGGTCCATCGCCGCCTTGAGCGCCGGCTCGCCCGGGTTGCCGATGGGGCCGGGGGGCAGGCCCTTGTAGAAGTACGTGTTGTACGGGTGGTCCAGGGCGCGGATCTGCTTGGGGCTGAGGTCCAGCTTGCTCTGGTTCTTCACGTAGTTGTACGTCGAGTCGAACTCCAGCTTGCCGTTCGTCTCGATGTTGGTGGGCTTGAGGCGGTTGTAGATGACGCGCGACATCTTGCGGAAGTCGTCGTGCGTCATGCCCTCGGCGTTGACCAGGCTGGCCACGGTGATGAGCTGCAGCGGGGACTTCAGGCCCAGCTCCCGGGCCTTGCCCTCCAGGTCCTGCTTGGCGTAGTTCTCCTTGGCCCGCGCGACCATCTGCTTGAGGATGGTCTCCGGCTTGGTGCCCTTGCCCGCGCTGTACTGCGAGGGGTAGAGGAAGCCCTCCAGCGGATCCTTGATCTTGGGGTCGGTGTTGGCCCACTCGGGGAGTCCGAGGTTCTTCACCTGGTTCTTGGCGACGTCCTGGGTCGTGCCCGCCGTGAGCCCGAGCTTCTCGTCGATCGCACCGTAGATCTGGACGGCGCGGCGGCCCTCGGCGATGGTCAGGAAGTTCGCGGCGTTGGTCATCATCTCGACGGCCGCGGCGCCCGACATCCCCTTGCGCAGGGTGTAGGTGCCGGCCTGGATGGCCTTGCCCTTGGGGCTCTTGCCCGCGGCCTCGGTGAAGGCGCCGACGCTCTTGACCACGCCGGCCTGCTGCAGCACCTGGCCCATCTTGGTGAGGCTGGAGTCCTTGGGGATCTCCACCCGGGCCTCGCCGGTGCCCTCGCCCGCGAAGTCGGGCGCGGCGCCGAAGTGGGTCTGCCAGTAGTCGTAGGCGAGGTAGCCGCCACCGCCCACGACGCCGAGGAGCACGACGGCGACCACGAGGCAGGCGGTGCCGCTGCGGCGCTTGTTCTTCTTGGGCTTCTTGCCCTTGCCACGGCGGTCGCGGGAGCGGGAGCGCTCCTCACGGGGCTCGTCGTCCTCGTCCTCGGCCGCGGCCTCGCCGTCCCGCTCGCCGGGGCGGCCCGTGGTGGGGGGCAGGTCGTCGAAGAGGGAGATCTTCTCCTCGTCGGGCTCGGACCACTCCTGCTGCGGCTGGTAGCCCTGGTGCTGCGGCTGCTGCTGCGTCTGGTGGGCCTGCTGCTGGGGCGGCTGAGGCTGCTGATGCCCCTGCTGCCCGTGCGGTTGCTGCGGATGCTGGGGCTGCTGCTGATACCCGTCGGGCCCGCCGTAGTACTCGCCCTGGCCGCCGTACGCGCCGCCGCCCTGCTGCCCGTACTGCTGCTGACCGCCCTGCGGCTGCCCGCCCTGTGAGGGGTCCCAGCCGTACTGCTGCTGGCCGTGACCGTACTGAGGCTGCTGTGACTGCTGCGGATGCTGCTGCTGTCCGCTGTAGCCCTGGTCCCCGTACAGCGGGTCGTCAGGATGCCACGGTTGGGAGCCGGAGCCCCGGCCGTACTCAGTCATCGATCCCCTAGAGCCGCGCAGCGGCAGCAGGTGGGCGCTCCGAGGAGCGCGGTTCCCAGTCGCCCGGCCGTCGTCGGAGACGACAGCCGGGCGGCTGCCTTGTTCAGCGCGGAACGTTACCGTACTGCGATCAGATGACCACTTCGACGGTCTCGCCCGGGGGCCTGCCGGAGACCTTCTCGGTCTCCAGCGCGTTCTGCAGGATGACGACCGCGGCCGCCTGATCGACCACGGACCGGCCCTTCTTCGAGCTGACGCCCGAAGCGCGCAGGCCCTGCGTGGCCGTCACCGTCGTCATCCGCTCGTCGACGAGGCGCACCGGTACGGGCGCCACGCGGCGCGCCATCTCCTTGGCGAAGGTGCGCACCTTGGCCGCGGCCGGCCCCTCCCCTCCTTTGAGGGAACGGGGCAGGCCGACGACGACCTCGATCGGCTCGTACTCCGCGACGATCTCCACGAGCCGCTTGTGGGCCTTGGGGATGTCACGCCCCGGCACGGTCTCCACCGGCGTGGCGAGGATCCCGTCGGGGTCGCACGAGGCGACCCCGATCCGGGCGTCCCCGACGTCGACGGAAAGGCGTCTTCCTCGGCGCACGGGGATCAGGCCGCCTCGGCCACGAGGCGCTCGACGGCGGCCATGGCCTCGTCGACGGCCTCGGCGTTCTGACCGCCGCCCTGGGCGACGTCGGGCTTGCCGCCACCGCCGCCACCGAGGGTCTTGGCGGCCGTGCGGACCAGGTCGCCGGCCTTGAGACCCCGCTCGCGGGCGGCCTCGTTGGTGGCGATGACCGTCAGCGGACGGCCGCCCGCGACGGTGAACAGCGCGACCACGGCCGGGCGGCCGCCGTTGATGCGGCTGCGCACGTCGAGGACGAGCTTGCGCAGGTCGTCGGCGCCGGTACCGTCCGGGACGCGGCCGGTGACCAGGGCGGTGCCGTGCACGTCCTTGGCGCCCTGGGCCAGGCCTGCGGCGGCCTGCAGGACCTTCTCGGCGCGGAAGCGCTCGATCTCCTTCTCGGCGTCCTTGAGCTTGGCGAGCATCCCGGAGATCTTCTCCGGCAGCTCCTCCGGGCGGCCCTTGACGAGCTCCTGGAGCTGGGCGACGACCGTGTGCTCCTTGGCCAGGAAGTTGTAGGCGTCGACGCCGACGAGGGCCTCGACACGGCGCACGCCGGAGCCGATGGACGACTCGCCCAGCAGCTTCACCAGACCCAGCTGGGCGGTGTTGCCCACGTGGGTGCCGCCGCACAGCTCCTTGGAGAAGTCGCCGATGGTCACGACGCGCACGCGCTCGCCGTACTTCTCGCCGAACTCGGCGATGGCACCGGCCTTCTTGGCCTCGTCCAGGCTCATCACCTCGGCCTGCACCTCGAGCTCCCGGGAGAGGACCTCGTTGATGCGCTGCTCGACGTCGGTCAGCACGGTGCCGGGCACGGCGGCCGGCGAGCCGAAGTCGAAGCGGAAGCGGCCCGGCGAGTTCTCCGAGCCGGCCTGGGCGGCCGTCGGGCCGAGCGCGTCGCGCAGGGCCTGGTGCGTGAGGTGGGTGGCCGAGTGGGCGCGGGCGATGGCGCGGCGGCGCTTGATGTCGATCGCGGCGTAGGCGGAGGCACCGACGGTGACCTCGCCGACCTGGACGACGCCCTTGTGGACGTGCACGCCCGGCACGGGCTTCTGCACGTCGCGGATCTCGATCACGGCACCGGTGTCGAGCTTGATGCGGCCGGTGTCGGCCAGCTGGCCGCCGCCCTCGGCGTAGAAGGGGGTGCGGTCCAGGATGACCTCGACGTCGTCGCCCTCGGTGGCGGCCGGCGAGGGCAGGCCGTCGACGAGGAGACCGACGATCGTGGACTCGTTCTCGTTGCGGGTGTAGCCGGTGAACTCGGTCTCGCCCGCGGTGTCGGCGACCTCGCGGTAGGCGGACAGGTCGGCGTGACCGGTCTTCTTGGCCTTGGCGTCGGCCTTGGCGCGCTCCCGCTGCTCCTTCATCAGGCGGCGGAAGCCGTCCTCGTCCACGGAGAGGCCCTGCTCGGCGGCCATCTCCAGGGTGAGGTCGATCGGGAAGCCCCAGGTGTCGTGGAGCAGGAACGCCTTGTCGCCGGCCAGGACCTTGCCGCCGGCGGCCTTGGTCTCCGTCACGGCGGTGTCGAGGATGTTGGTGCCGGCCTTCAGCGTCTTGAGGAAGGCGGCCTCCTCGGCGAGGGCGACGGTCTCGATGCGCTTGCGGTCGGTCTCCAGCTCCGGGTACTGCTGCCCCATCGTCTTGATGACGACGTCGAGGAGCTCGGCCACGACGGGGCCGGTGGCACCCATCAGGCGCATGTTGCGGATGGCGCGGCGCATGATGCGGCGCAGGACATAGCCGCGGCCCTCGTTGCCGGGGGTGACGCCGTCGCCGATGAGCATGGTGGAGGTGCGCATATGGTCGGCGACCACGCGCAGCGAGACGTCGGTGTCCCGGGCGGCGCCGTAGCGGACGCCCGTCAGCTCGGTGGCCTTGTCCATGACGACGCGCAGGGTGTCGGTCTCGTACATGTTGCGCACGCCCTGCAGGATCATGGCGAGGCGCTCGAGGCCGAGACCGGTGTCGATGTTCTTCGACGGCAGCTCCCCGAGGATCGGGAAGTCCTCCTTGCCGTCGCCGGCGCCGCGCTCGTACTGCATGAAGACCAGGTTCCAGATCTCCACGTAGCGCTCGTCGTTGACGGCCGGGCCGCCCTCGGCGCCGAACTCCGGGCCCCGGTCGTAGTTGATCTCGGAGCACGGGCCGCACGGGCCGGGCACGCCCATGGACCAGTAGTTGTCCTTCTTGCCCAGGCGCTGGATCCGCTCGGCGGGCACGCCGACGACGTCGCGCCAGATGCGCTCGGCCTCGTCGTCCTCGAGGTAGACGGTGATCCAGAGCTTCTCCGGCTCCAGGCCGAAGCCGCCGTCCGCCACGGGAGCCGTGAGCAGCTCCCAGGCCAGCTTGATGGCGCCTTCCTTGAAGTAGTCGCCGAAGGAGAAGTTGCCGCACATCTGGAAGAACGTGCCGTGGCGGGTGGTCTTGCCGACCTCCTCGATGTCCGGCGTGCGGACGCACTTCTGCACGCTGGTGGCGCGCGTGAAGGGCGGCTTGACCTCGCCGAGGAAGTACGGCTTGAAGGGCACCATGCCCGCGGGGACCAGGAGCAGGGTCGGGTCGTCCGCGATGAGCGACGCCGACGGCACGACGGTGTGCCCACGCTCCTCGAAGAAGCGCAGCCAGCGCCTGCGGATTTCAGCCGACTCCATCAGTGGTCCTCTTTCCGGGTGTGCGAGTGGTAGGTGTGCTGCGGGTCGAGCGCCACGAGGTGACGCTGGCCGGGGAGCGCGCGGTGCTCGGGGGCGGGCGGCGCGGCCGTGAGGCCGAGCGCGTCCTTGAGCGCCGCTTCCCGGTGCGCCATGCCGTCGCGGACGTCCAGCGCGAAGAGCTTGACCTTGCGCCCGGCGATGACCGCGCGGTCCGCGGCCTGCAGGGCCAGGCTCTCCGGGGTGAGCTTGGCGAGCTTCCGGTTGACCTTGGTGGTGGCCCAGACACCGGCTGCTACACCGGTCGTGAACCAGAAGGTGCGGCGGAACATTCCTGGGTCAACCCTTCCCACGGGTGCGGCGGCCGGCACGTGCGGACGGCAAGGGGCGGCCGCCGGCCTTGCCGACGAAGACGGAGCGCTCCGGCTCGGGGGCGGCCTTGCGGCCCATCGCCCGCCGCACGCCGTAGCCGAAGGCGGCGACCTTGACCAGCGGGCCGCCGAAGGCGGAGGAGACGGTCGAGGAGAGCGCCGAGGCGTTCGCCGTGACCTCCTGGACGTCCGCGGCGATCGAGTCGACGCGGGCGAGCTGGGTGTGCGCGGAGCGGACCGTCGCCGAGGCGTCGGCGAGGAGCGGCACGGCCTGCTCGGTGACGTCCGCGACCAGCCTGGTGGCCGCCTTGAGCGTCTGCGCGAGCCGCACCAGCACCAAGGCGATGAAGGACACCAGAATGGCCCAGAAGACGGCCACGAGGATCCCGGCCACCTCTCCACCGGACACGATGCACCCGCTCCCTAGCTGGTCTTCGTCGCTTTCTGTACCTGCCCGGCTGTATTTCTGGGCAGGTACTGACCTTATCGCGCCGGGCATCGGGGCCCGCACCGCATTTGACGCCGCGCCCCGCGGGCCCGCGGGGCCGGTGTTTACGGTGCGCATCCCCGTCAGTACCCTCTGTGTGCCATGTCACCGCTCTCCGGCTCCCCGTACCCCGGCCCCCTCCCCGACGACCCCCGCGAACCCCGTCCCCACGGCTCCCGGCCCGCCGCCCGCACCCGCCCTCCGGGCAGTCCGCCCGCCGAGCTGTCCTCGTTCGTCGGCCGGGAGCGCGAGCTGGACGCCCTGGCCGCGCACGTGGAGCGGGCGCGCGTGGTGACGGTCACCGGGGTCGGGGGCGTCGGCAAGAGCCGGATCGTCCTCCGGGTGGCCGCACGACTGCAGGATCGCTTCTGCGACGGGGCGCGGATCGTCGGTCTCTCGGCCCTCACCGACCCCGCCCTGCTGGACCACGCGGTCGCCGCGGCTCTCGGACTCACCGACCACACCGGCCGGCCGCCGCGCGCCTGCCTGCTGGAACAGCTCGCCGACCGGCGCCTGCTGCTCGTCCTCGACGGCTGCGAGCACCTCGCCGAGGCCTGCGCCCGCCTGGTGCACGAGCTGCTGCCGCAGGCGCCCGGGCTGCGCGTGCTGACCGCGTCCCGGCGGCCCCTGCACGTGGAGGGCGAGCACGTCTTCGCGCTGGCGCCGATGCCGCACGCCGAGGCGGTCGCGCTCTTCGAGGAGCGGGCCGCGGCCGTGCACCCGGGGTTCCGGGCCGGGGAGGCGGGCGGCGCGGCCACGGCCGAGCTGTGCCGCAGGCTCGACGGGATCCCGCTGGCCCTGGAGCTGGCGGCCGGGCGGCTGGGCGCCCTGTCCACCGCCCAGGTGCTGGAGCGGCTGGACGACCGTTTCCGGCTGCTGAGCGGCGTCCGGCACGGCGCGCTGCCGCGCCATCAGACGCTGCGCACGGCCATCGGCTGGAGCCACGAGCTGTGCACCCCCGCGGAGCGGCTGCTGTGGGCCCGGCTCACGGTCTTCGCCGGCCTCTTCGAGCTGGAGGCGGCGGAGTACATCTGCTCGGGCCCGGAGCTGCCCGCCGACGGGCTGCTGGACGTGCTGAGCGAGCTGGTGGCGCAGTCCGTCGTGGTCCGGGAGGACACACCGCTCGGCACGCGCTACCGGCTGCTGGACACGGTCCGGATGTACGGGGCGGGCTGGCTGGACGCCCTGGGCGAGACCCGGCGGATGCGCCGCAGGCACCGCGACTGGTACATGGGGCTCGCGACCTGGTGCGAGCTCGACTGGTTCAGCCCCCGGCAGGCGGAGGTGGCCGCCCGGGTCGGCGCGGAGCTGCCGAACCTGCGGGTCGCCCTGGAGTACAGCCTGGAGGAGGCCGGGGAGGCCCGCATCGGCCAGTACCTGGCGGCGACTCTGTGGTTCTGCTGGGTGGGCTGCGGCCGGCTGGCGGAGGGCCGGCACTGGCTGGAGCGGGCCCTGGAGGTGACGCCGGAGCGCGCCCACGAGGAGACGCGACTCAAGGCCCTGTGGGTGCTCGGCTACGTGGCGGTGCTCCAGGGCGACCCCGCGAGCGCGCTCACGGCGCTCGGCGAGTGCCGCGCGACGGCCGAGCGCTCCGGAAACGACCGGGCCCTCGCCTACGCCGAGCACCGCACCGGCTGCCTGGCCCTGGTCTCCGACGACATGGCGGGCGCGGAACGGCTCCTGCGGTCGGCGCTCACCCGCTACCGCGAGGTCGGCGAGCTCAACAGCAACGTGCTGATGGGTCAGGTGGAGCTCGCGATGGCGATCGCCTTCCAGGGGGACCTGGCGGGGGCGGTGAGGCTGTGCGAGGAGGTCCGGGACGTCTGCGCGGACCACGGCGAGCGCTGGGCCCTGGCTTATGCGCTGTACGTCCTGGGCTTCGCGGCCTGGAGCGGCGGGGACCGGACGCGGGCCCGGGCGCTGCTGGAGGAGTGCCTGGCGACCGGCCACGCCTTCCACGACCTGGTGGGCTCGGTCCTCGCGCTCGAGCTGCTGGCCCTGATGACGCTGGACGAGGGCGGCCCGGACGGGGCCGCGGAGGCCGCGGTGCTGCAGGGAGCGGCAGGGCGGCTGTGGCGCTCGGTGGGGCTGCCCCTGTTCGGCTCCCGGTTCTTCAACGCCCCGCACGCACTGTGCGAGCGGCGGCTGCGCGAGCGGCTGGGGCAGCGGCGTTACGAGGAGTACGTGCGCGAGGGCGCCCGGCTCGATCCGGACGCGGCGACCGCCCGGGCGCTGCGCGGGCGCACCCCGGCCCCCGAAACGCGGCAGCCCGCCGCCTCGCCGGCCACGAGGGCCGGGGAGACAGCGGGCTGAGCGTGAAGGAAGAGCTACGTCGGCTGAATCAGCGGGCGTAGTACTCGACGACGAGCTGCTCGTCGCAGATGACCGGAACTTCCTTGCGGTTGGGCAGGCGGTCCAGGCGGAAGGCCAGGGCGCCCAGGTTGACCTGCAGGTAGCGCGGGGTCTCACCCTCGGCGGCGAAGCCACCGGCGCGGGCGGTCTCGAACAGCGGCTTGCTGCGGCTGCGCTCGCGGACCATCACGACGTCGTTCGGGGCGACGCGGAAGGACGGCTTGTCGACCTTGCCACCGTTGACCTCGATGTGGCCGTGGACGACCATCTGACGGGCCTGGTAGATGGTGCGGGCGATGCCCGAACGCAGGACGAGGGCGTCGAGGCGACGCTCGAGCTCGACCACCAGGGCCTCGCCGGTCTTGCCCTCGGCCTTGCGGGCGCGGTCGTAGGCGCGGACCATCTGGCGCTCGCTGATGTCGTACTGGGCGCGCAGACGCTGCTTCTCGAGCAGACGGACCTTGTAGTCGCTGTTCTGCTTGCGGCCACGGCCGTGCTCACCCGGCGGGTAGGGGCGGGCCTCGAAGTACTTGACGGCCTTCGGGGTCAGCGCAATGCCGAGCGCACGAGACTTCTTGACCTTGGGACGCGACTGGTTAGGCACGTTCTCCAGACCTCCGAAATAGGTTAGGTTAGGCTTACCTTACTCAAGGAGATCGCATGTCTCGCCCGGGGAACACCAGTCACATCACGGACAGCACGCAGCAGACCGACGCTCTCGATGGCGCCGACGTGACGGAGGTCCGATCAGATCGTGGTCAGCCGCGTCCCAGCGGACTTGAAATCGCGCGGATGCCGTCAGCAGCCGAGCGCACACGAACTCTCGTACAGAGTACATGCTCCGCGGTACTGCTGATCCCCGGGGCCGCCGTCACCCGCCCCGACCAGCTGACGCCCGAGGCGCGCAGCGTCGGCCCCGACGGCGAGATCTTCCTGGTCTTCCCCTCCGACAGCCCGGCCGTGCGCGCCGCGACCCACGCCCAGGACGACGAGCTGGCCGCCGTCCTGGAGCTCACCGACGTGGCCCCGGTCTCCGTGCCCAACCGCATCCGAGGCCGCGCCTGGGTCTCCGGCTGGGTCACCTGCGTCCCCGGTGTGACCGAGCCCGGCCGCATGATGGTGCGCCTGGAGGTCGGCGAGGCGAGCGTGGACGACCTGTGGGGCGCGCAGGACGTGGAGCCGGAGGAATTCGCCCGGGCCCACCCCGACCCGCTCATCTGCCACGAGGCCGAGCTGCTGCAACACCTGCATTCCGGCCACGGCGACCAGGTGCGCGCGCTGTACACGCTCCTCGGCGAGCGGGCCGAGGACGTGCGCCGCGCGGGCGACCAGGCGGTGCCGCTGGCACTGGACCGATTCGGGCTGCGCGTGCGGTTCACCCGCGCGGGCGGCGGGGCGCCGGCGGACCGGTCCTTCGACGCGCGCTTCGAGTTCCCGGAGCCGGTCCGCGACGTGGTCGGCTTGCGCCGGGCGATGCATACGTTGTTCGAGGCCGCGGCTGAATGAGCCGAGCAGGATCCGGCACCGCCGGACACCACCACGGGGGTTGCGCGCCGTTGCGGCGGATTCAAGGTGCCTGCCCGGTACCTTGACTCCGCCGCAACGGCGAGACGCCGAACGGACTTGTCCGGCGGTGCCGGATCCTGATCAGCCCTCCTGCTCTCCGCGCAAGCGCGAGCGAACCCGCTCCACCACATCCGCGTAGCGGGCCTCCGCCCCGTAGCGCGTAGGCGAGTAGTACTGCTTGCCCCGGACCGTGTCCGGCGCGTACTGCTGTGCGGCGATGCCGCCGGGCAAGTCGTGGGGATACAGATACCCCTGCGCGTGCCCCAGCTTTTCCGCACCCTTGTAGTGCCCGTCCCGCAGATGCGGCGGCACCGGCCCGGCGAGGCCCGCCCGGACGTCCGCGAGGGCGGCGTCGATGGCGAGGTACGCGGCATTGGACTTCGGGGCCAGGGCCAGCGCGATGGCGACCTGGCTCAGGGTGATCCTCGCCTCGGGGAAGCCGATCAGCGCGACGGCCTGCGCACCGGCGACCGCCGTCTGCAGGGCCGTCGGGTCGGCCAGGCCGATGTCCTCGCTCGCGGAGATCATCAGCCGGCGCGCGATGAACCTCGGGTCCTCGCCCGCTTCGATCATGCGGGCCAGATAGTGCAGCGTGGCGTCGACGTCCGAGCCGCGGATCGACTTGATCAGGGCGCTCGCGACGTCGTAGTGCTGGTCGCCGTCGCGGTCGTACTTCACGGCCGCCCGGTCGACCGAATCCTCCAGCGTCTCCAGAGTGATCTCGGCGTCACCCTTGGCGATGGCCGAGCCGGCGCCGGCCTCCAGGGCGGTGAGGGCCCGGCGGGCGTCGCCGCCGGCGATCCGCAGCAGATGCGCCTCGGCGTCCTCGGGCAGGGTCACCGCGCCGCCGAGCCCGCGCTCGTCGGTGAGGGCCCGGTGCAGCAGCCCCCGGAGATCGTCGTCGGTGAGGGCCTGCAGGGTCAGCAGGAGAGAGCGGGACAGCAGCGGCGAGATGATCGAGAAGTAGGGGTTCTCCGTGGTCGCCGCGATGAGCGTGACCCAGCGGTTCTCCACGGCGGGCAGCAGGGAGTCCTGCTGGGCCTTGCTGAAGCGGTGGATCTCGTCCAGGAAGAGCACCGTCTCCTTGCCGTAGCCGCCGGAGGCGCGGCGCGCGCCGTCGATGACCGCCCGCACCTCCTTGACGCCGGCGGTGATCGCGGAGAGCTCCACGAAGCGCTTGTTGGTGGCCTGGCTGACGACGTACGCGAGGGTCGTCTTGCCGATGCCGGGCGGGCCCCAGAGGATCACCGACGACGGGCCGGCCGGGCCGCCGCTGCCCTCCCCCACCAGCCTCCGCAAGGGGCTGCCGGGCTTGAGCAGGTGCCCTTGCCCCACGACCTCGTCGAGCGTGCGGGGGCGCATGCGCACGGCCAGGGGACTGCTCGCCGGGTCTTTCTCCTGGCGGTCCTCTGCGGCGGCGGTGAACAGGTCTGGCTCCACGTTCGAAACCCTATGTCACACCACTGACAAGGCCGCCGGACCAGGGGTCCGGCGGCCTTGATCAAGCCAGGTGCGGGGCGGTCAGGCGGTGCCGCCCGTCCAGAAGTCCCACCACCGGGTGAGGACCAGCATGCCGATGATGCCGACCCACAGCACCGGGACCACCCAGTGGAACTCCAGGACGGCACGGCGCGGGCCGTCCGGCAGCGGGATGAAGCCGTGCCGGATGTTCTGCACGGTCACGTACCAGAACATGAAGATCGTGGCGACCCAGGCCAGGCAGCACCACAGGCACAGCGACCCGATGACGTACAGCGACTGGTACTGCAGCCAGGTGCAGAAGCCGACGCCGAAGAGCGTGCCGGCCTGCATGCCGAGCCAGTACCAGCGGGGCAGGCGGGCGCCCGAGAGCACCGCCAGGCCGATCGCGATGATCGCGCCGTAGCAGACGAGCCCCAGCATCGGGTTGGGGAACCCGAAGGCGTGGGCCTGCTCGCTCTCCATGATGTTGCCGCAGGAGACGATCGGGTTGAGGCTGCACCCGGGGGTGAAGGTCTTCCCGACCGCCTTGGCCTCGAGGATCTTGTTCTTGTCGATCGTGATGACCCAGGCGGCGAGCAGCCCCAGCGCACCCGTGATGACGAGCAGCAGCGCGAACGCGCGGCTGCCGCCGGCGGCGCCCGTCGCGGGGCCGTCGCGCTCCTCGCCGTCGGTGTCGGAGCGGTCGAGTGCCGAAGTGGTCATAGCGCCGTTGATCCCATCAGTCGGTCCCTGGCGCCCATTCTGCACCAGAGGACATGCAATCAGCCCTGCTTGGCCAGGACTTCACCCACGACGTCGGCGAGGGCGACGGCCTTCTGCTCGCCGCTCTCCAGGTCCTTGAGCTGCACGTTGCCCTCGGCCAGGTCGCGCTCGCCGGCGATGACCGCGAAGCGGGCACCGGAGCGATTGGCCGACTTCATCGCGTTCTTCAGTCCCTTGCCGCCGAAGGCGAAGTCCGTGGCGACGCCGTTGCGGCGCAGCTCGGTGACCACGCCGAAGAGGACCTTGCGGGCCTCCTCGCCCAGCGGGACCGCGTAGACGTCGGTCGGCGAGGGCAGGTCGAGCGCGATGCCCTCGGCCTCCAGGGCGAGGACCGTGCGGTCCACGCCGAGCGCCCAGCCGACGGACGGCAGCGCGGGGCCGCCGATCATCTCGGACAGGCCGTCGTAGCGGCCGCCGCCGCCCACCGCGGACTGCGAGCCGAGGCCGTCGTGGACGAACTCGAAGGTGGTGCGGGTGTAGTAGTCGAGGCCGCGGACGAGCTTGGGGTCGTCCTCGAAGCCGACGCCCGCGGCGGTCAGCAGCTCGCGCACCTGCTCGTGGTAGGCCTTGCAGGCCTCGCACAGGTGGTCCCGGAAGAGCGGGGCGCCGACCAGCTGCTTCTGGACGTCCTCGCGCTTGTCGTCCAGGACGCGCAGCGGGTTGATCTCGATGCGGCGGCGGGTGTCCTCGTCCAGCTCCAGGCCGCGCAGGAAGTCCTGCAGGGCGGCGCGGTAGACGGGACGGCACTCCTTGTCGCCGAGCGAGTTCAGCAGGAGGCGGAAGTTCTGCAGGCCGAGCGACTTGTACGCGTCGACGGCCAGGATGATCAGCTCGGCGTCCAGCGCCGGGTCCTCGGCGCCGATGGCCTCCGCGCCGACCTGCGAGAAGTGGCGGTAGCGGCCCTTCTGCGGGCGCTCGTAGCGGTAGTACGAGCCGGAGTACCAGAGCTTGACGGGCAGGTTGCCGTCCTTGTGGAGGTTGCCCTCCAGCGCCGCGCGCAGCACGGAGGCGGTGCCCTCGGGGCGCAGGGCGAGCTGGTCGCCGCCGCGTGTGGTGAGGGTGTACATCTCCTTGGTCACGATGTCGGTCGACTCGCCGACACCGCGGGAGAACAGCTCGACCTGCTCGAAGCCGGGGGTCTCGACGTAGCCGTAGCCGGCCCGCTTGAGCGGGGCGGCGATGGCCTCGCGGACCGCGAGGTAGACGGCGGAGGTGGGGGGCTTGAGGTCGTAGGTGCCCTTGGGGGCCTTGAACGTACTCACGGGAAAATCGTCACATTCCTCTTCGCGGAGCGGCGGTAGGGCCGCCTCCGGAGCCGCGCTGCGTGTCCGCCACTTCCCGCAGGTACGGGTTGGTGGCACGCTCGCGGCCGATGCTGGTCTGGGGGCCGTGGCCGGAGAGGACCACGGTCGAGTCGTCCAGGGGCAGGCACACGCGTGCCAGCGACCGGAGCATCTCGGCGTGATCACCGCCCGGCAGGTCGGTGCGTCCGATGGAGCCGGCGAACAGCAGGTCGCCCGAGAAGAACACCGACGGGACGTCGGAGGCCTCGGGCAGCCGGAAGGTCACCGACCCCTTGGTATGGCCGGGCGCGTGCGCGACGGTGAACTCCAGCCCCGCGAGGTCGAGGCGGGAGCCGTCGGTCAGCTCCTTGACGTCGTCGGGCTCCCCGACCGTGAGCTCGCCCATGAGCTGCTGCCCGATGGACCGGCCGAGGGCCTTCTCCGGGTCGCTCATCATGTAGCGGTCGGCGGGGTGGATCCAGGCCGGGACGTCGTGGGCGCCGCACACGGGGACGACCGAGGCGACATGGTCGATGTGGCCGTGGGTGAGGACGACGGCGACGGGCTTGAGCCGATGCTTCCTGAGCGCCTCCTCGACCCCGGGGGCCGCCTGGTGGCCCGGGTCGATGATCACGCACTCCTCGCCGGCGGCGGGGGCGACCAGATAGCAATTGGTCCCCCAGGCCCCGGCGGGGAACCCGGCAATCAGCACATTCGTCCTTAATGATCGACCAGCAGAATTTCATCAGCGGTGCGGCCGGGGCGCCCCAGGGGGATCACCGGCTGCGAACAAGAGCCTACCGGCGGCACTCCCGCGGCCGCGAACCCGTATACGGTACGGGCACACCAGCAACACAGGGCTCAATGACATGGACAAGTCGGTATGAGGAGTAGACCCGGTGGTCAGTAACGAGCAGCGGCGGCGGCAGCTCGCCCGGGAGAAGTTCGAGCGGCAGCAGCAGCGTCGTGAGGAGGCCCGGCGCAAGGCCCGCCGCCGGAACGCGGTGATCGCCGCCGGCCTCGCGGTGGTGCTGGCCGCGGGCGCGGGTGCGTACGCCACGGGCGCGCTGTCCGGTGACGACAAGAAGGACAGCACCGACGCCGCGGCCCCCGACACCTCCGCGAAGCCTTCCAAGGGTCCGGACCCGTGCGCCAAGGCCGCCCCCGGCTCCCCCGCCACCAAGACGTGGAAGTCGGAGCCGGAGATGGGCATCGACAAGTCCGCGGCGTACGCGATGGACTTGAAGACGACCTGCGGCACGATCGACGTCAAGCTCGACGCGGCGAACGCCCCGCACACGGTCAACTCCTTTAACTTCCTGGCCGGCGAGGGCTACTTCGACCACACCAAGTGCCACCGCCTGACCACCAGCGGCATCTACGTCCTGCAGTGCGGCGACCCCAAGGGCCTGGGCAACGGCGGCCCGGGCTACACCCTGCCCGACGAGAACCTCAAGGACTCCAGGCTCAAGGGGAACGTCTACCCCGCCGGCACGGTGGCGATGGCCAACACCGGCCAGCCGCACACCGGCGGAAGCCAGTTCTTCCTCGTCTACCAGGACAGCCCGCTGCCCCCGACGTACACACCCTTCGGCACGATCGGCGCCGAGGGCATGAAGACGCTCAAGAAGATCGCCGATGCGGGCGAGTCCAAGGGAGTCGGCGACGGCGCCCCGAACGCGACGGTGGTCATCGACAAGGCGACGGTCGCCAAGTCCTGACCCCGTCCCGCCGCCCCCGATCAGGCCTCCGGTGCCCGGCCGTTGCCCGCAGAGCGAAATTTCGGTCGCGCGGGATACGGACAGCCAGGGCGCCGGTCGCCTATGTTGGCGTTGTGTAGGGTGCCTGATCCGGCGGCTACCCGCACCCAAATGATCAAGCCGTCGGACCGGCCAGGGCGCGGCCCTGCCCGGAACAACTGTGGACGATGCGCGAGGGCCGCACGCCGGCCTCGGCATCATGTGGAGGAGGCGCTGTGAGCAGCGACCCATGGGGCCGCGTCGACGAGACGGGGACCGTGTACGTGCGTACTGCCGGCGGAGAGCAGGTCGTCGGATCGTGGCAGGCCGGGTCTCCCGAGGAGGCCCTTGCTTACTTCGAGCGCAAGTACGAGGGCCTGGTCGTCGAGATCGGCCTCCTCGAGAAGCGGGTCAGGACCACCGACCTGTCGGCCAAGGACGCGACGACCGCGATCGACCACCTGCGCACGCAGGTCGACGAGCACCACGCCGTAGGTGACCTCGACGCGCTGCGCGTCCGTCTCGACAAGCTCGTCGAGACGGTCGAGGCGCGCCGCGAGGAGCGCAAGGCCGCCAAGGCCAAGCAGGCCGACGAGGCCCGTACGGCCAAGGAGGCGCTGGTCGCCGAGGCCGAGGAGCTGGCCGCGAGCGAGCAGTGGCGGTCGGCCGGCGAGCGGCTGCGCGCGCTGGTCGACATCTGGAAGGGCCTTCCGCGCCTGGACCGCAAGGCCGACGACGAGCTGTGGCACCGCTTCTCGCACGCCCGCTCGGCGTTCTCCAAGCGGCGCAAGGCGCACTTCGCCTCCCTCGACGCCCAGCGCGAGGAGGCTCGCAAGGCCAAGGAGAAGCTGGTCGCCGAGGCCGAGACTCTCTCCGGCTCCACCGACTGGGGCCCGACGGCCGCGCGTTACCGCGACCTGATGGCGGAGTGGAAGGCCGTCGGCCGTGCGCAGCGCGAGGCGGAGGACGACCTGTGGAGCCGTTTCCGCGGTGCGCAGGACGTCTTCTTCCAGGCCCGCAGCGAGGTCTTCGCCGAGCGCGACGCCGAGCAGCAGGTCAACCTGACGCACAAGGAGGAGCTCGCGGTCGAGGCCGAGAAGCTGCTGCCCGTCACCGACCTGAAGGCGGCCCGCGCCGCGTTCCGTTCGATCAACGAGCGCTGGGAGGCCATCGGCCACGTCCCGCGGGACGCCCGCCCGAAGATCGAGGGCCGGATGCACGCGGTGGAGCGCGCCATCCAGGAGGCCGAGGAGGCCGAGTGGCGGCGCACGAACCCCGAGGCGCGGGCCCGCGCGGCCGGTCTCACCGGCCAGCTGCAGGCGGCCGTCGACAAGCTGCAGGAGCAGGTCGACAAGGCGCGTGCCGCGGGCAACGACGCCAAGGCGGCCAAGCTCTCGCAGGAGCTTGAGGGGCGTAAGGCCCTGCTGGACCAGGCTCTGAAGGGCCTGGAGGAGTTCGGCGGCTGACAGGCCGCACAAAAAATACCTCCCCCGGTGCGCTGCACCGGGGGAGGTATTTCTTTATGGCCTCCGGGCCGAGGTCACGCGGTAGACGTCGTACACGCCCTCGACGCCCCGCACGGCCTTCAGGACGTGACCGAGGTGCTTGGGGTCGCCCATCTCGAAGGTGAAGCGGGACGTGGCCACCCGGTCCCGGGAGGTCTGCACGGCCGCGGACAGGATGTTGACGTGCTGGTCGGACAGGACGCGCGTGACGTCCGAGAGCAGCCGGGAGCGGTCCAGCGCCTCGACCTGGATCGCGACCAGGAAGACCGAGGACTGGGTGGGCGCCCACTCGACGTCGATGATCCGTTCGGGCTGCTGCGAGAGCGACTCGACGTTGACGCAGTCGGCGCGGTGCACCGAGATGCCGTTGCCGCGGGTGACGAAGCCGATGATGGGGTCGCCGGGCACCGGCGTACAGCACCGGGCGAGCTTCACCCAGACGTCCTCGACGCCCTTGACGATCACGCCGGGGTCCGCGCTGGAGCGCCGCTTGGAGCGGCCGCGGATCGGTGCGGTCTCCTCGATGTCCTCGGTGGCGGCGTCCTCTCCGCCGAGGGCCTGCACCAGCTTCTGCACGACGCCCTGCGCCGCGACGTGGCCCTCGCCGATGGCGGCGTAGAGGGAGGAGATGTCGGGGTAGCGCATCTCGTGCGCGAGGGTCACCAGGGAGTCGCCGGTGAGGATCCGCTGGATCGGCAGGTTCTGCTTGCGCATGGCGCGCGCGATGGAGTCCTTGCCCTGCTCGATGGCCTCGTCGCGGCGCTCCTTGGAGAACCAGGCACGGATCTTGTTGCGGGCGCGGGGGGACTTGACGAAGCCCAGCCAGTCGCGGGAGGGGCCGGCGCCGGGCGCCTTGGAGGTGAAGACCTCGACGAGATCGCCGTTGTCGAGGGTGGACTCCAGCGGCACGAGCCGCCCGTTGACCCGGGCCCCTATCGTGCGGTGGCCGACCTCCGTGTGGACGGCGTAGGCGAAGTCGACCGGGGTGGCCCCGGCCGGGAGCGCTATGACATCGCCCTTGGGGGTGAAGACGAAGACCTCGTTGCGGGAGAGGTCGAAGCGCAGGGACTCCAGGAACTCGCCCGGGTCCTCGGTCTCCTTCTGCCAGTCCAGCAGCTGCCGCAGCCAGGCCATGTCATTGACGGTGTCCTGGTTCTTGCCGGCGTGCTTGGGCACGTCGGTGCGGACCTTGGAGGCTCCGGCGACGGCCTCCTGCTTGTACTTCCAGTGCGCGGCGATGCCGTACTCGGCGCGGCGGTGCATGTCGAAGGTGCGGATCTGCAGCTCGACGGGCTTGCCGCTGGGCCCTATGACCGTCGTGTGCAACGACTGGTACATGTTGAACTTGGGCATCGCGATGTAGTCCTTGAACCGCCCGGGCACCGGGTTCCACCGGGCGTGGACGGTGCCGAGCGCCGCGTAGCAGTCGCGGACGGTGTCGACGAGGACGCGGATGCCCACCAGGTCGTAGATCTCGGCGAAGTCGCGGCCCCGCACGATCATCTTCTGGTAGACGCTGTAGTAGTGCTTCGGCCGGCCGGTGACGGTGGCCTTGATGCGAGCGGCACGCAGATCCGCCTGGACCTCGTCGGTGACGACGGCCAGGTACTCGTCGCGCTTGGGGGCCCGCTCGGCGACGAGACGGACGATCTCGTCGTACATCTTGGGGTAGAGGATCGCGAAGGCGAGGTCCTCCAGCTCCCACTTGATGGTGTTCATGCCCAGCCGGTGCGCCAGCGGGGCGTAGATCTCAAGGGTCTCGCGGGCCTTCTTCTCCTGCTTCTCCCGCTTGAGGTAGCGCATGGTGCGCATGTTGTGCAGGCGGTCGGCGAGCTTGATGACCAGGACGCGCGGGTCCTTGGCCATGGCGACGACCATCTTGCGGACGGTCTCGGCCTGCGCGGCCTCGCCGAACTGCACGCGGTCGAGCTTGGTGACGCCGTCCACCAGCAGGGCGACCTGGTCGCCGAAGTCGCGGCGCAGGTCGTCCAGGCCGTACTCGGTGTCCTCGACGGTGTCGTGCAGCAGCCCGGCCATCAGCGTGGCCGGATCCATGCCGAGCTCGGCGAGGATCGTGGTCACCGCGAGGGGGTGGGTGATATAGGGATCGCCGCTCTTGCGCTTCTGGCCGCGGTGCCAGCGCTCGGCGACCTGGTAGGCGCGCTCGATCTGGCGCAGGGTCGTCGCGTCGGCCTTCGGGTCGTTTCCGCGCACGATGCGCAGGAGCGGTTCGAGGACCGGGTTGTACGGGCTGGAGCGCTGGACGCCGAGGCGGGCGAGGCGGGCCCGGACGCGGCTGGAGGAGCCGGGGCGCGGGGCGGTGGGCGGCGGCGTGGGCCGGACGGGTGAGGTCCCCGCGACGGCCGGGACCTGGCTCTTCGGTCCGCTGCCCGCGCCGGGGCCGGCCGGCGGCCGGGGCGTGGACTCAGGCGCGCTCTGCGGGCGGCCCTTGGGCGTGCCCGCGGCCGCCGCGGCCTCGGGAGACGGCTTGTCCTGTGGTGCGGCGGTGAGCGGCTGGGCCTCGTCTGGCAAGAGCACTCCTCATGCGGGGTCCGGCCCCCCGATCAGGTCCGGACAACCATGGTATCGACCCGGGCGGCGGGGCGGCCGCGCACCCGGCTGTGCTCAGAAGAACGCGGGGCGGGCCCCGGGGTCTTCCCCGGGGCCCGCCCCGCGTTGCGCAGTGCGTGCCGGTCCTGCCCTGCAGGGCAGGTCAGAGGCGCGTCAGACCGTGATCAGCGCCTCCAGCGGAGCGTCACCGAGGGCGTTCGCGAGCCGCTCGCGGCCGGGCAGGAAGCCGAGCTCCATGAGCACGGCGACACCGGCGACCTCGGCGCCGGCCCGGCGGATCAGCCGGAGCGAGGCCTCGGCGGTGCCGCCGGTGGCCAGCACGTCGTCGATGACGAGGACGCGGTCGCCGGGGCCGACGGCGTCGGCGTGCATCTCGATCTCCGCCGTGCCGTACTCCAGCTCGTAGGCCTGGGCCAGCGTGGCTCCGGGGAGCTTGCCGGCCTTGCGCACGGGCACGAAGCCGAGCCCCGCGCGGACGGCGGCCGGGGCACCGAGGATGAAGCCCCGGGCCTCCAGGCCGACGACCTTGGTGGCGCCGTGGCGCTTGCACAGCGCGGCGAGCTCGTCGGTCAGGGCGGCGAAGGCCGTGGCATCGGCGAGCAGGGGGGTGATGTCCTTGAACATCACGCCCGGCTTCGGATAGTCGGCCACGTCGTGGATGTGCGTCAGCAGCAGGTCACGCAGCTTCTCGTCGGCCGTGCCGACGCCCGTGGTGCTCATCGGCGCTTCCCCTGGGGGCGGCCGCCGCGAGTGCCGCGGCCGCGGGCGGCGGACTGGCGGGGGGCGACGACACCGGACGCGGCGTCCTCGGTCTCCCCGTCCTCATCGCCGGGAACCTCGTCGCTCGGCTCCTCGCCCGACTCGCCCTTGGCCGCCATGGCGGCACGCTTGGCGCGCACCCGCTTGGCCAGGGCCTTCATCTGCGGGTCGCGCTCCTTGAAGTCGGCGACCAGCGGCGTGGCGATGAAGATCGACGAGTAGGCGCCGGCCGCGAGGCCGACGAACAGGGCGAGCGAGATGTCGTTGAGCATGCCCGCGCCGAGGAAGCCGCCGCCGATGAACAGCAGGCCGGCGACCGGCAGCAGCGCGACCACCGTGGTGTTGATCGAACGCACCAGGGTGGCATTCAGGCTGCGGTTGGCGATCTCGCTGTAGGTGAAGCGGGTCTGCTTGGTGATGTCCTTCGCGCCCTCCTTGAGACCGTCGAAGACGACGACGGTGTCGTAGAGGGAGTAGCCGAGGATGGTGAGCAGACCGATCACCGTGCCCGGGGTGACCTCGAAGCCGACCAGGGCGTAGACGCCGACGGTGATCGTGAGGTCGTGGATGAGGGCGACGAGGGCGGCGAGCGCCATGCGCCACTCGAAGGCGATCGCCAGATAGATCACCACGAGGATCATGAAGACGGCGAGGCCGGTCCATGCCTTGTTGGCGATCTGGTCACCCCAGCTCGGGCCGACGATGTCGGTGTTGACCTTGTCCGTGGAGACGCCGAGCTTCTTGGCGAGCGCCTCCTGGGTGGCGCGCGACTGCTCGGTGGTGACGTCACTGACCTGGATGCGCAGCGGGCCGTTGCCGAGCTTCTGGGCGATCGCGGTGTGACCGGAGGCCTCTTCCGCGATCTCCCGGGCGCTCTCGGCCGAGACCGAGGTGCTGGGCGTGGTGAAGACCGCGCCGCCGGAGAACTCGATGCCCATGTTCAGGCCGCGCACCGCCAGGCCCACGATGGCCGTGATGGTGATGAGGATCGAGATGCCGTACCAGATCTTCCGCTTGCCCACGAAGTCGTAGCCGACCTCGCCGCGGTAGAGCCGGGCGCCGAGATTGCCGAGCTTGGACATCTCACGCCTCCTTGGGGTCGACGGGGGCGGAGGGGCGGCGGCGGGAGGCCCGCAGCGGCGGCTGGACGCCGAGCCGCTTGGGGTCGAGCCCGGACCACGGATGGCCACTGGCGAAGAACTTGCGCCGGGCGAGGAGCGTCATCAGCGGCTTGGTGAAGAAGAAGACCACGACGACGTCGAGGAGCGTGGTCAGACCGAGGGTGAACGCGAAGCCCTGCACCTTGCCGACCGTGACGATGAAGAGCACCGCGGCGGCCAGGAAGGACACGAAGTCGGAGACCAGGATCGTGCGCCGGGCGCGCGGCCAGCCGCGCTCGACGGCCGGGCGCAGGGTGCGTCCCTCGCGGATCTCGTCGCGGATGCGCTCGAAGTAGACGATGAAGGAGTCGGCGGTGATGCCGATCGCGACGATCGCACCGCAGACGGCCGGCAGGTTCAGCGCGAAGCCGATGGCCTGGCCGAGCAGCACCATGATCGTGTACGTGAGGATCGCCGAGGCCAGGAGGCTGGCGAGGGCGACGAGCGCGAGGCCGCGGTAGTACGCGACCAGGTAGATGATCACCAGGACGAGGCCGATGGCGCCCGCCAGCAGACCGGCGCGCAGCTGCTCACCGCCGAGCGCGGCGGTGACCGTCTGCTCGGTGACGACGTCGAAGGACAGCGGCAGGGCGCCGTAGGACAGCACGTTGGCGAGGTCCTGGGCGCTGGCCTGGGTGAAGCCGCCGGAGATCTCCGCCTGGCCGCCCGTGATCGAGGTGGAGACGGAGGGGTCGGAGACGACCTCGCCGTCCAGGACGATCGCGAACTGGTTCTGCGGGGGCTGCTTGCCCGCGAGCTGGCCGGTGACGTCCGCGAACTTCTTGGAGCCGGCGGAGTCGAACTTCAGCTGGACGAGCCAGCCGCGGCCCTGCTGGCTGTCGAAGACGGCGCTGGCGCCGGTGACGCCGGTGCCCTCGACGGACACCGGGCCGAGGATCTCCTTGGCCGAGCCGTCCTTCTTGCAGGCCACGATGACGTCGGTCGTCTTGGCGCCCGCCGCGGCCTCGCTCGCCTTGGCGCGGCCCTCGGGGGTGGTGCAGTCCAGGGCGTCGAGCTTCTTCTGCAGCGCGGCGACGTCGGCCGGGGACGGGGTGGGCTCCTTGGACTTGTCGTCCTTCTTGCCCTCGTCCTTCTTGGCGTCGTCCTTCTTCTCGTCCTTCGCCTTGTCGTCCTTGGCGACGGCCGAGGCGGACGGGGTGGCGTCGGCCTTGACGGCGTCGGTGACCGGGCGGCCCTGCTGGCGCGGGCTCGCGCTCGCGGAGGGGGCGCCCGAGGCCGGGGAGGAGGCGGAGGCGGAAGGCGAGCCGGAGGGCTTGGTCTTGCCGTCCTTGTCCTTGCCGTCCTTGTCCTTGGCGTCCTTGTCCTTGGCGTCCTTGTCCTTGCCGGGGGACGAAGCGTTGGGAGTGGGCTCGGTCTTGGCACCGGGGGCCACGGACAGCACGGGGCGGAAGCCGAGCTTGGCGGTGGTTCCGACCTGCTGGCGGGCCTGCTTCGCGTTCGTCCCCTTGGGGATGTTCACGATGATGTGGTTGTCGCCCTGCGTCTGGACCTCGGCCTCGGTGACGCCCAGACCGTTGACACGCCGCTCGATGATGCCGACCGCGGTGTTCATATTGGTCGGGTTGATCGCATTGGGCTTGCCGGGCTCGTTCTTGGCCTCCAGCGTGAAGCTGGTGCCGCCCGCGAGGTCGATGCCCAGCCGCGGCGTGGTGCGCCCTGAGGCGAACATCCCCGCGGTGAGCGCCACCATGGCGATCAGGATCAGGGCGAGGACCCGGCCCGGCCTGCCCTGGCCGCCCGGGGACCTGCGGCCCTTCTTCGGTGCTGCCACCTTGTCGTTTCTCCCTGTCCAACCGCCCGGTGCCGTGCGTTCGCCGGGCGGCCACGAATGTTGTGGGGACCTGCCCCCCGCCGGAGCCTAGACCGTCAGGGAACCGCGGCGCACTGCCCCAGCAGTGCTCCGCGGTTCCTCGAAGGGCTACTTCGCGTCGGCGTCGCCGTCCTGCTTGCCGTCCCGCTTGGCGTCCTTGGTGTCCTCGGCGGCCTTCTCGGCGGACTCGGACTCCGGCTCGGCGGCCTTCTCGGCCTCGGCCGCCTCGCCCTTGCCCAGGTCGATCTTCTTGTCGGCCGGGGCCTCGGACTCGGTCAGCGACGAGGCATCGTCCGGGACGACAGGGGTCTCGGAGTCGTGCGGCTCGATCCCGTGGACGATGCGGTTGTACTCGGCGTCCTCCAGGACGGCGCCGATGGCGTTCTTCGCGTAGATCGCGTGGACGCCCGGGGCCACCTCGAGGAGGACCGTGTCGTCGCTGACCTCCTTGACGGTGGCGTACATGCCGCCGATCGTCCGCACGCCGGTGCCCGGCTGCATCTGGTCGCGCATCTGCGCCGCCTGGCGCTGCTTGTTCTTGGCCGATCGCGTCATCAGGAACATGGCCCCGATGAGCACGATGAACGGCAGGAGAGTCACGATATTCACGGGACGGGGTTTCCTTCACACGACCGCGGGGGTGCGGCCTTCTACGGGGGTGGTATGCCGCGCCGGTACGGACGGCATCGGCGGAGTCTAAGCGAGTCCGCGCCTATGGAACAACGCCCAGCATGGCACCGTGGTTCCTGACCCGACCAGCCCCCGCGCCGTCACCCTCCGAAGAGGCCCTGGTGGGGAGGGGTGCCCGCCCGGCCCCCCGGGCCGGCTTCGTTGACGAGGCCGAGGTGCTCCCACGCGGCCGGGGTGGCGATGCGGCCCCTGGGCGTACGGGCCAGCAGGCCCTCGCGGACGAGGAACGGCTCGGCGACCTCCTCGACCGTCTCGCGCTCCTCGCCGACGGCCACGGCCAGGGTGGACAGGCCCACCGGTCCGCCGCCGAAGAGCTTGAGGAGGGCGGTCAGGACGGCGCGGTCCAGCCGGTCGAGGCCGCGGGCGTCGACCTCGTAGACGTCGAGCGCCCGGGCGGCGATCTCGCGGGTGATCACCCCGTCGGCCTTGACCTGGGCGTAGTCGCGGACGCGGCGCAGCAGGCGGTTGGCGATGCGGGGGGTGCCGCGGGAGCGGCCGGCGATCTCGGCGGCTCCCCGGTCCTCGATCTCCACGTCCAGCAGCCGGGCCGAGCGGTGCACCACGCGCTGCAGCTCGGCGGGGGCGTAGAACTCCATGTGCCCGGTGAAGCCGAAGCGGTCGCGCAGCGGGGGCGGGAGCAGACCGGCCCGGGTCGTGGCACCGACGAGGGTGAAGGGCGGCAGCTCCAGGGGGATGGCGGTGGCGCCGGGGCCCTTGCCGACGATCACGTCGACGCGGAAGTCCTCCATGGCCATGTAGAGCATCTCCTCGGCGGGCCGCGACATGCGGTGGATCTCGTCGAGGAAGAGGACCTCTCCTTCGGTGAGGGAGGAGAGGATCGCGGCGAGATCGCCGGCGTGCTGGATGGCGGGGCCGGAGGTGATGCGGATGGGGGCGCCCATCTCGGCCGCGATGATCATCGAGAGGGTGGTCTTGCCGAGGCCGGGGGCTCCGGAGAGCAGCACGTGGTCGGCGGTGGCGCCGCGGGCCCGGGCGGCCTTGAGGACGAGGTCGAGCTGCTCGCGCACGCGCTCCTGGCCGACGAACTCGCCGAGGTCCTTGGGGCGCAGCGCGGCCTCGACGGCCTGGTCCTCGCCGTCGGCGGCGGTGGCGACGAGGCGGTCGCCTGCGGGGGGCTCCGCGTATGCGGATTCGTCGTCCCAGTTCACGGGTTGAACCTCACGGTCGAGTGCTTGGTCGGATGGTCGGCAGGGGTTCCGCCGGTGCGGTCCGGTGGCGCGAACCGCTCACCGGGCAGCACCGGGCCCTGCTCATCGCGCCCGGTTCAGCGTCTGCAGCGCGGCCCGCAGCAGCTGGCCGACCTGGGGCTGACCGCCGTCGGCGAGAACGGCCTCCGCCCGGGGCGCCACCGCCTCCACCGCCTCGTCCGCCTCACGGGCGGCATAGCCCAGACCGACGAGCGCGGCCTGGAGCTGCTCGCGCCAGCCCGCGGCGGCGGGGGCGGCGGCCGGTGCGGCCGAGCCGACGGGCTTGCCGAGCCGGTCCTTCAGCTCCAGCAGCAGCTTCTGCGCGCCCTTCTTGCCGATGCCGGGCACCGCGGTCAGGGCCTTCTCGTCACCGGAGGCGAAGGCGCGCCGCAGTGCGTCGGGGCTGTGCACGGCGAGCATGGCCTGGGCGAGACGGGGCCCGACGCCGCTGGCGGTCTGCAGCAGCTCGAAGGTCTGGCGCTCGTCGTCGTCGGCGAAGCCGTAGAGCGTGAGCGAGTCCTCGCGGACGACCAGGGAGGTGGCGAGGCGGGCCTGCCGGCCGATGCGAAGGCCCGAGAGGGTGCCCGGCGTGCACTGGACGGCCATACCGATGCCGCCGACCTCGACGACCGCGGTGTCGGGGGCGAGGGCGGCGACGGGGCCGGAGACGAAGGCGATCATCGGGTGCCCTTCGGGAGGCGGACGGGTGCGGTGGTGCGGCGCTGGGCGGCGGCGAGCTGCTGCAGGCGGCCGGCGGCCGGGGCGCGCCAGATGTGGCAGATGGCCAGGGCCAGGGCGTCGGCGGCATCGGCCGGCTTCGGCGGTGCGTCGAGCCGCAGGAGGCGGGTGACCATGGCGCCGACCTGGGCCTTGTCCGCCCGGCCGGAGCCGGTGACGGCGGCCTTGACCTCGCTGGGGGTGTGCAGGGCGACGGGCAGGCCGCGGCGGGCGGCGCACAGCATGGCGACGGCGCTGGCCTGGGCGGTGCCCATGACCGTGCGGACGTTGTGCTGGCTGAAGACGCGCTCCACGGCGACGAATTCGGGCCGGTGCTCGTCGAGCCACTGCTCGATGCCGCGCTCTATGAGCACCAGGCGGTCGGCGATGTCGGCCTCGGCGGGGGTGCGCACGACGCCCACGCCGACCATGCGCAGCGGGCGGCCCGCCGTGCCCTCCACCACGCCGACGCCGCAGCGCGTGAGCCCCGGGTCCACGCCCAGTACCCGCATCGCCCCTCCCCTTCTTTGCGGCCGAACCGCCGCTCTCGCGGCGGCCCGTGGCGGCGATCTTCAACGTCCGCCTCAGGCTATCCGCTGCCACTGACAACGCGACGGGCCGGCGGGACCGTGTCCCGCCGGCCCGTCGGCCGACCGCAGTCGGAAGCCTTACGCGTCGACCTTCGCCATGACCTCGTCCGAGACGTCGAAGTTGGCGAAGACGTTCTGGACGTCGTCGCTGTCCTCGAGCGCGTCGATCAGCTTGAAGATCTTGCGCGCGCCCTCTTCGTCGAGCTCCACCTGCATGGTGGGGACGAAGTTGGCCTCGGCCGAGTCGTAGTCGATGCCTTCCTTCTGGAGGGCGGTGCGGACCGCGACGAGGTCGGTGGCCTCGCTGAGGACCTCGAAGGACTCGCCGAGGTCGTTGACCTCCTCGGCACCGGCGTCCAGGACGGCGCCGAGCACGTCGTCCTCACTGAGCTCGCCCTTGGGGACGATCACGACGCCCTTGCGGTTGAACAGGTAGGACACCGAGCCCGGGTCGGCCATGGAGCCGCCGTTGCGGGTCATGGCGACGCGCACGTCGGAGGCGGCGCGGTTGCGGTTGTCGGTGAGGCACTCGATGAGGACCGCAACGCCGTTCGGGCCGTAACCCTCGTACATGATCGTCTCGTAGTCGGCGCCGCCCGCCTCGAGACCGCCGCCGCGCTTGACCGCGGAGTCGATGTTCTTGTTCGGGACGGACTGCTTCTTCGCCTTCTGGATGGCGTCGTAGAGCGTCGGGTTGCCCTCGATGTCGACGCCGCCCATGCGAGCCGCGACCTCGATGTTCTTGATGAGCTTCGCGAAGAGCTTGCCGCGCTTGGCGTCGATCACGGCCTTCTTGTGCTTCGTCGTAGCCCATTTAGAGTGGCCGGACATCCGCCTGTCTCCTTCGCGTAACCAAATTCTGAGAACGAACGACTGAGATCCTACCGGGGCCGGGCTACCGGGCTGCGCGCACCATGTCCACGAAGTAGGCGTGGACCCGGTGGTCGCCGGTGAGCTCCGGGTGGAAGGACGTCGCCAGCACGTTGCCCTGGCGCACCGCGACGGTGTGGCCGTCGTAGGTGGCGACGATCTCGGCCGCGGCTCCGACGGACTCGACCCAGGGGGCGCGGATGAAGACGCCCTCGACGGGGCCGCCCTCGATGCCCGCCATCTCGACGGCCGCCTCGAAGGACTCGTTCTGCCGGCCGAAGGCGTTGCGGCGGACGATCATGTCTATGCCGCCGAGCGTCTCCTGGTCCTCCCGTCCGTCCAGCAGCTTGTCGGCCAGCATGATCATGCCGGCGCAGGTGCCGTAGACGGGCATCCCGGCCCGTACGCGCTCGCGCAGCGGCTCCAGCATCCCGAAGACGACGGCGAGCTTGGACATGGTGGTGGACTCGCCACCGGGTATCACCAGGCCGTCGACCTCGGCGAGCTCCTCGGGGCGGCGGACCGGGCGGGCGAGCGCGTCGGCGGAGGCGAGGGCGACGAGGTGCTCACGGACGTCGCCCTGCAGGGCGAGGACGCCGATGGTGGGGGTGGACACGGGTTTCTCCGTCTCGGGTCTCTCGGGTCTGGACGACGGCTGGGCGGCCCGCCGTGTGCGCGGGCCGCCCAGCCGGAAAGCGGTGTGTTACCAGCCGCGGTTGGCGTAGCGCTCGGCCTCGGGCAGGGTGTCGCAGTTGATGCCGACCATGGCCTCGCCGAGGTTGCGGGAGGCGTCCGCGATGATCTTCGGGTCGTCGTAGAAGGTGGTGGCCTTCACGATGGCGGCGGCGCGCTTGGCCGGGTCGCCGGACTTGAAGATGCCGGAGCCGACGAAGACGCCCTCGGCACCGAGCTGGCGCATCAGCGCGGCGTCGGCCGGGGTGGCCACGCCACCGGCGGAGAAGAGGACGACCGGCAGCTTGCCGAGCTCGGCGACCTCCTTGACGAGCTCGTACGGGGCGCGCAGCTCCTTGGCGGCGGCGAACAGCTCGTTGTTGTCGAAGCCGCGCAGCTTGGCGATCTCGTTCTTGATCTGGCGCAGGTGGCGCACGGCCTCCACGACGTTGCCGGTGCCGGCCTCGCCCTTGGAGCGGATCATGGCCGCGCCCTCGGCGATGCGGCGCAGGGCCTCGCCCAGGTTGGTGGCACCGCAGACGAAGGGGGTGGTGAAGGCCCACTTGTCGGAGTGGTTGACCTCGTCGGCCGGGGTGAGGACCTCGGACTCGTCGATGTAGTCGACGCCGAGCGACTGCAGGACCTGGGCCTCGACGAAGTGGCCGATGCGGGACTTGGCCATGACGGGGATGGAGACGGCCCCGATGATCTCCTCGATCATGTTGGGGTCGGACATCCGGGCCACGCCGCCGTCCTTGCGGATGTCGGCCGGCACCCGCTCGAGGGCCATGACCGCGACCGCGCCCGCGTCCTCGGCGATCTTCGCCTGCTCGGCGTTGACGACGTCCATGATCACGCCGCCCTTGAGCTGCTCGGCCATGCCGCGCTTGACGCGGGCCGTACCGGTCTCGGGGGTGGTGGACGTGCTGGGGACCGTGCTGGACACGTTGTGACCTCACTATCAAGGGCGGTGATGCTGCGCCCCTCATACAACCGATCCCGCTTTCCCCGGAAAAAGAGCCAATCCGAGGCCGGTGGCTTGTCCGGGGGTCAGTGGCTCGTCCGTGCCTCCAGGACGGCGGGCGGCTCGTCGTCCATCTCGAAGGCCATCGGGAAGGGCGCGTGGCCCGCGAGCCGGAACCAGCGCACCACGCGGTGCTTGCGCACGGCGCGGGCGGCGCGGACCGCGTCGTTGTGGAAGCGGCGGGCCATCGGCACCCGCCGGACCGCCTCGGACAGCTCGGTCAGGGACTCCTCGCCGCCGGGGGCCTCCCGTACGACCTCGACCTGCGGCACCTCCGCGAAGACCGCCCGCAGGGCCTGGCTCAGCTCGCTCTCGGCGACCTCGCGCTGCTCCTCCTCGGCCTGCCGTGCGGCGTGCGCGGCCTGGTAGAGCACGATCGAGGCGGCCGGGTCGAGGACTCCGGCCGTGCCCAGCTCCTGGGCGACCGAGGCACGGCGCAGCAGCTGGGCGTCCAGCGCGGCGCGGGCTGCGTCGATGCGGCTGTGCAGACGGTCCAGCCGGCCCGCGGTCCAGCTCAGATAGACGCCGATGACGACCAGGGCGGCGACGATCCAGATCAGTGTGGTCACGCCGGGCCACGTTACCGCTCGCCGCGGGGGCGCTGCGCTGGGCGGACCCGTCGTCGCCGCCTGCGGCGGCGAGCGCCCTGCAGGCGCGTCCTCAAGCGCCGGACAGGCTGATATCGGCTGAGCTCCGGACAGGCCCTAGTCGCGGGCCAGGCCGAAGCGGGCGCGCAGGCCCGTGCGCTCGTCGGTGGCGACCGAGGCCGCGCCGGCGGTGACCGTCTCGTAGACGGCCAGGATGTCGGCGCCCACGCGGGACCAGTCGAAGCGGCGCACGTGCGCGCTGCCGCGCTCGCTCAGGCCGGTCCGCAGCTCCTGGTCGCCCAGCAGCCGCACGGCCGCGGCGGCGAGCGCATCGGCGTCCTCGTTGGCGAACAGCTCCCCGGCCGAGCCCTGGTCGAGCACCTGGCCGAAGGCGTCCAGGTCGCTGGCGAGGACGGGAGCGCCCGCCGACATCGCCTCGACCAGGATGATGCCGAAGGACTCCCCGCCCGTGTTGGGGGCCACGTAGACGTCGACGCTGCGCAGCAGCCGCGCCTTGTCCTCGTCGCTGACCATGCCGAGGAACTCGACGCGCGCACGCATCTCCCGGGGCAGGCCCGCCACGGCCTCCTCCTCGTCGCCCCGGCCCGCGACCAGCAGCCGGGCGCCGGGGCACTCGGCGAAGATCTTCGGCAGGGCGCGCATCAGCACCGGCAGGCCCTTGCGCGGCTCGTCGATGCGGCCGATGAAGCCGATCGTCCCGCCCTGCCACTCCTCCTTGGGCTCGGCGCTGGCGAAGAAGTCCACGTCGACGCCGTTGGGGATGACCACGGCGTCACCGCCGAGGTGCTCGACCAGCGTCCTGCGGGCGTATTCGCTGACCGCGATGCGCGCGCTGATCTTCTCCAGGGCGGGCTGGAGGATCGGATAGGCGGCGATCATCGCCCGGGAGCGCGGATTGGAGGTGTGGAAGGTCGCCACGATCGGGCCCTGCGCGGCCCAGCAGGTCAGCAGACCCAGCGACGGGGAGGTGGGCTCGTGGATGTGGATGACGTCGAAGTCGCCGTCGTGCAGCCAGCGCCGCACCCGCGCGGCCGACAGGAAGCCGAAGTTCAGCCGCGCCACGGAGCCGTTGTACGGGACGGGGACGGCCCGTCCCGCCGAGACCACGAAGGGCGGCAGCGGCGTCTCGTCGTCCGCAGGGGCCAGCACCGACACCTCGTGGCCCAGCCGGATGAGGTGCTCGGCCAGGTCGCGGATGTGGAACTGCACGCCGCCGGGCACGTCCCACGAGTAGGGACAGACGATCCCGATCCTCATGCCTCGGCCCTCCGGTCGCCCTCGGCCCGCCCGGTACCCCGGCCGGGTGTGCCCTGCGCGCCCCGCGTCTCCTGCGCCGGCCCGTCAGCCGCTGCCTCCGCCCCCTCCGTTCCGTCCGTTCCGTCCGCTCCGCCGGAGGGCCGGTCCGGGCGCGGGTCGAGGTCGGCGAGCCACAGTCGCTGGAGCATGTGCCAGTCCTGCGGGTGCTCGGCGATGCCGGAGGCGAAGGCGTCGGCCATGCGCTGCGTCATCACCGCGGCCTTCTCGGCGCGCGTGCCCTCCCCGGGCACCTCGATCGGGGCGTGCACGCGCCCCTGCATCACCGGCGAGCGGTCGTACCAGAGCGTCACGGGCATCAGCAGGGCCCCGGTCTGCACGGCCAGCATCGCAGGCCCGGCGGGCATCTTCGCGGCCTCGCCGAAGAACGTCACCTCTATCCCCGAGGAGGACAGGTCACGGTCGGCCACCAGGCACACCAGGCCCCCGGCGCGCAGCCGGCGCGCCAGCGTGCCGAAGGCACTGCCGCCCGCGTGGGGCAGCACCTCCATGCCCAGCCCCTCGCGGTAGGCCACGAAGCGGTCGTAGAGCGTCTCCGGCTTCAGCCGCTCGGCCACCGTCGTGAAGGGCACCCCCAGGCGCGTGGTCACCCACGCCCCGGCGAGGTCGTAGTTGCCCATGTGGGGCAGCGCGATCACCACGCCGCGCCCACTGGCCAGGCCCTCCTCCAGGTGGTGCAGGTCCTCCGGGGCGAAGGCCGTGCGGATGCGCTCCGCGCTCCACGCCGGCAGCCGGAAGGACTCCATCCAGTAGCGCATGTACGACCGCATGCCCGCCCGGGACAGCCGCGCCAGGCGCTCGGGGGACGCATCCGGCAGCACGCGCGCGAGGTTGGCCTCCAGCCGCAGCACGCTCTTGCCGCGCCGCCGCCACGCCGCATCGGCGATCTGCCGCCCCAGCCGGACGGCCACCGGCTCCGGCAGCTTCTTGACCGTGGCCCAGCCGAGCCCGTACAGCGCGTCGCTCAGCCGCTCCTTCACCCGTTGCCACCGCCCTGCGCCGGGGAGGCCCCGGCAGCGGCCTCGGCCTCCGCCTCCGCCTCGGCGGATTCGCGGCGCACCGTCACGACCCGCTGGATCAGGGTGACCATGCTGCCGGCGGCCACGATCCACAGCGCCACCGGAAGGAGGTACTGGATGCCCGGCACGCCGAACTTGTGCAGGCCCGCGAAGCCGCACGCCACCAGCGAGATGACCAGCCGCTCGGCCCGTTCGACCAGGCCGTTCACGTTCACCGGCAGGCCGATGCTCTCGCCGCGCGCCTTGGTGTACGAGACGACCTGGCCGCTGGCGAGGCAGAAGATCGACACCGCGCACAGCACGGTGTCGTCACCGCCGCCCGCGTACCACAGGGCGAGGCCGCCGAAGATCGCCGAATCGGCGACCCGGTCGAGCGTGGAGTCCAGGAAGGCGCCCCAGCGGCTGGAGCGGCCCAGCTGGCGGGCCATGTTGCCGTCCACCAGGTCCGAGAAGACGAACAGGGTGATGACGATCGTGCCCCAGAAGAACTCCCCCTGGGGGTAGAAGACCAGTGCGCCCGCCACCACACCACCGGTACCGATGAGGGTCACCGCGTCGGGGCTGACGCCGAGGCGGATGAGCAGGGCGGCGAACGGCGTGAGAACACGCGTGAAGAACGCACGCGCGTACTTGTTCAGCATGGCCTTCCCGGAGGGGTGTCGTATCGGGCCGCGTGGTCAGGAGGCCACCGGCTGGCCCATCGTAGCCAGGCACCCCCGGGCAGCCGCGCACGCACCGCTCGCAGCGGGAGCACCGGTGCTCCCGCCGTCCCCGGCGGCCCCCTCGCGGGGCGTGCGGGTGCGCCCCCGTGTGCGACGTATGGACGCAGCGTGACCGCAGTGGAAAGCTCGGTGTACCGCAGGTGTCGACCGGGAGGCGGGACACATGGGCGAGAAGACGGGCACGTACCCAGGGGCCGCGGGCAGAGCAGTATCGGCCGACCGGCCGAGCCACGTACGCAACGTGGTGCTGGTCGGCCACAGCGGCTCGGGAAAGACGACGCTGGTGGAGGCCCTCGCGCTGGCGACGGGCGCGGTCAACCGGGCGGGCCGCGTCGAGGACGGCGGCGCGCTGTCGGACTACGACGAGATCGAGCACCGCCAGCAGCGCTCGGTCCAGCTGTCGCTGGCCCCCGTCGAATGGGCCGGCATCAAGATCAATCTGCTGGACACCCCCGGCTACGCCGACTTCGTCGGGGAGCTCAGGGCCGGTCTGCGAGCAGCGGACGCGGCCCTTTTCGTCGTCTCGGCCGCCGAAGGCGCCGAGAACATCAACGGGGCCACCCGCATGGTCTGGGAGGAGTGCGCGGCCGTCGGCATGCCCCGCGCGATCGTCATCACCCATCTGGAGTCGGCCCGCTCCGACTTCGAGGAGATGACGGAGACCTGCCGCGCGGCCTTCGGCGGGGACTCCCCCGACGGCGTGCTGCCGCTGTACCTGCCGCTGCACGGGCCGGAGGGCCCCGACGGGCACCGCCCCGTCGCCGGCCTCATCGGCCTGCTCTCCCAGCGCGTCTTCGACTACTCCTCCGGCGAGCGGGCCGAGGCCGCACCGGGGCCCGAGCACCTGCCCCTCATCGAGGAGGCGCGCAACCGGCTCATCGAGGGCATCATCGCCGAGAGCGAGGACGAGACCCTCATGGACCGCTACCTCGGCGGCGAGGAGATCGACGTCAAGACCCTCGTCGAGGACTTGGAGCGCGCCGTGGCGCGCGGCAGCTTCCATCCCGTCCTCGCCGCGGCCCCCGCCGCCGAGGGCGCCAAACAGGGCCTGGGCACCGTCGAGCTCCTGGAGCTGATCACCGGCGGCTTCCCCACCCCCCTCGAACGCGAGGTCCCGGCCGTCACCACCCCCGACGGCCGCCCCCACGCGCCGGTGACCTGCGACCCCGCGGGCCCGCTCGCCGCAGAGGTGATCAAGACGTCCTCCGATCCCTACGTCGGCAGGATCTCCCTCGTCCGCATCTTCTCCGGCACCCTGCGCCCCGACGAGACCGTCCACGTCTCGGGCCACGGCCTGGAGGACCGCGGCCACGAGAGCCACGACGTCGACGAGCGCATCGGCGCCCTCTCCTCGCCCTTCGGCAAACAGCAGCGACCCCTCCCCCAGGCCATCGCCGGGGACATCGCCTGCGTCGCCAAGCTCAGCCGTGCCGAGACCGGCGACACGCTCTCCGCCAAGGGCGAACCCCTCCTCATGGAGCCCTGGCAGATGCCCGACCCGCTCCTGCCCGTGGCGATCCAGGCGCACAGCAAGCCCGACGAGGACAAGCTCTCCCAGGGCCTGTCCCGGCTCGTCGCCGAGGACCCCACCATGCGCCTGGAGCAGAACCCGCACACCCACCAGGTGGTCCTGTGGTGTCTGGGCGAAGCCCACCGCGACGTCGCCCTGGAACGGCTGCGCTCGCGCTACGGCGTCCAGGTCGACGTCGTGCCCCACAAGGTGTCGCTCCGCGAGACCTTCGGTTCCAAGGCGGGCGGCCGCGGCCGGCACGTCAAGCAGTCCGGCGGCCACGGCCAGTACGCCATCTGCGAGATCGAGGTCGAACCGCTGCCCGGCGGCTCCGGCATCGAATTCGTCGACAAGGTCGTCGGCGGCGCCGTCCCCCGCCAGTTCATCCCCTCCGTGGAGAAGGGTGTCCGCGCCCAGGCCGCCCGCGGCGTCGCCGCCGGCTATCCCCTGGTCGACATCCGGATCACCCTCCTCGACGGCAAGGCGCACTCGGTGGACTCCTCCGACGCCGCCTTCCAGACCGCGGGCGCCCTCGCCCTGCGCGAAGCCGCGGCCGAGGCCAGGATCCACCTCCTGGAGCCCGTCGCCGAGATCGAGGTCCTGGTCTCCGACGACTACGTCGGCCCCGTGATGAGCGACCTGTCCGGGCGGCGCGGCCGCGTCATCGGAACCGAGCAGTCCGGCGCGGGCCGCACCCTGGTGCGCGCCGAGGTCCCCGAGATCGAGATCGGCCGCTACGCCGTCGACCTGCGCTCCCTGTCGCACGGCACCGGCCGCTTCACCCGCTCCTACGCCCGCCACGAACCGATGCCCCCTCAGGTCGCCGAGCGGCTGCGGGAATCGGCCGGATCCGGAGGGTAACGGGCGCAATCCGCCCGCCTCGCACCATCCGGGGCGGGCGGCCTTCACGATCTCTGCGACAGCCGGCACCCCGCGCCGATACGCTGGGGCCGCGGACCAACACGTATGACGCGGGCGGTCGTCGGCATCCGTCGAAGGCCGCAGAACCGGACATGCGCGGCATTGGGGGCAGCAGTGGCAGCAGGGGATCCGTTCGACTTCAGCCCCGGGGCGCAGATCCCGCTCTCGGGCTCCTCGGGACAGACCGCGGCGACGCAGGCGCTCGCCTCCGCCGCCTACCGCGACGGACCGGTCGACCAGCTCCTCAAGGCCAACTCCGACTGGGCCAAGTCCGAGGTCAAGGCGCCCCGCATATCGCTCTTCGAGCCCAACCTGGGCGAGGCCTTCGCCCGCGCCGTCCAGCTGCGTGTGCTCGGCGGCGGCCGCAAGCCCCTCATCCAGTCCTTCGGCCTCGACCCGCAGCCCGTCGTCGAGCACTGCCTCGCGGCCAACCGCATCCGCAAGCAGCGCGATGCCAAGCTCACCCTGATCATGGCCGTCTGCGGGCTGCTCTTCCTGCCCGGCGTCCTGCTCTGGCTCGGCGTCTTCCAGCTCCGCCGCACCATCGCCGGCGCCCAGAACAAGCGGGCCGGCGCCCTCGGCACGGCCCTCCTCGTGGCCCTCGGCATCCTCGCCGCCATCCTCCTGGTGAAGCTGCCCTTCCACGGCTTCTGGGCCTTCTACCTGCGCGCCATGATCATCGCCCCGCTCGTCGGCGGCTTCTGGGCCAAGACCGTCTGCGAGCGCACCGCCAAGGATCTCCGCGAGCGCTGGACGGGCCTGCTCTCCGGCGGCGGCATCGGCGCCAAGATCCCCGAAGCCGTCCCCAAGAACCCCGGCGAGACCGCCGCCGAGCGGCTCCGCCAGTCCCTGGAGCGCCTCGCCGCCGAGCAGCAGAGCAACGTCGCCTTCTACGCCGGCCCCAAGGGCATACTCGGCATGGGCACCCGCTGGGGCAGCTGGCAGCTCGCCGAGGAGCTCGTCCCGCTCGACCCCGGCAAAGAGATCAACCCCTTCCGCAGCTGGGACGTCGTCCGCGCCATCCACGACCAGCTCCACCTCCTGGAGCGCAGCCCCCTGCACACCGGCGGCTTCCCCTCCCCTTCCGTGGAGCACTGGGTCGTCTCCCCCGTCGGCGAGGACGCCGGAGCCGTCTCCCGCCCCGAAGGCTCCGACGGCTTCCAGATAAGGGGCGCCGAGCTCCAGAAGATCTGCAACGAGCAGCAGTTCGGCGCCGGCAGCCGGCACTACCTGGGCGTCCAGTTCGTCCTCTGGGACGGCCAGCTCGTCATCACCCTCCTCATCACCGTCACCGTCCTGCACAAGACGCTGCGCATCGAGGTCACCGGCCACGCCCTCGGCCCCGTCCACTCCCTCTTCATGGGCAAGCCCGGCGCGCGCACCAAGACCACCCCCAAGACCATCAAGTTCTGGGAGACCAGGACGAGGACGCTCTCCATCCTCCCGCCCCGCGAGATCGTCCGCCTCGCCGCCCGCGCCCCCCTCACCTGGTACCCCCCGCTTCTGGAGTACTGGGGCGGCAAGCTCGTCCTGCCCGAGCCCTTCGGCCTGCGCCACGCCTGGGCCGACAAGCCCTGGCGGCACCGCTTCATGGCCGACGACGCCCTGCGCGCCACCACCCCCGTCCTGCGCGTGGTGCACGAGGCCGCCCTGCGCGTCCTCAAGGAGCACGGCGTGAACACCGAGCGCTTCAACAGCCGCGCCATGTCCCTCAGCGGCGCCGTCCAGGACGCCAAGCCGGGCGCAGCGGACGTCTACAACGCCTGACCGGCGTCCGCCCGCCGCGCCTGACCGGCCGTCACTCGCCGGGTCTCACCGGAAGATTCCGGTGTGGCCCAGCGAGTACCGGCCCGGCTGCGGATAGACCGCGAGGCCGTGCGGCCCCGCCCCGACCGGGATCTTGGCGATCTGGTGCCCGTCCCGGGTGTCGATGGCGTACACCTCCGAGTCGTAACGCCCCGACAGCCACAGCACATTGCCGTCCGCCGACACCCCGCCCATGTCCGGGCTCCCGCCCTCCGGCAGCTCCCACTTCTTCACCAGCTTGCGGCTCGGCAGGTCCAGCACCGAGATCGAGCCCTCGCCCCGGTTGGAGATGTACATCGACTTCGAGTCCCGGCTCACGTACAGCCCGTGCGCGCCCTTGCCCGTCGGCATCAGCCACGGCTCGGTGAACTTGTCACCGTCCAGCACCCACACCCCGTCCGCCATCATGTCGGCGACGTACCAGGTCCTGCCGTCGGAGGAGATCTTCACGTCCTGCGGCATCGCGCCCTCGAACGGCAGCTTCTGCTGGCCGATCACCTTCATCTTCGCCGTGTCGACCTTCAGCAGCTCGCCCGAGAACTCGCACGAGACGATGAAGTACCTCCCGTCCGGCGAGAAGTCCGCGTGGTTCACCCCCTTGCACGACACCGGCTCCGTCTTCTTCCGCTTCATGGTCTGGGCGTCCCGGAACACCAGCTCCCGGTCCATCGACGCCATCACCACCGCGTACTTGCCGTCCGGCGTGAAATAGAGGTTGTACGGGTCGTGGACGTCGACCGTGCGCCCCTTCTTCCCCGTGGCCGGGTCGATCGCCGTCAGCGTGTGACCGCGGTCGTTGTTCACCCACAGCGTCTTCATGTCCCACGACGGCACCACGTGCTGCGGCTGGTTGCCCACCGGGATCGTCTCGATCACCTTGTACGTCTTCGGGTCGATCACGCTCACCGTGTTCGACTCCGTGTTGGGCACGTACACCCGCGACGGGAAGTCCTTCACCACCGGCGACAGCTGATTGGGCCGGTCCGCCGCGTACAGGTCGTTCGGATCCAGCAGCGGCGGCATACCGGGCAGCCCCGCGGCCGGCGCGGCGCCCCGCCGCTCCTGCTGCTGCTTTTCCTTGTGCGGCACGCGGTCGGCGGCCTCCGTACCGGAGTCCCCGCCGCAACCGGAGGCCAGCAGGGCGCAGGCGGCGGCGAACAGCACGGCACGGTGCACCCCGCGCAGACGCGGCCGGCGCAGAGAGCTCGGGAACGAGGAGAACTGGTTCATCAGGTCAGCAGCTCCGTTGTCGTCACCGCGCGCAGACCGCGGCGGTGCAGGCCGTCGAGGATCGCGGGCAGCGCGGCCACGGTGCCGGCGTGCCCGAAGTGCAGGCTCACCACCGAACCGGGCCGCACCGCCTTCAGCACGGTGCGCCGGACCGCCTCCGGCCCGGGATCGGTGAAGTCCAGGGAGTCCACGTCGTAGGAGAGGACGTGCGGATATCCGGCCTGGCGGGCCAGCCGGGCCACCTGCTCGGTGGCGAGCCGCGCCCGCGAGGGCCGGAACCAGCGGCCGATCCCGCCCGTCAGCCGCCGCAGCCGCTCCGCGCACTCGGTGATCTCCGCGGAGGCCGCGGCCGCGGGCATCGTACAGATGTCGAGGTGGTGCATGGTGTGATTGCCCAGCTCGTGCCCGCCGTCGAGGATCCGCCGTGCGAGCTGCGGATGGGCGTCCAGCCACGTGCCCACGGCGAGCACGGTCACCCGCGCCCCGGCCCGCTCGGCCTCCCCCAGCAGCCCGGTGATGGGCTTCGGATCGCCCTGGCCGTGGAAGGTCAGCGCCACGCCCTTGCCGGTACGGGGGCCGTGCTCGATCTGGGCGGGGAGCCCCGGCGGGAGGGGGGCGAGGGTGAGGGCGGGGGGCTTCGACACCGACGGCGCCCCGGACGCCGCAGGGGTCTTCGAAGCGCCCGGCATACGGGATGCGCCCGGCTTGGTGGACGCACCGGGCTTGGTGGATGCGCCCGGCCCGGCGGACCGCCCGGGCGACGCGGTGGCCCGTACGGACGGACCCGCCGCCCGGGCCCCCGCCTCCTCGTCCGACCGGCCGCAGCCCACGCCGGCGGCCCCGGCGAGGGTGCCGCCGGCGGCCGCGCGCAGCACGGTGCGGCGGTGAAGGAAGGTCACCGCACCATTAGAACTTCTTTTAATTAAGACTTTGGGACATTTGCCCGTTTTTCTCTGACGCGTGTCCTCAGGCGTCCGGCCAGGCGTCCGCAAGCATCTTGCGGGTGTCCGCCAGCAGTTGGGGCAGCACCTTGGTGTGGCCGATCACCGGCATGAAATTCGTGTCGCCGCCCCAGCGGGGGACCACGTGCTGGTGCAGGTGGGCGGCGATGCCGGCGCCGGCGGTGTCGCCCTGGTTCATGCCGATGTTGAACCCGTGCGCGCCGGAGGCGGTGCGCAACGCAGCCATGGCCCGCTTGGTGAAGTCCGCGAGCTCGGCCGTCTCGGCGACGTCCAGCTCGGTGTAGTCGGCAACGTGCCGGAAGGGCACGACCATGAGGTGGCCGCCGTTGTACGGGTAGAGGTTCAGGACGGCGTAGACGCGCTCGCCCCGGGCGATGACCAGCCCGTCCTCGTCGCTCTTCTCCGGGATCGAGCAGAACGGGCACCCGTCACCGGACCCCGGCCCGGTCGGCTTGTTCTCGCCTTGGATGTAGGCCATCCGGTGGGGCGTCCACAGTCGCTGGAACGCGTCCGGCGCCCCGACTCCGATCTGCTGCTCCGGCTCACTCGTCATGCTGTGCAGCATATGCGCCCGTGGGGGCGCGGACGCAGAGAGGGGCGGCCCTGATGGGCCGCCCCTCCAAACCCCTGCCCGGGCGGGGACACGTCACACCTGAACGCGACGCTCCACCACGTCAGCGATCTTCGCCAGCGCCTGGTCACGCGGGACGCCGTTCTCCTGCGAACCGTCGCGGTAGCGGAAGGACACCGTGCCCGCCGCCATGTCGTCGTCACCGACGATGATCATGAACGGAACCTTGAGCTTCTGGTGGTTGCGGATCTTCTTCTGCATACGGTCCGAAGAGGCGTCCACCTCCACCCGCAGGCCCTTCTTCTTCGCCTCGGCGGCGAACTCCTGCAGGTACTCGACGTGGGCGTCACCGATCGGGATGCCGATCGCCTGCACCGGGGCCAGCCACGCCGGGAACGCACCCGCGTAGTGCTCCAGGAGCACCGCGAAGAAACGCTCGATCGAGCCGAACAGCGCGCGGTGGATCATGACCGGCTGCTGGCGCGAGCCGTCCGCCGAGGTGTACTGCAGGTCGAAGCGCTCCGGCAGGTTGAAGTCGAGCTGGATGGTCGACATCTGCCAGGTGCGGCCGATCGCGTCCTTGGCCTGGACCGAGATCTTCGGGCCGTAGAAGGCCGCGCCGCCCGGGTCGGCGACGAGCTCCAGGCCCTGCTTCTCGGCCACCTTGCGCAGCGTCTCGGTGGCCTCCTCCCAGGCCTCGTCCGAGCCGACGAACTTCTCCGGGTCCTTGGTGGAGAGCTCCAGGTAGAAGTCGTTCAGGCCGTAGTCGCGCAGCAGGTCCAGGACGAAGGTGAGGGTGCGGTCGAGCTCCTCACCCATCTGCTCACGGGTGCAGTAGATGTGCGCGTCGTCCTGTGTGAAGCCGCGGGCGCGGGTGAGACCGTGCACGACGCCCGACTTCTCGTACCGGTACACGGTCCCGAACTCGAACAGGCGCAGCGGCAGCTCGCGGTACGAGCGCCCCCGGGCATCGAAGATCAGGTTGTGCATCGGGCAGTTCATGGGCTTGAGGTAGTAGTCCACGCCCTCGTCGAGCTGCATGGGCGGGTACATGCCGTCGGCGTACCAGTCCAGGTGGCCCGAGGTCTCGAAGAGCTTCCCCTTGGTGGCGTGAGGGGTGTAGACGAACTCGTACCCCTCTTCCTCGTGCCGCTTGCGGGAGTAGTCCTCCATGACCCGGCGGATGATGCCGCCCTTGGGGTGGAAGACGGCCAGACCCGAGCCGATCTGCTCCGGGACGGAGAAGAGGTCGAGCTCCGAGCCGAGGCGGCGGTGGTCGCGCTTCTCGGCCTCCGCCAGGAAGTCCAGGTGCGCCTTCAGCTCGTCCTTCGACGGCCACGCGGTGCCGTAGATGCGCTGGAGCATCGGGTTCTTCTCGCTGCCGCGCCAGTACGCGGCGGCGTTGCGCATGAGCTTGAAGGCCGGGATGACGCGCGTGGTGGGCAGGTGCGGACCGCGGCAGAGGTCCTTCCAGCACAGCTCGCCGGTCTTCGGGTCCAGGTTGTCGTAGATCGTCAGCTCGCCGGCACCGACCTCGACGTCCGCGCCGTCGTCGTGCGAGGCGGCGCCCTTGAGGCCGATCAGCTCCAGCTTGTACGGCTCGGCCGCGAGCTCGTCGCGGGCCTCCTCGTCGGTGACCACGCGCCGCGAGAAGCGCTGGCCGCGCTTCTGGATCTCCTGCATCTTCTTCTCGATGGCCTTGAGGTCATCGGGGGTGAACGGCTTCTCGACGTCGAAGTCGTAGTAGAAGCCGTCCTTGACCGGCGGGCCGATGCCCAGCTTGGCCTCGGGGAAGAGCTCCTGCACGGCCTGGGCCATGACGTGCGCGGTGGAGTGGCGCAGGATGTCGAGGCCGTCCTTGGAGGAGATCTCGACGGCCTCGATCTCCTCGCCGTCGGCGACGACGTACGCGAGGTCCTTGAGCTCGCCCGCGACGCGCGCGGCGACGACGGTGCGCTCACCGGCGAAGAGCTCGGCGGCCGTCGTGCCCGTCGTCACCACGCGCTCTTCCCGCTCGGAATCGCGTTGGATGATCACACGGACGTCTGACACCGGTCTCTCCTGACGTATGGGTCGCCGCAGCGGTCACTGCGCGCCTGAATCGTACCGAGAGCGGCAGCCTGGTCGCGAAACGGTTTACCGGGCGACCGGGGAGGGCGCTGTCTCACTCGCCGCCGCATGCCTCCTCGAAGAAGTCGATGTTCTCGTGCAGCGACTTCAGCAGGCGGTCCCGCTCGCCGTCGTCGACCCGTACGGGCATGACCTCGCGGGCTTCGGCCAGGCGTCGGAAGCCGCCCCTGCTCTCCAGGCGGCCGCTCATGCGGACGGGCATGCCGAGGAGGTGGGCGTGGCCGGCGATCCGGTAGTCGTCCTCGTCGAGGGTGGCGCGGACCTGGGGCACGTCCGCGCCGGCGAGGATCCTCAGCCGTACGGTTCCGGGCCCGCCCCGGTCCTCGCGGCGCATGCGGACGACCACCCCGGTGAGATGCACGGTGACGGGCGGCTCGTCCCGGATGTAGCGGGCCCCGGCCTCGCGGAGCACGGGGAGGTCGCCGGGGGTGAACGCGACCGGCCCGGGGCGGGCGGCGAAGCCGTCGGGCGGGCCCGCCGCGGGGGCCCAGTGCAGGGTGATGCGGATGCCCTCGGAGCCGCGGACGAGTGCGCAGATCGCTTCGGTCAGCTCCTGGCAGACGCCCGCCTCGACGGCCGGCCCGAAGGCGTCGGGCGCGCCGGTGGCCCGCTGGCGGTCGGTGGCGTCACGGGCGGCGTAGAGGGCGCGGAGGAGGGCCGTGGTGACCTGCCTGCCGTCGGGGCCGGGAGCCGCGCCCGTGCCGACGGGCAGGAAGGTGGTCAGCTCCCGGCTGCCCGCGGCGGTGCCGGCCAGCAGGCGGCCGAGGGCGGTCTCGGCCTGCCGGCGGTGGCGCGCACCGTGATAGCCGGCCGTGCCGCGCGCGGCCAGGGCGGCGGCGAGGAGCAGGGCGCGGGCGCCGGCGCGCAGCTGTTCCTGGGCGGCCCAGGCGGCCGCGGGTGCCTCGGGTTCGGGGGTCTCCCGCTGCCAGTGGATCTCGTCGACGGGGGTGTGCAGGGCGGTGAGGACGTCGCGTGCGGAGGGGGCGGGGCTGTGCCGCAGCGCGGCGAGCGCCTCGGCGACGAGGTCGGCGCTGTCGGGGTAGGCGCGGCTGTCGGGGACGAGCAGGCTGGTGCGGCCGCGGGTGCCGGCGGCGTCGGGGGGCGTCCAGCGGCTGTACGTGCCGGCTGCCGCGCCGCGGCGGCGCCAGCCGTGCCGGGCGAGGAGGGCCGCGAGGACGGCGGGGTCGGCGGTTTCGGGCGGGGGGCCGCCGGGCGGGGTGTGCCGGGGGTGGCGCGAGGGCTCGGTCGGCCGGTGCATCAGGGTCTCCCTCCCGCCCCGACCCGCGTCATGATCTCGCAGAGTGCGCGGTCGTCGAAGACGCGTGTGGCCGGGATCCGCACGGTGGTCCGGCGTCTGCCGGTCACGGGGTGGCCGGCGAGGTTGGTCCAGTAGCAGCAGTGCCTCAGGTGGAGGCTGTCGTGGCCGGCGCGCAGCCAGTCGTCGCGCGATCTCGGCACGATCATCACGACGAGGATCTTGTGGACGGCGACGGGGGTGCGGGCGAGCTTGGCCAGGTGGTCGTTGTCGAGGGTGAAGGCGAAGGTGGGCGCCGGGGCGGCCGGGACGACGGGGACGGCCGGGGGTGGTGTGGCGGGGGTCCGGGGCGGCGGCAGCACGGCCGGGCGGGGGCCGAGCTGGTAGGTGCACTTGAGCTGCACCTTGATGGTGACTTCGTCGTCGACGGCGTGACCGGGGGCGGTGTGGCTGATGTGCCAGTCGATGCCGTGGTCGGGGAAGGGCTGGGCCAGTGAGCAGCCCGCGGCCGCGGCGACGGCGTGCAGATAGCCGATCTGGAGCGTCTCCATGCAGGCGGTGGTGGCGAGCGAGCCGCGTACGAGGGCGGGTGCGGCGGGCTCGGGAAGCTCAGACAGCAGCCCGCCCGGTTCGGGCCGCGGGAACGCCATGTCCGAATCCTTCCGGGGGTCTTCGGGCGTTCGATCCGTACAACTGTGTTGTTTCCTTTGCAACTCCCGTGCAAACAACGGCGGTTCGCATGCCTCCACGACCGGGTATCACCTGGCGGGGAGGGTGAAACACGCCATTCGCCGGGCAAGTGCGAGGAGTTGTGAACATGTGCTGGTTCGAGGGACCACTCGCCGCGTTCGACACCGAGACCACCGGAGTGGATGTCGAGCACGACCGGATCGTGTCGGCGGCCCTCGTGGTGCAGTCCGCGGCCGAGGCCGCTCCGGTCGTGACGCGCTGGCTGGTCGACCCGGGGGTCCCGGTGCCGGAAGGGGCCACTGCGATACACGGGCTGACGGAGGCCTATCTGCAGCGGAACGGCCGGTGGCCGGCGCCGGTGATGGAGGAGGTGGCGCGGGCGCTGGCGGTGCAGTCGGCGCGCGGGACGCCGCTGGTGGTGATGAACGCCCCGTTCGACCTGACGCTGCTGGACCGCGAGTTGCGGCGCCACCGCGCCTCGTCGCTGGCGGACTACCTGGGGGCGGCCCCGCTGTGCGTGATGGATCCGTGGGTGCTGGACAAGCACCTGGACCGCTACCGCAAGGGGCGCCGGACGCTGACGGATCTGTGCGCGCAGTACGGGGTGGAGCTGACGGGTGCGCACGACGCGGCGTCGGACGCGCTCGCGGCGCTGCAGGTGGTGCGGGCGGTGAGCCGCCGGTTCGCGGCGCGGCTGGAGCGGCTGAGCCCGGCGGAGCTGCACGCCCGGCAGGCGGTGTGGCACGCGGCGCAGGCGCGCGGCCTGCAGGCGTGGTTCGCGCGCAACGGAACGGAGGAGGCGTGCGACCCGGCCTGGCCGCTGCGGCCGTCGCTGCCGGCCGCAGCGTGAGCGATGCCCCGGGGGCCGCGAGAGCCGGACGCACGGGCGTACGAAAATACGGGCGTGCGGGCATGCGGACGGGCAACGCACAAGGCCGGTCCGTCTCTTGACGGACCGGCCTTGCCTGCGTGTGGGCGATACTGGGATCGAACCAGTGACCTCTTCGGTGTGAACGAAGCGCTCTCCCGCTGAGCTAATCGCCCGGGATTCGTGCGGGGTTTCCCCCGGCAACGCACTGAACAATACAGGTCGCGGCGGCTCTCCATCAAATCCCCCGGGTACCGCCGGCCAGCAGGGCCCGCAGGCCGAGCCGGCCGGCGCGCATCATCCACGCGTGGTTGGCCACGAAGAGGGGCCTGGCGAGCAGGGCGAGCCGCCTGAGCAGGAGCTTGCGGGCCTCCACGTCCTGCTCGAAGCGGGCGGTGCAGCCGGCGGGGCCGCACGGGAGGACCGTCCAGCGGGCCCAGCCCTCGATGTCGCCGGTCATGACGATCTCGAGGACGCGGGCGACGGGGTCGTGGCGGCGGGCGCGGACGGCCACGGTCAGGTCGTAGGGGAGGAAGGAGCGCACGCGGGCGGTGCCGGTGGCGGCGTCGGCCCGGTTCACCTCGCGGATCTGCGGCCACCAGGCGGGATAGCCGTCCACGGCTTCGAGGCGGGCGTAGACGGCGTCGGGCGGGGCGGCCAGGGCCCATGCGCCGCGGAAGCGGTAGCGGTGGGATGGGGTCAGGGCCGCGGCCAGGAAGGGCATGGGGCCAGCGGACACCCGAAGACCGAGGGTCCGCAAGGGGTGAACCTTGCGGACCCTCGGTCCTGACATGTGGGCGATACTGGGATCGAACCAGTGACCTCTTCGGTGTGAACGAAGCGCTCTCCCGCTGAGCTAATCGCCCGGGCGCACCGCAAACATTACCGCATGTCAGACGGTGCTTTGAACCGGCGGCGGGCCGGTCAGCCGCCCACCTTCCACGGCATGACCATGCCGAACTTCCAGAGGTAGATCCCGACGAGGGTGCCGGCGATCACCAGGCCCGTCACGGTGAGGATGATGTTCCGCCGCCGGACCCGGGGGTCGAGGGCGCGCTGGGCCGCCTCGGTGACCTTCCGCTTGGTCCAGCGCAGCACGAGCTGGGCCCAGACGAACTCCGTCGCCCAGATGGCCATGCCCCCGAAGATCACGAGCCAGCCCGGGCCGGGCAGGGGCAGCATGATGACGCCCGCGACGACGACGGCGAGGCCGACGACGAAGACGCCCACCTGCCAGCTCACGTGCAGGGGCCGCGAGCGCTTGATGAAGTGGGGCGCGCGCGATCCGAGGGCGGGCTCGCCCGCGCCTGCGTCCTGCATCCCGTCCTTCTGCATCCCGTCCTTCGTCCCGTCCCCCGGCGCGGCGTCCTGCCGCCGGTCACTCTCCGCATTCATGCGCCCAACCTACCGGACCGATCCGGAACTCACCGGAATGGCGGTATTCCCCGTCCGGCGACTGGGCCGTCCGAGGTATCCGAACAGCCTCAAAACGGTCAGAGGGGTTTACAACGGCACCGTAGGTGGCATGTCGATTTCGCCGACGTGCGAATCCCCGAGCGCACACTGAGCGAAAGGCCCTGGCGCTTATGAACACCACGGTCAGCTGCGAGCTGCACTTGCGCCTCGTCGTGTCGAGCGAATCCTCACTGCCTGTCCCCGCAGGCCTGCGGTACGACACGGCCGATCCGTATGCCGTGCACGCCACCTTCCACACCGGAGCCGAAGAGACGGTCGAGTGGGTCTTCGCCCGCGACCTGCTCGCCGAAGGCCTGCACCGGCCCACCGGCACCGGCGACGTCCGCGTCTGGCCGTCCCGCAGCCACGGTCAGGGCGTCGTGTGCATCGCGCTGAGCTCTCCCGAGGGCGAGGCGCTGCTGGAGGCCCCTGCGCGGGCCCTGGAGTCCTTCCTCAAGCGGACGGACGCCGCGGTGCCGCCGGGCACCGAGCACCGTCACTTCGACCTGGACACCGAGCTCTCCCACATCCTGGCGGAGAGCTGAGTCCGGGCCGGGGCTGACCCCGGAGCGCGCCAGCCCACTCGGGGAGGCTGCGCGCCACATCTCGCACACAGGGCACGGCACGGCGCCGTCGTCCGCGGGCCGTTCCGCGGACGACGGCGCCGTCGCGACGAGGGGGCCGCACAGATGCCGCCCAGCCAGTAAGGTCGTGGGCCGCGGTCGAACACTTGCCGCCTCCGTCCGGCCAGGGAGCGTACGAACGTGCAGATCAACCACGACACCAAGGCTGCGCTCGACTCCGTCGTCGACCTCCTCAACGCGGGTCCGCAGGACCTGGCGGAGCTGCGCGCCTTCACGGAGCGGCACGGCATCATCACGGTCGAGACGCTGCGCGAGCGCGACGTCGCGGCGGTGCGGTCGATACGCGAGCGGTTCGGACGGATCTTCGACGCCGCGAGCACAGGGGAGGCGGCGCGGCTGGTCAACGAGCTGGTGGCCGAGGCCGGCACCACGCCGCAGCTGAGCGCGCACGACGGCTACGACTGGCACGTGCACTACTTCGCGCCCGGCGCGGCGGTGGCCGAGAACCTGGCCGCGGACGGCGCCATGGCGCTGGCGTTCCTGCTGGTCGCCGGCGAGCGCGACCGGCTGCGGCGGTGCAACGCGCCGGACTGCGGGCACGCCTTCGTGGACCTGTCCCGCAACCGCTCGCGGCGCTACTGCGACGGGCGCACGTGCGGGAACCGGCTGCACGTCGCTGCCTACCGGGCACGCCGCCGGGGCGCCGAGTCCGCGGACTCCGGCGCGTCGGTCTGATTCCGGGCAGAATCGGACCGGAATCCCACTCCCCCCCCGAATGGACGGGAAAATGCGGGCGGGCGAATACGCACACCCGGTGAATTACCCGGAAAACAGTCGTCGGGTGCAGCGGTCATGCGTACCGCCCGGTGTACTGATCGGATGGTCCGTCATATTCCGTGCTTCTTGAGAATCGCCTCGATATCCGAGAAGTCCTCACCGTCGCCCGATTTCTTCGCCCCGCCCTGCGGACGGCCCGCGGCACGGCCCGGGCCCAGTGACGGAGCGGAGGCGGCAGGGGCCATGGCATCGCGCTGCGCAGCGGCCGCCGTGGCCTTGCGCTCCTTGCGGCCGCCCCCGGCGCCGCGGCGCTCGGCCGCCCTGCTCACCACGAACAGCAGGGCCGAGAGCGCGAGGACCCCGAAGCCGGCCCAGACGCTCGGCTTGAAGACGATGTCGGTGAGCCACTGCACGATCCCGGTCAGGACCAGCCCGATGGGGACGAGGGAGAAGGCCGCGATCCGGGTCGCCGCGAGGAAGCGCCGGCGGTAGGCCGTCAGCGCGGCGATGCCGAGGCCTGCCGCGGACACCGCGGCACAGATGGTCGAGGTCAGCATCGGGATCCTCCTGGACTTCGCTTGCGGGCTCGCCCTTCCATCGTGCACCCCCCGCGGCCGGCCGGGCCATGGCCGGACGGCGGGCTCAGGGAGATCTCGGGGTCATCCCTGACGGCCCGGGGAGACCCGGGGAGCCCAGGGGAGACCCGGAGGGCCGCCGCCCCCGCCGCCTGGAAGACTGGCCGCATGAGCGAGACCAACACCGCCCCCGTCGTCCTCGACGTGTGGTGCGAGCTGCAGTGCACCGACTGCCGTGCCGCCCTGGACGACCTGCGGGCGCTGCGCGCACGCTACGGCGACCGGCTGGACGTGCGGCTGCGGCACTTCCCCCTGGAGAAGCACAAGCACTCCTACGCCGCGGCGCAGGCCGCCGAGGAGGCGGCCGAGCAGGGTCAGGGCTGGCCCTACGCCGAGGCCGTGCTCGCGCGGGCCGGGGAGCTGGCCGAGCGCGGCGAGAAACTGCTGGTCGAGGTGGCCGGCGGGCTCGGGCTGGACGCCGAGGAGGTGGACACCGCCCTGGTGGACGGCCGGCACCTGCTGATCGTCGACGCGGACCAGGCCGAGGGCAAGGCCATCGGCGTGACCGGCACCCCCACGTACGTCGTCGGCGGCGAGCTGCTGGACGGCAGCAAGAACCAGGACGGGCTGCGGGAGCGCATCGAGGAGATCGTGGACGGTCTCCTCGGTTAGGTCGGTCAGGCCTGTCCGGCGGCGAGGGTCCGGCGGACGGCGCTAGAGCAGCGGTTTGTACAAGTGGTACACCGTGGGCGCGTAGCCCAGCGACTCGTACAGCCGCAGTGCCGGGGTGTTGCCGGCGAAGACGTTGAGGCCGAGGGTCCGCGCACCGTGCGCAAGAGCCTCGGCCTCTGCCAGCAGCATCAGGGACCTGCCGTGGCCGCGGCCCCGGTGCGCGGGCGCGACCTCGACGTCGTAGACGTAGGCGTCCGGGGTGTCCGGGACCCCGTCGCGCAGCGCCACCCAGAGGGTGCCGACGGGGGTGTCCTCGTGGGTGAGGACGCGCAGCATGGTGCCGGCGGTCGCGGCGCCGTCGGGCAGCAGCGCGAGGTCGTCCGCCTCGGCCTTGGCGCGGGCCTGCTCGGCCGGGACGCCGCGGTCGATCCAGCTCTGCGCGTACGCGGCGCGGGACGCCTCCCGCCAGCCGGTGTACTCGGCGTCGGTCATCCGCCGTCCCTCGCTGCCCTCGGGCAGCCGGGGGGCGGCGGTCAGCGTTTTGACCATGTTGCGGCTGCGTTCGACGTAGCCGAGGGCGCCGGCGAGCCCGAGACCGACCTCGGCGCCGGCGTCCACGGACAGCTCGATGCGGGTGCAGCCCCAGCCGCGCAGCACCTCCTCGGCGGCGAGCGCGGCGACGGTGCCGCGGCCGCGGTGCCGGTCGCGCTCGTCGATGCGGAGCCGGACGATGCGGCCGGCGGCCGGGCCGAAGCGGTGGTCGGTGGCGAGGTCGACGGTGCCCACGGGCCTGCTGTTGACGCAGACCTCGTACGAGCGGGACCGGGCGCCGCCGGGGCCGCGCTGCTCGGGTGCGGTGGGCCGCAGGGTGGTGGTCACCTTGGTGTTGTACCGGCCCGGCGGCCGCGCGTCACGGGGTTTTCAGTGTGCGGTGTGTGCAGCGTCCGGGGTGTGCGCTCGCGCAGCCCTTACGGGTCGAGGTCCGCCGCCGCCTGCTCGTCGAAGGTCCGGGCGGCCTTGGCGGTCACCGGGCCGGGGGCGGCGGGCAGTTCCCGGCCGTCGACGGCGCGCACGGCCTGGACGTCGCGCAGGGTGGAGGTCAGGAAGACCTCCTCGGCGCGCTCCAGGACGTCGTAGGGCAGGTCGGTCTCCTTGGCCCCGGTCCACTCCAGGACGAGGGCGCGGGTGATGCCGGCGAGGCACCCCGAGGCGAGGGGCGGGGTGTGCAGCTCGCCGTCGAGGACGACGAAGACGTTGGAGGCGGTGCCCTCGCACAGCGCCCCGGCGGTGTTGGCGAGCAGCGCCTCGCCGGCGCCGTGCTCCTTGGCGCGGGCGAGGGCGACGACGTTCTCGCCGTAGGAGGTGGACTTGACGCCGGCGAGGGCGCCGCGTTCGTTGCGGGTCCAGGGCACGGTCACGACGGCGGTGGTGTCGGGGCGCCGGGGCGTCCCGGCGACGGCGACGACGAGGGTGGGACGGGCGGCGCCGCGCTCGGAGCCGAGCGGGGCGAGGCCGCCGGTGTAGGTGATGCGCAGCCGCCCGAGCGGCATGGGATTGGCCTCCAGGACGGCCGCGCAGGCGTGCCGGATCTCGTCGAGGTCGGGCTCGGGCAGGCCCAGGGCGCGGGCGGAGGCGGTCAGCCTGGCGAGGTGGCGGGTGAGGGCGAAGGGGCGCCCCTGGACGGCCTTGAGCGTCTCGAAGACGCCGTCGCCGACGGTCAGGCCGTGATCGAGGACCGAGACGCGCGCGCCGTCGGCGTCCTGCAGCGAACCGTTGAGCCAGATCGTCACCGTATCGTCCCTCCGAGCGGCTGATGGGTGCCGGTCCCCGACGCTATCGCGAGCAGCCGCGAAGCCTTGAGCTCGGTCTCGGCCCACTCGCGCTCGGGGTCGGAGCCCCAGGTGATGCCGGCGCCGGTGCCGAAGCGCAGGACGGGGCCGGGGGCCGCGGTGCGGTCGATCCAGAAGGTGCGGATGCCGACGGCGAGCTGGCCGGTGCCGCGGTCGGCGTCGACCCAGCCGATCCCGCCGCAGTAGGGGCCGCGGGGGGCCGTCTCCAGGGCCCGGATGATCTGCAGGGCGCTCTCCTTGGGGGCGCCGGTGACCGAGCCGGGCGGGAAGGTGGCCGAGAAGAGGTCGGCCCACCCGGCGCCGTCGGCGATCCTGCCGCGCACGGTGGAGACGAGGTGGACCAGCCCGGGGTGGGGCTCGACCGCGCAGAGCGCGGGGACGGTCACGGAGCCGGTGGCGCAGACGCGTCCGAGGTCGTTGCGGACGAGGTCCACGATCATCACGTTCTCGGCGTGGTCCTTCTCCAGCAGGTCGGCGGCGGTGCGGCCGGTGCCCTTGATCGGGCCGGACTCGACGGTGCGGCCGGTGCGGCGCAGATAGAGCTCGGGAGAAGCGGTGGCGACCTCGACGCCGTGGGCGGGCAGGCGGATGCAGCCCGCATAGGGGGCGGGGTTGTCGCGCGCGAGGAGGGCGGTGAGGGCGTCGACGTCGGCCGCGGCGGGATCGGGCAGGGGCGCGCTGAGGACGCGGCAGAGATTCGCCTGGTAGACCTCGCCGGCCGCGATGTGCTCGCGGATGCGGCGGACACCCGCGGTGTAGGCGGCGCGGTCCAGGGAACTGGTCCAGTCCCCGGCGGCCGGGCCGCGCCACTGGGCGCAGGCCGCGGGACGGGGCGGGGCGGGCCGAACGTCACCGAAGCGCGCGCAGGTCAGCCGCCCTTCGAAGTCCGCGACCACCGCCCACCAGCCCGTGGACTCCAGGGCTGCCGGGTCGCGGGTGACATCGCGCAGATCGGTGGCGAGGAGGCCGCCGAAGCGGGCCATCGGAGGGAGGCTCGGGGGGAAGCTGTGCACGTCATCGAGTCTATGGCGGGGCCGTCCGGAGCGGCCCGGGCGAACAATCAGGGCAGCACGCTGCGGAAACGGAATTTGAGCTGGCGCTGGAATCCGCTAGAGTTCAACACGTCGCCGGGACGCGGAAGCGGACCGGACAGACACTGCGGACGTAGCTCAGTTGGTAGAGCACCACCTTGCCAAGGTGGATGTCGCGAGTTCGAGTCTCGTCGTCCGCTCGAGTTGGGGGATCTTCCCGAACCCCCGCACTCCTGGTGGAGTGGCCGAGAGGCGAGGCAACGGCCTGCAAAGCCGTCTACACGGGTTCAAATCCCGTCTCCACCTCCAAGGACGATTAGCTCAGCGGGAGAGCGCTTCCCTGACACGGAAGAGGTCACTGGTTCAATCCCAGTATCGTCCACCAGGGTCTTCACCGACCTTCCCGCGCGATTAGCTCAGCGGGAGAGCGCTTCCCTGACACGGAAGAGGTCACTGGTTCAATCCCAGTATCGCGCACGCTGTACCTGCGGAAACGCAGTGCCGTCCCGGACGATTAGCTCAGCGGGAGAGCGCTTCCCTGACACGGAAGAGGTCACTGGTTCAATCCCAGTATCGTCCACCAGGGTCTTCACGGACCCTCCCGCGCGATTAGCTCAGCGGGAGAGCGCTTCCCTGACACGGAAGAGGTCACTGGTTCAATCCCAGTATCGCGCACACCGATCGGCCGGAGGCCGGGGCTCAAGGGCTCCGGCCTCCGGCCGTTTCCGCAGTCGGCAGTGCTGCAGTACGAAGGGCCGGGCGCCTCCCCAGGTGCCCGGCCCTTCATGCCGTCCGCCGTACCCCCGTCCCCACGGGGTTGATCCGCCGGCTTGTCCCCGGCCCGGGCCGCTCTCCCGGGCCCGGGGCGCTCAGCGCCCCAGCATTCCGGCGACGGACGACGCTTGTGTGACGACGGCGTCCCAGCCGCCGAAGAGGACGGCGAGGAACGCCGCCAGGGGCACCACCATGGCCACGGCGACCGCCGGGTGCCGGGTGCCCGAAGGCCTGGGGGCGAAGAGGCCCGTGACCAGGTCGGCGGCTCGGTGACCGCGCGACCGGATGACCGTACGTCCCGCCGTGTCCGCCATGGTTCCGCTCCTGGTGTGTGGGCCCGTCCCCCGCCGTGTGAAGTCGCACGAGCGGCGGGCGTCTGACCTCGGGGGACGAGTGCTGCCGCCCGCCGCTCGATCTCAACACTAGGGGCGCGGGCCCGGCCGGGCGTCATGCCCTCGTATCGATTGCCCGGCATCCGGGAGGATGAGCGGACGCCGGGCGGATACTCCCCTGGTTGGACGCGGACGTCCCCCGTCCTTGGGGTCTTCCCGGAGGGACACCCGGAGGGGGCCGGGAATCGCCCAGGCCGGGGTGACTTCGATCACTTCAGGCCCTCCCCCGGCCTTAACGATCTTCATGGTCCCGGCGGCCCCTCCCCTGCCCGTCGCACGCGCCCCAGCCGCCTCTCCCGCCTCGGCAGGAGCAAGGGGCTCCGGGCCGGGCAAGGCCCCAATCCCCCCTCGGCCGCGGCTCCTTGGCGCTGCTCCCCCGCGCAAGGGGTGCGCGACCGCCGCTCCGGGCCCGCGGCCCGCCGCCCGCGCCGGGTGCGGGCAATCCACTCGCCGACGCATGCGCGGCCTATCAGCGCGCCCGCCCGTCAATCCGTAAGCTGTGCCACGTCAGACGGACCGGGCAGCGGGGATGAAGATGGCGATGATGCGGCTCCGGCGCGAGGACCCGCGTGTCGTCGGCTCGTTCCGGCTTCACCGCCGGCTCGGCGCGGGCGGCATGGGCGTGGTGTACCTCGGCTCCGACCGGCGCGGGCAGCGCGTGGCGCTGAAGGTGATCCGGCCGGACCTGGCCGAGGACCAGGAGTTCCGCTCGCGGTTCGCGCGCGAGGTGCAGGCGGCCCGGCGCATCCGCGGCGGCTGTACGGCGCGGCTGGTGGCCGCCGACCTGGACGCGGACCGCCCGTGGTTCGCGACGCAGTACGTGCCGGGGCCCTCCCTGCACGACAAGGTGAACGAGGAGGGGCCGCTGTCGGCGGCTCAGACCGCCTCCATCGGGGCGGCGTTGGCCGAGGGCCTGCTCGCCGTGCACGACGCGGGCGTGGTCCACCGGGACCTCAAGCCCTCGAACATCCTGCTGTCCCCCAAGGGCCCCCGCATCATCGACTTCGGCATCGCGTGGGCGACCGGCGCGAGCACCCTGACCCACGTGGGCACGGCGGTGGGCTCGCCCGGCTTCCTCGCCCCCGAACAGGTGCGCGGCGCCGCCGTCACCCCCGCCACCGACGTCTTCGCCCTCGGCGCGACCCTCGCCTACGCCTCCACTGCGGACTCGCCCTTCGGCCAGGGCAGTTCGGAGGTCATGCTCTACCGGGTCGTCCACGAAGAACCGCAGCTCATGGCCGTACCGGACGCCCTGGCGCCGCTGATCCACGCGTGCCTGGCCAAGGATCCCGAGGAGCGGCCGAGCACGCTGCAGCTGTCGCTGCGGCTGAAGGAGATCGCTGCCCGCGAGGCTCAGGGCCTCTCCGAGGGCCGGCATCCCCTGGCGCGGCGCGACCCCGACCGGCCGTCGGGCCGCCGGGCCACGGATTATGCGGAGCAGCGCACCGAGCGGCCCACGGTCAAGGCGCCTGCACCGCGGCCGCACGTCCCGCAGGGCCGGCCCGAAGCCGGCCGCCGGCCGGCGGCGCGGCCGGGCCGGGCCAACGGGGCACCCGGGCCCGGGCAGTCCGGCAGGGGCGCCGCCGGGGCCGCGGCCCGGCGCGGCGGGCAGCCCGCGGCCCGCACGGGCGCCGGCGCCCGGCGGCCGGCGCGGGACCCGCGCCTGCTGCGGCAGCGGCTGACCGTCTTCGTGGTCGTGACGCTGCTGGTCGCCCTGGGCATCGCCGTCGCGCAGGGCTGCCAGGGCCCTGAGCGGAACACGGACGGGCTGCAGCGGGTGCCTCAGGTCTCCCGGAGCGACCAGCCGGGACAGCAAGGGCCACAGGGACAGCAGGGGCAGCGGGGCTTCTTCGGGGCGCCGGGCGGGCACTGACCGCGATCAGGGCTCCGCGCCGGGGCAGTGACATCGCTTGCCCACTGCAATCGCTTGCCCGCCGTAACGGTGCGGTGCAGCGCCACGACGGCGCGGTCCGGCGGAATCCGCGGGCAGCGGCTCAGGCGCGTACTGCCCGATCCGCCGGACGGGCCCTCAGTCCTGCGGGCGGCCCGCCGTCACCGCGTAGAACGACACGGCCGCCGCCGCGCCCACGTTGAGCGAGTCGATGCCGTGGGCCATGGGGATGCGCACCCACTCGTCCGCCGCCATCAACGCGCGCGTGGACAGGCCCTCGCCCTCGGCGCCCAGCATGAGGGCGACCCGCTCCAGCCGGTGCGGGGCCGCCGCATCGATGGACGTGGCCTTCTCGTCCGGGGTGAGGGCCAGGATCCGGAAGCCCGCCTCGCGCACGGTCTCCAGGTCACGAGGCCAGGTCTCCAGGCGCGCGTAGGGCACGGAGAAGACGGCGCCCATGGAGACCTTCACCGAGCGCCGGTAGAGCGGGTCCGCGCAGTCCGGGGAGAGCAGGACCGCGTCCATGCCGAGGGCCGCAGCGCTGCGGAAGATGGCCCCGATGTTCGTGTGGTCGTTGACCGCCTCCATGACGGCGACACGGCGCGTGCTGCGCAGCAGCTCCGCGGCCGACGGCAGGGGCTTGCGCTGCATGGAGGCGAGGGCCCCGCGGTGGACGTGATAGCCCGTCACCCGCTCGGCGAGGTCGGGGCTCACGGCGTAGACGGGGGCCGGCGCCTCGTCGATGACGTCGCGCATGACGTCGACCCACTTGGCCGACAGCAGCATCGAGCGCATCTCGTACCCGGCGTGGCGGGCGCGCCGGATGACCTTCTCGCCCTCGGCGATGAAGAGCCCTTCGGCGGGTTCGCGGCGGCGGCGCAGCTCGACGTCGGTCAGGCCCGTGTAGTCGTGCAGACGCGGGTCGTCGGGGTCGTCGATGGTGATGATGTCGGCCATGTTCTCGGTCCTCGGTGCGGGGTGCTCGGTCGCGGGGCGGTGCGGTGGGCTCTAGCGGCCGGTTCCGGTGCCGATCGTCACCACGTCGCCGATGACGATGACCGCGGGAGGCCGTATGCCTTCCGCCGCGACGCGCTCGCCGACGGTGGCCAGGGTCGCGTCGACGCGGCGCTGGGCGGAGGTGGTGCCCTCCTGGACGACGGCGACGGGCGTGGCGGCGGGGCGGCCGTGCCGGACGAGGACCTCGGCGATGGCCCCGATGTTCTCGACGGACATCAGCAGGACGAGGGTGCCGCGGAGCCTGGCGACGGCCTCCCAGTCGACCAGGGACCGCGGGTCGTCGGGGGCGACGTGGCCGCTGATGACCGTGAACTCGTGCGCGACGCCACGGTGGGTGACGGGGATGCCGGCGGCGCCGGGGACGCTGATGGTGCTGGAGATGCCGGGGACGACGGTGCACGGGATGCCGTGCTCGGCGAGTGCCTGGGCCTCTTCCATGCCGCGGCCGAAGACGAAGGGGTCGCCGCCCTTGAGGCGCACGACCGTCTTGCCGGCTCTGGCGTGCTCGATCAGGGCGTTGTTGATGGCCTCCTGGGCCATGAAGCGGCCGTACGGGATCTTCGCGGCGTCGATGACCTCGACGTGCGGGGGGAGCTCGTCGAGGAGGTCGCGCGGGCCGAGGCGGTCGGCGATGACGACGTCGGCCTGGGCGAGGAGGCGGCGGCCGCGCACGGTGATGAGGTCGGGGTCGCCCGGGCCGCCGCCGACGAGGGCGACGTGGCCGGTGGGCGTGCCGTGGCCGTCGCCCGGGCCCGTGGTGCGGGTGCGGAAGTGCGGGGCGGTCAGGGAGCCGTCGCGCAGGCCCTCGATGATCGCATCACGGACGGCGGCGGAGCGGCGGGGGTCGCGGCCGGTGAGCACGGCGACGGTGACGCCCTCGCTGCGGCCGGTGGCGGGCGTCCAGGCGGAGGCGGCGTCCGCGTCGTCGCTGCGCACGGCCCACACGCGGCGGGCCTCGGCCTCGGCGGAGGCGGCCCGGTTGGCCTCGGGGTCGTCGGTGGAGATCAGGGCGTACCAGGCGCCGTCGAGGTCGCCGTCCCGGTAGCGGCGGCGCTCCCAGCGCAGTTCGCCGGTGTCGGCCATCGCTTCGACGGAGGGGGTGGCGGAGGGGGAGACGAGGAGGACGTCCGCGCCGGCGGCGAGCAGGGCGGGCAGCCGGCGCTGGGCGACCTGCCCGCCGCCGAGGACGACGACGCGGCGGCCGGAGAGGCGCAGTCCGACGGGGTAGGCGACGGCTTCGTTGTGCTCGGCCATGGGCGTGCGGGTCTCCTCGTGGGCGGGCGAATGCGCTGGTGGGGACACCCTACGGTGCGGTGGGGGTCGAGGGCGGGGTGGGACGGGCGGGTGGGCGAAACCCCCACGCGCCGGAGGTGCGTGGGGGTTTCGCTGCCGGGCGTCAGGCCTTTTCGGTGACGCCCGCGGCGTCGAACGTGGCCACTTCGTGCATGGCGCGGGCAGCGCTCTGCACGATCGGCAGGGCCAGGAGCGCGCCCGTGCCCTCGCCGAGGCGGAGGTCGAGGTCCACCAGGGGGCGCAGGCCGAGCTTGGTCAGCGCCGCGACGTGCCCGGGCTCCGCGCTGCGGTGGCCCGCGATGCAGGCCGCGAGCGCCTCGGGGGCGATGGCGCGGGCCACGAGGGCCGCGGCCCCGGCGCTCACGCCGTCCAGGATCACCGGCGTGCGCAGGGACGCGGCGCCGAGGATCAGGCCGACGAGGGCCGCGTGCTCCAGGCCGCCGATCGCGGCGAGGACGCCGATGGGGTCCTTCGGGTCCGGCCGGTGCAGCTCGAGGGCGCGCCGGACCACGTCGACCTTGCGGGCGTGCATCTCGTCGTTGATGCCGGTGCCGCGGCCGGTGATCTCGGCCGGGTCGGCCTCGGTGTAGACGGAGACGAGGGCGGCCGACACCGTGGTGTTGGCGATGCCCATCTCGCCGGTGAGGAGCGCTTTGTTGCCGGCCGCGACCAGGTCGCGGGCGGTCTCGATGCCCACCTCGAGGGCGTGCATCGCCTCTTCGCGGGTCATGGCGGGGCCGGTGGTGATGTCGGCGGTGCCGGGGCGGATCTTGCGCGGCAGGAGGCCGGGGGTGCTGGGCAGCTCCCCCGCGACGCCGACGTCCACGACGCAGACCTCGGCGCCGACCTGGTTGGCGAACGCGTTGCACACGGCTCCGCCGCCCAGGAAGTTGGCCACCATCTGGGAGGTGACCTCCTGCGGCCACGCCGTGACGCCCTGGGCGTGCACCCCGTGGTCACCGGCGAAGATCGCGACGGCGGCGGGCTCGGGGATCGGCGGCGGGCACTTGCGCGACAGGCCGCACAGCTGCGCGGAGATGATCTCCAGCATGCCGAGCGCGCCGGACGGCTTGGTCATGCGCTTCTGCCGCTCCCACGCCTCGCCGAGCGCCTTGGCGTCCAGCGGGCGGATGCCGCGCAGGGTCTCGGCGAGCAGGTCGTGCGGCTCCTCGCCGGGCAGGGCGCGGCGGCCGTACTCCTCCTCGTGCACCACCCACGACAGCGGCCGGCGCTTGGACCAGCCGGCCTGCATCAGCTCGGGCTCGTCCGGGAACTCGTCGACGTACCCGACGCACAGGTACGCGACGACCTCCAGGTGCTCGGGCAGGCCCAGGGTGCGGACCATCTCGCGCTCGTCGAAGAAGCTGACCCAGCCGACGCCGAGGCCCTCGGCGCGGGCGGCGAGCCAGAGGTTCTCGACGGCCAGCGCGGAGGAGTACGGAGCCATCTGCGGCTGGGTGTGGCGGCCCAGGGTGTGGCGGCCGCCGCGGGTGGGGTCGGCGGTGACGACGATGTTGACGGGCGTCTCGAGGATCGCCTCGATCTTCAGTTCCTTGAACTGCTTGGCCCGGCCCTTCGGCAGCGACTTGGCGTAGGCGTCGCGCTGGCGCTGGGCCAGTTCGTGCATGGCCTGCCGGGTCTCCGCGGAACGGATGACGACGAAGTCCCAGGGCTGGGAGTGGCCGACGCTGGGCGCGGTGTGCGCGGCCTCCAGGACGCGCAGCAGCACCTCGTGCGGGATGGGGTCGGTGCGGAATCCGTTGCGGATGTCGCGCCGCTCGCGCATCACGCGGTGCACGGCCTCGCGCTCGGCGTCGCCGTACCCAACGGCGGCGGGCACCTCGGGCTCGGGCTCGGCCGGGGCTTCGGCCTCCGCGGCGGGCTCCGCTGCGGGCTCCGCTGCGCGGGGCGCGGGGACAACCGGCTCCGGGGCCTCGGCCGGCTCCGCGGGGGCCTGCTGGGGGGCCGGGATGCGGACGTCGGCGGGGACGTCGGCAGGGGCCTCGGGTGCGGTGGCCGGGGTCAGGACCTGGGGGCCCGCGGGGGCGGCCGCCTGGGCGTCGTCCTCGGCGGCCGGCTCGGGCAGATCGGCTGCGGACTGCTCCGGCGCCGGAATCTGCGCTGCGTCCTCGGTCGCGGGTGCCTGCGGTTCGGAGATGGTGGCCTGCTCGGTCTGCGGTACGCCGGCGGGGGCGTGCGGGTCGGACGGGGCGGACGGTTCGCCGGTGGGAACGGCGGGCTCGGCGGGCTCGGCGGGCTCGGCGGCGGGCGCGCCGGGGACGGCGGCCTCCTCGGACTGCGGGGCGTCGAGCTGCTGCGCGCCCGACGCGGGACCGGACTCGATCCCGGCCCCGGCCTGGGACCCGGCCGCGGTGGCATCCTGCGCGGGCTGCGGGGCAGTAGCGGGAGCGTCCAGCGGCGCGGCCTGGGCGGACGGTTCGCCGGCGGAAGCGACCGGCTCGGCGGCGGGCGCGCCGGGGACGGCGGCCTCCTCGGACTGCGGGGCGTCGAGCTGCTGCGCGCCCGACGCGGGACCGGACTCGATCCCGGCCTCGGCCTCGGCAGCGGTGGCAGCCTGCGCGGGCTGCGGAGCGGCAGCGACAGCGTCGAGCGGCGTAGACGGTTCACCGCCGGGCGCAGCCGGGACAGCGGCCTGCTCGGACTGCGGAGCGTCGGCCGGCTGCGCGACCGGGGCGGGACCGGACTCGATCCCGGCCTCGGCCTCGGCAGCGGCGGCAGCCTGCGCGGGCTGCGGAGCGGCAGCGACAGCGTCGAGCGGCGCAGACGGTTCACCGCCGGGCGCAGCCGGGACAGCGGCCTGCTCAGGCTGCGGAGCGGCAGCGGGCACGTCGACCGGCGCAGACGGTTCGCCGACGGGGGCGGCGGGCTCGGCCACGGGCGCGCCCGGGACCGCAGCCTGCTCCGGCTGCGCGCCCGACGCGGGGCCGGACTCGGTCCCCACCTCGACCGGCGAGGCCTGTGCAGCCTCCGCGGCGAGCTCGGCAGCCGGACCGGCCTGCGGAACGGCCTGTGCATCCGCACCCGCATCCGCTACGGGCTCGGCAGCGGCGTCGGCAGCCTGGTCGGCCTGCGGAGGGGAAACGGCGCTCTGTTCAGACTGCGGGATACCCGCCTGCACGTCCACCACGGTCTCGGCAACAGCCGGAACAGCAGCGTCGGCGACAAGCCCATCCGGAACGGACTCGGCAGCGGCAGGAGCAGAAGCAGCGGCGGCAGCATCCGTCGCGGGCACCGGACCGGCAGCCTGCTCGGGCTGCACGGCCGTGACCGGCGCCTCCGCCGCGCCCTCGACAGTGGCCGGGACGGCGTCCTGCGCGTCCACCGCAGCGTCGGCAACAGCGGGAGCGGCGGCTTCGGCAGCCTGCTCTGCCTGCGGAGCGGTGGCGGAGGCATCCGTCACCGGTACGGAATCGGCAGGCTGCACAGCCTCGGCCGGGACGGCGCCCTGCGCGTCCACCGCGGGATCGGCAGCGCCGACCGCCTCCGGCTCGGGCCGGGTGGCGTCAGCGGCCGCATCGGCCGGGGCGGTCCGCATCAGGGGCTCGTCGGCGGGAGCGACCGCCGCGGCGGCCTCTGCCGACGGGGCGTCAGCGAGGCCCGTAGCAGCCTGGTCAGCGGCCTCGGCGGCCGGCGTCGGCGGGACCTCGGCCGGAATCAGGCCCTGGTCGGTCTGAACGGCGGTCTGCTCCGGCTCGGCCGCACCGGCCGGGGTACCGGCGGTCGCGACGGCTTCGGCACCCTGCCCGGGCTGCCCGGCACCGGCGGCGGGAACCTCGGCCGCGACCGGCTCGGCAGCTGCCGCAGGCTGGGGCGTCACCGCGGCCTGGTCGGCCGGGGCGGCCTCCGCGACCGGGTGCGGGTCCGGCGCGGAGGCGAGCGCGGGCCCGGTTTCCCCGGCGGGAGCCGCCTCGGCCTGCGGAGCGTCCGCGGGCGCAGCCACCGGCTCGGCCCCGGCGGCAGGCGCCGACGCCGTGGCGGCGTCCGTCACGACGGCGGCCTGAGGGGCCGGTTCGGCCGTGACGCCCGGCGGTACGTGGACCTGCCCGGTGGCCGCGGCGACCACGGCGTCGATGGCGAGGAGGCCGGTCGAGGGCGCCGCACCAGCGGCCGGCTCGGCGGCGACGGGGTGCTCGGCAGGCTGCTCCGGGGCGGCTGACGGCACGTCAACGGCGGGGGCGGCCGGGCCGGACGCCTGGGGCGGTACGAAGGCCGCGGCGGGCGGCTGCGGCTGGGCGTCCCACGTGCCCGGCTGCTGCTGCGGCACCTCGCCGAGGCGCGGGGTCTGCTGAGTGCCCGTCTCGTCGACGGTGCCGTCGAGGTATTCGGGGCCCGGTGCGGGCACCGCCGGCGGTGCGGGCGGGCGGACCGGGGCGGGGGCCGGCGCGGCGGGGCCGCGGTCGGCCAGGGAGCGGACGACTCCGCCGGTGGGGTCCGGGACGGGCGGGCCCATGTGCAGGGGGCGGCGCGGGGCCGCCGGGGCGGTGGGCGGCTGGCCCGCGGCGGCGGCCGGGGGGATGCGGACGTCGCCGTAGTCGACGGAGCCGGTGTCGCGTCCGCCGCTCTCGTGCGTACCGCCCTGGACGGCCGGCTGCTCCATCCAGGCGCCCTGGGCACCCGGCATCAGCAGGAGGTCGTCCTCGTCGGCACCGTCCGGCTCCGTGCCGTCCCCGTGGTCGAGGAAGGCATACGTGGCAGGAGGGGCAGGAGGGGTCTGAGGGGCCGGGGCTCCGGGGTCGGCAGGGGCTACGGCGTCCGCGGGGAACGGGTGGCCGGGCAGCGCGCCTGCGTTCTCCGGCTGTCCCTCGCCCGGGAACTGGCCGGTGTCGGTCATGCGTACCCCTCGCCCATCGGTAGTGCTCCTTCCAACCGCTCACGCCCATAGTCAAGAACGAGCGTCCGTGCCTCGCGGCACGTTGTACGTCGCCCGCCCCTACCTTGCCGTGCCCCCGCCAAAAGGAGGGTGCGTTCGGGACATTGACGACTGTGGTGTCGGACACCGAGGGGCGGTACAACGATCCGCCAGCCTACCCTCCGCCCGGCGGGGCGGGGTCACAGGTGGGTGCGGCGTCCGCTCAGCAGGAAGGCGACGGACCGTTCGCGCTCGGCCCAGGCGGCGGGGTCGAGCTCCACGGCCTGGAGCAGGGTGCATTCGACGGCGTAGCCGCCTTCGGCGAGGGCGCGGCCGACGGCCTCGGCCTCGTCGCGGGTGGCGGCGTGGGCGACGATGCGCTCGGGTCGGCGGGCGGCGCAGGCGGCGACGACGGGGGCGCCTCCGCCGCCGACGCGGACGACGTCGGGTTCGGGGAGGTCCTCCAGGACCTGGGGGGCGGCGCCGTGGACGACCTGGAGCTGGACGCCGTAGCGGCGGGCGACGGCGGTGGTGCGGGCGCAGGCGTCGGCGTCGCGGTCGACGGCGATGACGGCGGCGCCGAAGCGGGCGGCCTCGACGGCGGCGGCGCCGCTGCCGGAGCCGATGTCCCAGACGAGGTCGCCGACGCGGGGGCCGAGGCGGGCCAGTTGGGCGGCGCGCAGTTCGGTGGCCTCGCCCTCGCCGAGGTCGCTGCCGTAGGCGTCGGCGGGCAGGGCCCAGCCGCGGACGGCCGGGGGGTAGCCGGGGTCGCGGCCCGCGATCCAGCCGCCGCCGGCGCGGGGCCGGGTCGCTCCCCAGCCGGGGACGGTGGCGGGCGCGGCGCCGGCGCCGCCGATGACGATGACGACGTTGGGGTCGCGCCAGTAGTGGTCGGGGGCCTTGTCGGAGGTGAGGACGGTGACCTGTTCGCGCTCGGTGCCGAGCTCCTCGCAGATGACGAAGGTGCGGTGGACGTCGCCGAGGAGGAGGGCGAGTTCGGCGGGGCCGGCGCCGGGCGAGGTGAGGACGGCGACCTTGGTGTGGGCGCGGCAGACGTTGACGGCGCGGCGCAGGTCGCGGCTGTGGGCGACGACGATCTGGGCGTCGTCCCAGGGCATGCCGGCGCGGGCGAAGGCGGTGGCGACGGAGGAGACGGCGGGCACGACCTCGACCTCGAGGCCGTGCTGGGGGGCGCGCAGGGTGCGGACGACGCCGAAGAAGCCGGGGTCGCCGTCGGCGAGGACGACGGCGGAGCCGCGGTGGCCGGCGATACGGCGGGCGGCGAGGTCGACGCTGCCGAGGCGGATGCGCTCGGCGGCGGGCGGGACTTCGGGCAGGTCGAGGTGGTGGGCGGCGCCGGCTACGAGGGTGGCGGCGGCCAGGGCGGAGCGGGCCGCGTCCGTGAGTGGTGAGCCGTCCCACCCGATCACCGTGACCCGGTCGGCCATCGTCGTCATTCTCCTGGGCTTGTCGGCGCGTCTGCGGGGCGGGTCTGTCGGCGGAAAGTGTGGCGGCGGGGGGCGGGGCAGGGCGAGCGTACCCCCTATTGGTCCGGACCTTCCCGGGTCCGGATGCGGTGACCGGGCCGCCCGGGCCGCGCCGGAGCCGCTCCGGGACCGGCCGGTGTCAGGACCAGTCGTGGAAGGCCGCAGCGTAGCCGGGGTCCCCCGCGGGCTGCTCGCGCATTTCGTCGAGGTCCTCGGGGAGGAGGCTCCAGATGATGAGGTCGGTGCGGAGCTCGGTCCAGCCGCCGTCCTCGGTGCGGCCGCGTCCTATCCAGGCGTTGCGCAGCACGCCCTCGCTGATGCAGCCGACCTTCTGGGCGACCTGCTGGGAGGCCGTGTTGTCGGCGGCGGTGCGCAGCTCCAGGCGCTCGAACTTCTGGTCGCGGAAGAGCCACTCGGCGACGGCGAGCACGGATTCGCAGGCGTAGCCCTCGCCGCGGGCCCAGGGGGCGACGACGTAGCCGACCTCGGCGGAGAGGGCCCGCCAGTCGGTGTGGTGGAGGTGGACGCAGCCGACGAGGCGGTGGGTGAGGAACTCGGTGACCGCAAAGACGATTCCGCGCCCTTCGGTGCGCTCCGCCGGGGCCTCGTGCAGGGCCCAGTCACGGGCGTGGGCGGTGGTGTAGGGGTGGGGCACCGAGGTCCAGGCGGTGACGAGTTCGTCGCTCATCATCTCCGCGAGCGCGGGCACGTCCTCGGCTTCGAACGGGCGCAGCACCAGCCGGTCCGTACTGATGGAGATGTCCGGGAAGGTGGATGTCATGTGCTGCTCCAACGCCGGGGAAGTGGGCTCGGGACGGGGGCGCTCCGGGCTTGAGTGCACCAGCATGCAGCATCGATGCGTGCGTGCGCCAAGCGCGTCGGCCCCGCGCACGCCGACGGGTGCGCGGGGCCTGGGGCCACAGGGGCGGCTGTGGTTACGGAAGCGACAGGCGGGGTCAGCCCTTCACCGCGCCGAAGGCGGGGAGGACGGCACCGTTGCTGAACTTCTGCTCGATGAACTTCTTCACCTCGTCGGAGTTCAGGAGCCCCGCGAGCTTCTGGACGCGCGGGTCGGACTCGTTGCCCTTCTTCACGGCGAGGAAGTTGGCGTAGGGGTTGCCGTCGGCCTTCTCCAGGGCGATGGCGTCCTTGGCCGGGTTGAGCTTGTGGCCGATGGCGAAGTTGCCGTTGATGACGGCGGCGTCGACGTCGGCGAGGCGGGAGGGGATCTGGGCGGCCTCGAGCTCGGTGAACTTCACGCCCTTGGCGTCCTTGATGTCCGAGAGCTTGGCCTCGGAGCCGACGCCGTCCTTCAGGACGATGACGCCGTTGTCGGCCAGCAGCTTCAGGGCGCGGCCCTCGTTGGTGGCGTCGTTGGGCACGGCGATGGTCGCGCCGCTGCCGAGGTCGCCGGCCTTCTTTACCTTTTCGGAGTACAGGCCGAGCGGCTCGATCTCGACGTTGACGACCGGGACGATGTCGGTCTTCTGCTTCTTGTTGAAGTCGTCGAGGTACGGCTTGTGCTGGAAGAAGTTGGCGTCGACCTCGCCGTTCTGCGTGGCGGTGTTCGGGAGCACGTAGTCGTTGAACTCCTTCACCTCCAGCTTCAGGCCGGCCTTCTCCGCGAGGTTGTCGCGGACGAAGTTGAGGATGTCGCCGTGCGGGGTCGGGCTGGCGGCGACGACGAGCTTGGCGGCCGGGTCGGCGTCCTTGCCCTTCTTCGAGCTGCCGGAGGAGGAGGTGTCGGACGGAGCGCTGCACGCGCTCAGGCCGAGGGTGAGTGCGGCGGCGGCCGCGACGGCGGCGGTGAGCTTGACGGTGGTACGCACGAAGAGTGCCCCTCTTTCTGGTTTTCCTGGGTTCACGAGGTGTTGCCGCCCGGCAAAGGGTCCGGGCTCGTGGATCTGCGGTGAGGGGCGAAATGCCCCTCGTGCCAGGCCTGATCAGCTCCGATCAGGAAGTCTTTTTCGGTCAGGAGGCCTTGGATGCCTCCGGCGCCTCGGCCTGAGCCGGGACGGTCGCCACGGGCTTGGCCGCCACGCGGGCGGGGGCCCACAGCCGGCGCAGGCCCACGGGGGCCGCCTGCCGCCCGCCGCGCCGGGCGAGGGCGCGTACGGAGAGGTCTCCGGCGAGCTGGACGACGGTGACGATGACGATGAGCAGCACGATGGTGATGTTCATCAGGCCGGTCTCGGAGCGCTGGTAGCCGTAGACGATGGCCAGGTTTCCGAGGCCGCCGCCGCCGACCGCACCGGCCATCGCGGAGTAGCCGATGAGGGCGATGACGGTCGTGGTCAGGCCCGCGATGACCGAGGGCAGGGCCTGCGGGAGCAGCACCTTGAAGATCACGGTCCAGGTGCCGCCGCCCATGGACTGGACGGCTTCGACGAGGCCGTGGTCGACCTCGCGGAGCGCGGTCTCCACCAGCCGGGCGAAGAAGGGGATCGCGCCGATGGCCAGGGCCACCACGGCCGCGCTAGGCCCGATGGAGGTGCCGACCACGAAGCGGCTGAAGGGGATCAGCCACACCATGAGGACGATGAAGGGCAGCGAGCGGGCGAGGTTGACGACCACCCCGACGGCCTTGTTGACCACGACGTTCTGCAGGAGGCCGCCGCGGTCGGTGAGGACCAGCAGGATGCCCAGCGGCAGTCCGCCGAGGACGGTGTAGACGGTGGACCACCACACCATGAAGAGGGTGTCCAGACACGCGTTGTGCAGCAGGGGCTGCATCTCGGTCCAGGTCACTTGGCACCATCCTTCAGGAGCGCGTCGGCCGGGGCCGCGTCGTGGGCGTCCCGCACATCGGCGACCTCGACCTGCAGGCCCTGCTCGCGCAGGAAGCCGATCGGGACGACGTTCTCCTCGAAGCGGCCGGGCAGTTCGATGCGCATCCGGCCGACCTGCTTGCCGCAGACGGTGTCCATCGCGGCGCCCAGGATCGAGATGTCGATGTTGTACGTACGGGAGAGCTGGGAGATGACCGGCTGGGTCGCGGCGTCGCCGTGGAAGGTGACGTCCACGACGGTGCGGTCCGGGCCGGACGGCTCGCCGCCGACCGGGAAGAGCTCGGCCGCGAGCTCCGAGCCGGGGGTGGCGAGGAGCTCGGAGACGGTGCCGGACTCCACCACGCGCCCGCCCTTCATCAGGGCCGCGGAGTCGCAGATGGTCTTGACGACCTCCATCTCGTGGGTGATGAGGAGGACGGTCAGGCCGAGCTGCTGGTTGAGGTCGCGCAGCAGCTGCAGGATGGAGCGGGTGGTCTCCGGGTCGAGCGCGGAGGTCGACTCGTCGGAGAGCAGCACCTTGGGGTCGCCGGCCAGGGCGCGGGCGATGCCGACGCGCTGCTTCTGGCCGCCGGAGAGCTGGCCGGGGTAGGCCTTGGCCTTGTCGGCGAGGCCGACGAGGTCGAGGAGCTCGAGGGCCTTGCGCTCGCGCTCCTTGCCGGAGACGCCGAGGATCTCCAGCGGCAGCTCGATGTTGGACTGCACGGTCCGCGAGGACAGCAGGTTGAAGTGCTGGAAGACCATGCCGATGCGGCTGCGCGCCTTGCGCAGCTCGGCTCCGGCGCGGTTGCCGCGCCCGGCGAGGGCGGTGAGGTCCTGGCCCGCGACCGTGACCGTGCCTGCGCTTGGGCGCTCCAGGAGGTTGACGCAGCGGATGAGGGTCGACTTGCCGGCGCCGCTCTGACCGACGACGCCGTACACCTCGCCCTCCCGCACGTGGAGGTCGACGCCGTCGAGGGCGGTGACCTCGCGGCCGCGTGAGCGGTAGACCTTTGTCAGGCCCGTAGTGGTGATCACAGGGTTTCCGTCACTGTCGAGTGCGCGGCGGTGAGGGCGCCGGGCACGGGCATTCATTGCGGAGCGCGGCCTAGGTGCCCCGGCGGGCGCGAACGAGGGTCGCGGCTTCGGGGAGTCCTGGTGACGCGGGGCGGAGCTTTTCCGGTCCGGTCCGGGTGGGACGCGGGACGCGGGCTCTACGGGTCTCGCTTCGGGGCGCGAGGCACGGAACGGGGGCCCTCAGCGGTCACACATTCGACACATGCAACGAGCAGCGCCGGGCGTCGTCATCGCCTCGGTCGCACAGGTGCGGCTGCTCGTCGTGGTCATGCGGGAAAGTAAAACAGACGGATGTGCGAGTCGGCCAAGGCTGTCCGAATAGCGGACGCACATGGCCGGTTCGTGGACACGTCCCGCTCCCCGTAAGCGATCTTCAAGCCATCCACGACCACCCCTTGACCTGCGGGGACGTGGGCTGCGGACCCTGCCCCCGCGCTCCCCGGCCGGGGCGCCGGGATGCGCCCTGTGGTCAAGGCCACGGGCCGACGGGGCCCGGTGCGGGGCCGGGCGCGGCGCATTCCGGGCAGGCCATTAAAGTCGTCCCATGCTTGTCCAGCCCCCTCCGCACGCGCCCGCAGCCCGGTGGCCACGGTGATCGGCGCGCTGACGCTCGCGGTCGGACTGACCGCCCTCGCGCTGGCCGCCTGGTGCGGCATCGCCTTCTCCCGCGACCAGTCCACCAAGGACTGGCACTTCATCGGCATGGCCGTGGTGACCGTCCTGGCGGTCGCCCAGCTCGTGATCGGCGTGGTGCGGCTGGCCGGAGGCGACGAGCCCGAGCAGGGCACCGCCATCTTCCTGGCCTACCTGATCGGCTCGGCGGCGGCCGTGCCCGCCGCGGGCTTCATGTCGCTCGCGGAGCGCACCCGCTGGGGTTCGGCCACCGTGGCGGCGGGCGCCGTGATCCTGGCCGTGCTCGAAGTGCGGCTCTACGACATCTGGGGAGGCTGACCGTGACCGAACCGACCACCCCCGCCAAGCCGGGCTTCAACCTCGGCGAGGGGCCCGGCCGGCTGCTGGTGTGGCTCTACGGCGTCTTCACCGTCGCCGCGGCCTCCCGCTCGATCGTCCAGATGATCCTGGACTTCGGCCGCGCCCCGCTGGCCTACGTCCTGTCGGCGATCGCCGCCGTGGTGTACGCCTTCATCACGTACTCCCTGGTCCGCGGCGGGCCCGCGGCCCGCCGGGCGGCGCTCGTGTGCTGCGCCGCCGAGCTGGCCGGCGTCCTCGTCGTCGGGACGTGGACGCTCGCCGAACCGTCCGCCTTCCCCGACGCCACGGTCTGGTCGGACTACGGCATGGGCTACCTCTTCATCCCGGTGATCCTGCCCGTCACCGCGATGGTGTGGCTGCGCCGGGCGGCACAGCCCCAGGCCGGCTAGCGGCTCGCCGCGAGCGCCGCCCCGGCGGCGCCCGGCGCGGACTCCGCGCCCCGGTCCCGGGGTTCCTTCTCCATCGTCACCAGCGTGAGCTTGCGCGTGACCTGCTCGCTGGCCACCTGGACGTACCCCCACTTGCGGTACAGCCGCAGGTTGCCCTCGTTGCGGTGGCCGGTGGCCAGGCGGTAGCGGGTGGCCCCCTCCGCCGCCAGCCGGGCCTCGACCGCGGCGAGCAGCCGCCCGCCCAGGCCGTGCCGCTGCATCCGGGGATGGACGATCATCCCGGAGATCACCGCCGTGCCCCCGGGGCCGGCCGTGCCGCGCACCGAGCCCACGACCTCGTCGCCGAGCCGGGCCACCAGGACGCAGCCGGCGCCCAGTTCGGCGCGCAGCTCGGCGAGGGTCTGGGTGAGCGGTGCGATGGAGTAGTCGCCGTAGAGCTCCGCCTCGCCCTGATAGCAGAGGTACTGGAGTTTGAGGATCTGTTCGGCGTCGAGATCGGTCGCCGCAGAGATGGTCACGCTCATGCCCATGTGCCCACGCCTCCCCTTTTCGGTTCGGTCCGCCCTGACAGGAGCCGTCGTGGGTGCACGTCGCCTCCGGTGGCGCCGGTTGTCTACCGCTCCTTTCCCCAGGGTTCAGGAGCGGCAACCTCCGCCGTCAGCATTCTGCGCAGGCATCCCAGGCAACGGGAACGTACCGGCCCCAAAGATCCTTGTGACATTCCCAACTCGCCTGCGATTTCTCGGTAGGTCGGGTCCTTCCGGGAGAGGAGGGCGGCCAGCAGCCGGGGGCACCGGCCGGGCAGCCGGCGCACCGCGGCGCGCAGCGCCCGGCCCTCTTCGGCGGCGAGCACCTGCTGTTCGACGCCCGCGTCGTGGCCGCCCGGCGGCTCGGAGTGGGTGGGGTCGTAGAGCACCTCGCGCCGGGCGCGGCGGCGCGCGGCGCGGGCCTCGGCCCGGACGGTCGCCCGCAGCCGGGCCGCCGAGACGATGGTGCGGCTGTCACTGAGCAGCCGCACCCAGACGCCCTGTTCGAGGTCGGCGGCGTCGGTCCCGGCGACGGCGGCCGCCTCGGCGGCGCACTCCGCTTTGAGCAGGGGGCTCAGCCGGGTCAGGAGATCGCTCTGCGTCATGCGAGGCGTGACGTGAGACCCGGCTCCGGCGGTTCCGGGCCGCCGGACGATCACCCTTGCGGGTTACCCCTTCAGAAACGCGTCCCGCGCGATCGCCGCGGTGTCGCAGTTGTCCGAGAAGATGCCGTCGATCCCGGTCGCGAAGTACGTCTTGAACGCCGCGAGCGCGTCGCCGTACCCGTTGGGGTCGGTGCCCCGCCGGAAGTCCGCCGGCAGGAAGCTGTTCTCGTTGCGCATGGTGTACGGGTGCAGGATCAGCCCGGCGGCGTGCGCGTCGCGCACCAGCGTGGTGGGCTTGGTCAGCTTGTCGTTCTTGTCCCGCGGGATGATCAGGTTCAGCCACGGGCCGATGCCCTGGGCGAAGCCGGAGACCCACTTCAGGCCCTTGGGCGTGATCAGGTCGGCGACCGTGCGCGGGTCCTTGGCCTCGACGAAGTCCCAGGGCTGCGTCGTGAGGTCGTCCAGCAGGAGGACCTTGGGGCAGTCGACGCCCAGCCGGTTCAGCCGCTGGAGGCTGCTCGGCTCGAAGGACTGCAGGAAGGTGTGGGCGTTGCGGCCCGAGCGGTTGTAGCGGCGCAGCAGCTTGGCGAGCCGCTCCTCCAGGCCGAGGCCGGCCTTGCGGAAGTAGGTGGGGTGCTTGGTCTCGATGTGCAGCCAGATGCGGCGGCCGCGCTTGCGGCCCTGCTCGTCGGCCCACTTCAGGACCTCTTCGAAGGTGGGCACCTGCCAGACGCCGTCGTAGAGGGTGTTGTGCTGCCGGGTGCCGGGGATGCGCTCCTTGGCGCGCAGCGTCTTCAGCTCGGCGAGCGTGAAGTCCTCGGTGAACCAGCCGGTGTGGGCCTCGCCGTCGACGGTCTTCGTCGTCTTGCGGGAGGCGAACTCCGGGCGGGAGGCGACGTCGGTGGTACCGGTGATGTCGTTCTCGTGACGGCACACGAGGTGCCCGTCCTTGGTGGGGACGAGGTCCTGCTCGATGACGTCCGCGCCGTTGTCGAGGGCGAACTGGTAGGAGCCGAGGGTGTGCTCGGGGCGGTAGCCGCTGCCGCCGCGGTGGCCGACGACGGTCGGCTTGGGCAGGTCCTTGTACGAACCGCCCGCGCCGCCGCCGTGGGCGCGCTCCGCGGCCTGCCCGCGCTGCGCGGCCGAGGCCGTGCCCGCTCCGCCGCCGAGGACGACCGCTCCCGCGCCGAGGGCCGCTGCGGCCCCCAGAAGGGTGCGCCTGCCCGGCCGCTGCTCCTGATCCATGAACGCTCCTTGCTTGCGCGTCCCGGCGCCGTTCCGGCACCCGTCGGACGCGCAGATCGTAAACACGTACGACTTCCGTCTGTGAAGACGAAGGTCAAACGGCGTGCAAACTCCTGTCAACACTCCGTATCGCGTCCCCCTACCCGGGGTGCGCAAGGCCCATACCGGCGAGTATGGTCACTCCCCTGCGCAGACGTGCGCCGCACCGACCATCACGACCGGAGGGCCTCCGTTGTCCCGCATCTTGCTCAAGGCGTTCCTCGGATTGCTCATGCGCGTCCTGTACCGCCCCAAGGTGGAGGGCACGGAGCGTATCCCCGGCAGCGGGCCGGTCATCCTGGCGGGCAGCCACGTGACGTTCGTCGACTCGCTGTTCCTCGCGCTGGTGGTCAAGCGGCAGGTCTTCTTCATCGGCAAGGACGAGTACGTCACGGGCAAGGGGGTCAAGGGCCGGGTCATGGCCTGGTTCTTCCGCAGCTCCGGCATGATCCCGGTGGACCGCGACGGCGGCCGCGGCGGCGTCGCGGCGCTGATGACCGGCCGCCGCATCCTCGACGAGGGCAAGGTCTTCGGCATCTACCCCGAGGGCACCCGCTCCCCCGACGGCCGCCTCTACCGCGGCCGCACCGGCATCGCCCGCCTCGCGCTGATGACGGGCGCGCCGGTGGTGCCGTTCGCGATGATCGGCATGGACAAGGTCCAGCCGGGCGGCAAGGGCATGCTGCACCTCGCCCCGGTGACGGTGCGCTTCGGCGAGCCGCTGGACTTCTCCCGCTACGAGGGCATGGACCGCGACCGCTACATCCTGCGTGCCGTCACCGACGAGGTGATGAGCGAGGTCATGAGCCTGTCCGGCCAGGAGTACGTGGACGTCTACGCAACCAAGGCCAGGGCCTCGAAGGCGGCCTGACGCCACGTCACCTGACGGCGGCTAGCCCTGGCCTATGCACTGGGGCTGGAAGGCCGGGTCGGCCGGACCCTTGCGCCCCAGCGCGTTGAGGACCCACTGGGCGACGACCGGGTCCTTGGTGGCCTGGTCGTGCATGAAGAGGTCCAGCTTGCACTTGTCCTGCAGCACGACGTTCGTGACGCGCTCGGCCGGGCCGGCCAGCAGGGCGCTGGTGTAGGGGATGACGACCTCGTCGTAGCGCGTGGTGACGACGGTGTAGTCGGGGCCGGCCGGCGCCTCCTCGCCCGCGTTGAGCTTCTGCATGAAGTCCGAGCCCCAGCGCTGGTCGGCGCAGGACGGGCAGAACGTCCAGCCGGCCGGGACGGCCAGAGGGTTCTTCGTGCCGTGGTTGGACGGGACGATGCCGACGAGGTCGTCGACGTTGACCGCGCCGCCCAGGAACTTCACGTAGTAGCGCGGCATCATGCCGCCCTGACTGTGGCCGACGAGGTCGACCTTCTTCGCGCCCGTGGCGCGACGCACACTCTCCACGAAGTCGCGCAGCTCCTCGGCCGACTGCGGGACCGGGGCGGTCTCCAGCTTGCCGTAGTTGAAGGCGAAGACGCAGTAGCCCGCCTCCTTCAGCTTCGGCGAGAGGGCCGACCAGTTCTCGCCCATGACCTTGAAGGTGCCGTTGACCAGCACGACGGGCTCGGGGTGGGCCGAATCCGGCTTGCAGGACCAGTCGTTGGCCCCGCGCGGCGGGATGTCGAGGACGGAGGCGGAGGCCGGGGACGCACCCGGGCCCGTGAGGCCCAGAGCCGCGGTGGCCACGGCGGCGAGCAGCAGTCCGACCGTTCTGCGGAGGCGCATGAGGGGGGTTTTCCTTTGGCAACGGGACGGCGGGGGACCACCGTCGGAACCGAACCATGTTCGACAATGTCGACCAGTGGTCGTGATCGTTGCCCGCACGTCAGTATTGCGTCAAGAGGAATTGTTTCCGGCGTATGTCACACGGGCCGGGGCTTGCCGCCCCGGCCCGTCGTGCGCTTTGCTCATGTGAGCCGTACCCGGCTCAAACCGGTGAGCACGGTTCCGTTTGCCGTACCCGTGCAACGGTTCAGCCGCCGTACCCCTCCTCCAGCTTCTGCCCGCGCAGCAGGAACCACGCCGCCACGGCCGTGGCCAGCAGCACCACCGCACCGACGCCCGAGGCGATCCGCAGCCCGTCGACGAAGGCTTCCTGCGCGGAGGTGAGCAGGCCCGTGGCCTGGTCGGCCGGCAGCGCGGAGGTCGCTTCCACGGCGCCGCCGAGGGACTCGTGAGCCTGCGCGGCGGTCGTCTCCGGCACGCCCGCGGGGACGGCGAAGTCCCGGTAGACGCCGGTGACGATCGAGCCGAGCAGCGCGATGCCGAGCGCGGCGCCGAGCTCGTAGGCCGTCTCCGAGACCGCCGAGGCGGCACCCGCCTGCTCCTTGGGCACGCTGGAGAGGATCACGTCGGCCGTGACGGTGAAGGAGAAACCCGCTCCGACCCCCACGACCAGCAGCGTCGCGCCGAGCACCGGGTAAGCGGTACCGGACTGCAGCCAGACGAGCACCGCGAGGGCGATGCCGATGGCCGCGAGCCCGCCGGCCACCACCGAGCGCACCGAGAATCTCCGCGCGGCCCGTCCCGCGAGCAGGCCCGCGGTGACCGCGCCGATCGCGGCCGGCAGCTCGGCCAGGCCCGCCTCCAGCGGGCTGCGCCCCTGGACGAGCTGGAGGAACTGCGACAGGAAGAAGACCATGCCGGACAGGCCGAGGACGGTCAGCAGGTCGGCCAGCACCGCGCCCGAGAAGCCCCTGTGGTGGAACAGCCGCATGTTCAGCAGCGGCGAGGGCAGCGTGAGCTGCCGGCGGACGAACCACACCAGCGCCGCCACGCCCACGGCCGCCGCCACGGCGACCTCCCAGCGCAGGCCGTGCGTCGCCCCCTCCTTGATCGCGTAGACGACGGCGATGACGCCGGTCATCGACAGCACCACGCTGAGCAGGTCCCACGGGCCGGGCGAGGGATCGCGCGACTCGGGCAGCAGCTTGGCGCCGACGAGCACCAGCACGGCCATCACCGGCAGGTTGATCAGGAAGACGGAGCCCCACCAGAAGTGCCCCAGCAGGAAGCCGCCCACCACGGGCCCGACGGCGGCGCCCGCGGAGGCCATGGCACCCCAGATGCCGATGGCCAGGCTGCGTTCCTTGGGGTCGTGGAAGATGTTGCGGATGAGCGCCAGCGTGGACGGCATCAGCGTCGCGCCCGCGACGCCCAGCAGGGCCCGGGCGGCGATCATCATCTCGGGCGTATTGGCGTAGGCGTTCAGCACCGACACCGCGCCGAACGCCACCGCGCCGCACAGCAGGAGCTTCTTGCGGCCGATGCGGTCGCCGAGGCTGCCCATGGAGACCAGGAGGCCTGCGATGACGAACGAGTAGACGTCGCCGATCCACAGCAGCTGGGTGCCCGACGGCTGCAGGTCCTCGCTGAGGAAGGGTGTGGCCAGGCCGAGGACGGTGGCGTCGACGGCGACGAGGAGCACGGCCAGGGCGAGGACGGCGAGGGCGAGCCAGCGCCCGGGGCGGGGAGTCTCGGCGGGGGCCGCGAGGGTCTGCGGGCCGCCGGCGGTTCCGGTCACCGTTTCATCCTCCGCTCGGCGTCCGGCTTCCGCTCGGCGCCGCCGAGCAGCAGCTCGGCGACCATCCGGGGCATGTCCTTGGCGGCCACGCGCCGGTCCTGGACGGCCCAGGCACCGGTGCCGATCAGTCCGTAGAGGGCCTCGGTGAGCCAGGCGGGTGTGAGCTCGACCCGGAAGGCGCCCTCCTCCTGCCCGCGGCGGAAGAGCTCCTGGACGCGGGCGTCGAGGCGGTTCCAGCCCTCGTTGGTGCCGTTCTCGTAGAGCTGGTTCTCGGTGAAGAGGAAGGCGAGCATGCCGGCGACGGGCTCGGCCTCGTCGATCAGGCGGCGCACGGCGCCGGCCGCGTCGCCCTCCTCGATCCGGGCCGCGTCCAGGGCCTGCCCGAACTGCTGGATGCCCAGTTCCTCCAGGGCGCGGACGAGCGCGTCGCGCCCCGCGAAGTGGCGGTGGAGGGTGGCGCGACCGATCCCGGCGGCCTTGGCGATCTCGTCCATGGAGGCGGTCGCCCTGCGGGTGAGCAGGGCGGCGGCCTCCCTCAGCACATGGTCTCGGTCAACACTCATGAGACGACGATAACCCGGATGAGACATAAACGTCTCATCCGGGTTGTGATCGTCTCGCGGAAGGCGTGGCCGTCTCACAGGAGACGTGGCCATCCCAAGGAAGGCGCAGCCGTCTCAGCCGCGCTTGGCGTCCGCCCACCCGCGCTGGACCGCCAGGTCCGCCTTGACCTCGCCGAGCTGGACCGCGACCGCGGACGGCGCGGTGCCGCCCCGCCCGCTGCGCGAGGCGAGCGCACCGGGCACGCTCAGGACCGACCGGACCTCGGGCGTCAGATGCGGTGAGATGGCGGCGAACTGCTCGTCGGTCAGGCCGTCCAGTTCGATGCCGCGCGCCTCGCACTCCTTGACGCACTCCCCCGCCACCTCGTGCGCCACACGGAACGGCACGCCCTGCTTGACGAGCCACTCGGCGATGTCGGTGGCCAGGGAGAATCCGGCGGGGGCCAGCTCCTCCATCCGGGCGCGGTTGACCGTGAGGGTGGCCATCATCCCGGTGAAGGCCGGCAGGAGGACCTCCAGCTGGTCGCAGGAGTCGAAGACGGGCTCCTTGTCCTCCTGCAGGTCCCGGTTGTAGGCGAGCGGCAGGGCCTTGAGGGTGGCGAGCAGGCCGGTGAGGTTGCCGATGAGCCGCCCGGACTTGCCGCGCGCGAGCTCGGCGATGTCCGGGTTCTTCTTCTGCGGCATGATCGACGAGCCGGTGGAGAAGGCGTCGTGGAGGGTCACGAAGGAGAACTCCTTCGTGTTCCAGATGATGACCTCCTCGGCGATCCGCGACAGGTCGATGCCGATCATCGCCGTGATGAAGGCGAACTCGGCGACGAAGTCGCGCGAGGCCGTGCCGTCGATGGAGTTGCCCGCCGAGCCGCGCTCGAAGCCGAGGTCGGCCGCGACCGCCTCCGGGTCGAGCCCGAGGGAGGACCCGGCCAGGGCCCCCGACCCGTAGGGCGAGACCGCCGTGCGCTCGTCCCACTGCCGCAGCCGCTCGGCGTCCCGCGAGAGCGACTGGACGTGGGCGAGCACGTGGTGGGCGAACAGGACCGGCTGGGCGTGCTGCAGGTGCGTCCGCCCCGGCATGGCGACGTCGGCGTGGGCCTCGGCGAGGCCCACGAGCGCCTCCTGCAGCTCGGTGAGGAGCCCCCCGATGATCCGGGCGTGGTCGCGCAGGTACATCCGGAAGAGCGTGGCGACCTGGTCGTTGCGGGACCGCCCGGCGCGCAGCTTGCCGCCGAGGTCCGGGCCGAGCCGCTCCAGCAGGCCCCGCTCCAGCGCGGTGTGCACGTCCTCGTCGGCGACGGTGCCGGTGAAGGTGCCGGCGACGACATCCTTCTCCAGCCGGTCGAGGCCGTCGAGCATCCGCTCCAGCTCGTCGGCCGTCAGCAGGCCGGCCGTGTGGAGCACGCGGGCGTGGGCGCGGGATCCGGCGATGTCGTAGGAGGCGAGCCGCCAGTCGAAGTGGACCGAGGCGGACAGCCTGGCCAGCGCTTCGGCCGGGCCGTCGGCGAAACGGCCGCCCCAGAGCCGGACGTCGTCGGTGGTGCCGTTGCTCACTTGCGTGCTCCTCGTGGGTGGTGGGGGCGGCCGGCCGCCGTGGGCGGGTGGTCGATCAGGCCAGGTCGCGCTTCGCGGCGATCTTCGAGGACAGGCCGAAGATCTCGATGAAGCCCTTCGACATGGACTGGTCGAACGTGTCGCCCGTGTCGTACGTGGCGAGGTTGAAGTCGTAGAGCGACTTCTCGGACTTCCGGCCCGTGACGACGGCCCGGCCGCCGTGCAGCGTCATCCGGATGTCGCCGGAGACGTGCTCGTTGGCCTCGGCGATGAAGCCGTCCAGGGCCCGCTTGAGCGGGGAGAACCACAGGCCGTCGTAGACGAGCTCGGTCCACCGCTGCTCGACCTGCCGCTTGTACCGGGCGAGCTCGCGCTCGACCGTGACGGCCTCCAGCTCCTGGTGGGCGGTGATCAGCGCGATGGCGCCGGGCGCCTCGTAGATCTCCCGGGACTTGATGCCGACCAGCCGGTCCTCGACCATGTCCAGCCGGCCGACGCCCTGCGCGCCGGCCCGCTCGTTGAGCTGCTGGATCGCCTGCAGCACGGAGACGGGCTTGCCGTCGATCGCGACCGGGACGCCCTGCTCGAAGGTGATGATCACCTCGTCGGCCTCCCGGGGCGTGGCCGGGTTGGCGGTGTAGTCGTAGACGTCCTCGATCGGGGCGTTCCAGATGTCCTCGAGGAAGCCCGTCTCGACGGCCCTGCCGAAGACGTTCTGGTCGATGGAGTACGGGGACTTCTTCGTGGTGGCGATCGGCAGGCCCTTGGCCTCGCAGAAGGCGATGGCCTTGTCCCGCGTCATGGCGTAGTCCCGGACGGGGGCGATGCACTTGAGCTCGGGGGCGAGGGAGGAGATGCCGGCCTCGAACCGCACCTGGTCGTTGCCCTTGCCGGTGCAGCCGTGGGCGACGGTGGTCGCGCCGTGCTTGTTCGCGGCGGCGACGAGGTGCTTGACGATCGTGGGCCGGGAGAGGGCGGAGACCAGCGGGTACCGGTCCATGTAGAGGGCGTTGGCCTTGATCGCCGGGAGGCAGTACTCCTCGGCGAACTCGTCCTTGGCGTCGGCGACCTCCGCCTCCACCGCACCGCAGGCGAGCGCGCGCTTGCGGATGACGTCCAGGTCCTCGCCGCCCTGGCCGACGTCCACGGCAACGGCGATGACCTCGGCGCCCGTCTCCTCGGCGATCCAGCCGATGGCGACGGAGGTGTCCAGGCCGCCGGAGTAGGCGAGTACGACGCGCTCGGTCACGGGTTTCTCCTTACGATGCATACGCTGATGGGTATAAGTATGCACTCCACCGTATGGTTCGTCAACGGGCGACACTCGTAGCGGTACGTGATCGTGCCGTGACGCAGGCGGAGCCCCGGACCCCGAATTTGGATCACGCAGCCAAACAGGATATTTTCTTTCTGCACGCCCGACCGGGGAGAAACCCGGGAGGGACGGGCACCGGGACGTGGCGCAGCTTGGTAGCGCACTTGACTGGGGGTCAAGGGGTCGTGGGTTCAAATCCCGCCGTCCCGACCAGCGAACATCGCAGGTCGGAGGCCGTTTCCTCGTAAGGGGAAGCGGCCTTCTCCGTTTTTCCGGGCCCCCTCTTCGGGCGCCTCCCCGTGCCCCTAGAGCAGCTTCGCCGTGCCGACCCGCCGGCCCTCCCGCAGGACCGCCGTCACGGCGTGGACGGCCGTGATGTCGGCGAGCGGGTCCCCCGCCACCGCCACGATGTCCGCGTCGAAGCCCGGCGCGATGCACCCCTTGCGGCAGGCGACGCCGCACGCGCGGGCCGCGGCCGAGGTCGCGGCGCGCAGCGCCTCCAGCGGGCCGAAGCCCATGCCGGCCATGGCGACGACGCTGTACGGGTGGCTGCCGTGGGCCTTGACGGGGAAGATCCCCGAGTCGCTGCCGCAGACCACGGCCACGCCGGCCTCCCGCATCGCGGCCATCCCGGCGGCCAGCCCGGGCAGGCGGCGGGCGATCCGGGGCGGGGGCGGCGGGCCGCCGGGCAGGGCTCCCAGGGTGAGGGAGGCGACCACGCCGAGGCGGACCATGTCGTCGAGGACGCGCCGGTCGTAGTCCACGCCGGGGTCGCTCTCGTCGCTCTCGTCGGTGATCTCGGTGACGAAGAAGCAGTGCTCGACCATGTCGAACCCGGCGGCCACGGCGCCGGCGATGCCGGCCGCCGAGTGGGCGTGCGCAGTGACCGGCAGCCCGTGCCGGTGGGCCTCGCGCACGGCGGCGAGCAGCTCGGCGTGGCTGTACTGCACGTGGAACGGGTCCGAGCCGGGGGTGAGGTCGCCGCCGGTCACCATCACCTTCACCACGTCGACGCCCCGCCCGGCGCGCTCGCGCACGGCCGCCCGGATCGCGTCGACGCCCTCGGCCTGCCCGCCGAGGAACCAGCAGTGGCCGCGCGCGGTGGTGATCGGCGGCCCGGAGGCGAGCACGGTGGGGCCGGCCGTGGGGTCCTTGGCGGTCTCCTCGCGCACCCGCAGCGCGAGGTACCCCCGGTCCCCCAGGTCCCGTACGGTCGTCACGCCCGCGGCGAGCGCCGCCCGGCCCGCTTCCCGCATCCGGTCGAGCAGTTCCTCGTCGCCTGCGCGCTGCAGGCGTCCCACGGCGTCCTCGCTCGCGTCGAAGGCGAGGTGGACGTGGGTGTCCACGAAGCCGGGGAGCAGCGTCACGTCCCCCAGGTCCAGCAGTTCTGCGCCCGCGGGCACGCTCCCGCCGGGGTGCACGGCGACGATGCGCCCGCCCTCGGCCAGCACCACGGGCCGTTCCACGAGCCCCGGTCCTATCCCGTCGAAGAGCTTCGCCGCGCGGATCGCGAGCATGTGTCCTCCCTTGCCCAATGACTGCTGTTGGGCTGGTGTTTACGGCGCCGACGCCCTGGGCCCCTCGTCATCCTGCCCATTCCGGCGCCGCGGACACGACGGATGGCGCCCCGCAAGTGCGGGACGCCATCGGCAGGTTCGGTCGGGGTACGGGGCGCGGCCGGGCCTTTCGGCCGCGCCCCGCCCTCAGCGCTCCTTCTGGGCCAGTCTGAGCAGGTGGTCCGCGAGGGCCTGGCCGCCCTTGGGGTCGCGGCTGATGAGCATCACCGTGTCGTCGCCGGCGATGGTGCCGATGATCTCGTGCACCCCCGCCTGGTCGATCGCGGAGGCGAAGAACTGCGCGGCACCCGGCGGCGTGCGCAGGACGACCAGGTTGGCGGAGGCCTCCGCCGAGATCAGCAGTTCGCCCGCGAGGCGGCCCATGCGGGCCTCGGTCGCGGATTCGCCGAGCGGGGCCCGGGGGGTGCGGTCGCCGCCCTCCGACGGGACCGCGTAGATCAGCTCGCCACCGGTGTTGCGGATCTTGACCGCGCCCAGTTCGTCGAGGTCGCGGGAGAGCGTCGCCTGGGTGACGGACAGGCCGTCGTCGGCGAGCAGCTTGGCGAGCTGGCTCTGCGACCGGACCGCCTGCCGGCCGAGGATGTCCACGATCCGGCGGTGGCGGGCGGTACGGGTCTGCGGTACGGCCTGTCCGCCGTGGAACGGCTCCGGCTCCTGCGCCTGGGTCATCGTCTCGTCAGTCTCCGCTTCGTCGTTCCCCGAGGGTCCCGCAGGGGCCGTGTCGCCCCGCCGGCCCCGTCCGCCTCGTCGGCCGCTCCGGCCGCTCACGCCCCCGGGCCGACGGTGGCAGCAGCAGCGTCCAGGACACCCGGCAGCGCCTGGAGGAACGTTTCCACCTCATCTTCGGTGATGATCAGCGGCGGGGCCAGCCGCACCACGTCGGGTGCGACCGCGTTCACCAGGAGGCCGGCGTCCTGTGCTGCCTGCTGCACCTTCGGTGCAAGGGGCTCGGAAAGGACAATACCCAGCAGCAGGCCCGCGCCACGGACGCGGTCGACCAGCGGATGGCCGAGCGCAGCGATCCCGTCACGCAGCCGCTCCCCCGTCACCGCCACGCGGGAGAGGATTCCTTCGCCCTCCAGCGTGTCGAGGACCGCCAGGGCGGCGGCGCACGCGACGGGGTTCCCGCCGAACGTGGAGCCGTGCTGACCGGGCGTCAGCAGATCGGCGGCCGCGCCGAAGGCGAGCGTCGCCCCGATCGGCAGGCCGCCGCCGAGGCCCTTGGCGAGGGTGACGATGTCGGGCTCGACGCCCTGCGCCCGGTGCTCGTACCAGTGGCCGGTGCGGCCGATACCTGTCTGAATCTCGTCCAGGACGAGGAGGGTGCCGGTGGCGCGGGTGATCTCCCGGGCGGCGGCCAGGTAGCCGGGGGGCGGCACGACGACTCCGGCCTCGCCCTGGACCGGCTCCAGCACCACGAGCGCGGTGTCGGTGGTCACGGCGGCCCGCAGCGCCTCGGCGTCGCCGTACGGGACGTGGGTGACGCCCGCGGGCAGCGGCAGGAACGGGTCCTGCTTGGCGGGCTGGCCGGTGAGCGCCAGGGCTCCCATCGTGCGGCCGTGGAAGCCGCCGGTGGCGGCGACCATGTGCGTCCGGCCCGTCCGGCGCCCGATCTTGAACGCGGCCTCGACGGCCTCCGCCCCCGAGTTGGCGAAGTACACGCGGCCCGGCCGGCCCGCGAGGGCGAGCAGCCGCTCGGCCAGGGCGACCGTCGGCTCGGCGCTGAAGAGGTTGGAGACGTGGCCGAGCGTGGCGATCTGGTCCGAGACCGCCCGGACGACCGCCGGGTGGGCGTGGCCGAGGGCGTTGACCGCGATTCCGCCGACGAGGTCGAGGTACGGCTTGCCGTCGGCGTCCCAGACGGTGCTCCCCTCCCCGCGGGCGAGGGGGATGCGCGGGGTGCCGTAGTTGTCCATCAGCGCGCCCTGCCAGCGCTGGGTGAGTCCGGCGTTGCTCACTGCTGCTTCCCCTCCGGCTCGCTCGCCGCCTCGTCGGGCACGACCATCGTGCCGATGCCCTCGTCCGTGAAGATCTCCAGCAGGATCGAGTGCTGGACCCGGCCGTCTATGACGCGGGCCGTGGTGACGCCGTTGCGCACGGCGTGCAGGCACCCCTCCATCTTGGGGACCATCCCGCTGGCCAGGTCGGGCAGCAGGGCCTCCAGCTCGCTCGCCGTGAGCCGGCTGATGACCTCGTCGCTGTGCGGCCAGTCCTCGTAGAGGCCCTCGACGTCGGTGAGGACCATCAGCGTCTCCGCGCCGAGGGCCGCGGCGAGCGCGGCCGCCGCGGTGTCGGCGTTGACGTTGAAGACCCCATGACCGTCGGCGTCGTCGGCGCTGCGGGCGATGGAGGAGACGACGGGGATGCGCCCGTTGTCGAGCAGGGCCTGGACGGCGCCGGTGTCGATGTCGGTGATCTCGCCGACGCGGCCGATGTCGACGCGTTCGCCGCCGATGTCGGCGTAGTGCTTGGTGGCGGTCATGGTGTGGGCGTCCTCGCCCGTGAGGCCCACGGCGAGCGGGCCGTGCTCGTTGAGCAGGCCGACGAGTTCGCGCTGCACCTGCCCGGCGAGCACCATGCGGACGACGTCCATGGCCTCCGGGGTGGTCACCCGCAGCCCGGCCTTGAACTCCGACGTAAGGCCGAGCCGGTCCAGCTGCGCACTGATCTGCGGGCCGCCGCCGTGCACGACGACCGGACGCAGCCCGGCGTGGTGGAGGAAGACGACGTCCTGGGCGAAGGCGGCCTTCAGCTCCTCGTCGACCATGGCGTTGCCGCCGAACTTGATGACGACGGTCTTGCCGTGATGCCGCGTCAGCCAGGGCAGTGCCTCGATGAGGATGCGGGCCTTGGGGAGGGCGGTGTGCTTGCGGGCCGTGCCCGCGCTGTCCGTGGTCGTCATGAGGAGTACGCGCTGTTCTCGTGGACGTAGTCGGCGGTGAGGTCGTTGGCCCAGATGACGGCGGACTCGCCGCCCTCGGCCAGGTCCGCGGTGATGCGGACCTCCCGGTAGCGCATGTCGACGAGGTCGCGGTCGTCGCCGACGGAGCCGTTCCGGCAGACCCAGACGCCGTTGATGGCGACGTTGAGCTTGTCGGGGTCGAAAGCGGCGGAGGTGGTGCCGATGGCGGAGAGCACCCGGCCCCAGTTGGGGTCCTCGCCGTGGAGGGCGCACTTGAGGAGGTTGTTACGGGCGATGGAGCGCCCGACCTCGACGGCGTCGTCCTCGGTGGCGGCGTTGATCACCTCGATACGGATGTCCTTGCTCGCACCCTCCGCGTCACCGATCAGCTGACGGGCGAGATCGTCACAGACCGCGCGGACGGCCTCGGCGAACACGTCCTGCGCGGGCGTGACTTCGGCGGCACCGGAGGCGAGCAGCAGCACGGTGTCGTTGGTGGACATGCACCCGTCGGAGTCGACCCGGTCGAAGGTTGTACGGGTCGCGGCGCGCAGGGCGGCGTCGAGCCCGGGCGTGTCGATGTCGGCGTCGGTGGTGAGGACGACGAGCATCGTGGCCAGGCCCGGGGCGAGCATGCCCGCCCCCTTGGCCATACCGCCCACCGTCCAGCCGTCCCCCTGGACCACCGCCGTCTTGTGCACGGTGTCCGTGGTCTTGATGGCGATGGCGGCCTTCTCACCACCGTGGGCGGAGAGCCCGGCGGCGGCCTTGTCGATGCCGGGCAGCAGCTTGTCCATGGGCAGCCGGACGCCGATGAGCCCGGTGGAGGCGACGGCGATCTCGCCGGCGCTGTGCCCCAGTGCCTCGGCCGCCTTCTCGGCGGTGGCGTGGGTGTCCTGGAAGCCCCCCGGCCCGGTGCAGGCGTTGGCGCCGCCGGAGTTGAGGACCACGGCCGAGACCTGTCCGCCCTTGAGGACCTGCTGCGACCAGAGCACCGGCGCGGCCTTCACCCGGTTCGAGGTGAAGACGCCCGCGGCGGCCAGGCGGGGGCCCTGGTTGACCACGAGGGCCAGGTCGGGGTTGCCGCTCTCCTTGATCCCGGCGGCGATGCCCGCCGCCGTGAATCCCTTCGCTGCCGTGACGCTCACTGCATCTCCTCGTTCGCCCGGTTGCTCGTCGTCGTGTTCTTGGCCGTGTCGCACGGCACCAGCCGCGCCAGGAGGGTCGCGATGACCCGGCGTACGCTCATGGCGCCACCCCGGTGGCCGGCAGGCCCAGCTCCTCGGGGAGGCCGAGGGCGATGTTCATGCTCTGCACCGCACCGCCGGCGGTGCCCTTGGTCAGGTTGTCGATCGCGCACACCACGACGATCCGCCCGGCCGCCTCGTCCAGCGCCACCTGCACCAGCACGGTGTTGGAGCCGTAGACGGCGGCGGTGGCCGGCCACTGCCCCTCGGGCAGCAGGTGGACGAAGGGCTCCTCCGCGAACGCCTTCTCGTACGCGGCCCGCAGGCCGCCGGCCGTCACACCGGGGCGGGCCTTGGCGCTGCAGGTGGCGAGGATGCCCCGCGGCATCGGCGCCAGAGTGGGCGTGAAGGAGACCGTGACGGGCTCCCCCGCCGCGGCGGAGAGATTCTGGACGATCTCGGGCGTGTGCCGGTGCGAGCCGCCCACGCCGTACGGGCTCATGGAGCCCATGACCTCGGAGCCGAGCAGGTGCGGCTTGGCCGCCTTGCCCGCACCCGACGTCCCGGACGCCGCCACGATCACCGCTTCCGGCTCTGCGATTCCCGCCCCGTAGGCCGGGAACAGCGCCAGCGACACGGCGGTCGGATAGCACCCGGGCACGGCCACACGCCGTACGCCCTTCAGCGCCTCCCGCCCGCCGGGCAGCTCCGGCAACCCGTAGGGCCACGTACCCGCATGCGCCGAACCGTAGAACCGCTCCCACTCCCCCGCGTCCTTCAACCGGAAGTCCGCACCGCAGTCGATCACCAGGGCCGCGTCGCCGAGCTCGGCGGCGACGGCCGCGGACTGCCCGTGCGGCAGGGCGAGGAAGACGACGTCGTGCCCGGCGAGGACCTCGGCCGAGGTGGGCTCCAGCACCCGCCCGGCCAGGGGCAGCAGGTGCGGCTGCACGGAGCCGAGCCGCCGGCCGGCGTTGGAGCTCGCAGTGAGAGCGCCGATCCGTACGCCGGGGTGCGCGAGCAGCAGGCGCAGCACTTCGCCGCCCGCGTATCCGCTCGCTCCTGCCACTGCCACACGTACTGCCATCGGGCCCCTCCTGGTCGATGGCATGACTATACGAATAAGCGAAGATTTATGCAATGCCCGTTGCGAGGGCCCGCGGGACCCACACCTGCGCCGGAGTTCACGATGCCACCTATGGCGCCATAATTGCTCGACATGGCGCCACTCATGCACCATGATGGCATTCCGAGCGGCGCGTCCCCCGGCCTCACAGGCCGAAGGACGCGCGTTTCGCGGGATGAGCCATCGGAGGGGCCGGATCATGGGGACAGCGCAGAGCAGGAGGCAGGCGGCGCCCGGCGCCTTCAGCGCCTTCGCTCGCTTCGCACTCTGCGGCGGTGGGGTGGGGCTCGCCTCCAGCTTCGCCGTGGCGGCCCTCGCCTCCTGGATTCCCTGGGTCCTGGCCAACGCCCTGATCACCGTGGTCTCCACACTCCTCTCCACCGAGCTGCACGCCCGCTTCACCTTCGGCGCGGGCGGGCGCGCGACCCGGCGCCAGCATGCGCAGTCGGCCGGGTCCGCGGCGGCCGCGTACGCGGTGACCTGCCTGGCGGTGCTTTCCCTGCAGCAGCTGGTGGCGGCACCCGGCGCGGTGCTCGAGCAGGTCGTCTACCTGTCGGCCTCCGCACTCGCCGGTGTCGCGCGGTTCGCGGTGCTGCGCCTCGTCGTCTTCGCACGAAACCGCTCGCAGGCCGCGGGCACCCTGCGCACCGCCCGTCCCCTGCACGCGGCCGTGGCCCGCGCCTCGGCGCCGGCCGGCCCCGCAGCGCTTTGCCGCGCCGCCTGACCGTCGCTCGGCGGCGGGCGCGGTGTCAGTGCCTCCGCCTACGGTCTGCGCATGGTCGATCATCCGAAGCTCCCCCTCCCCCGCTGCACGACTTCGCGACCTGGGAACCCGTGCTGCGGCTCCTGCGGGCCGGCCGCGCGGAGGGGCGCATCGGCCGGGGCGGCTGGAGTCTGCCCCTTCGGCGGACCCGGAACTGCTGGAGCGGACGCTGCGTGGGCGGCTGCGCGGCGCTGTCGGCGCGACGGAGGCAGAGATCAGCGCTGCGGAAGCACGCCTCGGCGTCCCCCTGCCCGACGAGCTCAAGGCGCTCTACCGGGTGACGCGGGCACGGTGGGAGGACCGGGGCGACGACTACGAGGCCGCGCGGCGCGAATGCACGGCGGTCGGCTGCGAGCTCTTCGCGCCGGACGGCCTGTACATCGCCGACGCGTCGTCCCGTCACTGCCGCTGGGAGTTCGCGGCGATGGAGGCGGTCGTCACGCCGCCCGACGCCGCGGTGCAGGGCCTGGCCGGCTCACCCCGGCTGGATCGCCTTCGGGGACAACGGCGGCGGCGACCGGCTGGCCGTCGATCGGACCGCCGGCCCGAACGGACACGTGGGGCAGATCATCATGATCGGCCACGAGGAGAACGTCGGCGCTTCCCTGGTCGCCGACTCGCTCACCGACCTGGTGCTGAACCGGCTCAGCAAGCGGCACGGCGGCTCGGGCGGAGACCGGCCGCCCGCCGTGGCCCACGTCAACATCCGAAGCCTGCCGAGCGTCGAGGCCGCCGCCCACCCCCGGCTTGGAGGTGTTGTCCATCGGCGTGTGGGACGAGGCGCCGCTCAGTCTCGCGCCGGTCACCGGACTGCCCCGGCTGCGGACCCTCGCCGCCTACCCCGGCACGCTCGCCGACCTCCTGGAGCCTGTCGGCCGCCGCCATCAGGGTGCACGGCAACCCGGACCCCCTGCCCGTCGTGGCCGTCGCCAACGAACTCCTGGCCCTCTGGGACCGGCCCCGGATCATCCGGACCGTTCTCGAAGGCAGCCTCAGCACCGTGCCGTAGCCGAGGCGACGGCGGGGTGCGGCCCCGGCCGGCACGAACGGAACCGCCCCGGCCGGGCGCAGTGCCGGCCGGGGCGGAACGGGTTGTTCGTCGCGCGGGCGCGTCAGCCCAGGATCGCCAGAGCCTGGTTGAGCGTCGCCGACGGGCGCATGACGGCCGAGGCCTTCGTCACGTCGGGCTGGTAGTAGCCACCGATCTCGGCCGGGGAGCCCTGCACCGCGATCAGCTCGTCGACGATGGTCCGCTCCTGCTCGGCGAGCGTCTTGGCCAGGGGCCCGAACGCCTCCGCGAGCTGCGCGTCGTCGGTCTGCTTCGCGAGCTCCTGGGCCCAGTAGAGCGCCAGGTAGAAGTGGCTGCCACGGTTGTCGATGCCGCCCAGGCGGCGGCTCGGCGACTTGTCCTCGTTGAGGAAGGTGCCGGTCGCGCGGTCGAGCGTGTCGGCGAGGACCTTGGCGCGGGCGTTGCCCGTGGTGGCCGCGAGGTGCTCGAAGCTGGCCGCGAGCGCGAAGAACTCGCCCAGGCTGTCCCAGCGGAGGTAGTTCTCCTTGACGAGCTGCTGCACGTGCTTGGGAGCGGAGCCGCCGGCGCCGGTCTCGAACAGGCCGCCGCCGTTCATGAGCGGGACGACCGAGAGCATCTTCGCGCTCGTGCCGAGCTCGAGGATCGGGAACAGGTCGGTGAGGTAGTCACGCAGGACGTTGCCGGTGACGGAGATCGTGTCCTCGCCGCGGCGGATGCGCTCCAGCGAGAACTTCGTCGCCTCGACGGGCGACATGATCTCGATCTGCAGGCCCTCGGTGTCGTGCTCCGGCAGGTACGCCTTGACCTTCTCGATGAGCTGCGCGTCGTGCGCGCGGGCCTCGTCGAGCCAGAAGACGGCCGGGACGCCGGTCGCGCGGGCGCGGGTGACGGCGAGCTTGACCCAGTCGCGGATCGGCGCGTCCTTGGACTGGCACATGCGGAAGATGTCGCCCGCGCCGACCGTCTGCTCCAGCACGACGTCGCCGGCGCCGTCGAGGACGCGCACCGTGCCGGTGGCGGGGATCTCGAAGGTCTTGTCGTGGCTGCCGTACTCCTCGGCCTTCTGCGCCATGAGGCCGACGTTGGGCACGGAGCCCATCGTCGACGGGTCGAAGGCGCCGTTGGCGCGGCAGTCGTCGAGGACGACCTGGTAGACGCCCGCGTAGCTGCTGTCCGGGAGGACGGCGAGGGTGTCGGCCTCCTGGCCGTCCGGGCCCCACATGTGGCCGGAGGTGCGGATCATGGCCGGCATGGAGGCGTCGACGATGACGTCGCTGGGGACGTGCAGGTTGGTGATGCCCTTGTCGGAGTCGACCATCGCCAGGGCCGGGCCCTCGGCGAGCTCGGCGTCGAAGGAGGCCTTGATCGCGGCGCCCTCGGGCAGGGCCTCCAGGCCCTTGAAGATGCCGCCGAGGCCGTCGTTCGGGGTCAGGCCCGCGGCGGCGAGCTGCTCGCCGTACTGCGCGAACGTCTTCGGGAAGAAGGCGCGGACCACGTGGCCGAAGATGATCGGGTCGGAGACCTTCATCATCGTGGCCTTCAGGTGCACGGAGAAGAGCACGCCCTCGGCCTTGGCGCGGGCGATCTGCGCCGTGAGGAACTCGCGCAGCGCGGCGACGCGCATGACGGAGGCGTCGACGACCTCGCCGGCGAGCACGGGGACCGACTCGCGCAGGACCGTGGTGGAGCCGTCGTCACCCGAGAGCTCGATGCGGAGCGTGCCGTCCGCGGCGATGACCGCGGACTTCTCGGTGGAGCGGAAGTCGTCGACGCCCATGGTGGCGACGTTCGTCTTCGAGTCGGCCGTCCAGGCGCCCATGCGGTGCGGGTGCGTCTTGGCGTAGTTCTTGACCGACGCGGGGGCGCGGCGGTCGGAGTTGCCCTCGCGCAGGACGGGGTTGACCGCGCTGCCCTTGACCTTGTCGTAGCGGGCGCGAATGTCGCGCTCCTCGTCGGTCTTCGGGTCGTCCGGGTAGTCCGGCAGCGCGTAGCCCTGCTGCTGCAGCTCGGCGACCGCGGCCTTCAGCTGCGGGATCGAGGCCGAGATGTTGGGCAGCTTGATGATGTTGGCACCCGGCGTCTTGGCCAGCCGGCCGAGCTCGGCGAGGGCGTCGTCGATGCGCCGGCTCTCTTCGAGGTACTCGGGGAACTGCGAGATGATCCGGCCGGCCAGGGAGATGTCGCGGGTCTCCACAGTGACCCCGGCCGTCGAGGCGTAGGCCTGGACCACGGGCAGGAACGAGTGCGTGGCCAGGGCCGGGGCCTCGTCGGTGTGCGTATAGATGATGGTCGAGTCAGTCACCGGGTGCTCCGCTCCACGTCTGTAACATTGCTCGACATCAAGATATCTCGTGGCGGACCCCCTCTCGACAGGACCCTGGCCACATCCGCAGCGCGGGGCCGGACACGTGTCCCGGCCGCCTTTCGAGGCGAGGCCGGGCGGGCCTGTCAGTCCTTGCCGTCGCCCAGCGACTCCAGCAGGCTCCTGAGGGTCGCCGCGATCATGTCGCGCTCTTCCTGCGTGAGGGCGGCGAGCAGGCCGGCCGAGGTGGCGATGTGGTCGGGCAGGGCCTCGTCGATGAGGGCGCGGCCCGCGTCGGTGAGCGCGACGACGACGCTGCGGCCGTCCGAGGCGCTGGGGCTGCGGCGCACCAGGCCGCGGGCCTCCAGGCGGTCCAGGCGCTGGGTGACGGCTCCCGAGGTGACCATCGACGCCCGCATCAGCTCGGCGGGGGTCAGCCGGTGGGGCGCATCGCTGCGCCGCAGCGTGGCGAGGACGTCGAAGGACGCGGCGTCGAGCCCGTGGGCGTTGAACGTACGCCCCGTTTCGGCGTCGACGAGCCGGGACAGCCGCTTGAGCCGTCCGAGCACCGCCATCGGCGACACATCCAGGTCAGGGCGCTGCACAGCCCACTGTTCGAGTACGAGGTCGACGTGATCTGCCATCGGGCCAGGGTAGTGGGTCCGCCGCAATTGCCTTAGCGGTGAGGTACCTCACGCACCGACTCCCGGCCAGATAGCTTAGTGCTGAGATATATTGCTTTAGTGCTAAGCAATCGCGTCGGGACCCTGCTGCTCACCGCCCTGGCACCAGCCGTCTGGGGCACCACCTACCTCGTCACCACCGAACTCCTTCCGCCGGGCCGTCCGCTCCTCGCGGCGGTCGTGCGCGCCCTGCCCGCCGGGATCGTGCTCGTCGCCGTCACGCGGCGCCTGCCCGGGGGCGTGTGGTGGTGGCGAGCGTTCGTGCTCGGCGCCCTCAACATCGGGGTGTTCTTCGCCCTGCTGTTCGTCGCCGCCTACCGTCTGCCCGGCGGGGTCGCCGCGACCGTCGGGGCGATACAGCCCCTGCTGGTCGCCCTCCTCTCCGCCGGCCTGCTCGGCGAGCGGCTCTCCGCCCGCACCCTGATCGCCGCCGTCGCCGGAGTCGCGGGCGTCAGCCTCCTCGTGCTCCGGGCCGGAGCCCGGCTGGATGCCCTCGGCGTCGCCGCCGCGGCCGGCGGAGCCGTCGTCATGGCCACCGGAATCGTCCTCAGCAAGCGCTGGGTCTCGCCCGCGCCCCTCCTCGCGACCACCGGCTGGCAGCTCGTCGCCGGCGGCCTGCTCCTGCTGCCCGTCGCCCTCCTCGCCGAAGGCGCACCGCCCGCGGCGCCGACCGCGGCGAACCTGGCCGGTTACGCCTACCTCGCCGTCATCGGATCCGCCCTCGCGTACGCCCTGTGGTTCCGTGGGATCCGGCTCCTGCCGCCCACCGACGCCACGTTCCTCGGCCTGCTCAGCCCGCTGGTCGCCACGGCGCTGGGGTGGCTGGCGCTCGGTCAGGAACTCACCGCCGCACAGGGTTTCGGCGCGCTCGTCGTCCTCGGCTCGCTCGTCGCGGCACAGAGCCGGCGCCGCGCAACCGGCACGAAGAGCACGTCCGGCACGCCCCGTACCTCCCCCGCGGCCGTGGCCGCGACGGACCTGCCCGACACCACCAGGAGCTGACCAACATGCGCATCACCGTCTTCGGAGCCGCCGGCAACGTGGGCAGCCGCGTCGTGACCGAGGCCCTGTCCCGCGGCCACGACGTCACCGCCGTCGTACGGAACTCCGCCCGCTTCGGCGAACTGCCCGTCGGCGCCACCGCCCGCACCGGCGACGCCTCGGACCCGGCGGACGTCGCACGGCTCAGCGCCGGGCAGGACGTCGTGATCGGCGCGACCCGCCCCGCGCCCGGCAGCGAGCACCAGCTCGTCGCCGCCACCGAGGGGCTGCTGGCCGGGCTCGCCCGCACCGGCGTCCGGCTGCTGCTCGTCGGCGGCGCCGGCAGCCTGGCCCTCCCCGGCACCGACGGCACCACCGTCATGGACGGGCCCGGCTTCCCCGCCGACTGGCGGCCCATCGCCCTGGCCTGCAACGACCAGCTGGCCGCCTGCCGCACCGCCGAGGACGGCGTGGACTGGGCCTACCTGAGCCCGGCCGCCCTCCTGGAACCGGGCGAGCGCACCGGCCACTACCGACTGGGCACCGACGAACTCCTCGTGGATGCCGAGGGCAACTCGGCGATCTCCATGGAAGACCTGGCGGTAGCCCTCCTCGACGAGGCCGAACACCCGGCGCACCACCGGACGCGGTTCACAGCCGGGTACTGAGGGTTCGCTGCCGTGCCCCGGCCCGCCTTGACGGACCGGGTCACGGGCACGGCGCACCCGGTCGACGCGCGGGCAGTCCGGCACCGCCGATAGGGCTCGTCGTGACTGTTCCCCCGCCGCGGCGGGGGAACGTGCCCGACCTGTGCACCGGCACCTTGCGCGCGTAGGCACGCACGCCACCACCCCTCCCGCCGCAGCGGCGCGCAACCCCCACAGCCGACACCGGCGGTGCCGAACCCAGCGGCACGGCCGAAATCCGGCACCGCCGGTACACCCTGTCGTAGTCGGCCGGCCGTCAGTGGTCTCGCTGGGCGCCCTGGAGGCGTTCCAGTTCGCGGCGGTCGCGCTTGGTGGGGCGGCCCGTGCCGCGGTCGCGGACGGCTACCGCGGCCACGTGTTCGCGCGGCGGCTCGGGCGGGGTGTTGTCGACGTAGCACTCGGCCGCGACGGGCGCGCCGACCCGCTTGCTGATGAGCCGCGACACGACGACGATGCGCTCCCGCCCGGCGAGGCGCACCCGCACCTCGTCGCCGGGGCGCACCGTCTGGGCGGGCTTGGCGCGCTCGCCGTTGACGCGGACGTGGCCCGCGCGGCAGGCGGCACCTGCCGCGGAGCGCGTCTTCGTGAGCCGTACGGACCAGATCCAGCTGTCGACCCGGACCGGAGCGGCGCCCTCGCCTGAAGCAACTACTGAAGCCATGCTCCGACTGTAGGCCCTGGGGACCGGCAGTCAGCCCCCGGGACATGCGGTCTCGAACGCCGTCCGCAGCCTGCTCACGCCCTCCGCCAGCTCGGCCGTCCCGGCGACCGCCGCGAAGCTCAGCCGCAGGTGCGGGGCCACGGACTCCGCGGGGTGGTACGGACCGCCCGAGGCCACGGCGACGCCGGCGCGCAGCGCGGCCGCGGACAGTGCGGCGTCGTCGGTGCCGTCCGGCAGCCGGGCCCACACGTGGAAGCCTCCGGGCGGTACGAAGCCGACGGAGACGGCGGGCAGTTCGCGGTGCAGGGCGGTGAGCAGCGCCTCGCGCCGGACGCGCAGCTCGGCGGCGGTCGTGCGCCGGTGCCGGGTCCAGGCGGGCGAGCCGACGAGTTCGAGGGCGGCCTCCTGCAGGGGGCGCGGCACGAAGAAGCTGTCCACGACCTGGATGGCCCGCAGGCGTTCGAGGACGGGCCCGCGGGCGGCGAGGGCCCCCACGCGCAGGCTGGGCGAGGTGGCCTTGGTGAGGGAGCAGACGTGGACGACGATGCCGTCGGGGTCGTCCGCGGCGAGGGTGGGAGGCAGCGGTGGTGAGTCCTCGTGGGCGAGGCGGCGTGCGAAGTCGTCCTCGATGACGAAGGCTCCGGCCTCGCGGGCCACGCGGATCACCTCGGGCCGCCGGTCGTCGGCCAGGACGGCGCCGGTCGGGTTCTGGAACAGCGGCTGGCAGACGAAGACGCGGGCGCCGCTCGTGCGGAACGCCTCCGCGAGCAGGTCGGTGCGCACGCCGCGGGCGTCGGTGGGCACGGGTACGGGCCGCAGCCCGGAGGCGCGCGCGGCGGCGAGCATGCCGGGGTAGGTCGGGGATTCGACGAGCAGGGGCGCGCCGGGCGGGGCGAGGGCCCGCAGGGCCGCGGTCAGGGCGCTCTGCCCGCCGGCGGTGATCAGCACCTCGGAGGCGGCGACGGTGCCGGCCGGGCCGCCGATCTCGCGGGCGAACCAGGCGCGCAGCTCGGTCACGCCCTCGATCGGCGGGCGGCCCCAGGCGCCGGGGCGGCGCCCGGCCCGGCCGAGGGCCGCGGCAAGGGCGCGCTCGGGCTGCAGGGCGGGGTGGAGGTAGCCGCCGCTGAGCTCGATGACACCGGGCGGGGGTTCGGCGAGCGTGCTGAGCACGCCGGAGGCGTCGACGGAGCGGGGGACGGCCTCCGCGGCACTCTCCATGCTGAGGGCGACCTGCTGCCACGAGGTGTCGCCGAGGCGTACGGGCGCGCTGTGCGGGGCCGTACGGAAGGCGCCGGCGCCGGGCCGGGTGGTCACGAGGCCTTCCGCGGCGAGGGCGGCGATCGCCCGCGAGACGGTGACGGGGCTGACCCGGAAGCGTTCGACAAGGGCCCTGCTGGACGGCAGCTTCTCACCCGGAGAGTAGCGGTTGAGCTCTCTTTTCAGGGATTCTGCCAGTTCAGCGACGCTGTTACGCTCATGCATGAGAGTGAAAGATAGCGCTATCGGACCGACTGCGGTAGCAGTGCAGAGCTCCGAGCGAGCGGCTACGGCGGCCTCCGCGGGAAGCGGGGTCCTCCTCGCCGCCCTGGGCGTGGCGACCTTCTCGCTGACGTTCCCCGCGACGGCCTGGGCCCTGGAGGGGCTCGGCCCGTGGTCCGTGACCGCCTGCCGGATGCTGCTGGCGGGCCTGATCGCCGCCGCCTGCCTGCTGGCGCTGCGCGTCCGGGTGCCCGCGCGGCGGCACTGGCCCGCCCTGTGCGCGGTGGCCGGCGGCACGGTCGTCGGCTTCCCCCTGCTCACCACGCTCGCCCTGCAGACCTCCTCGACCTCGCACGCCGCGGTCGTCGTGGGCCTGCTGCCACTGACGACCGCCGCCTACTCGGCCGTACGCAACCGGACCCGGCACTCGCGCACGTTCTGGGGCGCGGCGGTCACGGGCGCGGCCGTGGTGATCGCCTTCGCCGTGCAGCAGAGCGGCGGCAGGCCCACGACCGGCGACCTGTACCTGTTCGCGGCGCTGCTGGTCTGCGCGGCGGGCTACGCGGAGGGCGGGCGGCTGGCCCGCGAGATGCCGGGCTGGCAGGTCATCGGCTGGGCGCTGGTGCTGTGCCTGCCGGTCGCGGCCGCGGGCAGCGCGGTGGCGCTGTGGGCCGAGCCCGGACGGCTCACGGGCCACACGGTCGCGGGGCTGCTGTGGCTCGCCGCGGGATCGCAGTTCCTGGGCATGTGGGTGTGGTACCGCGGCATGAGCGCGATCGGAGTCGCCCGGGCCAGCCAGCTGCAGCTGGCGCAGCCGCTGCTCACCCTGGTCTGGTCGGTGCTGCTGCTCGGCGAGCGGCTGACCCCCGCCGCGCCGGTGGCCGCCGTGGCCGTGCTGGTGTGCATCGGGGTGACGCAGCGGGCGCGCGGCTGAGCGGGCGCGCGTGTTGCTCCACCTGGCCGAGGGGCGGGCCATATACCGCCGGTCACCGTAGACTTGGGAGCGTCCCAGCACACACCTCGAATCTCGAGCGGAACTCGAACGGAAGGGCACCGTCGATGCATGCGAGCAAGGGTGACCGCCTGGTGGTGCACGGCCGGGTCGTCGGCAAGGAGGACCACGTCGTGGAGATCGTGGAGGTGCTGGGGCCCGACGGCACGCCGCCGTACCGGGTCCGCGCCGAGAACGGCCACGAGACGATCATGTCGCCGGGCCCCGACGCGGTGGTCGACCACCGCAAGGCCTCCGACCAGGGTTAGCACACGTCTTCGACCCCGCTGCCCGGGGCGCCTCCCAGCGGCAGCCGGGGGAGGACGGCCCCCGCGGCGGGGTCCGGCGGCGCCGCACGCACCCCACGGCGTCAGCCGGCGGTCAGCGAGGCGGGCGTACCCGCGCCGGGTAGTGGTCCTTGACCACCCGCGCCATCGCCCCTATCGGGTCCGCGACCACCTGCTTGGCGGAGAAGTACACGTTCCCGAGCACCTCCGGGTGCTCCCGGCACAGCGTGAGGTGGCGCGAGAGCTCGGCCGGGTCCTGCCAGGGCGCGGGCTGGGCGGGGTCGCCCGCCCGGTACAGCGCCTCGCCGACGTACAGCTGCACGTCCGTGTCCCGGACGGTCTCCGCCCACCACGGCACGAGCTTCGCGTAGTCCGCGGCGGCGAAGCCGATGTGCCAGTACACCTGGGGCACGATGTAGTCGATCCACTCCTCCCGGACCCATTTCCGCGTGTCCGCGCCGAGGTCGTCGTAGGTCTGCACGCCCGCACGGGTGTCCGAGCCGAGCGGGTCGGTGGAGCGGTTGCGCCAGACGGCGAACGGGCTGATCCCGAACTGCACGTGCCGCTTGCGCCGCTTGATGCGCTGCCCCATCTCCTGCACCAGCAGGTCGATGTTGTCGCGCCGCCAGGCGGCCCGGTCCGGGAAGCCGGAGCCGGAGCGGGCGTACGCGGTGTCGTCGTCGAAGCGCTGCCCGGTCACCGGGTACGGGTAGAAGTAGTCGTCGAAGTGCACGCCGTCCAGGTCGTAGCGGGAGACGGCGTCGAGCATGGCGTCCTGGACGAAGCGGCGCACCTCGGGGAGGCCGGGGTTGTAGTAGAGCTTGCCGCCGTAGGGCACGACCCACTCGGGGTGGATACGCGCGGGGTGGGTGGCGACGAGCCGGCCGGGGTCGGGGTGGTTGGCGATGCGGTAGGGATTGAACCAGCCGTGCAGTTCGATCCTGCGCCGGTGGGCCTCGCGCACGGCGAAGGCCAGCGGGTCCCAGCCCGGATAGCGGCCCTGAGTTCCCGTCAGATACTCCGACCACGGCTCGAACGGGGAGGGCCAGAAGGCGTCCGCGGTCGGCCGGATCTGCAGCATGACCGCGTTGAGGCGGCGGTCGGCGGCCGTGTCGAGGAGGGTGATCAGCTCCTCGCGCTGCCGGTCGGGACCGAGGCCCGGCTTGGACGGCCAGTCGACGTTGACGACGGTGGCGATCCACATTCCCCGGAACTCACGCTTCCGCCGGCGCTCGGCCGGGCCGCCCGCCCTCGCCGTCCGCGGCACGGGCCACGACCGTCCCACGGCCGCTCCCGCCTCGCCGGACGCCAGCATGGCGGACATCATCCCTGCGGCGGCCACGGTGAACCCTCTTCGGGTCATACGCCCCATATGCGGGACCTCTCTTCGCCGTCTCGTCGGATCGGTCACACCGTTCGAGGCCAGCATGCCCGCCCCAGCCCCATCGGGACCGCACGGCGCGGAGTAACGTCTGGAACGAGGCGGGCACCGCGCGAGACGCGGCCCGCCGGACGACCGAGAACAGCGAAAGGCACGATGTGACGGACACTGTGGCAGACGTAGCGCGTGTCGGGGTGGTGGGCTGCGGCCAGATGGGCGCGGGGATCGCGGAGGTGTGTGCCCGGGCCGGCCTGGACGTCATGGTCGCCGAGACCACCGGGGAGGCCCTGGAGATCGGCCGCACCCGCCTGACCAACTCCCTCGGCAAGGCCGCCGAGCGCGGCAAGATCTCCGAGGAGGAGCGCGACGCGACGCTCGCCCGGCTGAGCTTCACCACCGACCTCGGCGAGTTCGCCGACCGCGACCTGGTCATCGAGGCCGTCGTCGAGAACGAGCAGGTCAAGTCCGAGATCTTCCAGGTCCTGGACCAGGTGGTCACCCGCCCCGACGCGATCCTGGCCTCCAACACCTCCTCGATCCCGCTGGTGAAGCTGGCCGTGGCCACCTCCCGGCCGGACCGCGTCATCGGCATCCACTTCTTCAACCCGGCCCCGGTCCAGAACCTCGTCGAGCTCATCCCGGCCCTCACCACCAGCGAGGAAACGATCAAGCGCGCCGACGCGCTGGTCGCCAACGTGCTGGGCAAGCACGCCATCCGGGCCCAGGACCGCTCCGGCTTCGTCGTCAACGCCCTGCTGATCCCGTACCTGCTCTCGGCCATCCGGATGTTCGAGTCCGGCATCGCCAGCCGCGAGGACATCGACAACGGCATGGAGCTCGGCTGCGCCCACCCGATGGGCCCGCTCAAGCTCTCCGACCTGATCGGCCTGGACACGGTGGCCTCGGTCGCCGACAGCATGTACCAGGAGTACAAGGAGCCGCTGTACGCCGCTCCCCCGCTGCTCCAGCGCATGGTCGACGCAGGCCGCCTCGGCCGCAAGACCGGCTCGGGCTTCTACACGTACTGATCCGTACGGACACGTACCGAGGCCCGCAGCCGCCCGTCACGGTCCGCTACCAGCCGGCACCGCCGCACACCCGTGTTCGCACGGGGTGTGCGGCGGTGACTCGCATATACCCCCCGCACACGCTCCCGCTCCGCGCGACGACACGGTTGACTCGGCTCGTCGGACACACAGGAGTCATTCCGGAAGGGGTACGGAAAGTGACCATGCATCCCGAGCAGGCCACCAGAACGGCTGAGCTCGCGGAGCTCCGTCGTAGCCTCGATGTCGGCGTAGTCCGCATCGACGGCCACCTCGCCCTCCTCACCCAGCGCAGCGATCAGTCGGAACGCGACATCACCGAGATGGCGGACCGGGTAAGGGCCCTGGAGCACGGCAGGTGGCCCCTGCCCTCACTGGCCGCGCTCACCGGTGTCGCCGCCCTGGCACTCGCCGTCTGGCAGGCGACCGGCCGGTGAGCGCGGGGCGTGCCACGGCCGCCGCTCGCGGGGCCGGCCGCTAGCCGAGCCGGATGTGGTGCAGCAGCAGGAGCGCCGCCGCCATGTTGGCGGCCGGCACCTCGCCGCGGCCGATCATGTCGGGCACCAGCTTCAGCGGCACCCACTCGCGCCGGTCGGACTCGAAGTCGTCCTCCGGGTCACCGATGTACTCGGCCTCGTCCGACCAGTAGATGTGGTGCCGGGCGTCGGTGAGGCCGTTGGACGGCTCGACCGACATCAGGTGCCGCAGCGGGCCGGGCCGCCAGCCGGTCTCCTCCTCCATTTCCCGGGCCGCCGCGCCGGCGAGGTCCTCGCCGTCCTCGACGACGCCGGCGGCCAGCTCCCAGCCCCAGTTGTCGGTGATGAAGCGGTGCCGCCACAACAGCAGGACCTCATTGGCCTCGTTGACCACCGTGGCCACGGCGACGGGCCGCAGCCGGATGAGGAAGTGGTCGAGGTGGCGGCCGTCGGGGAGTTGAACGTCTGCGAGATTGACCCGGAACCAGCGGTTCGCATAGACCGTCCGCTCCCTGAGATTCTTCCAACGCACGTGTTGCCACCTTCCGCCGAGGTGGCCACCTCCCCGGGCGCTGTCCTCACAGGGGCACGCGCAACGCCCCGTCGATCATCTCCGCGGCCTCGGCAGTGGCCGCACACCCGCTTTCGATCAGATGCTCGCGCACCGCCCGGAGTCTGTCCCGTAAGCGCTGCGATTCCATGCCTCTCGCCTGCTCGGTCATCTCCCGTGCGGTGGCCACCGCCTTGTCCGCGTCTCCTTGACGCAGCTCGATGTGCGTGAGCATGGCGAGCCGGTGGACACGTCCCCGGTCGTGGGCGGGGGTGTCGACGGCCCGGTCCGCGTGCTCACGGGCGGGTCCGAGGTCGCCGAGGCTCAAGAGCGCCTCCGCCACCTGCACGTTCACCAGACCGGGCTGCACATAGCCGGTCTCGGCGGGCTCCTGGCCGCGGCGGATGCGCTCGGCGGCGGTCTCGGCGCGGCGGATGCAGGCGAGCGCGCCGGCGCCGTCGCCGAGCCGCGCATACGCCTTGGCCTGCATGGCGTAGAGATCGGCCGCGAGGGCCGGGGTCAGCTCCGTGCCCGCGGCCCGCAGCGCGGACTCGGCGAACGCCACGGCCTGCCGGTACTCGCGCATGAACAGCGACTGGTTGACGAGCAGGGCGATGACGTAGCCGCCGAGACCGCGGTCGCCGCTTGCCTTGGCCAGCCGCAGCGCCTGGTGGAAGTAGCGCTGGGCCAGGCCGTGCGCGTCGGAGTCGTAGGCACAGATGCCGGCGACGGCGACCAGCCCGCCGGTGGCCCGGTGCAGCTGACGGCCCGTCTCGTCGGTGTAGCTGCCGCGCAGCAGGGGGGCGGCCTCGGCGTTGAGGAAGCCGACGACGCGGGCGCGCGTCGCGATCCCGCCCGCCTTGCGGTACATCTGCTCGTAGTGGGTGCGGGCCGCGCGCAGCATCTCGATGTCGTCCATGGAGACGCGGGTGAGGCCGCGCCGGGAGACGTCGGCGTCCTCGGGAGGGTTCTCCCACTCCCAGACCGGGATGACGGCGGGGGTCCCGGTGACGGCGGGGGCGGTGACGACGTGCTCGCGCTGCTGCTCGTCCGAGCGCCAGAGGGCGGTGGCCCGCTCGACGAAGCCGGAGAGCGGGGTGTTGGGCAGCCGCGGGCTGCCCGGGGTGCCGAGGCCGATGTCGTCCAGGGTCAGCGCGCGGTGCAGCCGCTCGCCGAGGACTTCGCAGATCAGGTCCGGCACCTGGCCGCGGGGCCGCTGGCCCTTTAGCCAGCGGGCGACGGCCGTGTGCTCGTAACGCAGCGCCAGACCCCGGGCCCGGCCTGCCGCGTTGACGTGGGCGGCCAGGCCGGCATGGGATATGCCCGCTTCGTCGAGGATGGCGTCAAGGAGAGTGTTGGGCTCCATCCTGCCCTCCGCATGCGCTCGGTGGGGCCAGCGTAATGGAGATCCCTTCGCACGGGGTGTGAACCGGCCGTGGCTGAGCGTCAGCGGCGAGGGCGGCCCGAACGGGCCAGGCAGGGGCGGGGCTCGCGCCCCGGCGCGATGCAGCGCTCGTTGCTCAGCACCAGCAGCGCGATGTCGTCGGAGAGCCGGCCTCCGGTGTGGCGCAGCAGAGCGGCCTGGACGTGCTCGATGACCGCGGCGGGGACGACGGGCGCACGGTCGGCGACGGCGCCGAGGACGCCCGCGAGCGGGAAGAAGGCCCCGGCCGCATCCCGCGCATCCTCCGCACCGTCCGTGTGCAGCACCAGGGTGTCCCCCGGCAGCAGCCGGGTCAGGGGGGCGACGGGCAGCTCGGGCGGCAGCGGGAAGAGCCCGAGCGGCGGCAGCGGATCGCCCCGCCCCACCGCGGCGGCGCGGGGGCCCTCGCAGGCGGTGCGGGAGAGGCGGTACGGCCAGGGGTGGCCGCAGTTGACCGCGGTGACCAGGCCGTCGGGGCGGATCTCCAGCAGCAGGACGGTCACGAACTCCTCACCCAGCCCGCGCTCCTGCTCCGCCCCGGGCCTGGCCTGGGCCTCGGCGCGGGCGCGCTCGCACAGATGGCGCTGCAGGGCACGGTCCAGACGGCGCAGCACATCGGCCAGGGCGGGCTCGTCGTGAGCGGCCTCGCGGAAGCTGCCGAGGACGGCGGCGACGGTGCCGATGGCCGTCAGGCCGTGGCCGCGGACGTCCCCCATGATGATGCGCACGCCGTACGGAGTGGCCAGCGCCTCGTACAGATCGCCGCCGACCAGGGCGCCCTCGCTGACCGACAGGTGACCCCCGGCGAGGGTGATCCCGTCGAGCCGGGGCGGCAGGGGCCGCAGCAGCACGCGCTGGGCGGTGGCGGCGACCTCCCGGGCGCGCTCCAGCTCGCGCAGGAGCCGGCGCCGGCGGCCGGTGACGGCGCATCCCGTGGCGGCGACGGCGAGGATCGCGACCAGGTGCACGCCCTCGCCGCGGGGGCTCACGAGCTCCCACGCGACCACTCCGAGTACCCACAGCCCGGGGAGAGCGAACACCACCCCCCGCGGCCGGCGCACCGCTCTTGTCCGAATCATGCCGTTGGCCCCCCTAGCAGCAATGACGCCCTCGATTCTCGCGAGCAATCAGCGCTAAGTAACGACCCAAGCCTTCAATTCCACCCTATTGAGTGATATTCGGACACTCCTGAGTGAGGAAACGCGAGAGGGGCGCATCCGCTTCACCGGATGCGCCCCTCGTTCAGGCCGCAAATGCCTGCGTTCTCCTCGGCTTCTTTCAGCTGTTCCAGCTGTTTTCAGCCGCGGCCTCCGCCGGGCGGGCGGTCACGCGGCATCACACAGCGTCACGCGCCGCGCAGCACCGCGCCCGTGCGCTCGACGGCCGCGGCCACGGCGGCGTCGCGCGCGCCGGACGCCTCCTCGGCCGTCAGGGTGCGGTCGGCCGCGCGGAAGCGCAGCGCGTACGCGAGCGACTTCTTGCCGGCGCCGATCTGCTCGCCGGTGAAGACGTCGAACAGACGCAGCGACTCGAGCAGCTCGCCCGCGCCGGACCGCAGCGCGGCCTCGACGTCGGCGGCCGCCACCGAGGCGTCCACGACGAGCGCGACGTCCTGCGTCGCCACCGGGAAGGAGGACACGTGCGGGGCCTCGACGGCACCGGTGCCGGCCTGCTGCAGGACATCGAGGTCGATCTCCATCGCGCAGGTGCGCTCCGGCAGGCCGAAGGCCTTCACGACGCGCGGGTGCAGCTCACCGGCGGAGCCGGCGAACACCTCGGCGCCGTCGACCACGGCGTAGAACGCGGCGCAGCGGCCCGGGTGGAACGGCGCCCGCTGGTCCTGACGGACGATCAGCGGGGCGCCCGCCTCGCGCGCGACCGAACGGCCGGCCTCGACGGCGTCCGCCCAGCTGGCCGGACGGCCCTTGCCCCAGTAGCCGGCGAGCTCGCGGGCCCCCGCGAGGACGACGGCGGCACGGCGCGGCTGCCGGGGCAGCGCGGCGTTCAGGCCGGCGATCTCCTCGTCGGTGGGACGGCGGTCGACGGGCAGCCGGACCGGGGTGGTCTCCTCGCCGGTGGGCAGGAAGACCAGGCCGGTCTCGAAGAGGGCCAGGTCGTGCTCGCCACGGCTGTCGTTGCGGCGCAGGGCCGTGAACAGGCCCGGCAGCAGCGTGGTGCGCAGCGCCGGCTCCGCCTCGGAGAGCGGGTTGACCAGGCGCACCGTGGTGCGGCGCGGGTCGTCGGCCTCCAGGCCCAGGTGGTCGAGCGCCCAGTCCCCGACGAAGGGGTAGTTGAGCACCTCGGCGTAGCCCGCGCCGGCCAGCGCCCGGCCGACGCGGCGGTGCAGCCGCTGCCGGTGGGTCAGGCCGCGGCCGGCGGGGGGCGCCGGCAGGGTGGCGGGCAGGTTCTCGTAGCCCTCGAGCCGGATGACCTCTTCGGCGAGGTCGTTCGGGTCGGTGAGGTCGGGGCGCCAGCTCGGGACGGTGACGATCAGCTCGTCCTGCCCGTAGACGTCGCAGCCGACCTCCTGGAGGTGGCGGACGACGGTCTCCCGGCCGTAGTCGACGCCGGCGACGCCGTCCGGGTGGTCGGCGCGCATGGCGATCGTGCGCGGACCGCTGGGCGCGGCGAACTCGGTCACGCCGGCCTCGGCGCTGCCGCCCGCGAGCAGCACGAGCAGGTCGACGGTGCGCTGGGCGGCCGCGGAGGCCGCCTGCGGGTCGACGCCGCGCTCGAAGCGCTTGGCCGCCTCGGAGGGCAGCTTGTGGCGGCGGACGGCGCGGGCGACGGCGACGGGGTCGAAGTGCGCCGCCTCGACGACGACCTCGGTGGTGCCCGAACCGGCGGCGTGGTCGCCGATCTCGGTCTCGGCACCGCCCATGACGCCCGCGAGCCCGATCGGGCCGCGGTTGTCGGTGATGACCAGGTCCTCGGGGTCCAGGACGCGCTTGGTGCCGTCGAGGGTGGTCAGCTTCTCGCCGCGCTCGGCACGCCGGACGCCGATCGGGCCGTCCAGGCGCGCGCGGTCGTAGGCGTGCAGCGGCTGGCCGAGCTCCAGCATCACGTAGTTGGTGATGTCGACGGCGAGCGAGATCGGGCGCATGCCGGCCTTCTGCAGGCGGCGCTGGAGCCAGATCGGGGAGCGGGCCTCGGGGTCGAGACCGGTGACCGTGCGGGCCGTGAAGCGGTCGCAGCCGGCCGGGTCGGCGACCTTGACGGGGTAGCCGAAGGAGTTGGGCGCGGGCACGTCCAGCAGGGCCGGGTCGCGCAGCGGCAGGCCGTAGGCGGTGGCGGCCTCGCGGGCGATGCCGCGCATCGACAAGCAGTAGCCGCGGTCGGGGGTGACCGCGATGTCCAGCACCTCGTCGACGAGCTCGAGCAGCTCGATGGCGTCGGTGCCGGGCTCGTACTCCTGCGGCAGCACGATGATGCCGTGCGTGCCGTCGTCGCCCATGCCCAGCTCCTCGCCGGAGCAGATCATGCCGTGCGAGACCTTGCCGTAGGTCTTGCGGGCGGCGATGGCGAAGTCGCCGGGCAGGACGGCGCCGGGCAGCACGACGACGACCTTGTCGCCGACGGAGAAGTTGCGGGCGCCGCAGACGATCTCCTGCGGCTCACCGGTGCCGTTGGCCGTGCCGACGTCGACGGTGCAGAAGCGGATCGGCTTGCGGAAGCCCTCGAGCTCCTCGATGGTGAGGACCTGTCCGACGACCAGGGGGCCCTTGAGGCCGGCGCCGAGGCTCTCGACGCGCTCGACCTCGAGACCCGCGGCGATCAGCTTGGCCTGCACGTCGCGACCGGTCTCACCGGCCGGCAGGTCGACGTATTCCCGCAGCCAGGAAAGCGGGGCGCGCATCAGATCTCCATCCCGAACGGCCGGGTGAAGCGCACGTCACCCTCGACCATGTCTCGCATGTCCTCGACGCTGTGGCGGAACATCAGCAGTCGCTCGATACCGAACCCGAAGGCGAAGCCGCTGTACTTCTCCGGGTCGATGCCCGCGGCGGTCAGCACGCGGGGGTTGACCATGCCGCAGCCGCCCAGCTCGATCCAGCCCTCGCTGGAGCAGGTGCGGCAGGGGCGGTCGGGGTTGCCGGCCGACTCGCCGCGGCAGACATAGCACTGCATGTCCAGCTCGGCGGAGGGCTCGGTGAAGGGGAAGTAGTTGGGGCGCAGGCGCGTGGTCAGGCCCTCGCCGAACAGCGAGCGCACCATGTGCTCGATGGTGCCCTTGAGGTCGGCCATGGTCAGGCCCTCGTCGATGGCGAGGAGCTCGACCTGGGTGAAGACCGGCGTGTGCGTCGCGTCCAGCTCGTCCATGCGGTAGACGCGGCCGGGGCAGATCACGTAGACGGGCGGCTCGCGGTCGAGCATCGTGCGGACCTGCACCGGGGAGGTGTGGGTGCGCAGCACGACGCCGGACTCGGCCTCCTTGGCCTTCTTGCCCGGGGCCTGGACGAAGAGCGTGTCCTGCATGGCGCGGGCCGGGTGGTCCTGCGCGATGTTCAGCGCGTCGAAGTTGAACCACTCCGCCTCGACCTCGGGGCCCTCGGCGACCTCGTAGCCCATGGCCACGAAGACGTCCTCGATGCGCTCGCTGAGGGTCGTGATGGGGTGGCGGGCGCCGGCCGGCGTGCGGTCGTACGGCAGGGTGACGTCCACCGCCTCCTCGACCAGCACGCGGGCGTCGCGCTCCGCCTCCAGCTCGGCCTGGCGGGCGGCGAAAGCCTTGTTCACGGCACCGCGGGCCATGCCCATGCGCTTGCCGGCCTCGGCCTTGGCGTGCGGCGGCAGCGCGCCGATCTCGCGGTTGGCGAGGGCGAGGGGCGAGCGGTCACCGGCGTGCGCAGCCTTGACCTCGCGCAGGGCCTCGAGGTCGGCGGCCGCGGCGACGGCGGCGAGCGCCTCGTCCCGCATGCGCTCGATCTCTTCCGGTTTCAGTGCCTCGACCTCGACAGGGTCGTACGACTTATTGGGTGCGGACATCTCTTCCCGTGCTTCCGATTGTCCCCCAGCTAGCGCTGGGAGGTGCCCCCAGGCTTCGCTTCGCCGGCGGCGCTTGCCCATCAGATGGGTGCCAAGGTCGTGCCAAAGGTGCCAAAGGTCGAGTCTAAGGGGCGCATGGGGGTCGGTGGGCCCGCGGGCCGCCGCTCAGGCCTGTGAGAGAAAGGCCGGGGCGCCCACGGGCAGGGTAAAGCGGAACCGGGCGCCACCGCCGGCGGCCCGCTCCACGGTGATCGTCCCGCCGTGGGCCTCGACGATGCCCTTGACGATGTAGAGGCCGAGGCCGGTGCCGCCGCGCTTGCTGCCCCGCCAGAAGCGGGTGAAGACGCGGCTCATCGACTCCTCCGGGATTCCGGGCCCCTCATCGCTCACGGTGACCGCCGTTCCCTCCGTGTCCTCCGCGCGCGCCTTCAGCAGCGCCGGCGCCACCTCTATCGTGACGCGTCCCTCGCCGTGGCGCACCGCATTTTCCAGGAGGTTGCCGAGGACCTGGTCGACCTTGTCGGGGTCGGCCCAGAGCTCGGGCAGCGGATCCGTGACCTTGACCTCGAAGCGGTCGGCGCGGTGGCCCGCCGTGGTGTACGCCTGCACGTGGCGGCGGACGGCGGCGACGACGTCGACGGGCTGGCGGCGCAGCTCCAGGCGGCCGGAGTCGATCCGGGAGATGTCGAGCAGCTCGGCGATCAGCCGGGTGACGCGGTCCGCATCGGCGTCGACGGTCTCCAGCATCAGCCGCTTCTGGTCGTCGGTGAACCGCTCCCACTTGGCCAGCAGCGTGGCCGTGAAGCCCTTGACGGACGTCAGCGGCGAGCGCAGCTCGTGGGCGACGGTGGCGATCAGCTCGGCGTGGCTGCGCTCGGTGCGGCGGCGGGCGTCGGTGCCGCGCAGCTGGACGACCAGGCGGCGGAGGGGACCGGCGGGCCGCTCGCGGACGTAGCGCGCGGAGACCAGGACCTCGCGGCCGCCGGGGAGCAGGAGGTTCCGCTCGGGCTGGCCCACCCGGGTGGCCGGCCCGCCGTAGGGGTCGGTGAGCGGCCACCAGCGGCGGCCGTCCAGGTCCTCCAGGGGGAGGGAGCTCTCCAGGGGGCGGCCGATCGCCTCGTCGGGCCGGACCGCGGTGATCCGGGCGGCGGCGGCGTTGAAGCAGGTGATGCGGCCGTTCTCATCGGCGACGACGAGGCCGTCGGGGAGGTCGTCCGGGTGCGGGCCGGGCCCGGTGAGCCCCTGCGTGAGGGGGTCGTCCGGCTCGTCGGACCCGTGCGGCGCACGGGCTGCCGCCGGAGCGGCGTCGGCCACGCTTCCGGAAGTCCTGACGTTCATCATCCGCACCCCCTCCCGACTCCCCCGGGGGGCAACCCTACTAGCTGAAGGTCACGGAGCGGCACCCTCCGGGTGCACGCTGCGCACGGGCGGAGGCGTAGAGGCACACCGCGGCGGCGGTCGCGAGGTTCAGACTCTCGGCCTTTCCGTGGATCGGCACGCGCACCACGGCGTCGGCGAGCGCCCGGGTCTCCTCGGGCAGGCCCCAGGCCTCGTTGCCGAAGACCCAGGCCGTGGGGCCGCCCATGGTGCCCCGGTCCAGCTCGGCGTCCAGGTCGCGGTCGCCCGCGCCGTCGGCGGCGAGGATGCGGGCGCCGACGCCCTGCAGGCCGCTCACCACCTGGTCGACGGGGACGCCCACGGCGACGGGCAGGTGGAAGAGGGAGCCGACGGAGGCCCGTACGGCCTTGGGGTTGTAGAGGTCCACGGAGGCGTCGGTGAGCACGACGGCGTCCGCACCCGCGGCGTCCGCGCAGCGCAGGACCGTGCCGGCGTTGCCGGGGTCGCGCACGTGGGCGAGGACGGCGACCAGCCGCGGCCGGCCGGCCAGGATCTCCTCGAAGGGCGCGTCCAGGAAGCGGCAGAGGCCGACGATGCCCTGCGGGGTGACGGTGTCGGACATCTCCGCGATGACCTCGTCCGTCGCGGTCAGCACGGGCACCCCGGCGGCGAGGGCGGCGGCGACGATGTCCGCGTGGCGCTCGGCGGCGTCCGGCGTCACATAGACCTCGATCAGGTGATCCACGGCCTCGCGGACGGACTGCGGCCCCTCGGCCAGGAAGCGCCGCTCCTTGGCGCGGAAGCTGCGCTTGGTCAGTCGGCGGGCCGCGACGACACGGGGAGATCGCAGAGAGGTCAGCTCGGGGGCCGCCATGGGCTCACTTTCGGTTGCTGGTGTGCGCGGTGCGGTGGTGTGACGGGCCCGGCCGGGCCCGTCACCGGCGGGTGCCGGGGGCCGGACGCGAGCGGACCCGCAGGCCGTGGGGCCTGCGGGTCCGCTTCGCTACAGCCTCGGGGCGCCGGTTCAGGCAGCGGCCTTCGGGGCGTTCACGTCGGCCGGCAGGGCCTTCTGGGCGACCTCGACGAGCGCGGCGAACGCGTTCATGTCGTTGACGGCCAGGTCGGCGAGGATCTTGCGGTCCACCTCGATGTTGGCGGCCTTCAGACCCTGGATCAGGCGGTTGTACGTCATGCCGTTCTGGCGGGCAGCGGCGTTGATGCGCTGGATCCACAGCTGACGGAAGTCGCCCTTGCGCTTCTTGCGGTCGTTGTAGTTGTAGACCAGGGAGTGGGTGACCTGCTCCTTGGCCTTGCGGTACAGGCGCGACCGCTGGCCGCGGTAGCCGCTGGCCGCCTCGAGGATCGCCCGACGCTTCTTGTGCGCGTTGACTGCGCGCTTGACGCGTGCCACTTGTTAACTCCTTGTAGCGGGGCCGTGGTGGATTCTCACACGACCCGAAATCGATTGGGTCCCGGTGTGGACGTGCGGCCGAAGCCGGAACGTCACTTGCCGAGAAGCTTCTTGATCTTCTTGGCGTCGGCCGGGGCCATCTCGGCGTTGCCGGTGAGGCGACGCGTCAGGCGGGACGACTTGTGCTCGAGCAGGTGGCGCTTGCCGGCGCGCTCGCGCAGGACCTTGCCGGAGCCGGTGACCTTGAAGCGCTTCTTGGCACCGCTGTGCGTCTTGTTCTTCGGCATAGCGCCGTTCTCTCCTCGTCGTGGCACTCCCCGGCCCCATCGGGGCGTACGGGAGTGTCATCTGTTTCGGTTGGTGTCCGGGGCGGATGCCCCGGGGGTCATCCGGGGCGCGGGGCGCCCCCGGATCACGCCTCTGCGTCTGCGGGCTCCTCGGCGGCGTCCGCGGGCGAGACGCCGGAGCGCTCCGCCTTACGGGCGGCCTGCGCCTCGCGGGCTTCGGCCATCGCCTCGGTCTTCTTCTTGTGCGGACCGAGGACCATGATCATGTTGCGGCCGTCCTGCTTCGGGTTCGACTCGACGAAACCGAGGTCCTGGACGTCCTCCGCGAGGCGCTGCAGCAGTCGGTAGCCGAGCTCCGGCCGGGACTGCTCGCGACCACGGAACATGATCGTGATCTTGACCTTGTCGCCCTGCTTGAGGAACCGGACGACGTGACCCTTCTTGGTGTCATAGTCGTGCGGGTCGATCTTCGGCCGGAGCTTCATCTCCTTGATGACCGTGTGCGCCTGGTTCTTGCGCGCCTCACGGGCCTTCATGGCCGACTCGTACTTGAACTTCCCGTAGTCCATGAGCTTGCAGACCGGCGGACGGGCGTTCGCCGCCACCTCGACGAGGTCGAGGTCGTACTCCTGCGCAAGCTCCAGTGCCTTGGCAAGCGGCACGATGCCGACCTGCTCGCCACTGGGACCGACAAGTCGCACCTCGGGGACTCGAATCCGGTCGTTGATGCGGGGCTCGGCGCTGATGGATCCTCCTCGGTAGCACCACGCGGCGGCCTGGCGGGCGGCCACGTAACGTCTTTTCGTAAGACCAACCGCGCCGGTGCAACAAAAATGCCCCGACGGGACACAGGCGGGGCTCCATGAAACCGGAACACCGCCACGGCATGCCGCGGGGCGCATCGGGCAGCTCCATCGTCCGTACGGAACGATGGGCGCCGCCTGACCGGAGACCTGCCGGCCTGAGGCCGGGCGAGGTGGGAGAACGGAGCTCCACTTGTGGGCCGGGCACGGGAGTGTCCAGCCGGTCGATCCACAACTCTAGCAGCTGTGGAGCAGGCGTGCTAACCCGTGGCGAACCGATTCGGCACCGGCACGTATCGTGTCCGCCATGAGCGACGCGAACCCCGCCACCCCGGAGAACCAGGGCACCGAGCCCGGTGCGGCCCCCGACTTCGACACCATGACCCGTGACATCGCGGACGTCCCCGCGGTCGAGGTGATCACCACGGTCGCGGTGCACCTGATGAGCTCGGCGGCGGTCAACCTCGGCCTGGCCGAGGAGGGCGAGCAGCACAAGGACCTCGACGAGGCCCGCAAGCTGATCACCGCGCTCGCCGGGCTGGTGACCGCCAGTGCCACCGAGATCAGCAACTTCCACGCCGGACCGCTGCGCGACGGCCTGAAGTCCCTCCAGCTCGCCTTCCGCGAGGCGTCCGTCGTGCCGGACGAGCCCGGGCAGGGGCCCGGCGAGAAGTACACGGGCCCCGTCTTCGGCTGAGCCCCCCGGCCGGCTCCTGCACTTTTCCGCTTTCCGCGCCCCGGTCAGACCGGGCCCGCCGGGCCCGGCCGGCCGGGGCGTTCCCCGCCTTCCCCGCCCTCGTCCCCGGCGTCGCGGTCCTCCCGCGGCTCGGGGCGCTCCTCCGTCGGGTGCGCGGCCGTCGTCGGCCCCTTCGGGTAGTGCGGGAGCGCCAGGTCGTCGGCCAGATTGGCCGGTCCCATCGGCGGATGCGTGACCCGGTGCGCGCAGGCCGCCAGCGCGCCGCCGATCAGCGGCGCGATGATGAACAGCCACAGCTGCGAGAGCGCGCCCCCGCCCGCGAACAGCGCCGGGCCCAGGCTCCGCGCCGGGTTCACCGAGGTGCCCGTCAGCGGGATGCCCACCAGGTGGATCACCGCGAGGGCCAGGCCGATGGGCAGGCCGTCGAAGCCCACCAGCGCGATCTTGTGGGTCACCGAGAGCACGACGAAGACCAGCAGGAAGGTCAGGACGACCTCCGCGAGGAACGCGCCGCCCGTGTTCAGGTGCACGGCCGAGCGGCTGCCCCAGCCGTTGCTTCCGAACGCGCCGTGCGTCTTCAGCCCCGGCACCTGCTTGGCCAGCAGGAACAGCAGCGCCGCGCCCACGATGCCGCCGAGCAGCTGCGCCACCCAGTACTCGATCGCCGTGCGCGGGCTGATGCGGCCCTCCAGCAGTATGCCCAGCGTCACCGCCGGGTTGACGTGGCAGCCCGAGACCGGCCCCAGTGCGTAGCAGAGGGCCAGCAGGGTGAAGCCGAACGCCAGGGCGATGCCGAGGACCCCGATGTAGTCGGCCGCGAGGACCGCGGAGCCGACGGCGAAGAAGACCAGCAGCAGAGTGCCGAGGAACTCGGCGGCGACGGTTCTCGTCTCCACGGAGTCGAGACTTGCGGCCCCCAGCTTCACGTCCATGGCGTCCTCCAGGGATCTCGTGGACCTCTTCGCATTGTCGGTCGATCCACGACGGGGCGCCTGTCGGCCGGCACGGGGCCGGCTAGCGGGTGAAGAGCGGCTCCCCGGGGACGGAGGCGCCGGCGGGCAGCAGGGCCAGGTCGAGGCCGCGGACGAGACGGGCCCGCAGGACCTCGTCGGAGGCCAGCGCCTCCGCCACGCGCTGCACCGCGGCGGAGACCTCGGCGTCGCCGGCCAGGGCCAGGGCGAGTGTGCCGTCCGCGTCCCGCGAGGGGGCCAGGTGGGCGCGGTGCACCGCCGGCTCGGCCGTGAGAACGGCGCGGAGCGCCTCCGCGACCGCCGGGTCCGCCAGGGGGTCGGTGCTCTCGCGGCCCTCGGCCAGGGCCAGCAGGGCCGGGCCCGTCAGCTGGTACGGCACCGGGCCCGCCATGTCGAGGACGATCGTGTCGGCCTTCTCGTGCGCGGCCGCCTGCAGGGCCTGGTGCAGGGGTACGGCCACGGGCCGCGCGTCCGCGCGCCAGCGGGCGAGCGACGCGATGGAGGTGAAGGCCGGCAGGGCCTTGCGGCCGTCCGGCGCCTGCAGCGTCGGCACGGCCATGTCGCTGGTCTTCTCCCGCTTCAGCCCGTCCGGCCCGGTCTCGGCCTCGCCGAGCACCGCCACGACGGGGACGAGCAGGCGCGCACCGCGCAGCGCGGCGAGCACGCGCGGCTCGGCGCCGCGGTCACCGGCCCACGCGGCCAGCGCGGCGGTCAGCTCCGCGTCGGCCGAACCGTCGTCGTCGGAGAACCCGGGATCAGGAATGTTCTTGAGCGCCACCCCGAGAGTCTATGGGGCGCCCCATTCCGGCGCGGGGCGCCCCATGGATAGGACGGCTCACGGGCCGGGGGCGGTTGGCACCGCCGGGCCCCACCGCGGGACGACTCGCCGTCGCGGCGGAGGAAAGACACCCGCCCGGGCGCCCTGCGCGGGACGACTCGCCGTCGCGGCGGGGGACAGGTGCCGCGCCGGCATGAGACAGCGCGGCGCGCAGGTCGGCCGGGCTCTCTGGTCCGCCGAGCCCGCGCTCTCCCTCCGCCGCAACGGCGCGCAACCACCAACCGCCGGATCCGGCGGTGCCGAACCGGCCTCGTGGCCGGGGGCCATGCCGCGGCGGCGGACCGCCGGGCCGCGGTGTTCACGATGGGCGGCGGCGGACCCGCCAGAGGGTGGCGGCTGTGGCTACCAGGGCCGTGCCCAGGGTGGCGGCGGCCGGGGCCGTGTAGTCCGGGGAGTCCTGCGGCGGCGCGGGGGGCCGGCCCGTGGGGTCCGTGCCGCCGAAATACGGGCTGCCGTACTCGCGGGTGACGCGGGGGCCCGGGCCCTCCGGGGTGAGGGACGCGCCGCGGGCGATCGCGGCGGCCGGGTCGACGACCCCGGCGCCGAGCGCGTCGCTGCGGCCGCCCGGCGGGGTGTCGCGGGCCGTGTCCACGAGCAGCTTGCGGATCTGGGCGGGGCTCAGCCCGGGGTGCGCGGAGCGGACCAGGGCGACGGCGCCGGAGACGAAGGCGGCGGCCGCGCTCGTGCCCCAGCCCTCGTAGTAGCGCCGGTCGGGGTCGGCGATGACGACGTCGACGCCGGGCGCGCTGACGGTCGCGTACCACCGGCGCGTGGAGAACGCGGCGCGGCTGCCGTAGCGGTCGACGGCGGTCACGGCGATCACCCCGGGGTAGGCGGCGGGGTAGGAGACGTGGTCGCCCTGTTCGCCGCCGTTCCCGGCGGAGGCGACGACGACGGCGCCCTTGCCGAGGGCGTACTGGACGGCGGCGTCCTCCTGCGGCTCGGGGTGGGCGGTGTCGCTGTCGTCGCCGAGGGAGAGGTTGATGACGTCGGCGCCGTGGTCGGCGGCCCAGCGGATGCCGTCGGCGAGGGCGCTGCCGCGCCCGCTGCGGGCCTTGGCGCGGGAGGGGTCGCCGTCCTCCAGGATCACCCGGACGGGAAGGATCTTGGCTTCGGGGGCGACGCCGAGGACGCCGTCGGCGCCGTCCGCCCCGTGCCCCCGCCCGGCGATGATCCCGGCCATGGCCGTGCCGTGCCGGGCCCAGGCGCGGTCACCGGGGCCAGCGCCGAAGCCGATGAGGTCCTTGCCGGGCAGCACCTGCCCGGCGAGGTCGGGGTGGCCGTCGTCGACGCCGGTGTCGAGGACGGCGACGGTGATGCCGTCGCCCTTGGTGGTCTGCCAGGCCTCTTCGGTGTGGAGTGCGTCGAGCGCCCATTCCTGGACGCGTATGGAGTCGGCGTGCGCGGTCCCGGCGGCGGGCAGCACGGCGAGGGCGGAGGCGAGGAGGACGGTGAGCAGGGGCCGGCGGCCCCTGGGCGCGGCGGCGGTCACCGGGCGTCCTCCTGGACGGTGCGGCGCACGGCCTGCCGGAAGCCGCTCTCCACGCGCCCGGCGAGGGCGGAGGCCTCGTGGCCGAGCCCGGCCTGGGCGGGGGCGGTGGTGGCGCCGGTCCGGGTGGCGAGGGCGGCGGGCTGCGGGGGCGTGCCGGTGCGGCCGTCGGCGAAGCCGGTGACGGCGTAGACGACGGCGGGGGCGTCGGTGAGGATGCTGAGCGCCCAGCTGGCGCGCTGCTCCGTGCCGAAGCGTTCGGCGGCGGTCCCGCGGGGCGCGTACGGGCGGGGCATCAGGTCGGTGCGCTCGTCGAGCCGTTCGTCGGTGAAGCGGCGGCGCAGGTCGCGCATGCCCCGGCCGTCGGTGGCGGTGACGAGCAGTCCGACGGTGGTGACGGCGGTGGAGGTGGCGTCGGTGTAGGTGGCGCGCAGCAGCCGCGTGCAGCCGGCGGGGGCGAGCGCCTTCTGCAGGAGCGGGTCGAATGCCTCCTCGCACCCGCTGTCGGGGGCGACGCCGATCCGGGTCCACACGCGTGCGGCGCCGCCGGGGCCGGCGGCGTCACCGCGCAGCACGGGCGGGAAGAGCTCGTCGACGGGGACGGTCCGCCAGAGCGTGCCGCCGCGGGCGAAGGCGCGTTCGGCGGCGGTGCCGCCGGTGCCGTCCGCGAGCCAACTCCCGGCGGCGGCGCCGCCGATGAGCCCGAGTCCGAGCACGAGGCAGACGGCGGCGGTGAGGGTGCGGGCGCCGCGGCCGCCGTCCGGCTGGGGCACGTGCGGCGGCTGAGCCGGGCGTGGCGGCCGTGGCGGCTGGGGCGCGAAGTAGGAGGAGGCCGGGAGGGGGCGGACGGGCAGCGCGGGCGCGGGGTCCGTCTCGGTGCTCACCCTGCGCTCCCCCTCGTGAGCCGTCTCCCCGCTACCGGGGCCCGGTTGCCCTTCGGGACAGGCCGGTTCGTATCGGGACATCACGCCACCGGGCTGCGGCCCACGGCGTGTGCGCCACTCTACGGGGCGGGCGGCGGGCGCTGCCATCTCGCCCGTGCGGGGCCCCTATCCAGCGCCGGACGCCTCTGGCAAGCTGCGCCCCATGCGCCTTCCCGCCGCACCTCCCGTCGCATGCGCAAGCGCCGAGCGGGCCCGTCTGGACCGGGCGACCGCCTCCTACGACGCGCCGCTGGCCGTGGTCGATCTGCAGGCGTTCGACGCCAACGCGGCGGATCTGGTGCGCCGGGCGCAGGGCAAGCCGGTGCGGGTGGCGAGCAAGTCCGTGCGCTGCCGGGCGCTGCTGGAGCGCGCACTGGTGCGGGACGGCTTCGCGGGTGTGATGAGCTTTTCGCTGGCCGAGTCGCTGTGGCTGGCGCGTTCGGGCATCGAGGACGTGCTGCTGGCGTATCCGTCGGCGGACCGGGCGGGGCTGGCGGAGCTGACCTCGGATCCGAAGCTGGCCCGGGCGGTCACGGTGACCGTGGACGACCCCGCGCAGCTGACGCTGATCGATGCGGCCCGGGCGGGCCGCGAAGAGGTACGGGTGTGCCTGGAGTTGGACACGTCGCTGCGGTTGCTGGGCGGCAGGCTGCGGCTCGGGGCACTGCGTTCCCCGGTGCACGATCCGGAGCGGCTGGCGGATCTCGCACGGTCCGTCGTGCGCCGGCCGGGGTTCCGGCTGGTGGGCCTGCTGGCCTACGAGGCGCATGTGGCGGGTGTGGGGGATGCGGTGGAGGGGCGGCCCCTGTACTCCCGTTCGGTCCGGCTGATGCAGGCCGCGGCCCGCAGGGAGCTGGCGGCGCGCCGCGCGGAGGCCGTACGGGCCGTGCGCGAGGTGGCGGACCTCGAGTTCGTCAACGGCGGCGGTACGGGCAGTGTGCAGCACACCGCCGCGGAGGACGCGGTGACGGAGGTGGCAGCCGGTTCGGGGCTGTTCGTGCCGCGGCTGTTCGACCACTACAGATCGTTCCGCGGCCGCCCGGCGGCCTTGTTCGCGCTGCCGGTGGTGCGCCGTCCGGGGCCGGGCGTGGTGACCGCCCAGGGCGGGGGGTATCCGGCGTCGGGCGCGGCCGGAGCGGACCGGCTGCCGCATCCGTACCTCCCGGCCGGCCTGCGGCTGGATCCCCGCGAGGGTGCGGGCGAGGTGCAGACGCCGCTGACCGGGCAGCCGGCCGACGACCTGCTGGTGGGCGACAAGGTGTGGTTCCGGCACGCGAAGGCGGGCGAGATGTGCGAGCGCTTCGAGGCGCTGCACCTGGTCGAGGGCGACCGCGTGGTGGAGACCGTTCCGACGTACCGCGGCGAGGCGCGTACGTTCCTGTGAGGCCCGCCCGCAACGCCGGGTTCCGGGCCGTGCGCTGTGCTCCTTCGGCAGGAGGGGATACGGGGACCGGTGCGCCGTTCGGCGGCCGGTCCCCGTAGCGCGCGAAGACCTCAGGGGCGGCTCGGGGAGCCTCAGAAGGCCTTGTCGGCCTGGTCCGGGATCACGGAGCCGTCGGCGCGCCGGACGGGCACCTTGGTGCCGTCCTCGGCCGTGGCACCGGTCGTGGAGCACGGGTACGTGCCGGACTTGCGCGGCATCGGCTCGATGAACATCGGGTTGGCGACCCAGCGGCCGTCCGCGTCGTCGTAGGCGCGGCACATCAGCTCGGACTTGTTGCGGTTGATGGCCACGTGCGCGCCGGTGGCGTCGTTGACGAACGTCACGTCGGTGTCGGCGTCGCCCGCGCCCAGCGCGATGCGGTGCTTGAAGTCCTGCTGCTGCCAGGCCTTGGCGCCCTTGATCTTGAAGATCTCCTGGTTGATCATGCAACGCTTGCCGTCCATGTACGGCAGGGCGTCGCCGCGACCGGTCTCGACGCCGCCGCAGCCCTTGATGGCCGTGGTGAGGCGGCCGTGCTTGGTGATGCTGCGGATGCCGATGGTGTGCTTGGCGTCCAGGCCCACGCCGCTCGACCAGGCCTCGGCGATCGGCTCGGAGGAGGCGGAGACGATGTAGACGTCGAAGCCGGCCGCCTTGAGCGTGCGGATGAGGTCCTTCTGCTGGTCGTAGTAGCGGACGTAACCGGCGAGGGTGTGGGTACCGACGGTCTGCTTGGTGCCGACGGGCGCCGCGAGCTGCTCGGCGCGCGCCTGCTTGGCGAAGGAGGTCAGGGCGGCGGGGGTGTGACCGGCGAACAGCTGGGGGATCCAGGCGTAGGCGGGCACGGTGCGGCGGTGGTTCCAGTCGCCGGCGAAGGCGGCGTCCCCGGCCATGGTCTGCGACTTCTCGCGGATCTCGAAGATCTCGTCGGCGCAGGCGGTGTTCTTGGAGGTGGGCAGCGGCCGGCCGGGGCGCACGGCCGTGCCGCACGCCTTGGCCAGGGCCTTGTCGGCGGCCGGGGTGAGCCAGGCGCTGGTGTCCTTCCAGCTCTTCGGCTGCAGGATCTTGTCGTGCTTGAGGGCCCAGGCGAGCGTGGCGTCGGTGATGTCGTTCTTGACGACGGTGTTGTCCCAGTCGAAGGCCGCGACGGGGCGGGGGCCCTTCTTGCCGGAGCAGGTACCGCGCTCGTCGATCATCTTCTGGAGCCTGGCGCGGTTGTCACCGGCCCACGGGAGCTTCTTGTCGAGCTGGGGACAGTTGCGGCGGGGGGCGTCGTGGGCGGGGGCCGCGGTGGCGGGGACCGTCGTGGCGAGGGCCGCGGCGGCAGCGAGGCCGACGACGATGGCGGACTTGGTGCGCATGTGCTCTCTTTGCGGTGGTGCGTGCGATGGCAGGGGATCCACGGCGGGACCGGCTCCCGGGTCTGTGCCCGCAAGCCGGTCCCACCGCTTGATCATGGACCCTACAGCGGGGTCACGTACGCGCCCGCGATGCCACCGTCGACGAGGAATTCGGCGGCGTTGACGAAGGACGAGTCGTCGCTGGCGAGGAAGGCGACGGCGGCCGCGATCTCCTCGGGCTCGGCGAAGCGGCCGACGGGCACGTGCACGAGGCGGCGCGCGGCCCGCTCGGGGTCCTTGGCGAAGAGCTCCTTGAGCAGCGGGGTGTTCACCGGCCCCGGGCACAGGGCGTTGACCCGGATGCCCTCGCGGGCGAACTGCACGCCGAGCTCGCGGGACATCGCCAGCACGCCGCCCTTGGAGGCGGTGTAGCTGATCTGCGACGTGGCGGCGCCCATGACGGCGACGAAGGAGGCGGTGTTGATGATCGAGCCCTTGCCCTGGCGCTGCATGTAGGGCAGGGCGGCCTTGCAGCACAGGTAGACGGAGGTGAGGTTGACCTCCTGGACGCGCTTCCAGGCGTCGAGCCCGGTGGTGAGGATGGAGTCGTCGTCGGGCGGGGAGATGCCGGCGTTGTTGAAGGCGACGTCGACCGAGCCGTAGGTGTCGTAGGCGGTCTTGAAGAGCGCCTCGACCTCCTCGGGGCTGGTGACGTCGACCTTGACGAAGAGCCCGCCGGTCTCGGCGGCCGCGGCCTTGCCTGCGCTCTCGTCGATGTCCGCGCAGACGACGCGGGCGCCCTCGGAGGCGAGGCGGCGGGCCGTGGCCAGGCCGATGCCGCTGCCGGCTCCGGTCACGACGGCGGTGCGGCCGACGAGTCGGCGGCAGACGGGGGCCTGGTCGGTGTCGGTCACTGGTTACTCCTCGGTGCTGATGAAGACGTTCTTGGTCTCGGTGAAGGCGGCCAGCGCCTCGGGGCCCAGTTCGCGGCCGAGGCCGGACTGCCCGAAGCCGCCGAACGGCGTCCAGTAGCGGACGCTGCTGTGGGAGTTGACGGAGAGGTTCCCGGCGGTGACGGCGCGCGAGACGCGCAGGGCGCGGGAGACGTCGCGGGTCCAGAGCGACCCGGAGAGCCCGTAGTCGGTGGCATTGGCGATCCGCACCGCCTCCGCCTCGTCCTCGAAGGGGATGACGACGGCGACCGGGCCGAAGATCTCCTCAACGGCGGTGCGGTCCTCCGGCCCGCCCTCCAGGACCGTGGCGGGGTACCAGAAGCCCTTGCCCGCCGGAGCCTCGCCCCGGATGGCGGCGGGGGCGGACTCGGGGACGTAGGACCGTACGCGCTCGCGGTGCGCGGCCGAGATCAGCGGCCCCATCTGCGTGGCGGGATCCGCCGGGTCGCCCACGACGAACGACGTGACCGCCGGCTCCAGCAGCTCCATGAAGCGGTCGTACACGGAGCGCTGGACGAGGATGCGGCTGCGGGCGCAGCAGTCCTGCCCGGTGTTGTCGAGGAAGGAGCCGGGGGCGGCCGCGGCGGCCCGCTCGACGTCGGCGTCGGCGAAGACGATGTTGGGGCTCTTGCCGCCGAGTTCGAGCGTCACGCGCTTCACGCCCGCCGCGCACTTGGCCATGATCTGCTTGCCGACGGCGGTGGAGCCGGTGAAGACGACCTTGGCGACGCCGGGGTGTTCCACGAGGGCGTCACCGGCGACGGGCCCGGCGCCGGGGAGGACCTGGAAGAGGCCCTCGGGCAGCCCCGCCTCCAGCCCGAGCTCCGCCAGCCGCAGAGCGGTCAGCGGGGTGGTCTCGGCCGGCTTGAGGAGCACGGCGTTGCCCGCGGCCAGGGCCGGGGCGAGGCCCCAGGCGGCGATGGGCATCGGGAAGTTCCACGGGGCGATGACGGCGACGACGCCGAGGGGCTCGTGGAAGGTGACGTTCAGGCCGCCTGCGACGGGGATCTGCGCGCCGGTCAGCCGCTCCACTCCCCCGGCCGCGTACTCCAGCAGGTCGCGGGCGTTGCCCGCTTCCCAGCGGGCGTTGCCGACCGGGTGTCCGGCCTCGCGGACCTCCAGCTGGGCGAGCTCCTCCAGGTGCGCGTCGACGACGGCGGCGAAGCGGCGCAGCTGCCGGGCGCGGTCGCCGGGGGCGAGCGCGGACCAGCTGCGCTGGGCTTCGGCGGCGCGCGCCACGGCCGCGTGGACGTCCTGCCGCGTCGCGGCCGGGATGGTGGCGATGAGTTCCTCGGTCGCCGGGTTGAGTACGTGAAGCTCGTGCAAGTCCTCTCCTGTGGTTCTCGCCGCTCGCGGCTGGGGGTGGCGTGTCACATCCGCTCGAAGGAGCGGAACCGCTCCCAGTCCGTGACGGCCGTGTCGTACGCCTCCTGCTCGACGCGCGCCATGTGCAGGTAGTGCTCGACGACTTCGTCGCCGAAGGCCTCCCGGGCTATGGGGCTCCGCTCCCACAGCGCCGCGGCCTCGCGCAGGGTGGCGGGGACGTGCTGGGCGTCGCCGGCGTAGGCGTTGCCGGTGCAGACCTCGGGCAGCTCCAGCTCGTGCTCGACGCCGTGGAGCCCGGCGGCCACCATGCCCGCGACGGCGAGGTAGGGGTTCACGTCCCCGCCGGGCAGCCGGTTCTCGAAGCGGTGGGAGTGGCCGTGGCCGATGACGCGCAGGGCGCAGGTGCGGTTGTCGGGGCCCCAGGCGACGGCGGTGGGTGCGAAGGAGCCGGGCCGGAACCGCTTGTAGGAGTTGATGTTCGGCGCGTAGAGGAGGGTGAAGTCGCGCAGCGCGGCCAGCTGTCCGGCCAGGAAGTGCCGCATCGTCTTCGACATGCCGTACGGGCCCTCGTCGTCGGCGAGGACGGGCCGCCCGGCCTCGTCGCGCAGCGACAGGTGGATGTGACAGGAGTTGCCTTCACGGGCGTCGTACTTGGCCATGAAGGTGAGTGCCATGCCCTCCTGGGCGGCGATCTCCTTGGCTCCGGTCTTGTAGACGGCGTGCTGGTCGCAGGTGGTGAGGGCGTCGTCGTAGCGGAAGGCGATCTCGTGCTGGCCGAGGTTGCACTCGCCCTTGGCGGACTCCACGGTCATCCCGGCGGCGCCCATCTCGTTGCGGATGCGGCGCAGGAGGGGTTCGACGCGGCCGGTGCCGAGGACGGAGTAGTCGCAGTTGTACTGGTTGGCCGGGGTCATGTCGCGGTAGCCGCGGCCCCAGGCCTCTTCGTAGGTGTCCTTGAAGACGATGAACTCCAGCTCGGTGCCGGCGTACGCGCTCCAGCCGCGCTCGGCCAGCCGGTCGAGCTGGCGGCGCAGGATCTGCCGGGGCGAGGCGAGGACGGGCGAGCCGTCGTGCCAGGCGAGGTCGGCGGTGAGGAGGGCGGTGCCCGGGTTCCAGGGGGTGCGGCGCAGGGTGGAGAGGTCGCCGCGCATGGCGAAGTCCCCGTAGCCGCGCTCCCACGACGACATGGCGTAGCCGTCGACGGTGTTCAGGTCGACGTCCACGGCGAGGAGGTAGTTGCAGCCTTCGGTGCCGTGGTCGAGGACGTCGTCGAGGAAGAACCGGGCGGCGAACCGCTTCCCCTGGAGTCGTCCCTGCATGTCGGTGAAGGCGAGGACGACGGTGTCGATCTCCCCGGTGTCGACCAGCCTGCGCAGCTCCTCGACGGCGAGCGGGGGCGTGCGGTCTGCCACAGTGATGCCTCCTGTCGGTGCGACCGGAGGTCTTAAGGTAGGGCTGTAGACCATTAAAGGGAAGGGGTCAGATGAACGATCATGCGACGGACCGCCTGGCGCCGGTGCTGCGGCCGGTCCGCGCGGGCAACGGATTCGAGGAAGCGCTGGAGCAGATACTCCAGATCGTGCGGCTGGGTCTGGTGGCCGAGGGGGAACGGCTGCCCGCCGAGCGCGAGTTGGCCGACCGCCTGCGGGTCAGCCGGGTGACGCTGCGCGAGGTGCTCAAGGTGCTGCAGGACCAGGGCCTGGTCGAGAGCCGGCGCGGCCGCTACGGCGGCACGTTCGTGCTGGCCCGGCCCGCGACCGCGGGCGAGGAGGAGCTGCGGCGCCGGGTCGCCGACGTGGACGTGGAGGACACGCTGCGCTTCCGCGAGGTGCTGGAGGTGGGCGCGGCCGGGCTGTGCGCAGCCCACGGGCTCCCCGAGGGCGGGGCCGGGCGGCTGCGCGCGGCGCTGGCCGCCACGCACGACGCGCCGCTGGCCGAATACCGGCGCATGGACACCCTGTTCCACCTGACGCTGGCCGAGCTGTCGGGCTCCCCGTCGCTGGCCGCGCACTACGCGGCGGTACGGGCGACGGTCAACGACCTGCTGGACTGCATTCCGCTGCTGGTGCGGAACCTGGAGCACTCCCAGCTGCAGCACACCGCACTCGTGGAGGCGGTCCTGGACGGCGACGCGGAAGCGGCGCGCGAGGTGATGCGCGAGCACTGCTGCGGGACGGCGGCCCTGCTGCGGGGCTTCCTGGCGTAGGTCGCACAAGCCGCGTCAGCTCGCACAAGCCGCGTTAACCCACGAGAGCCCCTCTCGTAACCAGTCTTTTACGCAAGGGGGTTGCCGGATCAGCCACCGCGAGGCAAAGGTATGGCGCAAAACCTTTACCTCCCGAGGCAGGAGCGGCAGCATGCCCGAACGCACGGAGACACCCACGGCACCGCCACACGCCTCGGACCGGCCGGCGGACTACCTGGAGAAGCGCACCCTGCGCCGCGGCAGCGCCGGCCCCCTGCTGCTCACCGGCCTCGGCGTCGCCTACGTCGTCTCCGGCGACTTCTCCGGCTGGAACTTCGGCCTCGCGCACGGCGGCTTCGGCGGACTCGCCGTCGCCGCCGCCCTGATGGGCCTGATGTACACCTGCATGGTCTTCGCCCTCGCGGAGATGGCCGCCGTCCTGCCGACGGCGGGCGGGGGCTACGGCTTCGCGCGGCGCGCGCTCGGCCCGTGGGGCGGCTTCCTCACCGGCACCGCCATCCTCATCGAATACGTCCTCGCGCCCGCGGCGATCTCCCTCTTCATCGGCGACTACGTGGAGTCGCTCGGCCTGTTCGGGCTCACCTCGTCCTGGCCGGTGTACCTGGCCTGCTTCGTCGTCTTCATCGGCATCCACCTGTGGGGCGTGGGCGAGGCCCTGCGGTTCAGCTTCGTCGTCACCGGCATCGCCGTCGCCGCGCTGCTCGTCTTCGCGGCGGGTGCGTTCACCGACTTCGACGCGGGGCGGCTGCACGACATCCCCGTCGACACGGGCGCGCTCGGCGCGTCCTCCTGGCTGCCGTTCGGGCTCCTCGGGATCTGGGCGTCCTTCCCGTTCGGCATGTGGTTCTTCCTCGGCGTCGAGGGCGTGCCGCTCGCGGCCGAGGAGACCAAGGACCCCGTGCGCTCACTGCCCCGGGCCATGGCCACGTCCATGGGCATCCTGCTGGCCCTCGCGCTCCTGACCTTCCTCGCCGCGACCGGCGCGGGCGGGGCGGACGCCCTCAAGGACGCCGGGAACCCGCTGGTGGCCGCCGTACAGCCGGACGGGCGGCCCACCGTGCTCGGCCGCATCGTCAACTACGCGGGGCTCGCCGGCCTGGTGGCCTCCTTCTTCTCCCTCATCTACGCCGGGTCGCGGCAGCTCTTCGCCCTCTCCCGGGCCGGTTACCTCCCCCGCTTCCTCTCCCTCACCAGCCGCCGCAAGGCCCCCTGGCTGGGGCTGGTGGTGCCCGGCGCGCTCGGGTTCGCGCTCGCGGCGGCGACCGGTGACGGGGCGCGGATGCTCAACGTCGCCGTGTTCGGCGCCACCGTCTCCTACGCACTGATGTCCCTCTCCCACATCGTGCTGCGGCGCCGCGAGCCGGGGCTGGAGCGGCCCTACCGGACGCCCGGGGGCGTCGCCACCTCGGCGCTCGCCTTCGTCCTCGCCTGCGCGGCGCTGGTGGCGACCTTCCTGGTGGACGTCACCGCCGCGCTCGTCGCCCTCGGCGTCTACGCCGTGGCCGCCGTGTACTTCGCCTGCTGGAGCCGGCACCGGCTCGTCGCCGGGGCGCCCGAGGAGGAGTTCGCGGCGCTCGCGGCGGCCGAAGCGGAACTGAACCGCGACTGACCATGTGATCGTCGTAGCGTACCGACCGTGTGATCAACGCCGTAGCGTACGGAACGACCACGTACGGAAAGGACCCGCTCCATGCTCCGCCAGCCACTGATCGGTGTCACCACCTACCTCACCCGGGCCCGCTGGGGCGCCGCGTGGGACCTGCCGGCCGCGCTCCTGCCCGCCTCGTACGCCCAGCACGTCCAGCGGGCCGGCGGCCTCGCCGTACAGCTGCCGCCGGACGAGCCGGCCGCCGCCGGCGACATGGTGCGGCGGCTCGACGGCCTCGTCCTCGCGGGTGGCGAGGACCTCGACCCCGGCCTCTACGGCGAACAGCCGCACCCGCGCGCGGGCGTGCCGGTCCCCGAACGCGACGCGTGGGAGCTGGCGTTGCTGGGCGCCGCCCTTGAGCAGGGCGTTCCGGTGCTCGGGATCTGCCGCGGCATGCAGCTGATGAACGTGCACGCCGGCGGCTCGCTGTGCCAGCACCTGCCGGACGAGGTGGGGCACGAGGAGCACAACCCCGTCGTGGGCGCCTTCACCGAGCACCTGATCAAGCCGGAACCGGACAGCCGCCTGGGCCGCCTCCTCCCCGAACCCTGCGACGTCGCCACGCACCACCACCAGTCCGTCGCCCGCCTGGGCGACGGCCTCGTCGCGACGGCGCACGCGGAGGACGGCACGATCGAGGCACTGGAACGCCCGGGCGACCTCTTCGCCGTGGGCGTCCAGTGGCACCCGGAAGCGCGGGACGACTTGCGTCTGGTGCGAGCCTTGGTGGAGGCGGCGTCGGCCGGCTGAACGCCCGCCGGCGGGCCCGCGGCACCTTCCGCCGCAACGGCCGGCGGTGCCGTACGCCCAGACCGGCTCGGCACCGCCGGAAAGGCCGTACGTGGTGATTCGCCGTCGCGGCGGAAGGACCTCGACCCGGCAAGCACTCCCACGGCCGCCCCCGCTCTCCTCCCGCCGCAACGGCGCCCGGCCCCCACGGCGGAACCCGGCGGTGCCGCACGCGCCTCAGGCCGGCTCGGCACCGCCGAGTGCCTCGCACGTGGTGATTCGCCGTCGCGGCGGAAGGACCTCGACCCGGCAAGCACTCCCACGGCCGCCCCCGCTCTCCTCCCGCCGCAACGGCGCCCGGCCCCCACGGCGGAACCCGGCGGTGCCGCACGCGCCTCAGGCCGGCTCGGCACCGCCGAGTGCCTCGCACGTGGTGATTCGCCGTCGCGGCGGAAGGGCCTCGACCCGGCAAGCACTCCCGCGGCCGCCCCCGCTCTCCTCCCGCCGCAACGGCGCCCGGCCCCCACGGCGGAACCCGGCGGTGCCGCACGCGCCTCAGGCCGGCTCGGCACCGCCGAGTGCCTCGCACGTGGTGATTCGCCGTCGCGGCGGAAGGGTACGCCCGGTGCGGGACCGCTAGGGCGTCCGGGTCAGGCCCAGCAGTTCACGGGCCGGGCCCGTGGGGCGGTGGCCCGTGGGCCAGACGGCCCGGAGTGCGCGGTGCAGGTCGAGATCCGCGACGGGGATCTCGACCAGGCGGCGGGCCGCGAGTTCCTCGCCGATGGCGAGCTCGCTCAGGACGCAGGGGCCCGCCCCGCTCACCGCCGCCGCCTTCGCCGCCGTCGTGGAGGCGAGTTCGAGCAGCGGCTCGGCGAGCCCCCCGTACGCGGCGAGGGCCGCGTCCAGCACCTGCCGCGTGCCCGAGCCCCGTTCGCGGAGGATCAGCGGGGTGGCCGCCAGCTCGGCCGCGCCGATCGGGGCCCGCCGCCGGGCCCAGGGGTGGGCCGGTGCCGTGACGACCACGAGCCGGTCGCCGCCGACGACCGCGCCGTCGAGCCCGGCCGGGGCGGCGAGGCCCTCGACGAAGCCCAGGTCCGCCTCTCCGGCCCGCAGCCGCTCCGCGACGGCCGCCGAGTTCCCGGCGAGGAGTGTGACCGCCGTGCCGGGCCGCCGCGTGCGCAGGGCGACCAGCCAGCCCGGCAGCAGGTACTCGGCGATGGTCATGCTCGCGGCCACCCGCAGCCGCGAGTCCCGCTGCCCGCGCAGCGCCTGCGCCCCGGCGTCGAAGGCCTCGGCCGCCTCCACGATGCGCCGCGCCCAGTCGGTGACGAGCACCCCGGCGTCCGTCAGCCGCGACCCGCGCGGCGACCGCTCGACGAGGCCGACGCCGAGCATCCGCTCCATGCTGCGGATCCGCCCGCTCGCGGCGGGCTGGGTGATGCCCATCTCGCGCGCGGCCCGCCCCAGGCTGCCCAGCCGCGCGACGGCGAGCAGCAGCTCCAGCGCCGCGAGGTCGGGCACGCGGTGCGCGAGCGGGCCCCGCCGGCCGCCACCGCCCTCATTGCTCATAACTTCAGCTTATGCCCTCATAGAGACAAGGCCCCTGGTGGCGGAGGGACGCTCGGCCGACGCTGGACGCATGAGCACCTCCGGCACCACCACCCGCACCACCTCTCCCCTGCGCCACCTGGGCCCGAACTGGTACGCGGCCGTCATGGGCACCGCGATCGTCGCGAGCGCGGGCGCGGCACTGCCCGTACATCCGCCGGGCCTGCGCGGGGCGTGCGAAGCGGTGTGGGCGCTGGCGGCGCTGGCGCTGGCCGTGCTGCTGGTGGCGCGGGCCGTGCACTGGGCCCGCCACGCCGACCAGGCGCGGCGCCACCTCGGCGACCCGGCCGTGGCACCGTTCTACGGCTGCGCGGCGATGGCGCTGCTGGCGGTCGGCGGGGCCACCCTGTCCGTGGGCTCGGGGGTCGTGGGCCAGGGCGCGGCGGTCGCCGCGGACGCGGTGCTGTGGGTGGCGGGCACCGTGACCGGGCTGGCCGCGGCGGCGGGCATCCCGTACCTGATGGTGACCCGGCACCGCATCGAGCCGGGCCAGGCCTCCCCCGTGTGGCTGCTGCCCGTGGTCGCCCCGATGGTGTCCGCCGCGCTGGGCCCCGCCCTGGTTCCGCACCTGCCGGCCGGCCAGTGGCGGGCGGCCATGGTGCTGGGCTGCTACGCCCTCTTCGGGATGAGTCTCCTGGCGACCCTGCTGATCCTGCCCGCGGTCTTCGCGCGGCTGATCCACCACGGCCCGCTGCCGCTCGCGCTGACCCCGGCCCTCTTCCTCGTCCTGGGCCCGCTGGGCCAGTCGACCACCGCGGTCGGCAACCTCGCCGACGCCGCGCAGGGCGCGCTCCCCGCCCCGTACGCGCACGCGGCGGTGCCGTTCGCCGTGCTGTACGGGGCCCCGGTGATGGGTTTCGCGCTGCTGTGGCTGGCCCTGGCCGCGGCCATGGTGCTGCGGGCTTTCCGGCAGGGCATGGGCTTCGCGATGACCTGGTGGGCGTTCACCTTCCCCATAGGCACCTGTGTCACGGGGGCCGCGGTCCTCTCCCGCCACACGGGCCTGCACGCCCTGACCTGGCTGTCGGTGGGCCTGTACGCGCTGCTGGTCACCGCCTGGGCGGTGGCGGCCGCCCGCACCGTGCACGGCCTGGTCAGCGGCCGGCTGCTCGCAGCGCCGCGCCCAGTGCCTCAGCCGCTTCCGTCAGTGAGGGTCCGTACCACGTGAGGTGACGCCCGCTGACGAGCGCGCACGGCAGCCCGGGGAAGGACTCCGGGCCGTCGTCGCGTGTGAAGCGGTAGGGCTCGTCGGGCAGGACGGCCAGCTCGGCGCCGCACGCGTTCAGCTCGTCGAGGGGGATGCGCGGATAGCGCTCGGGGTGGCCCGCGTGGACGTTGGCGACGCCGAGCCGGGCGAGGACGTCGCCGGCGAAGGTGTCCCGGCCGAGGACCATCCACGGCCGCCGCCACACCGGCACCACGGCCCGGAGCGCCGGCCCGGAGGCGCGCACGTCCCGCCACGCGTCCTCCGCGTCGGCCAGCCACGCGGGCCTGGCCAGCCCGCAGCCGCGCACCAGGACCCGCTCCAGCTCGGCGAACGCCTGGGGCAGCGTGCGCACTTCGGTGACGAGCACCTCCAGCCCGGCGGCGCGCAGCGCGCCGAGGTCGGGTGCGCGGTTCTCCTCCTCGTTGGCGAGGACGAGGTCGGGCGCGAGGGCGGCGATGCGCGCGGTGTCGGGGTTCTTCGTGCCGCCGATCCGTACGACGTCCAGGCCCGCCGGGTGGTCGCACCAGTCGGTAGCGGCGGCGAGCAGCCCGGGCTCGGTCGCGGCGACGGCTTCCGTCAGCGACGGCACGAGGGAGACGACACGGCGTACGGCGGGGCGGCTGCTCCTGGGCGGGACCACCGCCCCACCGTACGCCTGTTCGTCAGTGGCGGACAGGCGCCAGCTTGTCGGCGAGGCCCGGGTGGGCGTCCAGCCAGCGACGGGCGGACTCCTTCTCCTTGCCCTTCCCGCCGTTCTGGATCTCGACCTCCAGGGAGGCGAGGTCCTTCTCGGACAGCTTGAAGTCCTTCAGCCAGGCCGTGACCTCGGGGAAGTCCTTGCCGAAGTCCTTCTTGCCGACGGCGTGGATCTCCTCGCCCTTGCCCCAGGCCCCCTTGGGGTCCTTGAGCTTCTTCAGCTGGTGCTTGCCGTAGGCCCAGTGCGGCGACCACAGGGTGGTGACGATGGGCTCCTTCTTCTTGATGGCCCGGTCGAGGTCGGCGAGCATCGAGGCGGTGGACGAGGAGACGACCTTGTACTCGCCGTCCAGTCCGTACTCCTTGAGCACCTTGTCGTTGAGCGTGCCCATCATGCCCGCGCTGGACTCGATGCCGACGATCTTCCCGCCGAACTGGGCGCTCTTGCCCTTGAGGTCCTCCAGCGAGTCCACGCCCTTGACGTAGTCGGGCACGGACAGCTCCAGCGAGGTGGGCCCGTACCAGGCGCCCAGGTCGGTGAGCTTGTCGCCGTAGCGGTCCATGTACTGCTTGTGGGTCGTGGGCAGCCAGGCGTCGAACTGCAGGTCCATCTGGCCCTGCGCCAGGGCGGTGTACAGCGGCCCGGGGTCGAGCTGCTTGACGTCCGGCTTGTAACCGCGGTCCTCGAGGATGTTCTGCCACAGGTAGGTGGTGGCGATGGCCTCGTCCCAGGGGAAGTAGCCGAGCTTGATGCCCCGGCCCTGGCCCACGTTCGCGCCCGCGGCAGTGTCGACGGGCCGCCCGTCGTCGCCGCTGCGGGCGAGGTTCATCCCGCCGGCGACCAGCGCGAGGACGACGACGCCGACGGTGGCGACGGCCGTGCCGGGCCGGTAGCGCAGAACGGCGAGCCCGCGGGCGGCGGAGGCGGCCTTGGCGGCGGCGCGCCGGCCGAGCGGGGAGACCCGCTGGTTGAGGGCGCCGGTCATGCGGTCCAGGTAGATGGCGAGGACGACGACGGCCAGGCCGCTCTCGACGCCGCCGCCGATGTCGACCTTGGTGACGGCCGCGTACACGGCCTCGCCGAGGCCGCCCGCGCCCGCCATGCCGGCGATGACGACCATGGACAGGGCCAGCATGATGACCTGGTTGACGCCCGCCATGATCGTGGGCAGGGCGAGCGGCAGCTGCACCCGGGTCAGGGTGTCGCGCGGCGTGGTGCCGAAGGCCGTCGCGGCCTCGACGAGCTCGCCGTCGACCTGCCGGATGCCCAGCTCGGTCATGCGGACGCCGGGCGGCATCGAGAAGACGACGGTCGCGATCAGACCGGGGATCGGGCCGATCGAGAAGAACATGACGCCGGGGATCAGGTAGACGAAGGCGGGCATCGTCTGCATGACGTCCAGCGCGGGCCGCAGGACCCCGCTGACCTTGCTGCTGCGCGCCGCCCAGATGCCGAGCGGCACGGCGACCAGCAGCGTGATCAGGCTCGCGACGAGGACGAGCGACAGCGTCGCCATCGCCGCCTCCCACAGGCCGAAGGAGTCGACCAGGGCGAAGCCGGCGAAGGTGAGCACGGCGGGCAGCAGCCCGCGCAGCCACCAGGCGACGACGGCCAGGATGCCGGCCATCAGCAGCGGCTCGGGGGCGCCGAGGACGGCGTTCACCCCGTCGTACATGCCGGTCAGAACCGTGTTGATGACGTCGAAGAGCCAGCTCAGGTGGGTCTGCAGCCAGCTGACGGCGTCCTCGGCCCAGCTTCCGAAGTGGATCCTAGGCACGGGCGCTCACCTCCGCCTCGTCGGCGCGGGCGGGCGTGGCGGCCTCCGCGGGCCGCGGTGCGGGCACCCTCGGCTCCTCGCCGAGCGCGGCGAACAGCAGGTCACGGGTGACGATGCCGGCCGGCTCGCCCCGCTCGTCGGTGACGGTGACGGGGGCGGCGCTGCGGGCGAAGAAGGCGAACAGGTCGGCGACGGGCGTCGCCGCGGGGACGGTGGCCGTCCCCGCGGCGCCGGAGGCCAGGCCCGCCCGGTCCATGATCGAACCGGCGGTCAGCACCCGGCTGCGGTCGACGTCCTGGATGAAGGAGGCCACGTAGTCGTTGGCCGGGCGCACGAGGATGTCCTCCGCGGTGCCGTTCTGCACGATCCGGCCGTCGCGCATGACGGCGATCCGGTCGCCGAGGCGCATGGCCTCGTTGAGGTCGTGGGTGATGAAGACGATGGTCTTCTTCAGCCGCGTCTGCAGGTCCAGCAGCTGGTCCTGCATGTCGCGGCGGATCAGCGGGTCGAGCGCGCTGAAGGACTCGTCCATCAGCAGCAGGTCCGCGTCGGTGGCCAGCGCGCGGGCGAGCCCGACGCGCTGCTGCATACCGCCCGAGAGCTCGTCCGGCCAGGAGGCCTCCCAGCCGCCCAGGCCGGCGAGCTCCAGCGCCTCGGCGGCGCGCTCCTCGCGCTCCGCGCGGGCCACGCCCTGCACCTCCAGGCCGTAGGCCGCGTTCTCCAGCACGCTGCGGTGCGGGAAGAGCGCGAAGTGCTGGAAGACCATGCTGATCTTCCGGGAGCGCACCGTGCGCAGGTCGCGCGGGGACAGGGCGGTCAGGTCCTCCCCGTCGAAGAGGACACGGCCGGCGGTCGGCTCCAGCAGTCCGTTGAGCATCCGCAGCAAAGTGGACTTACCGGATCCGGACAGACCCATCACCACGAAGATCTGGCCCGCCTCCACCTCGAACGAGGCGTCGATGACCGCTGCGGTGGTGCCGTCGGCACGCAGCTCGTCGCGGTCGGCGCCGCCTTCGAGCCGTTGGACGGCGGCTTCGGGTCGTCTGCCGAACACCTTGTACAGATGCTCGGCCTGGAGCCTGGACACATACACCTCTCGGGTCGAACTCAGGACGGCCCTGCCTCCCCCTGTGGCAGGGCCGTGGAGCGGTGCGGCATCGGTCCGCGTGCCCGCTTCCGGCACACGTGCCGAGGACGGGGTCCGCTCCGATGCCGCGCCTGCCCCCGATCAATCCGGGCAAACGGAACAGTGACCCGGTTCACATCGGTGGGGTGGGGTTGCGGGAGGCGTGTCAGTGGTCTGCGGCATGATCGACCCGTGACGCGACGCCTGATGCTCCTCGACACCGCCTCCCTGTACTTCCGCGCCTACTTCGGCGTGCCCGACTCCGTCCGCGCCCCCGACGGCACCCCGGTGAACGCGGTGCGCGGCCTGCTCGACTTCATCGCCCGCCTGGTCCAGGACCACCACCCCGACGACCTGGTGGCCTGCATGGACTTCGACTGGCGGCCCCACTGGCGGGTCGAGCTGATCCCCACCTACAAGACGCACCGGGTGGCCGGGGAGACGGAGACCGGCCCCGACGAGGAGGAGGTGCCCGACACCCTCTCGCCGCAGGTCCCGGTGATCGAGGCGGTGCTCGACGCGATCGGCATCGCCCGGGTCGGCGCCACGGGGTACGAGGCCGACGACGTGATCGGCACGCTCGCGGGCCGCGCCGGGGGCCCGGTCGACATCGTCACCGGCGACCGCGACCTCTACCAGCTGGTGGACGACCGGCGCGGGGTGCGGGTGCTGTACCCGCTCAAGGGCGTGGGCACGCTGCAGGCGGTCGACGAGGCGCTGCTGCGGGAGAAGTACGGGGTGGACGGTCCGGGGTACGCGGACCTGGCGCTGCTCCGCGGCGACCCCAGCGACGGGCTGCCGGGCGTGCCGGGCATCGGCGAGAAGACGGCCGCGAAGCTGCTGGCCGCCTTCGGCGACCTGGCCGGGATCCTGGCGGCCGTGGACGATCCGGCGGCGAAGCTCACCCCGGCCCAGCGCACGCGCCTGACGGAGGCCAAGCCGTATCTGGCGGTGGCCCCGAAGGTCGTACGGGTGGCGTCGGACGTCCCGCTGGCGCCCTTCGATCCGGCGCTGCCGGCCGAGCCGCGGGATCCGCAGACGCTCGACGCTCTGGCCGAGCGGTGGGGGCTCGGCGGCTCGCTGCAGCGGTTGCTGGGCGTCCTCGCCGGCTGAGCTGTTAGGTTAGGTGAACCTAACTTTTCAGGATCAGGGGATCAGGGGAGACACCATGGCAGAGCGTCCCGTCCGGCAGAGGCCGAAGCTCAACCGGGCCCGTGTAGTGCGCACCGAGCGGCTCACGCCGCACATGGTGCGCGTGGTGCTCGGCGGCGAGGGCCTCGCGGACTTCGGCGCGGGCGAGCACACCGACCACTACGTGAAGCTGCTCTTCCCCGTGCCCGGCGTCACCTACCCCGAGTCCTTCGACATGGAGATCATCCGGCGCGACCTGCCCCACGAGCAGTGGCCGAAGACCCGCACCTACACGGTGCGCTCCTTCGACCGCGAGGCGCGCGAGCTGGCCATCGACTTCGTCGTCCACGGCGACGAGGGCCTGGCCGGCCCGTGGGCGGCCTCCGTCCGCCCGGGCGCCGAGGTGCTCTTCCGCGGCCCCGGCGGTGCCTACTCCCCCGACCCGGCCGCCGACTGGCACCTCCTGGCGGGCGACGAGAGCGCGCTGCCGGCGATCGCCGCGTCCCTGGAGCGGATCCCGGCGGGCGCGCGCGTGCACGCCTTCGTCGAGATCGCGGGCCCGGAGGAGGAGCAGAAGCTGGAGCTGGCCGAGGGCGTCGAGGTCACCTGGCTGCACCGCGGCGAGGCACCCGTCGGCGAGCTCCTCGTCGAGGCCGTGCGCGCGCTCGACTTCCCCGCCGGCGACGTCCAGGCCTTCGTCCACGGCGAGGCCGGCTTCGTGAAGGAGCTCCGCCGCTATCTGCGCGTGGAGCGGGAGGTACCGCGCGGCCGCCTGTCGGTGTCGGGCTACTGGCGCCGCGGCCACGACGAGGACGGCTGGCAGGCGTCCAAGCCCGAGTGGAACCAGCAGGTCGAGGCCGAGCAGGAGGGCGCGGCCGCCGCCTGAGCGGGGCGGTTCCGGCACCGCCGGACTCCGCCGTCCCGGCTGAGCACCGCTGCGGCGGAAGGACATTCCCCTGGCCCACCCCTTCCCTGAACCCCTGCGGGGGGTTGGGGGCTTGCCCCCAGGAAACGGGAAGGGGCGGGGCCGGGGCACTCTCCCCCGCCGCGGCGGCGCGCAACCCTCCACGGCGTGCCCGGCGGTGCCGGACAGGCTCAGCCCACTGACGAGTACGCCACCACCCCGCGCAGAAGGCCGTCGACCGCCCTGCGCGCATTGCGCGCAACCGTGCTGCCCTCCTGCGGCGCCGCCGCCGCGATCTGGCCCAGTACGTCGATCAGCTGCTTGCACCACCGCACGAAGTCGCCGGCCGGCATCTCGATCTCCCGCAGGACCTCGTCCAGGCCGTGCCCGGACGCCCAGCGGTACGCGGCCCAGGCGAAGCCGAGGTCCGGCTCGCGCTGGCCGACCCCCTCCGCCTGGTTGATCTTGTGCTGTTCCTCCAGGGCGTCGAGCCGGCCCCAGATGCGGACCATCTCGCCGAGGGCTTCCTTCGCCGGGCCCGTGGGCAGCTTCGGGGGCGCCGCGTCGTCGGCCATGCGCGCCTCGAAGACGAGCGCCGAGGCGCACGCCGCCAGCTCGGCCGGCTTCAGCCCCTCCCACACGCCGTCGCGCAAGCACTCGGAGGCCAGCAGGTCCAGCTCACCGTAGAGCCGGGCGAGCCGCTTGCCGTGCTCGGTGACCTCGTTCCCGTGCAGGTAGTCCAGGTCGGTCAGGAGGGCGCAGATCCGGTCGAAGGTGCGGGCGATGGTGTTCGTACGCCCCTCGATGCGCCGCTCCAGCTGCCGGGTGTCCCGCAGCAGCCGGTGGTAGCGCTCCGCCCAGCGGGCGTGGTCCTCGCGCTCGGAGCAGCCGTGGCAGGGGTGCGCGCGCAGGGCGGCGCGCAGCCGGGTGATCTCGGCGTCGTCGGCGCCGGCCGCCCGGGGCCTGCGGTGCCGGTCGGGCACGATGTGGCCCGCCTTGGTGCGCAGCGCGGAGGCGAGGTCGCGGCGGGACTGCGGGGAGCGCGGGTTGAAGGACTTGGGGATCCGCATCCGCTCCAGCGGCTCGACCGGCACGGGGAAGTCCATCGGGGCGAGGCGCTTGACCTGCCGCTCGGCGGTGAGCACCAGCGGGCGCGGGCCGTCGTGGGCGTCGAAGCCGCGGTGGCGGTCGGCGCGGGCGGGCGGCAGGCCGGGGTCGAGGACGAGGGCCAGGCCCGCGTACTTGCCCGTCGGGACGTGGATGACGTCGCCGGGCTTGAGCCGCTCCAGGGCCGTCGCCGCGGCGGCGCGGCGCTGCACCGCGCCCTGCTTGGCCAGCTCGGTCTCACGGTCCTTCAGCTCGCGGCGCATCCGGGCGTACTCCTCGAAGTCGCCCAGGTGGCAGGTGACGGCTTCGCGGTAACCTGCCAGGCCCTCCTCGTTCTTCTGCACCTGCCGGGAGATGCCGACGACCGACTTGTCGGCCTGGAACTGCGCGAACGACGTCTCCAGCAGCTCGCGCGAGCGGTGCCGCCCGAACTGCGAGACGAGGTTGACCGCCATGTTGTACGACGGCTTGAAGCTGGAACGCAGGGGGTAGGTGCGGGTGCCCGCGAGGCCGGCGAGCGCGGCCGGGTCCATGGCGCGCTGCCACAGCACGACGGCGTGCCCCTCGATGTCGATGCCGCGCCGCCCGGCCCGGCCCGTCAGCTGGGTGTACTCACCGGGGGTGATGTCCGCGTGGGTCTCGCCGTTCCACTTGACGAGCTTCTCCAGCACCACCGTGCGGGCCGGCATGTTGATGCCGAGGGCCAGCGTCTCGGTGGCGAAGACGGCCTTGACGAGGCCCTTGACGAAGAGCTCCTCCACGACCTCCTTGAAGGTCGGCAGCATGCCCGCGTGGTGGGCGGCGATGCCGCGCTCCAGGCCCTCGAGCCACTCGAAGTAGCCGAGGACGTGCAGATCCTCGTCGGGGATGGCGGCCGTGCGCTCCTCGACGGTCGCGCGGACCCGGGCGCGGGCCTCGTCGTCGTTGAGCCGCAGGCCGGCGTAGAGGCACTGCTGCACGGCGGCCTCGCAGCCGGCGCGGCTGAAGATGAAGGTGATCGCGGGCAGCAGGCCCTCGGCGTCGAGGCGCTCGATGACCTCCGGGCGGCCGGGCGTCCAGATGCGGCTGCGCTGGCGGCGCTCGCGCTCGCGGTCGGCCTCGCGCACCATCTTGCCGCGGCGGCGCTCGCGCGGGTTGTAGGTGCGGCTGTTCTCCATGCGGGCCATGCGCAGCAGGTCGGGGTTGACCTCGCGCCGTGCGGCGCCGCGGCCGCCGTGGTCCGTCTCCTCCTCGAAGAGGTCGTAGATCCGCCGGCCGGCCAGCACGTGCTGCCACAGCGGGACGGGCCGCTCCTCGGAGACGATCACCTCGGTGTCGCCGCGCACGGTGTCCAGCCAGTCGCCGAACTCCTCGGCGTTGGAGACGGTGGCCGACAGGGAGACGAGGGTCACCGACTCCGGGAGGTGGATGATGACCTCCTCCCAGACGGCGCCGCGGAAGCGGTCGGAGAGGTAGTGCACCTCGTCCATGACCACGTAGCCCAGGCCGATGAGGGCCTGGGAGCCCGCGTAGAGCATGTTGCGCAGGACCTCGGTGGTCATCACGAGCACCGGGGCGTCGGCGTTGACGCTGTTGTCGCCGGTCAGCAGGCCGACCTTGGCGGCGCCGTAGCGCCTGACGAGATCGCTGTACTTCTGGTTGGAGAGCGCCTTGATGGGCGTCGTGTAGAAGCACTTGCGGCCCTGCGTGAGGGCCAGGTGGACGGCGAACTCGCCCACGATGGTCTTGCCCGAACCGGTCGGCGCGGCGACCAGCACACCCTTCCCGCCCTCCAGGGCCTTGCAGGCGTCTATCTGGAAGGGGTCCAGTTCGAATTCGTACATCTCGCGGAACGGTGCGAGCGCGGTGGCCTGCTCGGCAGCGCGCACCCGTGACAGGGCGTAGCGCTCAGCAGGGGACATGTCGTCGGTCATCTTGTCTACGAGCCTACCGGTGACCCCCGACAGCGCACCCGATCTTTTATGCAGCCTTTTCCGCAGCTCCGAGCAGGCGCACGGCCGCCGGTACGGTCTCGGCGGTCAGCGGCAGCGGGCCGAGCGGCTCGCCGTCCGCCCAGCCGGTGATCCCGGCTGCGGACAGTGACACCTTGGCGACGCGGTGCACGGTCACCGCCGGGTGGCCGAGGTGGGTGCCGCGGTAGACCCGGGGGAAGACCTTCAGCAGGGTGGAGCGGCTGCACGGGCCGACGACGGTGATGTCGAACAGCCCGTCGTCCATGCGGGCGTCCGCGCAGATGCGCATGCCCCCGCCGTACGAGGAGCTGTTGCCGACCGCGACGAGGGTGGCCTCGACCTCCTGCTCCGGGCCGTCGTCCAGCCGGATCCGGTACGGGACGGGGCGCAGCGCGGCCAGCTCGGCGATCAGGGCCACGTCGTAACGCAGCCGGCCGGCGGGGAAGCGCAGCCGGTTGCCGCGGTCGTTGACGCGCGAGTCGAAGCCGGAGGCGAGCACCGTCGCGAAGTACGTCCCGCCGGTCCGGCCGAGGTCCACCGGGCGGCCGCCGTCGCCTTTGAGCGACCGGGCGATGAGCCGGCCGGCCGCTGCGGGGTCGCGGACGGGCAGCCCGGCGGCGCGGGCGAAGTCGTTGCCGGTGCCGGCGGCCACCACGCCGAGCGGGACGGGGGTGCCGGCGACGGCCTGGAGGGCCAGCGAGACCATGCCGTCGCCGCCGACGGCGATCAGCGCGCCGGTGCCGCCCGCCACGGCCTCGCGGGCCCGGCGCAGGGCGTCGGCGGCGTTCTCGCCGAGAACGGTGCGCACGGAGAACCCGGCGGCCCGCAGCGCCCGGGCGGCCGGCTGGGCGGCGGCCGCCCCGCGCCCGCGGCCGGCCGCCGGGTTGACGAAGAGCGTGATGTCGCTGGTCACCCGCCGGACCCTATCGGGTCGGGATGCGGCGCGGGGCGGCCGCTGCGTCAGCGGCCGCCCCGCGGCGGTGTCCGTGCGGCGCGCTCGTCCGAGCGTGCCCGCCCGGGTCAGGTCACGTCGTCGTAGCTGCCCCGGGCCGCGTGGCTGCGGCCGTCACCGGAGCGCTCGTTCAGGGCCGGCATCGGCTCGGAGTCACCGACGGACTGCGGCGTCAGATCCAGGGGGGCGGCCTCGTCGTCGGACAGCAGCCGGTCGGGGTTGCGGCGCGCACGGCGCTTGTCGTTGAGCATCGAGAAGCCCACCGCGCCGAAGTACAGGATGATGATCGGCACGGCCAGGATGCACATGCCGAACGGGTCGGTGCTCGGGGTCGCGATCGCGCCGAAGACGAAGACGCCCATGACGACACCGCGCCACCACTTGATCATGGTCTTGCCGGTGACCATCCCGGCGATGTTCATCATGACCAGGAGCAGCGGCAGCTCGAAGGCGAGGCCGAAGACGAGGATCATCCGGACGGTGAAGTCGAGGATGTCGTCGAGGTTGAGGGTGTTGGCCGCGGAATCGGGTGTGATCTTCAGCAGCACCCGCATGCTCATCGGCATGATCTCGTAGGCCAGGTAGGCACCGGCGACGAAGAGCGGGGCGGCCGTCGCCACGAAGGCGATCGTGTACTTCTTCTCGTTCTTGTGCAGGCCCGGGGCGAGGAACGCCCACAGCTGGTAGAGCCAGATCGGCGAGGAGACGGTGACGCCCGCGAGCAGGCACACCTTCACGATCGTCGTGAACGGCGAGGACAGGCTGTTGAACACCACGACCGCGCAGTTGCCGCCGTGGCTCTGCGCCAGGTCACGGCCCGGGCACTTGGGAACGGGACTTGAGAGGAAGTCCGTGAGCTGCTTCTGGTAGAACGCCGCGACGACGGCCACCACGACGATCGCGATGACCGCCTTGGCCAGCCTGTTGCGCAGCTCACGCAGGTGCTCCGCGAGTGGCATCCGCCCCTCGGGGTCCTTCTCCTTCTTGCGGGCAGACTTGGGCAACCCACGTCCCTATCTCGTGCGGCAGACGGACGCCCCGCGGGCGGCCGCCTCGATCGTCCCTGAAAAAGTGCTGTGCAGCGCCGTCGGCGCTGCTCAGTGCTGCGTGGAGCGGTCGCTCGGCTCGGTGACCGGACGCGCGCCGGCCACATCGCCGGGAGCCGCCTTGATCGTACGCGGGGCCTGGCCGGCGGGCGGGTCGGCCGGAGCGGAGGCGTTGTCCTGGCCCTCCGACTTCATGGCCTTCGCCTCGCTCTTGAGGATGCGGGCGGACTTGCCGAGGGAACGCGCCATGTCCGGGAGCTTCTTCGCACCGAACAGCAGGACGATGACGACGAGAATAAGGATGATCTCGGGGGCGCCGAGCCTACCGAACATTTGCGTTTACCTTCTCACCGAGGCGGCATGGGGGTGGGGTACTGCCGACTGATCGGACATTTGTCCATCAGCCGTACGGCAGCGATCGTAACGCGCAGGGGTAAACGCTGGGCAATCCCCTTGCGTACTCCCGGATGCGGCCCCCCGCCTCGTCGCCGGGGCCGCTGAAACAGCGTACCGCCCGGTCAGCGGCCCCAGGAGAGAGCGGGAGCGACGTTGTCAGAACCGCTCATTCCTGGCGCAAAGTGTGCGCGGCCTGCGCGCTCGCCGCGGCGAGCGGCGTCGCGGCCCGCTCCAGGTCCTCCGCGGCCCGGCTGATCCGCTGCGAGCTCTGCGACACCTGGCGCGCCAGCCGCCGCACTTCGACCAGCACCCGGGCGGCCAGTACCCCGAGGACGGCGATCCCCAGGAAGGCGAGGGCGACGGCGAGCATGGGCCAGAACATGAGGTGAACCTATCGGGATGTCGGAATGGCTCAAAACAACTGTTTATCGGAGTGTTTCGTACGGACTGTGTTCGTACGCACCGGGCCCGGCAGTGGGCCGGGGCTCACACCGTCGAATGCAGCCGCAGCGTCCGCACCCCGCCGCCGGTCAGCAGCTCGACGATCCGCTCCCCCGCCGGCTTGCGCACCGCGGAACCGCAGTCCGGGCAGGTGAAGGAGTAGAAGGTGGTCCGCCGGCTGCCGCCGATCGCCAGCCGCAGCGCACTCGCGGCCAGCTCGAAGCGACCACGGCAGTCGGGGCAGGCCGCCTTGAACAGCGCGGCCCCCGGCACTCTCCCGTCCATCGCGTCCACCCTCACTCCCCGTACGCCGCAAGGGCCTCGCGGGCCGCGTCCCGCGCGCTGACTGCCAGCCCGGCCGGCGAGACGATCCGCCCGTCGCCGCCGAGCCGCAGCGCGAGCCGGCGCAGCGAGGCCGGGTCCGGGGTGCGCAGGGTGATCCGCAGGCCTCCGTCGGGCTGCTCCTCGGCGCTGTCGTGCGGGTAGTACTCGGCGACCCAGCGGCCGCCGGGGCCCACCTCGATCACGACCTCCGGGTCCTCCGCGGCCGGCTGCACCAGCCCCTCGGACAGGTCCCGCAGCTCGACCGGCGGCGGATCCGACGGCTCATCGAGCAGCCGGATTTCGGCCACCCGGTCCAGGCGGAAGGTGCGCCGGGCCTCCGACAGCCGGCACCACGCCTCCATATAGGTGTGGCCCACGACGAACAGCCGGACGGGGTCGACCTCGCGCTCGGTGAGCTCGTCGCGCGCGGGCGAGTAGTACTTGATCCACACGCGGCGGCGCTCGGCGATCGCCCGGTCGACGTCGGCGAAGACACCGCCCTCGGACTCGAAGGTCACCGACAGCCGGGAGCTCGCGCCCGCCGCCTCGCCCGCCGCGGTCTCGATCTTCGCGGTGGCCCGCACCAGCGCCTGCCGGTCGCTCTCCCGCAGACCGGGCAGCGTGGCCACCGCGCGGGCGGCCACCAGCAGGGCCGTGGCCTCGTCCGCGGCCAGCCGCAGGGGCTCGCCCGTGCTGTTGCCCGAGGCGTCCGGGTTGTGCCACCAGATGCGGTCGCCGTCGGTGTCGATGTCCAGCAGGTCACCGCCGCGGAAGCTGGTGCCGCACATCGGCAGGACGTCGAGGTCGCCGATCAGCTCGTCCTCGGTGATCCCGAAGGCGCGCGCCACATCGGTGACCCGGGCGCCGGGGCGCTCCCGCAGATAGGTGACCAGCGACAGCATCCGCCGCGTCTGATCAATGGCGTTTCCGGCCATCAGAAGTCGGTCCGTTCCTCTCAGCCCTCGTCGCGGGCCCTTCGGCCCGTATCCGCTGTCTCAGCCTTTGGCCACGGCGCGCAGCCGGTCGAGCACCTCGGCCCGCAGCTCCGCCGGTTCCAGCACCACCACGTCCGGGCCGAACTCCACCAGCCACGCATCCAGCCCGTGCCCGTAGGGGATCTTCAGCTCGTCCCAGCCGTCGCCCAGCTCGCGCGTGGCCAGGGCCCGGGCCCGCAGCGGATATCCGTGGTCCGCCCGCACCTTGATCAGGGCCGTGCTCGTCGCCGTCTCGCCGGCCCAGCGCTCGACGGTCTCGCGGACCGTCACGTGGTCGGGCACCGCAGCCGTGAAGGGGATGCCCCGCGACCGCACCTTGCCGGTGATCCGGGACAGCCGGAAGACGCGCTCCGCCTTGCGGTCGCGGTCCCAGCCCGCCAGGTACCAGTGGCCGCGCCAGCACTCCAGCGTCCACGGCTCGACGTGCCGCTGCTCGGGGCGGGCCGAATTCGCCTTGCGGTAGTCGAAGACGACCGGGCGCCGGTCGCGCGCGGCCAGCATCAGCGGCTCGAAGGCCGCCTCGTGGACCGGGATCCGCGTCTCCAGGGCGCTGTTGCCGTAGACCTCTTCCGCGAGCGGCATCCCGGCGGCCCGCAGCTTCTGCAGCGCCCCGCTGGCCGCGGCGGCCAGGCGGGCCTGCTGCCACACGCTGGCGGCCAGGCCGAGGGCGGCCGCCTCCTCGACGTCCAGCGTGATGGGGGGCAGGCGGTTGCTGTCGCGGCGGGCCAGATAGCCGGTCTCGCCGTCGACGCTCTCCACCGTCTCGATGATCAGGCCGAGCTCGCGCAGGTCGTCCTTGTCACGCTCGAACATGCGGTTGAAGGCGTCATCGCTGCCCGCGGCGTTGTCCGGGGCCCCGGAGGCCGTGCCGGAAGCCGCACCGTTTCCCGGCCCGAAGGCTTCGAGGTAGGCCTCGATGGAGCCCCTGAGCTCCCGCTTGCTCAGCGGACGGCGCGTCCCCAGCAGGCACAGCGCCAGGTTCATCAGCCGCTCGGCCTTGGCAATCGCCATCGACGCCCTCTCTACTTGTGCTCTCAACCGCTGACCGTACCGCTCCGGCCTGCAAGCGCAAAAGCCGAGGCCCCACGCCCGCAGGCATGGGGCCTCGGCCCGCGAAGAACGCGAAGAAGGGGTCAGCCCTTGACGGCGACCAGGTCGCAGACGAAGATCAGCGACTCGCCCGGGGCGATGCGGCCGCCACCGGCACCGCGCTCGCCGTACGCCAGGTGCGGCGGGATGACCAGCTTGCGACGGCCACCCACCTTCATGCCCTGAATGCCCTGGTCCCAGCCCGCGATGACCTGGCCGGCGCCCAGCTGGAACTCCAGCGGCGTGCCACGGTTCCAGCTGGCGTCGAACTCCTCGCCGGTGGAGAAAGCCACGCCCACGTAGTGGACCTTGGCCAGCTGGCCGGCCTTGGCGACCTCGCCGTCGCCCTCCCAGATCTCGGTGATCTCCAGGTCAGTGGGCTCCGGGCCCTCGGGGAAATCAATCTCGGGCTTGTCGATGCTCACGAAAGTGCTCCTACGAACGAATCTTGTAGACAACCGTGCAAGTCTGGCAGATCCCGGTCAAAGATCAGACCTTGCCCACGATATCGACGACGAACACCAGCGTGTTCTTGTCCAGGCCGCTGCCGGCCTGTCCCTCGTAGCCCAGCTTCGGCGGGATCACCAGCTCGACCCGGTCCCCGACGCGCTTGCCGACCAGGCCCTTGTCCCAGCCCTGGACGACCGAGCCGGTGCCGATCTGGAAGCTCGTCGCCCCCGAGTGGTCCCAGGAGGAGTCGAACTTCTTGCCGTCCTCCCACTTCACCCCGGTGTACTGGGCGATCAGCCCCTCACCCGCCTTGATCTCCGGGCCGGTGCCCTTGATCAGCACCTGCTCCTTGAGGTCCGAGGGCGCCTTGGTGTCCTTGGGGATGGTGATCTCCGCGGCCTTCTGCGGGAGCACCTTCACCTCGGGCATGCCCTCGTCCGGCTTGGCCTGGTCGCCCTTGACCTCGCTCTTCGGGTCGACCTTCTGAGCGCCCACCACGTCGACGACCCAGACCAGGCCGTCCTCCGGCTCCAGGCCCAGCTGCGGGTTGACCTGCTCGCCGATGGTCTCCTTCACCGTGCCCAGGACCTCGACCCGGCTGCCGGCCCGCTGGCCGATCACGGCGTCGGCCACCTTCGCGGGCACCTGCTGGCCCGGCTGGCCCGCGGCGAAGACGTCCTGGCGGCGCTCGTCCTTGCCGCCCGGCGTCTGCCCCTGGCTCGACCAGGAGCCGCCCAGCGGCTTGTCGTCCTTCATACTCTGCACGGCGAAGTCGAGGCGGACGAAGCTGCCCTTCTCGACCTTGTCGCCCTTGCCCTCCGAGAGCGTCTTGACGGTGAGCTCGTCGCCCGGCTTCGACCCCTTCTCCACGGAGATCTCGGGCTTCTGGCCGAAGTCCCCCTTCACCGAGACCTTCGCCTCGGACGAGCCTTTGTCATCACCGCACGCGGCGGCGGAGAACAGCAGGACAGGCACGGCCAGCGCCGCGGCCAGGCGACGCGTGTTCATCGTGAGGTTCATCAGTCCAACTCGGGCTAGGGGGTGGCAGAGCAGTGCCCGCCACTTTACGGCTTGATCCTGTGTGATCAACCCTGCCCGACACGGCGGTACGCCGGGCCCCGCGGCCCGGCGTATCCCGCCCGCTCACATCCCGGCGATCAGCTTCTCCACCCGGTCGTCCACCGACCGGAAGGGGTCCTTGCACAGCACCGTCCGCTGCGCCTGGTCATTGAGCTTCAGATGCACCCAGTCGACCGTGAAGTCGCGCCGCTGCTCCTGTGCGCGGCGGATGAAGTCGCCCCGCAGCCGGGCCCGCGTCGTCTGCGGGGGCACGGACTTGCCCTCGAAGATCTTCAGGTCGTTGCACACCCGGGCCGCCTGGCCGCGCTTCTCCAGCAGGTAGTACAGCCCGCGGCGGCGGTGGATGTCGTGGTACGCGAGGTCTATCTGCGCGACCCTCGGGTGCGACATGGTGATGTTGTTCTTCGCCCGGTAGCGCTCGATGAGCTGGTACTTCATCACCCAGTCGATCTCGGTGGAGATCCGGTCCAGGTCCTCGTCCCGGACGGCCTCCAGGGTGCGGCCCCACAGCTCCAGGACCCGCTCCACCGTGCCGGTGCGGATGCCGCGGCGCTCGCAGAAGTCCACGGCCTTCTCGTAGTACTCCTGCTGGACCTCCAGGGCCGAGGCCTCGCGCCCGCTCGCGAGCCGGACCTTCCGCCGGCCCGTGATGTCGTGGCTGACCTCGCGGATGGCCCGGATCGGATTCTCCAGCGTGAGGTCGCGCATGACCGTGCCCGCCTCGATCATGCGCAACACCAGGTCCGTCGCGCCGACCTTCAGCAGCATCGTCGTCTCGGACATGTTGGAGTCGCCGACGATGACGTGCAGGCGGCGGTAGCGCTCGGCGTCGGCGTGCGGCTCGTCACGGGTGTTGATGATCGGGCGGGAGCGGGTGGTCGCCGAGCTGACGCCCTCCCAGATGTGCTCCGCGCGCTGGCTGACGCAGTAGACCGCGCCGCGGGGCGTCTGCAGGACCTTCCCCGCCCCGCACAGCAGCTGCCGCGTCACCAGGAAGGGGATGAGGATGTCCGCAAGACGCGAGAACTCCCCGTGCCGCGCGACGAGATAGTTCTCGTGGCAGCCGTAGGAGTTCCCGGCGGAGTCGGTGTTGTTCTTGAAGAGATAGACGTCGCCCGCGATCCCCTCCTCGTGCAGGCGCCGCTCGGCGTCGACGAGCAGGCCCTCGAGAATGCGCTCCCCCGCCTTGTCGTGGGTGACCAGCTCGACCACGCTGTCGCACTCCGGAGTTGCATATTCGGGGTGCGAACCCACATCCAGGTAGAGACGCGCTCCGTTGCGCAGGAAGACATTGCTGCTGCGGCCCCAGGAAACGACACGGCGGAAGAGGTAGCGCGCCACTTCGTCAGGCGACAGCCGGCGCTGTCCCCTGAAGGTGCACGTGACGCCGTACTCGTTCTCCAGCCCGAAAATGCGGCGGTCCATGCCTGAACATTACGCCTGATGCCCTGCGCTGAAACCGGGTTCGACCGCACCGTTCCGATCATTTTCCGACCGGGCCACGATGGGCGAGGGGCTCACGGGAGCCTGCAGCGCGCGCCGCGCCGTCAGCATGACGAGCAGAGCGGCCACGCCGCAGCCCACGGCCACGAGGAAGCCCGCACGGATGCCGGACTCCTGCAGCGCCGGGCCCGCGAAGGCCGTGCCGATGGCCGCGCCCACGCCGAAGGAGGTCACCAGCCAGGAGAACGCCTCGGTCACGGTGCCGCGCAGCGCGTGCCGGTCCACGACGACGAAGGCACAGGCCAGGCAGGGGGCCAGGAAGATGCCGGCCACGCCTGCGAAGACCGTCATCAGCACGGGGCCCGGCACCAGCAGCAGCGGCAGGTAGCACAGGGCGAGGCCGGTGACGAGCAGCCGCAGCCGCTGCTCCGGGGTGCCGGGCCACTGGCGGTGGCCGTAGACGGTGCCGCCCACGAAGGCGCCGACACCGACCGCGGAGAGCAGGTAGCCGGCGACGTTGCCGTCGTGGTGGGCCTCGCCGTAGGCCACCGCGGAGACGGCGATCGAGCCGAGCGCGGAGCCGATGAAGAAGAACGTGCCGAGCAGCACGAGCAGCCCGCGCGAGCGCAGGGCGCCCAGCCAGTGCGCCTCACGGGGCGCGCTGCGCCACTCGCGCGAGGGCGGCGAGGTGACGACGGCGAGCGCGCCGAGGGCGCCCAGGGCGTTGATCACGAACAGCGCACCGGCCGGGGACCAGGCGCCGACCAGCCCGGTGATGATCAGCGGGCCGACGACGTACATCACTTCCTGGGCGATGGCGTCGAGGGAGTACGCGGCGTGGATGCGCTCCTCGCTCTTGAGGACCGAGGGCCACAGGGCCCGCAGCCCGCCCTCCAGCGGCGGCGTGAAGAAACCGGACACCACCATGGCCGCGTATGCTAGGGCGACCGGTTCCAGACCGACGACGGCGAAGGCCGTCATGCCGAGCGCGGCCAGCAGGGCCGACGGCAGCATGACGCGCGGCTGGCCGTAGAGGTCGACGGCCCGGCCCAGCAGCGGCTGCCCCACCGCGTTCGCCACGCCGTAGACGGCGGAGAGCGCCGAGGCGAGCGCGAGGCTGCCGCCCTCGGCACGGACGAAGAGGACGATCGCGAGCGCGGCCGTGGCATTCGGCAGACGGCCCACCAGCGTGCCTGTGAGCAGGCGCGCGGCGTACCGCGTTCTGAGCATCTCGCCGTAGCCGGCCGCCATCGGTGACTTCTCTCTCTTCCCCGAGCCTCGGGTTTTACGTATAACTAGAAGCGTCATACGTATCATGGCCGCAGCCCGCGGGTCCAACCGCCGCAGGCTGCGGCACCAGGGGAGGCACCGACAGTGACCAGCGGCGACGAGACAGAACAGCGCCGCGACGAGCGGTGGCCCACGGCCCGCGGACCCCGCGCCGGGGCCCGTGCCACCAGCCGCGACGTCGCCCGGGCCGCAGGCGTCTCCCAGGCCACGGTCTCCCTCGTCATGGGCGAGAAGTGGCGGGGCCGGGTCTCCGAGCGCACCGCCGAGGCCGTCCGCTCCGCCGCCCGCAGCCTGGGCTACCGCCCCAACCTCGCCGCCCGCGACCTCCGCCTCGGGCGCACCCGCACGGTGCTGCTCGTCGTCCCGGCGCTCACCAACGAATTCTTCGCCCGGGTCCACACCGGAGTCGTCCGCGTGGCCCGCGAGCACGGCCTCGGCGTCGTCCTCTACCTCTCCCCCGAGGGCGCCGGCCCGGCCCGCGACCCGTTCGCCTCCGCCAGCGCCACCCTCGACGGCGTCCTGGCCTCCTCGATGGCCGCCGAGGCGCTCGGCGCCATCCGGGGCGGCGGCCTCCCGCTCGTCATGCTCGACAGCGACCCCGGGCACGAAGGCGCCTCCGCCACCGTCAACCCCGACATCGCCGACGGCATGCGCCAGGTCGCGGAGCACCTGCTGGGCCTCGGCCACCGGCGGTTCCTGCACCTCGCCTCGGACATCGACACCTGGACGTTCCGGGTCCGCGCCCGGGCGCTGGCCGACGCCCTGCGCGGGACGGACGGCGCGGCGGTGCGGACCGAGCGGGCGCCCCTGACCGTCGCCGACGGGCTGCGCGCCACCGAGAAGGCCCTCGCCGAGCCCGGCCACCGCCCCACCGCCATCGTCTGCGACGACGACGTCCTCGCCGCGGGCGCGTGCAAGGCCGCCCGCCGGCTGGGCCTGCACGTGCCGGCCGACCTCTCCGTCACCGGCTTCACCGACCTGGCCCTCGCCACGGCCGTCGAGCCCGAGCTCACCACCGTGCAGCTGCCGGCCGAAGCGGTCGGCGAGGCCGGCATGCGCGCCCTCGTGGCCGTCCTGGACGGGCGGCCGCCGGCCCCCGAGGCCCTCCCGGTCCGGCTCGTCACCCGCGGCACCACGGCCTACGCCCGCCCGTAGCACCCGTAGCACCGGTAGGCGCCGGTGGCGCCCGGGCGGCGAAAGCCGTGCGCCCCGCCGGGATGATCCGACGGGGCGCACGGTGTGACAGCAGGCAGAAAAATCAGCTCTCGGACGAGGCCGCTCCGCCCTCCTCGGACGAACCCTCCGGCTCGGCGCCGGACTCGGCGGCGCCGGAGGCGGCCGCGCCGGTGGACGTGCCCTCCTCCAGCAGACGCGACAGCTGACGGCCCAGCAGCCGCTTGAACTTCCGCTGCTGCGGCCGCGTCCGGTCCAGGACGGCGACCTCCAGCTGCTCGGAGGTGAGCGTGCGCTCGCCGCCGTTGTTGTCACGGGTGAGGGACTCGACCGCGAGCTTCAGCGCCTCCGAGAGGGTCATTCCGTCGCGGTGTCGCTGATCGAGATAATTGCTGATCTGATCGGCATTGCCACCGACGGCGACCGAACCGTGCTCATCCACGATCGAGCCGTCATGCGGCAGCCGGTAGATCTGATCGTCCTCGGGGCCCGCGCCGACCTCGGCGACGATCAGCTCCACCTCGTAGGGCTTCTCGGCGGCGCTGGAGAAGATCGAGCCCAGCGTCTGGGCGTAGACATTGGCCAGGCCACGGGCCGTGACGTCGTCCCGGTCGTAGGTGTAACCCCGCAGATCCGCGTAGCGCACACCGCCGATCCGCAGATTCTCGAATTCGTTGTACTTGCCGACCGCTGCGAAAGCGATCCGGTCATAGATCTCGCTGACCTTGTGCAGGGCCCGGGACGGGTTCTCGGCAACGAAGACAACGCCATCGGTGTACTGGAGCACCACGACACTGCGGCCGCGCGCGATGCCCTTGCGGGCGTACTCGGCGCGGTCGGCCATGGCCTGCTGAGGAGATACGTAGAACGGCGTCGACACCGGTTATCCGTCCCTTTCTGTCAATGAGGGGTACATGCTGACCAAGGCCTCAGAGGAGGGCGGCCCGGGGGCCGTCCGGCTCCTGGAGCCGCCGGTCGTGGATCGCCCGGACGATCTCGGAGCACTCCGCCTCGGTGAGCTTTCGGAACCCCTCGTCGGTGATGACGGTGACGATCGGATAGATACGGCGTGCAAGATCCGGTCCGCCGGTCGCGGAGTCGTCGTCGGCGGCGTCGTAGAGCGCCTGGACGACGAGCGTGAGGGCCTGGCTCTCCGTCAGTTCCTCACGGAAGAGCTTCTTCAGCGACCCCCGGGCGAAGACCGAGCCCGAGCCGGTGGCGGCGAAGCCGTGCTCCTCCGAGCGCCCGCCGGTCACGTCGTAGGAGAAGATCCGGCCCTTCTGGCGGTCCACGTCCCAGCCGGCGAAGAGCGGCACCACGGCCAGGCCCTGCATGGCCATGCCGAGGTTGCCACGGATCATCGTCGACAGCCGGTTCGCCTTGCCCTCCAGCGAGAGCTGAACCCCTTCGACCTTCTCGAAGTGCTCCAGCTCCAGCTGGAAGAGCTTGACCATCTCCACGGCCAGACCGGCCGTGCCGGCGATGCCCACCGCCGAGTACTCGTCGGCCGGGAAGACCTTCTCGATGTCACGCTGGGCGATGACGTTGCCCATCGTGGCCCGCCGGTCACCGGCCAGCACCACACCGCCGGGGAACGACGCCGCGACGATCGTCGTGCCGTGCGGGATCTCGACGGCGCCCTGCACCGCGGGGAGCGGCCGGTTGCCCGGGAGCAGCTCCGGGGAGTGCGAGGCCAGGAAATCCATGAACGACGAGGAGCCGGGGGTCAGGAAGGCAGCCGGCAGATGCCCGGTGCTACGAGTGTTGGCTTCCACACGTTTCCTTCCACGTATGCAGCGGCCCGCCCCATGACGTCCGCTCGATCCTTGAACTGCCCCAGGGTCGTGTCGGAGCTGGGGCACAGTACGCCACGGACCTTACCGGTCCCATGATCATGATCGATAGGCGCCGGCAGCCGCCTACTCGCCGCCCTTCTGGACGAAGGACCTCACGAAATCCTCGGCGTTCTCCTCGAGGACGTCGTCGATCTCGTCCAGCACGGAGTCGACGTCGTCCGACAGCTTCTCCTGCCGTTCCTTGAGGTCCTCCGAGACCTGCGCGTCCTGCGCCTGCTCCTCGACGTCCTCTGTGGATCGCGTGGCCTTCTGCTGACCGCCGCCGGTGTCCTTGGTCGCCATATCCCTCACCCCGCTCGGTTCGACGTACAAGATCGGACGTACTCAGTCGTACTCACGTACTCGGCCCTGCAAGATCAGACCCTACAAGCAGGGTCCGACATCGGCCCTGTACTTGCTACAACGTCCCGGAACCACGGTGATGATTCCCTGAACGCCGGCCTCTCAGACCTGCTCAGCCCCCGGAGAGCACGCGCACCAGGTCCTCCGCGGTGCGGCAGCGGTCCAGGAGCTCCTTGACGTGGTTGCGCGTGCCGCGCAGCGGCTCCAGGGTGGGCACCCGCTGCAGGGAGTCACGGCCCGGGAGGTCGAAGATCACCGAGTCCCAGGAGGCCGCTGCCACGTCGTCCGCGTACTGCGCCAGGCAGCGCCCGCGGAAGTAGGCCCGGGTGTCCTCGGGCGGGGCCGTGCGGGCGCGCTCCACCTCGGTCTCGTCCAGCAGCCGCTTCATCCTGCCGCGGGCCGCGAGCCGGTTGTACAGGCCCTTGTCCGCGCGGACGTCCGCGTACTGCAGGTCCACCAGGTGCAGGCGGGCCGCGTCCCAGCCCAGGCCGTCGCGGCGGCGGTAGCCCTCTAGGAGCTCCCGCTTGGCCACCCAGTCCAGCTCGCCGGCCAGGCTCATCGGATCGTGCTCCAGCCGGTTCAGCACGTCCTCCCAGCGGCCGAGCACGTCCTTGGTCTGCTCGTCGGCGTCCGCCCCGAAACGGTTCTCGACGTACTTGCGGGCCAGCTCGTAGTACTCCATCTGGAGCTGTACGGCGGTGAGCGTGCGGCCGCTGCGGAGCGTGATGAGGTGTTGCAGGGTGGGGTCGTGGCTGACCTGGTGGAGGGTGCGCACGGGCTGGTCGACGGCGAGGTCGGAGACGATGAAGCCGTCCTCGATCATGGACAGGACCAGGGCGGTCGTGCCCAGCTTGAGGTAGGTGGAGATCTCCGAGAGGTTGGCGTCGCCGATGATCACATGGAGCCGGCGGTACTTCTCGGCGTCGGCGTGCGGCTCGTCGCGGGTGTTGATGATCGGCCGCTTGAGCGTGGTCTCGAGGCCCACCTCGACCTCGAAGTAGTCCGCTCGCTGGCTGAGCTGGAAGCCGTGCTCGTGGCCGTCCTGGCCGATGCCGACGCGGCCGGCGCCGGTGACCACCTGGCGGCAGACGAAGAAGGGCGTCAGGTGGCGCACGATGTCCGAGAAGGGGGTCTCCCGCTTCATCAGGTAGTTCTCGTGGGTGCCGTAGGACGCGCCCTTGTTGTCGGTGTTGTTCTTGTAAAGGTGGATCGGCTGAGCTCCGGGCAGCTGGGCGGCGCGCTCGGCGGCCTCGGCCATGATCCGCTCGCCGGCCTTGTCCCACAGGACGGCGTCCCGGGGATTGGTGATCTCCGGCGAGCTGTACTCGGGGTGGGCGTGATCGACGTAGAGTCGCGCGCCGTTGGTCAGGATGACGTTGGCGAGGCCGATGTCCTCGTCGGTGAGCTGGCTGGAGTCCGCGGCTTCGCGGGCGAGGTCGAAGCCCCGGGCGTCCCGCAGCGGGTTCTCCTCCTCGAAGTCCCAGCGGGCGCGTCGCGCCCGGTGCATCGCCGCGGCGTAGGCGTTGACGATCTGGGACGAGGTGAGCATGGCATTGGCGTTCGGGTGACCGGGGACGGAGATCCCGTACTCCGTCTCAATGCCCATTACTCGCCGTACGGTCATGCGGCCCTCCTTGCCCGGCGGCGCCCCCTGGTGGGGTCGGCGCTCAAGTACCGCTGCGCATCCGGTCCGTGTCCGGCCCTCGATCCCCCATCGCGCTGTGCGGCGGTATCGAAGAGCCTAGAACGGCTTTGCGGCGGTGGGGAGATCATTACAGTCATTGCTCCGGTTCGTGGCGTACCCGGGCCATGGACGCTCCCCGTGGCGAAATCCTGGCGAGAAACCCGTCGGAAAACGACGCGGGCGGCGGGAAAACACATCCGGCCGCGGTTGTCCCGGGGTGTGCCCCCCGCCGGGGCGGGAGGCACGGGACATCCGCAGCCGGACGATGGTGCTACAGGTACTGGCCGGTATTGGCCACCGTGTCGATGGAGCGGCCGGTGTCGGCACCCTGCTTCCCGGTGACGAGGGTGCGGATGAAGACGATCCGCTCGCCCTTCTTGCCGGAGATCCGGGCCCAGTCGTCCGGGTTGGTGGTGTTGGGCAGGTCCTCGTTCTCCTTGAACTCGTCGACGCAGGCGGCGAGCAGGTGGGAGACGCGCAGACCCTTCTGGTTGTGGTCGAGGAAGGCCTTGATGGCCATCTTCTTCGCCCGGTCCACAATATTCTGGATCATGGCGCCGGAGTTGAAGTCCTTGAAATAGAGGACTTCCTTGTCGCCGTTGGCGTAGGTGACCTCGAGGAAGCGGTTCTCCTCGGACTCGGCGTACATCTGCTCGACGACCGACTGGATCATGCCTGCCACGGCGGCCTTGGGGTCGCCCCCGTGCTCAGTGAGGTCGTCCGCGTGGATGGGCAGGGTCTGGGTCAGGTACTTCGAGAAGATGTCCTTGGCGGCCTCGGCGTCCGGGCGCTCGATCTTGATCTTCACATCGAGGCGGCCGGGGCGCAGGATCGCCGGGTCGATCATGTCCTCCCGGTTGGAGGCGCCGATCACGATCACGTTCTCCAGGCCCTCGACGCCGTCGATCTCCGAGAGGAGCTGGGGAACGATGGTGTTCTCGACGTCCGAGCTGACCCCGGATCCGCGGGTGCGGAAGAGGGAGTCCATCTCGTCGAAGAACACGATGACCGGGGTGCCCTCGCTCGCCTTCTCCCGGGCGCGCTGGAAGATCAGCCGGATGTGCCGCTCGGTCTCCCCGACGTACTTGTTGAGGAGCTCGGGGCCCTTGATGTTGAGGAAGAAGCTCTTCCCCGCGGGCTTGCCGGTGACCTCGGCGACCTTCTTGGCAAGGGAGTTGGCGACGGCCTTGGCGATGAGCGTCTTGCCGCAGCCGGGCGGGCCGTACAGCAGCACGCCCTTGGGCGGCCGCAGTTCGTGCTCCTTGAAGAGGTCGGGGTAGAGGTACGGGAGCTCGACCGCGTCACGGATCAGCTCGATCTGGTTCCCCAGGCCGCCGATCTTGGTGTAGTCGATGTCCGGGACCTCTTCGAGGACGAGCTCCTCGACCTCGCTCTTCGGGATGATCTCGTAGACGTAGCCGGATCGGGGTTCGAGGAGCAGGGCGTCCCCGGGGCGGATGGTGGTGTCCAGCAGCGGCTCGGCGAGCCTCACCACCCGCTCCTCGTCGGTGTGCCCGATGACCAGGGCACGCTCGCCGTCCTCGAGGATCTCCTTGAGGGTGACGATGTCCCCGGCTCGTTCGAACTCCATGGCTTCGACCACGTTGAGCGCTTCGTTGAGCATGACCTCCTGGCCCCGCCGGAGGTCCTCCAGGCCGACGCCGGGGCTGACGTTCACCCGGAGCTTGCGGCCCCCGGTGAAGATGTCGGCCGTGCCGTCGTCGTTGGCCTTGAGGAAGACTCCGAAGCCGGCCGGCGGCTGCGCGAGCCGGTCGACCTCCTCCTTGAGGGCGACGATCTGGTCGCGCGCCTCGCGGAGGGTGTTGGCGAGCCGCTCGTTCTGAGCGGACACTCCGGCCAGATTGGTCTGGAGCTCGACGATCCGCTCTTCGAGAATCCTCGTGTGACGCGGAGAGTCGGCGAGCTTGCGCCGCAGGACGGCGATCTCCTGCTCGTAATAGGCAACCTGGCTCGCGAGGTCGTCGGACGCTCGTCCCGGCCGGATGCCGCGGTTCATGTCGTCGTCGTGGGCTGCCACGGTCCTCACCTCCTCCAAGGGGAGCTGGACGCTTCCTGACCCTACCTGGGCCGGTGCAGGTTGAAACCCCTAGATCACAAACCCGGTCGGAGTGTGTCCGATCTTCACCCTTGCGCACGTCCCCACAGCAGGGGAATACCCACCCATCAACATCGGAAAGCGGGCGGTTGTATCGTCGAGTCGGTCAACACCCGTCAGGGCTGGCTCCAATTGATTCACGTACGCAGGAAACGGCAGGGCGAGATGACCGTGCAGAACGACGACCGCGCGGAGGCGGCCGGGGCCCCGGCGGCCCCGGGGGCCACGGCGACCGCAGCGGACGGCCCGGGCCCCGCCCCGGAGACGGACGGCGAGGCCCTGGAGGTCTGGATCGACCAGGACCTGTGCACAGGGGACGGGATCTGCGCCCAGTACGCGCCCGAGGTCTTCGAGCTGGACATCGACGGCCTGGCGTATGTGAAGAGCGCCGACGACGAGCTGCTGCAGGAGCCGGGCGCGACGACGCCCGTGCCGCTGCCCCTGCTCACGGACGTCCGCGACTCGGCCAAGGAGTGCCCGGGCGACTGCATTCATGTCCGCCGCATTTCGGACAAGGTGGAGATCTACGGCCCGGACGCCGGGTAACGGATCACACACTCCCCGCTACCGGCATCGGGCGGAGGACGAACTTGCCGTTCTTCCAGTGCCATTCGACGGTCCGGCTCTTGTCCGGACAGCAACGGGGCACGCTCGGGCCGGAGTAGCCGAGCAGAGTGGCCGAAACGGTGCCCCTGGTGACGGTGAGACCGGTGACGGTCATCTTCTCCCGGGGGTCCACGAGCGTGGCCAGGACGCGGGGCCGCCCGCCCGGCTCGCGGGGCGCGGCGAGGACGTAGACGCCACTGGGTGGAGTACCGCCGTCGGCGCGGCAGCGCACGACGGCCACCGTCTCGAGCCGGCCGTCGCCGTCGAGGTCGCTGGTGACCTGCTGGACGACGTCGGGCCCGCGGCCGGGGCCGCAGCGCAGGGGGAAGCGGGCCGCGAGCGGGCCGGGGGCCTCGGCGGTCGCGGCCGAGGCGGCGGCCGGAGCGGGCGCGGGGTCCTCGCGCGGGCCGGCGACGACCGCGGCCGCGACGACGGCGGCCAGGGCCGCGGCGGTGGCCAGCCAGTGGCCGGGCCCGGAGCGGGTGTGCGGCCGGCGCGCGGCGGGCTCAGGGGCGGGACGGGCACTGTCTGCCGGTGGCTGCACGCGCGCTGACTCCTGTGGCGGTGGCTGCGGGGATGCGGAATCGATCAGCATCGTGCCACACCCCCGCGTACCGGGGAACAGCGGGCACGCCGGTGGAGGGCGTGCGAAAAAGCCGGGCGGGTGAAGCCGCGGCGGGCCCGGCGGGCGGGCTTAACGAAGAGGCGCCGCCCCCGAGTTCCCCGCGGTGCGGGGTCCCGGTGGCGGCGCCCGGCGTGCCGTGCACGCGATGACGGGGGTCAGCCCTTGTTGGGGCCCTCGTAGTCCTCGCCGTAGGCGCCCTTGGCGGGCCGGCGGCGGCGCATCGGCGGCTCGACGCCGTCCGCGAGGCGGCGGGCGGTGACGAGGAAGCCGGTGTGGCCGATCATGCGGTGGTCCGGCCGGACGGCGAGTCCCTCGACGTGCCAGTTGCGGATCATCGACTCCCAGGGCTGCGGCTCGGCGAAGCAGCCGATCTCGCGGATGGACTCGACGGTCCGGGCGAGCTGGGTCGTGGTCGCCACGTAGCAGCAGAGGATGCCGCCGGGGACGAGCGCCTTGGAGACGGCCTCCAGGCACTCCCAGGGGGCGAGCATGTCGAGGATGACCCGGTCGACGTCGGTGTCGGACAGGTTGTCCTGCAGGTCGCCGACCGTGAGCTGCCAGGCGGGGTGCGGGCCGCCGAAGTAGCGCTCGACGTTCGCCTGGGCGATCTCGGCGAAGTCCGCGCGGCGCTCGTAGGAGTGCAGCATGCCCTGGTCGCCGATGGCGCGCAGCAGGAAGGCGCTGAGCGAGCCGGAGCCCACTCCGGCCTCGACGACGCGCGCGCCGGCGAAGATGTCGGCGAAGGCCAGGATCTGCCCCGCGTCCTTGGGGTAGACCACGGCGGCGCCGCGGGGCATGGACAGGACGTAGTCGGGGAGCAGGGGGCGCAGCGCGAGGTAGGCGACGTTTCCCGTGGTACGGACAACACTGCCTTCGGGGGCACCGATCAGCTCGTCGTGGGGGAAGGCACCCTTGTGGGTGTGGAACTGCTTCCCGGCTTCGAGCGTGAAGGTGTAGTGGCGTCCCTTGGGGTCGGTGAGCTGGACCTGGTCCCCGACCTGGAAGGGCCCGCGACGGCGGGCGGCACCGGTCGGTTCGGACATGTGACCAGCCTACCCGTCATCCGGCGGGGGTCCGGACACGGCGGCACCCGCCGGAGCGCGGCGCCGGGCCGGGGGGGCGCACGGCCGTGAGCGGTCAGGAGGGCGTACGGGCCATCGCGGCCACGAAGGCCCGCTCGACGTCGGTGGTGGCCAGGACGCCGTAGACCTCCCCCGTCGCCTCCACCACCAGGTACTCCGTGGCGGGCGTGGCGCGCAGGGTGTCGAGGAGCTCCTCGCCGGAGAGGTCGGCGGAGACGCGCATGCCGTCCTTGAGGTCCTGGGCGAGGGCACTGACCGCGACCCAGGGTCGGCGGTGCTCGGGGACGCCGACGATGGCGGCCTCCCGGACGAGCGCGGTGGGGTTGCCCTGGCCGTCGACGACGACCAGGGCGCGGGCGCCCGCCTCCCCGGCGCGGCGCAGGGCCTCGGACAGGGGCGTGGCGGCCTGCACGGGGACGGCGCGGCGGGTGAGGGCGCGGGCGCTCAGGCCGGGGAGGCGTTCGCGCAGGCGGGCCATGCGGAGGCTGTTGCCGGCGCCGGTCCAGATGATGGCGGCGAGGATGGCCGCGAGCAGGGCGTCGGTGAGGGAGTCGAGGCCTCCGAGGTCCTCGCCGGAGGCGCCGATGCCGCCGGCGCGGGCGAGCAGCGGGAGGCCGATGAGGACGGCGACCGCGAGGGCGCGGCCGATCCAGGCGGCGGCGACCGTGCCGGTCATGGGCTTGCCACTGATCTTCCAGACGACGGCGCGGAGCATGCGGCCGCCGTCGAGCGGGAGCCCGGGCAGCAGGTTGAAGGCCGCGACGAGGAGGTTGGAGACCATCAGGCCGGCGAGCAGGACGCCGGGGACGGTGCCGGGCTCGACGACGAGCATGCCGAGGTAGAACAGGCCCGCGAGGACCAGGGAGAGGAGGGGGCCGACGAAGGCCAGGACGAATTCGCGGCCCGGGGTCTCGGTCTCCTTCTCGATCTCGGAGACGCCGCCGAAGAACTGGAGCTGGATGCGCCGTACGGGGAGCTTGAAGCGCAGGGCGGCGACGGTGTGGGCGAGCTCGTGGACGAGAACCGAGGCGTAGAAGGCGACGGCGAAGAAGAGGGAGACCAGGTAGCGCGCGCGGCCCAGCTCGGGCAGGACGCGGTCGAGCTGGCCGCCGAAGACCCAGGTGATCAGGGCGGCGACGAGGAACCAGCTGGGGGCCACGTAGACGGGCACGCCGAAGGGGCGCCCCATGAGGATGCCGCCGCCGCTCTCGCGGGGGCGCTCGGGGCGGTCCCCGGGCTGCTGCCGGTCACCGGCGCCCCCGCCGCCGGACCTGCTCTGCCCGCTGTTGTCCACGGTGTCCCCTCGTCCGATGCGGCCCTCGCAGGCGGCCGGCGGTCTCCCGGTCATGCTGCGAAGGGGTCTGTGGTCGATGGTATGACGCCGGCTGTCGGTGGCGGGCCTTAGGGTTTTCTGTCATGGGTATGGACAGTGGGGCCCCTGCGGGGGAGGCCGGGGCCGGCGTGAGGCGCGGGCCTGCGGAGACGGGCACGGGGGCGGTGCGGCCGAAGGCCCTGTCCCCGTCGCGGGCGGGCGATTTCATGCAGTGCCCGCTGCTGTACCGGTTCCGGGTGATCGACAGGCTGCCGGAGAAGCCGAGCGCCGCGGCCACCCGCGGCACGGTGGTGCACGCGGTGCTGGAGCGGCTCTTCGACGCGCCGGCGGCGGAGCGCACGGCGGCGCGGGCCAAGGGGCTGGTGCCGGGCGAGTGGGAGCGGCTGCTGGCCTCCCGCCCCGAGCTCGCGGAGCTCTTCCACGGCGAGGACGGCGCGCACGACCCGCAGCTGCTGGCGAAGTGGCTGGGGGATGCCGAGCGGCTGGTCGAGCGCTGGTTCACCCTCGAGGACCCCACGCGCCTGGAGCCCGCCGAGCGCGAGCTGTACGTGGAGACGGAGCTGGAGTCGGGGCCGCTGCTGCGCGGCTTCATCGACCGGGTGGACGTCGCGCCGACGGGCGACGTGCGCATCGTGGACTACAAGACCGGCAAGGCCCCGCCCCCGCAGTTCCGCTCCGAGGCCCTCTTCCAGATGACGTTCTACGCGCTGGTGCTGTGGAAGCTGCAGGGCAAGGTGCCGCGCCGGCTCCAGCTGGTCTACCTGGGCAGCGGGGACGTCCTCACCTACGACCCGGTGGAGGCGGAGCTGCGGGCGGTCGAGCGCAAGCTGCGGGCCCTGTGGGACGCGATCGTGCTGGCCACGGAGACCGGCGAGTGGCGGCCGCGGCCGACGAAGCTGTGCGGCTGGTGCGATCACCAGGCGGTCTGCCCGGAGTTCGGGGGCACTCCCCCGCCGTATCCGCTGCCCGTCGTGGCACAGCACGACGGCCGGGTGCCCGCCCAGGGGGCGGCTCAGGGCAGAATGGACCCGGTCTAGCGAAGGAGTTCCTGTGGCGATCCGCGTCCTACTGGTCGACGACCAGCCGCTGCTGCGCACCGGCTTCCGGATGATTCTCGAAGCGGAACAGGACCTCGCGGTGGTGGGCGAGGCGGGGGACGGTCTGCAGGCGCTGGACCAGGTGCGGGCGCTGCAGCCCGATGTGGTCCTGATGGACATCCGGATGCCCCGGATGGACGGCGTCGAGGCGACGCGCCAGATCACCGGCCCCGACCGCAACGGCCCGGCGAAGGTCCTGGTGCTGACCACCTTCGACCTCGACGAGTACGTGGTGGAGGCGCTGCGCGCGGGCGCGAGCGGCTTCCTGCTCAAGGACGCGCCGGCCAATGAGCTGGTCCAGGCGATCCGGGTGGTGGCGGGCGGCGAGGCGATGCTCGCGCCGAGCATCACCCGGCGGCTGCTGGACAAGTACGCGGGTCACCTGCCCTCAGGCGAGGAGCCGCTGCCGGACACGCTGAACACGCTGACCGACCGCGAGGTCGAGGTGCTGAAGCTGGTGGCGCGCGGCCTGTCGAACGCGGAGATCGCGGCGGACCTGTTCGTCAGCGAGACCACGGTCAAGACGCACGTGGGGCACGTCCTGACCAAGCTGGGGCTGCGCGATCGCGTCCAGGCCGCGGTGTACGCGTACGAGAGCGGTCTGGTCCGCCCGGGCGCCCAGTAGCCGCGACGCCGGTCGTCCCTCCGCCGGTCATACGGCAAGTGCCCTCCTCCGGAGCTCCGGAGGAGGGCACTGTGCTGTGGGGACTTGCCCGGTCAGCCCTTCGCGGCCTTGCTGATCTCCCAGAAGCGGAAGACGGTGGAGGCGTCGAGGGACCACTGGAGACCGGAGACCCGCTCGTTGGCCACGGCGTACTGCTTGCCCTGCCACAGCGGAAGGATCGGCACGTCCTGGGCGACGGTGCTCTGCACCTTGGCGTAGTCGCCGACGGTGGAGGGCCGGCTGCCGTTGGCGGCGGTGGCCAGGATGCGGCTGGTGATCTCCTTGGACTCGTAGTTGTTGGAGAGCACGTTGTCCTCGCCGAAGAACGGCGCGGTGAAGTTGTCGGGGTCCGGGTAGTCGGGGACCCAGCCCTTGACGTAGACGCCGTACCTGCCGGCGGCAACGCCGTCCTCGTACTCCTTCAGCGGGACGGACTTCACGTCCGCCTCGAAGAGGCCGCTCTTGTTGAGCTGCTGCGCGATCGCCTGGAACTCCGGGACGGTGCCCGGGCCGTAGCGGATCGGCGTGGCGTACAGCGTGAGCTTGACCTTGTCCTTGATGCCCGCGGAGTTCAGGGCGGCGGCGGCCTTGTCGGGCTGCGGCCGGTCCCCGTAGGTGTCGTAGAACGGGGTCTTGTGGCCGGTGATGCCGCTGGGGACGATCGAGTACAGCGGCTCGGCGGTGCGCTTGTAGACGTCGCGGACCAGGGCGCTGCGGTCGACCAGGTAGGCGATGGCCTTACGCACGCCGACCTTGCCGACCACCGGGTCCTTGGTGTTGAACACCAGGTGCTGGACCTCGGCGCTGGTGCCCTCGACGACCTTGAGGTTGTGCTTGCCGGCGGCCGAGTCGATGTCGGCGATGTCCTTCATGGCCAGACCACGGTAGGCGAGGTCGATGTCGCCCTTCTGGACGGCGTCCTTGAGCGCGGCCTGCTCGCCGTGGAAGAACTTCATCGTCACGCCGCGGTTCTGGACGACCGCACCGCCCTTGTAGTTCTTGTTGACCGAGAACTTGGCCTGCTTCTCGTCGTACGAGTCCAGCTTGTAGACGCCGGAGCCGATCGCCTTGCCGTCGGTGCGGAGCTTGTCCAGGGGGTATTCCTGGTGGTCCACGATCGAGCCGGCACCCGAGGCGATCTTCTGCGGGAAGGTGGCGTCGGAGCGCTTGAGCTCGAAGACGACGTTCAGCTTGTCCGGCGTCTTGATGTTCTTGATCGAGGACAGCAGGGACTTGGCGGGACCCTTGTCGTCGTTGATCTTCAGGGTGCGGTTGAAGGAGTGGGCGACGTCCTCGGAGGTGAGGTCGTGGCCGTTGCTGAACTTCAGCCCCTCCTTGAGGGTGCACTGATAGACGGTGCTGCTCTCGTCCTTGAAGCTGCACTTGTCGGCGGCGTCCGGCTGAGGGATGGTGCTCCCCTTGGGGAAGCTCATCAGCGACTGGAAGACGTTGTTGAACAGCACCCAGGAGCCCGGGTCGTAACCGGATGCCGGGTCGGTGGACACGACCTCGTCGGACATCCCCATGACCACCGACTCACCGGTGCCGCCGGCGTTGCCGTCTTCCGAACCGCACCCGGTGAGCAGGGCGGCGGCGAGCCCCGCACCGAGCGGGGCGGCAAGCCACTGGTCACGTTTCCTCACGTGCACGTTCCTCACAGTTTCCTTGTTCGTCTCTGAACAAATCGTGAACAGGTCGTCGGCAGAACCGGTCTGACGGCTGGGTGCCTCACACGCCGCGGGCCAGTTCCCACGGCTGCATTTCGGAGGCGGAGTTGAGCGCCCACTCGGCACCGGTGACGTTCCCCCGGGCCGCCACGTACTGCTTGCCCTGCCACAGCGGCAGCACCGGCACCTCCTCGGCGACGATGTCCTGCGCCTGCTGGAAGTACTTCGTGGCGGCCTCGCGCTGCGAGGCCTCGCGGGATTCGGGGATCAGCTCGTTGCTGATCTTGCTGTTGCGGTACGGCGAGCGGAGGAAGTTGTCCCTGCCGATGAACGGGGCGACGAAGTTGTCGGGGTCCGGGAAGTCGGGGAACCAGCCCATGCCGTAGGCGGCGTACTTGCCCGCCGCGGCCTCGGGCCGGAACTCCGACCACTTCACGCCCTGGACCTTGACGTTGAACAGCCCGCTGCCGTTCAGCTGCTTCTGCAGGGCCTTGAAGGACTTCTCGGTCGTCTCACCGTAGTGGTCGGTGGTGTAGGTGAGGGTCAGCGGCACCGGGGTGCTCACATTGCCGGCGCGCAGGATGTTGCGGGCCTTCTCGGCGCTGGGGTCACCGTACTTGTTGGAGAACGAGTTCTGGTGCCCGGTGATGCCCATGGGCACGAGCGAGTACAGCGGGTCGTTCGTGCGGCCGTAGGAGTCGCGGGCCAGCGCCGCGCGGTCGACGACCTGGGCCACGGCCTGGCGGACCGCCTTGTTCTTCACCGCCGGGTCGTCGGTGTTGAAGGCGAGGTAGCTGATCTCCTGGCCGGGGGCTTCGAGCAGGCGCACTTCCTTGCCGGCGTCCGTGCGCAGGCGGTTGACCTGCTCGGGCGACAGGGTGCGGTTCATGATGTCGATGTCGCCGGCCTTGAGGGCCTTCTCCATCGCCGTGGCGTCGTCGTAGAAGCGCATCTCGACCTTGTCGTTCTGCAGCTGGACGACGCCCTGGTAGTTCTTGTTCCGGTTGAGCACGGCCTTGACGACGCGGCCGTCCTTCTCCTCGGTCTGCAGCGTGTACGGACCGGAGCCGACGACCTTGAAGCCGTTGTCGAGCTTGTTCTTGTCGTAGGTCTCGGCGTCGACGATGGCGGCGGCCGGGGTCGCGATCTTCTGCGGGAACGTCGCGTCGGGCGACTTCAGCTGGAAGACGACCTCGAGCTCGTTCGGCGTCTCCACCCGGTCGATGTTGCTGAGCAGCGAGACCGGGCCGTTCTCGAAGTTGATGGCGCGGGCGCGGTCGATGGAGAACTTGACGTCCTCGGCGGTGAGCGCGTGGCCGTTGGAGAACTTCAGGCCGCTGCGCAGGGTGCAGCGGAACTGCTCGCTCTTGCGGTCGCCGAAGGAGCACTTGGAGGCGGCGTCGGCGACCGGGGTGGTACCGGAGCGGGGCAGCCGCAGAAGTGTCTGGAAGGTGCTGTGGAGAACGTTCCACGCGCCGATGTCGTAGGCGGCGGCCGGATCGAAGGGCGCCGGGGCGTCCGTGGTCTCCTCGAACCGGTCGGTGGTGCCGATGACGATGGCGCCGTTGCCCTTGCCGGCTCCGTCGCTCCCGCCGCAGGCGACGAGCACGGGGGCCAGCAGGGCTGCCACGGTAGGCAGCACCAACGTCTTGCGGTTCATTGTGTGGGGTTCTCCCTGTGGTGCGTTCGGTTCCCGGGACCCTACCGGCGACCGGTACGCGGGCCCACGGGCAAGCCGTGAAGTTCTCGCGAAAAGATTAGTGCCGGGGGCCACTGCCGCCGGAACACGGAGAAGTTGACGCGATATCACGCGGTGATAACAAGGGAGGTGATCTGCGATATCCGGACGCCGGAACGATCCACGCACACGATCATCAATCCGGACACAAGGGTGTGCTTCAACCTCCGCGAGGGCGTCACCGGGTGACCGTTCCCGCACGCACCGCCGCCGGGTGCGGTGACGAAGGTCACTCGGACGACTTCCCGGCGGGCTGCGGGAATTAGGTCAGTGCATTCGTCACGGAAAACACTCGTTCCGGCGCCCAGAGTTCCTTGAACTTTCTCCGGGGCACGCTCAGTGCACGGGAGAGTGCATTCCCGTGATCAGCCCCCGGAGAAAACCGAGATCCACTTCCTCGAGGGAGCCCACGACGGTCCGCCCGGCGGCGAGCGGGATCGGGGCCACCGACGGCACCGCCACCACCCGGCAGCCGGCCGCCTCCGCGGCCGTCACCCCGGTCAGGGTGTCCTCCACGACCGCGCACCGGCCCGGCTCCGCCCCGAGCCGGGCGGCCGCCAGCAGATACGGGTCGGGGTGCGGCTTGGTGCGCTCCAGCTCGTCGCCCGCGACGGTCAGGGTGAAGTTCTCCGGGCCCAGCGACAGCAGCACGCGATCGATGATCTCCCGGTGCGAGGCCGAGACCAGCGCGGTGGGGATCTTGTGCGCGGCGAGCTCGGCGAGCAGTCTGCGGGCGCCCGGCATCAGCGGCACGCCGCGCCCGATCATCTCGGAGAAGCGCTTGTTCAGCAGGACGGACAGCTCCGTCACGGCGATCTTCGCGCCGGTGGCCCGGATGAGGAAGGAGGCGCTGCGCGTCATCGGGCCGCCGACGACGACCTCGCGCCACTCCTCCAGGAGCTGGTGGCCCAGCTCGGCGAAGACGGCGACCTCCACTTCCCACCAGAACCCCTCGGTGTCGACGAGGGTGCCGTCCATGTCGAGCAGGACCGCCTGCAGGGCGGAACCTGCGGCCGCGCGCGGCGGGGCAACGGGGATGCTGCTGGTCATCCGGGGCACACCTCCTGAGGGGACGAGAAGGCCGGTTCGCACAGCCCCTCGCGGGGCTGTGCGAACCGGCCTTCACCGGACCGACAAGTGTACGGCGGACGGTTGCGGACGTCTCTTCGATATCGGAGATTCGTCACATCGGGGGCCTCGCCCGGGCCCCGTCACCGCCGCGGCCGCCGCCTCAGGCCTCGTCCTCGGGTCCCTCGGTCTCCTCCTCGGGCGCAGCCGCCTCGTCCTTGGGCTGCCGCTGCGGGCGCGTGCGCCCGCTGGTGGTGTCGCGCAGGTACGAGCCGTCGCCCTGCTGCGGATCGCGGCGGCGCAGGTAGCGCTCGAACTCGCGGGCGATGGCCTCGCCGGAGGCCTCCGGCAGGTCCGCCGTGTCGCGCGCCTCCTCCAGGGACTGCACGTACTCGGCGACCTCGCTGTCCTCCGCGGCCAGCTGGTCGACGCCCAGCTGCCAGGCCCGCGCGTCCTCCGGCAGCTCGCCGAGCGGGATGCGCAGGTCGATCAGGTCCTCCAGGCGGTTCAGCAGCGCCAGGGTGGCCTTCGGGTTGGGCGGCTGGGAGACGTAGTGCGGGACGGCCGCCCACAGGCTCACCGCCGGGACGCCGGCGTGGGTGCAGGCCTCCTGGAGGATGCCGACGATCCCGGTCGGGCCCTCGTAGCGGGACTCCTCCAGATCCATGGTCCGTGCGAGGTCCGGGTCGGAGGTGACGCCGCTGACCGGAACGGGCCGGGTGTGCGGGGTGTCCCCGAGCAGCGAGCCCAGGACGACCACCAGCTCCACGCCGAGCTCGTGGGCGAAGCCCAGGATCTCGTTGCAGAACGAGCGCCAGCGCATGCTGGGCTCGATGCCGCGCACCAGGACGAGGTCGCGCGGCGCACCCTTGCCTTCGCCGCCGCCGGTGCGGACGACGGACAGCCTGGTCGTCGGCCACGTGATCTTCCGGACGCCGCCGTCGAGCCAGACCGTGGGGCGGTTGACCTGGAAGTCGTAGTAGTCCTCGGCGTCGAGCGCGCCGAAGACCTCGCCCTTCCACTCCCGGTCCAGGTGCGCGACCGCGCTGGAGGCGGCGTCCCCCGCGTCGTTCCAGCCCTCGAAGGCACAGATCATGACCGGGTCGATCAGCTCGGGTACCCCCTCAAGCTCGATCACCCAGCGCCTCCTTCTCTGCAATCTGTTCTGCAGTGCTTTTCATTGCTGCTCTGTTGTGCGACCACAAGACTACGGCTTCCCCGCTGCCCGGTCGCAGCCCCTGTACGGGCTCTTCCTCAGCCCCTTGCTCCCCAGCCGGTCCGGTAGGCACGCCAGTCGTCCTCGGTGGCCGCGAAGTCGACGTAGAGCGCGAGCCCGAACCGCTTGCGGTCCCGGTCCTCGCGGGTCAGGCCGAGCCGGGCGCCGCGCACGGCCGCCGCGGCCGTCTCGGCGTGACCGTGGTGGCCCATGTCGTCGGTGTGGTAGAAGGGCAGGCCCATGAGCAGGTCGGTGCCCGAGGGCGTGACCTGCAGGGCGAGTTCCGTCTGGCGCGCGACGTAGCCGCCGTAGAGGCTCTCGACCGGCAGCGCGGTGTCGTACGACATCATCGCGATCTGGTCGGTGCGGCGCGCGACCTGGCCGAAATAGCGCTGGGTCCACCACTTGGGGCTGCCCACGAAGCGCGCCGCGGCGTGCATCGCGGGCACCGGGTCGATCTGCTGGGCCGCGACCGACAGCACTCCCCCGGCGGACCGCACGGCCGGGTGCAGGGCGTCCAGCAGGGTGAGGAAGTCGCGGTCGCCGGTGCGCACGGGCTCGACGTCGAGGTGGACGCCCTCGAAGCCGGCCCGCATGACCTGCCGGGCGCTCTCCACCACGGCGGCCCGCGCGGGCGCCGAGTCCAGGCGCAGGCCGCCCGTGCCCTCGCCCGGGCGCACGAGCTTGTCGCCGAGCCACGCCTGGACGCGGATGCCGGGCAGTTCGCGGTGCAGGGAGCCGACCAGCTTGCGCGAGTTCGCGTGCGCGGTGGCGGGCAGGGTGCCGTCGTGCTCCAGCGGGCCCGCGTGGACGTAGAGGTCGCGCATGCCCGTGCCGTCGAGCCGGCGCTTGAGCGCGGCGAGGTCGGCCGGGCCGCGCCGTCCGTCGAGCCAGGCGTGGCCCAGCCACACGGCGTCCCGGCCGCGGGTGACGGCGTCCTTCGCGGGTGATCCGGCGTAGGACGCCCGCAGGGCGCTGCCCGCGGCGACGACGGGCACCAGCACCACCAGGGCCAGGGCGAGCGCCACGCGCATCACCGTCTTACGGCCCGGACGCCACGCGCGCACCCTGGCCGCCAGGGACCGGCCCGCCCGATTCTTCATCTCGCCCCCTCGTTTTCTGTAGGGACGAGAAAAACAGCAGGTCAGTTGCCGTGTGGCCGAAAGAGAACGCCTAGGGGGAAGAACGCGAGGCGTCCTTCCCCCCTGGGCTGCGGCGCTACGGGCGGGTCAGCCCTTGTCGGCCAGCATGTCCTTCACCCGGGCGCGGACGTTCTCGTCGTCCAGGCCGCGGATGGTCAGGGTCGTGCGGCGACGCAGGACGTCGTCGACGGTCTCGGCCCACTCGTGGTCGCGGGCGTAGACGACCTGGGCCCAGATCTCCGGGCCGTCGGGGTGGATGCGCTCGCCGAGCTCGGGGTTCTCGTTGGCCAGGCGCGCGATGTCGAAGGACAGCGAGCCGTAGTGCGAGGCGAGGTGGCGGGCGGTCAGCGGGTCCATGCGGGCGCCGGGCTCGCGGTCGACGAGCAGGCGGTGGGCGACCGCGTTGGGGTTCGCGACACCCGGCAGCGGGGTGCGGCGGACCAGGCTGGAGATGGGCTCCATGTCCTCGGTCAGCGGGCTGCCGGGCACCTGGGCGAGCTTCTTCATGACCGTACGGCCGATGTGGCGGTAGGTCGTCCACTTGCCGCCGGCGACGGACAGCATGCCGCCCTTGCCCTCGGAGACGACCGTCTCGCGCTTGGCCTGGGCGACGTCGCCCGGCCCGCCGGGCAGCACGCGCAGACCGGCGAAGGCGTACGTCATCAGGTCGCGGTCGAGGTCCGCGTCCTGGATGGAGAACGCCGCCTCGTCGAGGATCTGCTGGATGTCCTCCTCCGTGGCGCGCACGTCCGCCGGGTCACCCTCGTACTGGGTGTCGGTGGTGCCCAGCAGCAGCTGGTCCTCCCACGGCAGGGCGAAGGTGATGCGGTACTTGTCGATCGGGGTGGCCATGGCGGCCTTCCACGGCGACTTGCGCTTCATCACGATGTGCGCGCCCTTGGAGAGGCGGATCGACGGCGCGGCGCCCTTGTCTTCCAGCTTCCGCAGGTGGTCCACCCACGGGCCGGTGGCGTTGAGGACGACGCGCGCGTCGATGCCGAACTCCGAACCGTCCATGCGGTCCTTGAGCTCCGCGCCGGTGACCTTGCCGTGCGTAAAGCGCAGGCCGGTCACCTCGGCGTGGTTGAGGACGACGGCACCGGACTCGACCGCCGCGCGGACCGTCATGACGGCCACGCGGGAGTCGTTCATCTGGTGGTCGTAGTAGACCGCGACGGCCTTCAGGTTGTCCGTGCGCAGACCGGGGTTGTCGGCCTTGGCCTTGGCCGGGGAGATCACCTTGCCGACGCCGTCGCCGAAGGCGGACAGCGCCGAGTAGGCGAAGACACCGGCGCCGAGCTTGGCCGCACCGACCGGGCCGCCCTTGTACACGGGCAGGTAGAAGGTGAGCGGGTTGACCAGGTGCGGGGCCACGTCCTTGGCCAGCACCCGGCGCTCGTGGTGGTTCTCCGCGACCAGCTTGACCGCGCCGGTCTGCAGGTAGCGCAGACCGCCGTGGACGAGCTTGGAGGAGGCGGAGGAGGTGGCGCCGGCGAAGTCGCCGGCGTCCACCATCGCGACCCGCAGACCGGACTGCGCGGCGTGCCAGGCCACCGAGGTGCCCAGAATGCCGCCACCGATCACCAGGAGGTCGTACGTCGCCTTGGACAGCCGTTCCCGGGTCTCGGCGCGGCCCGGGTTGGCGCCGGCAGCCGGGTGCGTTCCCAGGGTCGGAACGCTCTGCGGGGTTGTCATGATTACTCCTCGTCCTCGATCCAGCCCATGGTCCGCTCGACGGCCTTGAGCCAGTTCTTGTACTCGCGGTCACGCGTGTCCGCGTCCATGCGGGGGGTCCACTCGGCGGCCCGGCGCCAGTTGGCGCGCAGCGCGTCGGTGTCCGGCCAGAAGCCGACGGCGAGGCCGGCGGCGTAGGCAGCGCCGAGGCAGGTGGTCTCGGCGACCATCGGGCGCACGACGGGTGCGTCCAGGAAGTCCGAGAGGGTCTGCATCAGCAAGTTGTTGGAGGTCATGCCGCCGTCGACCTTGAGTGCGGTCAGCTCGACGCCCGAGTCCTTGGTCATGGCGTCGGTGATCTCGCGGGTCTGCCAGGCGGTGGCCTCGAGCACGGCGCGGGCGATGTGCGCCTTGGTGACATAGCGGGTCAGGCCCGCGATGACACCGCGCGCGTCGGAGCGCCAGTAGGGGGCGAACAGGCCGGAGAAGGCCGGCACGAAGTAGGCGCCGCCGTTGTCCTCGACGGAGCTGGCGAGCGTCTCGATCTCGGCCGCGCTCTTGATCAGGCCCATCTGGTCGCGCATCCACTGCACGAGGGAGCCGGTGACGGCGATGGAGCCCTCGAGGGCGTAGACGGGCTTCTGGTCGCCGATGCGGTAGCCGACGGTGGTCAGCAGGCCGTTGTAGGAGTTGACGGGCTCGTCGCCGGTGTTCATCAGCATGAACGTGCCGGTGCCGTAGGTCGACTTGGCCTCGCCCTCGGAGAAGCAGGTCTGGCCGAAGAGGGCCGCCTGCTGGTCGCCGAGCGCGGAGGCGACGGGCACGCCGGCGAGGGCGCCGCCCTTGGCGGTGCCGTAGACCTCGGCGGAGGAGCGGATCTCCGGCAGCAGGGCGGCCGGGATCTCCATCGACTCCAGGATGCGCTCGTCCCAGTCGAGGCTGCGGAGGTTCATCAGCATCGTGCGGGAGGCGTTGGTGACGTCGGTGACGTGCACACCGCCGTCGGTGCCACCGGTGAGGTTCCAGATGACCCAGGAGTCCATGGTGCCGAAGAGGATGTCGCCGGCCTCGGCGCGCTCGCGCAGGCCCTCGACGTTGTCCAGCAGCCAGCGGACCTTCGGGCCGGAGAAGTACGAGGCCAGCGGCAGGCCCGTCTCACGGCGGAAGCGGTCCTGGCCGACGTTGCGGCCGAGCTCCTTGCACAGGGCGTCGGTGCGGGTGTCCTGCCAGACGATGGCGTTGTAGACCGGCTCGCCCGTGTGCTTGTCCCACAGCAGCGTGGTCTCGCGCTGGTTGGTGATGCCGATGGCCTTGACGTCGGCGGCGGTGATGCCCGCCTTCTCGACGGCGCCGGCGACGACTTCCTGGACGTTGGTCCAGATCTCCGCGGCGTCGTGCTCGACCCAGCCCGGCTTCGGGAAGATCTGCTCGTGCTCCTTCTGGTCGACGGAGACGATGCGTCCGTCGCGGTCGAAGACGATGCAGCGGGAGGAGGTGGTGCCCTGGTCGATCGCCGCGATGAACGGGCCCTGGCTGTGCGCGTCGGTCATGGTGTCTCTAGCTCCTGAGGTCTGAAGGTCTCGGCGGGGGATCAGAACGCGATCTTGTGGATGCCTGCGGCCAGGGCGGCGCCGATGAGCGGGCCGGCCACCGGAACCCAGGCGTAGCCCCAGTCTGAACCGCCCTTGTTGGGCAGCGGCAGCAGCGCGTGCACGATGCGCGGGCCGAGGTCACGGGCGGGGTTGATGGCGTAACCGGTCGGGCCGCCGAGCGAGAGGCCGATGCCGACGACGACGAGGGCGACCATCAGGGTGCCCGTGCCGCTCGTGGCCAGGCCCTTCGTCAGACCCATGGTGAGGATGAAGAGCACCAGCGCGGCGGTACCGATGATCTCGGTGACGAGGTTCTGCACCGCGTTGCGGATCTCGGGGCCGGTGGAGAAGATGCCGAGCACCGGGCCGGCCTGGGGCGTCGCGGTCTGGTCGACCATGCCCTCGGCGGGGTTGAGGCTCGCGACGAGCTCCGGGTCCGTCAGGTGCGCCTTGAACTGACCGTAGTAGGCGAGCCAGACCAGCGTCGCACCGATCATCGCGCCCAGCATCTGGGAGCCGATGTAGAGCGGAACGTCACTCCACTTGACCGCGCCGTCGATGGCGAGGCCGAACGTGACGGCCGGGTTCAGGTGCGCGCCGGACTTGGTGCCGATGTACGCACCGGCCAGTACGGCGAAGCCCCAGCCGAACGTGATGGCGAGCCAGCCCGCGTTCTGTGCCTTCGAACGCTTCAGGGTGACGGCGGCGCACACGCCGCCGCCGAGCAGGATCAACACTGCGGTACCGATGAGCTCACCGGTGAAGATGTCGGAGCTGGACACCCGCGACTCCTTTGTCCTTCGTCCAGGGGAAGGCGAACCCCGGGTCCCTCCGGCGGTCCGCAGCTCTCCGATGGAGAGCTTCGATCGGCCCGCGCAGTGTCCACCATAGCGAATATTGTCGTTAGGTGTTCGACAATGCCGACCGATGAACGGCAGTTTTCTGCACGGTTAAGGGCCCGTCAAGAGCCCTGTGACCGAAAACTCTCCACCCGAGTGGCCGAAAATCAATGTGTCGAACACTCGGGGTTACCGACTGGTAGTACCCGGTAGTCGCCACCGGGCACACCAATGGGCCGGACATCAGAAACGGCCCGCACCCAGGTCGCGGGAGACGGCGCGCGCACAGTCCCGGACGGCGGCGACCAGCTTCCCCCGCAGCTCCCCGTCCTCGCAGACCCGCTCCACCGCACCGGTGATGCCGACGGCACCCACCGGCATCCGGTGCCGGTCGTGGATGGGGGCCGCGACGGAGGCCACTCCCTCCCAGGTCTCCTCGACGTCCGCGGCCCAGCCGCGGGCCCGGGTCAGGTCCAGCACGCCCTCCAGGTCGGGCAGGGCGGTGACCGTCTGCACGGTGAACGCCTCGCGCTCGGCCTCCAGCAGCTGGCTGTGCGCCACGGGGTCGTAGGCGCACAGCACCTTCCCCAGGGCCGTGCTGTGCAGCGGCTGCATCGCACCGACCTCCAGCACCTGACGGCTGTCGTCGGGCCGGAAGACGTGGTGGACGATCAGCACGCCCTGCTGGTGCAGGACACCCAGGTAGACGCTCTCCCCGCTGGAGCGGGCCAGGTCGTCCGCCCACAGCAGGGCACGGGCGCGCAGCTCGTGCACGTCCAGGTAGCTGTTGCCCAGCCGCAGCAGCTCGGCGCCGAGCTGGTAGCGCCCCGACGCGGGGTCCTGTTCGACGAAGCCCTCCTGCTGCAGGGTGCGCAGAATGCCGTGTGCCGTGCCCTTGGCCAGCCCCAGCGCGGAGGCCACATCGGACAGACCCAGCCGTCGTTCGCCCCCCGCGAGCAGCCGTAGCATCGCTGCCGCCCGTTCGAGCGACTGGATGGTCCGTGCCATCGCTCAACCTCCTCCGAAATGCCCGTTCGGCATTGCTGAACACTATCGGCCGATGCCGACCGGGAGATAGCTGACCGGCGGCGGAACCATGATCGCCGAGAGGCCCGGGGCGCTGCGCCCGGCCCCGGCGACCGCGTATCCATCGCGTATCCGAGGTGTGGGACACCCGCCCGAATTCCGCTGCAGGCGGTTACGCTGACGGCGTGCGTCTTCTTCCGGAAGGCGCAAAGCCGACAGCCGTCGCAACCCCGGGAGCACTTCCATGGCCTCGTTCACGCCATCGACCGCAAGCACCGCCCGAGCCTCCGAACTGCGGGAGGCGCTCGCCTCCCGGGTCGTGGTGGCCGACGGGGCCATGGGCACGATGCTTCAGGCGCAGGACCCCAGCATGGAGGACTTCGAGCAGCTGGAGGGCTGCAACGAGGTCCTGAACGTGACCCGCCCCGACATCGTCCGCTCCGTCCACGAGGCCTACTTCTCGGTCGGCGTGGACTGCGTGGAGACCAACACCTTCGGCGCGAACCTGGCGGCGCTGGGCGAGTACGACATCCCCGAGCGGATCTTCGAGCTCTCCGAGGCGGGCGCCCGCGTCGCCCGCGAGACCGCCGACGACTTCACCGCCCGCGACGGCCGCACGCGCTGGGTCCTGGGCTCGGTCGGCCCCGGCACGAAGCTGCCGACGCTCGGCCACGCCCCCTACACCGCCCTGCGGGACGCCTACCAGCAAAACGTCGAAGGCCTCGTCACGGGCGGAGCCGACGCGGTCCTGGTGGAGACCACCCAGGACCTGCTCCAGACCAAGGCCTCGGTCATCGGCGCCCGCCGCGCCCTGGAGGCCCTGGGCGCCGACCTGCCCCTGCTCGTCCAGGTCACGGTGGAGACCACCGGCACGATGCTCCTCGGCTCGGAGATCGGAGCCGCCCTGACGGCGCTGGAGCCACTGGGCATCGACATGATCGGCCTGAACTGCGCAACCGGCCCGGCCGAGATGAGCGAGCACCTGCGCTATCTCTCCCGGCACGCCCGTACGCGCGTCTCGGCGATGCCCAACGCCGGCCTCCCCGTCCTGGGCAAGGACGGCGCGCACTACCCGCTGACCCCGGCCGAACTGGCGGACGCCCACGAGACCTTCGTACGCGAGTACGGGCTCTCGCTGGTGGGCGGCTGCTGCGGCACGACCCCCGAGCACCTGCGGCAGGTCGTCGAGCGCGTCCGCGGCATGCAGCCCACCGAGCGGCGGCCGCGCCCCGAGCCGGGCGCCGCGTCCCTCTACCAGACCGTCCCCTTCCGCCAGGACACCTCCTACCTCGCGATCGGTGAGCGGACGAACGCCAACGGTTCGAAGAAGTTCCGCGAGGCCATGCTGGAGGGCCGCTGGGACGACTGCGTGGAGATGGCCCGTGACCAGATCCGCGAGGGCGCCCACCTGCTGGACCTGTGCGTCGACTACGTGGGGCGTGACGGCGTCGCCGACATGGCCGAGATCGCGGGCCGCTTCGCCACCGCCTCCACCCTGCCCATCGTCCTCGACTCCACCGAACCGGCCGTCATCCAGGCCGGCCTGGAGAAGCTCGGCGGCCGCGCCGTCATCAACTCCGTCAACTACGAGGACGGCGACGGCCCCGACTCCCGCTTCGCGAAGATCACCCGGCTGGCGGCGGAGCACGGCGCCGCCCTGATCGCGCTCACCATCGACGAGGAGGGCCAGGCCCGCACCGTCGAGAAGAAGGTCGAGATCGCCGAACGGCTGATCGCCGACCTCACGGGCAACTGGGGGGTGCAGGAGTCGGACATCCTCATCGACTGCCTCACCTTCACCATCTGCACGGGCCAGGAGGAGTCCCGCAAGGACGGCATCGCCACGATCGAGGCGATCCGCGAGCTCAAGCGCCGCCACCCGGACGTCCAGACGACGCTCGGCCTGTCCAACATCTCCTTCGGCCTCAACCCGGCCGCCCGGATGGTCCTCAACTCCGTCTTCCTGGACGAGTGCGTGAAGGCCGGCCTCGACTCGGCCATCGTCCACGCCTCGAAGATCCTCCCGATCGCCCGCCTGGAAGAAGAGCAGGTCCGGGCCGCCCACGACCTGATCTACGACCGGCGCCGCGAGGGCTACGACCCCCTGCAGCACCTGCTGGAGCTCTTCGAGGGTGTGGACACCAAGTCGATGAAGGCCGGGAAGGCCGAGGAGCTGCTCGCCCTGCCGCTCGACGAGCGGCTCCAGCGGCGCATCATCGACGGCGAGAAGAACGGTCTGGAGGCGGATCTGGATGAGGCGCTGGCGGGGCGGCCGGCGCTGGAGATCGTCAATGACACGCTGCTGGAGGGTATGAAGGTCGTCGGTGAGCTGTTCGGGTCGGGGCAGATGCAGTTGCCGTTCGTGCTGCAGTCGGCCGAGGTGATGAAGACCGCGGTGGCGTATCTGGAGCCGCACATGGAGAAGTCGGATGCGGAGGGCAAGGGCACGATCGTGCTGGCCACGGTCCGTGGTGACGTCCATGACATCGGTAAGAACCTGGTCGACATCATCTTGTCCAACAACGGCTACAACGTCGTGAACCTGGGTATCAAGCAGCCCGTCTCGGCGATCCTTGAGGCGGCTGAGGAGCATCGTGCCGATGTGATCGGGATGTCGGGGCTGCTGGTGAAGTCCACGGTGATCATGAAGGAGAACCTGGAGGAGCTCAACCAGCGCAAGCTCGCCGCCCGGTATCCGGTGATCCTGGGGGGTGCGGCCCTGACCCGGGCGTATGTGGAGCAGGATCTGCACGAGATCTATGAGGGTGAAGTCCGTTACGCGCGGGATGCTTTCGAGGGTCTGCGGTTGATGGATGCGCTGATCGCGGTGAAGCGGGGTGTGCCGGGGGCGGTGTTGCCGGAGCTGAAGCAGCGGCGGGTGGCGAAGCGGGATACGGCTGCTGTGCTGGAGGTTCAGGAGCCGGAGGGTTCGGTCCGCTCGGATGTGGCGACGGATAACCGGGTGCCGGAGCCGCCGTTCTGGGGCACGCGGGTGATCAAGGGCATCGGGCTGAAGGACTACGCGTCCTGGCTCGACGAAGGCGCCCTGTTCAAGGGGCAGTGGGGCCTGAAGCAGGCCCGCGCCGGCGGCCCCACCTACGAAGAACTCGTCGAGACCGAAGGCCGCCCGAGGCTCCGCGGCTGGCTGGACAAACTCCACACCGAGAACCTCCTCGAAGCAGCCGTCGTCTACGGCTACTTCCCCTGCTACTCCAAGGGCGACGACCTCATCCTCCTGGGCGAGGACGGCACCGAGCGGACGCGTTTCACGTTCCCGCGGCAGCGGCGCGGGCGGCGGTTGTGTCTGGCGGACTATTTCCGGCCCGAGGAGTCGGGTGAGAAGGACGTCGTGGGCCTGCAGGTCGTCACCGTCGGCTCCCGGATCGGGGAGGCCACGGCCGAGCTGTTCGCCGCCGACGCCTACCGCGACTACCTCGAACTCCACGGCCTGTCCGTCCAGCTCGCCGAAGCCCTCGCCGAGTACTGGCACGCCCGCGTCCGCGCCGAACTCGGCTTCGCCGGCGAAGACCCCGACGACGTCGAGGACATGTTTGCCCTCAAATACCGCGGCGCCCGCTTCTCCCTCGGCTACGGAGCCTGCCCCGACCTCGAAGACCGCGCAAAGATCGCCGACCTCCTCCAGCCGGAGCGGATCGGCGTCCACCTCTCCGAGGAATTCCAGCTCCACCCCGAACAGTCCACCGACGCCATCGTCATCCACCACCCCGACGCCACGTACTTCAACGCGCGCTGAGCGCGGGCGGTAGGGGCTCGGCTTGACCTCACGTTTGGTTGAGGTCACAAGCTTTGGTCATGGACCTGAACCAGATGAACGAACAGCTCCGCGCCCTCACCGACCGCGCCGCCGTCGAACGCCTCGTCACCCGCTATCTCCGCTCACTCGACGAGGGCCCGTTCGACACTGCGTGGGCCCGCACCTTCTTCACCGACGACGCGTGGAGCGAGACGCCCGTCGGCGTGTACGAGGGGATCGACGCCCAGCTGTCGTCGACCGGCGGGGCCATGGCGCTCTTCGAGCGGACGGTGCACTTCGGGACGGACCTCGACGTCGAGCTGGACGGCGACCGTGCCGCTCTGCGCTGGAACCAGCTGAGCACCCACGTCCTGAAGGAGGACGGCGGAGCAGAGGGGAACGGCGAGGCGCGGGGGGAACGGCTCTTCGTGTCCGGCGGGCACTGCGAGGCCGAGGCCGTCAGGAGCGCCGACGGCGGCTGGCGCTTCCGGCGGCTGGCACTGCGCATCGCCTGGACGCAGGGCCGGCCGCCGGTCCTGCCCGCCTGAGAGGCATACAAGGGCACGCGGCCTCAGTGCACCTGCCGCACCGCCACCGCGTTGTACTTCGTCGTCGGCGTCGGCTGCTCCGTGAAGCGGGAGTTGGGCAGGTAGAGGCGGTCGCCGTACGCGGCGACCGTGGTCGGGATCCGGAAGCGCGGGTCCGTGATCCGGGTGACCGCCCGGCCGCGCAGGCCCGTGGCGTCCATGTGGAAGACGTCCACGGCGTTCTGGATCTGCTGGACGACGTAGAGCGTACGGTCGAGCAGCAGGGCGCCGTCCCCGTCGGGGAGCTTCGCCCCGCCGAGGTCGACGCGGCGCGCATCGCCGCTGCGGGGGTCGACGCGGTAGAGGCTCCCGCCGTCCGCGTAGACGTTGATGACCAGCAGGCCGCGGCCGTCGGGGGTGCGTTCCAGCCCGTTGGTGGTGAAGCCCTCGGCGGGGGCCTCCGCCCACTCGCCCTTCAGCCGCAGGGTCACCACGTCGCGCGGGGCCGGCAGCTCGCCGCGCGGGCCGAGCGGCAGGCCGTAGAGCTGGGACTGGGTCGAGTCGGTGAACCAGGCGGCGCCGGGCGTGAGCACCACGTCGTTGATCACGGTGGCGGGCCTGCCGACCTCGTAGGAGGCGAGGATCCGCCCGCTGCGGCCGTCGACGACGCGCAGTCGGCGCGAGGGCCCGCCCGCGATGAAGACCCGGCCGTGCCGGTCGGTCTTGAGGCCGATGGACATGGCGTCCGTCCCGGTGGGGACGGTCTCGCCGCGGCCCGTCGCCAGGCTCGCGCGGTAGAGCGAGCCCCCGCCGAGCGAGCCGAACCAGGCGTACGGGCCCGGGCCGGTCGCGATGCCCTCGGGCCGGAAGCCGTCCGGGAGGGGGAACTCGGTGGGCCACAGGCCTCCGGCCGGCTCCGCGCGGGCCGCCGTGGCCAGGGGACCGGCGGCCGCCAGCGTCCCCAGCGCGGCACCGGCGCCCAGGAGTCTTCGGCGGGAGATGGGTGCTGCCATGGCGGTCGTCCTTCCGACGGGACCCGGAGGCCGGCTGATCGGCCGACCGGCTCACGGAAGCACAGCCCGCGGAGCCCCACGCCGCACACACAGAGGTCTTCACAAATGAAGGGGGGCGCTCCCGGCGGAGAGCGCCCCCTGTGCGGTCGTGCGGTGTCAGCGCGTCAGAGCGCGACGCCCAGCAGCGCGTCGACGGCCCGGGAGACGACGCCGGGCGCGCCCTCCTCGGTACCGCCGTCGGCGGCCTGGGCGGCGGCCCAGCGGTCGACGGCCGCGAGGGCGCGCGGCGAGTCGAGGTCGTCCGCGAGGGCCTCGCGGATCTCCTCCACCAGCGCGTCGGCGGACGGGCCGTCGGGGCGCGAGACGGCGGCGCGCCAGCGGCCGAGGCGCTCCACGGCCTCGTGCAGGACGGCGTCGGTCCACTCCCAGTCGGCGCGGTAGTGGTGCGCGAGGAGCGCGAGCCGGATCGCGGCCGGGTCGACGCCGTCGCGGCGCAGGGCCGAGACGAAGACGAGGTTGCCCTTGGATTTGGACATCTTCTCGCCGTGGAGCGCGACCATGCCGGCGTGGACGTAGGTCTTGGCGTAGGGGTGCTCGCCGGTGAGCACCTGGGCGTGGGAGGCGCCCATCTCGTGGTGCGGGAAGACGAGGTCGGAACCGCCGCCCTGGACGTCGAAGCCCATGCCGAAGTACTCCAGGGCGATGGCGACGCACTCGATGTGCCAGCCGGGGCGGCCGGGGCCGAGGGAGGCGCCGTCCCAGCTGGGCTCGCCCGGGCGGGCGGCCATCCACAGCATGGGGTCCAGGGGGTTCTTCTTGCCGGGGCGGTCCGGGTCACCGCCGCGCTCGGCGGACAGCAGGCGCATGGCCTCCGCGTCCAGGCCGGAGATCTCGCCGAAGTGCGTGTCGGACTCGACGGAGAAGTAGACGTCGCCGTCGAGCTCGTAGGCGGCGCCGGCGTCGCGCAGCCGCTCCACCAGGGGGACGATCTTCGGTATCGACTCGACGGCACCGATGTAGTGCTGCGGCGGGAGCATCCGCAGCGCGGTCATGTCCTCGCGGAAGAGGGCGGTCTCGCGCTCGGCGAGCTCGGTCCAGTCGTCACCGTTGGCGACGGCGCGCTCGAGCAGCGGGTCGTCGATGTCGGTGACGTTCTGGACGTAGTGAACCTGCCGCTTGGTGTCGAGCCACACGCGCTGAACGAGGTCGAACGCGTTGTAGGTCGCCGCGTGTCCCATGTGGGTGGCGTCGTACGGCGTGATGCCGCAGACGTAGATACGGGCGACGGGGCCAGGGGCGAGGGGCACTCGTCCGCCGGTCGCGGTGTCGTGGATCCGGAGGTCGCGGCCACTGCCGGGCAGGGCGGGAACCTCAGAAGCGGGCCAGGCATGCATGTCACGAGCGTAACCGGACGCATGTTCCGGATACGAACCGGATCCGGCTGTTGGCCGAACACACGCTCTTGCGCAGGTCCGCTGCGCTGTGCTTACCCGGCCACACGGGGCCGGGGCCGGGGCCGGTACCGGTGGGCTCGGCCTGAACCGGCGGCCACTGAACCGGCCGCTAAACCGGCGGCCACGGAATCGCGGGCCACTGCCCCGACGGCTCGCGATGCCGCCCCGTACGCAGCAGATCCGCCACCCGGTCCCGCAGCGCCGCGATCTCCCCGGCCGTGAGGAGCTCGGCGAGCCGCCCCGCCAAGGGGCTCCCGTCGGCCAGATTGGCCGAAAGCCGCCGCAGCGCCTCCAGCGCCTCCTCCGTCAGCGGTTCACCCGCCCAGCCCCACAAGAGCGTGCGCAGCTTGTCGTCCGCGTTGAAGGTCACACCGTGGTCGATGGCGTACAGCCGGCCGTCCGCGGCGGGCAGCAGGTGGCCGCCCTTGCGGTCGCCGTTGTTGATCACCGCGTCGAGGACGGCCAGCCGCCGCAGCCGCTCGTCATCGGCGTGCACGAGCAGCGCGGTGCGGTCCCCGCCCACGTCGGCCAGGCCCACGGCCTTCCAGCCCGGGCCCGGCTCCGCTCCCTCGACCAGCGCCAGGAGCCGCTCACCGCCCTCCTCCGCGTCCTCGGGGGCGTCGATCCACATCTGGCACATGCCCTGGCCGTAGGGGCCGTCACGCAGGACCGTGGGCGGAACGAGTCCCCACCCCATGGCCTCGGAGAGCTCGTACGCGGCGACCTCGCGCTGGGCCAGGGTGCCGTCGGGGAAGTCCCACAGGGGCCGCTCCCCCGCGACGGGCTTGTAGACGCACGCGGCGCTCACGCCCGCGTACTCGACCGTGCAGTACAGCACCGCGTTGGACGCCTCGGCGATCCGGCCGCGCACCGTCAGCTCGCCTTTGGCCAGCAGTTCGTGCGGCGTGACGCTCCGCGGCGTCACGCCCCGCGGCGGTATCCGTTCTGGCGCGGACATACGTGTCCCTCCGGGTCGAGCGGCAGGCTGCACAGCGGGCACGGCGGGCGGCCGGCGTTCACGACCTCCAGGGCGCGCTTGGCGAAGGCGCGGGCCATGGTGCCGGTGATCCGCACGCGCAGCATCGGCGGGCCGTTCGCCTCGTCCTGCAGGAGGCGCTCCTCGGCCTCGGCGAGGTCCTCGTCGGTGTCGGCGTCCAGCTCGACGAGGGCCTGTGCCTCGACGATCATGCGCTGATGCTCGCCGTCCCAGGCCAGGGCCATGGTGCCGACGCGGAACTCCTCCTCGACGGGGGTCTCCAGCGGCTCCGTGTCGCTGAGCTCGGCGGGGGCCACGGCGGGCACCGGGGCGCTGCCGCCGGTGCGCCGGACGACCTCGTCGAGCAGCTCGTCGATGCGCTCGGCGAGCGCTTCGACCTGGGCCTTCTCGAGTGCGACGCTCGTGGTGCGGCCGGCCGCGGTGGCCTGGAGGAAGAAGGTGCGGCGGCCAGGCAGCCCGACCGTACCGGCGACGAAACGGTCCGGCGGGTCGTAGAGGAACACCTGACGGGACAACGTCCTGCTCCATTTGGTTCGGGCGGTTCGGGCGGTCGGGTCTTCTCCGGGTGCCGGGTCAGGGGTGGAGAGGCGGCCTGTGCCGCGCCACCACCCTACTGCGCGGCACGATCACGGTGCCCCCGCCCCGCCCCCCACGACACCGTCCGTCTCGGGGCTCCGCGCCTGCGCGGGAGCCTCCTCGGGCGGCACGAGGCCGCGCAGGTCTCCGGTGTCGCCGAGGCGCACCAGGAAGGGGCGCAGCCGGGTGTAGCGGACGGCCGTGACGGAGCAGGGGTCGACGGCGATGCGCTGGAAGAGGTCCAGGTGCAGGCCGAGGGCGTCGGCGACGAGCGCCTTGATGATGTCGCCGTGCGTGCACACGACGTAGCAGGCGTCGTGGCCGTGCTCGGCCTCCATCCGGTCGTTCCAGTCGCGGACGGCGTCGACGGCGCGGGCCTGCATTTCCCGGACGGACTCGCCGCCCGGGAAGGCGGCGGAGGACGGGTGGCGCTGGACGACCTCCCACAGCGGTTCGGCCGTGAGTTCGGAGATGGTGCGGCCGGACCACTCGCCGTAGTCGCACTCGCCGACGCGCTCGTCGGTGTGCAGCGGCAGGCCGGGGCGGGCGGCGAGGAGGGGCGCCAGGGTCTCGCGGCAGCGCTGCAGGGGGCTCGTGACGGCCGCGGCGAGGGGTACCTGCGCGAGCCGGTCCGGGAGGGCGGCGGCCTGGGTGGTGCCGCGCTCGTCCAGGGCGATGCCGGGGGTCCGTCCCGCGAGCACTCCCCCGGTGTTGGCGGTGGACCGGCCGTGCCGGACCAGGATCAGCGTGGGCATGGCGCCCAGCCTAATCCCGTGCCCGCGGCGGCCGTCCGGCCCCGCGGGACGATTCCGCGCCGCTCCTGCCGGGTGGCGTGTGTGAAAGCGCGATCAGCGGCAAAATGCCCTGCGTGATCGTGGACTGCGCTATTTACCGGGACGGGTGCCGCTCCGAGGGCCCCGCCGACTTCTCCGACGCCCTCGACGAGGCGCGTGCCGCGGGAGACTCCTTCCTGTGGGTCGGGCTGCACGAGCCGACGGAGAAGGAGTTCGACCTCATCACCAGCGAGTTCAACCTGCACCCGCTGGCGGTGGAGGACGCGCTCAAGGCCCACCAGCGGCCCAAGCTGGAGGTCTACAACGGTTCGCTGTTCCTGGTGCTCAAGCCCGTCACGTACGACGACGACGCGGACACCGTCACGACGGGCGAGCTGATGCTGTTCGTCGGCGACTCCTTCGTCGTGACCGTGCGGCACGGCGAGGGCAGCCCGCTCGCGCAGGTGCGGCAACGGCTGGAGCAGGAGCGGGAGGTGCTGCGGCACGGGCCCACGTCGGTGCTGTACGCGGTGTGCGACGCGGTGGTGGACCACTACATCGAGGTGGCGGGCGAGCTCCAGGCGGACTTGGAGGAGCTGGAGGCGGAGGTGTTCGCCCCGCTGGGCGGGGACACGAGGAACACCGCCTCGCGGATCTACTCGTTCAAGCGCCAAGTGCTGGAGTTCCGGCGGGCCTCGGCCCCGCTGGCCGATCCGATGGCGCGGCTGGCGGGCGCGGGCGTGCCGTTCGTGCCCGAGCGCTCGCAGCCCTTCTTCCGCGACGTGAACGACCACCTGACGCGGGCGAACGAGTCGGTCGAGGGCCTGGACCGGCTGCTGTCGGACATACTGTCCGCCCACCTCGCGCAGATGGGCGTCCAGCAGAACGACGACATGCGCAAGATCTCGGCGTGGGCGGCGATGGCCGCGGTCCCGACGATGATCGCCGGCATCTACGGGATGAACTTCGACCACATGTGGGAGCTGCGGCAGCCGTGGGGCTATCCGGCGGTCGTCCTGCTGATGGCGGGGCTCGTTGCCTGGCTGCACCGGATGTTCAAGCGGCGCGGCTGGCTGTAAGGGCACGGGCGGAGGCCGGGGCGGCGCACCCGCCCCCGTCCCGCCGCGTCAGGCGAACTCGGGCGCCGTCTCCGCCGGTCCGCCCAGTGCGTTGCGGCGCTGCGGCATGCGCAGGGTGACCATCCGCCGCCAGCCGACGAGCTGCTCGTAGCGGTGCAGCGCCCGGATGCCGAGCGAGAGCGCGAGGGCCTTCGGCCGGGACCAGCCCAGGAGGGCGCCCATGCGCTTCATGACGGCCAGGCTCACGTCCCGGTAGACACGGGTCTCGGCGCGGGCGCTCTCCCGCAGCACCGCCCGGATGGTCCGGCGGTGCCCGGCGCGCGCCAGGCGCAGCAGCTCCTCGTGGCAGTACGCGAGGTGGTTGGCCTCGTCGTGGGCGATCATCCGGATCGCCTTGCCGACCTCGGGGTGGTCCCCGAAGTACGTGGTGAGCATGCGCATCTGGTCGGCGGCGCGCTGTTCGGTGACGCGGCTGTGCGCGAGGTAGGTGACGATGTCCTCCTCGGTCAGCGGCCGTTCGCCGCGGAGCAGGACGTGGGGCAGGCCGACGCCGCGGCGTTCGAGGAGCATCGTGTAGTCGGTGCCGGCGGGCACCGGGGCCGGAGCGAGGCCGCGTTTGCGCAGCAGGGCCTCGAAGATGCGGCCGTGCTTGTCCTCGTCGGCGCCGTGCCGGGCGATCTTCGGTGCGAGGGCCCGCTGTTCCTCGGGGACGAGGGCGGCGATCCGGCCGTTCTCCCAGCCGCCCTGCGCCTCACCGCCGGCGGCGATGGAGCAGAACAGCCGGTAGGCCTCGTCGTCGTCGAGGATCTCCTGGAACAGACTTCTGGCCGAGAGCATGACGGACACACCTCCATTCACGGCGCATTTCGCGTATGTCCCGTGAAACCCGAGTCAAGTGCCATGCCGGGGAAGCGGCAATCGGGGGCGGCGTCCACTCGGCCGAATGCGCGACGCCGAAGGCGGTGCGAGGCGCGTAACCCGGCGCCCGTACGGGCGTTGTCCTCTGTACAGGCCGTGGCGGGGAAGACACCCCGAGCCCCCACCACGGCCGCCCGGTTCCGCTCGTCCGTCACGCCAGGCCGGCGCGCTCCAGGGCCTCGACGCCCGCCCGCAGGCTCGCGATCCGCTCGTCCAGGGTGAAGCCCGCCGGGGCGAGCGACAGGGTGGTCACGCCTGCGGCGGCGTAGGCCTGCATGCGGTCGGCGATGCGCTCCACGGAGCCGATGAGGGTGGTGGAGTCGATCAGGTCGCGCGGGACGGCAGCGGCGGCGCCCGCCTTGTCGCCCGAGAGGTACTTCTCCTGGATCTCGGCGGCGGCCTTCTCGTAGCCCATGCGCTGCGCGAGCTTGTTGTAGAAGTTCTGCTTGGCGCTGCCCATGCCGCCGACGTAGAGCGCGGTGTACGGGCGGAAGAGGTCGGCCAGCCCGTCGACGTCGTCGCCCACGGCCATGGGGACGGTCGGGACGACGTCGAAGCCTTCCAGCTCCTTGCCGGCCTTCGCGCGGCCGGCGCGCAGCGCGCCGAGCGTGGTCTCCTCGGCGTGCTCGGGGGCGAAGAAGACGAGGAGGGCGCCGTCGGCGATCTCGCCGGTCTGCTCCAGGTTCTTCGGGCCGATGGCGGCGATGTACAGCGGGATGCGCTCGCGGACGGGGTGGACGGTGAGCTTGATGGGCTTGCCCGGGCCGCCGGGGAGCGGCAGGGTCCAGTTCTCCCCCTCGTGGCTGAGGCGCTCGCGGGACATGGCCTTGCGGATGATCTCGACGTACTCGCGGGTGCGGGCGAGCGGCTTGTCGAACCGCACGCCGTACCAGCCCTCGGAGACCTGCGGGCCGGAGACGCCGAGGCCGAGGCGGAAGCGGCCGCCGGAGAGCGAGTCGAGGGTCGCGGCGGTCATCGCCGTCATGGTGGGCGTGCGGGCGGGGATCTGGAAGATGCCCGAGCCGATGTCGATGCGCTCGGTCTGCGCGGCGACCCAGGACAGGACGGTGGCCGCGTCGGAGCCGTAGGCCTCGGCGGCCCAGCAGACCGAGTAGCCGAGCCGGTCGGCCTCGCGGGCGACGGCGAGGTTGTCGGCGTCCATGCCGGCGCCCCAGTAACCGAGGTTGATCCCCAGCCTCATTCCACTCATGGCGGGCTCCCCTTACCGATCAGTAACGTCGTTGTTGCGGGGACTTTAGCGCGCGGACGCGGGGTACGTCACCGACCGGCCGCCGTCCCCCTCCGGAGTGGGTCCGCGGCGCGCGGTCCACGGGGTGCCGCGGGGCGTCGTCCACAGGCGGCCACGGCGCGGGCCGCGGCCAGTAACCTCAGCGCTCATGGAGCTAAGGCATCTCGGCCGCACGGGCCTGCGCGTATCCCGGATCGGGCTCGGCACGCTCACCTGGGGCCGGGACACCGACGAGAACGGCGCGGCGGAGCAGTTGAAGACCTTCTGGGAAGCCGGCGGCACCCTGGTCGACACCGCGGACGTGTACGCGGACGGCGCCGCCGAGTATCTGCTCGGCCAGCTGATGGAGGACCTCGTGCCGCGCCGCGACCTGGTCATCGCGACCAAGTCCGGCAGCGTCCCCGACCCCGACCGGCGCTTCGACGGCTCGCGCGGCTATCTGCTCTCCGCGCTCGACGCCTCCCTGGAGCGGCTCGGCACGGACCACGTGGATCTGTGGCAGATCCACGCCTTCGACCCCCACACGCCCGTCGAGGAGACCCTGCAGGCCGTCGACATCGCCGTCACCAGCGGCCGCGCCCGCTACGCCGGCGTGTCCAACTTCTGCGGCTGGCAGCTCGCCAAGGCCGCCACGTGGCAGCTCGCCGCCCCCGGCGTGCGCACGCGGCTCGCCGGCACGCAGATGGAGTACTCGCTGCTGCAGCGCGGCATCGAGCGGGAGGTGCTGCCGGCCGCGCTCGACCTCGGGATCGGGGTGCTGCCCTCGTCCCCGCTGGGCCGCGGCGTGCTCACCGGCAAGTACCGCCACGCGACCCCCGCCGACTCCCGGGGCGCCTCCGAGCACTTGGCGCCGTTCGTCGCCCCCTACCTCGACGAGACCGCCGGCCGCGTGGTCGACGCCGTCGCCACGGCCGCGGACGGCCTCGCCACGACGGCGCTGAAAGTCGCCCTCGCCTGGGTCCGCGACCGCCCCGGCGTCGTCGCCCCGATCGTCGGCGCGCGCACCGCACAGCAGCTGAGGGCCACGCTGTCAGTGGAGAGCCTTACGCTTCCCGACGAGATCTGCCGCGCGCTGGACGATGTCTCGGCGCCCGTGCACCGCTATCCCGATCAGGACTGGAGCACCCTGTGAGCACCGATCGCCGCGCCGGCGACCCCGCGGATCCGGCCGACGCCGTAAGCGGGGACACGACTGCCGACGGAGCCGCGAGGGTTACGGAGCCGGTCTCCCCTTCCACGAGCGAGCCCACGCCCTCGCACGGCAGCACCGAACCCCCGGGCGAGCCGCAGGGCTCGCCGGCGGACGGTGACACACAGGCCGAGCACCCCGGTACCGCTTCCGGGGCAGAGCCGGACGCCCCCGCATCCGGCGGCACGCCCACCCCCGACAACGAGCCCGGGACCACCCCGGGTGGCAGCGCCGAGCACCCGGGCGAGCCGCGAGCCGCGCAGAGGGAGCCGGGCTCGCCGGTGGCCCCCGCGGAGCCTGCCGGCGCGCCGGGGGCTCCCAAGAGCGCCGTCGCCGAAGCGCTCGCCGCGGCCGTGCGGGCCGTGGAGAGCGGAGAGCGCTCCGCGGCGTCGTTCTTCACGGAGGCTCCGCGCCCCGCCCGCAAGGCCGCGCCCGCACGCCCGCCCCGCCCGGCGACCCCCGCGGCCGCCCCCGCCGCGGCCCCCCGTATCGGCGCCGAAGGCCTCGCCGGCGTGCGCGAGGTGCTCGCCGCCGGCGGCGCCCCCGAGTCGCTGGCCGTCCCGGTCGCCGAGGCCCTGGGCGAGCAGGCCGCCGAGGCCCTGCGCGAGGATCCCTGGCAGCTGCTGGCCGTCCCGGGCGTGCGGCCCGAGCAGGCGGACGGGTTCGCCCGCGCCCTGCTGGGCCCGGAGGCGGGCCCCGGTGACGAGCGCCGGGCCCGGGCCCTGACCGGCCGGGTGCTGGAGCGCGCCGCGCTCGAGGGGCACACGGTCCTGGAGGCCCCGGCCCTGCGCGCGGCCCTGGCCCGCCACGCCGTGCCGGATCCGGACGAGGCCCTGCAGTCCGCCATCGCCGAGGGCACGGTCCTGGTGTTCCAGGAGGCCGTGGAGCCCGCGCAGGGCGCCCCCGCTCCCCAGGGCGAGGACGAGGAGGTCCCGGTCCGGCTGCTCCTGGGCCTGGACCGCTGCGCCATGGCCGAGGAGAGCCTCGCCGACGGCCTGGCCCGGCTGATCAGCACCTTCACGGCCGGCCCCGAGGAGTGGGAGCCCGCGGCAGCCGCCGCCCCCTCCTCGTCCGCCGCCGAGCTGATCCGCGCCGCCGCGTCCGCCGGCCTCGTCACGCACAGCGGCGGCGAGGCGGCCCGCGCCGAGCCGGCGGCCCTCGTGGCCGCGGCCCGCTCCCTGGGCCTGCGCGCATACGCCGCCGTGCACACCGAGGACGGCCGCCGTCGCCTGGCCGCAACGGGCGATCCGGAAGCGGTCACGGTGGTCACGGTGGCCGGTCTGCTGTCCGGCGCGGAGGGCCCCGGCCGGGACGAGGACGGCGCCCTCGCCCTCGACCTGCTGGCCGTCCTGGACGCCCCCCAGCTCGACGTCGAGACCGCCGCGATGCTCGTGGAGTCGCTCGCCGACGGCACCCGCCTGGCGCTGAGCGGCGACCCGGCCGTGCTGTGGTCCGCGGGCCCGGGCCGGGTGTTCGCGGACGTGGTGGCTGCCCGCGTCTGCCCCGCGGTCGTCTCGCGCACGCCGGACGAGGGCCCGGTCGGCGAGCTGGTGTCGGGCATCGGCATCGGCGAGCTGTCACAGCCGGCGGCTCCCGGCAAGGAGGTCGTGATCGTCCCGGTGCGCGATCCCGGCGAGGCGGTGCACCGGACGGTGCAGCTGGTGGCGGATTCCATCCCGCGTGCCATCGGCGTGCCCGCCGAGCACACCCAGGTGATCACCCCCGGCCACGGCGGCCCCGCCGGTACCCGCGCGCTCAACGCGGCGCTGAAGGAGCGGCTGAACCCCGGCCCCGGCCGGTTCGGCGGCTTCGACCCGGGTGACCGGGTGGCGTACGTCCCGGCGCCGGGCCGGATGCTCCCCGGCACGGTGACCGGAGCGGAGCCGGAGGGGCTCCGGCTGGACTGCGGGGGCTCCCCCGTCCTCGTCCCGCGGGAGCGCGTGGCCGAGGCCGTGCGCCACGGCTGGGCCGTCACCGCCCACCAGGCGGCCGGTACGCGCTGGCCGGCGGCCGTGGTCGTCCTCCCGGGCGATGCGGCCTCCACGCTGACGCGCTCGTGGATCTATACGGCGTTCGGCCGGGCCGAGCGGCACCTGTCCGTCGTGCACGGCGTGGACCAGGCACTGCCCCGCGCCGTCGCGGAGGTCCCGGCCAAGGAGCGGACGACCCGGCTGCGGGCGCTGCTGCAGGCCCAGGGCCGCCCGTCCGAGTGAGGTCGCCCTGTTCCGGGCCCGGGCATCCGCCGGGCCCGGAGCGGGTCAGGGCTTCGTGGACGAGGGCGGCGCACCGCCGCCGGCCCCGCTCCCCGGGGCCCCGTCCACGGCATCGTCGTCCATGACGTCGTCGTCGATGCCGTCATCGTCGATGCCGTCGTCGTCGCCATCATCGCCGTCGTCGCCGTCGTCATCACTGTCGTCGTCATCGCCGTCCAGGTCCTCGTCGAAGACCGCGCTGACGTCGAAGCGGCAGATCACCCGCTGCGGGTCGGCCTGCTCGAAGGGCGCCGACAGCCACTCCCCCGGCTCGGCGGGCTCGTCCGATGCGGTGACCCAGAGCGTGGAGTCGCCTTCCTCCAGGCCGAATTCCTTGTGCCGCGAGGCGATCTCGTCCGGCTCGTACTCACCGAAGATCACACCGAGCGCGGCGTGCACGCTGCCGCCCACGTTGCCCACGGCGGCCGCCCCCGCGGGCCCGGCCGGTGCGTCGGCGTCGGGATCGAGGTCGGCCACGCGCTGGGCCTGGGCGAGGAGCCGCTGCGGCTCGACCACCGCATAGTCCCTGCGGATCAGGAGGCTGAGTGCGCTCGGCTCCTCCGGGCCCGCGTAGGCGGGCAGGGTGTCGTCCCCGGGGATCTCGAAGGGGGTGACCTCGTCGTAGGAGTCGTAGAGCAGCTCGTCGTACGCCTCGGCTGTCGCGGCCAGCTCGTTGAACGCGGCGTAGACGGCCGGGTCGTCCTCCCCCGACCGGCGTTCGACGGCGTCGAGGTGGCGGTCCAGAGCGGCTTTGACCGCCTCGGCGGCGGCGCGTACCTCGGCAGCGGATGGCTGCGCAGCATCAGACATAGTGCAGACGCTATCCGCACCGGGCCCGTTCCCGCACAATAGATGCGATGCCGGAATACGAATTCTGTGATGTGTATGTGCCGCGGGGGGTCTCCCGGGGTGCCGCCACACGCCTGCTGACCGACCACGCCGAGTACGGACACTGGGAGTTGGACCGACTGCGCCTCTACCCCGACGGCAGCCGCAAGGTGCGGCTGCGCCGCAGGATCATCCGCCAGGTGCGCGCCACCTGGTGACACGCAGACGGAGCGGGTCCCGCGTCGCGGGACCCGCTCCGTGCTGTGCGAACCGCTACCGGATGATCCGGGTCAGTTCTGCCCGGCACGCGCGCGGCGGTAGATGACCGCGCCGCCGAGCAGCAGACCGGCGCTGGCGGCGCCGGCCATGCCCAGCTGGCCCGCGCCGGTGTGCGCGAGCTCGACGGCCTTGGCCGCCGGACCGGTGGGCGCGGCGGGGGCCGCCTTGTGCTCGGCCTTCACCTCGGGGGCGGGGGTGTGCGCGGCGTCCGTCCGCGCGGGCTTGTGCCCGGCGGGGGTGTGGTCGGCCGGCTTGTCCTTGCCCGGGGTGTGACCGCCCGGCTTGTGGTGGTCCGACGAGTGGTCCGTCGGCGGCTTGTGGCCGTGGTCCCCACCGGGCGGGTTGTGGTGCGGCGGCTTGTGGGTGCCGTCGTGCCCGCCGGGGTGACCGGGCTTGCCCGGGTGACCGGGATTGCCCGGGTGGCCCGGCCACTCGTGACCGTCGCCCCCGCCCACGTTGGCGCACTTGTTGCCCGTGGTGTGGTTGCCCACGCCGACGACGTTGACGCTGTTGCCGCAGGCGTTGACCGGCACCTCGACCGGCACCTGGATGGTGTTGCCCGAGGCCACACCGGGCGAGTCGGTGGAGGCACCGTGGGCGCCGTTACCGCCGTGCCCGTGGTTCCCGCCGCCGTTGCCCTTGCCGCCGTGCCCGCCACCCTGGTGGTGTCCGCCACCGTGGTGTCCGCCGTTGGCGCACGTGTTGCCCGAGGCCGGGTTGAGCGCCCCGATCACGTTCACCGTGTTGCCGCAGGCGTTCACCGGCACGTGGACCGGGACCTGGACGGTGTTGCCCGAGGCCACACCGGGCGAGTTCGCCGCGTGGCCTCCGGCCCCGGACGACGCCTGGGCGTAGCTGCCGGTCACGGCCGCGAGTACGCCACTCGCCGCCGCTGCAGTGATCAGGCCCTTCTTAGTGACCTGTCGCATGAGTCCTGCCTCTCTGCTTGCGCTATACGGATACACGCCAGCAATAGGGACAAAGTCCCCACATGCTCACGTGTCGAAAGCCCGGGCGGCTCCGGAGCGCACGCAAGTCACTCCGGAGCCGCCCATGTCAGACCCTTACGGGTTGAGGCACGACGTCAGCTGTTGACGCAGGTGTTGCCAAACGTGGGGTTGAGCAGCCCGACGATGTTGATCGAGTTGCCGCAGGCGTTCACGGGCACGTGGACCGGAGCCTGGATGACGTTGCCGGAGATCACGCCGGGCGAGTTCACGGCGGCCCCCTGGGCTCCGGAGTCCGCAGCGGCCAGGCCAGCACCCGCGAGCACGAGACCACCGGTAACGGCCGCGGAAGCGACGACCTTCTTGATCATGGATTCCTCCTTGTTGGCAATGCGGTCCCAGCCGCGGACCGCACACCTGTAACGACGAGGAGGTAATCGGGCTACGCAACCCTCAGATCATTCACTCGTTACGGTTAACTCGGCACAAATTTACGGAATTTAGGCCCGGTTTCAGCACTGATCGAGGAACCGGTCGAGAACGCGTGCGCCGAACTTCAGGCCTTCCAGGGGCACTCGTTCGTCGACGCCGTGGAACATCCCCGCGAAATCCAGCTCCGGCGGTAGCTGCAGCGGCGCGAAACCGAAGCACCGGATGCCCAGGTCGTCGAAGGACTTCGCGTCCGTGCCGCCCGAGAGCATGTACGGCACGGCGCGGGCGATCGGGTCCTCCGCCTTCAGGGCCGACTGCATGGCGTCGACGAGCTTGCCGTCGAAGCTCGTCTCCAGCGCCTTGTCCGCGTGCACGTCCTCGCGCCGGACCCGCGGGCCGAGGATGCGGTCGAGGTCGGCGAGGAACTCCTCCTCGTACCCCGGCAGGAACCTTCCGTCAACGTGTGCCGTGGCCTGTCCCGGGATGACGTTGACCTTGTATCCCGCGCCCAGCATGGTCGGGGCGGCGGTGTTGCGCAGCGTGGTGCCGATCATCTTGGCGATGCCGCCGAGCTTGGCGAGCGTCGTCTCCATGTCCTCGGGGTCGAGCGGCGTGCCGAGGGCGTCGGAGAGCTCGTCGAGGAAGGAGCGCACGGTCTTGGTCATCCGGACCGGGAACTCATGCCGCCCCAGCCGGCCGACCGCCTCGCACAGCTCCGTGATCGCGTTGTCCTTGTTGGTCATCGAGCCGTGGCCGGCGGTGCCGTCGACCGTGAGCCGCATCCAGTGCATGCCCTTCTGGGCCGTCTCGATCAGATAGAGCCGCAGGTTCTCGTTGACCGTGAAGGAGAAGCCGCCGACCTCGCCGATCGCCTCGGTCACGCCCTCGAAGAGCCCGGGGTGCTTGTCCACCAGGTGGCGCGCGCCGTAGACGCCGCCCGCCTCCTCGTCCGCGAGGAAGGCGAGCACCACGTCGCGCGGGGGCTTGCGGCCCGTGCGCATGCGGTCGCGGACGACCGCGAGGGTCATCGCGTCCATGTCCTTCATGTCCACCGCGCCACGGCCCCACAGGCACCCGTCCGCGATCTCGCCCGCGAAGGGGTGATGGGTCCAGTCGGCGGCGTTGGCCGGCACGACGTCGGTGTGGCCGTGGATGAGCAGCGCCGGCCGTGAGGGGTCCTCGCCCTCGATCCGCGCCACGGTCGAGGCGCGCCCCTTGTGGGACTCGAAGATCTGCGGTTCGAGCCCGACCTCGGCGAGCTTCTCCGCCACGTACTCGGCGGCGGCGCGCTCGCCCGGCCCGGAGTGGTCGCCGTAGTTGCTGGTGTCGATCCGGATCAGATCGCGGCAGAGGTCGACGACCTCGTCCTCGCCGCCCCCGCCGCCCTTGCCCGCCCCGGCCCCGGCCGGCTTCGACTCGCTCACGCTGCCTCCTCCTGGTTCGCTGCCGTGCGCCGCCCCGCTGAGGGCGGCCCACGGCGTGGGTCCTCCGCCATCCTCTCTCTCCGGCCGCCGCAGCCCAAGGCCGCAATGCTGCCGACATCCGCCCGCCACACCGGCCGGGAGCCGCTCGACCGGCCACGTGATCGAGCACCCCCAGATCTTTGGTATTGTTTTCCTCGTCGGAAGGGCAACGGCCCGGAAGGCGAAAAACACCTAGTCCGGGTGGCGGAATGGCAGACGCGCTAGCTTGAGGTGCTAGTGCCCTTTATCGGGCGTGGGGGTTCAAGTCCCCCCTCGGACACAGGCTAAGGCCCCAGTTGAACTGGGGCCTTTTTGCTTTCCCGGTTGCTTTCCCGGTCGCTTTCCGGCTGCTTGCCCCGGCCGGGGCCCCGGGCCGGCGCTCGTGGCCGGATGTCCCGCATGGCCCGTTCTCTCCCTCCCGCGCTCGCGGTCCGCCCTGCCACCGTGTGGGGTCGCACATCTCCACCACGCGGTGAGCGAAAGGAGCGAGTGACGGTGACTGCTGAACCGAACCAGGGCGGCGCCCCCATCCCGTCCCCCCGGGAACTCCACGTCTGCATGGGCCTGAACTCCTGCCAGGGGCTCGACGTCAGCGGCGAGGCCACGATGGCGGGCACGGGTACCTGCGCGACCGTGCAGCACGTGTGCCACGGCGAGGGCGAGTGCCGGGGACAGGGCGGGTGCGGCTACGCCGGGGGCGACTACGCGCAGTTCCACCCCGGCGAGCAGGAGTGCCGCTACAACGGCAGCTGCGCCAGCCCGATCAACAAGAGCCGTGTGTTCTCCGCGGGCCCGCTGAAGGGCAGGAGCGTCTGGAAGCAGGCCCGCAGGCTCTTCGAGGCCCGGATGTACGCGGCCGGCAAGGCGTTCGGCCCGTCTCCCGGCGAGGGGATCGACGACGACTGCCTGCCTCAGTACGACGACTACGGCCCCCATGATGTGCCCGGCGCGGGGGCGGGGGCGTGACCGAGGCGCGGCGGGCGGTGACGGCCCCCGCCCCGCCCGGTGCCCGGACGGGCCCCTCCGGGCGCCCCGGCTTCGGCCTCGGGCTGCGCAGCCCCCACCTCCCCTACATCCGCGCGCACCGGCCGCCGGTCGGATTCTTCGAGATCATCTCGGAGAACTTCCTGTACTCGCAGGGCGCCCGGCGCCGATCGCTGGACGAGATCGCGGACGCGTATCCCCTCGTGCTGCACGGCGTGTCCCTGTCCATCGGCAGCACGGACCCGCTCGACCACGACTATCTGCACCGGCTCAAGCGCCTCGCCGACGACGTGGGCGCGCTGTGGGTGTCCGACCACGTCTGCTGGACCGGCGTCCTGGGCCTCAACACCCACGACCTGCTGCCGCTGCCCTTCACCGAGGAGTCGCTGGCCCACGTCGTCCGGCGCGTCCGCATCGTGCAGGACGTCCTGGAGCGCCCGCTCGTGCTGGAGAACCCCAGCAGCTACGTGGGCTTCCGCGCCTCCACCCTCACCGAGTGGGAGTTTCTGGCGCGCATGGCCGACGAGGCGGACTGCGGACTGCTGCTCGACGTCAACAACGTCCACGTCTCCGCGTTCAACCACGACTTCGACCCGGTGGAGTACCTGCGCGCCCTGCCGCACGAGCGCGTGGTCCAGATGCACCTGGCCGGGCACACCCACTACGGCAGCCACATCATCGACACCCACGACGCCCCCGTGGCCGAGCCGGTGTGGGAGCTGTACCGGCTGGCCGTGGAGCTGACGGGCGGCGGCGTTCCGACGCTCCTGGAGCGGGACGACAAGCTGCCGGCCTTCCCCGAGCTGCTGGCCGAGCTCGACACGGCGCGGGCGGTGGCCGGTGGCGGATGAGCCGGAGGACGGCCTGGCGGCGGTGCAGCGGCTGATGCAGGCCGCGATCCTGGACCCGTACGGAACGGGCCCGCGCCCTCCCGAGGAGGTGTTCACCGGCTCCTCCGGGCTCACCGCGCGCGAACGGCTGGGCGTCTACCGGAACGGCTACCGGCTGCGGCTGCTGGGCACCATGCGCGATCTGCACCCGGGGGCGGTCAAGCTGCTCGGCCAGGAGATCTTCGACCAGTTCGCACTGGACTACCTGGACGCCCGGCCGCCGCGTTCCCCCACCCTGACCCGTCTCGACGCGGGCTTCGCCGGCCACCTGCGGCGCACCCGCCCGGACACCGCTCCCGGCACGTCCCGTGAGGCGTGGATCGACCTGCTCATCGACGTGGTGCGGTACGAGCGGGCGTTCACCGAGGTCCTGGACGGGCCGGGTCCGGAGGAAACCTGCGAACCCGCCAACGGCAGGCACACCGGCAGACACACCGCCTGCGAACCCGGCCCGGCCCCCGGGCTGACGCTGCTGCGCACCTGCGCCCCCGTACACCTCTATGTGGCAGCGGTACGCAGGGGCGAGGACCCCGCGCCCCCGGAGCCGCGGGCGGCCTTCCTGGCACTGGCGCGTCGCGACTACAGGGTGATGGCCCACGAGCTCGCCCCGGCCGCCCACCGGGTTCTCGACGCGCTGGTGCGCGGGGTCCCCCGGCGGGAGGCGCTGGACGGAACGCCGCCCGGTACGGCGCGCGCGTGGCTGGCGGACTGGACGGCCCGGCACCTGCTCGTGACCTGCCCGAACCACCTTCCCCGAACGGAGTAGCCATGAACAGCACGCCGTCGCTCGCGGTCACGAAGCCCCGGAGCGGGAGGATCGAGACGCTGGACGAACTGAGTGCGCACTTGTGTGCGGCCGCGTACGTGGAACTCTCCACCGTGCCGATGTACCTGTACGCGGCGTACTCGATGAAGACGCGCGGCTATTCGCAGTGGGCCCTGGGGAAGTCGGCCCAGAGCGATCTGATCGGCGTGGTCATCGAAGAGATGCAGCACATGGCCCTCGCCCGGAACGTGCTGGTCGCGATCGGCCGCGGCGACGACTTCCGGGTCTACGCGGAGAAGTCCGTGCCCACGTATCCGGCGCCGATGGCTCACCGGATTCCCGAGCTGATGCTGAGTCTGCGGCGCTTGTCCAGCGCGCAGGTCCAGACGTTCATGGACGTCGAGCTCCCGGAGTCGGAGCAGAAGCCGGCCGAGGCGGTCCATGTCGTCGATTACCACTCACTCGGGGAGTTCTACAAGTACATCGAGGACGGCATCACCTACCTGAGCACGCCGGCGGCAGGGAAGGAACAGATCAAATGGGCGGACCTCGCCGCGAACAACCTGTGGCAGCTCCAGTACCACCGCGGGTACTGGAACCAGAACGGGGGCGCGCAGCAACCGTTGCTGGTCACCGACGAGAAGACCGCGCTCGCCGCGCTGAAGGTCATCGTCGAGCAGGGTGAGGGCGCACCGCACGACAGGGGCCACATCGACCCGATCTACCCTCCCCCTCTGATCGGGGAGCACCGCAGGACGGAGGATTCCCACTACACCAAGTTCGTCCGCATCCGGCACGGAGTGGACGGCGTCGGTGTCGTCAAGGACGACAACGGCCAGGAGAAATACACCATCGACAGCCCCGAGGTCATTTGGCCGGTCATCGACAACCCGACGATCGAGCAGGTCAACGACGTCCCGGTGCGGAGGTTGATGGTCCTGTCCAACGCGGCCTACTGCTACGTGCTGGCGCTGCTCGACAAGATCTACCTGACGCGCACGACCGTGGACGGGACCCAGTCGTTCCGGCCGGACGAACGGTACGGCTACGAGCGGGGCTTCATCGCCGCCATGCAGGGCGTGCTGTACCCGATCGCCGACCTCCTGATGCGCACGCCGTTCAAGGACGGCGACCTCAAGGACAAGAGCGTGGGGACCGTGAACGCCGGGCCGCCCTTCCAGCACCACGCGTTCACGGTCCGGACGGCGTCGATGAAGACCGGTCAGAAGAAGGGAAAGGCCTCCATCCGGCAGTTCTGGAAGCCGCAGGAGGACCTGGCCGCCCTCTGTCGTGAGGTGACCGCGTTCTATCCGGAGCTCGGCGGCGACGACGGCGTCGAGCGGCAGATCCGTCTGCTGCCCGACTTCGAGCTGGAGGTACCGCCCGCCGAGGGCTGAGCCGGCCGAGGGCTGAGCCGGCCGCGCTTCAGGCGCCGCGCAGCGGTATCCCCCGCAGCCGGACGGACAGGCACGTCACGCATCCCTCCAGCTTCTCGAACTCGCCGATGTCCACCGGGACCGGCGTGTACCCGAGGTCCGCGAGCAGGTCCGCGGTCCTCGGGGCGCCGGCCGAGAGGAGGAGGCGGTCGCCTCCCAGGAGGACGACGTGGGCTCCCGGCTCCTCGGGGACGGGAAGGAAGCGGGGGAAGAGGGACCGCGTGCCGACCAGGGGCTCGTAGCCGATGACCGTGCCGTCGGGGAGGGCGGTGACCGCCGACTTCAGGTGCAGGACCTTGCTGACGGGCACGGGTACGACGCGTGCCCCCAGCGGTTCCAGGACGGCCCGCAGTTGGCGCACGCCCTCCGCGTTGGTGCGGCCGCCCCGGCCTACGTAGACGGTGTCGCCGGTCTTGAGGACGTCGCCGCCGTCGAGGGTGCCGGGTTCGCGGATGCGGTTGAGGGAGAGGCCGAGTTCCGCGGCGACCTGTTCCGCGGCCGCCGCCTCGGCGCGGCGCGAGGGGGCTCCGGAGCGTGCCACGACGGCGACGTTGCGGAAGACGACCATGGCGTCCTCGACGAAGACGGCGTCCGGGCAGTCGTCGGCGGGCGGGACCTCGACGGTCCGCCAGCCGTGGTCGCGCAGGGTCGCCGTGTAGCCGTGCCACTGCCGCAGGGCGAGGGCGGGGTCCACGGGCGTGCGCGCGAGGTGGGTCACCAGGCCTTCGGCGAGGCGGGGGCCGGGGCGGCGTACGAGAGCGGTGATGCCGGGCACGTGGGCTTCCTCTCCATGACGGCCGGACCGCAGGGGCCCGTGCGTATCATCTGGCTGATGATCACCAACCATTCCCGCCGCCCGAAGCCGGCAACCGCCTCCGCCCCCTGCCGCGTCACCGTCTGCCGCGGCTGCTGCTGCGGCGATCCGCGGAAGGTGCCGGGGGTCGACCACGCCGGGCAGATCCCGCGGCTGCGGAAGGCGCTGGGCGATGCCGCCCAGGTGCGGGCCTCCGAGTGCCTGGACGTCTGCGACCAGGCGAACGTGGTGGTCGTGCAGCCGTCGGCGGCGGGGCGGGCGGCCGGCGGGCGGCCCGTGTGGCTCGGGCTCGTCAACGACGACGACGTGCTCGCGGACGTGGCGGACTGGATACGGGCGGGCGGGCCGGGGCTGGCGGAGCCGCCCGGGGTGCTGGACCTGTACGCGTTCACGGTGTCGCGGCGGGTGGGGCAGGGCGTGGAGGAGTAGGCCCGCGGGCCGCTCCTCCTTACGCTCCTCCGGCCGCCCCGCCTCCGTCCTCCCCGCCCTCCGGCCGCTCCGCCCTCCGTTCAGTCCCCGCGCGGTCCTGCCGCCGAGGCCGCCTTCTCCAGCTGGAACGCCTCGTTGCCGAGCCCGATGCCGGCGTGCACCCCGGGGCGCAGGTACTTGAGGACGATGCCGTAGCCGATGCCGGCGAGGACGGCCGCGCCGATGGTGCCGGGCAGGATCCAGCGCAGGGGCGATCCGGGGTCGGCGCCGAGCAGGACGTCGAAGTCCTTGACCGCGTACACGGCGATGACGACGAGGGCGGCCCCGGCGACGCCGGAGGCGATCAGGCGCGGCGCCTGCGTGCGCGCGGCACCGCGCCGGACGAAGAAGGCGATGACGGCGGCGGACGCGGCGGCCATCAGCACGATGATGCCGAGGGCGCCGACGTTGCCGCTCCAGGTGAACAGGCGCAGGACGGGTGCGGTGGGATCGTCGTGCGGGCGGCCGTCGGTCACGGCGAAGAGGAGGACGGCGATCAGCGAGACGCCGCTCTGCAGCAGGGAGCCGTAGGCCGGGGCGCCGCTCGCGCGGGAGGTGCGGCCGACGGCGGCGGGCAGCAGGCCCTCGCGGCCCATGGCGAAAGCGTAGCGGGCGACGACGTTGTGGAAGCTGAGCATCGCGGCGAACATGCCGGTCACGTAGAAGACGTGCATGACGTCGGTGAAGGTGCTGCCGAGCCGCTCCTCGGTGAGGGCGAAGAGCAGGTTCGGGCCCTTCTCCTGGGCGAGGCCGACGATGGCGTCCGGGCCGGCGGCGACGCTGAGGGCCCAGGAGCTCAGGGCGAAGAAGAGCGCGACGAAGCCGACGGCGAGGAAGGTGACGCGGGCGACGACGACGTTCGGGCGGCTGGTCTCCTCGGCGTAGACGGCGGCCTGTTCGAAGCCGACGAAGGCCGCGATGGTGAAGCACAGGGCGGTGCCGAGGCCGCCCCCGCCGAGGGTGGTGGGGTCGAAGGCGTGGAGGGAGACGCCCTGCGGGCCCGGGTCGGCGAGGCCGGCGAAGTCGAAGGCCACGACCATCACGCATTCGATGAGCAGCAGGATCCCGAGGACCTTGGCGCTGAGGTCTATCTTCAGCCAGCCGAGGACGCCGACGACGAGGACGGCGGCGAGGGCGGGGACCCACCAGGCGACGGCGAGGCCGAGGTGTCTGTCGAGCAGGCCGGAGAGCTCGTAGCCGAAGATGCCGTATATCCCGAACTGCATGGGGCTGTAGGCGACGAGGGCGACGACAGAGGCGGCGGCGCCGGCCGTGCCGCCGAGGCCGCGGGCGATGTAGGCGTAGAAGGCGCCGGCGTTGTGGACGTGGCGGCTCATTTCGGCGTAGCCGAAGCTGAAGAGGGTCAGCACCACGCCGAGGATGACGAAGAGCAGGGGCTGGCCGACGATGGCCATCGTCCCGTAGGTGGTGGGCATGACGCCCGCCGTCACCATCAGGGGCGCGCTGGCGGCGACGACCGACAGGAGCAGACCGGCGAGGCCTATCCGGTCGGCGCGCAGGCGTCTGTCCTGCCCCTTGAACGTGCTGATCTCGCTCGTCGTGCCCGTCGTCATGGCGGGGTGGTCCTTCCCATGGGTGAGCAGGGGGTGATCGTAGGGGATGCGTGCGCGCGGCGGGGGCGGCGTCAGGCCGAGCCGAGGGCGGCGCGGCGCGCGGCCCGGAAGGCCTTTGCGGGGTCCCGGTCGGGGTAGGACCAGGGGGCACGGGTGGCGTGCGGCCCGATGCGCGTGAGCAGGGCCGCCGCCTCGGCGAGCCTGCCTTCGTGGAGCTTGGCGTGGGCGAGGTAGTTCAGGTCGGCCTTGCGCCGGGGGTGGGCGCTGCCGGCGGTGTTGTCGTCGACGTCCCATTCGAGCCACCAGTCGAAGGCGGCCTTCATCACCTGGCGGGCGCGCCGGCTGGTCCAGTGGCCGGAGCGGGCGGGGTCGCCGGGCTCGACGCCGGCGCGTGCGAGGACGCGGTAGCGCTCGGCGTGGGCGACGACGGGCAGCACGGCCAAGGGCGAGTCCGCGGGCGCCTGTTCGGCGGCCCAGGCGGCGAAGTCGTAGACCTCGTGCAGGGGGTCGTCGCGGTCGCCCTTCTGGTGCTCGGCCAGGCACGCGGCCATGAGGTGGTGGGCGTGGTGGTGGTCGCGGTGACGGGCGCGGACCTGGTCGAAGGCGCGGACGCGCTCGTCGTCGGTGCCGGTGCGGCGGGCGAGGATGAGGACGGCGAGCCAGGGGGACGGGTCGGCGGGGGCCATCCTGGCGGCCACCAGGCAGGCGGCGCGCGCCGCCTCGGGGCTGTCCTTGCCGCTCACGGCGCGGAAGACGGTGGCGCAGGCGAGGAGGGCGGCGGCGTCCGGGCTGTCGGGCTCGGCGAGCTGCCACTCGCGGGCCCAGGCGACGCTGGAGGGGCCTTCGGCGAGGACGACGAGGCGGTGGCCGCGGCGGTCCCAGTCGTCGCCGGTCTCGGCGAGCAGATTACGGGCCTCCGTCCAGCGGCCGCGCGCCAGGGCGTCACGGACGGTGGCCAGTTCGGCGTCGTCGAGGGCGGGGTCGAAGGTCACTCCGTCCTTGTTCCGGGAGCGGGCAGCCCGGGCCGCTTTCCCAAGGGGGGGCGGGGGCGTCATCTGCGGGCTTCCTCCACGGCGTACGTCCCCTCCGGGCGCCGGGTCGGGGCGTCCGCATTCATCCATGTCAGTCACGCACAGCAAAGCGGTAGTCACGGCTCCGAGTCAAGACCCGATCTTGGAGCTGACGCTTCATCAACTCACATACCGTCAGTTCTGGTTACCGCTGTTCACTCCCCCGCCTCCCGCGGGCCGCTTCAGACCGCTGCAGCTCCTGCGCTTGCTTGCGTGTTCTATAGGCACACCCTGTCGAGGAACAACCGTTCGAGCGATCCGGGGGTACTCCCGGGCGGTGTCGACCGTTGGAGGGGATGGCCGCCCGAAAGAGGGGTACTCGGCCGTCGCACCGCCCACAAGGCGGCTATCGTTTTTCTGTCAAGTCTCCGACGACCGAGTGGTCTTGAGGTGCGCGACGTGTTGGTCTTCGCCTTCGCCGTGAGCGCGGCCTGCTGCCTGGGCATCGGCTTCGTCCTCCAGCAGAACGCCGCGCAGCGGGCCCCGATGACCGACTTCCTCTCCCTGCGGCTGCTGCTCGACCTGGTCCGGATGCCGCGCTGGCGGGCCGGGATCGGGATGATGGTGTGCGGCATGGTGCTCGGCGCGATCGCCCTGAACCAGGGCGAGGTGTCGCTGGTCGAACCCCTGCTCGCGACGAACCTGCTGTTCGCCATGGCCCTCTCCCGCCGGCAGACCCGCCAGCCCCTGGGCCGTACGGGCTGGGGCGGGCTGTGGCTGCTGGCCGGCGGCGTCGCGGCGTTCATCCTCGCGGGCCGGCCGCACGGCGGCGCCACCGTCACCGATCCGCTGCGGCACTGGCTGATCATCGGGGTGATGCTGGGCGGCGCGCTCGCGATGGCGGCGGTCTCCAAGCGCGTGCGGATGAGCGTCGAGGCGCCGCTCCTGGGAGTGGCCGCCGGACTGCTCTACGGCGTCCAGGACGCCCTTACGCGCGTCAGCGGCGAACGGCTCTCCGAGGACGGCTGGACCGCGTTCGTCCTGAGCTGGCAGCCGTACGGGGTGCTCGTCCTCGGCGTGACGGCGCTGGTGTTCGTCCAGAGCGCCTTCGAGACGGCGCCGCTGCGGCTGTCCCTGCCCGCCCTGACCGCCGCCCAGCCGCTGGCGGGGATCGCCTGCGGCGTGGGCTTCCTCGGTGACCGCCTGCACACCTCGCCCGGCGCGCTGGCCTGGGAGGCCGCCGGGCTGGTCGCCATCGTGATCGGCATCGTGCTCATCGGGCGGCACCCGGCCATGCCGTCGGGCAGCTCGGAATTCGACCGCGTGCGCGACCTCCAGCCGCACTGACGCTGGTTTCATGGGGGCATGAGCGATCAGACACCGCTGCCCGCGGACGAGCTGCTGGACATCGTCGACGAGCAGGACCGGGTGGTGGGGCAGGCCGCGCGCGGCGAGTCGTACGCGCTGAGGCTGCGCCACCGCTGCGTGTTCGTCCTCGCCCGGGACGCGGAGGGGCGGATCTTCGTCCACCGGCGCACGTCCGGGAAGCTGATCTTCCCCTCGCGCTACGACATGTTCGTGGGCGGGGTCGTCGGGGCGGGCGAGACGTACGACGAGGCGGCGCTGCGGGAGGCCGAGGAGGAACTGGGCGTCCGGGGCCTGCCGGCCCCGGCCCCGCTGTTCCGGTTCCTGTACGAGGGGCCGGGGGGCTCGTGGTGGTCGGCGGTGTACGAGGTCCGCTGCGACTTGCCGGTGCGTCCTCAGGTGGCGGAGGTCGCCTGGCACGCGTTCCTCTCCGAGGAGGAACTGGAAGAGCGCCTCGGGGAGTGGGAATGGGTCCCGGACGGCTTGGAGGCGTACCGGCGCTTGCGTGGGCGTAGGCGCTGACGCGGGTCGCTTGACGGTGGGGGCGGCCGTACCGGCCCTGGCCGGGAACGACGCGGCCGGGCCCGGCGCCCGGCCGCCACTGCTAGGACGGCACTGCCGGGCTCCGCCGCGGGGGTTTCCCGCCGCTGCGGCGGAGGAAGATCACCCGCCCGCCGGGCGAGACGCCCAAGCCCGCGCCTCCGGCAGACACGGCACCGCCGGGACCCGCCGTGGGGGTTTCTCGCCGCTGCGGCGGGGGGATTGTGCCCGGCAATGGTGGCCGACCCGCGCTGCGGCCGGAGTGGGCGGCGCGGGCTGGGTCCGGTGCCGGAGACGTGTGTCGGGGCTAGTCCATTGTTACGACGATCTTGCCTCGGGTGTGGCCCTCGGCGTTGAGGCGCTGGGCTTCTGCTGTGCGGGCCAGGGGGAAGACCTTCGCCACCTCCACCGTGAGCGCGCCGCTCTCGGCCAGGTCCGTCAGAGCCGTGAGGTCGGAGGCGTCGGGGCGGACGAAGACGTAGCGGCCGCCGAGGCCGAGGACGGCCGGGTCGGCGATGGAGGCGAGCCGGCCGCCGTGGGCGAGCAGCGCGGGCGAGGCCGTGAGCGCCTCGCCGCCGGCGAGGTCGAGCACGGCGTCGACGCCCTGCGGCGCGAGCGCCCGGACCCGCTCGGCGAGCCCTTCGCCGTAGGCGACGGGCTCCGCGCCGAGCGAGCGCAGGTAGTCGTGGTTGCGCTCACTGGCGGTGCCGATGACGCGCGCGCCGAAGTGCCGCGCGATCTGGACGGCCATGCCCCCGACGCCGCCGGACGCCGCGTGGATCAGCACGGTCTCGCCCTCCCACACCCGGAGCGCCTTGACCAGCGCCTGGTAGGCGGTGAGCCCGGCCAGCGGCAGGCCGGCGGCCTGCTCGAAGGTGAGGTTCTTGGGCTTGCGGGCGAGGGTCCGCACGGGTGCGGCGACGTATTCGGCGAAGGTGCCGCGGGAGAGGAAGTCCTCGCGGACGTAGCCGATGACCTCGTCGCCCTCGGCGAATTCGGGGGCGTCGGCACCCGGCCGGACCACGACGCCGGCCATGTCCCAGCCGGGGATGACGGGGAAGACCGCGTCGAGGGCGGGCTCGAGGTAGCCGGCCTGGGCCTTCCAGTCGACGGGGTTGACCGCCGCGGCCTTGACCTTGACCAGGACGGAGTCGGGTCCGACCTTGGGGGTGGGCTGCTCCCCGTACTCGAGGACCTCGGGTCCTCCGTAGCTGCGATAGCTGATGGCCTTCATGGTGGTGCTCCTAGCAGGGTCAGGCGGAGGCGGGTGCGGTTTCAGCGTCCGCCGCGGGGGCGGCCCCCGCCACTTCGGTACGCCGGGCGCGGATCGTGCGCAGGCCGAGCCCGGCGACGAGCGCGACCAGCAGGAACGCCGTGCCGGCGATGACGAACGTGAGGGTGAACTGGCTCTCGGCGGGCAGCTTGGGCGCACCCGGCGGCAGGTGTTCGAGGCTCTTGGAGGCCAGCACCGTGGTGATCATGGCGCTGCCGATGGCGCTGCCGGTCGAGCGGGAGATGGAGTTGATGCCGTTGGCGATGCCCGTCTGGTGGTGCGGGACGCTCGCGACGATCACGGCGGGCATGGCGGCGTAGCCGAAGCTGATGGCGGCGCCGACGAACATCCCGGCGGCCACGACGGAGAGCGTGTGCTCGTGGTCGAGGGCGATCCACACGAAGCCGGCGGTGCCGATGAGGGAGGCGAGCAGCAGGACCAGGCGGGGGCCCTTGTGGCGGACGAGCTGGCCGCCGATGGGCGCGGCGAGCAGCGAGACGATGGTGCTGGGCAGCAGGTACGCGACGGAGGCGCGCAGCACGCCGGCCGAGAAGCCGTATCCGGCGATCTCCTCCGGCATCTGGACGAGGTAGGAGACGCCGATGAAGAGGGCGAAGGAGCCGAAGCCGACGAGGAGGCCCGCGATGTTGGCGAAGAGCACGGGGCGGTGGGCGAACATCTTCATGTCGACCAGCGGCTCGCGCACCTTGCGCTCGACGAGCGTCCACACCGCGGCCGTCACGACGGCGCCCGCGAAGCAGCCGATCGTCCGTCCGGAGGACCAGCCCCACTCGTGCCCCTGGGTGATGGGCAGCAGGAGCAGGACGAGCGTGGCGGCCAGGGTGAGCGCGCCGAGGACGTCGGTGCGGCCGCCGGTGGTCTCCCGGGTGGCGGGGACGAGGGTGGCGACGGCGATCAGGGCGAGCGCGGCGAGGCCGGTGGCCAGCCAGAAGGCGCTGCGGTAGTCGGGGTCGTCACCGGAGGTGAGCAGGCCGGTGGCGACGAGCGCGAGGCCGCTGCCGAAGGCGAGGGTGCCGCTGACCATGGCCATGGCGCCGGGCAGCTTGGCCGGGCGCACCTCCTCGCGCAGCACGGACAGCGCCAGCGGGAAGATCGCGGTGGCGGCGCCCTGGAGCACCCGGCCGACGATGAGCCAGAGCAGGGAGTGCGTCACGGCGGCGAGGACGGAGCCGGCGACCATGACGACCAGCACGGCGACCAGGGTCTTCTTCTTGCCGTGCTGGTCGCCGAAGCGGCCGAGCAGCGGGGTGAAGACGGCGGCGGAGAGCAGGGTCGCGGTGGTGACCCAGCTGACGTTCGCGGACGTGGTGTGCAGGTCGTTCTGGATGAGGCCGAGGATCGGCACGACCAGGGTCTGCATCATCGAGACGACCATGGCGGCGAGGCTCAGGGCGAAGACGATGACCGTCTCGTTGCGCTGCGTGCCCCGCTCGGCGGGCGCTGGGGAGGACATGGGGTGGGGGTGTTCCTTCGAGTGGCCGAGCATTGCTTCGGGGCATTGCTTCAGGGCGTTGCTTCAGGACATTGATGCTTGAGGCAATCAAGCAACTCGCCCACCGTAGGCCGAGATATTTAAGGTAGTCAAGTTAATGATTTAAGTCATGAAGCTCTTGAGTACACTCGAACCATGACCGGCACCGTCTCCCCGCCCCCGACCAAGGCCCAGCTCCTGGAGCTCGTGGCCGCGCTCGGCACCGCCCAGTGGCAGGACTTCGCCGCCGCCGCTGCCCGGCAGGGCCTCACCTCCGTCCAGGCCAAGCTCCTCGCCCAGCTCAAGGGGCCCGTCCCGATGCGCGGCCTCGCCACCCTGCTGGTGTGCGACGCCTCCAACGTCACCGGCATCGTGGACCGCCTGGAGGCCCGCGGCCTGGTGCGCCGCGAGCCGGACCCGGGCGACCGGCGGGTGAAGAACGTCGTCGCCACCGACGAGGGTCGCGAGATCATCCGCCGGGTGCGCGCCGAGATGCAGGCCACCCACAGCGCGCTCGACACCCTCGACGAGGAGGAGCGCACCACGCTGTACGGGCTGCTGGAGCGGCTGCGCCCGGGCCTGGACCACCGCGGCTGACGGGCCGGGGCACCCGGCCGACGGACCCCCGGCATCGCAGCCGACGGCCCCGGGCACCCCGGCCGACACCCACCGCGACCCCTCTCCTCCCGCCCGTATTCTGACGGGCAGTCCGATCCGCGCACCCCGCGCGGAGGCAAGGGGAGGTCATCCATGTCCAGCACGAGCCCGGTCGCGCCCGCCGGCGCGGAGCCGACCGAGCCCTACACCGTCGGCCTCGCCCCCGGGGTCACGGCGTTCGTCCAGCCCGACGGCGGCTGGTGCCTGAACAACGCGGGCATCGTGACCGGCGGCGGCCGGACGGCGCTGATCGACACCGCCGCGACCGAGCGCCGCGCGCGGCTGCTGCGCGACGCCGTCACCGACGCCGGCGCTCCCCTGCCCTCCACGATCGTCAACACCCACCACCACGGCGACCACACCTACGGCAACTGCGTCTTCCCGGAGGCGACGGTCGTCGGCCACCGCGAGTGCCGCCGGGAGACCCTCGCCGCGGGCCTGCAGCTGCACGGCATCTGGCCCTGGGTCGAGTACGGCGACGTCCGCATCACACCCGCCGAGGTCACCTACGCGGACAGCCTCTCGCTGCACGTGGGCGACACCGAGGTCGAGCTGATCCACCCGGGCCCGGCGCACACCACCGGCGACACCGTCGCCTGGCTGCCGCAGCACCGCATCGTCTTCACCGGAGACCTCGTCTTCAACGGCGGCACGCCCTTCCTCCTCATGGGCTCCCTGGAGGGCTCGCTGCGCTCCCTGGAGGTGCTGCGCGGTCTCGGCGCCGAGACCGTCGTACCCGGGCACGGGCCGGTCACCGACGCCGGCGTCTACGACGTCATCGAGCGCTACCTCCACTGGCTGCAGGAGCTGGCCCGCACCGAGCACGCCGCCGGCCGCACTCCGCTGGAGGCCGCCCGCCGCGCCGACCTCGGCGAGTTCGCGGAGCTGCGCGAGAGCGAGCGCCTCGTGGCCAACCTGCACCGCGCCTACGCCGAACTGGAGGGCGAGCGCCCACTGGCCGCACCGCTCGACATGCCGGCCGTCATCGCCGACATGACGACGATGAACGGCGGGCGTCCGATGTCCTGCCACGCGTAGGCGCTCGCGCCCGGCGCACCCTGGACGCCATACCGACTGGTCGGCATGATGATCCGGGACCGCCCGGCGGCGGGTCCGACGACGCGTGGAGGAGCACTCGATGAGCCCGACCGGCAGGACCGACACCCCGGGACTCGACCCGGACCGGCTGCGCGCCCATCTGGAGCGGGAGCGCCCCGGGCTCGTACGGGGGCCGCTGGTGGCCGAGTTGATCGAAGGGGGCCGGTCCAACCTCACCTACTCCGTCACCGACGGGACCGGCCGCTGGGTGGTGCGCCGCCCCCCGCTCGGGCACGTGCTCGCCACCGCCCACGACATGCGGCGCGAGCACCGGGTCATCAGCGCCCTGCGGCCGACCGCGGTCCCGGTGCCCGCGACGGTGCTGCTGTGCGAGGACGAGAGCGTCCTCGGATCGCCCTTCTACGTCATGGAGTTCGTGGAGGGCACGCCCTACCGCACGGCAGCGCAGCTCACCGCGATCGGGCCCGAGCGCACCCGCCGGGTCGTGCTCGGCCTCGCCGACACGCTCGTCAGCCTGCACGCCGTCGACCCGGCGGCGGCAGGGCTCGCGGACTTCGGCCGCCCGGAGGGCTTCCTGGAGCGGCAGTTGCGGCGCTGGGGCAAGCAGCTGGAGGCTTCCCGCAACCGCGAGCTGCCCGGCATCGACGCGCTGCACTCCGCCCTGGCCGGGGCCCTGCCCGTCTCCCCCGCCCCCGCCGTCGTGCACGGCGACTTCCGCCTCGACAACGTCCTCGTGGGCGACGACGACTCGGTACGGGCCGTCCTCGACTGGGAGATGTCCACGCTCGGCGACCCGCTGACCGACCTCGGCCTGCTGGTGATGTACAGCGAGCAGGAGCCCGTCCCCGGCTCCCCCATCAGCACCACGCGCAACGCGCCCGGTCATCCCGACCCCTCCGAGATCGTCGAGCGCTACGCGGCCGGCTCCGGCCGCGACGTCTCCGCCCTGCCCTGGTACACGGCCTTCGCCTACTTCAAGCTCGCCGTGATCCTGGAGGGCATCCACTACCGCTACACCCTCGGGCAGACCGTCGGCGCGGGCTTCGACCGCATCGGGCAGCTCGTCCCGCTCTTCATCGACAACGGCCTCACCACCCTGCGGAAGGGCTGAACCGGCATGGACTTCGCATTCGACGCCCGCACCGAGGAACTGCGCGAGCGGCTGCTCGCGTTCATGGACGAGCACGTCTACCCGGCCGAGGCCGTCGCCGAGGAGCAGCGGGCCGCGCTCGCCGACCCGTGGACGGCGCCGCCGGTCGTCGCGGAGCTCCAGGAGGAGGCGCGGCGGCGGGGGCTGTGGAACCTGTTCTTCACAGACCAGCACAGCCTCCCGGATGACGAGTACGGCGCCGGGCTGACCAACCTCCAGTACGCGCCGCTCGCCGAGATCACCGGCCGCAGCCCGCAGCTGGCCCCCACCGCCCTCAACTGCGCGGCCCCCGACACCGGGAACATGGAGCTGCTCGCCCAGTTCGGCACCGAGGAGCAGCGCAAGCGCTGGCTGGAGCCGCTGCTGGACGCCCGGATCCGGTCGGCGTTCGCCATGACGGAGCCGGAGGTGGCCTCCTCGGACGCCACGAACATCGAGACCCGCATCGTGCGCGACGGCGACGACTACGTCATCGACGGCCGCAAGTGGTACATCTCCGGTGCCATGAACCCCGCTTGCGAGATCTTCATCGTCATGGGGAAGACCGACCCGGACGGGGCCGATCCGCGGCGGCAGCAGTCGATGGTGCTGGTCCCCCGGGACACGCCGGGCCTGCAGGTCCGCCGCGCCATGCGGGTCTACGGCTACGAGGACCACTATCACGGCGGCCACGCCGAGGTCCTCTTCGACGGCGTGCGCGTGCCCGCGGCGAACCTCGTCGGCGAGGAGGGCGGCGGCTTCGCCATCGCCCAGGCACGCCTCGGCCCGGGCCGCATCCACCACTGCATGCGGCTGATCGGGATGGCCGAGCGGGCCATCGAGCTGATGTGCCGGCGCGCGCTGGACCGTACGGCCTTCGGCAAGCCGCTGGCCGCACAGGGCGTCGTCCAGGAGTGGATCGCCGACTCGCGGGTGGCCGTGGAGCAGCTGCGGCTGCTGGTGCTCAAGACCGCGTGGCTGATGGACACCGCCGGCAACCGCGGCGCGCACACCGAGATCCAGGCCATCAAGATCGCCACCCCGCGGACCGTCGCCGCCATCATCGACCAGGCGGTCCAGCTGCACGGGGCGGGCGGCGTGAGCCAGGACTTCCCGCTGGCGGAGCTGTGGGCCGCGGCGCGGACGCTGCGCCTGGCCGACGGGCCGGACGAGGTGCATCAGCGGTCACTGGCGCGGCGGGAGTTGCGGCGGTACCGCTAGCGCGTACGGCATCCCGGCGTACCGGCCGCACAGGCGGGCAGACATAGTCCGTACGTGCAGTGGAGCGGGGGGATGCCGCATGGCCACCAGGTGGAACGGACCGAGGGGCGCCGTGCGGCTGGGAGGGCTGCCGCTCGCGGCGGCCGCCCTCACCGCCACCGTCGCGCTCTACATGGCCCTCGTGGCCTTCGGGAACATCACCGACTTCGGTACGAACCGGGAGTTCGTCCGCCACGTCCTGGCGATGGACACGACCTTCAAGGACGACGACCTGATGTGGCGGGCGGTGACGGACCGCACCCTGCAGGACATCGCCTACGTCGCGATCATCATCTGGGAGACGCTGGCCGCCGTCGTGCTCGTGGCCGGAACGGTCCTGTGGGCACGCGGCCTCACCGGGCGGGGCGCCGGCTACCGGCGTGCGCGGCGGGTGAGCACGCTGGGGCTGGTGATGGTCCTGCTGCTCTTCGGGGCGGGCTTCATCGGCATCGGCGGCGAGTGGTTCGCCATGTGGCAGTCCCAGAAGTGGAACGGCCTGGAGGCCGCCGGGCGGAACCTCCTGCCGGCCGGGTTCGTGCTCGTGCTGATCCACCTGCCGTCGCCGCAGTGGAGCTCCCCCGGAGGCTGACGGCCGTCCGCCCCCGGGGGGGGAAGCGCAGCCCGCCTACGCCTCCTCGGAGAACACCACCAGCGACCGCCCGCCGCGCCCCGCGAGCATCGCCTCGAAGGCGCCGGCGATGCCGTCGAGGCCGATCCGGGCCGTCACCAGGGCGGAGAGGTCGAAGCGCCCGGCGCGCACGTGACCGGCGATGACGGGCAGGTCCTTCGCCGGGTCGCTGTTGCCGTAGACGCAGCCCGAGAGCGTCCGCCCGAAGTAGAACAGCTCCAGCGCGGAGAACGTCACCTGCTGGTCCATGCCGCCGATGCCGACGACGGTGGTGCGGCCGCCCTTGCGCGTCGACGACCAGGCCGTACGGATCGCATCGGCCCGTCCGGCGCACTCGATGGCGACGTCCGCGCCCTGCCCGCCGGTGAGCCCCCGGACGGCCTTGGCCGTGTCCGCGCTCGCGACGACGAACTCGGTGGCACCGGCGGCCCTGGCCAGCTCCTCCTTCTCCGGGGAGACGTCCACGGCGACGATCGTGCCCGCTCCCGCGATCCGCGCGGACTGCAGGGTCGCCAGGCCGACCCCGCCCACGCCGTACACCGCGACCGACTCTCCCTGCCGCACCCGCGCGGAGTGGTGCACCGCGCCGTAGCCGGTGAGCACCGCGCACCCCAGCAGGGCCGCCTCCACAGGCGGGATCCCCGCAGGGAGCGGAATGGCCGCGTCCGCCCGGACGACGGTCTCCTCGGCGAAGACGGCCGTGCCCAGGCCCGGGTAGAGCGCGCTGCCGTCGGCGGCGAGGCTCGCGTACGGCAGCGTGGCGGCGGCCGCGGAGCCCGCGCACAGCCAGGGCTCGCCGAGCCCGCAGAAGTGGCAGCCGCCGCAGGAGGGCGCCCAGTTGAGGACGACCAGGTCGCCCGGCGCCACATGGGTCACCCCCTCGCCGACCGCCGTGACGCGGCCCGCGCCCTCGTGGCCGAGGACGGCGGGCACGGGCTGGCGCAGCGTCCCGTTGGAGAGCGAGAGGTCGGAGTGGCAGACCCCGGCCGCGGCGAGGCGGATCCGCACCTGGCCGGGGCCGGGCGCGGGCAGGTCGATCTCGGCTATCTGCAGCGGTGCACCCACGGCGGGCAGTACGGCGGCGCGGACCATGTCATTCCTCTTTCTGCAGCGGGACCCGGTCAGAACTGGAGCGACTTCGTCTGCAGGTACTCCCCCAGGCCGTGGACGCCCAGCTCGCGGCCGACGCCCGACTCCTTGTAGCCGCCGAAGGGCGCGAGGATGTTGAACCGGCCGCCGTTGACCTCCACCTGCCCGGCCTCCAGACGCCGCGCGAAGGCGGCGGCCCGCTCCTCGTCGGCGGCCCAGACCGCGGCGGCGAGCCCGTAGACGGTGCCGTTGGCGATCCGGACGGCCTCCTCCTCGTCCTCGTACTTCAGGAAGGAGAGCACCGGGCCGAAGATCTCCTCCCGGGCGATGGTCATCTCCGGGGTGACGTCGGCGAAGACCGTCGGGGCGACGTAGTAGCCCTTGTCCCGGCCCTCCGGGACGGCCGGGCCGCCCGCCACGAGGCGCGCGCCCTCCTCGATGCCCCGGTCGATGTAGCCGCGCACGCGCGCGTGCTGCTTGGCATTGACGACGGGGCCGACCCGGACCTCGGGGTCCGTGGGGTCGCCCGGCACGAACTCCGCGACCGCCGCCGCCGCGAGGGCGACGGCCTCCTCGTACTGGTCGGCGTGGACGAGCGTACGGGTGAGGGCGTTGCAGGACTGGCCGGTGTTGCGGCACACGTCGGCGACGTTGGCCGCGACGGCCTTGGCGAGATCCGCCCCGGGCAGGATGACGTTCGCCGACTTGCCGCCCAGTTCGAGGGCCACGCGCTTGACGGCCGCACCGGCGATCGCACCGATCTGCTTGCCCACGGCCGTCGAACCGGTGAAGGAGACGAGGTCGACGCCGGGGTGCTCGGCGAGCGCCTGGCCGGCGACCGGGCCGAGCCCGGTGACGAGGTTGAAGACGCCCGCGGGGATCCCGGCCGCATGGACGCACTCGGCGAAGAGCCGGGCGGTCAGCGGGGTGTCCTCGGCGGGCTTGAGGACGACGGTGCAGCCCGCGGCCAGCGCCGGGGCGACCTTGGCCACGACCTGGTGGAGGGGGTAGTTCCAGGGCGTGATGGCGCCGACGACGCCCACCGGCTCGTGCAGCACCGTCGAGGTGCCGATCCGCTCCTCGAAGGGGTGACTCGCGGCCAGCTCGGCGTAGGAGCCGGCGACGGCGATCGGCAGCCCGGTGTGGACCCGCGTGGCGAAGCCCGTGGGCGCACCGAGCTCGGCCGTGACGGTGGCGGCGATCTCCTCCTGGCGGGCGGCGAGGGCGTCGCGCAGGGCGGCCAGGTACTCGCCGCGGCGCGCGGGCGGGGTGGCCGCCCAGCCGGGCAGCGCCGCGCGGGCCGCGCGGACGGCCGCGTCGACGTCCTCGGCGTCTCCGGCCGGGACGGTGGCGATGACCTGCTCGTCGGCCGGGTTCACGACCTCGATCGTGCCGCTCCCCGCGGCGGGCCGCCAGCTTCCGTCGATGTACATGCCGTCGTGCGCGTTCACTGGTCGTCTCCTCGCGGAAGCGGAATCAAGGTCCCCACAGCCCACGTCCCCCGCAGCTGGTGGTCCCAAGCTAACGCCGGGGACGCGAGACGTACCAGGGGGCGCGGTGGCCGCAGGTGTGGCCGTCGTCTCAATGCCGGGGGCCGCCCGTCACGTAAGGTCTGAGCTGTGCCGCAGATTTCGAACAAGGTCCAGGAACTCACCGTCGGTCAGCTGTCCGCGCGCAGCGGCGCGGCGGTCTCCGCCCTGCACTTCTACGAGACCAAGGGCCTGATCAGCAGCCGCCGCACGTCCGGCAACCAGCGCCGCTACGACCGTGACGCCCTGCGCCGCGTCGCCTTCATCCGGGCCGCGCAACGCGTCGGCATCCCGCTCGCCACGATCCGGGAGGCGCTCTCCGAACTGCCCGACGAGCGCACCCCGAACCGGGAGGACTGGGCACGGCTGTCCGAGACCTGGCGCGGCGAGCTGGAGCAGCGCATCACGCAGCTGGCCAGGCTGCGCGACCACTTGGACGACTGCATCGGCTGCGGCTGCCTGTCGCTGGAGAACTGCGCGCTGTCCAACCCGGACGACCTCAACGGCCTGCGGGGCGCGGGCTCCCGCCTGCTGGTCGAACACTGAGTCCGCGCCGGCGGGCACGCCCCGCCCCGCTCTGCGTCACCACACGGCGGGCCGCCGCCCGGCCCACGGGCGGGCCTCCTCCAGCTGCGCGGAGAGCGAGATGAGCGTGGCCTCGTCGCCGTAGCGGCCGCCGAGCATGACCCCGACGGGCAGGCCCTCGGGCGTCCAGTGCAGCGGCACGCTCACGGCGGGCTGCCCGGTCGCGTTGTACAGCGGGGTGAAGGGGCTGTAGCCGGCGACGGCTGCGAACTCCCCGGCCGGGTCGTCGTCGTTGCGCAGGGCGCCCACGGGCATCGGGAGCTGGGCGAGGGTGGGCGACAGGAGCACGTCGTAGCCCGTGCCGGGCGCCTGGAGGGCGTCGGCGACGAGCCGGCCGACCCCCTGCAGCCGGTACAGGGCGGCGGCGAACTCCGTCCCGGTGACGCGGGCGCCGCGCTCGCGCAGGTGCCGGGTGAGGGGCAGCAAGTGCTCCGCCCCGCCCGGGGGTACGGGCGCGAGCGTCGACAGCACCTCCCACACGGCGATGAAGGCGCGGCCGAGGGCCTCGTCGGCCGGGAGCGTCAGCTCCTCCACCTCGTGGCCCAGTTCCCGCAGCAGTCCCGCCGTCTCCTCCGTGGCCCGCAGGCACTCAGGGTGCAGCTCGACACCCGGGACCGGCGCCTCGGTTATATGGGCGATGCGCAGCCGCCCCGGGGCGCGCCGGGCGTGGCCGGTGAAGGTCTCGCCGGGCGGGAGCGCGGGTGCGGCGTAGGGGTCGCCGGGCATCGGCCCCGCGAGCACGTCGAGGAGCGCGGCCGCGTCCGCGACCGTACGGGCCAGGGGCCCGGAGGTGACCAGGCCCGTCACGTCGTACAGGGCCGGTCCGGAACTCACCCGCCCGCGACTGGGTTTGATGCCGAACAGACCGCATACGGACGCCGGGACGCGGATCGAGCCGCCCCCGTCGCTCGCGTGCGCCAGGGGCGCGAGTCCCGCGGCGACCGCGGCCGCCGCCCCGCCGCTCGACCCGCCTGCCGACCGGGCAAGGTCCCACGGGCTGCGGGCGGGCGGCGCCACGGCGTTCTCGGTGTGGGCCGGCAGGCCGAACTCGGGGGTGTTGGTCTTGCCCAGCAGGATCGTTCCCGCATCCCGCAGCTTGGTCACCACGTGGTCGTCCACGGTCGCGACGTGCCCGGCCAGCGCCGCCGAACCCATCGTCCAGCGCACCCCGGCGACCTGGCTGAGGTCCTTGACCGGCACGGGCACACCGTGCAGCGGCGGCAGCGCGCGGCCTTCGCGCCGGGCGGCCGAGGCCGTGCTCTCGGCGTCGGCCGCTTGCTTGCGCGCGACATCGGGGGTGACGGTGATGAAGGCCCCGACGGTGGCGTCGAGCCGGCCGATGCGCTCCAGGTAGTGCTCGGTCAGCTCGACGGGCGACACGCGCCCCGTCCGCACCGCCTCCCCCTGCTCCAACGCGGTCAGATCGTGCAACTGCGCCATGCCGTCCGCCTTCTCCTCGAACCGGTGAGCCCTGTGCTGCATCCTCGCTGCATCCTCGCACCACCGGCCGACGGCGGACACCCTGTTCCCGGCCTCCTCGGCTGTCCCTGCGGTTTCGCCGTCCGCTCGTGCAGACCTGCTTCCGTCCTGTTTCCGTCCTGCTTCTGGCCTGCTTCTGGCCTGCTTCCGTCCTGCTTCCCGGGCGCCCGCCTCATACCGCCGCGTACCGGTCCTCCAGCAGCCGGCGGCGCGCCGCGGCCAGCGCCCCCGCGGTGAGGACGGGTGCCGGCACCACGATGCCGCAGTCCGCGCAGACGGGGCCCTGCGCGGGGCAGCGGTCCAGGTCGGGACGCCATTCGAGGCGGTCCTGCGAGCAGACCGGGCAGGCGTCCCCGGGCTCGGCCTCCATCGCGGCGATCACCCGGCGCAGCACGTCGGACAGGCGCGCGGCCGGGTAGGCGGTGGGGCTGACGCAGGGCACGATGTCGCAGCCGCCCCAGGTGTGGCGGTGCCAGGCGTCGACGCCGGCGGGCTGCCGGATGCCGTCGTGCTTCTCGCGCTTGCGGCGGTCGGCGAACCCCGCCTCGTAGGCGAGCCAGACCGCGCGGGCCTCCTCCAGCTCCGTCAGCGCCACGACCAGCCGGGCCGGGTCGGGGGCCCGGTCGGCGGGATCGATACCGGCGAGGTCGCACAGGTGGTGCCAGGTCGCCCGGTGACCGTACGGGGCGAAGCGCTCAAGGCACTTGCGCAGGGAGGTCCGCCGCAAGGCGATGGTGTTCCGTGGATTGCGCACCTCTCGTGCGAGTGCTCTGAAACCTGCCACTGCATCCCACCTCCGACAGCGCGGACTCGGATCGACATGGAAGGGACGTAACTCATCGCCATTCGGATCCATCGGCCGCGGTGCACGGCCGACTCCGCTCTGCTACCCCGAAGTCGCGCGGGGATGTGGAAACGCGCGAAGGTGGCGGATCCTCACTCTCCGCTCACCTTTCGTTCACGGATGGGGAACGTCGTTCACGGACGCGGGGCATCGTTCACGGGGACAGGAGCCGGCCCGCCAGCAGGATGACGCGGGCCAGCTCCTCGTGGCAGATGTCGCTGTGCGCGCCCGACGGGGGGCCGCCGCGCGCGACGACGGAGGACGCGTCCACGCTCACACAGCCCCCCGCAGGCAGCCCGCCGCGCAGTGCCTCGTCCAGGCCGAGCCGCGCGCAGGGGTCGACGGCCTGGATGCCGTCGTGGCCGACCGCGCCCCACCGGCTGTCGTCGGACCCGAGCACGCTGTCGTCCTGGCGGGAGACGCGGGACGCGAGCGGGTAGAGGACGCCCAGGGCCGAGTCGTGGCGCGAGTGGCAGGCGACCAGCGGGCCGCGGACCCGCCGGTACAGCCCGTCGAGCGCCCCGCCGTTGCCGGTGTCGAACGGCAGGCGCGAGGAGAAGGCGTAGTGGGAGAAGGCCCCCTGGAGCAGGGTCACGCCGGCCAGGCAGCTGCCGTCGTCGGGCAGTCCGCGCAGCGCGAACGACACCAGGCGCGCGCCGAAGCTGTGCCCCGCCAGGTGGACGCGCAGGGCGGGGGCGGAGGCGGCCAGCCGGGCGAGCGCGGGCCCGAGGCCCTTCTCGCCGACCGTGCCCGCGCGCTTCTTCATCGTGTAGTACGACATCTGCCGCAGCACTTCGAGGGCGCCGCCCCACAGCCGCTTCAGGCCGCCGCCGAGGAAGGCGGGCGGCAGGGCGCCCAGGTGCCCCAGCGCGGAGGCGAACGCCTCGCACACCTCCTGGGTGTCACCGGTGAGCAGGTAGGGCTCGGCGTCCCCGTCCTCCGGCTCTCCCGGCTCCCCCGTGGCCGCCGCCGCTCCTTGCGGCGGGGCGGGGGCGAGGCCGCGCACGAGGGAGACGAACTCCTCCAGGCGTGCGGGGTCGTCGGACTGCTCGGCCGCCAGCTCCGCGAGCCGGTCCACCGCGGCCGGATCGCACGGCAGGGTCCTGACCAGCGCCTCGCGGGTGGCGTCGTCGAGTACGGGCGGGGCGGGCACGTCGTCAGGGCTGCGGGCCGCCGCCGCTGACGGGAAGTCGGGGATGGCCTCCCCCGGGAAGCGCATGGACGGCCAGATCACGCCGGCGTAGCCGACGCGGACGCCGGGCGCGCCGGCGAGCAGGCCCGGGAAGGGTTCGAAGAAGCGGGAGTAGAAGCGCGTGGCCATCGGCCTGTCGTTGTTCCAGCCGTGCGCGAAGACCACCAGGTCGGTCAGGCCGGCCTCGGCGACTCCGCGTATCAGGGCGTCGTGCTCGCCCGCGTCGACGTCCCCGTCGGCGTCGAACGTGAGCTCCCAGTAAGGATCCACACTCATGCCGGACATGGCATTCCCCCTTGAGCGGTCCTGTGCGGGCGCATCGTCCCGCCGTCAAGGGGGCCTGTCCAGACGCCCGTCACGCCGTTCACGCTTCCGTGTCCCGGCCCCGTGCGCCCCGGGCCCGCACGCGGCGGCTCAGTCGTACAGGAGGTGTTCCTCGCGCGTCGCGCGGAATGCCTCCAGGCCGGGCTGCCACGCCTCCACGATGTCGTCCACCGAGGCCCCCGCGTCGGTCATCGTGCGCACCGCCGCCGTCCCCGCGAGCCGGTCGATCCACAGGTCCGGGCGCCAGGCGAAGCCCGGCCACACGCGCCGGGCGGTCACCAGCAGGGCGACACCGGTGCGCACCGGGTCGTACGCCCACCGGTCGTGCACGTGCAGCTGCACCCCGCCGATGGTGCGGCCCTGGAACTTGGAGAACACGGGTACCGCGTAGGCCTCCCGGAAGAGCACGCCCGGCAGGTCCAGCGCGTTCAGGGCCGCGGCCCAGCGGTGGTCGATGCCCTCGGCGCCGACGAGCTCGAACGGGCGGGTCGTGCCGCGCCCCTCGGAGAGGGTGGTGCCCTCCAGCAGGCAGGTGCCCGCGTAGGCGAGGGCGGTGCCGGGCGTGGGCACGTTGGGGCTCGGCGGGACCCACGGCAGCCCGGTGTCGCCGAAGAAGTGCGTGCGCCGCCAGCCGCTCATCGGCACGGTCTCCAGCCGCGCGGCGCGCCCGGCGGCCCGCGGCACGGCGTCCGCGTTGAACAGCAGGGCGAGCTCGGCCACGGTCATGCCGTGGGCCTGGGCGAGCGGTTCACGTCCCACGCCCGACGCCAGGGAGCGCTCCAGGACCGGGCCGTACGCGCCGCGGCCCGTCACGGGGTTGGGCCGGTCCAGGACGATGATGCGCAGGCCCGCGAGCGCCGCGGCGATCAGGGACTCGTAGAGCGTCCAGACGTACGTGTAGAAGCGTGCGCCCACGTCCTGGACGTCGAAGACGACCGTGTCCACGCCGGTGCGGCCGAACAGCGCCGCGAGCTCCCGGCCGCGCAGGCCGTAGACGTCGTGCACCGGCAGGCCGGTCGCCGGGTCGGTGCCCGTGGTCTCCGAGCCGCCGGCCTGCGCCGTGCCGCGGAAGCCGTGCTCGGGGCCGAACACCGCGCGGAGGTCCACCCGCCGGTCCGCGTGCATGACGTCCACGACGTGGCGGACGTCGGCGGTGACGCCGGTGGGGTTGGTGACGATCCCGGTGCGGGCCCCGGCGAGCAGGGCGTAGCCGCTCTCCGCCAGCCGGCCTGCGCCGGTGCGCACGCGCGGGCCGGCCGCGGCCTGCGCCGGTGCGGCGGCCGGGCCGCCGAGTGCGCCCGCGGCCGCCCCGCCCAGCACCTGGCGCCGCGTCACATGGCGGGTGTGCGGGGGGCGTCCCCCGGAAGAGTGCCGCATGGGCACGGACAGTACGGCGTGACTCCGGCGGAACCGCCTCGCCGGGCCGGGCCGCGCTGCAGTTCAGGCCGGGGGCACGGGGGTCGTCCCCCGGGAGGACGCAGCCGGAGGGCCTGCCTCCGGGCGCGTTCCGGCCTCTTCCCCCGCCACATACCGACTGGTTAGTCTGCGCCGAGCAGCCGAGCCGAGGGAGACCGAGCGTGGGCATCGTGCGGGACGCGGGAGTCGTCGTCACGGGAGCGGGGGGCGGCATCGGCGCCGCGCTCGCCCGCCGGTTCGCGGCCGAGGGCGCGCGGGTGGCGGTCAACGACCTCGACGCCGCCAAGGCGGAGGCGGTCGCGGCGGAGATCGGCGCCACGGCCGTCCCGGGCGACGCCTCCGACGTCGTGCAGGCGGCCCGCGAGGCGCTCGGCGGTCGCGTCGACGTCTACTGCGCCAACGCGGGCGTGGCCCCCGCGGGCGGTCCCGAGGCCGAGGAGGACCTCTGGGAGACCGCCTGGGACGTCAACGTCATGGCCCACGTGCGGGCGGCGCGCAAGCTGCTGCCCGAGTGGCTCGACCGCGGCAGCGGCCGGTTCGTGGCCACGGTCTCCGCGGCCGGGCTGCTCACGATGCTCGGCTCGGCCCCGTACAGCGTCTCCAAGCACGCCGCCCTCGCCTTCGCCGAATGGCTCTCCCTCACCTACCGCCACTGCGGCATCGACGTGCACGCCATCTGCCCGCAGGGCGTGCGGACGGACATGCTGCGCGGTACCGGCCCGGCCGGTGACCTGGTGCTCGTGCCCACGGCGATCGAGCCCGCGCAGGTCGCCGACGCGCTCTTCGAGGGGATGGCCGCGGGCCGCTTCCTGATCCTGCCGCACCCGGAGGTAGCCGACTACTACGCGGCCCGCGCCACCGACCCCGACCGCTGGCTGCGCGGCATGAACCACCTCCAGCGCAAGCTCGAAGAGGATCTGTGAGTAGAGGACCTGTGAGTACGGCGGCGGAGGGCGAGTGCTCCGTGCCGCAGCGGCTGCTCGCGGCCGCCACCCGGCTCTTCGCCGGCCAGGGCTACGACCGCACCTCCGTCCAGGAGATCGTGGAGGCCGCGGGCGTCACCAAGGGCGCTCTCTACCACTACTTCGGCTCGAAGGACGACCTGCTGCACGAGGTGTACGCGCGGGTGCTGCGCCTGCAGCAGGAGCGGCTGGACTGCTTCGCCCGCTCGGACGCGCCCGTGGAGAAGCGGCTGCGGGAGGCGGCCGCCGACGTGGTGGTCACCACCATCGAGAACCTCGACGACACGAAGATCTTCTTCCGGTCCATGCACCACCTGGGCCCCGAGAAGCTCGCGCAGGTGCGGGCGGAGCGGCGCCGCTACCACGAGCGGTTCCGGGCCCTGGTCGAGGAGGGCCAGCGCTCCGGGGTCTTCACCTCGGCCACCCCCGCTGACCTGGTCGTGGACTACCACTTCGGCTCCGTCCACCACCTGGGCGCCTGGTACCACCCGGAGGGCCGGCTGAGCGCCGCCCAGGTCGCCGGCCACCTGGCGGACCTGCTGATGCGGGCGCTGCGGCCCTAGCGGCCGGGACCGCTCCACACCTCCCTAAGCGCTTGCTCACCTCGGGGTATGGTGTTCGTTCCGCGGGCGCAGGGCCCGGGGCGGGCCGGGAGAGCGGGGCGTTGCGATGGGTGCGGAGGGGCAGCAGAGCGGGCAGTGGGCCGATGTCACGCCCGATGCCGCGCGGCGGCTGGTGATCGCCGCCGTCGAGGCCTTCGCCGAGCGCGGCTACCACGCCACGACCACCCGCGACATCGCCGGCCGCGCCGGCATGAGCCCCGCGGCGCTCTACATCCACTACAAGACGAAGGAAGAGCTGCTCTACCGCATCAGCAGCGTCGGCCACCGGCTCGCCCTCGGCATCCTGCGCCGGGCGCGGGACTCGGCCGGCAGCCCCGCCGACCGCCTCTCCGAGGCCGTGCGGTGCTTCGTCCGCTGGCACGCCGAGCACCACACCACCGCCCGGGTCGTGCAGTACGAGCTGGGGGCGCTGAGCGAAGAGCACTACGCCGAGATCGTCTCCCTGCGCCGGGACTCCGACGCCGCGGTGCGCACCATCGTCGAGGACGGGGTGGCCTCGGGCGACTTCGGCACCCCGGACGTGCCGGGGACGACGCTGGCGGTGCTGTCGCTGTGCATCGACGTCGCCAGGTGGTTCAACGCCGAGGGCAAGCGCACGCCGGACGAGGTGGGCGAGCTGTACGCGGACCTGGCGCTGCGCATGGTGGGGTACGCGAAGAAGTAGGGCGCCCGTTCGGCGCCCGTTTCCCGGGCTGATCCATTGACGCGCCCCGCCGGTAATCCTACGGTCTCCCATAGGAATCCATCGGCGCTGGGAGCACGCGATGAGCGGTACGGGCAACGAGCAGGCGCGGAAGGCCGCCGAGGGGCTCGCCTACTCGGCCGGTTTCGGCAACGAGCACAGCAGCGAGGCCGTCCCGGGGGCGCTGCCCGAAGGGCGCAACTCCCCGCAGCGGGCCCCGCTCGGGCTGTACGCGGAGCAGCTGAGCGGCACGGCCTTCACCGAGCCGCGGCACAGCAACCGCCGGTCGTGGCTCTACCGCATCCGGCCCTCCGCCGCGCACCCGCCCTTCACCCGCACCGGCAACGGGCACCTGGCGAGCGCGCCGTTCGCCGACGCCGTGCCCGACCCCAACCGGCTGCGCTGGGACCCGCTGCCCGAGCCGGCCGAGGGCACCGACTTCCTGGCCGGCCTGTGGACCCTGGGCGGCAACGGCGACGTCACCCAGCGCGCCGGCATGGCCGTCCACCTCTACGCCGCGAACGCCTCGATGACGGACCGGGTGTTCAGCGACTCCGACGGCGAGCTGCTCATCGTGCCCGAGCGCGGCGGGCTGCTGCTGCGCACGGAGTTCGGGCTGCTGCGCGCCGAGCCCGGGCACGTGGCCCTGATCCCGCGCGGGGTGCGCTTCCGGGTGGAGCTGCTGGACGCCGGCGCTCGCGGCTACGTCTGCGAGAACTACGGGCAGCCCTTCGTCCTCCCCGACCTGGGGCCGATCGGTGCGAACGGGCTGGCGAACGCCCGCGACTTCCTCGCCCCGGTCGCCGCGTACGAAGACTCCGATGACGCGGGCCCCGTCGAGGTCGTCAACAAGTTCTGCGGCAACCTCTGGACGGCGACGTACGACCACTCGCCGCTGGACGTGGTCGCCTGGCACGGCAACCTCGTCCCGTACGTCTACGACCTGCGCCGCTTCAACGTCCTCGGCTCGATCAGCTACGACCACCCGGACCCGTCGATCTTCACGGTGCTCACCTCCCCGTCGGACACCCCGGGCCTGGCGGGCGTCGACTTCGTCGTCTTCGCGCCGCGCTGGCTGGTGGGCGAGGACACCTTCCGGCCGCCGTACTTCCACCGGAACGTGATGAGCGAGTACATGGGCCTCATCGAGGGCGCCTACGACGCGAAGGCCGCCGGGAAGGGCGGCTTCGTCCCGGGCGGCGGCTCGCTGCACAACATGATGTCGGCGCACGGCCCGGACCGGGACACCTTCGACAAGGCGAGCACGGCCGAGCTGAAGCCGCAGAAGGTGGACGACGGCCTGGCCTTCATGTTCGAGACGCGCTGGCCCGTGACCGCGACGGAGCAGGCCCGTACCGCCGGCCATCTCCAGACACGCTACGACGACGTGTGGCAGGGTCTGGAGCGTCATTTCCGCCAGCCCCGCCCGTGACGCCGTACGAGCCGGAGTGTCCGTGACCACCTTCGCCCCCGACTCCCTCGCGCTCAACCGCAAGCTGCCGCTGTGGTACCAGGTGTCGCAGTCGCTGCGCGCCTCGATACTCGGGCGCTGCCCGAGCGACCCGCTGCGCCTGCCCACCGAGGACGCCCTCGCCGAGCACTACGGCGTGAGCGTGCTGACCATGCGGCAGGCGCTGAAGGAGCTGGAGGCGGAGGGCCTGATCAGCAGGCACCGGCGGCGCGGCACCTTCATCGAGCCGAGCGCCCGGCGGGTCTCCCCCGTGCGGCTGCTGGGCTCGGTGGACGCGATCGTGGCGCAGCAGTCCGGCGAGCGGACCACCGTGCTGGGCCACGGGCGGGCGGCGGTCCCGGCGGAGCTGGGCGAGTACTTCCCCGGCCTGGAGGAGGCGGTGGTCTTCCGCCGGCTGCGCTGCGACGGGGAGTCGGGCGAGCCGACGAACTGGGCGGAGAACCTCGTCCGCCCCGAGCTCGCCGAGCGCATCGACCTGGCGGACCTGGCGCGCTGGCCGATGACGAAGGTGCTGCGGGACGCGGTGGGCGTGCGGATCAGCCGGATCACCGACACGGTCGAGGCCCGCCTGGCCGACCCGGAGACGGCACGGCTGCTGGAGGTGCCACTGCTGAGCCCGATCCTGCACTACACGGGCGTGACGTACGACGCCTCGGGCCGGGCGGTGGACGTGGCCCGGATCCGCTACCGGGGCGACCGGTTCTCCTTCAGCGTCACGCTGGAGGCGGACACCGACTGACGCCGGCCGGCGCGCCCCGGGGCGAAGCCGTCGAGCAGCCGCCCGAGGGCGCGCTCGAACTGGGCGTCGAGGTCCACGGCGGCGAAGCCCGTGCCGAGGACGCCGGCCAGGCGCGGGTAGGCGCCGCCGGAGAGCTCGCGCGCCAGGTGGGCCATGCGCGCGGCGTGCTCCTGACCGGGCGGGAAGGGCGAGGTGCGGGCCCGCTCGGCCTCGGAGAGCTCGTTGACCACGTAGGCGGAGACGACCCCGTTGACCATCGAGATGAGCTCCATCTTGGTGCTTCCCTCGGCGTCGAGGGGCTCCAGCACCCACAGGAAGTACTCCAGGTACCGCAGGGCGTTCGGGCTGAAGCCGTGGGCGGGCGACATCAGCCGCGGCAGCCAGGGGTGGCGGTGCATCAGGGCGCGCGTCTGCCCCGCGAGGGCGAGGGTGTCGGCGCGCCAGTCGCCCGAGGGCGGCGCGGAGAGGTCGTACTCGGCGCTGACGGCGTCGACCATCAGCTCGTACAGGTCCTCCTTGCGCGGGACGTAGTTGTAGAGCGACATCGTGCCGCAGCCGGTCTCGGCGGCCACGCGGCGCATCGAGACGCCCTCGGGCCCCTCCGCGTCCGCGACGCGCACGGCCGCGGCCGCGATCTCGGCGCGGGTGTGCGCGGGGCGCGGGCCGCGGGCCGCGCGTTCGGGGCGCGCCCAGATGATCTCGGGGTTGGCCGTGCGGCCGCTGGCTGCCATGGATCACATCACCTCGCCCACCATCCTAGTTACGTACGACGTACGTAGTGGGGTAGGGTCGCGCCATGACTACGTACGCTGTACTTAGTGAGGGCCTGGAGAAGCGGTTCGGGGCCGTCCACGCGCTGCGCGGGCTCGACCTGGCCGTGCCCGAAGGAAGCGTCTGCGCCCTGCTGGGGCGCAACGGCGCGGGCAAGACCACCGCGGTCCGCCTCCTGACCACGCTCATCGGCCCCGACGCGGGCACCGCACGGATCGCCGGGCACGACGTGGTGCGCGCGCCCCGGGACGTACGCCGTGCCATCGGGGTGACCGGCCAGGCGACCTCCGTGGACGCCGATCTGACGGGCCGCGAGAACCTGCGGCTGTTCGGCCGGCTGCACCGGCTGGGCCGCGCGACCGCGCACGCCCGCGCCGACGTCCTGCTGGAGCACTTCGGCCTCGGGGACGCCGCCGACCGCCCGGCCCGCACCTACTCGGGCGGCATGCGCCGCCGGCTCGACCTCGCCGCGAGCGTGCTGACCAAACCACGCGTGCTCTTCCTCGACGAGCCGACGACCGGCCTCGACCCGGCCAGCCGCAGCACGATCTGGAACGCCGTCCGCGAACTGACGCAGCACGGCACCACCGTGCTGCTCACCACGCAATACCTGGAGGAGGCCGACCAGTTGGCCGACGACGTCGTACTGATCGACCACGGGCGAGCCGCCGTACGGGGCACCCCCGCACAGCTCAAGGCCCGGCTCGGCGCCCGCGCCGAGGTGGTCGTCACGCAGGAGGAGGCACTCGCGGGCGCGGCGGCCGTCCTGGCCCGGCTCACCGGCGGGCGGCCGGTCCTCGACACCGGGAGGCGCGCGGCCGCAGCGGTCACCACCGACCCTGACCTGACGCTCCCTCACCTCGTGCGCGAACTCGACGCGGCGGGCGTCCCCCTCGCCGACGCCGGCCTGCGGCAGCCCACGCTGGACGAGGTCTTCCTGCACCTGACCTCCGGCGCGGGCGACCGCACCGGGGACGAGGCCGGAGCTGAGGCCGGAGCCGAGGCCGGTGCCGGAGCCGGGGAGGCCGCCGCATGAGCTCCCTCGCGCTGTCCGACACCCGGGCCGTGCTCGGCCGCCACCTCCGGCGCATGCGACGCGTGCCCGGGCTGCTCGTCATCACCCTCACCATGCCCGTGACGATGCTGCTGTTCTTCGGTTACGTCTTCGGCAGCGCAGTGGCGCTGGAAGGGGGCGCGAACTACCGGGCGTACCTCGTACCGGGGTTGTTCGCGGTGACGGCCGTCAACGGAGTGATGACATCCATGCTGGCGTCCGCGCAGGATTCCCAGCGCGGGGTGATGGACCGCTTCCGCACCCTGCCCATGAGCCGGTTCGCCCTTCCGGCCGGGCAGACGGCGGCGGACGTGACGCTCGCGGCGATCGGGATGGTGCCGCTGGTGCTGTGCGGGCTAGCCGTCGGCTGGCGGATCGAGGGCGGTGCGGCCGGCGCCGCCGGCGCCTTCGCGCTGCTGCTGCTCTTCCGGCTGGTCACGGCCTGGGTGGGCCACTACCTGGGGATGGTGCTCGGGAGCGAGGAGACCGCGGGCCAGCTGGCCGGCGCGACCTTCATGCTGCCTCTGCTGTCGAACGCCTACGTGCCGACCGAGGGCATGCCGGGCTGGCTGCGCACCGTGGCCGAGTGGAACCCGATCAGCGCGCTCACCACCGCCTGCCGGGAGCTCTTCGGCAACGGCAGTACCGCGGCGGACGCGTCCTGGCCGGTCGCGCACCCCGTCCTGGCGGCGACCGGCTGGGCGGTGCTGCTGCTCGCGGTGTTCGTGCCGCTCACGGTACGGCGGTACGCACGGGACTCAGCCTGATCGCGGCACGGCCGCAGAGGGGCCCGGACATGCCACGGCGCCGTACGGCCGCGCCCTGGGGAGAGGGTGGAGGGCCGACGGCGTCGCACCGGTGTCGCTGTCGATGACGGAACGGCTGGTCGATGACGGAACGGCTGCGGGGCGCTGCGCTCGGGGCGGGGCTCAGTCGTGGTTGCCGAACAGGGAGCGACGCAGGCGTCTCAGCGGCGCCAAGAGGGAGACCTTCGCGGTCCGGCTCTGCTTGGTGCGCGCGTGATCACGCGTGGTCAGCTCGCGCATCAGCAGGGTCGCCCCCTCGACTTCGCGCTGGGGCACGGCAGGCCCGCCCAGCACCGCGAGATGGCGGTCGAGGCGCGCGCTTGACGCACCGCTGTTGCAGCTGATGGCAGGCACTCGTGGCCTGCCGCGCATTGCTATCTGATCCATTGAGACTCCCCACCCGAACGAGGCACCCGGCTCAGGCAGGGTAACCCTACCGCCCCATTCCGTCACCCGCGCATCGGCGGGGCGGATTCACCACTCCGTCAAGGGCGTTGACAGGGCTGGCGTGAACCTGCCGTCACTGTGGGCGAGTTAGCGGGACAAGGATATGCAGAAGAGGGGGCAATCACGCTCCGTTGCGGTAGATTCACCCCGAATCGCTCTCTTGGTGGAGGGGGCCCGTCGATGAGCGGGACGTTCGGGGGCGGTCCGGAGGGCGCAGCGGTGCCGCCGGACCGGGTGGTGGCGGGCCGCTACCGGCTGCTGGAGCGGTTGGGCCAGGGCGGTATGGGCGTGGTGTGGCGCGCGCGGGACGAAGTGCTCGACCGCGAGGTGGCCGTCAAGGAGGTCCGGGCGCCGTCGGGCCTGCTCGAGCACGAGATACGGCAGCTGTACGTGCGCCTGGAGCGCGAGGCCAGGGCCGCGGCGCGCATCTCGCACCCCCATGTCGTCACCGTCTTCGACGTGGCCACCGAGGACGGGCGGCCCTGGATCGTGATGGAGCTGGTGCGCGGCCTGTCCCTGGCCGACGTCCTGGAGGGCGAGGGCCCTCTGGCCCCGGCGCGCGCGGCGCACATCGGCGCCGGTGTGCTCTCCGCGCTCCGGGGGGCGCACGCGGCGGGCGTGCTGCACCGGGACGTAAAACCGGGCAACGTCATTCTCGCCAACGACGGGCGTGTCGTGCTCACCGACTTCGGTATCGCGACGGTCGAGGGGAGCTCGGCGCTGACGCGGACCGGGGAGCTGGTGGGCTCGCCCGAGTTCCTGGCCCCCGAGCGGGCGCTGGGGCATCCGCCGGGGCCGGGGTCGGACCTCTGGTCCCTCGGAGTGACGCTGTACGCGGCGGTGGAGGGCGTCTCCCCCTTCCGTCAGGACACCCCGCTCTCCACCATGCGGGCCGTGGTGGACCAGCAGCTCCCGGCGCCCGTGCGGGCAGGGGCGCTCGCACCCGTCCTGGAAGGGCTGCTGCGCAAGGATCCCGCCCTGCGGCTCGGCGCCGAGGAGGCGGAGGGGATGCTGCGGGTGGTGGCGCAGGGCGGCACCCTCTCCACCCCGGGCGCACCGCCCACCTCCGAGGCCCCGACGGTTCCGGCGCACCCGCGGCGCGAGGCACCCGCCGGCCCACCGGCGTTCTCCGGGGAGCGCGGCGCCGGCGGCGGCTTCGGCCCGCCGGCCGGCGACGGGTCCTACGGGCCCGCGGAACCCCCGGGCGGCCTGAGCACCACCGGTGACGACCGGCGACGCCGCCCGGGTCTGGTGTTCGCGGTGGCCGCCGTCGTGCTCGCCCTGCTGGTGGGCGGACTGGCCTGGGCCTTCAGCAGGGGCGAGGGCGACGAGGGCGGCTCCGCCGCCGGCAGCGCGGGCTCCACCGCGCCGGACAACAACGCGGGGTCGCGGTCGGCGTCGGGGGACGGCTCCGGGAAGACCGCGGACGGCGGCGGCTCCTCGTACGGCCTGCGGGTCTCCGTCGAGGCGGTGCGCGACTCCTACACCGGCCCCTGTCCGCCGAAGAGCGCGGGCCCCTCGTTCCGGGTGACCTTCACCGTCGACCGCACCCCCGCCCGGCTCTCCTACCGCGTGGTCACGGGCAGCGGTCAGGTCGACCCCTGGCGGACCTCCGACATCACGGCGGGCAGGAGCCTCGGCCTGACGTACGTCGAGACCGAGCACGGCACGGGCAGGGACTGGCTCGCAGTCGAGGTCAGGAGCCCGCAGAAGATCACCTCCAATCGCGTACCGTTCACCGTCACCTGCCAGGAGCCGCCGTCCGGCCGCCCGTCGGACCGGCCGTCGTCGGCGGGCCCGTCCCGCCCGTCCCGGTCGCCGGGCCCGCCGCACTCCGCGTCGACGGACCCGGGTTACGGGTACTGAGGAGCGGTCAGGCGGCCCTGGAGAAGACCGGCAGGTAGCCGCCGGACTGACCGGCCGCGGTCGGGTGGTAGGAGCTCTCGACGGGCAGGGTCACGCTGTTGAGCCAGGGGCTGCCGGAGCACAGCTCGTGGCCGGCGAAGGCGGCCGCGGCGTCGCCGTAGGTGAAGCCGTGGTCGGCGACCCGCTTGGCGATGACGGAGTTGAGCAGATCGGCGGCCGCGTTGATGGCCTTCCTCTTGGTCTCGCTGAGCCCGGTGCAACTCGCGCCGAGTTTGTAGAAGCGTGGATATCCGAGGACGACGACATGAGCGGAAGGCGCTCTTCCCTTGATGGCGGTATAGACCTTGTCGAGTTCACCGGGAAGGGTGTTCTGGACAAATGTTCTGGCTTCATTGATTCGATTGATGCAGGCACTGTCGGAGTTCAGCACGCACGTGACCATGGTGTCGCTGAAGCCGGCGTCGTTGCCGCCGATGCTGAGCGAGACGAGCCCGGTCGAGCTGTTCAGCGGGCCGAGCTGCTTGCCGAGAACATCACCCGTTCGGGCCCCCGCGCAGGCGGCGAAGGCGAAGCTCGCGGGGGCGTGCGCGGCGGCCCAGAGCGCAGGGTACGACTTGGAGCTGCGCTTGCAGTCCCCGCTGTTCGTGTAGTAGCTCCCGGCTCCGAGACCGGACGAATAGGAGTCACCGAGCGCCACATAGGCGGGAGTTGCGGGCTTCGTCGAAGCCTGGGCGGAGCCGGCACCGGTGAGGGCCAGGGCGGCGGCGAGGGTGATCGCGGAGAGGGAACCCGCGAGGCGGGACAGCTTCATGGAACCTCCTTTACCAGGGTTTCTGCCGTACCCGTGGTAGCAGCAGCCCGTGGCTACCGGAAGTGTCCATGTCAAAAATGTGAGCCAATGAACGCTCAACCACCGACACCGGGGGACATTTTGACGGCCCGACATATTCGTGCAGTATTCACCTGACCGAAAGACTCCGGTTCCGTGCCGATCGGGTAACCGGAGCCCGTTTGCACGGCCTTCACATCTTGACGTCGCTCCGCCGATTGCGCGACATTGAAGCCTCGGCATCCGGCGCTTCGGGGGGCAAAGTCGCCAATGCAGAGCTTCACAGATCCCACCGGTCTCACCGGCTCGTCCGGCTCACCCGGCTCTTCAGTCCCGTCCGGCCCACCCGGACCTTCCGGCCCGTCCGATCCGGCCTCGGCCACCGACCGGTCCGCACCGCCGGCCGCACCCGACCGGCCGGGCGGCTCACGCGCGTCGGCCGGGGATTCCCTGCCCGTGGCGGCCGGGGCCGCCACGGCGATCGCGGGCGTCGGCGCCGTGCTGGCGCTCGCGGACATCGGCTCACCCCTGCGTGCGCCGTTCACGCTCTTCTTCCTGCTCGTCGCGCCGGCCTGCGCCGTGGGGGCGGCGCTGCGCGGCCTCGATCCGCTGAGCCGCTCCGTGGTGGCGGCCGGCGGAGCCGTCGCCGTCGACGTGCTGGTCGCCCAGGCCATGCTCGCGCTCCACACCTGGACGGTGCGGGGTGGCGTCGCCGCGGTCGCGGCCGTCAGCCTTCTCCTGTTCCTGCTGGCACACGTGCGGCACCACCGGTGCCGTACGGCGAAAAGTCGGGCTTCCTGAGGTGGACATCAGCGTGTACCGGCCCGGTGACCTCACCGCGGCCGACCGGGCGGCCTGGTCTGCCCTGCAGGCGGCGGCGGTCGAGGACGGCTCGCCGCAGCTTGCGAATCCTTTCCTCGCACCCGAGTTCGCCCTCGCCATCGGCCGGTGCCGGACCGGGGCGCGGATCGCGGTGGTGCGCGAGGACGGCGAGCCCGTGGGCTTCTTCCCGTACCAGCGCACCCCCCTCGGAGTGGGCCGCGCGATCGGGCTCGGGCTCTCGGACGCCCAGGGGCTCGTCCACCGGACCGGCTTCCAGTGGGACGCCCGTGAGCTGCTGCACGCCTGCGGGCTCTCGGTGTGGGAGTTCGACCACCTGGTGGAGGGGCAGAAGCCGTTCGAGTTGAGCGCCTCCGGGGCGTTCCGCTCGCCCGTGATGGATGTGGAGCAGGGGTTCGAGTCCTATCTGGCGGTCCTGCGCAAGCGGTCGCCGAAGTTCCTCCGCGCCACCTTCGCCAAGGAGCGCCGGCTCGCCCGGGACATCGGCGAAGTGCGGTACGTGCACGACGAGCGCGACCCGCAGATGCTGCGGACCCTGATCGCCTGGAAGTCCGCGCAGTACCGAAGAACAGGGCGCAGCGACCGGTTCGCGCGCCCCTGGATAGTGCGCCTGGTCGAGCAGCTCTTCCACACCAGGACGGAGTCCTTCGCAGGGCTGCTGTCGGTGCTGTACGCCGGGGACCGGCCGGTCGCGGCGCACTTCGGGCTGCGTTCGCGGCAGGTCCTCTGCTGCTGGTTCCCCTCGTACGACCCGGCGTTCGCGAAGTTCTCGCCGGGCCTGCTGCTGCACCTGCACATGGCGGAAGGGGCGGCCGCCGCGGGGATGGGCTATCTCGATCTCGGGCGGGGTGAGAAGACCTACAAGAATTCGCTGAAGACGCGTGAACTCAGCGTGTGGGAGGGATGGGTGATGCGACGCCATCCGGTGGCGCTGGGGCACCGGGCCCGGCGTGCGCCGGTGCGGGCCCTGCGCAACACCGTGGTGTCCCGGCCCGAGCTCTTCGAGCCCGCCGACCGGTTACTCAAACGCGTGGGCAGGCTGCGTCAGGGTGAGTGAGGGCGCATTGCGTCCCGCGCGCGCCGTCAGCGGCGCAAAGCGTCAACACGATGCATGACTTGGGCGCAAAAAACACCCAAAGGAGGAGTCACCGCACCAGCTCTTGCCATACAGTCTCAACCATCAATACCGTCGTACATCCACCCGCATCGGCCCATCATGCAAAGCGGCTCAAGGGGAGGGCAAGCGTCGCGATGGTGCCCGGGGCGGGGCGCGGTGGGGGGTGCCGCGTCCGGCTGATCAGAGTCGCCGTGTCGCGTTGACCGCGCGGCGAGCAACCGTTGCCAGCTCACCCGGCCCATGCGGCGATGAGCGCCGTCAGGGCGGGGTGAGTACCCCCTTTTCGAACCGGATACGCCACCGGACCGCTCGGGGCGGGCGGTCCACCGGACGAGAGGGACATCCGAGTCATGAGTTCTTTTCTGCGCCCGGCGGCCGATCAGGAGGCCCTGGTCGCCGCCCATTACCGCCCGGTGACGTCGCATCTCGCGATAGCTCCACCCGTGAGCGTCGTCATCCCCGCCATGAACGAGGCGGAGAACCTCCCGTACGTCTTCAAGACGCTGCCGGAGTGGGTCCACGAGGTGGTCCTCGTCGACGGCAACTCCACCGACGGCACCATCGAGGTCGCACGGCAGCTGTGGCCGGACGTGAAGGTGGTCCGGCAGCTCGGCAAGGGCAAGGGCGACGCACTCATCACCGGCTTCGCCGCCTGCACGGGCGAGATCATCGTGATGGTCGACGCGGACGGCTCCGCCGACGGCAACGAGATCGTCAGCTATGTATCCGCGCTCGTCGGCGGTGCGGACTTCGCCAAGGGCTCGCGCTTCGCCAACGGCGGCGGCACGGACGACATGACGCCCATCCGCAAGCTCGGCAACCGCGTGCTCTGCTCGATCGTCAACCACAAGTTCGGCGCCCGCTACACCGACCTGTGCTACGGCTACAACGCCTTCTGGAGGCACTGCCTGGACGAGATCGCCCTCGACTGCGCCGGCTTCGAGGTCGAGACCCTGATGAACATCAGAGTCGTCAAGGCGGGCCTGCGCGTCCAGGAGATTCCCAGCCACGAGTTCGTCCGCATCCACGGCACCAGCAACCTGCGGGCCGTGCGCGACGGGCTGCGGGTCCTGAAAGTGATCCTGCAGGAGCGCGGCACCCGGCGGCGCCCCCCTCAGCGGCTCGCCATCGCGCCCGCGGCCAACCGTGGGGAAGTGTCTTGACGATCACTACTTCCCCGGCCGGCACGGCGGACGGCGCCGGCACGGCCACGGGGCCCTCGGTCTCCGTGGTCGTCTGCGTGTACACCGAGGACCGCTGGGACGACATCGTCGCCGCGGTGGCCTCGGTCCGCGAGCAGTCCCGGCCCGCGCTGGAGACCCTGGTGGTCGTGGACCACAATCCGGCCCTGCTGCGGCGGCTCGCCGAGCACTTCGGGGACGGCGGCGGTGCCGGGGACGGGGTGCGGGTGCTCGCCAACGCGGGCCCCCGCGGCCTGTCCGCGGGCCGCAACACCGGCATCGAGGCCTCGTCCGGCGAGGTCATCGCCTTCCTCGACGACGACGCCGTCGCCGAGCGGGACTGGCTGCGGCACTTCGCGGAGGGCTATGCCGACCCCCGGGTGATGGCCGTGGGCGGCCGCACCCAGCCGGTGTGGGAGTCCCGTCGGCGGCCCGCCTGGTTCCCCGAGGAGTTCGACTGGGCCGTCGGCTGTACGTACCGGGGGCTGCCGCCCGGCAGGGTGCCGGTCCGCAACGTCCTCGGGGGCAACGCCTCCTTCCGCCGGTCGGCCTTCGAGCTGGCCGGCGGGTTCGCCTGCGGCATCGGCCGCGACGGCGACCGGCTGCCGCTGGGCTGCGAGGAGACGGAGCTGTGCATCCGGCTGACCCGGGCCATGCCCGAGGCCGTGCTGCTGATCGACGACCGGTCGGTCATCCACCACCGCGTGCCCGCGGCCCGCGAGCGCTTCCGCTACCTGTGGACCCGCTCGTACGCCGAGGGCCTGTCCAAGGCCCTGGTGGCACGGAGCGTGGGGGCGCAGGCCGGCCTGGCCTCGGAGCGCCGGTACACCACGCGGGTGCTGCCCGCCGGGATCGCCCGGGGGGTGCGCGACGCCCTGCTGGGCAGGCCCGGCGGGGCGGGGCGGGCCGGGGCGATCCTGGCCGGGGTGACGGCCGCGGCCGGGGGCTATGCGATGGGCACCCTCCGGGCACGCCGCAGCGGCAGCCGGTACGCGGTGGCGGCGACGCAGGAGCCGACCGGGCCGAGACCTCCGGCAGAGGAGGCCGGATCATGAGCGCGTCGCGGGTCCCGATACTGATGTATCACGCGGTGGCGCACGCTCCGGCGCGCGCCACCTACGGCCTGTCGGTCTCGCCGCACGCGTTCGCGCGGCAGATGCGGCTCCTGGCCGACCGCGGGTTCCACCCGCTGACGGCGGAGGAGCTGGCCACGGCGTGGCGCTCCGGCTCCGGGCTGCCCCGGAAACCGGTGCTGATCACGTTCGACGACGGCTACGAGGGCGTGCACCGGCACGCCCTGCCCGCGCTGGCGGAGCACCGCTTCCGCTCCACGCTGTTCGCCTCCACCGGCTGGCTCCGCGGCCCGCACGACACCGGTGGCGCGCTCGATCTGATGCTGAGCTGGGGCCAGGTCAAGGAGCTGGCGGCCTCGGGGATGGAGATCGGCGGGCACAGCCACACCCACCCCGAGCTGGACCAGCTCCCGGACGACCAGTTGTGGTTCGAAGTGCTGAAGTGCCGCGAGGTGCTGGCCACGGAGCTGGGGCGCGCACCGGTCTCCTTCGCCTACCCCTACGGGTATTCCAGCCGCAGGGTCCGCCGCATCGTGCGGGCGGCGGGCTTCGGCATCTCCCTGGCGGTGGGCAACGGCCTGGCCACCCGTCCCCAGGGGCCCTACGCCCTGGAGCGGGTGACGGTGCGGCGCTCGACGGGTATCGCCGAGTTCGAGCGGCTCGTGGAGGGCCGGGGCGTGGGGCGGATCTTCGCCCGGGACCGGACTCTCACCAAGGGCTACGCCCTCTACCGCAGAACCCGTCAGGTCGTCAGGAAGGCAACAGAAACCCGTGTCTGACACGTCCACCCGAACCGAGGAGCGGGAGACGGAGGGGCCGGCCGGCCGCAGGCTGCGGCTGCCGGGGCGGGGCGGCGGCAGCCCGCTGTTCCGCAACGCCTTCGCGCTGATGCTCAACACGGGCATCAGCGCCGTCCTCGGGCTCGGGTACTGGCTGATCGCCGCCCGGTACTACACGGAGGAGGCGGTCGGCCAGGGCTCGGCGGCCATCGCCGCGATGAAGCTCCTGGCGGGGCTCACCGCGGTGACCCTGACCGGGGGGCTGGCGCGGTTCATCCCGGTCGCCGGGCGGACGACGGGCAAGCTCGTCTTCCGGACGTACGCGGGCAGCTCGCTGCTCGTCGCGTCCGCGGCGTGCGTCTTCCTGCTCACCCTGGGCTCGTGGGGGCCCTCGTACCGCTTCCTGAACGGCTCGCTCAACGGCCTGGGCTTCGTCGCCGCCGTCATCGCCTGGTCGGTGCTCACCCTGCAGGACGGAGTGCTGACCGGCCTGCGCCGGGCCCTGTGGGTGCCCGTGGGCAACACGGTCTTCTCGGCCGTGAAGCTCGCCCTGCTGGTGGCGCTGGCGGCGACGCTGCCCACCTCCGGCGTCTTCGTCTCGTGGGTGGTCTCGATCGCCGTGTCGGTGCTGCCGCTGGGCTGGCTGGTCTTCCGCCGTCTGGTGCCCCGGCACGTGACCGCCACCGAAGCGATCGCGCGTCCCGCCTCGTACCGGGAGATGGGCCGCTTCCTCGCCGGGGACTACACGGGGTCGCTGTTCTCCCTGGCCGTGGTCTACCTGGTACCGGTGATCATCGCCTCCCAGGTCAGCTCCGAGGACAACGCGTACTTCTACATCACCACCACCATCGGCGGCACGGTCAACCTGCTCGCCATCAACATGGGCGCGTCGCTGACGGTGGAGGGCTCGCACGACCCGGCGCGGCTGGCGGAGAACTGCCGGGCGGCGCTGCGCCGGATGGCCACGATCATGGTGCCGGTCTGTCTGCTGCTGTTCCTCCTCGCGCCGTACATCCTGCGCGTCTTCGGACCCGGCTACGCCCAGGCGGCCACTCCGCTGCTGCGCTGGTTCGCGGTGGGCGCGGCGCTGCGCGTGGTCATGGAGGTCTACTTCGCGGTGCTGCGGGCGCAGAGCCGGACGGCCGGACTGGCCTATCTCCAGGGGCTGCTGTGCGTGCTGGTGCTCGGGCTGACGCTGGTGCTCCTGCCGCGCATGGGGCTCACAGGTGCGGGGGTGGCCGAGATCTGCAGCCTGGCCGTCATCGTCTCCATCTCGGCGGTCAAGCTCCGCCGGATACTGCGCGGCGCCCGGCCGGAGCCCTCGGCCTACGCCGCCGACGTGGCCCCGGACGGCGATCTGGCCGACCTGGCGGCCCGCGGCGACCGGCGCGACGCCCCGCGCACCGAGCCCCGCGGGCTCCGGCGCGGGACTCGGCAGGGCATCACCCGTGGCTTAGGGGGTGAGGGCGAGCAGGAGCCCGGGGAGAGAGACAGCGGCGCCTACGGCACCCGCTGGGCGCTGCGCGCCGCGCTCGACGCCGACACGATGCCGCTGGGCGTGCGGCTGGACTTCGACCACTTGGAGAGGCGCCCTGATCTCCGGCACACCCCGGAGGCAGTCGTCGTGTCCCATTCCGTCTCCCCGGCCGCGTCCCAGGCGGCGGCCTCCGAGCAGCCCGTCGCGGCGCCCGCGCGGGAGAAGGCGGCACAGGAAAAGGTCGCGCAGGAGAAGGCCGCGCAGGAGAAGGCCTCCGCTCCCCCGGGCCCGGCGCCGTGGTGGAGCGGCCCCGAGGCGATGGTCTGGCTGCTGCTCGCGAGCGCCCTCGCGCTGTACTGGCTGCCGCTGGTGGGCGTCGGCGAGGCGGCCCTGGACCGCATGGGCGGGCTCGGCCTGGTCTCCGTGCTGCCCGTGGCGACGCTGGCGGGGGCGGGGCTACTGGTCGTCTCCTTCGTGGCCGCGCTGCGGCTGGACGGGCAGCGGCGCCGGCTGCTCACGGCCGTGCTGCTGCTGACGGTGATCTCCCTGCACGCCCTGCCGGCGGTGCTGGAGGATCAGCCGCGCTTCGCGACGGCCTGGCAGCACCTGGGCTTCCTGGACTTCATCGACCGCACGGGCGTGGCGGCGCCGGACCTGGACGCCCGCTGGAGCTGGCCGGGCTTCTTCGCCCTGATGGCGTTCGCCGCGAAGACGGCCGGCGTGAGCGACCTCACCGAGATGCTGCGCTGGTGGCCGACGGCGATCCAGCTGCTGTGCCTGGCACCGCTCGCGCTGCTGCTGCGGGCCGTGCGCGCGGGGTGGCGGGCGAAGTGGACGGCGGCCTGGCTGTTCGTGCTGTGCGGCTGGGTGGGGCAGGACTACTTCTCGCCCCAGGCGCTCAACTACTTCTTCTACCTGCTGTTCGCCGCGGTGCTGCTGGTGTGGTTCCGCTGGCCCCGGCAGCTGCGCGGCACGCTGCTCCCGGGCGAGACGGAGCCGCAGCCGGCCGGGCGCAGGGCGCAGGGCGCGCTGCTGGCCGTGGTCATCGCCCTGTTCGCTGCGTCGGTGGCCAGCCACCAGCTGACGCCGTTCGTGATGCTGGGGGTGCTGACCGCCCTGGTGGTCACCCGCCGCTCCACGCTGCGCGGGCTGCCGCTGCTGTGCGGGGTGATGCTGATCGTGTGGGTGGGCTTCCTGGCGGAGCCCTACTGGTCGGGCCATTTCGACGAGCTGTTCGGCGGTCTGGGCTCCCTGGGCGGCAATGTCTCCTCGTCGGTCTCGGGCCGGATCGAGGGCGGCAGCCCCGTCCACAAGCTGGTGCTCTACGCCCGGGTGGTGCTCGCCGGCGGGATGCTGTCCTTCGCGGCGATCGGCTGGTGGCGCCGCCGCCGGGCGGGGATCGGCGACGTGGCGCTGCTGGTGCTGAGCGGGGTGCCCTTCCTGGCCTTCGGCATGCAGTCCTACGGCGGCGAGGTGGCCCTGCGGGTCTTCCTCTTCGCCCTGCCGGGCGCGTGCGTCCTGGCGGCGCTCGCGCTGTTCCCGCACGCCGCGGAGCGGCCCGGCCGGCCGGTCCTCGCGCCGGTGGCCGCACTGCTGGCGGGCCTGGTCCTGATCTTCGGCTTCCTGGTGGCCCGCTGGGGCAACGAGCCCTTCGAGCGGGTGCGGCCCGGCGAGGTCGCCGCGATGGACTTCGTGTACGCGCACGACGAGCCGACCGTACGGCTGCTGTGGATGAGCAGCGACCCCTCGAAGAACGTCACCCCCGCCATGCCGTGGGGCGCCCGGGACATGGAGCGGGTGCACTACGACGCGACGCTCGCCCCTCGTGATCCGGCCCGCGTGGACGATCTGGTCACCGCGCTCCGCAAGGCGGGCCCCCGGGCGTATCTGATGGTCAACCGCGGCCAGTCGGTCTATCTCGAACTCGACGCAGGCTATGCGGCGGACTGGGACGCCCGGATGCGGTTCACGCTCGACGGCCGGCCGGAGCTGCGCCGCGTGCTCGTCAACGACGATGCGGTGCTGTACGAGCTGAAGGACAAGCCGGCCGGTGAGGCCCCGCAGCCCCGGCCGGGCCCGGCGGGCCCCCGGGTGACGTGGACGCCGGTGTCGGTGGTCGGCGGTCTGGCGGCGGTGGCGCTGCTGGTGCTGCTGACGGCGCGGGAGGTGCTGCGGGTCGTGGCCCGGCCGGGGGTGCGTCAGCTGCGCCGGCTGCAGGCGTCGTACTGGTTCGCGCTGCCGCTGCTGCTGGTCCTGCTGGCCTCGCTGGTGCACCGCTTCGCGACGATGTCGTGAACCCGGACGCCGGGAAGCGGATGCCGTAGCCGGATGCGGCTGCGGCCGGGGGGGGAAGGCGGCCGCCGGGTCAGCCGGTCCAGCGGATCTCGTTGGGCGCCAGGTCCAGGCTGTCGCCGTCGACCTCGACGGTCAGCCGGCGGTCCTGCATGTTGACGACGAGGACGGTGCTGCCCGAGGCGAGGGCGGTCACGGCGTCACGGTTGTTCCCCGTGATCTCCGGGGTGCGCAGGTCCGCACCGGGCGGGAAGGCCTTCCCGAAACGGGACAGCAGGTCCAGCATGGGCAGCCCGCCCCCGCCGCCCTTCAGTTCGGTGCTGCGCCACAGGCAGCCGGGGCAGTCATCGCCCGTCTTCTCCGGGTTCCAGTAGAAGGCCGCGGAGGTGCCCGCCCCGGCGAAGTGGATCATGGCGGTGGCGTGGACGGCGGTGCGGTGCGCCTCGGTCCAGGACTTGCGGTCGTCGTTGGCGTCGGCGGGCTCCACGTACCACTCGGACCACCACACCGGCAGGTCGACGGTCTTGCGCAGCCACCTGGTCACGTCGGCGAACTTGCGGGTCGCGGCGAACTCGTCGGGGAAGAGCTCGCTGTCCTCGCGGGTGTAGCTGGCGCCGTCGACGACGAGGAAGTCGGCGCCCTTCTTGTGGGCGTTCCAGTACTTGAGGGCGTCGACGGCCCGCTGGTCGACCGAGCCCCAGGGCCCGCGCAGGGAGGAGGCGTTGGAGGAGGAGCCCGGCGGATTGCTGTCCATGCTGATGTACGGGCCGCCGACGAGGTTGGCCCTGTTCTGCTTCTTCAGCTCCGCGTAGACCAGGTTGTACAGCTCGGTGTAGCCCTCGTAGTTCCAGCGGTTGCGGCCCTCGTCGTAGAAGCCCTTGAACTCGTTCCAGACGATGAAATGACGAACGTCCGGATAGCGCTTGGCGATGACGCCGGCCAGCTTGGCGAAGTCCTTGTAGTGGGCGCGATCGGGCGCCTTCTCCAGGGACTTCAGCGACCAGTCGGTGCGCTGCCCGCCGCCCTTCATCCAGTCGGGCGCACAGCACAGGGTGAGCACGGGGGGCGTGCCGGTCTTGCGCATGTAGGCGACGCGGCGGTCGAGATCGCCGAAGTTGTACGTGCCGGGCTTGGGCTCGGGGTTGTCGACCCCCCAGCCCATGATGTGCTGGTTCTGCGGCATGCGGGAGCCGGCGAGCAGCCCGGCCGTGGTCCGCCGGGCGGCGTCGTCACCGCGGTCGGCGCTGTACTGGGTATGGGTGAAGCCCCAGCCGAGCTCGAGCGCCGCTCTGTCCCCGTTCGTGCCGTCCGAACCGTCCCCTCCCGTCTGCCGGCCGGTCGCCCAGAGAACGAGCAGCAGGGCCAGCGCGACCGCACCGGCCGCGAGCAGCACGGCGAACCGCCACCGCCCGGCCCGCCAAAACGTCCGACTCACACCACGTCGTCCCATCACGGGCAAGCGTATCCGCGGCCGAAACGATGTGCGGCGCCTTCCGGGGGAACGTGGACGGGTATCGCGGATCCGGTCGTGAATCAGGGGAAAACCCGGGTGCGCAAGGACTCCCCGTGCCGGATCATGGGCGGCATGTGTGCCGACCGCCGACCCAGCGCCAGGAGGCAGGCCCTGCCCACCGACCCGGACTTCATTCCGACCGAGAAATCGCTGCCCATCCGCCTCAACGTGGACGACAGCGACTCGCCGTCCGATGTCATCGACGCCCTCTTCCTGGGCCGGTTCGCCACCGGCGAGCAGCCGTACGCGCACAGCCGCTCCGTGGACCGCGTGAAGTCCGGGGCCACGCTCCTGCCGCCCGCGGCCCAGGTGGTGCGCTCCGCCCGCGACGACGACCGCAGCGCGACCCTGGCCGAGGGCGACGGCTGGACACTGCTGATCTCCCGCTGGAACCGGGGCGCGGACGTCTCCGTCACGGCCACCAGCGACGAACTGGCCAAGAAGGTGCTCGGCCAGGCCGTGGAGGGCGCGGAGGACGAGCCCGAGCCGCAGCCCGAACACGTGACCATGGGCTTCTGGTACGTCTCGCCGCGGCGCGGCCCGCACCGGACGACCCGCCAGATCTCCGCGGGCACGTGGGAGGAGGTCCGGCCCAACTACACCGCGCGCGTCGCGGACGCCATGGACCGGCTGATGAAGATCACCCCGGATGACATCGCGGGGCGGCTGCTCCTCCTCCACGGCCCGCCCGGCACCGGGAAGACCTCCGCCCTGCGCACGCTCGCGCGGTCCTGGCGGGACTGGTGCCAGGTGGACTGCGTGCTGGACCCCGAACGGCTGTTCAACGACGTCGGCTATCTGATGGACATCGCCATCGGCGAGGACGACGGCGGCTCCAAGGGCCGCTGGCGGCTGCTGCTCCTGGAGGACTGCGACGAGCTGATCCGCGGCGAGGCCAAGCACACGGCGGGCCAGGCCCTGTCGCGGCTGCTGAACCTCACGGACGGGCTGCTCGGGCAGGGCCGCAACGTCCTCGTCGGCGTCACCACCAACGAGGACCTGGAGCGGCTGCACCCCGCCGTGGTGCGGCCGGGCCGCTGCCTGGCCCGCATCGAGGTGGGCCCGCTCACCCGCGCGGAGGCCGTGGGCTGGCTGGGCACGGACCAGGGAGTGGGCCGCGAGGGGGCGACGCTCGCGGAGCTCTTCGCCTTGCGGCGCGGCAGCGGGCCTGCGTCGGTGCCGCCGCAGCATGACGGGGCGGATGCGGGGCTGTACCTCTGATCCCGGGGCTCCGCCCCGGACCCCGACTATTCGTACACGGCCCGCAGGGCGTCCTCCGCCGCCGCGCGGGCGGCCTCGCGGTCCAGGCCCAGGCGGTGCGCCCGCTGGGCGAAGGCGGCGGCGGCCGCCGCCGCCTCACGGGCCGCCGCATCGCCGGGCGCGGCGACGAACGTGCCGTTGCGCCCCCGCGTCTCGATGACCCCGTCGGCCTCCAGCGCGCGGTAGGCCTTGGCGACGGTGTTCACGGCGAGGCCCAGTTCCCCGGCGAGGCCGCGCACCGTCGGGAGCTTGTAGCCGACGGGGAGTTCGCCGGAGCGGGCGCGTTCGGCGATCCGGGCGCGGATCTGCTCGTAGGGCGGCTCGGCCGCGTCCGGGTCGACGGTGATCTTCAGGGCCACGCCCGGACTCTACCGCTTCTACAGCTCCAGCGCGGTGTCGTGCATGCGCAGCCAGGTGTCCAGGTTGAGGACGAGTTCGGTGGCGGAGCGGAAGGACTCGCCGGCGTCGTCGGCGAGGGAGTCGGCGACGGCGGCGGTGTCGAGCAGGGGCCGTACGGGCGCGTCCTTGTCGGCGAGGACCCGGGAGAGCTCGGCGCGCAGGGCGGCGGCGTAGCGGGGGTCCTGGATGCTGGGGTAGGGGCTCTTGACGCGGTCGGCGACGACGTCCGGCAGGAGGTCGCGGGTGGCGGCGCGCAGCAGGGACTTCTCGCGGCCGTCGAAGGTCTTCATGGCCCAGGGGGTGTTGAAGACGTACTCGACGAGGCGGTGGTCGCAGAAGGGGACGCGGACCTCCAGGCCGACGGCCATGCTGGCGCGGTCCTTGCGGTCGAGGAGGAGCTGGACGAAGCGGGTCAGGTGCAGGTAGCTGATCTCGCGCATGCGCCGTTCCAGGCCGCTCTCGCCGGGCAGGCGGGGCACTTCGGCGAGGGCTTCGCGGTAGCGGGTGTCCTCGTAGCCCGCGAGGTCGAGCTTGGCGAGCAGGCCGCGGTCGAGGAGGGCGGAGCGGCCTCCGCTGTGCTCGCCGGCGAAGCGGTCGGCGGCTCCGGCGGCGACCCAGGGGAAGGTGCCGGCGTGCACGTGGCCGGGGTCGTGGAACCAGCGGTAGCCGCCGAAGACCTCGTCGGCGGACTCGCCGGACAGGGCGACGGTGGACTGTTCGCGGATGGCCTTGAAGAGCAGGTAGAGGGAGACGTCACCGTCGCCGAAGCCGCTGATGGGCATGTCGCGGGCGGCGAGGACGGCGTCGCGGTTGGCCTTGGCCATCAGGTCGGCGGTGTCGAGGACGATGTCGGAGTGGTGGGAGGCGACGTGCGCGGCGAGGGCGTGGGCGTAGGGGCCGTCCGGGGTGGGCCGCAGGGGGTCCGGCCGGAAGTTCTCGGTGTGGCCGGTGAAATCGACCGAGAAGGAGCGGACGGGGCCGGCTCCGGCGTCGGCGAGGCCCTTGGCGGCAAGGGCGGTGATGGCGGAGGAGTCGAGACCGCCGGAGAGCAGGGTGCACAGGGGGACGTCGGCGATGAGCTGGCGGCCGACGATGTCGTCGAGCAGGTCGCGCACGTGACGGACGGTGGTCTTGAGGTCGTCGGTGTGCTCGCGGGCCTCCAGGGCCCAGTAGCGGCGCAGGGTCAGGCCGCCGCGGCGGATGCGGGCGGTGTGGCCGGGGGGCAGCTCGTACATGCCTTTGTAGGCGGCGTGGCCGGGGGTCTTGGTGAAGGCGATGAGCTCGGCGAGGCCTTCGGCGTCGACGGCGGGGCGTACGGCGGGGTGGGCGAGGATGGCCTTGGGCTCGGAGCCGAAGAGGACGCCGTCGGGCGTGGGGTGGTAGTACAGCGGCTTGATGCCCATGCGGTCGCGGACGAGGAGGAGTTCCTCGGTGCGCGGGTCCCACAGGGCGAAGGCGTACATGCCGTTGAGACGTTCGGTGAAGTCCTCGCCCCACTCGAGGTAGGCGTGCAGGACGACCTCGGTGTCGCTGCTGGTGCGGAAGGCGTGCCCGCGGCCCTCCAGCTCGGCCCGCAGCTCCCGGTAGTTGTAGACCTCGCCGCTGTAGGTGGTGACGAGCAGGGTGCGGCCGTCGCGTTCGACGCGCATGGGCTGGGTGCCGCCCTCGATGTCGATGACGGCGAGGCGGCGGTGGCCGAGGGCGGCGTGGGTGTCGAACCAGGTGCCGCCGGCGTCGGGGCCGCGGCAGGCCATGGTGTGCGTCATCGCTTCGAGCGTGCCGCCCGCCGTCGTGAGGTCCTGGTCGTAGGAGATCCATCCGGTGATCCCGCACATCGTTGCGTTCTCCCCTTTCGGTAGGCCGCCCGGGTGCCCGGGTACGGCTGCTCCCCCGTGGGGTGCGGGCCCCGCCTCGGGGGCGGCGGGGACCGCGGGGATCACGGTACGCCCATATAGATGCATTCACCATCCATGTAGGAGTAAAACGCCGGGAAACCAGTGGGAACCGGCCAACTCCCGCACCCGGGAACGCGTTCAGGACAGGAAGCGGAACGCGGGCGCCGGGTGCATCAGGAACTCGTGGTGCGAGATGTTCCAGGCGTACGCGCCCGCCATCGCGAACGCGATCCGGTCCCCCGCCCGCAGCTCGGCGACCGGGACCGCCCGCGCGAGGACGTCCTTCGGGGTGCACAACTGCCCGCTGAGGGTGACCGGTTCGTCCAGGGCGGCCGGGCGGGGCCAGGGGCGCTCCCAGGTGTCGACGGACAGCACCGTGAAGGGGTGGTCGTGCCCCTTGGCGGCGGGGGTGCGCATGTGGTGGGTGCCGCCGCGTACGACCGCGAACGCCTCGCCGTGGCTGTGCCGGACGTCGAGGACCTCGGTGACGTACCAGCCGCAGTGGGCGGTCAGCGCGCGGCCGGGCTCGATGCGCAGGGTGTAGCCGGGGTGCGCGGCGGCGAGGCCGGCGAGGCCCGCGCCGTAGGCGGCCCAGTCGAAGCGGCTGTGCGGGCGGGTGTAGTCGACGGCCATGCCGCCGCCCACGTTCACCTCGTCCAGCCCGAGGCCGTGCCGGGTGTCCAGCTCGCGCGCCCAGGCCGTGACGCGGGCGGCGACGGCGAGCAGGGCGGGCGCGGGGAGCCCGCTGGCCAGGTGGGCGTGGATGCCGCGCAGCCGCAGCCGGGTGCCGCGGAGCAGGGGCAGGCACGCCTCGGCGCGGCGCGGGTCGAGGCCGAAGGGGCTGGGCCGGCCGCCCATGGCCAGGGCCGCGCCGGCCAGCTCGCCGTGCCCGCCGCGGCTCTCGCCGTCGCCCTCGCTCACGGGGAGGTTGACGCGCAGCAGGATGTCCACCGGCGCCTCGCCGGGCAGGCCGGCGGCCAGGGCGGCGAGCAGCCGCAGTTCGCTCTCGCTCTCCACGTGGATGCGCTCGGTCCCCAGGCCGAGGGCGAGCCGCAGTTCGGGCTCGGTCTTGCCGGGGCCGCCGAAGGCGAGCGGCAGGCCGGGGACGGCCTTGCGGACGTGGGCCAGTTCGCCGCCGGAGGCGACCTCGAAGCCGCTGACGTGCGGGGCGAGGGCCTGCAGGAGCTCGGGGGCGGGGTTGGCCTTGGCCGCGTAGTACAGCTCGGTCTCCGGCGGCAGGGCCGCGCGCACTTCGGCGGCGTGCCCGGCCAGCGCCGCCAGGTCGTAGACGTAGGCGGGCAGTTCCTCGCCGGGCAGTTCGGCGGCGTGCTGAGCGACACGGGGAAGGATCACTGTGCGGCGCTCCAGGTGGTCTCGGTGCGGGCGGCCGTGGTGAGCGCGGACAGCAGGTCCGGCACCAGGGGCGAGGAGATGCGCACGTAGCCGGCGTCCCGGTCGGCCTTGCGCCCCCAGCGGGTGAGCAGGTTGGCCTTGGCGGGCAGCGGCACCCCGGCGACGAGGGCGCGCAGCAGCGGGGGGTTGCCGTGGGCGGCGGCGCGGTCGGCGAGGATGCGGCGGACGGCGGTCCACAGCTCGGGTTCGAGGCGGGGGTGGCGGTCGGCGAGGGCGGCGAGCATCTCGGCGATGTGGTTGACGACCAGGCAGTACACGACGCGGTCCCAGCCGCGTTCGCGGTCGTACGTGAGGGGCCGGGCCACGTCCGCGGGGAGCGCCGCGAGGGCCGCGGCGTGGTGGCCGGGGAGCAGCTTGGTGCCCTCCAGGTCGCGGAAGAGGACCTGCCGGGGCATGCCGTCGGCGCCGACGCCGAGGACGACGTTCTGCAGGTGGGGTTCGAGGACGACGCCGTGGTCGAAGTAGGCCGCGAGCACGGGCGGGACGAGCAGCGCGAGGTAGGCCTTCCACCAGGCGAGGGCCTCCGCGGGGCCGCCGCCGCGCAGCAGTCCGCCGAGGTGGGCGCCGCCGGTGGGGTACTCGTCGGCGACGGCGGCGGCCAGCAGCCCGGTGACGCCGGGGGCGAGGCGGGCGCCGAGCCCTTCGCGGACGATGACGCCGAAGCCCTCGGCGAGTTCGCGGCTGCCGAGGTCGAGGGTGCGGTAGGCGGGTTCGCGCAGCAGCCCGGCGCCCGGGAAGCGGGCCGCGAGGTCGGCGGCGACGGGCTCCAGCAGGCGGGTGAGGGCGACGGCGCCGGTCAGCTCGTACTCGGCGTTCTTGCGCAGGCAGTTGGTGATGCGGATGTTGAGGCTGAACTTGAGGAAGTCCCGGCCGTCGTAGAGCGTCCGCACGGATGCGGTCGGCTCGAAGGGCTCGCCGCCGGGGCCCAGGTCGAGGACGTCGCCGCGGGCGACGGCGGCGCGCAGCACGGGGTGCTCGCGCAGCATCGCGTACTGCCAGGGGTGGGCGGGCAGCAGCCGGTAGCCGTCGGGGACGGGCCGCTGCCGGTCGAGAGCGGCGAGGGCTCCGTCGGCCGCGGCCTCCTGGCGTACGTGCTCGCGCCGCACGGCCAGGTGGTGCAGGGGGAAGCGGGCGCGGGCCTCGGGGGCGTAGCGGCCCCAGTCCTCGGGGGCGCCGGTGCGGGCCTTGGGGGTGGGGTGGAAGCGGTGACCGAACAGGAGGGACTGCTCGGAGTCCATGTACGCGTCGGGGCCGGCCGCTCCGCGCGGGGCGGCGAGGGCCGCGGTGACGCCGGCGTGGCTGGCGGCCACCTGGCCGAGGAACTCCTCGTTGCGGACGCCGGTGCGCAGCTCCAGCTCGCGGTGGATGTGCTCGGCGAGCTCCTGCCACGTCAGCTCGGTCCAGGTGCCCTCGCACTGGGTCCGGACGGGGCCGGTGAAGCGGTGCGCGCCGATCAGGGAGGCGCGCCGCAGCCCCACGCGGAGCAGGACGCCGCAGCGGGGCAGGCGCAGCAGCAGGTGGCCGTCGGTGACTGCGGTCTGGTGCTCGGGCCCGGAGACCTCGCGGAGCAGGCAGTTGAGCAGGGTGTGGGCGACCACGTGGTCGGCGGTGGCCACGCCGGGGAGGGCGGCGGCGGGTGCGGAGGACATTCAGCGGCTCCAGCGGGTGCGGAGGAGGGTGGGGGTGCTGATGACGGCCGTCAGGGCGGCGACGGCGGATCCTGCGACGGCGGGTGCGGCCGGGCCCCAGAGGCCGGTGGAGGCGGCGGCTGCCGCTCCGGCGACGACGGCGCCGGCCTTGGATATGAACTCCAGCGAGCCGAAGAGGCGGCCGGGCCCGCGGCCGCGGCTCGCCTCGGCGGCGAGTGCGGACAGGCTGACCAGGCCCAGCGTCATGCCGGCGCCCAGGAGCAGCCGCAGCGCCACGAAGGAGGTGACGGTGTTCGCTCCCCAGTGCCCGGCGAGGGCGACGGCCACGCAGGCGAAGCCGGTGACGGCGCCGAGGTGCGGGCGGTGGGCGACGGCGGTGTGGACGGGCTTGGCCAGCAGCAGGTAGCAGGCGTGCGGGAGGGCGAAGAGCGCGCCGCTCGCGGAGGGGCCGAGGCCCGGCAGCCGCTCGCCGACCAGGGTGATGAGGTAGGGGTAGGAGATGACGGTGGCGAGGACGAAGGCGAATTCGAGGGCGTAGAGGGTGCGCAGCGGCCCCGGCGGCGGGCTCTCCGCCTCCGGGGCGGCGGGTGCGGACGGTTCGGTGCGCGGTGGTTCGGGGAGCGCGGCCAGCATCAGGGCGGCGGCCAGCGGCAGCACGGCGAGGAGCGCGTACTGGCGGTGCGGGGAGAGCCAGGGCGTGAGGCCGCCGACGACGACGGGCGCGGCGACGAGCGCGAGCCGGGCGCTGCCCTGCATCAGGGTGAGCGCCCACGAGAGCCGCCGGCCGTCGAGGGAGGCGGCGAGGTAGCCGTTGGAGGCGGCGAAGGTGCCGCCGAGGATGCCTTGGAGGACGAGGGCGGCGGCGAAGGCGGGCAGGCTGTCGGCCAGGCCGGCCAGCAGGAAGGACAGGGCGAGGCCGAGCTGGGCGCGCAGCAGGAGGCGCTTGCGGCCGTAGCGGTCGGCGAGCCGGCCCCACAGGGGGGCGCCGAGGGCGCCGAAGACGGTGGGGACGATGTAGAGCAGCCCGGCCCACCGGGCTCCGTGGTCGCCGAGGGAGGGCAGGATCTCGGTGAGGTAGGGGGGCAGGCCGAGGGCCGCGAACGACGCGACGAAGTAGCAGGCGGCGACGGCGTGGACCTGGCGGGTGCGCAGCACGGGCCGTTCCTCGCGGGTGCGGCCGGCGTGGAGTACGGCCGTCATCTTCCGGCGTCCCGCAGGTAGTTGGGCCCTTGGACGTAGTGCTTGTTGATGTCGGACGCGCCCGAGCGCTCCTTGGTGAGCAGGGTGCCGGCGGTGACCATGGCCTTGACCGGCAGCCGGTCGGCGTCGAGGACGCGGGCGCGCAGCACGGCGGCGGCGCCGGGTGCGGTGCGGGCGGTGCGTTCGACGGCCTCGGCGAGCCGGTCGCGCAGGCGGGCGAGGAGCTCGCCGAGGGGGGTGCGGCCGAGCCGGGCGAGCTCGAAGAGGGGGGCGGCGGAGCAGAGGTGGACGGTGATGGTGGCGAACACGTCGGCCACGGGCCCGTCGCCGGCCACGAGGATGCGCCGGTCGTCGAAGCCCAGCAGGTCGGCGACCTCCCCGCCGAGCCGGGCGGCCAGGCGCACGCCGTGCACGCGCGGCCCGTCGTTGTCCTTCAGCAGCAGCCGCATCCGGGTCCGGCCGCCGGGGGCGTCCAGGACAAGAGAGGTGTTCTGCTGGTGGGATTCGAGGGCTATGCCGTACGAGAAGAGGGTGGTGTGCCAGTCCAGGAGGAGCGTGAGGTAGGCGTCGAGGAGGGCGGTGAGGGAGCCGTCGTAGTAGCGGTCGGCGAGTTCGTCGGCGACGAGGGAGCCGCCGGGGGTGCGGGCGAGCAGCGCGGCGACGGGGAGGACGTGGGCGTCCTGCAGGCCGGCGGGGTGGCGGCGGGCGAGGACGGCGAGGAGTTCGTGGTCGGACTGCAGGTGGGTGCGCTCGTCGGCGAGGAGGATCCGCCCGGCGAAGCGCGGCTCGTGGGCCATGACCTCTTCGAGGAGGCGCTGGCCGGTCTCGCCGTCGACGAGGGTGCCGGGCTTGATGGTGCGCCGGTTGCGCAGGCCCAGGGTGGCGGTGGCGAGGGGCAGTTTGAGGTGGACGGCGGGGTCGTCGGCGACGGCGACGGTACGGGTGGAGAGGGTGGGCAGCACCTCCAGCCAGGGCTTCTCGGCGAAGCGGGCGGATCCGCCCAGCCCGGCCTCGCGCAGGGCCGCGTCGAGGGGGCCGGCCGCGGTGAGCGGATGGACGGGCAGGGCGACGTGGGTGGCGTCCAGCCCGCTCAGGCCGAGCCCGGCGGGGGTGGGCCACCAGGAGGGCAGGCCGGACCGGTCGCCGCGCACGGCGCCGTTCGGGAGGGCGAGCCAGCGCAGGGCGAAGGAGGGGTGGAACTCGGGTGCGTACGCGCGTAGTTCGTCTTCGCTGAGACCGGCGCGGGAGCGGCCGGTGGGGTAGACGGGGTGGTCCCGGTAGGCGGCGAGAGTGTCGTAGGCGAGGGAGCCCACCGGGCCCGTCCAGCCGTCGGTGCGTTGCCCGTACGTCTGCGCCAGGTGCGCGGTGACGCCGTCGCGGACGCGGTCGTGCAGGCGGGCGGCGGCCAGCGCCTCCGCGCACTCGGCGAGGAAGGCGTCGTAACCGGCCCGGTCCTCGGGGGGCACCGCGGAGCGCAGCCGGGTGAGGACGGGGCGCAGCCCGGTGAGGACGCCGTCGTCCGTCTCGACGAGCGGTTCGCGCGCCTGCACCTCGCACTGGAAGCCGTCGGGGCCGACGGGCAGCAGGACGGTCCCGTCCGCGGTGCGCAGGTGGAGCCAGTCGCCGTCGGGGCGGTGCTCGGTGAGGGCGTGGCGGCGCAGCCCGTAGGCGTCCTCGCGGAGCAGGGTGCTGAGGACGCGCCGCAGGAGGTCGTCCTCCACCACGTCCGTGCTGGTCAGGCTCATGACATGATCTCCCAGCGCTGTGCGGCCAGGAATGCGTCGACTTCCCGGTCGATCCGGCCCTGGTCGGTGCCGGTCGCCCTGATGACGCCGAGGTAGTCGCGGTTGGTGCGATAGAGCGGGTGTGCCTCACCGGTTGCGCGCAGCGGCCGGTAGACCAGCCGTACGCCGTCGCGCTCGGTGTCGCTCGCCGGGGGGGCCTTTTCGAGCGTACCCCCGCGGTCCGCGCAGACATACTCCATGCGCAGCCGCCCGTCAGGTCGCGCGCGGAGGTCCGCGGGCAGCGGCTCGCCCAGGTGGGTGCGCAGGATGTGCTCGAAGAGGGGGAGGCCGAGGACGTCGGCGAGGGCGATGTCGCACTGGTCGCCGATGGCGCGGTAGTTGACCTCGATGATGCGGGCGCGGGAGCCCTGGACCACGTACTCGGTGTGGCAGGCGCCGAAGCCGACGCCGAGGGCGCGCAGCTGGGCGAGCACCTGTTCCGTGTGCGGCTGCGGCGGTGCGGGCAGCAGGTCGAGGCGCTCCTCGATGAAGTGCGGCAGCGGGGACAGGCGGGTGCGGAAGGAGGCGAGGGCGTGCAGGGTGCTGCCGTCGCCGAGCGTCTCCAGCGTGCGCAGCTCGCCGTCCAGGTACTCCTCCACGAGGAGCGGGGCGCCGGGCCTGCGGGTGCGGATGTCGTGGCAGTGGCGGACGAGGGAGGCCGCGTCCTCGGCGAGCACGACGTCCTCGCTGGCCACGCCCTCGCGCGGCTTGACGACGCAGGGGAAGGGCAGGCCCAGGTCCGCGAGCCGGCCGGGCAGGCTCTCCGGCTCCTCGCCGCGGGCGAGTTCGGCGGAGCGGACGGTGTCGGCGCCGGCCTCGGCGAGGCGGCGGCGCAGCTGGGCCTTGTTCTTGGCGTCGAGGGCGGAGCGCCAGTCCTTGCCGGGCAGGCCGAAGTAGGCGGCGGCCAGGGCGGCCTGGGGCTGGAGGTGGTCGCTGTTGGTGAAGACGGCGTCGGGGCGGGCCGCCCGGCCGAGCGCGGAGATCCGGGCGACGACCTCGCGGAAGTCGGTGACGTCGCAGCCGAGGACGGAGAGTTCGGGCAGTTTGCCGCCGTCGGCGACGCTCTGTTCGTACGCGCGGCGGTGGGCGGCGGGCTGGTCGGTGAGGAGGGTGACCTCGAGTCCGAGGCGGGCGGCCGCGGGCAGGAAGCCGAGGGTGACGGAGTCGGTCGGGTTCAGGGCGAGGAGGTGGAGCCGCACAGGAGCGCCTTTCGACGGGCTGCGGGGGGCGGTGATGCGGGGGATGCGTGGGGGGTTGGGTGGGGGGACTCCGCCGGGCCGTCGAGGAGGGGGGTGACGGCCCGGCGGAGGGCCCGGGGAACGGGGTGCTACGGGCCGGGGCGGGGGCCGGGGCCGGGGTGAACCGGCTCCGTGAACCGGCTACTTGGGGCCGGCTGCTTAGGACCGGTTACTTGGGACCGGTTACTTGGGTGCGTCGACGCCGGCGGCCTTGGCGATGTCGTCCACGACGTGGTTGGCGGCCTGGATGCCGATGCCGGACATCCACGTCTCGTCCGGGACCTGGACGACCTTGTCGTTCTTGACGGCGCCGAGGCCCTTCCACAGCGGGTTGTCCTGGACGGCGCTCTGCTGCGTCTTCTCGGGGTCGTCGGCGACGGTGACGAAGACGAGGTCGGCGTCGGCCTTGTCGATCTGCTCCGGCGAGACCTCCGTCATCGGGGCGTTGACGTCCTGCGAGGCGGGGCGGCGCAGGCCGATGTCGGAGAGGACGATGCCGCTGAAGGATGCCTTCTGGTAGAGGCGCGTGGGGCCGGCGACGAAGCGGACGACGGATGCGGTGGGCATCGTGCCGTTGTTCTTCTTCTTGATCTCCTCGCCGAGGGCCTTGGCGCGCTTCTCGTACGCGCTCAGGGCCGTCTCCGCCTCCTTCTCCAGGCCGAGGGCCTTGGCGTGGACCTTGAGGTTCTCCTTCCAGGGCGCGCCGGTGGTCTCGGTGAAGACGGTCGGGGCGATGCCCTTGAGACGGTCGTAGACCTTGGCGTGGCGGACCTTGGAGGACAGGATCAGGTCGGGCTTGAGGGAGATGATCCGCTCGATGTTCGGCTCGGCCATCGGGCCGACGTCCTTGGTGTTCTTCGTCTTCGCCGACAGGTACTTCGGGAAGCCGCCCTCGGTCTTCATGTGGGGGGAGACCGCGCCGACGGGCTCGATGCCGAGCATGGTGACGTCGTCGAGTTCGCCGGTGTCGAGGACGACGACGCGCTTCGGCTTCTGCTTGATCTCGGTGGTGCCCATGGCGTGGGTGACCGAGCGCGGGAAGGCGGTGTCGCCTGCGGCCTTGTCCCCGTCCTTGGCCTTCTCGTCGCCGCCGCACGCGGCGAGGGCGGCCGTACCGATGGTCACGGCGAGGAGCGTGGCGAGCACTCTGCGCAGCCGGTGGAGGGATGGTCTGAGGTGGGTGGTCACGGCGGACTCCAGTCTGAGCGGTAGGGGAGGGACGGGTGTGGGGGGTGGGGCTGGGGGGTGGGGTTCTGCGGGGGGGGGTGCGCCTCAGGCGGCGGGCGGGCCGGGGGCGCGCCGCCTTCCGGAGCGGGACCGGGGGACGACCAGGGGCGTGCCGGTCTCCGGGTCGGGGACGACCCGGCACTCCACCTGGAAGACCTCCTCGACGAGTTCGGCGGTGAGGACGTCGGCCGGCGGGCCGGCGGCGGCCGGTCTGCCGTCGCACATGACCACGAGGTGGTCTGCGTACCGCGCCGCCTGGCCGAGGTCGTGCAGGACCATCACGACGGTGCGGCCGGCCTCGGTGTTGAGCTCCTCGACCAGGTCGAGCACGTCGAGCTGGTGGCGCAGGTCGAGAAAGGTGGTGGGCTCGTCGAGGAGCAGCAGGGGCGTGTCCTGGGCGAGGGCCAGGGCGATCCAGGCGCGCTGGCGCTGGCCGCCGGAGAGCTGGTCGACCGGGCGGTCGCGCAGGGCGTCGGTGCCGGTGCGGGCGAGGGCCTCTTCGACGGCGGCCTGGTCGGCCTTGGACCAGGGGGTGAGCATGCGCTGGTGCGGGTAGCGGCCGAGGCGTACGAGCCCTTCGACGGTGACGCCTTCGGGAGCCACGGCCTGCTGCGGCAGCAGGCCGAGGCGGCGGGCGAGGGCGCGGGCGGGCATGCGGTGGATATCGGCGCCGTCGAGGGTGACGGTGCCGGCTGTGGGGGCCAGCAGGCGGGCGAGTCCGCGCAGGAGGGTGGACTTCCCGCAGGCGTTGGGACCGACGACGGCGGTGACGGCACCGCCGGGAACGGCGAGATCGACGCCGTCGACGACGGTGCGGCCTGCGTAGCCGAGACTCAGACCGTGGGCGGCGAGGTGGTGGGGGGCGGCGGGGGCGGCGGAGCCGCGGGAGGGGGTCGGGGCGGCCGCCGGGTCCCCGGCGACCACGGAGGCGCGGGCCGACGCCGGATCTCCGTCGGTCACGGGGCCGCGGGCGGGCACCGGGCTGCGGGGGGATACCGGGCCGCCGGGGGTTGCCGAACCGCTGGGGGTTGCCGAGCCGCGGGCGGGCACGGAGCCGTCGGCGGGCGCCGGGCCGTGGGCAGGCAGTCGGCCGTGAGCCGTCGCGGTGCCCCGGGCGACCGCGGAACCCTCGGCGGTCGCGGAGCCGTGGGCGGCCGCGGGACCGTCGGCGGGGGCGGGCGTGGCCGCGGGCCGAGGCGCAGCCGTGGGGGCGGGTGTGGTCGGGCGGTCGTCGCTCATCGGGTGGTGCTCCCAGTGGTGGGCTTGAGTTGGCGCAGCATCAGCACGAGCAGCCAGGGGGCCCCGAGCGTGGCGGTGACGACCCCGACGGGCAGGCCGTGGACGGGCAGCAGATGCAGGACGGCGAGGTCGGAGGCGAGCAGCAGGACGGCGCCGCCGAGCGCGGTGAGGACGAGCGAGCCGGCCGTCGGGGGTCCGGCCAGGAACCGCACGATGTGCGGCACGGCCAGGGCGACGAAGCCGACGGGCCCGGTGAGGGCGGCGGCGACGGACGCCAGGAGGACGGCGAGCAGGAGGAGCTGGAGGCGGGCCGCGTTCGGGGCGATCCCGAGCCCGCCGGCGGAGTCGTCGCCGAGGTCGAGGACGGCGAGCCTGCGGTGGCCGGCGAGCGCGAGCACGACGCCGGACAGGACGAGCGCACCGCCGGTGCCCGTCTCGGTCCAGGTGCGGCCGTAGACCGAGCCGGTGGTCCACTGCAGCGCCTCCGTGGCCAGTTCGGCGGGGAACCGGACGATGAAGAGGTTCACGACGGCGGCGAGGCCCTGCTGCACGGCGAGGCCGACGAGCACGATGCGGGTGATGGTGACGCCGCCGCGCCAGGAGAGCACGGCGAGCAGCAAGGCCGCCAGCATGCCGCCGCCGAGCGCTCCGGCCGGGGTGAGGACGGCCGGAGCACCGGTGGCCAGGACGGCGACGGCACCGAGGGAGGCGCCGCCGGTCACGCCGATCACGTCCGGGGAGGCGAGCGGGTTGCGCAGCACGCGCTGCATCAGCGTCCCGGCGACGGCGAGCCCGGCACCGGCCACGATCGCGGCGACGGCGCGGGGGGCGCGCAGGTCCTGAACGAGCATCACGTCGGCGCTGTCGCCCAGGCCGACCAGGGCTTGCAGCGCGTCCAGCGGCGGCACGCGGACTTCGCCCGCGCTGAGGCCCAGGGCGAGGAGGACGGTGAGGAGGAGGACGGCCGCTGCGGAGAGGAGAGCGATGCGGCGCCGCTGCCGGGCGAGGGCGGATCCGCTCGCGCCGGGGCGGTGCGGGAGGAGCGCCCGGGCGGGCGCGGGGTCCGGGCCCCGGCGCGCTTCCGGCCGCGGCCGGGTGTCGTACGCGCCCTGCATCCGCTCGCCGGTCAGGCCGCCCGTCAGGCCGCCCGTCAGATCACTCATCGGGTCGCTCATCGGGTCGCCTTCCGTGCGAGGAGGGCCAGCATCGGGGCGCCGAGGAAGGCCGTGACGATGCCGACCTCGAGCTCCGTGGGGGCCAGGACGACCCGTCCGGCGATGTCGGAGCCGAGGAGCAGCAGCGGACCGGCGACGAGGCAGCCCGGGACGAGCCAGCGGTGGTCCGCGCCGAGGAGCTTGCGGACGAGGTGCGGGGCGGCGAGCGCCACGAAGGACAGCGGGCCCGCGACGGCGACGGACGACGCGGCGAGCAGCACCACGGCCAGCCCGCCGGCGGCGCGGACCCTGGCGACCGGCACGCCGAGCGCCTGCGCGGTCTCGTCGCCGAGGGCGAGGGCGTTGAGCGCCGGCGTGATGGCGAGGGCCAGCACGAGGCCGGCGAGCAGGGGCGCGAGGACGGGCAGCAGGATGTCGGTCTGCCGCCCGGCGAGCGAACCGGCCAGCCAGAAGCGGGCCTCGTCCAGCGTGCGATGGCTCGCCAGCATGACCGCGGAGGTCCAAGCGCTGAGGACGGCGGCCAGCACGGTCCCGCCCAGCGCGAGCCGTACGGGGTCGAGTTCGCCGGCGTGGCGGGCGAGCGCCAGCACGGCGACGGTGGCGAGCGCGGCGCCCCCGAAGGCGAACCACAGGTACTCCACGGGGCGGGTGAGGCCCAGTGCGTAGATGGCGGTGACGACCGCGAAGCTCGCCCCGGCGTTGATGCCGAGGGTGGTGGGCGAGGCCAGGGGGTTGCGGGTGACGCCCTGGGCGACGGCTCCCGCGACACCGAGCGCCGCGCCGACGACGAGGCCGATCACGGTCCGCGGGACGCGCAGCCCGGTGACGACCAGGCCGTCGCGTCCGGCGTCGTCCCCGGCCAGCGCGTGCCACACGGTGGCCAGGGGCACCGGGCGCGAGCCTGCCGCGAGGCTGAGCGCCGCGCACACGGCGAGCGCGGCCACGCCTGCAAGGAGCAGGGCGGCCCGGCGAATCAGAGCCGCATGCCCGACGGCGGGCGCGACGGCTTCTGGAGCGGTCTCGTTCACGGAGGAGACCCTAGGTTAGGTAAGGCTTGCCTTGTCAATTTTTGATGGTTCGCACACCAGCTATTTCCTCAATGCCCAGCTTGGTGCCGGCGGAGCCTCAGCTTCCCAGCCCGATCCGTCGGTAGCGCGCCCGCCTGGCGGCCAGCCGTTCGCCCTGCTCGCGCGCGCCGAGCGCGGTCATTTCGGCCCCGAGAAGGGCTCCGAGGCGCGGCAGAAAATCGTCGGTCGCCGACGCCGCTGCGGACGCTGCGGACCCCGGGGACACCGCACCGGCGTCCGGCTCCTCGACGACGAGGTCCACGATGCCGTGCGCCAGGAGGTCCGCTGAGCGCACGCCTTGCCGGGCGGCCACCTCGTCGGCGCGGTCCGTCGTGCGGTACAGGATCGCCGAGGCGCCCTCCGGCGGCAGCGGAGACAGCCACGCGTGCCGGGCCGCGACGACCCGGTCCGCGGGGAGCAGCGCGAGCGCGGCGCCGCCCGCGCCCTGCCCCAGCAGCAGGCACAGCGTCGGCGCCGGCAGGGTCACCAGATCGGCCAGGCAGCGGGCGATCTCCCCGGCCAGGCCGCCCTCTTCGGCCTCCCGCGACAGCGCCGCGCCCGCCGTGTCGACCACGGTGAGCAACGGCAGGCCCAGCTCGGCGGCGATCCGCATCCCACGCCGGGCCGCACGCAGACCGGCCGGGCCGAGCGCCTGCCCGGCGGCGGGCACGCCGGGCACGCCGGGGGTGCCGGGCACGCCGGGGGCGCCCGTAGCGCTGCCACCGTCGTGACGGCTGCCGCGGTCGTGGCCGAGCACCACGCAGGGCGTGCCGCCGACGCGGGCGAGCGCGAGGAGCAGCCCCGGGTCGCGCTCCCCCGCGCCCGTACCGCTGAGGAGGGTGACGTCGGTGGCCGCGGCGTCCAGCAGCTCGCGCACGCCGGGCCGTTGGGGGTCGCGGGAGCGACGAATCGATTCGGCGGCGGAGGGGACGGCGATGGGCGTGACCGCCATGGGAAACTCCCCGGAACGCACACCGGATCGGCCGTCGGACCGGCCGTCGGATCGGCCGTCGGATCGGTCGTCGTCGCAGAGCACCGCCAGCGCCCGGCCGACGATCCCCGGCAGTTGCTCGGCGGTCAGGACCGCGTCCACCAGGCCGTGGGCCAGCAGGTTCTCCGCGAGCTGGACCCCCGGCGGGAACTCCTCGCCGTACAGGGCCTCGTGGACGCGCGGGCCCAGGAAGCCGATGAGGGCGCCCGGCTCGGCGGAGGTGAGGTGGCCGAGCGAGCCCCACGAGGCGAGGACGCCGCCCGTCGTGGGGTGCCGGAGGTGGACGAGGTAGGGCAGGCCCGCCGCCTTGTGGTCGGTGATGGCGGCGGCGACCTTGACCATCTGCAGGAAGGCCACCGTGCCCTCCTGCATCCGGGTGCCGCCCGACGCGGGCGCCGCGAGCAGCGGCAGCCGCTCGGCCGTGGCCCGCTCCACCGCACGCACCAGCCGCTCCCCCGCCGCGACGCCGATCGACCCGGCCAGAAACCGGAACTCGCAGGCCACGACGGCCACTCGGCGGCCGCCGACCCGCCCCTCGCCGGTGACGACCGACTCGTCGAGGCCGGTGCGTTCGCGGGCGGCGAGGAGGTCGGCGCGGTAGGCGGGGTCGTCCGTCGTGACGCCGACGGGCTCGTCCCAGCAGCTCCAGCTGCCGGGGTCCACCACCGTGCGGACGAGGTCGAGGGCAGGGGTACGGGTCCTGCCCGGGTCCGTAGGGCTGCTTGCGTCCATGCCGTCACCCTGCCACGAGCGGCCCCACCACGTCCTTGGTCACGTGCTGGTAGATCACGGAGCTGCGGAAGTCCACGACCTCGCGGCGCCCGGAGAAGCGGTCCATGAGGAGACTGTGCAGGTCGTCGACCTCGGGCACGGCGACGTGGACGAGGAAGTCGTCGCCGCCCGCGACCACGTACACGTTGAGCACCTCGGGCAGCCCGATGAGGTACGCCTTGAAGCCCTCGATGACCTCCCGGCTCATCGGCCGGATCCGCACCGAGAGCAGCGCCTGCACCGGCCGCCCCAGCGCCCGCAGGTCGACCGTCGCGCGGTACCCGGTGATCACCCCGCGCTGACACAGCGCCCGCACCCGCTCCAGGCAGGTGGAGGGGGCGATGCCGAGAGTGCGGGCGAGATCGCGGTTGGTCTGCCGTGCATCGCGCTGCAGTTCCCTGACGATCGCCGAATCTATGTCGTCCATAAGGGCACATGATGCCGCACGCGCCGAATTTCGTTCGGCAAGTCCCCTCTCCTGCCACTGGTGCAGCTAACTTCAGCCCTCGTGACCGTACGAACCACCCAAACCCCCGCTCCTGCCCGGCCGTCCGTTCGGCGGCTGGGCATCGGCAGCGGCACGGCGCTGTGTGCCGGCGCCGTCCTCGGCCCCGGCGTCCTGGCCCTGCCCGCCCTGGCCGCCGACGCGGCCGGCCCGGCGTCGATCCTGGCCTGGCTGGTCCTGCTCGTGACGAGCGTGCCGGTGGCGCTCTCGTTCGCCGCGCTGGGCGCCCGGTTCCCGGACGGCGGCGGCGTGGCGACCTTCGTCCACCGGGCGGCCGGACCGCGCGCCGCGGCGGCGGTCGGCTGGTGGTTCTACGGGGCCGTGCCGATCGGCGTCGTGGCGGCGGCCCTCATCGGCGGTCAGTACGTGGCAGGGGCGCTGGGCTGGGGATCCGCCGCGGCCACGGCGATCGGAGCGGTGGTCATCGCGGCGTCGTTCGCGGCCAACTGCTTGGGCCTGCACCTGTCGGGGCGGGTGCAGCTGCTGCTCGTCGCCCTGCTGGCGGCGGTGCTGCTGGGCGCGGCGGTCGCGGCGGCGCCGCACATGACGTCCGCGCACTTCACCCCGTTCATGCCGCACGGCTGGGGCTCGGTGGGCTCGGCGGCGGGCGTGCTGTTCTTCGCCTTCGCGGGCTGGGAGGCGGCCAGCCACTTGTCGGGCGAATTCGCGAATCCGGCCCGCGACCTGCCGAGGGTGACGGTGTACACCCTGGCGGCCGTCTCGATCCTCTATCTCGGCCTGGCCGTGACGACGATCGGCGCCCTCGGCCCGGCCGCCGCCGGCACGGACACTCCGCTGACCGACCTGCTCGCGCAGAGTGCGGGCACGGCAGCCCGGCCGATCGCCGCGGTGGCGGCCCTGTTCCTGACCTTCGGCGCGGTCAACACCTACCTCGCGGGCGCCTCCCGGCTGGGCGCGGCCCTCGCCCGCGACGGCGCCGCCCCGCGGTGGCTGGCCCGCGGCGGCGGCACGGGCGAGGTGCCACGGCGCAGCCTGGCCGCGCTGGCGGTCGCCTGCACGGGGGTCGGCGTGGTCGCCTCCCTGGGCACGACGGACCTGGACGGCCTGATGCGCGCGACATCCACCTGCCTGGCCTCGGTCACCCTGGCCGGCCTCCTCTCGGCCCTGGCCCTCCTCCCCCGCCGGACGTGGCTGTGGTACGCGGCGATCGCCAGCTCCGTCCTCACGGCGGGAGTACTGGTCTTCTCAGGAGTGCTGCTGGTGATACCGGTGGTACTGGCGATGCTGTCGTGGGGGTTCACGACGTTCACGGGACGAGGACGCAGCCGAGCATAAACAGCGGTGGCCCCGCTCACGAGCGGGGCCACCACCACCGCTCACTTCCCCCAGCGACTCGCCGAGTTGGCCTGCCGCACCTTGGCGATGAGCAGCTCCACATCCGTGGCGAGCCGGACCGCGCCCGGTTCCGCCTCCCACTCCCGCCCACCGGCGGGCGGCCGGAGCTGCAGGCGGGGGCCTTCGTGCCCCATGACCTGGGCGAGCCGGTCCGTACGGAGGTCCATGACGAAGGAACCGATAGGTGGCGGGGCCTGGCGAGGCGAATCCCCACAGGTGCATGCGGCCAGCGGGCCTCGGTGACTGAGGTTGATGCCGTGGGCAGTCGCCCAGACGTAAACGCCGCAGGACGGGGACGAGGACGGCGGCGGGGCGGCCGCCGGGACCGGTGCGGCCCGGGGTGGCGCGACAGGGGACGCATCGGGAGCGCCGACGGCTTCCTTACGGGCACCGGACGCGGAAGTCCGGAGCCGTCCCATGCAGCGGGCGATAAAATGGCGCACGTTGACGCTCCTCTACAGCGTTGACCACGCCCCGGGACCGTTGCAGCGGTCGCCGGGGTTCTCTACGTCATCGCAGCATGCCCACCACTCAGCGCAGTCGCAATCCACCTACTCAAAGTGCATACGCACGGGTGAACTCACGGCCATGGAGGCGCTTTTCGTGCGGGACACTGTGCTCCACCGTGACCCTGCCGCACTCCCGGAGAGTGGAACATGCCTGCGATTCCCACCATTCGGCGCCGCATGCTCGGCGTGGAACTCCGCGCACTCCGCGAAGAGTCAGGGAACACAGCCGACGAGATGGCCCGACGTCTCGGCTGGCACCAGACCAAGGTGAGTCGCATCGAGAACGGCCGCTCCGGAGTGCGCGTCCACGAGCTGGAGTCTTTGCTGGACCTCTACGGAGTGACCGATCCCGAGGTACGGGGCGGCCTCGTCGACCTGGCGAGAGAGAACAAGGCCCGCATGTGGTGGACGCCCTACTCGGACGTGATCACCCAGCGGTACGCGTCGTACATCGCACTGGAGACGGAGGCCTCCACCAAGCGGACCTTCGAGACGACGCTGATCCCCGGACTGCTCCAGACACCGGACTACACCCGCGCCGTCATCAATGCACTCGCACCGGAAACCAAGCCGGACGCCGTCGACGCCCTCGTGAGCGTCCGGCTCGCCCGGCAAGGAGCCACCCTCCGGCGGGCCTCTCCGCTCACCCTGCGGGCTGTCGTGGACGAGGCCGCCTTGCGGCGGACGACCGGAGGAGCCCGGGTCATGACCAAGCAGCTCCACCACCTGCTGGAGGCATCCGAGGAACCGAACGTCGTCCTGCGGGTACTGCCCTTCTCGGCGGGCGGGCACGTCGGCATGCTCGGGTCGTTCGTGATTCTCGAGTTCCCCATCCGCAGCGATCTCGACGTGGTGTACACCGAGTCGCAAGTCAGTAGCATTCAGCTGGAACGCCGGTCCGATCTCGCGACCTACAACCAGATGTTCGCCAACCTCAGCAAGAACGCGCTCGACGAGGCGCAGTCGCGCAACCTCATCTCCTGTGCAGTAAAGGATCTCCAATGAGGCAGACCAGCCGTCAAGAAACGAGCCGAGACGACCTGACGTGGCACAAGAGCAGCTACAGCGGTCACCAGACGGACTGCCTCGAAACCGCAGAGGGCCTCACCGGCATAGTGCCCGTCCGCGACAGCAAGAACCCCCACGGCCCCACTCTGGCCTTCCCGACCGGAGCGTGGGCCGTTTTCGTGTGCCACGTGAAGGGGGCAGACCTGCCGCGCTGAGTACTGACCGCCGGTGGCCAAACTTCCTTCTCGCGGTGGCGTAGGTCAGAACAGGCTGGCAGCAGGGGGAGGGGCGGGGGTTCGGTGGGCGAACTGTGCGGCCGGTGGGGAGTGGGCCGCCGTACTCGCGCCGTCACGGATGCACGCGCGTAAGGAGACCGGTCCCTCCGGCCGTGGCTGAGGGGGAGCTGGCAGCTGCCGCGATGTGGTTCCTGCCGTCGTGGGCGCTTCGCTCAGCTCGCCACCATCGTGGCCGAGCGGGCGGCTGACCCCTGAGTGGGGGTACTTGTGAAAGAGGCGGCCTGCCGGGACAGCTGAGGCACTCAGCCGCCACCCCGGGCCACTTATCCGCCGCAGCAGCGGACCAACCGCCCCTGCGTGAACACTCCTGAGACAGCAGGTCCCTGCCGGGACCACTGAGGCAGCCAGCCGCCATCCCAGGCCACTTATCCACCCGCTGCTCCAGGCCGGGCCGGTGGATATCCGTCCACAAACAGCCGCCACCCCCACCAACCCGCAGCCGGACGAGCAACCACCACGTACGCAAGCTGAGCGAAGCGCCCCCACCGGACCCAGCCACATCGCGGCAGCAGCCCGCTCCCCCTCAGCCAAGGCCTATGCGCAAGGTCTCCTTACGCGCCTGCATCCGTGACGGCAGGAGTACGGCGGCCAACACCCCACCGGCCGCACAGCCAACCAACCGAACCCGAGCCCCCCACCCCTCCCCCCGCTGCCAGCCTGCTCTAACCCGCACCCGACCCACGGAACTCAACCCCCGACCCCCGTGCCCCCAGCCCCGGCCCCCGCCCCGGCCCCCTATCGGTCAACGGCGGCTATCCGCCCGCCGGGCACGGCTGCTCCGGGATCGCACGATCCCTCAGCACACGTTCGGGGATCATCACGATCGCCTCACCCGCAGGGGCCGGGTGGTCTGTCAGGTATCCCTGTACAACGATCTTGCCGGGCTGGTCCATGGTGAAGACGTCGGCGCAGTCGCCGGAGTCGCAGTCCGGGTCTTCACCCGCGACCTTAGTCAGCTTCATGTGCCCCCCTCCCTCCCCTCCCTCGCCGTTGGCAGCAAGCTACGGAGGGGGGCACCCCTGATCAAGAGGGTGAGCCCGCCAGTCACGTGCTCGCATGGATTCCCCTCAGCCCGCCGCGTCCTCCGGCTCCCGCTCCAGCCCCCGCCCCCGCGCCCCCGCGCACACCATCGTCACCGCCGTGCCCGCCGCCGCCCACGCCGACAGGACGAGCAGCGGGCCCGTCAGGCCGTTGCCGCGGAAGTAGGCGATCGAGCGGGCGGACCAGGTGCCGGCGCCCGGGGGGAGGGCCGGGCCGATGGCGTTCCAGAACGGGGGGAGCAGGGGGTACGGGTAGGCGCCGCCGGCGCTCGGGTTGCCCAGTACCACCACGATCGCGATGGCCAGGCCGATGCCGACGATCCCCGCGAGGCCCTGGAGGGCGAGCGTCGTCGCTCCGACGGCGAAGACCACCAGCGTCCCCAGGCCCCACAGTCCGAGGACGCTGCCGGGCAGCGCGTCGAGGACCGGGCCCGCGATGACGGTCCCGAGCAGGCCGGCGGCCGCCGCGTAGAGGGCGAGGGCGCCGAGCCGGATGACGGCCCGGTGCGGGTTGGCGGGCCGGGCGCCCGCGCTGATGGCGAGGATCGCGGCGCACAGGTAACCGCCCACGCACCAGCCCACCACCAGGTAGAACGCGGTCAGGCCGCGGGCGTCGCCGGCCGCGGCGGGCGCGACGTCCTCGACCCGTACCTTGCGGCCCTCCACCGCCTCGGCGCGGGTGAGCACCGCCTCGGTGGCCTGGGCGAGGGAGGCGCCCGCGCCGCCGGCGACGAGGAGCGTGTCGGTGGTGCCGCGCGGGTCGACGACGAGCGCGGCGTCGAGGTCGCGCTCGCGGATCTTCGCGACGGCCGCCGCCTCGCCGCCGTCCACCGTGTGCACGTCCAGGGGCCTCCCGGGCAGTCTGTCGAGCCGTTCCTCCAGCTGCCCGCCGATCGGCCGAGGGGCGACGAGGCCCAGGGCGACCTCTTTCGGCCGTGGGCTGTGGAAGGCGCCGACGTAGGAGGCGATGAAGGCGAGCTGGAGCACCAGGGCGCCGATCACCAGGACCGCGGCCCGGCCGGTCACCGCGCTGCGCAGTTCCTGGGCGAATGAGGGCATGCCCCGAGCCTGCGGGGTGCGGCGGGCCGCCGCAGGCGGTGCGGGCTGTCCGGGTGATCGAAGCCTCTCCGCCGCACCCCTCCTCGCACACGCGTTCGTACGAATGTTCGAGAGTGTGGTTTATGGTGGATAGAGAGGGCGGTTTTCGGCCAGGGGGTGACAGGAACGGCAGGAGGTGCGATGACCGGGCTCAATACGTTCACGCACCTGCACACCGCATCCGGCTTCTCGATGCGGTACGGCGCCACGCACCCCGAGCAGCTGGCCGAGCGCGCCGCCGAGCGCGGCATGGACGCCGTCGCCCTCACCGACCGCGACACCCTCGCCGGAGCGGTCAGGTTCGCCAAGGCGAGCGCCGAGGCCGGGGTACGCCCGGTGTTCGGCGTGAACCTGGCCGTACGGGACGAGCCGCCGCAGTCGTCCGCACCATCCGCACACCGTCTCCGCACCCCCGTGCGCGGCGGCGCCTTCGTCGACGAGTCCGCGCCCCGCGCGGTCTTCCTCGCCCGGGACGGCGCGCACGGCTGGGCCGCCCTGTGCGGGCTGGTCTCCGCGGCCCATGCGGACACCACCCACGCGCACGCAGCCTCCCCCCGCCCCGAGCTGACCCGTGCGGACCTCGCGGCCGCCGCCCCCGGCATCCGCACCCCTCTGTACGTCCTCCTGGGCCCTGACTCCGAGCCCGGCCGCGCGCTCGCCGCGGGCCGCCCCGACCGGGCCGCCCGGCTGCTCGCGCCCTGGCGGGAAATGTTCGGTGACGCCCTGCGGCTGGAGGCCGTGTGCCACGGCCGCACCGGCACCGGCCCGGGCTCCCTGCGGCTGGCCGCCCGTACCGTCGGCTTCGCCGCGGAGCAGGGCGTCCCCGCCGTCCTCAGCAACGCCGTCCGCTACGCCGACCCCGGGCAGGGCCCCGTCGCCGACGTCCTGGACGCGGCCCGCCGGCTGGTGCCGATCGACCCCCGCAGGCCGGAGTCGCTCGACAGCGGTGAGCGCTGGCTCAAGGGGCCCGGCGACATGGCCGCCCTTGCCGAGCGGATCGCCGAGGCCGCCGGGCTCCGCCGGGACGCGGCCCGCCGGCTGCTGGCCACCACGGAAGAGACCGCCGCCGCGTGCCTGGTCGACCCCGAGGACGACCTGGGCCTCGGCCGGGTCCACTTCCCCGAGGCGCACCTGGTCGGCGCCGGGGGCCGCACCGCCGACCGCGTGCTGCGCTCCCGCTGCACGGCGGGCATGGTGCTGCGCGGGTACGACCGCGAGCGGCGCTACCGGGACCGGCTGGAGGCGGAGCTGGACGTCGTCGCCCGGCTCGGCTTCGCCTCGTACTTCCTCACCGTCGCCCGGGTCGTGGACGACACCCGGGCCCTGGGCATCCGGGTCGCCGCGCGCGGCTCCGGCGCGGGCTCCCTGATCAACCACCTGCTCGGCATCGCGCACGCCGACCCCGTCGAGCACGGCCTGCTGATGGAGCGCTTCCTGTCCCTGCGCCGCACGGCGCTGCCCGACATCGACATCGACGTGGAGTCCGCGCGCCGCCTGGACGTCTACCGCGCGATCTTCGACCGCTTCGGCGCGGACCGGGTCGCGGCCGTCGCCATGCCCGAGACCTACCGCGTCCGGCACGCGATCCGGGACGTCGGCACGGCCCTCGGCAAGGACCCGGCCGAGGTGGACCGGCTCGCCAAGGCGTTCCCGCACATCCGCGCCCGCGACGCCCGCGCGGCTCTGGCCGAGCTGCCCGAGCTGCGCGGGGTGGCCGCGGAGGACCACGGCCGGCTGTGGGAGCTGGTCGAGGCGCTGGACGGGCTGCCGCGCGGCGTCGCCATGCATCCGTGCGGAGTGCTGCTGTCGGACGCGACCCTGCGCGCCCGTACGCCCGTCGTGCCGACCAGCGGCGAGGGCTTCCCCATGGCGCAGTTCGACAAGGACGACGTGGAGGATCTCGGGCTGCTCAAACTCGACGTGCTGGGCGTGCGGATGCAGTCCGCGATGGCGCACGCGGTGGCCGAGATCGCACGGGCCACCGGGCGCCGCATCGATCTCGACGACCCCGCGCAGGTGCCGCCGGGCGACCGCCGCACGTACGAGCTGATCCGGTCCACCGAGACGCTCGGCTGCTTCCAGATCGAGTCGCCGGGCCAGCGCGACCTCGTCGGCCGGCTCCAGCCGTCCACCTTCCACGACCTCGTGGTCGACATCTCCCTCTTCCGGCCGGGCCCGGTCGCGGCCGACATGGTGCGGCCCTTCGTCGCGGCCCGGCACGGCCGCGCGCCCGTGCGCTACCCGGACCCGGCGCTGGAGGACGCGCTGCGCGAGACCTACGGCGTGGTCGTCTTCCACGAGCAGATCATCGAGATCCTGCACGTCATGACCGGTTGCGACCGGCACCTCGCGGACGAGACGCGCCGCGCGCTGTCCGATCCGCAGCTGGTGGGCCGGGTGCGCGTCTGGTTCGCGGAGGAGGCGGCGAAACTCGGCCACCGGCCCGACGCCGTGCGCCGTACCTGGGAGATCGTGGAGGCGTTCGGCAGCTACGGCTTCTGCAAGGCGCACGCCGTCGCGTTCGCCGTGCCGACCTACCAGTCGGCGTGGCTGAAGGCCCATCACCCGGCCGCCTTCTACGCCGGGCTGCTCACCCACGACCCGGGGATGTACCCCAAACGGCTGCTGCTCGCGGACGCGCGGCGGCGCGGCGTGCCGATCCTGCCGCTGGACGTGAACCGGTCGGGGGCGGCCTATTCGATCGAACTGGTGTCCGATGAAAAACCGGTGTCCGACGGGAAGGGGCCCGGCACTGCCGTGTGGGGCCTCCGCCTGGCCCTCTCCGAAGTGCAGGGCATCACCCGGGCCGAAACCGGACGCATCACGGCCGGCCGCCCGTACACCTCCCTCCCCGACCTGTGGCACCGCGCCCGCCCCGGCCGGCCCGTCGCCGAACGCCTCGCCCGGGTCGGCGCGCTGGACGCCTTCGGCACCAACCGCCGCGACCTGCTGCTGCACATCGCCGAACTGCACCACGGGACGCGGGGACGGCACCGCGGCGACGCCGCCCAGCCCACGCTGATCGACGGCGTCCTGGCCGAGCCCATCGGCCTGCCCGACCTCGACGCGGCCGAGCGCCTGGACGCCGAGCTGAGCGTGCTCGGCATGGACGCCTCGCGCCACCTGATGGCCGATCACCGGAAGTTCCTCGACGAGCTGGGGGCGATGCCCGCCCGGCGGCTGCGCGACGTCCGGCACGGCGAGACCGTCCTGGTCGCGGGCGCCAAGGCCGCCACCCAGACGCCGCCGGTCCGCTCCGGCCGCCGCGTCATCTTCACCACCCTCGACGACGGTACGGGCCTGGTCGACTGCGCCTTCTTCGACGACAGCCACCCCGCCTGCGCGCACACCCTCTTCCACTCCTGGCTGCTGCTCGTCCGCGGCGTCGTCCAGCGCCGCGGGCCGCGCAGCCTGAGCGTGGTGGGCGCGGCGGCGTGGGACCTCGCACAGCTGACGAGGCTCCGTGCGGAGGGCGGGCTGGAGGCGGTGGCCGAGGTCCTCGCCGAGGGCACGGCCCCGGCCCCGGCCGCCGCGGCGGCGTCCGGGCGGCGCATCCGCCTGTCCACCGGCTACGCCATGCACCCGTGGGCGGACCTCCGGCCCGCGGGCGAGGGCGCGGCCACGGGCCGCAAGCTGTGGCACGCGAGCCCGGGGAGCGCGGGATGAGTGCCCGCGCGCGGCTCGCCGCCGTACCGGACCCGCCGCCCGCCCCGGGCGCCCCGGCCGGTCCGCCCACCGTGCTCTACGTCCACTTCCACGCCGAGGCGGGTGCACCGGGCGCGCCCCTCGGCGAGGAGACCTACGACGGCCTCCTCGCGCTGCTCACCGAGGTGACGCCCGTCGTCCAGGCGCTGCCGCCGGACGCGGCGCTGATGGAAGTGCGCGGCGCCACGCGGTACTTCGGGCACGGTCCCGCCGGTCTCGCCGCGCTCGTACGGGTACGTGCCCTCGCGCGGTACGGGGCCGACTGCACGGTCGGCATCGCGGGCAATCCGATGCTGGCCCGGATGGCCGCGCAGGACGGGCCGCCCGGCGCGGTGCGCACGCTGCCCGGGGACCCGGCCGCCGTGACCGCGTTCCTCGCGCGCAAACCGGCCGCCGCTCTGTACGGCGTGGGCCCGGCCACCGCCCGCACCCTGTGCTCGTACGGGCTCGACAGCGTCGGCCGGATCGCCGCCGCGCCGCTGCCCGCGCTGCAGCGGATCCTGGGGCCCGCGGCCGGGCGGCGGCTGCACGAGCAGGCGCGCGGCATCGACCCGACCCCCGTCACCCCGGGGGCGCGGGCCCGCTCGATGGCTGCGGAGCACCGCTTCGGCCGGGACGAGCTGGACGCGGACCGGCGCCGCCGCGCGCTGCTGGCGCTCGCCGACGGGCTGGGCGGCCGGCTGCGGGAGAGCGGCCGGGTCGCCCGGGGGCTGACCCTCACCGTGCGCTACGCGGACGGTTCGACGACCACCCGCTCCCGGACCTTCACCGAGCCGACCGCGCACACCCCCGCGCTGACCTCGGCCGCGTATGCCCTGCACGACGCGCTCGGGCTGCAGCGCGCCCGGGTCCGCAGCGTGGCGCTGCGCGCGGAGGGCCTCGGCGAGGCCGGATCGGCCGCGCACCAGCTGTCGTTCGACCCCGCCGACGAGAAGGCGCGCCGGATCGAGGCGGCCGTCGACCGGGCGCGGGCCCGCTTCGGGCCGGCCGCGGTGGGGCCGGCGGCGGCGGTGGGGCCGGCGGCGGTGCGGGGGAACCGGCGGGACGTGGCCTGAGCAGGGAAGGCGATACGGATCCCGTGTTACGAACCGGCGTCCCATGTATGAAAAACATGTGTCGGATTCCTTGACCGATCAAGGAGCATCCACGCATTCTTACCCGCAGGTAAGTTAACGGCCTTTCAGTCCAACTCCTGTTCCTGGTCACCCGTGTGCCCACCGCCGGGTCCATCCCCCACCAGCGAGGTGTTCATATGAAGCTGCCCTGGAGACCCCTGCGCACCCTGCTCCCCGCCCTGGCTCTCACCCTCTCGGCCGCCGCCCTCACCGCCCCCGAGGCCGCGGCCGCACCGTCACACGACGCCCGCCCCGCCGCTGCCGCCGCCTCCGGCAAGACCGTCAGCAGCGGCTGGAACGACTACTCCTGCAAGCCGTCGGCCGCCCACCCGCGCCCCGTCGTCCTCGCGCACGGCACCCTCGGCAACTCCTGGGACAACTGGCTCGTCCTCGCGCCCTACCTCAAGAACCGCGGGTACTGCGTCTTCTCCCTCGACTACGGCAAGCTGCCCGGCGTGCCGGTCTTCTACGGTCTCGGCCCGATCGCGAAGTCGGCCGAGGAGCTCTCCGCGTACGTCGACAAGGTCCGCGCCGCCACCGGTGCGGACAAGGTGGACATCGTCGGCCACTCGCAGGGCGGCGCGATGCCGCGCTACTACCTCAACTTCCTGGGCGGCAAGGACAAGGTGAACTCCCTCACCGGCATAGCCCCCAACAACCACGGCACGACGCTGTCCGGCCTGGTCACCCTGATGGACAAGATACCCGGGGCCCGTGAGGCGCTCGGCGGTCTGACGCCCGGTCTCACCGACCAGGCGATCGGCTCCGACTACCTCAAGCGCATGAACTCCGTGCCCGACACCGTGCCGGGCGTCCGCTACACGGTCATCGCGACCAAGTACGACGAGGTCGTCACGCCGTACACCTCGGGCTACCTGTCCGGCCCCGGCGTACGCAACATCCTGCTCCAGGACCTCTGCTCCGTGGACCTCTCCGAGCACATCGCGATCGGCACCGTCGACCGCATCGTCGCGCACGAGGTCGCCAACGCCCTGGACCCGGCCAACGCCACCCCGACCACCTGCGCCTCGGTCCTCGGCTAAAACCACTGGCCCCACGCCTCCGCCGTGGGGGAGTCTCACCCCCATGAGCACCGAGAGTCCCCTGCACCCCCCGCACCTCACCACCCTGACGGCCGGCAGTGACGTGACGGTCACCCTGGTCAAGGAGTCCCGGTCCGGCATCGGTTACCCCGCGGTCGTCGTGCGCGACGACGGCACGCACGCCGTCGTGCGCGCGCCGTGGGCGGCCCCCTCGGACCGGGACTTCGGCTTCGTCCGCTTCGAACGCGGCGACGTCTTCACCGAGCACTACTGGCGCGACCGCTGGTACGCCGTCAAGGAGGTCCGCACCGCCGACGGCACCCTGAAGGGCTGGTACTGCGACATCACCCGCCCCGCGCAGATCACCGGGGACGGCGTCGTCTCCACCGACCTGGACCTCGACCTGTGGGTCTCGGCGGACGGCACCACGGTGCTCCGCCTGGACGAGGACGAGTTCGAGGAGAGCGGCCTGGAGCGGCACGACCCGGCAGCGGCGGGCCGGGCACGTGCGGCCCTGGACGAGCTGGAGCGGCTGGCCCGGGCGGGCGGGCTGACGGGGTTGCTGGGCTAGCAGGGCCCCGCCCGGCGCCCTCCTGCGCTCGGGTGGACTCGGAGCGGTCCGTAGGCTGTGGGCGACATCGATCCCGTACGCGGGTTCGGTTCGCAACGGTGAGCCGGGATACGACCGGACGACACAGACTGCTTCGAGGTGAGTGAACTTGACGGATCCGGGTGGGGCCGCGGGCGTGCCCAGTGAAGGCCGGGGAGAGGGCGTCACGGCCCGCCGGCGGATACCCCTGCTCCTCGCGGTGACGGGTGTCGCCTACGCGCTCGACCTGGGCAGCAAGCTGGCCGTGGTCGCCTGGCTGGAGAACGGGAACCCCGTCGGGCTGATCGGCAGCTGGCTGGAGCTGCAGGTGATGCGCAACCCCGGTGGGGCGTTCGGCATCGCCTCGGCGATGACCATCGTGCTCACGCTCGTCGCCACGACCGTCGCCGTGGTGATCGTCCGCCTGTCGCGCAAGCTCTACAGCGCCCCCTGGGCCATCGCGCTGGGGCTGCTGCTGGGCGGTGCGCTCGGCAATCTGACGGACCGTCTCTTCCGCTCCCCCGGCGGCTTCGAGGGCGCGGTCGTCGACTTCATCTCCGTCCGCGGTTTCAGCGTGATGAACCTCGCCGACTGGGCGATCTTCTGCGGGGGCGTCCTGATCGTGGTCTACTCCTTCCTCGGATGGGAGCTGGACGGCACCGGGAGGGAAACCGGCCGCGAGCGCGCCGAAGCCGCCTGACCCCGTCCTCCCCGTCGGTCGCCGCCCGGCGCGCACGATTCCCCGCGCGCCCGGCCGCGCACTGATGAGCCGCTGGCGAACCGGGGCCGGGCCATGGATCCGGTGCGGTGCCGGGGTGGACGCTGTGACTTCCCATCCCTCGTCCTTGAGGAACGTCGTGTCCCTCGTGCCCAGTTACCGGCCGCCGGTCACCGATCTCCCCGAGCCCGAACCCGGACCCGAGCGGGTCAGCCCGCACATCGACGAAGCCGCCGCGTTCACCGACCGGTGGGTGCGGCGCACCGGGCTCATCCAGTCCTTCTCCGCCCAGCGGCGCTTCCGCCGGGCGCGCTGCGTCGACCTCGCGGCGCGGGTGGCTCCGCAGGCCACGTGCCCGCGGCTGCAGCGGACGGCGGCCTGGATCGTCTGGTTCCACGCCCTGGACGACCGGTGCCGCCATCCTCGCGGGGAGGAGTACGCGTTCGGGTTCGGTACGCTGCCCGACTTCCTGCCCACGGACGGCGGGCCCACCCCGCCGGCCCGGACGGCGCTGCAGAGAGCCCTCGCCGACGTGTGGCGGATGACAGCCCCGGCGATGTCGCCGGCATGGCGCGAGCGCTTCGCCGCCCGCTTCCGCGAACTCGCCGACCGGCGGCCGTGGGACGGCCTCGCCGCGGGGTCCGCCCTCGACCTCGTCGAGTACGTCTGCGGGTGCGAACTCCCGCCTTCCGCACGCGAGCTGGCGTCGTTCCGGTCCGTGTCCGGTGCCGCCACGTCCGTGCTCTCGCGCGACGGTACGGAGCCGGAAGCGGAGGAGTTCCGGAATGCGCTCCGGGAAGCGCTTCGGGATGCGCTCCACGGCTTCGCGGCCGAGGCGGCACGGGCCGGGTTCCCTCCGGCCGCGCTCTCGGCGGTGTCCGCCTACGCCCACGCCCTCACGCTCTGGGCGGACGGCCTGCTGGCATGGGCCCTGCGCGGCGGCCCGGCCGGGGCCGACGCCCCCGAACCCGGCGGGCACCGGCCGCTCCTCCTCGCCGAGGACGTCACCGGCGTCCCCGTCGACCTGCTGCGCCCACGGCGTCCCGCGCCGCCGCCCGTCCCCTCCACGAGCGGCGGCGCGGGCACCGCCCTACATCGTGGCCGCGAGTAGCTCGCGCGTGTAGGGGGCCTTCGGATCGCCGAACACCTCGTCCCGCGGCCCGCTCTCCACCACGGCCCCGGCCCGCATCACCGCCACCCGGTCGCAGAAGTGCCGGACGACGGCGAGGTCGTGCGAGACGAACAGCAGGGACAGGCCCAGCTCGTCACGGAGGTCCATGAGGAGGTTGAGCACCTGCGCCTGCACGGAGACGTCCAGCGCCGACACCGGCTCGTCCGCGATGACCAGGCGGGGGCGGAGGGCCAGGGCGCGGGCGATGCCGATGCGCTGGCGCTGGCCGCCGGAGAACTCGTGCGGGTAGCGGCCGAGGTGGGCGGCCTGCAGACCCACCTGCTCCAGCAGCTCCACGGCCCGGGCGCGGCGCTCCTCCCTGCCCAGGGCGGTGTGCACCCGCAGCGGAGTGGTGACGATCTCCTCGACGGTACGGCGCGGGTTGAGCGACGCGTACGGGTCCTGGAAGACCAGCTGTACGTCGCGGCTGAGCTCGCGGCGCAGGCGGGTGCCGGCCGCGGCGCGGGAGATGTCCCGGCCGTCGAACCGCACGGCCCCCGACGTGGGGCGCTGCAGCCCCGCGAGGACCCTCGCCGTGGTCGACTTCCCGGACCCGGACTCGCCCACGAGGCCCAGCGTCTCGCCTGCGCCGATGCGCAGACTCACGCCGCGCACCGCCTGGACGGCGCCGCGCCCGCCCCACAGCCGCCGCCTCCCGCCGAACTCCACGCGGAGGTCGACGACTTCGGCCAGCGGCCAGGCAGCTCCCGGCCCGGCACCGGCAGGCGCAGTTCCCTCCGCCGCAACGGCGCTCAGCCCCCGCACCGCTGCCCGGCGATGCCCAGCCACCCTCTGCCCGGCACCGCCGGACTCCACCGCCGGACGACCCACCGTCGCGGCGGACACTTCCTTCCCGGCACCGGCACACGCAGCTCCCTCCGCCCCGGCGGACACCCCCTTCCCGGCACCGGCACGCGCAGTTCCCTCCGCCGCAACGGCGCTCAGCCCCCGCACCGCTGCCCGGCGGTGCCCAGCCACCCTCTGCCCGGCACCGCCGGACTCCGCCTCGGTACGACCCGCCGTCGCGGCGGACAGCTCTCGCCCGGCGCCGGCGGCCGCAACTCCTTCCGCCGCCACGGCGCTCACCCCCCGCAGCGCCACCCGGCCGCCCCCGGCCGGCGTCTGCCCGGCACCGCCGGACTCCGCCACCAGACGGCCCGCCGCGGCGGCGGACACTTCCTTCCCGCCGGCGGCCGGAGCAGGGTCGTCGACCGTCGGCAAGCGTGTCCCCGGCACCGTGTTCAGCGTCGGGGCCGCGCCGATCAGTGCTCTTGTGTACGGGTGTGCCGCGTCGTTCAAGAGTGTGCGGGTGGGGCCCTCCTCCAGGCCCCTCCCGCCCCGCATCACGAGCATGCGGTCGCACGTCTGCGCCACCACCCCCACGTCGTGGGTGATGAGCAGCACCGCCGTGCCGCTCTCCTCCTGCAGTTCCGCCAGGAGGCCGAGGACCTGCCGCTGGACGCGCGCGTCCAGCGCCGTCGTGGGCTCGTCGGCGACGAGCACGTCGGGGCTGTTGATCAGCGCCATGGCGATCATCACGCGCTGCCGCATGCCGCCCGAGAACCGGTGCGGGTAGTCGCGGGCGCGGGCGGCCGGGATGCCGACGCGCTCCAGCACCGCGAGGGCCTTCTCCTTCGCGTCGGCGCGCCGCCCGGCGCCCGCCGGGGCGTGCACACGGTACGCCTCCGCCAGTTGCGCGCCGACCGTGTGGAAGGGCGAGAGCGCGGCGAGCGCGTCCTGGAAGACCATGGCGATCCGCGCGCCGCGCAGCGCACGCACCGCGGACTCGGGCGCGCCGGCGACCTCCGTGCCGCCGACCAGCACGCTGCCGCTCACCCGCGTACGGGCCGGGTCGTGCAGCCCCATCGCCGCGAGCCCCACCGTGGACTTGCCCGAGCCGGACTCCCCCACCAGCCCCAGGACTTCACCGCGTTCCAGGTCGAAGGAGAGGCCGTCGACGGCCGTGATCCACGTACCGCCGCGCCCCTTGAAGGAGACCGTCAGGTCGCGTACGGACAGGGCCGGGGTCATGTGAGCCTCACCCTCGGGTCGAGCCGGGCCACCACCAGGTCGGCGAGGGCCACGAACACCACGACGAAGAAGGCGGCGAGCAGCACCGTGCCGACAACCGTGGGCAGGTCGTTCTGGACGACGGAGTCGACGGCGAGCTTGCCGACGCCTCCGAGCCCGAAGACGGTCTCGGTGATGAACGCGCCGCCGAAGAGCGCCCCGGCCTCCAGCCCGAGCAGCTGGACGAGGGGCCCGGCGGCGCCGCGCGCCGTGTACTTCCCGTGCGCCCGCAGCGCGGTGAGCCCCTTGCCGCGGGCCGTCCGCACGTACCCCTCGTGCATCGTCTCGAGCGTCTGGGAGCGCGCGAGGCGGGCGAAGACGGCGGCGTTGACGAAGCCGAGGACGAGCCAGGGCAGGAGCAGCCCGGCGGCCCACGCGCCCGGTCCCTCGGCGAGGGGGACGTAGCCGGGCAGCGGCATCAGATCGGTCGAGTAGACCAGCAGGTACTGCAGGGCGTAGCCGAGGAAGTAGATCTGCACGCTCGCCCCGACCAGGGTGAAGCCGGACAGCAGCCGGTCGGTGGCGGTGCCCCGGCGCAGCGCGGCGGTGAAGCCGGCGCCGATGCCGAGGACGACGATCACCACGAGCGCGCCGCCCGCGAGCGACAGCGTCACGGGGAAGCGGTCGCCGATGGCGTCGAGGACCGGCTGGTGGAGGGTGTAGGAGTAGCCGAGGCAGGGCGCGGCGCAGTCGATGGCGCTGCCGTCGACGTCGCTGATGGTGCGGCCGGCGACGAGGCCGCGCAGGTAGTCGAGGTACTGGGTGGCCAGGGGCTGGTCCAGGCCCATGCTGTGGCGGACGGCCTCGACCTGTGCGGTGTCGCACTTGGGGCCGCAGGCGATGAGCGCGGGGTCGGAGGGGGCGGCGTAGAAGAGCCCGAAGGCGGCGGCGGTGATCGCGAGGAGCACCGCCGCGGCCTGGAGGGCCCGGCGCAGGAGGTAGCCGGTCATGTCGGGGTCAGGGCTTTCGGTCGTGGTTTCCTGTCGTGGCTTCCGGGGTCAGGACTTCTTCAGGTACAGGTCCGCCGCCGCGATGGAGCCGTAGATCGGGTGGATGGCGGCGCCGCCGACGTTCTTCCCGCGGAACTGGGTGACGCCGGTGTAGAGGAACGGCACGACCGGGACGTCCTTCATCACGGTCTGTTCGAGGGCGATGAGGGCGTCGGCCTTCTGCTGCGCATCACCGATGGTCGAGATGCGCTCCAGCTCCTTGTCGACCTCGGGGTTGCTGTAGCGGATGGAGTTGGCGAGGGCGTCGAGCTTGCTGTGGTAGCCGTCGGGCAGCAGCGTGGACGGGGTGGGCCAGTCGACGGAGTTGGTGGACAGCCACAGGTCGTAGGGGGCCGGTCCGCGGAAGACCTCGTTGGTGAAGGCGGCCTTCTCCAGCGGCTTGGTGACGAGCTTGATGCCCGCCTCGGCGAAGGCCTCGACGAGGACCTGGGCGAGCCTGTCCTTCTCGGGGGCGTCGCTCTCGTACGCGTAGGTGAGCGTGTCGACCTTGGTCTTCGCCCTGGCCAGGTGTTCCTTGGCCTTCTCGGTGTCGCCGGCGGGCGCGACGGGGTAGAGGTCGTACTTCTTCCAGCCGACGACGGCGGGCGAGGAGAGCGTGGTGGCGAAGTCGCCGAGGCGGGGGCCGCCGAGGACCTGGCGGGCCTGTTCGCGCGGGAAGAGGTAGTGGATGGCCTTGCGGACCTCGGGGTCGGTGACGCGGCTGTTCTTGATGTAGAGGTCGCTGGTGTAGGCGCCCCGGCTGCCGGCGACGAGGAGGTCCTTCTTCTTCGCGTCGCGCCGGGCCTCGGCGTAGAGCTCCGGCGGCACCTCGCTCTTGGTGGAGAGGGTGTCGGGTCCGCTGCCGCGCCCGTTGAGGACCTCCTGCGCGGTGTTGAGGATCTTCTTGCCGAAGGTGAACTCGAAGCGGTCGGCGTACTGGTGGCGGATGGGGTCGGTCTCCGGCTTCCAGTGCGGGTTGCGCTCCAGGGTCAGGCTCTGGTTCTGCTTGTGCCCGGCGATCCGGTAGGGGCCGGTGGCGAAGGGCCGGGTGTCGTAGCCGGTGCCGGTGTCCTTGTCCTTGCGGACGGGGGACGAGGAGGACTGGGCCGCCATGTAGGGCACGTCGGACTGCGGCTGCGGGAAGTGGAAGACGATCGTCTTGGCGTCGGGCGTCTCGATGGCGTCGAGGTCGCCGTGCTCGGGGCCCGCGTACTTCTCGACGGCGGCGGTGCGGTCCTCGGAGCCGGTGAGCCACTCGGGCCAGTAGGTGGGGCCGAGTTCGAAGCCGGGGGCGAAGGTGCGCTCGATGCCGTACTTCACGTGCTCGGAGGTGATGGGCTCGCCGTCCTCCCAGGCGATGCCGTCCTTGAGCTTGTACGTCCAGGTGCGGCCGCCGTCGGAGGACTGCCCGGCGTCGGTGGCGAGGTCGCCGACGAGCTTCGGCTTGCCGTCCACCACCTGATACTGCGTCAGCTGCCGCCCCCACAGCAGGGACGTGCTGTACGACTCGCCCGCGTAGATCTTCTGCGGGTCGAGGTGGCCGTAGTCGTCGGCGTTGGCGATGCGGATGGTGCCGCCGGTCCGGGCGCCCTCGACGGCGGGGGCCGGGCCCCGGCTGTCCTCGGCGGTGCCGAGCGTGGCAGTCAGCCGCTGCCCGCTCTTGGCGGCCGTGGCGCCGCCGTCCTTCGCCCCTTCCGCGCCCTCGCCCGCGCCGGCCGAGCAGGAGCACATCAGCAGGGCGACGGCAGTGGCGAGGGCCGGAACGGCTGCGGTACGCGGGCTGATGCGAGGCATGGGTGAACTCCGGGTTGAAGAAGGGAAAGGGATGCAGTGCGCCCCGTTAGGGGCGCGGGGCGGTGTCAATCTGCGGCTCCGCCGCGTGGGCGCGACCAGCCAAAACGGGCCCGCAGTCGAAACTCAACACGCGCTGACGCGCTAACCCGCCGTACGCGGATCGAGCGCATCCCGAACCGCGTCGCCGAGCAGATTGAAGGCGAGGACGAAGACGAGGATCGCCACACCCGGAAAGACCATGTACGTCGGGTCGTCGTAGAAGACCTCGGAGCCGCGGGAGATCATGCGGCCCCAGTCGGGCACCGGCTCGTCGATGCCGACGCCGAGGAAGGACAGCGCGGCCTCGGCGGTGACGATGCCGGGGACGGCGAGCGTGACGTGCACGAGCACGGGCGCCCAGACGTTGGGCAGCAGCTCGCGCAGCACGATGTGCCGGCGGCTCGCCCCGACAGCCCGCGCCGCCTCGACGAACTCCCGCTCGCGCAGGGCCCGTACGGAAGTGCGCAGGACCATCGCGAGCGGCACCCAGCCAAAGGCCGAGAAGACCAGGATGAGGGAGGTGAACTGCATCCAGGCGGGCTCGTTCTCACCGGGGCCGACGAAGCGGGTCCGGATGACCGGGCTCAGTGCGAGGAGGAGCAGAAGTGTCGGAAAACCGAGCAGCACATTGCATACGAAAGTGAAGACCCGGTCGGCGAGACCGCTGAGATAGCCGACGGTCACCCCGAGGACGACGCCCGTCACGGCGATCACGGCGACGGAGGCGAAGGCGACCAGCAGCGAGGTGCGCATGCCGTACAGCAGCTGGGCGAGCACGTCGCGGCCGAGGCCGGGTTCGATGCCGAACCAGTGGTCGGCGGAGATGCCGCCGTTGGGCAGGACCGGCAGGCCCTCGGCGCTGAGCAGCCCGGTGCCGTGCCGGCCGTAGTGCTCGGTGGGGTTCTTCCCGTACAGGGCCGTGACCAGGGGCGCGGCCGCCGCGAGCACGGCGCAGAACAGCACGACGGCGAGGGCGGCCATGCCCGTGCGGTCGCGCCGGAAGGCGCGGCAGGCGGTGGCGAGGGGCCCGCGGGAGGGCGCTTCGAGGGGTCCTCCTGAGTGCACTTCGGCCATTTGCTGCCGCGCTCCTGTATCGCTCCGGCCGCCGGTTGGTCACACGGCGGGCCTCTTTTCGGCCGGTGTGCGAGGGTCTCCCGCCCCGGGTTGCGGATCATTAGATCCAATGAATCAGGTGACGGCAAACCATCTTTTTGAAGGCAATTTTGATAATTCATCAAGGATTACAAGGAATCTTCGCTGGTCAATGTCCCCGTAACATTAAATCCCCGCAATTGCCCCTAATCGGGCATGCGTGAAAGCCGGACCACCTCCCCCGCGTCTCGTACGAGACGTGCCTCACACGAGTTCCGGCCACTACTGAGGGTTTTCAACCAGCGACTGAAAGTGTTCGACCAATGTGCGTTCATGCTCAACTTGGGCAAGACTCCCGTCCGTTATCTGCAGCCACGAGCAAGGGAGTGTTCGGAATGCGGTACATCACTGGGGGCATCGCGATGGGCGCCGCGCTCGCACTGGGCGGCGGCCTCCTGGCCGCCGGAACGACGACCGCGAGCGCCGCACCCGCACCTGTCCCGGCAGCACAGACGCAGAGTCTGTACGCCTCCTCCGCCCTGGTCCTGACCGTCGGTCACGGTGCGAACTCCACCGAGGCCTCGGTCGACCGTGCGGTGACGCTGACCTGCTTCCCCAAGGCGACCGGCTCGCACCCGGACGCGAAGGGCGCGTGCGCAGCACTGCGCGCGGCCGGCGGTGACTTCGAGAAGGCCACCACCATCAAGTCCGGTACGGCCTGCACCAGGGAGTGGAACCCCAGCGTCGTCACCGCCGACGGCGTGTGGGAGGGCCAGCGGGTCCGCTTCGAGCGCACCTTCGCGAACCCGTGCGAGGCGAAGGCGGGTAAGGGCACGCTCTTCGAGTTCTGAAACCCCCCGCAGAACAGCTGAACGCGAGGCGGCCCCCGGACACCGTGGAGGTGTGTCCGGGGGCCGTCCTCCGTCGTCCTTCCGCAGCCGTGCGCAGCCGTTCGGGAGCCGTTTCAGGAGCCCTTTCAGGAGCCGTTTCAGGAGCCGTTTCAGGAGCCGCCGAGGGTCGCGTTGTACGCCGCGAGGACCGGTGGCAGGGGCTGGAAGTACGACATCCCGCCCCTCGTGCAGTCGCCGCTGCCGCCGGAGAGGATCCCCAGGGCGTCGCTGCCGGAGAAGTAGGAGCCGCCGCTGTCGCCGGACTCGGCGCAGGCGGTGGTCTCGGTCAGGCCGGTGACCTGGCCCTCCGGGTAGTTGACGGTCACGCCGGTGCGCCTGACGGTGCCGCTCTTCACCCCGGTGGTGGACCCGCTGCGCCGGACCGTCTCGTTGACGACCGCGTCACGGGCGGCGGTGACGGTCTGCGACGTACCGTCGTAGAGGTTCACGGCGCTCGGGTGCTCGACGGCGCCGGTGGCGGGGTACACCGCGAGGGCGTAGTCGTGGACGGGGAAGACCGCGTTCTCGGTCGTCGCGATCTGCGGGCCGCCGTTGGTGGCGCGCCAGGCGGCCTCCGCCTTGCCGCAGTGCCCGGCCGTGACGAAGCCGTCCGGCCTGCCGGCCCGCTTGACGTTGAAGCCCAGGGAGCAGCGGTGGGTGGAGCCGAAGATCGCATCGCCGCCCGCGATGTACCGGGTGAGCTTCGCGGACGTCCTCTTCACCAGCACGGCGTCCCCGAGGGACCCGACCGACTTCTTGAGCTGCGCCAGCTTCGCGCCCGTGACCGTGGGGTCGGCGGTCACGACGACCCGGTTGAGGGTCGGGTCCGTCCCCCAGGTGGTGCCGGGGATCGCCTCGCCCGCGTCCAGCGCGGCCTTCGCGGAGTCGAGCTCGGCCCGGGAGTTGCGGACGGCGCGGGGCTGCCCGCCCGCCGTACGGACCAGGTCGGCGACCTTTCCGTCGGTGATGTTGACGACGAGCCTGCCGAGTGTGGAGTCGTAGTACGAACCCGCGATGGCGTCCTCCGTTCCGGCCGGGAGGGCCCGGGCGACGGCCGCGGCGTCGGAGGCGGTGAGCGCGGAGGCCGGGGCGGGCGAGGCACCGGCCTGCTGCGGACTGAGGGTCACGGCCGCGAGGGCGGCCGTGGCTGCGGCTGCCAGGGCCGCGCGCACGGAGATCCATCTACGCTTCAACTCGGCACCTCCAGTGGGGGGTTGGGCACCGCCACGGGATCACCGCGGGCCCGGAGGGGGTACGACATGGGTCGCCTCCGGCTTTACAGAGGGCGCGTCCATGCCAAGTCGACCAATCGAGTATCCCGGAACCGGGGAGGGCGCGCACAAGGCGGACTGCTCCTGCGCGCGTGTCGCTTTACGCGCCCCGGCACGGGATGCGCGCGGGAGTGCGGGGAGTTGCCCGGCGGCGCCCGCGAAAATCCGGCGCCGCCGCCTTAGCCCACCGGGGTGGCCCCGGACGCCACCGGCACCACCGGACTAGGCCGTCCGGGCGACCCACGAAGACGGCGCCCCCAGAACCCGTGGCCCCCAAATCACAGACGGCAACGGCGCCTGCATCCCCGCCGCAACGGCGAGACCCCCCACGAGCCATTCCGGCAGCGGACACCGGGAGGACCCGCGGGTGCAGGCGCCACGGCGGGACGCCGTACGGCACCGCCGGGCCGCACCGTCGAGGCTGATCACCGCCGCGGCGGAAAAAGAGCCCGAGCCCTCCAGCTCCACTCCGAAAGAAGCCCGCACCGACGCGCCCTCAATCCAAAGCGCCGCCAGGCCAGGCCCTACCCCCGCCGCAACGGCGAGACGCCCCACGAGCCATTCCGGCGGCACCGAGCCGACCGGCACCGCCGGACAGCCGCGGCGGACACAAAGGCTGCGGCAGCAGATACCGGGAGGGCCCGAGCGCCCCCGGATCCAAGGCGCGCGGGACCCTTCGCTCCGCCGCCACGGCGGGACGCCGAACGGAGCAGCCCGGCGGTGCCGTACGGCCGACGCCGCCGGGCTGCGCCGTGATCACCGCCGCGGCGGACACAAGGGCCGGAGCCTCGGAATCAGCGCTGCCGGGCACCTGCCAAGGCCCGTACCCCCCGCCGCAACGGCGAGACGCCCCACGGCGTGACCCGGCGGTGCCGGATGGTCGCCATGGCTGCCGGACGCAGGAAGGTCCAGTCCTCGGGTTGCTGCAAGCCGTCAAGGCTTCGGGGTGCCCGGGGGCAGTTCCTCCGGGGGCTGCGGGGGCTCTACGGCCGGGTCGGGCGGCGGCGGCTTCGCCGCGCGGGGCGTGTCCGGGGGCACGAGGCCCTGCTGGGCCGAACGCTCCAGGAAGCGGAGGAGTTCCACCGGGAACGGCAGGACCAGCGTGGAGTTCTTCTCCGCCGCCACCGCCACCACCGTCTGCAGCAGCCGCAGCTGCAGCGCCGACGGCTGGTCGGCCATCGTGGCCGCCGCCTCGGCGAGCTTCTTCGACGCCAGCAGCTCCGCGTCCGCATTGATCACCCGGGCCCGCCGCTCGCGCTCCGCCTCCGCCTGCCGGGACATGGACCGCTTCATCGTCTCCGGCAGCGAGACGTCCTTGATCTCGACGCGGTCGATCTGCACGCCCCACCCGATGGCGGGGCTGTCGAGCATGAGCTCCAGGCCCTGGTTGAGCTTCTCCCGGTTGGAGAGGAGGTCGTCGAGGTCGCTCTTGCCGATGATCGAGCGCAGTGACGTCTGAGACATCTGGGACACCGCGAAGCGGTAGTCCTCCACGGCGATGACCGCCTCGGCCGGGTCCACGACCTTGAAGTAGACGACGGCGTCCACGCGGACGGTGACGTTGTCGCGGGTGATGCCCTCCTGAGCGGGCACGGGCATCGTGACGATCTGCATGTTCACTTTCCGCAGCCGGTCGATGCCGGGGACGATCAGGGTGAACCCCGGGGGACGGATCTCGGGCAGGAGCCGCCCGAGCCGCAGCACCACGCCGCGCTCGTACTGCTTGACCACGCGGGCCGCCGACGCGACGTACACCGCCCCGGCGGACGCCGCGGTCACGGCTGCCACCACCAGTTCCTCGACCATGGCAGGCCCCCTGCCGTACATCTCAGGTGTTATGTCCACGGTATGCCCGTATCGGGCACAGGGTCGAGCCCCCGGCCGAGGTGCGGGCCGGGGGCTCTTGTGCTGCGGAACGCGAAACCAGGGCGTGCGGGACCCGGAGGGCGAGGCCCCCTGAGGGCCTCAGACTGCCTCAGAGGCCCTCAGCCGATCGTCACCCCGTACGCCCTGAGCGCCGGGCCGACGGGCTGGAAGTAGGTCGTCCCGCCGGAGCTGCAGTTGCCGCTGCCTCCGGAGGTGAGGCCGAGGGCGGTGGAGCCGGCGAAGAGGGCGCCGCCGCTGTCGCCGGGCTCGGCGCAGACGTTCGTCTTGATGAGGCCGCGGACGACCTGACCGTTGCCGTAGTTGACGGTGGCGTTGAGGCCGGTGACCTTGCCGCCGTGCAGGCCGGTGGTGGAGCCGCTGCGCTGCACGGACTGGCCGACGGTCGCGTTGCCGGCGGCGGTGATCCGCTGGGTGCGGCCGTTGTAGAGGTTGACCTCGCTGGGGTGCGGGAGGGAGCCGTTGGTGTACTGCACGATGCCGTAGTCGTTGCCGGGGAAGCTGGTGCCCGTGGTGGGGCCGATGCTCGTGGTGTGCCCGGAGTTGCTGTAGTAGGGCGGCTTGCCCTCGGTGCAGTGGCCTGCGGTGAGGAAGTAGGCGGTGTTGCCCTTGCGTACGTTGAACCCGAGCGAGCAGCGCCAGCTCGGGGCGTAGATCGCGTCGCCGCCGGCGAGGAAGGGGCGGAGGGTGCCGGGGGTGCGCTCGATGCGTATGGCCTCCACCGCGGCGCCGGCCTTCTGTTTGATCTTGGCGATGGCGGCGGCGGAGACGGTCGAGTCGGCGGTGACGACGAGCGTGCCGGATTCCTGGTCGACGGCCCAGGCGGTGCCGGCGACGTCCGCGGCCTGCACGGCGGTGCTCGCGGCGGACAGCTGGGCGGCGGAGTGTCTGACGGGGGCCGATGCGCCGTTGCTCTCGGCGTGGGCGGTGGTGCCGACGAGGGCGGCCGCGGCGGCGAGGGCGGAGGCGAGGGCGACGCGTGTCGCAGTGCGTGTCGCGGTGAGTGTCGCGTGGCGGGGGGTGGTGCGCTTGATCCTCACGTTCTTCCTCCCGAGTGGGGTCGGTGAGGCGCAGCCAGAACGGGCACGCGGGATTCCACTTTCGTCGTGCCCCTGACAAGCGCTGTTCGGGAGTATTCGGGCCACGCGCCGACCCCCGCAAGAGCATCTTTCGGACGGCGCGCACCCGGATCCGGCGGTGTCGCGCTAGCCCACCAGCACGCGGCGCTCCCCCGCCGGAACCGCGATCGGCAACGTGTTCCCCGGCGGCGGGAACGGGCAGATGAAGTGGTCGGCGAAGGCACAGGGCGGCAGGAGGGCGTGGTTGAAGTCGACCGTCACCCGCCCGTCGACGCCGGGCGCGGGCGTCCGCAGGAACCGGAAGCGGTAGCTGCTGTCCCCGCTCGTACCGTCGGCGAACACCGCCCACAGCGTGCCGTCCACCTCGACGGCGACCTGCAGCGCGAATGCGGAACCGGCGGCGGTGAAGGACAGTTCGCCGTCCAGGCCGAGTCCCCGCTCCCGCCCGTCCGCGTTCTCCACCCGCACCCTGCGGCTGCCGTCGTACGGGCGGAAGACCCCCGGCAGCACCCAGTCCTCGTCGTACTCGAAGACGTCGATCGCGGTGAACGCCCGCCGCCCGGCCGAGCCGGGGTCGAAGACGCGCACCGCCCACAGCCCCTCCCGGCGCAGCACCACGAGCTTGCGTCCGCCGTAGTCGACGCGGGCCGTCGCGGCCGGGCCCTTGTCCGGGCCGAGCCGGACCTCACCGCTCAGCGGCCGCCCGTCCGCGGTGAGCCCGTCGGCGGCCGTGGCGGTCAGCAGGACGGCGTCGCCGTCCTCGGTCCAGTGCCCCGGGATGGCGGGAAATCGCCCCTCGGCGGCGTCGGCGAGCCAGTAGGTCCCCGTGAGCGCGAGCGGCCCGTACGGTGCGCAGACCGTCTCCGTACGCTCCTCGTGCCACGTCTTCCACTGCTGCCGTGCGTCGTTGCCCGTGTCCGTGCTCATGACGGTCCACCTTTCCATACGGGCAGCGGCAGCCCGAGGTGTTCGCGGAGCGTCGCGCCCGTGTACTCCGTACGGAACGCGCCACGCTCCTGCAGCAGGGGCACCACGCGGTCGACGAATTCGTCGAGCCCTCCGGGGGTGAGGTGGGGAACGAGGACGAAGCCGTCGGCGGCCCCGGCGGTGACGGCTTCGTCCAGTTGCGCGGCCACCGAGGCGGGGGTGCCGATGAAGGACTGCCGGGCGGTCGTCTCGATCACGGTCTGCCGGATGGACAGCCCCTTGTCCTCGGAGACGGCGCGCCACCGGGCGGCGACGGCGAACCGGTCGGCTGTCCGCGTCCGCCCCCGGGCCACCTCGCCGCCCGGCTCCGGGTGCGGGTCCGGGTCCGGGTCCGGGTCGACGTCGGGCAGCGGCCCGTCGGGGTCGTAGCCGGACAGGTCCCGGCCCCACACCTGCTCCAGGGCGAGCAGCGCGGTCTGCGGGGAGACCTGCTGCCTGCGGATCTCGGCGGCCTTCTCCCGGGCCTCGGCGTCGGTGTCCCCGAGGGCGAACGTCACCCGGGGCATGATCTTGAGGTCGGCGGTCCGCCTCCCGTACGCGGGGAGCCGCCGTTTGACGTCGGCGTAGAAGGCCCGGCCGGCCTCCGGCGTCCCGTGCCCGGTGCCGTGCTGTCCCGGGTGACGGCTCCCGGTCCCCCAGCGGGCGCAAACGACGTCGGCGGCGGAGGCCGCGAACTCCCGGTCCTCGCCGGAGTCCCCAGCCTGGATGACGACCGGGTGGCCCTGCGGGCTGCGGGCCACGTCGAAGGTGCCGGAGACGGAGAAGTGCCGCCCGTGGTGGGCGAAGGGGCGCGGCACGCCCCCGGGCGTCCACGAGTCCCACAGCTCGCGCGCGGTGGCGACGAACTCGGCGGCGCGGGTGATGGGGGTCCCCCCTGTTCGGCGGAAGTCCTCGCCGGTGATCGTGTTGGAGGAGGTGACGGGGGAGGTGACGACGTTCCAGGCGGCGCGCCCGCCGCTGAGGTGGTCCAGGGAGGCGAGGCGCCGGGCGAGTTCGTAGGGCTCGTTGAACGTGGTGTCGGCGGTGGCCGCCAGGCCGATCCGGTCGGTGACGGCGGCCAGGGCGCTGAGCACGGTGACCGGCTCGGGCCGGCCGACGACGTCCGGGTCGTGGATCCGGCCCTTGTGCTCGGGCGGCCCCGGCCGCAGGCCCTCGGCGAGGAGGAAGAAGTCGAAGAGGCCGCGTTCGGCGGTGGCGGCGAGGTGCCGGAAGGACGAGAAGTCGATCCGGCTGCCGGACCGCGGGCCGGCACACACGGTCGTGCTGTTGACGCCGGGGAAGTGGGCGGCCAGGTGCATCTGCTTGCGGCGGCGTGCCCCGGGGGCGGTCATGCGGGCCTCCTCGCGGTGGCGTAGCGGTTGGCGGGGCGCGGCAGGCACAGGTGCTCGCGGAGCGTGCCGCCGGGATAGAAGGAGCGCAGCAGGCCGCGGTGCTGGAGTACGGGCACGGTCCCGTCGACCAGCAGGGCGAGGTCCCGGTCGGGGTCCTCGGGCCGGAAGTGGAAGCCGTCGACCACGCCGTCGGCCCACCAGGAGCCGGCCAGGCCGGCGAGGGCGACGGCGTCGGCGGCCGCGTACAGCGCGACGGGCAGGGAGGCGAGGACGACGATCCGGCCGGGGTCGCGGCCGAGGGAGCGCAGCCGGGCGTGCAGGTCGTCGCGGGCGGCGCGGACCGCGCCGGGAGTGGGCGCGGGCCCGGTGCGGACGTAGGCGACGTCGGCGTGGCGGGCGGCCGCCGCGCGCGGCAGCAGGCGGGTGGCGTCGACGGCTATCACCGGCCGCCCCTGCGGGGGCCGGGGCACGATGGAGGGCCCGCGGACGGAGAGGCCGGTGGCCGCGTCACGGATCCCGGCGTCGTCCTCCGCGCTGTCCCAGAGCCGGGCGGCGACGTCGGCGACGGCCCCGGCCTCGTGCCACAGCTCGTCGGCGGGGGCCGCGGCACGGCGGCCGAAGTGGCGCGCCGCGGCTTCGGTGCCGGAGACCTCCACGGTCCAGCCGGCGCGGCCGCCGCTGACCCAGTCGAGGGTGGAGACGGCGTCGGAGACGTGGAACGGGTCGGTGTGGGTGGTGGTGACGGTGGGCACCAGGCCGATGCGCTCGGTGGCGGGCGCGACGCGGGCGAGGACGGCGAGGGCGTCGAGGCGGCTCTCGCCGCGCCGGGGCGGGCCGAGCGTGTCGCCGAGGGTGACGAAGTCCAGCCTGCCGCGCTCGGCGAGGCGGGCCGCGCGGACGTAGGGCTCGGCGTCCCGGACGCCGGGGCGGTCGATGCTCACGGCCAGGTGCAGGGGCCGGATGGGTGCGGACATGGGCTTCCCTGGGGGTGCGGGGCCACGGTGGGGCCGAGGGCTCGGTGGGGTGGTCGCTCGCCGTCGCGGCGGGGGAGGTGCCCGTCCCCTCCCATGTCCGGCAGGGGCGGCAGGGACAGCGACGAGGGAGGGCATGGGAAGGCTCCGTGGATACGGGATCGGACACGGGACGTGCCTTCACATCGGATGCGTCGTGCGCATCCGGCCGCGCCCCTCAGCACGGCCGAACTCCGAGGCTATTCGCGTGCACTGGCCAACTGTCAAGCCCGTCCGCACTCCTGTCCACACTGCGGGCAGGCCGTCTCAGCACAGTTGACGCGGAAACGGAAGGCTGTTCCACTTGGCCCATGCACCCAGGGCAACGACTGGTCACCCGGGATCACATCGACTTCGGTCGGGTGTGGTCCGCGTCGTGTCCCGGCTTCCGTGCACCTCTTCCGGGTTCCTGCCCGGGCTGACCGCGCTTCCCGCGGAGCCCTCACGCCTTCACGCCCTCACACCTGTACACCCTCACACCTCTACGCCCTCACGCCTTCACATCCGCGGCGTTGCGCCGCACCCTCCCCTCGCATCGCGCTCGACCACAAGGCTCGCCCTCGTTCTCAACAGCCGCAGTCACAACCGCAGTCGCAGTCACCGCAGCAGTCACAGCAGTTGCAGCAATCGCCGCAGCCGCTGCAATCACAGTCGCTGCAGTCGCACTTGTGGCACCAGCCCTCACGCTGCTGACCGTCCCACGGATCGAAGTACGGGTCCCGGCAGCAGACCTGACACGTGCAGAAAAGCGTGGCCCACACCGCACAGCCGGCTATCAGCCCGCGCCGCCTCCCCCGCCGCGGCGGCTCGGGCGGCGCGCCGGGCGGCAGCTGCCCCGGCGGCATCTGCCCCGGCGGCATGACCGGGGGCGGCCCGAACGCGCCCTGCGGCGCGCCGTCCTGGAGAGCGGCGGGCCCGGCGTGCCCCGCCGGTCCGGCGTGCCCGGCGTGCCCGCAGCCCGCCGTACCGAACGCCCGGTCGACGGCGCGCTCCAGCTCGTGCGCGAGCAGGACGTGCGCGAGCCGGCTCTGGCTCCTGCTCGCGAAGTCGACCTCGCGCAGCGCCAGACGGACACCGTGCACGGCGTCGTCGCACAGCCTGCGCACCTCGGCGAGGTCGGTGCCGGTCGCGGCGACGGGGTTCCACGCCCCGGTCTCCGCGTCCTCCGCCATGTCCTCCACGGCGTCCAGCAGGTGCGCGAGCCGCCCGAAGAGCCTGCCCGCCTCCTCCAGGGGCTCCTTGTTGCCCGGCCGTCCGGCGAGCACGGCGGTGTAGCCGAAGGCCGCGGCGGTGGCCGTCTCGGTGGGCTCCGTCACCGTCAGCAGCGACGTCCCCGCACCGGCCAGCGCCTCGATGCCGGCCTGCCGTTCGACCGCGTCGACCAGGACGGCGGTGTCGAAACCGAGGTCCGCTCCCGTACGGGCACCGGCCCGGTCCCACTTCGCGGCCACGCGGCGCGCCGCCGCGGCGATCGGGCGGCGCGCCAACACGCCGTCGCCGTCGGCGACATGGTCGCGCATCTTCGCCGACGCCAGCACCAGCGAGACCGAGGCGGCGAGACGCGCCCCCTCACCCTTGGCCACGGAAGCGGCGCGCATGCCGCGCAGCGGGCACGGTCCGGCCGTGCGGCGCCAGGAGTTGGCGCCCTCGTCCGCCGGCGACTGGGCTTCCACCAGGACCGAGATGACCAGACCGTCGTAGTTGGTGGCCGCGCGCGCGAACTGTCCGTGGTCGCCGCGCAGCGCGAGGCACAGTCCGCACAGATGCGCCATCCATTCCGTGCGCATGGCCTCTGACAGCCGGTGCCGACATGGCCTTATGATCCCGAACAAAACCCAGCCCCCGTGTGTGGTGTGAATGGACCCGGGCATCCTAATCACCTGACCACCCGACCCGACCGGGGCCCGCCCCGCGCCCCCCGATCGCCCGCCGTAGCCGCATATGCCCAGGTCCAGGGCGTAAGAAGGGGCCTGCGGGGTTTCTGACGCACCGCCAACCGGTTTGCACCAGATGCGTCACGAAATGCTCGTCCGGCGGCTATCCACTTGGCACACCATCCGCATCATGGACGACGATAGAGAAGCGGACGGAACACACCGCGTGTGAGAGGAGGCGTCCATGGGATCGGTGCGCAAGGCGAGTGCCTGGCTCGGCCTCGTCGACGACAGCGATGACGAGCGCTACTACGACGACGAGTACGCCGAGGGACCCGAGCCCGGTGACGCCTGGGTCACCAACCCCAAGGTGCGGGTGGCGGACGAGGCCGCGCAGGAACAGGGCACGCGCATCGCCACCGTCACCCCGGACGGCTTCCGCGACGCCCGGGGCATCGGCGAGCTCTTCCGCGACGGCGTCCCGGTGATCGTCAACCTCACCGGCATGGAGCCCAACGACGCCAAGCGCGTCGTGGACTTCGCCGCCGGGCTGACGTTCGGGCTGCGCGGCTCCATCGAGCGCGTGGCCAACCGCGTGTTCCTGCTGACCCCCGCCGACTACATGGTGGTCAGCGGGGAGCCGAGGGGACGGGCGAACGGCGGCTTCTTCAACCAGAGCTGAGTTCCGCGGCGAAGCCGCCGAGGGGCGAGGGCTTACCGGAACGCATCGAGACCGGTGAGCGCCTTGCCCAGCACCAGCTGGTGCATCTCCACCGTTCCCTCGTACGTCAGCACGGACTCCAGGTTCGTGGCGTGCCGCATCACCGGGTACTCCAGGGAGATCCCGTTCGCACCGAGGATCGTCCGCGCCGTCCGGCAGATCTCGATCGCCTCCCGCACGTTGTTGAGCTTGCCGAAGCTCACCTGTTCCGGCCGCAGGCTCCCCGCGTCCATCCGCCGCCCGAGGTGGTGCGCCAGCAGGATCCCCTTGTGCAGCTCCACCGCCATGTCGGCGAGCTTGGCCTGGGTGAGCTGGAAGCCGCCGATGGGCTTGCCGAACTGTTCGCGCGTGCGCGCGTAGTCGAGCGCGGTCTCGAAGCTCGTACGCGCTGCGCCCATCGAGCCCCAGACGATGCCGTACCGCGCGTGGCTCAGGCAGCTGAGCGGGCCGCGCAGCCCGGTGACCTCCGGCAGCACCGCGTCCGCGGGCAGCCGCACCTCGTCGAGGACCAGCTCGCTGGTGACGGAGGCGCGCAGCGACCACTTGTGCCGGATCTCCGGCGCGGACAGGCCGGGGCTGTCGGTGGGCACGACGAAGCCCCTGATGCCGTCGTCGGTCCGGGCCCAGACCACGGCGACCCCGGCGACCGAGCCGTTGGTGATCCACATCTTGCGGCCCGTCAGCACCCAGTCGCCGCCGTCGCGCTTGGCGTGGGTGCGCATGCCGGCCGGGTCCGAGCCGTGGTCGGGCTCCGTCAGGCCGAAGCAGCCGATGGTCTCCCCCGCGGCCATCGCCGGGAGCCACTGCTGCTTCTGCTCCTCGGAGCCGAAGCGGTGGATCGCGTACATCGCGAGGGAGCCCTGGACGGAGACCAGGGAGCGGATGCCGGAGTCGGCGGCCTCCAGTTCCAGGCAGGCCAGGCCGTACTGGACGGCGCTCGCGCCCGCGCAGCCGTAGCCGCTGAGCTGCATGCCGAGCGCGCCGAGCGCGCCGAGTTCGCGGGCGAGCTCCCGGACGCCGGGGAGTTCACCGGCCTCGTACCACTGGGCGATGTGCGGCAGGACGCGGTCGGCGGCCCATTGCCTGACGGTGTCCCGGACGGCGCGGTCCTCGTCGGTGAGGAGCTCGTCGATGCCGAGGGGATCATGCGGGTCGAACACGGCTGCCTCCGGCGGGGTGCGGGCGAATGTGTGATCGCTTTCGCTTCGCCAGCACGCTACGGCCGGGTAACCGGCCGAGTCCAGAGGATCCGGGCGCCGGTTCGGCACCGCCGGACAATGTCGCAGCGGTTGCTCGCCGTTGCGGCGGAGGAAGGGCCCCGGTCCCGCCCTTTCACCGTTTCCCGGGGGCAAGCCCCCGGCCCCCCGCAGGGGTTTCGGGAAGGGGCGGGACCGGGGCACCTCTCCCTCCGCCGCGACGGCGCGCAGCCGATCGCTACGTGACCGGCGGTGCCGGGCTCTCCTCGGCCGGGGCCGGAGCCGGCGCCGGAGGCGTCACCGCCCCGCAGTCCATCGCCCGCGGCAACCGCAGCGCGGCGACCGCCCCCGCCAGCAGCAACGCCGCGCTCAGCGCCAGCGTCACGTGCAGCCCGTGGACGAAGGCGTCCCGCGCCGCGACCCGCAGCGCCTCCCCGGCGGGTCCCCCCAGCCGGGAGGCGACGTCGTACGCCTCGCCGAGGGAGTGGCTCGCGGAGGCGCCCGCCGCGCTGGGCACGCCGGGCACGGAGCCGACGCCGGGCGCGTACGCGGCGTTCATGACGCTGCCCAGCAGGGCGATGCCGATGCCGGCGCCGAGCTGGTACGAGGTCTCGCCGATCGCCGCGGCGCCGCCCGCGGACTCGGCGGGCGCCTCGCTGAGCATCGACTCGTACGCGCCGAAGAGCGTGGTCTCGAGGCCGAAGCCGAGCAGGACGAAGCAGGCCACGAGGACGCCGGGGCGGTCATGCAGCCCCATCGCGGTCAGCGAGGCGACGGCGGCGGCGGTCAGGACGAAGCCGAGGGCGACCATCGTGCGCGGGCCGAGCCGCTGCAGCAGCCGGGAGCCGACGAGCCCGGCGGCCATCGCCGCGAGCGTGAGCGGCAGCAGCCGCAGGCCGGTCTCCAGCGGGGTGAGCCCGAGGACGAGCTGCAGGTACTGGGCGGCTATGAGCTCCAGCCCGACGAGCGCGAGCATGGCCAGCACGATGCACCCGACGGAGGTGCCGAAGGCGGGCCGGGCGAACATCCGCAGGTCGACGAGCGGGTGGGTGCGCCTGCGCTGCCGACGGACGAAGAGGATCAGCAGGGCCGCGCCGACGGCTCCCGGCACGATCGTGCCGAGGCTCAGCGCATCGCCGGCTCCGGCCCGCTTCACACCGAGGACGAGCCCGAACAGCCCGAACGCGGCCATGAGCGCGCCGGTCACGTCCCAGGGCCCGTCGCGGGGCCCGGTCGACTCGGGCAGCAGCCAGCGCCCGACCGGGAGCGCGGCGGCCATCAGCGGGATGTTGATGAGGAAGACCGATCCCCACCAGAAGTGTTCGAGGAGGAAGCCGCCGAGCAGCGGCCCGACCGCGGCGCCCACGGCGGCGACCGCGCTCCACACGCCGACGGCGAGGGCCCGCTCGCGCCGGTCGGGGAAGACCTGGCGGAGGATCGACAGCGTCGCCGGCATGATCATCGCGCCGCCGGCGCCGAGCAGCGCGCGGGCCCCGACGAGCACCTCGGGGGTCGGGGCGAACGCCGCGAGCGCGGAGGCCGCGCCGAAGAGCCCGTAGCCCAGCAGCAGCACCCGGCGGCGGCCGACGCGGTCGCCGAGGGTGCCGAAAAGGATGAGCAGCGAGGCGCAGACCAGTGGGTAGACGTCGACGATCCACAGCAGCTGGATCGCTCCGGGCCGCAGGTCCTCGGTGACGGCCGGCACGGCGACGTGCAGGACGGTCGCGTCGACGGCGACGAGGAGCAGGCTGACGCACAGGACGACGAGGACGGTCCAGCGGTTCGCCCCGGCTCCGGTGGCCGGGCCGTACGGCGGCCGCTGCCGCTGTCCGCGCCGGTACCGCTGCCTGGGGACGCCGTCGGCCCGCGGCGGGCCGGCCGTGGTCGTCCCGGACATTCACACCTCCGTGTCGTGCGCTCGCCGTCCGCCCGCCGGCCCTGGGGACGTGGGCCGGGGTTACCGCCCGGGGGGTGGCCGGGGGAATCGTCGTGGGCGAGTGAGTCGACAGAGTACGCGAGTCCCGGGCACGGATCCGTGTGCTCCGTCACCGTCCGGGCCGATCGTGGAGGCGCTCCGCGCATGCTGGACAATTGATCGGTGACTGATCTTTTTTCTCCCGCCGGTACGGGCGCCGGGGCGGACCGGCGCCCCGCCGCCCGCCGGGTGCGTGGCGCGCTGCGCCGTGCACTGCCCGCCCTGCTGGTCTACGCGGCGGTGCGGGCACTGGGGATCGCGGTGCTCGCGGTGTGGGGACACTTCGCGGGCAAGAGCCCGCACCAGCTGCTCTCGGCGCGCTGGGACTCCCTCTGGTACTCCCGCATCGCCGAGGAGGGCTACGGCTACACCCTTCACCTGCCGGGTGGGAAGGTCCACTCGGACCTGGCGTTCTTCCCGCTGCTGCCCTGGCTGGAGCGGGGCCTGTCGGCGGTCTTCCCGCTGTCGGCCGCGGATGCGGGCCTGGTGGTCAGCGCGCTGTCCTCGCTGCTCGCGGCGTGGGCCGTCTTCCTGATCGGGGAGCGGCTGTACGGCCGGCGGGCGGGGGTTGTGCTCGTGGCGCTGTGGGCGGCGCTGCCGGTCGGCATCGTGCAGTCGATGGCCTACTCGGAGTCGCTGTTCACGGCGCTGGCGGCGTGGAGCCTGTACGCGGTGCTCACCCGGCGCTGGGTGTGGGCGGGCTCCTTCGCGGCGCTGGCCGGGCTGACGCGCCCGGTGGGGGCGGCCGTCGTCCTGGCCGTGTGGCTCGGGGTGCTGGTCGCGCTGCGGCGCGGGGAACGGCAGGGCCCGCGGGAGCGGCCCGAGCTGCGGGAGCGGCGTGAGCTGCCCCGGATGCTGCTGGGCGCGGTGCTCGCGCCGCTGGGCTGGCTCGCGTACTTCGCCTGGGTCGGCGTGCGGACCGGCAGTTTCACGGGCTATCTGGACGTGCAGGGCGGCTGGGGCAACGGCTTCGACGGCGGGCTGGCCTTCGGTTCGTTCATCGCCGAGCGGCTTTTCGGCTCCGCGTTCGCCGCGGGGCTCGGCCTGCTGGTGGGCGTGGGCCTGGTGCTGTGGCTGTACGCGGTGTGCGTGCGCAGGCGCCAGCCGCTGCCGCTGCTGGGCTACGCGGGCGCGGTGCTGCTGCTGGCGCTGACGGCGAAGGGGTACTTCGGCTCGAAGCCGCGCCTGATGATGCCGGCCTTCCCGCTGCTGCTGCCGCTCGCGGTGGCCCTCGCGCGGACACGGACGGTACGGGCGGTGGCGACGGTGGGCGTGGTGGTGCTGGTGTCCGCGGTCTACGGGGCGTTCTGGCTGCACGGCTCCGGCCCCCCGTGATCGTTTTCCGGGGCGGCCGCCCGGCTCCCTCCCGGAGCCACCGGAAAACGTAGTGGAACGGCCCGGCCAATCCCCGATAAACAACGGGCCGCAATGCGAGGAAAAAGAGCCCGGACCACCGGCCGGGGCGGCCCGGGAATTTCCCGGACGAGAGTTGCCCCGAGGAATCCAATGTGGCGCACGTCATGGTTGAGACGCATTCCACATCACATCGTCATCACAAACAGGCCCGATCGGCCGAAGCTTCCTGTCACTCAATGTAACGTCGATTGAGTGCGTACCAACGACGAGCTCGTCCAAGTGGAGGAGCGCCCGACCGAGCCCGTGCGGCCGCGGATGACCCGGACCCGCCTCGGGATCTTCGTGGCGACCTCCGTGGTCTACCTGGCGATCGTGGTCGGCGTGCTCACCACGTCCTGGCCGGTGCGGTTCGACTGGCAGGTCATGCTCTTCCGGCCGTACAAGCAGTGGCCGGAGATCCACACCTTCCTCGACTACTTCGTGGTCCTGGGCCAGCGCGGCCCGACCGCCGTCGCGGTCGCGGCCTGGCTGGGCTGGCGCACCTACAAGCTGGGGACGCTGCGGCCGCTGCTGGTCCTCGGCACGTCACTGCTGCTGCTCAACGCCACCGTGGGCGCGGCGAAGATCGGCATGGGCCGGCTCGGTCCGCACTACGCCACCTCGATCGGCTCGAACGAGATGTTCGCGGGCGGCGACATATTCCCCTCCGGGCACACCGCCAACGCCGTGGTGACCTGGGGCGTCCTGGCCTATCTGGCCACCACTCCGCGCACCCGCCGGGTGGCCTCGGTGATCGCCGCGCTCCTCGCACTGGGCGTCGGCATGACCACGGTCTACCTCGGTACGCACTGGATGAGCGATGTGACCCTCGGCTGGACGGCCGGGCTGCTGGTGCTGCTCGCCCTGCCGTGGTTCGAGGCGCCGATGGCCCACGCCGAGGCGTGGCTGCTGACCCTGTGGCGCCGGGTGCGCGAGCGCGGTGCGCTCGTGCCCGCCCCGGTCGCCCCGGTGGCCGTGGCCGCCCCGCGCTCCCCCGCCGACGACCAGCAGCCGGCCCGCGAGCCGGTGGGCGTCGGGAGCCGGTCCGCGAGCGTGCGGAGCCCCGAGGGGCGCCCCCATCTGCCGGCGAGACCGCACACGTCCCGCTCCGAGCGGACACCGGTCACGCCGACCGGCAGCCGCCGCCCGCCGAACCCCGACCGGGCGCCGCGCACCAGCCCGCTGGGCCCGGCCGCGGGCCGCGGCCGGACGGTCGGCGGCTGACGGCCCGCTTCCCCACGTACGACGGCGGCCCCGGAACCAGCTCTTCGGAGAGGTTCCGGGGCCGCCGTCGTCGTCGTATGCGCGCCGGGGCCGCCGTCGTCATACGCGGGGTCGTCAGCCCTTCCAGCAGCGCTTGACGATGCCGTCCTCGGCCTCGAAGTTCAGCCGGCCCGCCTGGTACTCCATGGTGACGAGCGTGCCGGGCGCGAGGGCCCGCACGGTGGCCCAGCCGCGGGCGCGGGCCCGCTCGGCAGCGGCGGCCGTCGCGAGGCCGACGTAGGCGGCGGGGTCGTCGTCGGGGTCGGCGGGAAGGTTCGGTAGAGGTGCCATGCCCGTCACCGTAGGCCGCCCGGTCGCCGTACGAAAGCGGAGTCCGGGGTGGCCGGGGCACGAGGCCGTGCCGCCGCCGTCCTCCGGCGGTCACGCTTCTGTCACAGAGAACCCGTTGTGGTTTACCGCGGAACACTTCACCCCTACGGGGATTACGGGATCGCGCGGACGTCTTCACCAATCCTCGGCGGGAAATACGCGGCGCCTTTTCGGAAGGTCCGCAGAAATCACCCGGAGGCGAACCGGAAATGACCGCACAACGGGCGCACGGGATATCGCGGATCCGTGTTCACGGTCACTGGAATAGCGCGGTCCGGAAACATCTGGAATAAGGAATTCCGATTCACCGGACCGGCCGCGCCCGCCCCCCGAACCCCAGGAGGCACCCTCGCGCGACGGCCCCCGGGGCGAGCATCATGGCGTGAGCCCGAAAGCCCGTCGAAAGTGACATCGAGGGAGCGCAGATGGGGACGGACACCGCGCAGGCGACCACCGGGCCGGTGCGGGAGCGCCGACCGGGCCGGCTCGTGATCGACTGGCTCACGACGACCGACCACAAGACGATCGGCCACCTCTATCTGATCACCTCGTTCGCCTTCTTCCTGGCGGGCGGCCTGCTGGCGATGCTGATGCGGGCCGAGCTGGCCCGCCCCGGCCTGCAGCTGATGACCAACGAGTCGTTCAACGAGGCCTTCACGGCACACGGCACGATCATGCTGCTGCTCTTCGCGACCCCCGCCTTCGCGGGCTTCGCCAACGCGATCATGCCGCTGCAGATCGGCGCCCCGGACGTGGCCTTCCCCCGGCTCAACATGTTCGCGTACTGGCTGTATCTCTTCGGCGGCCTGATCGTCGTCTCCAGCCTGCTGATGCCGCAGGGCGGCGCCACCTTCGGCTGGACCGGCTACGCCCCGCTGAGCAGCATGGTCCGCTCCCCCGGCATCGGCACCGACATGTGGATCATGGGCCTGGCGCTCTCCGGCTTCGGCACGATCCTCGGCGCGGTGAACTTCCTGACCACCATCATCGGGATGCGCGCGCCCGGGATGACGATGTTCCGGATGCCCGTCTTCACCTGGAACGTGCTCTTCACCTCGATCCTGATCCTCCTGGCCTTCCCCGTGCTGGCGGCGGCGCTGCTCTGCCTGGAGGCGGACCGGCGGTTCGGGTCGATGGTCTTCTCCGCCGAGTGGGGCGGGGCGCTGCTGTGGCAGCACCTGTTCTGGTTCTTCGGCCACCCCGAGGTCTACATCATCGCGCTGCCGTTCTTCGGCATCATCACCGAGATCATCCCGGTGTTCTCCCGGAAGCCGGTCTTCGGCTACCTGACCCTCGTCGGCGCCACCATGGCGATCACGGCCCTGTCGCTGGTGGTCTGGGCGCACCACATGTTCGCCACGGGGGCGGTGCTGCTGCCCTTCTTCGCCTTCATGTCGTTCCTGATCGCGGTGCCCACGGGGGTGAAGTTCTTCAACTGGATCGGCACGATGCTGCACGGGTCGCTGTCGTTCGAGGCGCCGATGCTGTGGGCGGTGGGCTTCCTGGTGAGCTTCCTCTTCGGCGGGCTCACCGGGGTGATCCTCGCGTCGCCGCCGCTGGACTTCCACGTCACGGACACCTACTTCGTCGTCGCCCACTTCCACTACGTGGTCTTCGGGACGGTGGTGTTCGCGACGTTCGCGGGCTTCTACTTCTGGTGGCCCAAGCTCACGGGCAAGATGCTGGAGGAGCGGCTGGCGAAGGTCCATTTCTGGACCCTGTTCTCCGGCTTCCACCTCACCTTCCTCGTCCAGCACTGGCTGGGCGCCCAGGGCATGCCCCGCCGCTACTCCGACTACCTCGCGGCCGACGGCTTCACGGCCCTCAACACGGTGTCGACCATCGGCGCGTTCCTGCTCGGCCTGTCCAACCTGCCGTTCTTCTACAACATCTGGAAGACCGCCAAGTACGGGAAGCCCGTCGGGGTCGACGACCCCTGGGGGTTCGGCCGCTCCCTGGAGTGGGCCACGAGCTGCCCGCCGCCCCGGCACAACTTCACGGCCCTGCCCCGGATCCGCTCCGAGTCGCCCGCCTTCGACCTGCACCACCCGGAGATCGCCAAGGTCACCGCTCCGCAGACTGCGCAAGCGCCCGGGACAGCCGGTCCCTGACCTCGCGTATCCGGTCGACGAGCCCGGGCGGCTCCTGCACCTCGAAGCGTCCCCGCGGCCGGCCAAGGGGGACGCAGCGCGGCCCGTGCGGGGGCGTGGGGGTGATGCGGTCCGCGCGGAACGTCCGCCAGTCCGGCGGCCCGGCGGCCCGGGAGGTCAGCCCGCGACGGGCGGGCGCTCCTCGATCCTGACCGCCAGGTCGTTGTCGGCGGTGTAGTACGGGCCGGCCTGCGCGGGCGCGTACGCGGCGTCGACCGGCAGCACGGGGTAGGTGAAGATCTGCTGCTTGTCCACGACGTCGTCGAGGAGGCGGGCGATGCGCGCGGGCTCCGAGCCGTCGGCCGGGCGCAGCCACAGGTCCCAGACGTCCAGGCCGCCGTGCCACTCCTCGGCGAGCCGGGCGTACTCCAGGGTGAAGGAGAAGTCCTGGCCGTCGGCCTCCTCGGCGGGGGCGTCGTCGGCCGGCTTCTCCCGGGTGACCGGGGCGGTGACGACGAGGTCGGGCGCGCGGCGGCAGCGGGCCTCCACGACGGCCCCCGTGAGCCAGGCGGCCGGGTCCGCGACGCGGTGGATGCGGCCGTGGGCGGTCAGGCCGGAGGCATCCGGGTGCAGGTCGCCCGCCTCGGCGTGCGGGCCGCGCAGCCAGCTGCGCAGGGAGAGGTTGCCGTGCTTGGTCGCGTACGGGATGCGGACCGACAGCGGCGAGGTGCTCGGCCCGGGTCTGCGGTCGACCAGCGATCTGAGGTCGGCCGGACCGGGCACCAGGCGGCGGGGCTCGGCGTCGGCGAAGGCGACGTAGACGTCCCAGCGGCCTTCGGGGAGCGCGACCGTGCTGGGCAGCACGGCGCGCAGCCGCCCCTCGCCGTCGGGCGCGAGCGGCAGGCGGATCTCCTCGGCCTCGTCGTCGCTGCCGCGGCGGCGCAGGACCAGCGCGGCGGTCCAGTGGTCCGGTTCGCTGAGGTCGAGTCCGGGGCCGGGGGCGTCGAGGTCGAAGGTGAGCCCGCCCGCGGAGTCCGCGATGCAGTCGGCGCGCGGCGGGGCCGGGGCAGACACGATGGTGCTCTCCTCGGGGGTGGTGGAGCCGCCGGATCCGGCGGCGTTCGCGGGCACGGAGGGTTTACCGGTCTCGGGGGTCATGCGGCACGCACCCGGCGCAGGGCGGAGCGGCTCGCGTCCGAGGTCTTGAACGCGTTGCTGAGCAGGGCGCCGCGGGTGCGGTGCAGCGAGCCGCGCAGGGAGCCGCGGGCGGCCAGGTCGCCGAAGAGCTGCTCGTAGCGCCCGGCGACCTGCGCCGGGTCGAACCGGGCGGAGCTCTCGAGCGCCGCCCGGCCCATCCGCTGCCGCAGCTCGTCGTCGTTGATCAGCTTCAGCAGGCCGGCGGCGATCTTGTCGGCCTTGCCGACCGGCACGAGCAGGCCGTCGACGCCGTCGGCGATGATCTCGCCGGGGCCGTGCGGACAGTCGGTGGAGACCACCGGCAGGCCGCAGCGCATCGCCTCGACGATGGTCATGCCGAAGGACTCCAGGCTGGAGGTGACGGCGCCGATGGAGCCCTTGACCCACTCGGGGTCCAGCGGGTTGGCGGGACCCATGAGGTAGATGTGGTTGTACAGGCCGCGCTTGTCGATGAGGGCGCGCAGCTTGGCGCGCTCGGCACCGGCGCCGTAGATCCGCAGCTTCCAGTCGGGCCGCTCGGCCACGACCTTCTCGAAGGCCCGGATCAGCACGTCGTAGCGCTTGGCGGGGGCGAGCCGGCCGGCGGCGACCACCCACTTGCCGCTGCCGTCGGCGGGAGCCACGGCCGGGGCGGGGATGCTGTTCGGCACGGCCTCCACCCGCACTCCGGGCAGCCGCATCAGCTTGCGGTAGGTCGCGGCGTCGGCCTCGGTGACGGTGGTGACGGCGTCCAGCCGCGGGTAGTGCGTGCGCAGCGTCAGCTTGAGCGGCTGGGAGTGGGTGCTCAGCGTCAGGTGCTCCTGGCCGACCCGGACCGGGCCGCGGCGGGCCTGCTGGGCGATGTGCACGTTCAGGCCGGGGCGGGTGCCGACGACCACGTCGCAGTCCAGGGTGCGCAGGTGCTCCGCGATCCGCCGGTCGGTCAGGGCGCTGTACTGCTTGTAACGGCCCTCGGCGGCGGGGAAGAAGGCTGCAGGGCGCTCGTACTCGGGGTCGTCCCCCTCGTAGCCCGGGGTGCCCTTGCGCAGGTCGACCAGGTGGCGCAGGCGCACCTTGCCGCCCGGTGCGAACACCGGCTCCTCCCGGTGCCGGAAGACCGAGACGACCTCCACGTCGTGCTGCTCGGCGAGGGTGCTCGCGAGGTTGAACGTGGTCCGGATCGTCCCGCCGATGCCGTACGCGTTGTGAATCAGGAATGAGATGTGCATTCGTCCCCAGCCGTTTGCCGCGGACATTCCATCCAGCCCGCCTACCCAGAGATTAGACCGTGGTGGGGCGCGTGAGGTTGGTCCTGATCACCAACTCGTTACGCGTGACCCCTGCCACGGATCGCCCGTTGTGCTCTTACGAACCGGGAACCCCCGTGTGATACGCACCGATATCTAGGAGCCACCCGTGCCGCGCATGCTCGACGTCAGTGACGACGTCCGCGCCGAGATCGGCGACGAAGAGGCCGAACGACTGCTGGGCGGTGACAGCGCCCCGGGCAGCTACGACTGCACCTCCTGCCGCACCCCCGGCAACACCGACCGCGAGCGCACCAGCACCGTGCTCTTCGTCGGCGATGAGACGGCCGTGCTCGCCTTCGCCCACGCCGCCTGCATCCCCTCCCAGGTCGTCACGGTCTCCGAGGAACAGCTCCAGGGCGCCGTGCGCTCCATCCAGGGCGAGGGCGACCACGCGGGCGCCCCCCAGCTGCCGGCACCCGCCACCATGCCGACGCTCACCGCCACGCCCGACGGCCCCGTGCAGGCCGAGCTGGGCGTGACCAGCGGCCTGGTGCTCATCGGCGGCGACCTGCACCCGGCCCTCGTCGTGGAGCCGCTCGGGCCGATCGCCCGCCCGGGCACGAACGGCCCGGTCGACGTCTTCCTGCCGCTCCTGATCGAGCAGGGCTTCGCCCCCGTCGCCACCGTCGAGCAGGTGCCGCCGTCCACGCCGGGCTGGTCGGTGCTGGTGGCCATGGGCCAGCTGCACGCGATCCTGATGCCCGGCGTCGCGGGCGCCCAGCCCAGTGCGTGGTGGCAGGCGCACCAGGCGATGCAGGTGGCGCCCGAGTGGCGGTCGGCCGTGAACAAGACCAAGCGGGTGCTGGTCTTCGCCGCGCCGGTCGGCACGATCGGCTCGCAGCCGCGCGAGGACCTGCTGCGCGAGGCGCTGGACCGGGCGGCGGCGGCCGGACGGCTCGTCGCCGCGACCATGCCCCTCGCGGGTACGTGACGGGCGCCGTGCACCCCGTCCGCTACGCTCCGGCGGCCCATTACCGGCCGGGCCCGCATCCCCCGGGCCACGGACTCGTTGGCTCGTATGTGCACTCATACGAGCCTGCCCCGCGGATTCCGTACCCGAACCACATCCCCGGCATGCGCCCATCCCGCGAAGCCACCCCGCAGAGCCATCCCGTCTCGGTCACCCCGATCTACGATGCGCTCTACTCCGAGTACCGGCGCTCCTTCCGGGCGCTCCCCTTCGACCGCTCGGGCGAGGAGGAGCTGAGGTTCGTGGGCTTCGGTCCGCAGCTCGGCTACGGGCAGTACGGCGGGCAGCAGGGCTACGCCGGCCAGCTGGGCTACCACGTCCACTCGGGCTACAACACCGCCTGGGACACGCATTACGGGCGGCAGCGCGGCGGGCACGTGCCCGCCGCGCTGCCGCCCGCTCCGCGTGACGGCCGCATGCGCGGCTATTAGCGATCAGAGTCTGTGGGGGCCTGCGGGCCCCCACAGACTCTTGCTCGTTGCGCCTACTTCTTGCGCCCGCGCTTCTCGCGCACTCGCACGGAGATGTGGATCGGGGTGCCGTCGAAGCCGAATTCCTCGCGGAGGCGGCGCTCGACGAAGCGCCGGTAGCCCGCCTCGATGAAGCCGGAGGCGAAGAGCACGAACCGCGGGGGCTTGGTGCCCGCCTGGGTGCCGAAGAGGATGCGGGGCTGCTTGCCGCCGCGGATCGGGTGCGGGTGGGCCGCGACGAGCTCACCGAGGAAGGCGTTCAGCCGCCCGGTCGGCACGCGCGTCTCCCAGCCCGCGAGGGCCGTCTCGATCGCCGGGACGAGCTTCTCCATGTGCCGACCGGTCTCCGCCGAGACATTGACCCGCGGCGCCCACGCGATCTGCTGGAACTCGGTCTCGATCTCGCGCTCGAGGTAGTAGCGGCGCTCCTCGTCGAGGGTGTCCCACTTGTTGTACGCGATGACGATCGCGCGGCCGGCCTCGACGGCCATGGTGACGATGCGCTGGTCCTGGACGGAGATGGTCTCGCTCGCGTCGATCAGGATGACCGCGACCTCGGCCTTCTCGACCGCGGCGGCGGTGCGCAGGGAGGCGTAGTAGTCCGCGCCCTCCTGGAGGTGGACGCGCTTGCGGATGCCCGCGGTGTCCACGAACTTCCAGGTCACGCCGCCGAGCTCGATCAGCTCGTCGACCGGGTCGCGGGTGGTGCCGGCCAGCTCGTTGACGACGACGCGCTCCTCGCCGGCCACCTTGTTGAGCAGCGAGGACTTGCCGACGTTCGGGCGGCCGATCAGGGCGATGCGGCGCGGGCCGCCGACGGCGGTGCCGAAGCGCTGGGCCGGGGCCTCGGGCAGGGCCTTGAGGACCTCGTCCAGCATGTCGCCGGTGCCGCGGCCGTGCAGCGCGGAGACCGGCATCGGCTCGCCGAGGCCCAGCGACCACAGCATGGCGGCGTCGGCCTCGGCGGAGGGGCCGTCGACCTTGTTGGCGCACAGCACGACGGGCTTGCCGGCCCGGCGCAGCAGCTTGACGACGGCCTCGTCGGTGTCGGTGGCGCCGACCGTGGCGTCCACGACGAAGACGACCGCGTCGGCGGCCTCGATCGCGTACTCGGCCTGCGCGGCGACGGATGCGTCGATGCCGAGGACGTCCTGCTCCCAGCCGCCGGTGTCGACGACCTTGAAGCGGCGGCCGGCCCACTCGGCCTCGTAGGTGACGCGGTCGCGGGTGACGCCCGGGCGGTCCTCGACGACGGCCTCGCGGCGGCCGATGATGCGGTTCACGAGCGTCGACTTGCCGACGTTGGGGCGGCCGACGACGGCGAGCACCGGCAGCGGGCCGTGGCCGGCCTCGCCGAGGGCGCCCTCGATCTCCTCGGCCTCGAAGCCCTCCTGCGCCGCGAGCTCCATGAACTCCGCGTACTCGGCGTCGCCAAGCTCACCGTGCTCGTCGCCGTGGATCTGGTCGTTCATGAAGTCCGTTCCTCGTTCGTATGGTCGGCGGACCCGCGGGCCCGCTACTAAGTCTCGTTCAGCGGCCGGTCAGCCGCTTGGCGTCCGCCAGGTGCGCGCTCAGCCGCTCCTGGATGCGCACGGTCGCCTCGTCCAGCGCCTTGCGCGTGCGCCGGCCGCTGCCGTCACCGGCCTCGAAGGCGTCGCCGAAGACGACGTCGACCCGGCTGCGCAGCGGCGGCAGGCCGCGCACGACGCGGCCCTTGCGCTCCGCGCTGCCGAGCACCGCCACCGGCACGATCGGCGCCCCCGAGCGCACCGCGAAGTAGGCGAGGCCGGCGCGCAGCGAGGCGAAGTCGCCCTCGCCCCGCGTGCCCTCGGGGAAGATCCCCAGGACCCCGCCGCCCTCCAGGACGCCGAGCGCCTCCGTGATCGCGGCGCGGTCGGCGCTCGTCCGGTCCACCTTCAGCTGGCCGATCCCTTCCAGGAACGGGCCGAGGGGGCCGACGAACGCCTCCTTCTTGATCAGGAAGTGCACCGGCCGGGGCGCGGTGCCCATCAGCATCGGGCCGTCGAGGTTGTGGGAGTGGTTCACCGCGAGGATGACCGGCCCCGCGGCGGGCACCCGCCAGGCGCCCAGCACACGCGGCTTCCACAGCCCGTACATCAGGCCTATGCCGATCCGCCGGCCGACGGCGGCACCCCCGGGGGACGCGGTCACGCCGCCCGCCGCTCCTCGATGAGGGTCACCACGCACTCGATGACCTGCTCCAGGGTCAGCTCCGTCGTGTCCACCTCCACCGCGTCGTCGGCCTTGGCCAGCGGCGAGGTCTTCCGGCCGGAGTCGGCGGCGTCCCGCTTGGCGAGGGCGGCCTGGGTGGCGGCCAGGTCGCGGGCCTCCTTGCCCTTCAGCTCGCCGCTGCGGCGGGCGGCCCGCGCCTCGGCGGACGCCGTCAGGAAGATCTTGAGGTCGGCGTCGGGCAGCACGGTGGTGCCGATGTCACGGCCCTCGACGACGATGCCGGCCGGCGCCTCGGCGGCGACGGACCGCTGCAGCTCGGTCAGGCGCGTGCGCACCTCCGGGACGGCGCTCACGGCGCTGACCGCGGAGGTGACCTCCTGGGTGCGGATGGGGCCCGCGGCGTCGGCGCCGTCGACCGTGATGGTCGGCGCGGACGGGTCGGTGCCCGAGACGATCTCGGGCTTGCCCGCGGCGTCGGCGACGGCCGCGGCGTCGTTCACGTCGATGCCGTTGCTCAGCATCCACCAGGTGATCGCGCGGTACTGCGCGCCGGTGTCCAGGTAGCGCAGGCCGAGCTTGGCCGCGACGGCCTTGGACGTGCTGGACTTGCCCGTGCCGGAGGGGCCGTCGATGCCGACGATGACTGCTGCCGGAGCGGTCCGGGCGGCGGTTTCCACGGTGTCAGACACCTTCCTTGTGCACGGGGTGGGAGTACGGGCGGCTTTTATCAGCCTGCGACAAGGTTACTGGCTCGCGGAGGCGGCCCGTGCCGGACGGATCCGCGCTGCGGGCGCGCGGATCCGGTTGGGTACGGGCCCAGGCGTCCGCGCTGGGCGGTGCCCGGCCGGCAGAAGGTCCGGCACCGCCGAAATCGTACGTCCTCATGACCCGCCACTGCGGCGGTGAAAACCGCGGACGGGCTGCGGGCGGGCTACTGCCGCAGCGACCAGCCCTGATCGCGGAGCGCGGCGCTCAAGGACGCCACCGCGCCCGGCTCGACCATGAGCTGGATCAGGCCCGCCTGCTGGCCCGTCGCGTGCTCGATGCGGACGTCCTCGATGTTCACGCCGGCCCGGCCCGCGTCGGCGAAGATCCGGGCGAGCTCGCCCGGCTGGTCGCCGATGAGGACGGAGACGGTCTCGTACGCGGCGGGAGCCGCCCCGTGCTTGCCCGGGACCCGGCTGCGGCCCGCGTTGCCGCGCCGCAGCACGTCCTCGAGGCCGGCGGCGCCCTCGTCGCGCTTGCCGTCGTCCGCGGCCTCCAGGGCGCGCAGGGCCCGTACCGTCTCGTCGAGGTCGCAGGCGACGGCCGCGAGGATGTCGGCGACGGGGCCGGGGTTGGCGGAGAGGATCTCGACCCACAGCCGGGGGTCGGAGGCGGCGATCCGGGTCACGTCGCGGATGCCCTGGCCGCACAGGCGCACGGCCGTCTCGTCCGCCTCCTCCAGGCGGGCGGCGACCATGCTGGAGAGCAGGTGCGGGGTGTGCGAGACGAGGGCGACGGCCCGGTCGTGCTCGTCGGCGTCCATGACGACGGGGACCGCGCGGCACAGGGCGACGACCTCGAGGGCGAGGTTGAGGACCTCGGTGTCGGTGTCGCGGGTGGGCGTGAGCACCCAGGGGCGGCCCTCGAAGAGGTCGGCGGTGGCGGCCATGGGGCCGGAGCGCTCGCGGCCGGCCATCGGGTGCGTGCCGAGGTAGCCGGAGAGGTCGGCGCCGAGGGCCTCCAGCTCGCGCCGGGGGCCGCCCTTGACGCTCGCGACGTCGACGTAGCCGCGGCCGAGGCCGTCCCGGATCGCCCCGGCGAGCGTGGCCGCGACGTGCGCCGGCGGCACCGCGACGATCACCAGGTCGACCGGGCCCTCGGGCGCCTGGTCGGTACCGGCCCCGCGGGCGGCCGCCGTCCGCGCCGCGTCCGGGTCGTGGTCCCTGAGGTGGACGTGGACCCCGCGGCCCGCGAGGGCGAGCGCGGCGGAGGTGCCGATCAGTCCGGTGCCGATGACGAGGGCGGTTCTCACTGAGAGTCCTTGCGAGGTGCGTGGAGCGTGACGGAGAGCGGGCCCGGCCAGCCTATCCAGCCGCTCCGCCGGCCGTGCGGGGCGGGCGGCCCTGCGGGGCCCGGGGCGGGCGCCCTGCGGGACTGCCGGGCCCGCGTCCGGTACAACCGTGCACATGATCTACCACGTGGTGCCCCTGGACGACTGGCTGGCCGTGCCCGACCGCCCGTACTCCCCCGCATCCCTCTCCGAGGACGGCTTCGTCCACTGCTCCCCCGACGAGGAGACGACGCTCGCCGTGGCCACGGCCTTCTACAGGAACGTGCCCGGCCCGCTGATGGTCCTCCTGATCGACGAGCACAAGCTGGACGTCCTGGTCCGCTGGGAGGCCGCCGACCCGGCCCCGCCGCCCGGCGTGGACCCGGGCACGCAGTTCCCGCACGTCTTCGGGCGGATCAACCGGGACGCCGTGGAGGGGATGATGGAGATCCAGCGCGACGAGGAGGGCCACGCGACGGGGCTGGCGGTGTGGTCGTGACGCCCGTTCCCCCGGTCACCCCGGTCGCGCTGGTCACCGAGCACACCGTCTACGCGTGCGTGATGGGCTCGCGCGCCTTCGGGCTGGCCACGGAGGCGAGCGATACGGACCGGCGCGGCGTGTACGTGGCGCCGACGCCCCTGTTCTGGGGCTTCGAGAAGCCGCCGCCGCACGTGGAAGGACCGGCCGAGGAGCAGTTCTCCTGGGAGCTGGAGCGCTTCTGCGAGCTGGCGCTGCGGGGGAATCCGAACATCCTGGAGTGCCTGCACTCCCCGCTCGTCGAGCAGGTCGACGGCACGGGGCGCGAGCTGCTGGCCCTGCGGGAGGCGTTCCTCTCCCGGAGGGTCCACAAGACGTACGCGGGCTACGCGGTGGACCAGCGCAAGAAGTTCGCGGCGGACGTGCGGGCGCACGGCACGCCGCGGCGCTGGAAGCCCGTCATGCACGCGCTGCGGCTGCTGATGTCCGGCCGCGACCTGCTGCGCACGGGGTCGCTCGTGCTCGACGTCGGCGCCATGCGCGAACCGCTGCTGGCCGTGCGGCGGGGCGAGGTGCCCTGGCCCGAGGCGGAGGCCTGGCTGAACCGCCTGACCGAGGAGGCCGAGGAGGCGTCCCGCACGAGCCCCCTCCCCGAGGAGCCGGACCACGCACGCGTCGAAGACTTCCTGATACGCGTACGCCGCGCTTCGGCGCACCAGCGGGACAAGTGAGCCCGTTCGACCCCGTGTGCGGGTGCCCGCCACCACCCCGCACACCGCCGCAGCGGCGATCAGCCGACGCGGCGGCATCCGGCGGTGCCGGGGCCGGGGCGAGCCCTGCGGGCCCGTGCCCCCGGTCCGTCTAGAGCTCGACCTCGCGCATCAGCATGCCGACCTCGGTGTTCGTCAGGCGGCGGAGCCAGCCGGACTTCTGGTCGCCCAGGGCGATCGGGCCGAACGAGGTGCGCACCAGCTTCTCGACGGGGAAGCCCGCCTCGGCGAGCATGCGGCGCACGATGTGCTTGCGGCCCTCGTGGAGGGTGACCTCGACCAGGTAGTTCTTGCCGGTCTGCTGGATGACGCGGAAGTTGTCCGCGCGGGCGTAGCCGTCCTCCAGCTCGATGCCGTTCTTGAGCTGCTTGCCGATGTCGCGCGGCAGCGGCCCGGTGATGGCGGCGAGGTACGTCTTCTGCACGCCGTAGCGCGGGTGCGTCAGACGGTGGGCCAGCTCGCCGTGGTTGGTGAGCAGGATGATGCCCTCGGTCTCCGTGTCGAGCCGGCCGACGTGGAAGAGCCGGGTCTCGCGGTTGGTGACGTAGTCGCCGAGGCACTGGCGGCCGTCGGGGTCCTCCATGGTGGAGACGACGCCGGCCGGCTTGTTGAGCGCGAAGAACAGGTAGGACTGGGTGGCGACGGTCAGGCCGTCGACCTTGATCTCGTCCTTCTCCGGGTCGACCCGCAGGCCCTGCTCGGTGACGATCTGCCCGTTGACCTCGACGCGGGCCTGCTCGATCAGCTCCTCGCAGGCGCGGCGGGAGCCCATGCCGGCCCGGGCCAGCACCTTCTGCAGGCGCTCGCCCTCCTGCTCGCCGAAGGTCTTGGGCAGCTTGATCTGCGGCTTGTTGTGCCGCTCCCGGTTGCGCTCCTCGATCTTGGCGTCGAGCTCGCGCGGACGGGCCGGCACGGACCGCTGCCCGCGGCCGGGCGCACCGCTGCGGCCGCCGGCCGCGCTGCTGCGCCGGGGGCCGCCCTTGGCACCGCCGCGGGCCGAGTCGCCCCGGCCGCTGGTGGGGCCGGTGGTGCGGCCGCTGGTGGCGCCGCCGCGCGTGCGCTCGGCGTCGGGGCCGACGTCGTAGCGGCGCTCCTCCGGGCGCGGCCGGCGCGGGCGCTCCTGCTGCCTGTCGTCGCGCGGAGCCCCCGAACGGCCGCCCTCGGGCCGGCCGCCCGACCGGCTGCCACCCGCACGACCGCCGCCGGAACGGCCGCCGCCCGCGCGCCCGCCCCCGGACGCCGGACGTCCTCGACCGCCCCGGTCGTCCCGGTTGCCGCTTCCGCTGTTCCTGCCGCTGCTTCGCATCAAAGTTCCGTCTTGTCGTCCGCTTCGGTGTCCGGTGCGTCCGGATCGAACGACGGCACACCTTCTTGAGTGTCGCCCTCGATCGCCTCCGCCTCGGGGAGGAAGGGCGCGAGCTCCGGGAGCTCGTCCAGGCCGCGCAGGCCCATGCGCTCCAGAAAGTAGTTCGTCGTCCTGTACAGGATCGCACCTGTTTCGGGTTCCGTCCCCGCCTCCTCCACCAGACCTCTCTGGAGGAGGGTGCGCATGACCCCGTCGCAGTTCACGCCGCGCACCGCCGAGACCTTCGACCGGCTGACCGGCTGACGGTACGCGACGACGGCGAGGGTCTCCAGGGCGGCCTGCGTGAGACGTGCCTGCTGTCCGTCCAGGACGAACGCCTCGACGGCGTCCGCGTAGGCCGGCCGGGTGAAGAAGCGCCAGCCCCCGGCGACCTGCCGCAGCTCGAAACCGCGTCCCTGGGCGTCGTACTCCCCGGCCAGCTCGCCGAGGGCCGCGGCGATCTCGCGGCGGGGCCGCTCCAGGACCTTGGCCAGGTGTTCTTCGGTGGCGGGCTCGTCAACGACCATGAGGACGGCCTCCAGGGCGGGCTTGAGGCCTAGCCCGGAGACACCGGAGGCACCGGCCCCTGCGGGGGCTTCTACGCCCTCGTACGTCTCTGCGCTCACTGTGCACTCTCCTGCGGCTCGGTCTCCGGCTCCCGGTCGAACTCGTCCGTCACCAGTGGTTCCGCCCCCTCCTCGCCCGTCCAGCGCACCGCCAGCTCGCCGAGGGCCTCGTCCTGGTCCAGGGCGACCACGCGCTCGCGGTAGAGCTCCAGCAGCGCCAGGAAGCGGGCGACGACGGTGAGGGTGTCGGGGGCGTCGCCGGCCAGCTCCCCGAAGCTGACCCGGCCCGCCCGCCGCAGCCGGGCCACGACGACCTCGGCCTGCTCGCGGACGCTGACCAGCGGCGCGTGGATGTGGTCGACGTACACCTGCGGCGCCGGCCTGGGCCGCATGGCCTTGACGGCCAGCTCGGCCAGGCGCTCGGGCCCGATGCCGAGGACGACCTCGGGCAGCAGCTCCGCATGGTGCTGCTCCAGGCCGACCGTACGGGGGAAGCGCCGCGCCTCCTCGTCCAGCCGGCTGCTGAAGATCTCCGCGACCCGCTTGTACGCCCGGTACTGCAGGAGGCGGGCGAACAGCAGGTCGCGCGCCTCCAGGAGGGCGAGGTCGGCCTCGTCCTCCACGTCGGCGGCAGGCAGCAGGCGGGCGGCCTTGAGGTCGAGCAGGGTCGCGGCGACGACGAGGAACTCGGTGGTCTGGTCCAGGTCGAAGCCGGGGCCCATGGCGCGGATGTGCGCCATGAACTCGTCGGTGACCTTGTGGAGGGCGACCTCGGTGACGTCCAGCTTGTGCTTGGCGATCAGCTGCAGCAGGAGGTCGAAGGGCCCTTCGAAGTTGTCGAGCCGGACGGTGAACCGCGAGTCGCCTCCGGTGGGGGCCTCCGACGCGACGGCACCGGGCCCGGGCACCGGCTCCGCGGCCGTGGCTCCGGCCGGGCCACGGCCGAGGGGACGGCGGGCCGGAGAGGAGGCGGCTGCGGGCATCTGGGATCCAGGGTGGGGGCGGAACGGGCCGTAGGGCGGCGCGCGAGGGCGCGGTCACGGCAGGGGCTAGCGAGGCTAGCGCAGCGGAACCGCTCAGCGGCCGCGCAGGCGCCGTACGAGGATGCTCGCGTCGCCCCGCGACTCCAGGTCGGCGAGGACGACCGCGACGGCCTCCCGGACGATCCTGCCGCGGTCGACCGCGAGCCCGTGCTCACCGCGCAGCACCAAGCGCGCGTGTTCGAGGTCCATGAGCTCCTCGGCGGAGACGTAGACCGTGATCTTCTCGTCGTGGCGCTCCCGGCCGCTGGGCCGGCGGCCCGCCCCGCGCCCCCTGCGGCGGCCCTGGGCGGGCGCGGCGGCCTCGCCCTGGCCCGCGGCCCGGACGGGGCCCGCGGGGCGCTCCTGGGCGGACGCGGGGCGGCGCTCGGGGGCGCTGTCCCGGTCGGCCGCGGCGGCACCGCGGCCGCCGGGCTCGCCGCCCGCGCCGGCGGCGCCGCCTTCGGACGTGGTCTCGGAGTCACCGGCCGGGCCGGGCACCCGCGGGGCGCCCTCGCCGTTCGCCTGCCGGCGGGGAGAGGAGGACTGCAGCCCCGACCCCCCGGTGGTACGGAACAGTTCGTCGGCGCCGGGCAGACTCACTCGGCGTGACACCGGGCGAGCACCTCCCTGGCGAGCTGGCGGTAGGCGGCGGCACCCACGGAGTTGGACGCGTACGTGGTGATCGGCTCGCCCGCGACCGTGGTCTCGGGGAAGCGGACCGTACGGCCGATGACGGTGTGGTAGACGTGATCGTCGAAGGCCTCGACCACGCGCGCGAGGACCTCGCGGCTGTGCACCGTCCGCGAGTCGTACATGGTGGCGAGGATGCCGTCGAGCTCCAGCTCGGGGTTGAGCCGCTCCTGGACCTTCTCGATCGTCTCGGTGAGTAGCGCCACACCGCGCAGCGCGAAGAACTCGCACTCCAGCGGCACGATCACCTTGTGAGCGGCCGTCAGGGCGTTGACGGTGAGCAGGCCGAGCGAGGGCTGGCAGTCGATGACGATGTAGTCGTAGTCGGCGAGCAGCGGCTTGAGCGCGCGCTGCAGCGTCGACTCGCGGGCCACCTCGCTGACGAGCTGGACCTCGGCGGCAGACAAATCGATATTGCTGGGCAGCAGGTCCATGTTGGGCACGGCCGTCTTGAGGAGGACCTCGTCGGCCGACATGCCCCGCTCCATGAGGAGGTTGTAGACCGTCAGGTCAAGCTCCATCGGGTTGACGCCGAGGCCGACGGAGAGCGCGCCCTGCGGGTCGAAGTCGACGAGCAGCACCCGGCGTCCGTACTCGGCCAGGGCGGCACCCAGGTTGATGGTCGAGGTGGTCTTGCCGACCCCGCCCTTCTGGTTGCACATCGCGATGATCTTCGCGGGGCCGTGGTCGGTCAGCGGTCCGGGGATGGGGAAGTACGGCAGGGGACGCCCGGTGGGGCCGATGCGCTCGCGGCGCTGCCGGGCAGCGTCGGGCGCGAGGGTGGCCGCGTACTCGGGGTCGGGCTCGTACTCCGCGTCAGGGTCGTAGAAGTGCCCGTCGGGCACGTCCTCGTAGTCGGCGAGCCGCGCGGGATCGACCCCGCCCCGGTCGCCGGCCATGGCGTTCACGTGATGGCCGTCCATGCTCTGGTGGGCTGTCGGTGTGCTCTGGATGCTCTGGTGTGCCGCGAAGGTGTGGACAGCGACGGAGCCGACAGCTTCGAGCCCCGTGGGACTCTGGCCCTGCGCAGACATTCCTGGGTGACCACCCCCGGGAGCAAATGTCGACTCATTCACAAGTCGTCCTACCTCCTTGGTGACCAGGAAACATCTAGATAGGTCAGCGTTGCACCATGCCGACGGTTGGCGACTCTATGGCGTGTCGGCGGTTCGCAGCAACACAATCCGCCGGAGACGGCACGATGTGTCGGCAATCGAACAGGCTTCTGTCAAGGGTTTGCGGCCCACAACCCGGAAGTTTCGCGGGTGGGTGACCAGGCGTGGAAACCGCTCGCAAACCGGGTGGAAACGGCCCCGGCCGGACCTTGCTGAACAAGGCCCGGCCGGGGGTGCGCTCTTGGCGTGTCGTGTTGACGACTCAGCCGAGCAGGGTGCTCAGTTCGACGAACGGCAGGCCGTGCGCCTCGGCGACGGGGCCGTAAACGACCTGTCCCTCGTGGGTGTTGAGGCCCTTGGCGAGCGCGGCGTCCCGGCTCAGCGCCTCCTGCCAGCCGCGGTTGGCCAGCTCCACGATGTAGGGCAGCGTGGCGTTGGTCAGCGCGTAGGTGGAGGTGTTCGGCACCGCACCCGGCATGTTGGCGACGCAGTAGAAGACCGAGTTGTGGACCTCGAAGGTCGGCTCGGCGTGGGTGGTCGGACGCGAGTCCTCGAAGCAGCCGCCCTGGTCGATCGCAATGTCGACAAGTACACTTCCGGGCTTCATCTTGGCGACGAGCTCGTTGGTGACCAGCTTCGGGGCCTTGGCACCCGGGATGAGGACGGCACCGATGACGAGGTCGGCCTCGACGACGGCCTTCTCCAGCTCGTAGGCGTTGGAGACGATCGTCTGCACCTTGGTGCCGAAGACCTTGTCGGCCTCGCGGAGCTTGTTGATGTCACGGTCGAGCAGGGTCACGTGGAAGCCCATGCCGACGGCGATCTGCGCGGCGTTCCAGCCGGAGACACCGCCGCCGATGACGACGGCCTTGCCGGCCGCCGTGCCCGGGACGCCGCCCGGCAGGACGCCGCGGCCGCCCGCCGAGCGCATCAGGTGGTAGGCGCCGACCTGCGGGGCCAGCCGGCCCGCGACCTCGGACATCGGGGCGAGCAGCGGCAGCGCGCGGTTGGCGAGCTCGACCGTCTCGTACGCGATCGCCGTGGTGCCGGACTGCAGCAGGGCGTCGGTGCACTCGCGGGAGGCGGCGAGGTGCAGGTAGGTGAAGAGGGTCTGACCCTTGCGGAGGCGGTGGTACTCCTCCGCGATCGGCTCCTTGACCTTCAGCAGCAGGTCGGCGGTGGACCAGACCTCGTCGGCGGTGTCCAGGATCGCGGCGCCGGCCGCGACGTACTCGGCGTCGGTGATGGAGGAGCCCACACCGGCGTTCTTCTCGACGAAGACCTGGTGGCCGTTGCGCACGAGCTCATGCACGCCGGCGGGCGTGATGGCCACGCGGAACTCGTTGTTCTTGACCTCGCGGGGGATGCCGACCTTCACGTCGATCACGGTCCTTGAATCAGAGAATTACAGGCTAATCCGGAAATGCGGGGGCATACCAGAGCAGACCGCGGCGACCGCGGCCCAACCAGTCTAATGAAGGATCCTGCGCTGTCTAGCCTTGCAAAGAGCCAATTTTTTTGAAGACCACTACTGGTTTCGTAGGTAACCCTCAGCCTCGGCGGGCGGGGGCACGGAAGCTATGGCGCCACCCGCCCCGACGGGGGGCTCGTCGGGCCCGGCCACCAGCAGCTCTCCCGCCGCAGCACGGTGCTCACCTGCGGCGCCGGGGTCCCCGAGCCGCTCCAGCATGTCCGCGAGCCGCAGCAGCACCGCGGCCCGCAGCCGGTCGTCGCCCGCCTGCCGCGCGCACTCCACGGCCTCCCGGCAGGTCCGCAGCGCCTCCTGCGGGCGGCCCGCGTACTCCTGCACCCGGGCGATCTCGGTGAGGGCCCGGGCGTGCCCCGGCAGGTCCCGCAGCCGGCGGCACGCGGCCGCCGCCGCCCGCCAGTCGCGCAGCGCCTCGTTCCACTGCCCGGCGTAGGCGCGCACGGCGCCCAGCCGCCCGTACAAACGGGCCTCGTCGGTGAGTTCACCCCGCGTCAGGCGCAGCTCCAGCGCCCGCCCGTACCAGTCGACGGCCCGCTGCCAGTCCCCCAGCTCGTGATAGGAGGCGGCGATGGACTCCAGGGAGCGGCTGATCGCGTACGGGTCGCCCGCGTGGCGCGCCGCGTCCAGCGCCTCCCGGTAGCGGCCCAGGGCGGCGGGGACCCGGCCGGCCCGGGCGTCCAGGTCGCCCAGGTTCAGCAGGGCCGCCGCCTTCTCCAGCGGCATCTCGCAGCGCTGCGCCACGTCCAGGACGAGCTGGTGGAGGCCGTAGAGCTCCGGGCCCGCCTCCTCGGCGCCGAAATGGGCCGTCAGGGCCCGGGTCAGCGCGGACACCAGCCGCCGGGCGAGGGTGTCGAGCCGCCCGTCCTGCACGGCCAGCCGGGCGGCCGCCAGCAGCGCGGGCAGCCGGCAGCGCAGCCACTCGGCGGCGGTCTGCGGCGAGGCGAATCTCAGGGGTCTGGGCAGCTCCGCCAGCCGCTTGCGGGTCAGCGGGTCGTCGGTGCGGGTGGCGGCCCGGCACGAGTGCAGCTGGCGGACCGTGCGCTCCAGCATCCGCGCCCGGGCCAGCTCGATCTCGGCCGGGCGCTCCTGGGCCGCCAGCAGCTCCCGGAGCAGCGTCGTGAGGCAGCCCGGCACCCGGTACTGCGCAGGCAGCGAGCCGGTGGAGGGCTCGGCCCGCAGCAGGCCGCGGGCTTCGAAGTCCTCCAGGGCGCTCTGCGCGGCGGCCACCGAGCAGCCGGCCAGCGCGGAGGCGGTGTGGGCGTCGACGGCGCCGGCCGGGGCCAGCGCCAGCAGCCGCAGGATGCGGGCTGAGGGGGCGGGCAGCGCCTCGTGGGCGAGCCGGAGGGCCCGGGACAGCGAACGGCCCGCGACGTCGAGGCCGTCGCCGGCCGGCAGCTCCCGCAGCCGGGTGACCGCGTCGACCACGGACAGCTTGGACAGGGCCGCGAGCCAGCCGCCCACCAGGACGAGCGCCGCGGGCTGCCCGCCGCACTCCTCCACCACCGCCTGCGCGGCGGCCGGGTCGCACGTGATGCGTGTGGGGCCCGCGAAGCGCTCCAGGAGGTCGACGGCCGAAGCGGTGTCGAGGCCGCCCAGGGTGCAGGGCCGTACGTCGGGCACGCCGGTCAGCGGGCCCCGCGAGACGGCCACCACCAGGCACTCGGACTTGTCCGGCAGCAGCGGGTCCACCTGCTCGGCGCCCGCGGCGTCGTCGAGCACCAGCAGCGCCCGGCGGCCGCGGAGGGCGGCGCGCACCGCCTCCGTCAGCTCGTCCTCCTCCGCCCCCGGGGGGACGGGCTCGCCGAGCGCGGCGAGCAGCGCGCGGGCGGTCCGCTCGGTGGGGACGGGCGAGCCGTCGGTCTCGGTGAGCCGGGCGCGCAGCACGCCGTCGGGATAGCGGCCCGCGAGCTGTACGGCGAGCTCCTCGGCCAGGGCCGTACGGCCGGAGCCGGGCCGTCCGGCGATGAGCAGGACCCGGCCGCGCCCGCTCTTGCGGCCGGCGAGGGTGTCCAGGCCCGCGCGCACGATGTCGGCGCGCAGCTCCTCCAGCTCCCGGCGGCGCCCGACGAACCCGGGCAGCGCGAAGGCCGCCGCGCGGGCCGGGGCGCTCGCCGCCGGGACGGACAGCCGCCGCCCCGGCGGCACCGCCGCCATCCCGCCGCCGGTCTCCACCGCCCGCTCCGCCACGGGGCACACTCCCGTCCACCTGCCACGCACGAGCCCGCCGCGGCCGCGGTCGAGCACGCGACGAGCCTAGTTCACGGCCCGGCACGACCCGGTGAGTCCCGGCCGCCGCTGCAGAAGATCACCTATTCGGTTCTCCTTATGGTCGGACGACCGGGGCGCGCCGCCGGCCGAAGGTCCCACCGGCCGCGCCCCCTCTCCGGCGAGGGGCTACGCCTCGAAAGGCCGGGCCGGCCACTCCGCATCCGCCGGGCGAAGCGCGTCCACGCCGTCGCCCGCCAGCGCCGCGGAGAGCGAGAGGACGCCGACGACCAGGCAGTTGTTGTGCAGCTCGCCCGCGAGGACGCCGCGCACCAGCTCCTGGAGCGGCACCCGGGCCAGCTCCATGTCGAGCTCCTCGTGCTCGACCTCGAAGCGCTCGCCCTCGACGTCGGAGATCTCGCGGGCCAGGAAGATCCGCACGGCCTCGTCGCAGCCGCCGGGGGTGGTGTAGACGTCGGTCAGCACCCGCCAGTCCTCGGCCTTGACGTGGGCCTCCTCGTACAGCTCGCGCTGGGCGGCGTGCAGCGGGTTCTCGCCGGGCACGTCGAGCAGGCCCGCGGGGATCTCCCACAGCTTCTGCCGGATGGGGTGGCGGTACTGGTTGAGGACCAGCACGCGGCCCTCCTCGTCCAGGGCGAGGACGGCGACGGAGCCCGGGTGCACCTGGTAGTCGCGCGTGACGACGGTTCCGTCGGGCATCTCCACCGCGTCCGTGCGGACGCTGGTCTTGTTGCCGGTGAACGGGGTCTGCGTGGCGGTGACCGGCCACTCGGCGGCGGTGTCCTTGATACCCATGTACGTCCTCCAGAAATACGGAAACCGGGGTGAGGGCCTCCGTGCGGAAACCTTCACCCCGGTCAACCGTATAGGTCAGCCCTGCTGACGCTCGACGGCCGCCTTCACCAGGCCCGCGAAGAGCGGGTGCGGGCGGGTCGGGCGGGAGCGCAGCTCCGGGTGGGCCTGGGTGGCCACGAGGTAGGGGTGGACCTCGCGGGGGTACTCCACGTACTCCACCAGCTTGTTGTCCGGGGAGGTGCCCGAGAAGAGCAGGCCGGCCTTCTCCAGCTCGGCGCGGTAGGAGTTGTTCACCTCGTAGCGGTGGCGGTGGCGCTCCTCGACGTAGGGCTGGTCGTCGTAGACCTCGCGGACGATGGAGCCCTCGGCGAGCTTGGCCGGGTACATGCCCAGGCGCATCGTTCCGCCCATGTCGCCCTCGCCGGCGACGATGTCCAGCTGCTCGGCCATCGTGGAGATGACCGGGTTGGCGGTGGCCGGGTCGAACTCGGTGGAGTTCGCGCCCTCGATGCCGGCCAGGTTGCGGGCGGCCTCGATGACCACGCACTGCAGACCCAGGCACAGGCCCAGCAGCGGCACCTTGTTCTCGCGGGCGTAGGTGATCGCGCCGACCTTGCCGTTCACGCCGCGGTCGCCGAAGCCGCCGGGGACGCAGATGGCGTCGACGTCACCGAGCTGGGCGGCGGCGCCGGCCGGGGTCTTGCAGTCGTCGGAGGCGACCCACTTGACCTTGACCTTGGCACGGTTGGCGAAGCCGCCCGCGCGGATGGCCTCGGTCACCGACAGGTAGGCGTCGGGCAGGTCGATGTACTTGCCGACCAGCGCGACCGTCACCTCGTGGGAGGGGTTGTGGACGCGGTCCAGCAGGTCCTCCCACTGGGTCCAGTTCACGTCGCGGAAGGGCAGGTCCAGCTTGCGCACCACATAGGCGTCCAGGCCCTCGGTGTGCAGGACCTTGGGGATGTCGTAGATCGACGGGGCGTCGATGGCGGCGACCACGGCGGCCTCGTCGACGTCGCACATCAGCGAGATCTTGCGCTTGATGGCGGTGGGCACCTCACGGTCGGCGCGCAGCACGATCGCGTCGGGCTGGATGCCGATGTTGCGCAGGGCGGCCACCGAGTGCTGGGTGGGCTTGGTCTTCAGCTCGCCCGAGGGGCCGATGTAGGGCAGGAGCGAGATGTGGACGACGAAGACGTTGTCCCGGCCGACCTCGTGGCGGACCTGACGGACCGTCTCCAGGAACGGCAGCGACTCGATGTCGCCCACCGTGCCGCCGACCTCGGTGATCACGACATCGACGTCGTCGGTCGCCATCCGGCGGATGCGGTGCTTGATCTCGTTGGTGATGTGCGGGATGACCTGCACGGTGTCGCCCAGGTACTCGCCGCGCCGCTCCTTGGCGATCACCGAGGAGTACACCTGGCCGGTGGTGACGTTCGCGCTGCCGTCGAGGTCGACGTCCAGGAAGCGCTCGTAGTGACCGATGTCCAGGTCGGTCTCGGCGCCGTCGTTGGTGACAAACACCTCACCGTGCTGGAAGGGGTTCATCGTGCCCGGGTCTACGTTGAGGTAGGGGTCGAGCTTCTGCATCGTGACCCGCAGTCCCCGGGCCTTGAGCAGCGCGCCCAGGCTGGAGGCCGTCAGTCCCTTGCCGAGCGAGGAGGCGACACCCCCCGTGACGAAGAGGTGCTTGGTCGTCGTGGGCTTAGCGGCAATGGCCAAAGGGGGGCTCCCGTGGTCGCGAGTGGAGGGTGCGTACCGGCACTCACCCGGAGTTTTCGGGGGTGCCGTCGCTGCGGTTGGGGGGTCTTGCGCCCACCGGTCCACGGGGTACCAGGGTATCAGCGCCCCGGCCCGGCCGCGCCCGCCGACGCGTCCGGGCGCCCGGCGTGGCCCTGCGTGGCGGCCCTGTCACAGGCCACCCATTCGGCTCAGATTCGTCCTCCAACCGTCGCGCGTCGCACCAACTCGGCGTCGTATCCTGCTCGGACACATGCAGCGAGCCGGCCGGCACGGCATCATCCCGCCCTCCCCCAGCCACCTCCCCACAGCTACCGCTGGAGGTGCTCCCAAGGGAGACGCACCATTCCGGAACAGAGCTCGTCTAAAGATCGCTTGACCGCAAGAGGGACCCCTGCCGGGGTCATGTGGCGCCGTTCGACTGGAGATGACGTGGCCGGGCGTATCGAGGATTACGCACTCATCGGCGATATGCAGACCGCCGCCCTTGTCTGCCGGGACGGTACGGCCGACTGGCTGTGCCTGCCCCGATTCGATTCCCATGCCGCGTTCGCCGGTCTGCTCGGCACGGAGGAACACGGCTTCTGGCGGGTCGGCCCCGCGCACCCCTCGGGCGCGGCACCGCCGCCCGCGGACCGCCGCCGGTACCGGGGGGACTCCCTCGTGCTCGAATCCGAGTGGGACACCCCGCGCGGCACGGTCCGCGTCATCGACTTCATGCCGCCGCGCGACGGCGCGCCCCAGCTGATCCGGATCGTGGAGGGCGTCAGCGGGCGGGTGCCGATGCGCTCCGCGCTGCGCATGCGCTTCTCCTACGGCCGGGTCGTGCCCTGGGTGCACAAGGTCGGCGACCGCACGGTGGCCGTCGCCGGGCCCGACTCGGTGTGGCTCGACACCACCGCCGACACCTTCGGCAAGGACCTCACCACGTACGCGGACTTCACCGTCTCCCCCGGTGAGCGCATCGCCTTCACCATCAGCTGGCAGCCCTCGCACGGCGAGCCGCCCGCCCTGCCCGACCCGGAGGGCTCGCTGGAGGCCACGGAGGAGTTCTGGCGCGAGTGGGTCGAGCACTGCACGTACCACGGGCCCTACCGGGACGCCGTGGTCCGCTCGCTGATCACGCTGAAAGCCCTCACCTACGCGCCGACCGGCGGGATCGTGGCCGCGCCCACCACCTCCCTGCCGGAGGAGATCGGCGGCGTCCGCAACTGGGACTACCGCTACACCTGGCTGCGCGACGCGGCGATCACCCTCTCCTCCCTGCTGCGCACCGGCTACCGCGAGGAGGCCCGCGCCTGGCGCGAGTGGCTGCTGCGCGCGGTCGCGGGCGACCCGGAGAACCTGCAGATCATGTACGGCATCGCCGGCGAGCGCGAGCTGGGCGAGGCCGAGCTGCCCTGGCTGCCCGGCTACGAGAACTCCACGCCGGTCCGGGTCGGCAACGGCGCGGCCGACCAGCTCCAGCTGGACGTCTACGGCGAGGTCACCGAGGCCCTCCACCTGGCCCACATGACGGGCCTCGCCCGCAACGACTACGCCTCGCTGCTGCAGCTGCGCCTGATCAGCTACCTCGAGGACCACTGGAACGAGCCGGACGAGGGCATCTGGGAGGTGCGCGGCCCGCGCCGCCACTTCGTGCACTCCAAGGTGATGGCCTGGGTGGCCGTCGACCGCACCATCAAGCTCATCGAGTCCGGGGACGTGGACGGGCCCCTGGAGCGGTGGCGCGAGCTGCGCGACGACATCCACCGGGACGTGTGCGAGAAGGGGTACGACAAGGAGCGCAACACCTTCACCCAGTCCTACGGGTCGAAGGAGCTGGACGCCTCGCTGCTGCTGATCCCGCAGATGGGCTTCCTGCCGCCCGACGACAAGCGCGTGATCGGCACGATCGAGGCGATCCAGCGCGAGCTGTCGACGCCGGACGGCTTCGTGCTGCGCTACCCCACCGCGGGCGAGGAGGCCGGGGTGGACGGCCTGGAGGGCGACGAGGGCGCCTTCCTCGCCTGCTCCTTCTGGCTCGCGGACGACCTGGCCATGATCGGCCGGGTCGACGAGGCGCGGCAGCTGTTCGAAAAGCTGCTGGGGCTCCGCAACGACCTGGGCCTGCTGGCGGAGGAGTGGGACCCGCGGCTGCAGCGCCAGGTGGGGAACTTCCCGCAGGCGTTCAGCCACGTGCCGCTGATCGACACGGCGCTGCGCCTGACGGCGTCGAGCGCGTTCGGGGGTTAGTCGAGCGCGTTCGGGGGTTAGGGGCGGCCTTTCGAGGTTCGCCCCTCGCACAGGCGGTCCGGCACCGCCGGTCTCCGCCGCAGTGGCTGATCGCCGCTGCGGCGGGCACAAAGCCGGGCCCTGCGCCCGGCGCCGGGCCGACCGCAGTGGTCAGCGCTTCCGCAAGCCGAAGTACAGGGCGCAGCCACTGACCGGGAGGACCAGGACGGCCGCGGCGGCGTTCAGTCCGCCGTAGCCGCTCACGGCGACGAACGCCCCGGAGAGCGCTCCTCCCGCCGCCCCCACGAGCCCCATCAGCATGTCGGAAGCACCCTGCACCTCGGCGCGGTGCCCGGCGTCCACCGATTCGCTCAGCAGCGTGGACGCCGCGACCGTCGCGCACGACCACCCGACGCCCAGCAGGAACAGCCCGGCCGTGACGGCCCACCGCCGGTCCCCGGCCGTGCCCGCGAGGAGCGTCGCGGCCACGTAGACCACCTGCCCGGCCAGGATTACCGGTACCCTGCCGAACCGATCCGCCGCCCGGCCTACCAGAGGCGAGAACGCGTACATGCCTGCGATGTGCAGGCTTATGGTGAAGCCGACGACGCTCAGTGATGCCCCGTGGTGAGCGAGGTGCACCGGCGTCATCGTCATCACCGACACCATCACGGCATGGCCCAGGACCAGGGCGATCAGCCCGGTCAGCGCCGAGGGTGATGCGGCCACATGCCGCAGGGCGCCGCTCATTCGGGTAAGGAAGCGGGCGCCTCGCTCGGTCGTTCCGCCCGGGTTCAGGCGGGCGGCGAGCAGCATCGGGTCGGGGCGCAGCCGGGTGTGGATGAGGGCCCAGCCGAGGAGGTAGGCCACGCAGGAGAAGACGAAGGCGCCCGCCTCCTCGGGCAGCCCCGGAGCGCGGGCGAGGGCGGCACCCGGGCCGGTCAGGTTGGGGCCGAGGACGGCGCCGACCGTCACCGACCAGACGACCAGGGAGAGGGCGCGGGCCCGCCCGCCGGCCTCCGCGAGGTCGGTCGCCGCGAACCGGGACTGGAGGTTGGCCGCCGTCCCGGCGCCGACGAGGAGGAGGCCCAGGAACGCGAGCGGCACCCAGCCGAGCGGGGCGGCCACCAGGACGACCAGCGACCCCGCGGCGGCGATCAGGGCACCGGTGCCGAGCCCGGCGCGGCGGCCGCGGGACCGGGAGAGCGCCGCCAGGGGGACGGACAGCGCCGCGGCGCCGAGGGTGACCAGGGTGGTGGCGAAGCCGGCGGCGGCCTGGGACCCGGTGAGCCGCTCGACGAGCAGGCTCCCGGACGAGATCACGGCCCCCATGCCGACCCCGATGAAGATCTGGGCGGCCATGAGGACGTTGACCGTACGGCGCTGGACGGCGGCGCGGTCGGGCGGGGCGGCCTCCCGGCCCGGTTCCGTGGATAAGCCGGAGGGGGCGGACTCGGGGCTTTCGGGCACGGCGGTCATGCGGGACAGCGTAGGTGCGGCGCGGGGCGGTGCATACGGCGTCCGCCGTGCGACCGCCGTCCTCTCGCAAGGCTGCCACGGGCCCGCCTGGGCGTGCCCGGCCGGGCACGGCCGGGCACAAATCTCCCGCCGCAACGGCGAGCAATCCCAACGACCTGACCGGCGGTGCCGGACCCACGGCAAGGGCCGCATCTGACAACCGGGCCGGACGGCCGCTACGTTCCGCCCATGGAACCGCACGCCCCGCAGGGCACCATCACCGTGGCGCGAGCCCTCGCGCTGCCCGCCCTGCGCAAAGGACTCCCCGAGGTGCTCGCGGCGGGCGACCGGCTCGACCGGCCGGTCCGCTGGGTGCACGCGGGCGAGGCCCCGAACATCGCCGCGCTGCTCAAGGGCGGCGAGCTGCTGCTGACCACCGGCCTGGGGCTGGGCAGCCGCCCCGCCGAGCAGCGCGCCTTCGTGCGCGGGCTGGCGGAGCGGGACATCGCGGCGCTGGTGGTCGAGCTGGGCGCGCGCTTCACGACGCTGCCGGCCGCGGTGGTGGACACGGCGCGCTCGTGCGGGCTGCCGCTGGTGCAGCTGCACCGGGAGGTGCCGTTCGTCGCGGTGACGGAGGAGATCCACACCGAGCTCGTCAACGAGCACTACGCGCTGTTGCGGCGCGCCGAGGAGGTGCACCGGCGGTGCACGGAGGTGCTGCTGGGCGGCGGCGGGGTGCCGGAGGTGCTGCGGCTGTTCGCGGGCTTCGCGGGCAACCCCGTGTTCCTGGGGACGCCGGACGGCCGGCTGCTGTACGCGGCGGGGCCGGAGGGTGCGTCCGGCGGGTCGGATCCGCTGCAGGTGTGGGAGGGGCTGCGGTCGGCGGGGATGGCCGGGGCGGTCGTCACCGACATTCCCGGGACCGGTCCCGGGCCGGGCGCGGTACGGGCCCGGCTGACCGTCCTGCCGGTGGACGCCCCGCTGGCGCCCGTGCACCGGATCGCCGCGGACCGTACGGCCGGGCTGCTCGCGGTCGTCCTGCTGCAGGCCCGCCAGGAGGAGGAGCTGGCCGCGCGCGGGCGCGGCGACTTCCTCTCCGACCTCGCCGAGGAGCGGGTGTCCGCGGCCGACGCGCCCGCGCAGGCCCGGGTGCTGGGCTTCAGGCCGGGGCCGGGCCCGCTGCTGCCGCTCGTGATGCGCCCGGCCACCGATCTGGCGCCGGCGGACGGCCGGGCCGCACTGGCCTGCGCGGTGCAGGAGGAGCTGGCCGGGGTGGGTGTACCGGTGCTGCTGGGTGTCCGGATGCCGGAGGGGCGGGTGCCGCTGCTGGTGGGCCTGCGCGATGCGGCGGAGCGGACGGCGGTGGCGGGGCGGGTGGCCGCGGCGCTGCGGGCGGGCGCGGAGCGGGCCGGTTTCCCGGCGCCCGTGGTGGTGGCCGGGGCCCCGGCGACGTGGGAGACGGCCGGGGCGGGCCTGCGGCACGCGGCGGAGGCGGCGACGGCGGCCCAGGGGCTGCCGGACCGGCCCTGGCACGACGTGCGCCGGCTCGACGTCGACGTCCTGCTGTGGCGGCTGCGCTCCCAGGGCGATCTGGCGGCGTTCGTCGACCGGGTGCTCGGCCCGCTGATCGCGCACGACGCCGCCTCCCGGCCGGCGCTGCTGCCCACCCTGGCCGCGTACCTCGCCCACGCGGGCCGCAAGGCGGAGACCGCGCGCGAGCTGCACCTCAACCGCCAGACGCTCTACGACCGGCTGGCGCGGATCGGCCGGCTCCTGGGCGCGGACCTGGAGGACCCGGAGACGGTGCTGTCGCTGAGCCTCGCGCTGCGGGCGCGGCGTCATACGGAATGGATTTGACCTGCGCAGATGTACCGGGCTCTACTCGAACGGTGACCGGAATGAAGAAGAATGCGGCAGTCGGCGTCGCCGCGGCGGACCGCGAGGACCTGCGGGCGGACTGCGGCAGCTGCTTCGCGCTGTGCTGCGTCGCGCTGCCGTTCGTCGCCTCGGCGGACTTCGCCGTGACCAAGGACGCCGGCAAGCCGTGCGGCAACATCCAGCAGGACTTCCGCTGCGGCATCCACACCCGGCTGCGGCAGAAGGGCTTCTCCGGCTGCACCGTCTACGACTGCCAGGGTGCGGGGCAGAAGGTCTCCCAGGTCACCTTCGGCGGCCGGGACTGGCGTCAGGACCCCGGGACCGCCCGGCAGATGTTCGCCGTCTACCCGGTCATGCGGCAGCTGCACGAGCTGCTCTGGTACCTGGCCGAGGCCCTGACCCTGCCCGCGGCCCGGCGGCTGCACGCCGAGGTCCGGCGCGTGCACGACGCCGTCGAGCGCCTGACCCACGAGAGCCCCGAGGCGATCCTGGAGGTGGACGTGGCGGCGCGCCGGATGGAGGTCGGCGAGCTGCTGCAGCGCGCCAGCGAGCTCGTTCGGGCGCAGGTCCCCGGCAAGAAGAAGAACCGGCGCGGGGCCGACCTGATGGGGGCCCGCCTGCGCGGCGCCGACCTGCGCGGCGCCAATCTGCGCGGTGCGTACCTGATCGCCGCGGACCTCGGCGGCGCGGACCTGCGCACCGCCGACCTCCTCGGGGCCGACCTGCGCGACGCCGACCTGACCGGCGCCGACCTGACCGGGAGCGTCTTCCTCACCCAGGCGCAGCTCAACGCGGCGCGGGGCGATGCGAGCACGAAGCTGCCGGAGGCGCTGAGCCGGCCGGCGCACTGGGGCCCGGCCGCCTGAGGCGGTACGCCCGAGCCATGGCGCCTGAAACGTTCCGCCTGTGCGAGGCCGGGGCGGGCTATCCGCCTGCGGCCAGCTCGTCGTAGACGCTGAGGACGTGGGCGACCGTGTCGTCCTCGGTGGGCCAGGTGGCCGCCTGGGCGCGGCCGGCCGCGGTCAGCTCGGCGCGGCGGGCCGGATCGGCCAGCAGGCGGGCCACCGCCCCGGCGAGGGCGGCGGAGTCGCCGTAGGGGACGAGCTCGGCCGCATCGCCCACGAGGTCGGGGACGCCGCCGACGGCCGTGGCCACCAGGGGGACACCCGCGTGCAGCGCCTCCTGGGCGAGCAGGGAGCGGGCCTCCCAGCGGCTGGGCAGGATCGCGACGTCGGCCGTGGCGAGCAGCTCGGGGACGTCGTCGCGGCGGCCCACCAGGCGGACCGGAAGGTTCTCCTCCTCGATGCGGCGCTGCAGCAGCGGCCGCTCGGGGCCCTCCCCCGCCACGATCAGCAGCGGCTCGGGCTCCAGCTCGCGCCAGACGCGGGCCGCGTCCAGCAGGACGCCGTGGCCCCGGCCGGGCTCCAGACGGCCGACGGTGACCAGCAACGGGCGGGCCACCGCGCCCAGTTCGGCACGGGTCTTGTCGCGCGGCTCGTCGTCGTCCGGCGCCTGGCGCGGGGCGGGGACGGCCACCGGGGCCAGGCGGGCGTCGCGCGCGCCGCGCAGCCGGGCCCGGTCGACCAGCTCGGAGGTCACCCCGAGGACGACGGCCGCGGCGCGGGCCGCGCGCCGCTCCATCAGCCGCAGGAACCGGCCGCGGGCGCCCTCCGCGTGGCACGTGGTGTGCCAGGTGACCACGAGGGGGGTGGTGCGGCCGCGCAGCGCCAGGGCGGCGAGGACCGCGGAGCGCAGGCCGTGCGCGTGGACCACGTCGGCGCCGGCGCTGGCCGCGCGGATACCGGCCACCGCCAGGGCGTCCGGCCGGGCCCACAGCGGGGCGAAGGCCGCACCCGCGGACGTGAACCCGTACCCCTCGCCCGTCTGCTGCGGCGCACAGACCGTCACCTGCAGCCCGCGGGCCACCAGCCCGGCCGCCAGGGAGCGCACGTGCGCGCCGCTGCCGGCTCCCCCGCTGCCCAGCACTTGCACCGCGTGCAGGGGCGGCCGCCCGTGGGGCGCGGGTGTACTGCTCACGCGGGGAGAACTCCTGATTCGGCGTCGGCGTCGGAGAGGCGTACGGCGCAGTGCTGCCGCCCAGGATGCCAGCGTCCGCCGACATCACGGGACCACCGTCTCGCGGGTTGAGCGCCCTACCTCGCCCGCACATCCGCGGATTCACTCACATAGGTGATTTCTCGCGTCCATCGCCAGGGCCGTGGCCACCAGCGCGGCAGCATGCAGGACAAGTCCGGCACGGCCGTTGCCGGCCACGACGGCGAGCCCCAGACCCGCCCCGAGCGCGTGGGCGCCGGTGTCGCCGAGCATGGTCCGCTCGGCGAGATCGTCCGCGATCAGCGCGGCCGCCGCGCCCATCGGAGCGGCCGCGACGGCCGCGGCACCGCGGCGGGCGAGGCCGGGCGCGGAGAGGGCCAGCACGGCGCCGGCGGCCCTGCCCGGCCGTACGTCCAGCAGGTTGACGAGGTGTGCGGAGCCGGCGATCACCACTGCGGCGAGCGCCTTGTCGAACGGCCGCTCCTTGACGGCCGCGCCCGCCACGACGGCCGCCGCCCCGACCCCGAAGAGCTTCACGGCCCCGCTGGTCACCTCGCCCCGCCGCAGCGCGCCCAGGTGCGCGCGGAATCCCCGCCGGGGATCCCCGGCACCCGCGAAGTCGTCGTAGGCCCCGCAGGCCCCGGCCGCAAGCACGGCCAGCGCTCCGGCCGCCCGCGCCTTCGGCGGCAGAGCGGGCGTGCAGGCCAGGGCGAGCGCGGTGCCGGCGGCCGCGGCGGGGCCGGCGTACAGGTCGACCGTACGGCCGGCGTGGTTGCTCCGCCGCCAGCGCGCGGCTCCCGGCCCCCGGCGCCGCCGCGCCCCCTCGTAAACCCCCCGAGCCACGGCCGCCCCGCAGAGCGCCGCCTTCCCAAACTCGATCATGCCCCGACCCTACGAGCCGCCGCCCACGGCGGCGCCGACGGGTGTCAGGCCGACCCGGCTCGGCACCGCCGGACCACACAGTGAGGGTTGCTCACCACGGCGGCGGAAACAAGTGCCCGGCGCCCCGTCGGTGAAGAACCGGCCCCGCCATTCACTTCCCGCCGCGACGGCGATCAGCCACAGCCAGGCTGCCCGGCGGTGCCGGGCCCGGCTCGCCCCGAACAGTCAGGCGGCCGACCCGGCGAACCGCACAGCGTCACGCGCCCCCGCCGGAGGCGCCGCGCGCTGCTGCGAGGAGTTCTTCCGCGTGGGCACGGGCCAGTTCCGAGTCCTCCTGGCCCGCCAGCATGCGGGAGAGTTCGCGGATGCGGGCCTCGCCCTCCATCGCCCGGACGCCGCTGCGCGTCACCGACCCCTCGTGGGTCTTCTCCACCACCAGGTGCCGGTCGGCGAAGGCCGCCACCTGCGGGAGGTGGGTGACCACCACGACCTGCGCCGTCCGCGCGAGGCGCGCGAGGCGGCGGCCCACTTCGACGGCCGCTTTGCCGCCGACGCCCGCGTCGACCTCGTCGAAGAGGTACGTGGGCACGGGGGCGGAGCCCGCGAAGACGACCTCCACGGCGAGCATGACGCGCGAGAGCTCACCGCCGGACGCGCCCTTGGCGATGGGCCGGGGCAGCGCGCCGGGGTGGGGCGCGAGGAGCAGTTCGACCTCGTCGGCGCCGTGCGGGCCGTAGGCGACGACGCGGCCGCCGACCTCGATGCCGCTCTCCGCCTCCGCCTCGGCGACCTCGGTCCGGCGGATCGAGAAGCTGACGCGGGCGTGCGGCATGGCCAGCTCCGCGAGTTCGGCGGTGACCGCGTCGGCGAAGCGCTGCGCGGCCTCCGCGCGGGCGTCGCTGAGCGCCTGGGCGAGCCCGCCCAGCTCCGCGCGCAGCGCGTCCCGTTCGGCGGCGAGTTCTTCGATGCGCTCGTCGTCGCCGTCGAGCTCGCCGAGCCGTTCCGCGCCGCGCTCGGCCCAGGCGAGGACTTCGGCGATGTCCTGGCCGTACTTGCGCGTCAGCTGGGTGAGGGCGGCGCGCCGCTCCTCGACGGCGGCCAGCCGCCGCGGGTCGGCGTCCAGGTCGGAGGCGTACCCGGCCAGTTCCCCGGCCACGTCGGACACCAGGATGCCGATCTCGCCGATGCGGTCGGCGAGGGCGGCGAGGGCGGGGTCGTGCGACCGTACGGCCTCCACGGCCCGGTGCGCGCCGGCGACGAGCGTGGCGGCGTCGATGCCCTCGGGGTCCTCGGGATTCCCGGCGAGCGCGGCATGCGCGGCGGTGGCGGCGGAGGCGAGGGCCTCGGCGTGCCCGAGCCGCTCGGCTTCGGCGGCGAGCTCGGCGTCCTCCCCCGGCAGCGGTTCGACGGCGGCGACCTCGTCCAGCCCGAACCGCAGGAGGTCGGCCTCCTGGGCGCGCTCGCGGGCCCGCGTCGTCAGCTCGGTGAGCTCGGCGGCGACGGCGCGCAGCCGCCGGAAGGCGTCGGCGTACTTGGCGAGCGGCGCGGCCACCGCGTCGCCCGCGTAGCGGTCGAGGGCCTGGCGCTGCCGGGCGGGCCGCAGCAGCCCTTGCTGGTCGGTCTGCCCGTGGACGGCCACGAGGTCGTCCGCGAGCTCGCCGAGGAGCCCGACGGGCACGCTGCGCCCGCCCAGGTGCGCCCGGGAGCGTCCCTCGGCGGAGAGGGTGCGGCTGATGAGCAGGGTGCCGTCCTCCAGCTCGGCGCCCGCCTCCTCCGCCCGCAGGGCCACGGGCGAGCCGGGGCCGACGGCGAGCCGCCCTTCGACGACCGCGGACCGGGCCCCCATGCGCACCAGGGCGGGGTCGGCGCGCCCGCCGAGCAGCAGACCGAGGCTCGTGACGACCATGGTCTTGCCCGCGCCGGTCTCGCCGGTCACCGCGGTGAAACCGGGTGACAGCTCGACGACCGCGTCATCAATGACGCCCAAGGACCGGATCCGCATCTCCTCCAACACGGATACGACCATACGAGGTTCCGGGGGCCCCTCGCGACGGCCACCCCCACCGACGCCCCTGGGGAAATCCCCACCACCGTTCCGGGTGATCGCTCCATGGCCGCTCCGGCCCGGTTCCGGGCACGATCGGGCCATGACCGCACGTTCCCGCACGGCCGCCCTGTTCCTGGCCTCCGCCGTCGTCCTGACCACCGCAGCCTCCACCGGCAGCGCGCTCGCCGCGCCCGCCCGGGCCCCCTTGGACGGGGCGTGGCGCATGGACGGCTACGGCACGGTCGTCTCCATCGAGGACGGGGGCCGCAGGCTGCGGACGTACGACACCACTGCCGTCAGCTGCCTGCCGGGCTTCCGCGACGCCACCCGCACGACCGCCCCGGGCACCTTCCAGCAGGACAAGGACGCGCCGATCACGGTGACGGCGCAGGGCCGCGACCGCGCGGTCCTGTCCTTCGGCGACAACGTCGGGCACCGTACGCTGCGCCGCCTGCCCGCCCTGCCGGCCGAGTGCCGGGAGGACGCTCCCGCAAAGACGGACAATCTCCGTGTCTTCGACGTCTTCTGGCAGACCTACGCCGAGAACTATCCCTTCTTCGCCCAGAAGGGGATCAATTGGAATGAGGTCCGCGAGAAGTTCCGCCCGCGCGCCGCCGCCGCGGCGGACGACACGGCCCTCTTCGAGGTCCTGAAGGGCATGATCGAGCCGCTGCACGACGGCCACACGGGCATCGTCGCCGACCCCGGGAAGGCGGAGGGGCGCTTCGGCGGCCACCGCGAGGACACCACGATCCCCGGCCGGGACGGCATGCTCCGGATCGACAAGGCCGTCAAGGAGAGCGTGGGCGTGCCCGAGGCCCGGTGGCGCACGTGGGGCGACGGCCGCATCTCGTACGCCGAACTGCCCGGCCGCACGGGCTACCTGCGCATCACCGGATTCCAGGGCTACACCGAGGACGGCGGCTACGCCGAGGACAGCGCGGTCATCGACCGCGCCCTCGACGAGATCTTCACGGCCGGCCGCACCCGCGGCCCGGGCGCCCTGCGCGGCCTGGTGCTCGACCTGCGGTTCAACGGCGGCGGCTCCGACCGGCTCGCCCTGCGCGTGGCGGAGCGGCTGACGGACCGCCCCTACCTCGCGTACCTCAAGCACGCCCGCAACGATCCGCGCGACCCGCGCAAGTTCACGCCCGAGCAGCCCGTCACCGTCACCCCGCACCGCGGGCCCGTCTACACCGGCCCCGTGGCCGTGCTCACGGGCCGGCTCACCATCAGCGCGGGCGAGACCCTCACGCAGGCCCTCATGGGCCGCGCCCGGCCCACGGAGCGGATCGGCGAGAACACCCAGGGGTCCTTCTCCGACACCCTCGAGCGGCGGCTGCCCAACGGCTGGCGGTTCATCCTGCCGAACGAGGAGTTCCTGAGCGCACAGGATCACCGGACGACCTACGACATCACCGGCATTTCCCCGGATGTCGCCACGCCCGTCTTCACTGAGGAGGAGTTCCGCACCCACCGCGACTCGGCCCTCGCCGAGGCACGGAGGTTCGTGGCCCGGGCAGGCCGCTGAGACCCGCCCGGCGGGAGCCGGTCGTACGGCGGAGCGCCGCCGTACGACCGGCCCGCCGGGGCCGGCTCAGTGCGGCGCCCCGCGCCACCCCGCCACCGGCAGGGCGAACTTCGCCACCAGGCGGTCCGTGAAGGACGCGTGATGCAGCCGCGCCAGGCGCACCGGCACCGCCCCCCGCCGCACCTCCACCCGCGCTCCCGCGGGCAGCTCCACCGTCCGCCGGCCGTCGCACCACAGGACCCCGTTCGGGGTCTGCGGCTGGACCTCCACCGCGAGGACCGAGTCCGGGGCGGTGACCAGCGGCTTGGCGAACAGCGCGTGGGCGCTGATCGGCACCATCAGCAGCGCCTCCACCTCCGGCCACACCACGGGGCCGCCCGCCGAGAACGCGTAGGCCGTCGACCCGGTGGGCGTCGCGCACACGACGCCGTCGCCGCCGAAGCGCGACACCGGGCGCCCGTCGACCTCCGTGACGACCTCCAGCAGCCGCTCGCGCGCGGCCTTCTCCACGGACGCCTCGTTCAGCGCCCAGTCGGTGTGCACCACGTGCCCGTCGGTGCGCACGAGGACGTCGAGCGTCATCCGCTCCTCGACCTCGTACTCCCGCGTCACCACCCGGTCCACGACCTTGTCGAGGTCGTCCCGCTCGGCCTCGGCGAGGAAGCCGACCCGGCCGAGGTTCACGCCCAGCATCGGCACCCCGGAGCGCCGCGCGAACTCCGCGCCGCGCAGCAGCGTGCCGTCGCCGCCGAGGACGACGAGGAGCTCGCAGCCCTCCAGGACGTCCGAGCACTCGGGGCCCGCCTCGACCAGCTCGACCGCGGACGGCAGCGGCAGGTCGGCCGCCTCCTCGGCGAGGACCCGCACGCCGATGCCGCAGCGCAGCAGCCCCTGGACGACGAGTTCGGCACTGCGGATGGCCGCCGGGCGGCCCGTGTGCGCGAGCAGGAAGACGGTGCGTCTGTCTCCGTCCGCCCCGCAGCCCCCCTGTGTCGCCGTCGCTGCCTGTGCTGCTGCCTGTGCTGCTGCCTCTGTTGCTGCTTCTGAAGTCGTCAACGCGGCCCCTCCGCCACTGCACGGTCAACGTCCGCCGGGTCCAGTTCGGGCGCTCCGGCGCGCAGCCACAGAAAGTACTCGACGTTGCCCGAGGGCCCCGGCAGCGGGCTCGCGGTCACGCCGAGCACCCCGAGCCCCAGCTCGGCGGCGCGGGCCGCGACCGTGCGCACCGCCTCGGCCCGCAGCTGGGTGCTGCGCACGACCCCGCCGCTGCCGAGCCGCTCCTTGCCGACCTCGAACTGCGGCTTGACCATGAGCACCAGGTCGGCGTCGGGCGCGGCGCAGCGCACCAGCGCGGGCAGGACGAGCCCGAGCGGGATGAACGACAGGTCGCCGACGACGAGGTCGACGGGGATGTCGTCGATCTGCTCCGGCGTCAGCTCGCGGACGTTCGTGCGGTCCTTCACGGTGACCCGCTCATCGCTCTGCAGCGACCAGGCGAGCTGCCCGTAGCCGACGTCGACGGCGACGACGTGCGCGGCACCGGCGCGCAGCAGGACGTCGGTGAAGCCGCCGGTGGACGCCCCGGCGTCGAGGGCGCGGCGGCCCTCGACCTTCAGCCCGCGCGGGACGAAGGCGGCGAGGGCGCCGGCGAGCTTGTGGCCGCCGCGCGAGACGTAGTCGGGGTCGTTCTCGTCCTGGGTGACGACGACCGCGGCGCTGATCTCGACCTGGGTCGCCGCCTTGGTCGCGACGGCGCCGCCGACGGTCACCCGGCCCGCCGCGATGAGCTGGCTCGCGTGCTCGCGGGAGCGGGCGAGTTTACGGCGCACGAGCTCGGCGTCGAGTCGGCTGCGTCGCGGGCGGGTCACTGCCACGGGTGGTTCAGCTCCTGGTGTCGTACGAAGCGGGGGCGCCCGGGGCCGCGGGTGCCCCGGACGGGCCGGGGCTCCGGTCGAGCGCGCTCAGCGCCTCCCGCAGGCCCCGGTGTACATCCTCGTACACCTCGAGGTGGCCGCTCGCGGCGAGGTGGTCGGCGTCCGCCAGCCGGCCGAGCTGCGCGTCGACGGCGGGGTCGCCGGTCGGGGTGCGCACGACGCCGAGCGGCAGCGGGCCGGGCTCGCCCGCCCCGCAGGCCCCCGCCGTCTCCGGGTCCCCGGGAGTCTCCCCGTCCGCAGGAGTCATCGCATCGCTCATGGCTCCGACGCTACCCCGGAACGGCGCCTCTGCGGCGTACGCGGCCTGCTGCGGTACCGTCCCTGGTGATGGCGACGACCGGGGAGTGCCGCACCGCACTCGACAGACTGGCGGAGAACCTCGCGGGGGCGAAGGGTGACCTCCGCGACGCGGCCGCGCCCGACCGCTCGCTCAGCTGCCACATCACCGATCTCGACGTGACCTTCACCGGCCACCTCGTGGGCGGCCACATCCAGGACGTGGAGACGCAGCCGGGCACGCCCGAGCGGCGGTCCGAGATCGCGCTGACGATGTCGGGCGACGACCTGGTGGCCCTGGTGGACGGCCGGCTGAACTTCGCGAAGGCGTGGGCCGCCGGCCGGGTCAGGGTCCAGGCGAGCCTGCGCGACGTCCTGCGGCTGCGGTCACTTCTGTAGCTGCAGCCGTAGCTGCCGCCACTGCCGCGGCCCGGTCACTTCTGCAGCGCGGCGGCCGCCTTGGAGCGGCGTGCGGCCGGCACCACCAGCGGCGTCCCCGTCTCCGGGTCGTCGATGACCTGGCAGCGCAGCCCGAACACCTGCTCCACGAGCTCGGCGGTGACGATGTCCCCCGGCGCGCCCTCGGCGACGACGCTGCCGTCGCGCATGGCGATCAGGTGGGTGGCGTAGCGCGCGGCGTGGTTGAGGTCGTGGAGGACGGCGACGAGCGTGCGGCCCTGCTCCTCGTGGAGCTGGGCGCACAGGTCGAGCACCTCGATCTGGTGCTGGATGTCCAGGTACGTGGTGGGCTCGTCCAGCAGGAGCAGCGGGGTCTGCTGGGCGAGGGCCATGGCGATCCAGACCCGCTGGCGCTGGCCGCCGGAGAGCTCGTCGACGTGCCGCTCGGCGAGGGCGTCGACGCCGGTGGCGGCCATGGACTCGGTGACGATCCGCTCGTCCTCGCGCGACCACTGGCGCAGCAGGCCCTGGTGGGGGTAGCGGCCGCGGGCGACGAGGTCGCCGACGGTGATGCCGTCGGGCGCGATGGAGGACTGCGGGAGCAGCCCGAGCGTGCGGGCGACCTGCTTGGCCGGGTAGGAGCCGATGGCGGCGCCGTCCAGCAGGACGGATCCGGCGGCGGGCTTGAGCATCCGGGCCAGGGCGCGCAGCAGGGTCGACTTGCCGCAGGCGTTGGGGCCGACGATGACGGTGAACGACCGGTCGGGGATGGCGACCGAGAGCTTCTGGGCGATGACCCGCTGGTCGTAGGCGAGCGTGACGGATTCGGCCGTCAGTCGGCTCATGGTGCTGTCTCCTTGGTGAGGGGTCGTCTCCGTCGTGCTGAGGGTCGTACGGGATGTGCTGCTCACACCCGGCCCGCCTTGCGCTCCGTGAACAGCAGCCACAGCAGATAGCAGCCGCCGAGCATTCCGGTCAGCGCGCCGACGGGCAGCTTGTCGGCGCCGAAGAGCCGCTGCGAGGCCCAGTCGGCGCCGACGAGCAGGGTGGCGCCCATGACCGTGGCGGCGAGGAGGCCGGGGCCGGGGGCGCGGGTCAGCCGGCGCGCGAGCTGCGGCGCGGCGAGGGCCACGAATCCGACGGGCCCGGCGGCGGCCGTGGCGGCGGCGGTGAGCAGCACGGCGCAGGCCATCACCACGAGCCGGGTGCGCTCTGCGCGCACCCCGAGGGCGTGGGCGGCGTCGTCGCCCATCTCCAGCATGCGCAGGGCGCGCCCGTGTCCGAGGACGAGGGGCAGGAGCACGGCGACCGCGCACAGCAGGGGCCACACCTGTGCCCAGTCGCGGCCGTTGAGCGAGCCGACCATCCAGATCATGGAGCGGGTGGCGTCGACGAGGTCCGCCTTGGTCATCAGGTAGTCGCGCAGGCCGGTGAGGACGGCGGCGGCGCCGATGCCGACGAGCACGAGGCGGTAGCCGTTGATGCCCTTCTTCCAGGCCAGCAGGTAGACCGCGAGCCCGGTGGCGATGCCGCCGGCGACGGCACCGGCGGCCACGGCGAAGGGGTCGCCGTGGAAGAGGACGATGACGACGAGCGCACCGGCCGCGGAGCCCTGGCCGAAGCCGATCACGTCCGGGCTGCCCAGCGGGTTGCGGGAGACGGACTGGAAGACCGCGCCTGCCAGTCCGAGGGCGGCGCCCGCGAGCAGGCCCACCAGGACGCGGGGCAGGCGCAGGTCGTGGACGACGATGTCCTGTGCGGGGGTGCCGCCGCCGGCGAGCGTCCGCAGGACGTCGGCGGGCGACATGGGGAAGTCGCCGGTGGCGATGAGGGCCACGGAGGCGGCCGCCGCGAGGGCCAGGAGCAGCAGGACGACGAGGCCGGCGCGGGCGTCCACGCGCAGGGAGAGCCCGCCGCCGGTACGGATGGTCCGCGCCGCGCGCATCGTTCGTGTCGTTCGTGTCGTTCGTGCGGGCGCACTCACTGCTGGGCCACCCTCCGGCGCCGTACGAGGTGGATGAAGACGGGCCCGCCGACGACGGCGGTGACGATGCCGGCCTGGAGCTCTCCGGGCCGGGCGACGACCCGCCCGATGATGTCCGCGCCGAGCAGCAGCACGGGCGACAGGACGGCGGCGTACGGCAGGATCCAGCGCTGGTCGGGGCCGGTGAGGGCGCGCACGAGGTGCGGGACGATCAGGCCGATGAAGACGATGGGCCCGCAGGCGGCGGTCGCGGCGCCGCACAGCAGGGTGACGGCGGCCATCGCGAGGACGCGGGTGCGGGCGGGCCGGGTGCCGAGCGCGCGGGCGCTGTCGTCGCCGAGCGCCATGGCGTTCAGGGGCCGGGCGAGGGCGAGGGCGAGCAGCGTGCCGGTCGCGATGAAGGGCAGGACCTGCCGGATGACGTCCGCGTCGGCGGAGGCGAGGGAGCCGACGGTCCAAAAGCGCATCCGGTCGAGCGCGGCGGAGTCCATCAGCTGGACGGAGTTGACGTAGCCGTAGAGCGCGTACGTCGCGGCGGTGCCGGCCAGGGCGAGCCGTACGGGCGTGGCGCCCCGGCTGCCGCCGAGCACGTGGACCACGACGGAGACGACGGCCGCACCGGCGAGGGCGAACCATATGTAGCCGCCGGGCGAGCTGACGCCGAGGAAGGTGATGGCGGATACGACGGCCGCCGCGGCGCCCGCGTTGACGCCCAGGATCCCGGGCTCGGCGAGCGGGTTGCGGGTGAGGGCCTGCATCACGGCACCGGCGAGCCCGAGGGCGGCGCCGGCGAGCAGGCCGAGCAGCGTACGGGGCAGGCGGACCTCGCGCACGATGACGCCGGCCTCGCCGTGCGCGTCGTCGAACAGCCCGTGCCAGACCTGGTCCAGCGGCAGCGGCTTGGCGCCGACGGCGATGCTCGCGACGGCGACGAGCAGCAGCAGACCGGTCGCCGCGAGCAGCCCGGTCGCCCGCGCGGCATTCCGCTTACGGCTTGCCGGGGGTATCTGCGGCGGCAGCGGACCGGTGTCCGCCGGGGGCTCGGGGGGACTGTCAACCAACACGACCCTTAGGTTAGCCTACCCTTAACTCCCCCCGTTCTTGCCTCATTCTTGAGAGAAGCGCACCACCATGAGTACCCCCCGCATCTCCACCAGCTCCTTCATGTCCCGCCGCGGCCTGCTGGCCGCGGGCGGCGCCCTCGGCGCAGGTGCCCTCCTGACGGCCTGCGGGGGCGGCGGCTCGAAGGGCTCCTCGGACGGGGACTCAGATTCCGCTTCCGGCCCGTGGAGTTTCAAGGACGACCGCGGCGAGACCGCGAAGGCCTCCCGCACCCCGAAGAAGGTCGTCGCCTTCACCGGTACCGCCGCGGCCCTCCACGACTTCGGCGTCGAATGCACCGCCGTCTTCGGCCCGACCGTCCTCAAGGGCGGCAAGCCCGACCCCCAGGCCGGCGACCTCGACGTCGACAAGCTGACCGTCCTCGGCAACGCCTGGGGCGAGTTCAGCGTCGAGAAGTACGCGGCCCTCTCCCCCGAACTCCTCGTCACCAACATGATCCAGGGCACCGAGCTGTGGTACGTCCCGGAGGAGAGCAAGAAGAAGATCCTCGGCTTCGCCCCCAGCATCGGCATCAACGTCACCAAGGTCTCCCTGACCCAGGTCATCGGACGCTACGCCGAACTCGCCGGTTCCCTCGGCGCCGACCTCCGGGCGAAGAAGGTCACCGACGCCAAGGACCGCTTCGAGAAGGCCTCCGAGACCCTCCGCAAGGCCGCCCGGGACAACAAGGGCCTCAAGGTCCTCGCCGCCTCCGGATCCGCCGACCTGCTCTACGTCTCCGACCCCGGCGTCTACGCCGACCTCGCCTACTTCAAGTCCCTCGGCGTCGACCTCGTCGTCCCCGACAAGGTCACCGGCGGCTTCTTCGAGAGCCTCAGCTGGGAGAACGCCGGCAAGTACCCCGCCGACCTGATCCTCCTCGACAACCGCACCGCAGCCCTCCAGCCCAAGGACCTCGCCGCCAAGCCCACCTGGGCCGAGCTGCCCGCCGTCAAGGCCGGCCAGATCAGCCCCTGGCTCAGCGAGCCGCGCTACTCGCACGCCGGGTGTGCACCGCTCGTCGAGGCCCTCGCCGAGGCCGTTCAGAAGGCCAAGAAGGTCGCCTGACCGCCTGCCTGACCGCCTGACAGGCCCAACCGAGTCGCCTGACAGGCGCAACCGAGCGAAAGGGAAACACCCCCATGGCCGGCACCACCCTCCCGTACCGCTTCTTCGACCTGGAGGTGCTCCGCACCGAGCGGATCAGCCCCGCCATGATGCGGGTCACCTTCGGCGGCGAGGAGCTCCGCGACATCGTCACCGGCGGCCGCGACCAGCGCTTCAAGCTGTTCCTGCCGCAGGCCGGCCAGGACCGCCCGGTCCTGCCCGCGAACCTCGACGAGACCTGGTTCACCGAATGGCGCGCCCAGGACCCGGCCGTACGGGCCTTCATGCGCACCTACACCGTGCGGGACCTGCGGCAGGGGCCGGACGAGATGGACGTCGACTTCGCCGTGCACGGCGATGCGAACGGACACGGCGGCCCGGCCACGAACTGGGCCCAGGCCGCACGCCCCGGCGACCGCGTCACCGTCCTCGCCCCCGTCGTCGAGGACAACGGCGGCGTCGACTTCCAGCCGCCCGCCGGCACCGACTGGGTCCTGATCACCGCCGATGAGACGGCACTGCCCGCCGTCGCCGGCATCCTCGCCTGGCTGCCGGAGGGCACCCCGGCCAAGATCTGGATAGAGGTCCCCCACCCCGAGGACGTCCAGGACCTGCCCACCGACGCCGCCGCGGAGATCACCTGGCTGGTACGGGGCGAGGCGGAGCCCGTCCTGAGCGCCGTCCGCGCAGCCGACCTGCCCGAGGGCACGCCCTACGCATGGCTCGCCGGCGAATCCGGCACGGTCCGCGGCCTCCGCCGCCACCTGGTCAACGACCGCGGCATCGACCGCCGCGCAGTGACGTTCACGGGCTACTGGCGACGGGGGGCGACGGAGGAGGACCTGCTGGCGGAGCTGAGCTGACACCCACTCAGCCCGTCCGGCGTTTGAGGACGACGCGCGCAGCGCGGACGGGGGGCCGGGGCGCAGCCCCGGTTACGGGAAGTGGGGGTGCCCCCTCTGGGGGAGGGTGAGGGGAGAAAGCCCCCGGCCCGCCCCAGCCACGTCACAGCCCCAACCGGGCCACCACCTTGGCGGAGTCGAGCTCGCACGCCCTGTCCCCCGCAGCGGTCCACGCCACCGCACACAGCGCCCGCAGCCCGTCCATCGCATCCCCGTCGCCTTCGAGGACGAGCGCATCACCGCCGACGGACGCCGTCCACCCCCCGCACCGGAACCCGCCCTCAACCGGCACAACCTCCGGCTGAGGAACCAGCAACCCCCGCAGATCCTCGGCCACATACGTAGGCCGGTGCTCCGGCCGCGCCGCGACCAGCTGCGCGGCCGTCGTCACGCCGGTCAGCACCAGCAGCGAGTCCACCCCGCCCACGTGCGCGCCCTCGATGTCCGTGTCGAGCCGGTCGCCGACCACCAGCGGCCGCTCCGCGCCGGTCCGCAGCACCGTCTCGCGGTGCATCGGCGGCAACGGCTTGCCGGCCACCTGCGGCGTCGCGCCCGTGGCTATCCGTACGACCTCCACGGCCGCACCGTTGCCGGGCGCGATGCCGCGCCCGCTCGGAATCGTCAGGTCCGTGTTGGAGGCGAACCACGGCAGGCCCCGTGCCACCGCGTACGACGCCTCCATCAGCCGCGACCACGGCATGTCCGGCCCGCCGTAGCCCTGGACGACGGCCGCCGGGTCGTCGTCGGCCGACTCCACCGGAACCAGCCCGCGCTCCCGCAGGGCGACCCGCAGCCCCTCGGCGCCGATCACCAGCACCCGGGATGCGGCGGGCAGCTGCTCGGAGATCAGCCGCGCCACGGCCTGGGCGGAGGTGATCACGTCGGACGCCTCGGCGGGCACGCCCAGCCGGGTCAGGTGCCCGGCGACCGTCTCCGGCGTCCGCGCGGCGTTGTTCGTCACGTAGGCGAGGTGCATCCCGCCCTCGCGGGCCGCCCCGAGCGACTCGACGGCGTACGCGATGGCCTCCCCGCCCGCGTACACCACGCCGTCGAGGTCGAGCAGCGCCGTGTCGTAGGCCTCGCTGAGGGCACGCTCACTGCCGTCGGGCCGCGTACGGGCGGTCTGATTCATTCTGTACTCGCTCCTTGTGCTGTACGTCTCTTCCACGATCATTGCTCACAGGGCCGTGAGACATAACATTTCCCAATGAGCACTCCAGGCCGAGCAGGGAAAGCAGGGCAAGGTCTCCAGCTCGCCCCCTTCCGTGGGCTGCGTTATGTCCCGGAGCGGGTCGGCAGCCTCGCCGCCGTCACTTCGCCACCGTACGACGTCGTCGTACGGCCCGACGGGTTGCGTCACCTGGAGACCGCCGATCCGCACAACATCGTCAGGCTGATCCTCCCCCAGGCGGCGAGCGCCGCGGACCGGCACCGGCTGGCCGCGGACACCCTCCGCCGCTGGCAGGAGGAGCACGTCCTCGCCGCCGACCCCGAGCCCGCCCTCTACGTCTACGAGCAGCGCGGCGGCGGCATACTGCAGCGCGGCCTCATCGGTGCCCTGCGCCTCAGCCCCCGCGAAGAGGGCGTCGTCCTCCCGCACGAGGACGTCATGCCGCACATCATCGAGGACCGCGCGGCCCTCATGCGCGGCACGGGCGCCAACCTCGAGCCTCTTCTCTTCTCCTACCGCGGCAACGGCAGCACGACCGGCGCCGCGGCCGTCATCGACCGCGTCACCGGCACCGAACCGCTGCTGTCCACGACCACCGAGGACGGCTACGCCCACCGCCTGTGGTCCATCACCGACCCGCACGACCTCGAAGCGATCGGCAAGGACCTCTCCCAGCAGCACGCGCTCATCGCCGACGGCCACCACCGCTGGGCCACCTACCTGCGCCTGCGCGCCGAGCAGCCGGCCCCCGGCCCCTGGGACTTCGGCCTCGTCCTCCTCGTCGACACCGCCCGCTACCCGCTGCGCGTACGGGCCATCCACCGCCTGCTGCACCGGCTTCCGGTGGCCCAGGCGCTGGCAGCCCTCGAGGGCTCCTTCCGGGTGCGCACGATCGACGGTCCGCTGCCGGAGGCGCTCGACGCACTGACCGAGGCGTCCGAAACATCCGGTGCGTCCGGAAAAGCGGGCAACGCCTTCGTCCTGGCGGGCGACGGGCGCTTCCACCTCCTCGACCGCCCGGACCCGGACCTGCTGGCCCGCGTGGTCCCCACCGACCGCCCCGAGGCCTGGCGCACGCTGGACGCGACGGTCCTGCACTCGGTGCTGCTGGAACACATCTGGCAGGTGCCGGACAACCCCGAGAACATCAGCTACATCCACGAGACGGCCGCGGCCGTCAAGCAGGCCGAGCGGCACGGCGGCACGGCGGTGCTGATGCACCCGGTCCAGGAGGACGTCGTCCGGGAGCTGGCGGAACAGGGCGTGACGATGCCCCGCAAGTCCACGTCGTTCGGCCCCAAGCCGGCGACGGGCCTGGTGCTGCGGAGCCTGGCCCTGAACTGAACGACCCCGACCGGACGAAGAGGCCTGCACCCCGGGATCGGGGGTGCAGGCCTCTTCGTCACTGCCTGGTCACTGCCTACGGGTCAGGTCAGCGGTTGTCGTCGCCGGCCTTGTCGGCGTCAGCGGACTCCTCGGCCTGGGCGGGCTTCTCGGCCTCGACAGGCTGCTCGGCGGACGTCTCGGCCGCCTCGGACGCCACGGAGGCGCCGGACTCCTCGCCGGACTCCTCGCCGGAGGCGACCTCGTCCTCGGACTCCGCCAGCGCGTCCGTGAACTCGACACCGTCGAGCTCGGCGAGACGGTCGGAGGCGTCCGTCTGGCCGCCCTGGTCCGCTTCGAGGGCCTTGGCGAACCACTCGCGGGCCTCGCTCTCGCGGCCGACCTCCAGCAGCGCGTCGGCGTACGCGTACCGCAGGCGCGCGGTCCACGGCTGGACCGAGCTGGAGGCGAGCTCCGGGCTCTGCAGCGTCACGACGGCGGCCTCGGCCTGGCCCATGTCCTTGCGAGCACCGGCGGCGACCAGGCGCATCTCGACCTGGCCGGCCTTGTCGAGCTTGTTGACCTCGGGCTCGCCGGCCATGGCCAGCGCGCGCTCGGGACGGCCCATGCCGCGCTCGCAGTCGGCCATCACGGGCCACAGCTCGACGGAGCCGGTCATCCGGCGGGCGGCGCGGAACTCGGCGAGCGCCTCGGAGTACTTGGCCGTCGTGTACGAGGCGAAGCCGGCGGCCTCGCGCACCGCGGCGACGCGCGAGGCGAGACGCAGCGCGATCCGCGAGTAGGCGTAGGCCTGCTCCGGGTCCTCATCCAGCAGGTTGGCGACCATGACGAGGTTCCGGGCGACCTCCTCGGCGAGGCCCTTCGGCAGGCTCATGAGCTCCTGCCGCACGTCCGCGTCGATCTCGTCACCGGTGACGTCGTCGGGGATCGGCAGGCGCTTCACCGGCTCGCGGTCGCCACGGTCCCGGTCGCGCTCGTCACGGCCGCCGCGGTAACCACCGGAACGGTCGTCCCGGCCACCGCGGTAGCCGCCGCCACCCTGCCGGTCGTCACGGAACGAGCGGCGCGGGCCGCGGTCGTCACGGCGGTCGTCACGGCCGCCACGGAAACCACCGCGGTCGTCATCGCGACGCGGGCCACGGTCATCGCGACGGTCGTCACGGCGGAAACCACCGCGGTCGTCATCACGACGGGGACCACGGTCGTCGTCACGACGGAAGGAGGGACGCTCGTCACGGCGCGGGCCGCGGTCGTCACGACGGTCATCGCGACGGAAGCCACCGCGGTCGTCATCACGGCGGGGGCCGCGGTCATCGCGACGCTCATCACGACGGAAGGCGGGGCGGTCGTCACGGCGCTCGTCACGGCCGCCACGGAAACCACCGCGGTCGTCATCGCGACGGGGGCCACGGTCGTCACGGCGCTCATCGCGACGGAAGGACGGACGGTCATCGCGACGGAAGCCACCACGCTCGTCGTCACGACGCGGACCGCGGTCGTCACGACGGTCATCGCGGCGGGGGCCGCGGTCGTCATCGCGACGGAAGGACGGGCGGTCGTCACGACGGAAGCCGCCACGCTCGTCGTCACGACGCGGCGCACGGTCGTCGCGCGGGAAGGACGGACGGTCGTCGCGGCCGCCACGGAAACCGCCGCGGGGACGGTCGTAGCCACCGCGGTCGTCGCGGCGGGGGCCGCGGTCGGACGGGCGGTCGTCGCGACGGAAGCCGCCACGCTCGTCGTCACGACGCGGGGCGCGGTCGTCGCGGCGGAAGGCGGGGCGGTCGTCACGGCGCTCGTCGCGGCCGCCGCGGAAACCACCGCGGTCGTCATCGCGACGGGGGCCACGGTCGTCACGACGGTCATCGCGACGGAAGGACGGACGGTCGTCGCGGCGGCCGAAGCCACCGCCGGCCGGGCGCCCGCCACGGTCGTCGTCACGGCGCGGGCCGCGGTCGTCACGACGGTCGTCGCGGCCGCCGCGGAAACCACCGCGGTCGTCGTCACGACGGGGAGAGGGACGGTCGTCGCGGCGGCCGAAGCCACCGCCGGCCGGACGTCCGCCACGGTCGTCGCGGCGGGGGCCGCCACGCCGGTCGTCGCCGCGGTCGTCACGCCGGTACGCCGGTCGGTCGTCGCGGCGGAAACCGCCGCGGTCGCCACCCGAACGATCGTCGGGGTAGTTGGTGGGCATCGACGTGACTCCTGTCTTCGGGTACCGCAGTCATTCTCGCGCAACCGGACGACCGGCGCGCTTCGGCAGAAATACAAAAAAGGACCCTTGGTCCCAGCGTGAACGCTGGGACCAAGGGTCCTTGAAATATTGTTCGGCGGCGTCCTACTCTCCCACACGGTCCCCCATGCAGTACCATCGGCGCTGAAAGGCTTAGCTTCCGGGTTCGAAATGTAACCGGGCGTTTCCCTAACGCTATGACCACCGAAACCCTATCGGTTTCGAGCGAACAAGCACACTTTTCAATTAAGTGGTTCTGCTCAAACCAGCAACTGTTCGTTGCTTCAGAACTAACACAGTGGACGCGAGCAACTGAGGACAAGCCCTCGGCCTATTAGTACCAGTCAGCTCCAACCGTTACCGGTCTTCCACACCTGGCCTATCAACCCAGTCGTCTACTGGGAGCCTTACCCCATCAAGTGGGTGGGAGTCCTCATCTCGAAGCAGGCTTCCCGCTTAGATGCTTTCAGCGGTTATCCCTCCCGAACGTAGCCAACCAGCCATGCCCTTGGCAGGACAACTGGCACACCAGAGGTTCGTCCGTCCCGGTCCTCTCGTACTAGGGACAGCCCTTCTCAAGACTCCTACGCGCGCAGCGGATAGGGACCGAACTGTCTCACGACGTTCTAAACCCAGCTCGCGTACCGCTTTAATGGGCGAACAGCCCAACCCTTGGGACCGACTCCAGCCCCAGGATGCGACGAGCCGACATCGAGGTGCCAAACCATCCCGTCGATATGGACTCTTGGGGAAGATCAGCCTGTTATCCCCGGGGTACCTTTTATCCGTTGAGCGACGGCGCTTCCACAAGCCACCGCCGGATCACTAGTCCCGACTTTCGTCCCTGCTCGACCCGTCGGTCTCACAGTCAAGCTCCCTTGTGCACTTACACTCAACACCTGATTGCCAACCAGGCTGAGGGAACCTTTGGGCGCCTCCGTTACTCTTTAGGAGGCAACCGCCCCAGTTAAACTACCCACCAGACACTGTCCCTGATCCGGATCACGGACCGAGGTTAGACATCCAGCACGACCAGAGTGGTATTTCAACGACGACTCCACCATGGCTGGCGCCACGGCTTCACAGTCTCCCACCTATCCTACACAAGCCGAACCGAACACCAATATCAAGCTATAGTAAAGGTCCCGGGGTCTTTCCGTCCTGCTGCGCGAAACGAGCATCTTTACTCGTAGTGCAATTTCACCGGGCCTATGGTTGAGACAGTCGAGAAGTCGTTACGCCATTCGTGCAGGTCGGAACTTACCCGACAAGGAATTTCGCTACCTTAGGATGGTTATAGTTACCACCGCCGTTTACTGGCGCTTAAGTTCTCAGCTTCGCCCCACCGAAATGGAGCTAACCGGTCCCCTTAACGTTCCAGCACCGGGCAGGCGTCAGTCCGTATACATCGCCTTACGGCTTCGCACGGACCTGTGTTTTTAGTAAACAGTCGCTTCTCGCTGGTCTCTGCGGCCACCCCCAGCTCAGGAAGTAAATTCCATCACCGGAAATGGCCCCCCTTCTCCCGAAGTTACGGGGGCATTTTGCCGAGTTCCTTAACCATAGTTCACCCGAACGCCTCGGTATTCTCTACCTGACCACCTGAGTCGGTTTAGGGTACGGGCCGCCATGAAACTCGCTAGAGGCTTTTCTCGACAGCATAGGATCATCCACTTCACCACAATCGGCTCGGCATCAGGTCTCAGCCTTAACGTGTGACGGATTTGCCTACCACACGGCCTACACCCTTACCCCGGGACAACCACCGCCCGGGCTGGACTACCTTCCTGCGTCACCCCATCGCTTACCTACTACCACCTTGGGTCAGCGGCTCCACCACTCCCCTTCACCCGAAGGATCCAGGGCGGCTTCACGGCCTTAGCATTAATGGATTCGATATTGGGCGTTTCAAAGCGGGTACCGGAATATCAACCGGTTGTCCATCGACTACGCCTGTCGGCCTCGCCTTAGGTCCCGACTTACCCTGGGCAGATCAGCTTGACCCAGGAACCCTTAGTCAATCGGCGCACACGTTTCCCACGTGTGTATCGCTACTCATGCCTGCATTCTCACTCGTGAACCGTCCACAACTCGCTTCCGCGGCTGCTTCACCCGGCACACGACGCTCCCCTACCCATCCCAGCGGGCGTTAGCCCTCATGCTGGAATGACACGACTTCGGCGGTACGCTTGAGCCCCGCTACATTGTCGGCGCGGAATCACTTGACCAGTGAGCTATTACGCACTCTTTCAAGGGTGGCTGCTTCTAAGCCAACCTCCTGGTTGTCTCTGCGACTCCACATCCTTTCCCACTTAGCGTACGCTTAGGGGCCTTAGTCGATGCTCTGGGCTGTTTCCCTCTCGACCATGGAGCTTATCCCCCACAGTCTCACTGCCGCGCTCTC